>QCGO01000001.1 GCA_003279855.1 Prochlorococcus sp. AG-388-E21
GGGTAGCAGTTTTGGTAAGATTTTTCGTGTCACTACTTTTGGAGAATCTCATGGAGGCGCTGTAGGAGTTATTCTTGATGGATGTCCTCCAAAGTTAAAAATAAATATTGATCTCATACAAAATGAATTAGATAGGCGAAGACCTGGTCAGAGCAAAATTACAACTCCAAGAAACGAAGATGATAAATTAGAGATATTAAGTGGTTTAAAGAATGGAATAACACTTGGAACCCCTATTGCAATGTTGGTTCGAAATAAAGATCAAAGACCAGGAGATTATAGTAATTTAGAGCAAGTATTCAGGCCATCTCATGCAGATGGCACATATCATTTGAAGTATGGAATTCAGGCTGGTTCTGGAGGAGGCAGAGCCTCAGCTAGAGAAACCATAGGAAGAGTTGCTGCAGGCTCTATCGCAAAACAATTATTAAAAAACTTGTTTAATACTGAAATTCTTTCTTGGGTAAAACGTATACATGATATTGACTCTCAGGTAAATAAAAATAAACTTACTTTAAGTAAAATAGATTCAAATATTGTTAGATGTCCAGATGATAAGGCGGCTACAAAAATGATTAAAAGAATAAAAGAATTGCAGCAAGATGGTGATTCCTGTGGAGGTGTTATTGAATGTTTAGTGAAAAATGTTCCATCAGGATTAGGTATGCCTGTCTTTGATAAATTGGAAGCTGATCTTGCAAAGGCTTTGATGTCATTACCTGCTACTAAGGGGTTTGAAATAGGTTCAGGTTTCTTGGGAACTTATTTAAGAGGAAGTGAACATAATGATTCGTTTATCGAGTCTGATGATATTAGTAAGCTTAAAACAATATCAAATAATTCAGGAGGTATACAGGGAGGAATAAGTAATGGAGAGAATATTGAGATGAAAATAGCTTTTAAACCAACAGCAACTATCGGAAAGGAGCAGAAAACTGTTAATGCTGATGGAAAAGAAGTACTAATGAAGGCTAAAGGCCGACATGATCCTTGTGTTTTACCGAGAGCAGTTCCAATGGTTGATTCAATGGTAGCTCTCGTACTGGCAGACCATTTGCTTCTCCATCAAGCACAATGTTCAATTATTAAATAGGAATAATTATTTAATTTGATCTTCTTCTGAGCCATTCATATATCTTTGGATCTATTTTATTATTTTTGAAACCCATATCCCCAATTACGATAGCTTTATATCCTAAAGATTTATATAGCGGTATATCTGATATAGATAGTCCTCCAGCAGCAATAAAATCTATATTTTTATATTTAGATATATTTATTAATTCAATATTATCTTTAACCGGATAAATTTTGATAATTTTACAATTCAAATCTATTGCTTGTTTAAGATCTTTTAAATGTTTGATTCCAGGAATTAATAAATGATTTTTTGAATTTGAATATTTTAAAAGGTCTCTATCCCAACCTTTCATCATTGAATAATTGCAACCTATTTTTATAGAGTCATCTATCGATTTCTTATTTATTATAGAAGCAGAGCCTAAATTAAGCTTAGGGAACTTTAATCTTAAATTTGAAACGTAATTTAGCCAGTTTTCATTATTAGACCAACCAATTTCTATATTTATGAAACCTGCTTTTATTAAAAGCTCTATTTCTAGTTCAACTAAATCTCTTTCAATAGTATTTGTATAAATATTTTTAGTAGGTTTTATTAATAAAAAAAAAGATTCTGACTTTAGTTTTTTAGAGAAAGAATCTTTTTTTTTTAATGGAGATATCAAATTGTTTTAAATTAGATATAGTTAGCAACTTTAACCTCAGAGCGATTAAGTAAATCTTGGATATCTTCAGTATCAATTGTTTCTCTCTCAATAAGCATTGAAGCCATTTCATCAAGAACACTTCTGTTATCTGAAAGGACTTTTGTCGCTCTTTTATATGCTGTATCAACAAGCTCTGAAACTTCTACGTCAATTGTTGCTGCAGTATCTTCAGAGAAGTCTCTTGTCGCGCTCATGTCTCTTCCGAGGAACATTCCTCCTTGTGATTGCCCCAAAGCTACTGGACCTATTTTATCGCTCATTCCGAATTTAGTAATCATTTGTCTTGCAACATTAGCCACTTGCTGTAAATCGTTAGAGGCTCCTGTAGTAACTTCCTCTTCTCCGTATACTATTTCCTCAGCAACTCTTCCACCTAAGGCTACAGCCATTTGATTTTGTAAGTAAGAACGTGAGTAAAGTCCGGACTCCATTCTTTCTTCACTAGGAGTAAAGAAGGTTAAACCTCCTGCTTGACCTCTAGGGATAATAGAAACTTTTGCTACAGCGTCATAATCAGGCATACAAGCGCCAACTAAAGCATGACCTGCCTCGTGATAGGCAACAAGTTCTTTCTTTTTATCACTTATAACTCGGTCTTTCTTCTCTGGTCCTGCCATTACTCTCTCGATAGCATCCCCTACTTCATCATTACTAACAGTATCTAGATCTTTTCTTGCGGCAAGGATAGCTGCTTCGTTTAAGAGATTGGCTAAATCAGCACCTGTAAATCCAGGCGTTCTTCTTGCAACCTTATCAAGGTCTACATCTTTTGAAAGAGTTTTATCCTTGGCATGAACATTTAAAATTTGTAATCTTCCAGCATAATCTGGCCTGTCTACGGTTACTTGTCTATCAAATCTACCTGGTCTCATTAATGCTGAGTCTAAAACATCAGGTCTGTTAGTTGCCGCAACAATAATTATTCCTGAATTACCTTCAAAACCGTCCATTTCAGTTAAAAGTTGGTTTAAAGTTTGTTCTCTCTCATCATTTCCACCTCCCATGCCAGCACCTCTTTGTCTTCCAACAGCATCTATTTCATCAATAAAAACAATACAGGGTGCATTTTTTTTAGCTTGCTCAAATAAATCTCGAACCCTACTTGCTCCAACTCCAACAAACATTTCAACAAACTCAGATCCAGAGATCGAGAAAAAAGGAACACCTGCTTCTCCCGCTACGGCCTTCGCTAAAAGAGTTTTTCCTGTTCCTGGTGGTCCCACTAAAAGAACACCTTTAGGAATTTTCGCTCCTACTGCAGTAAATCTGTCAGGACTTTTAAGAAAATCTACAACCTCTGTTAACTCTAATTTTGCTCCTTCTACGCCTGCAACATCTGAAAAAGTTACCTGAGTAGAAGGTTCCATTTGAAGTCTAGCTTTGCTTTTACCAAAACTCATTGCTGGATTACCACCACCACCACCACCACCATTTTGTGATCTTCTAAATAGGAAGAATAAACCTCCGATCAATAAAACTGGAAAAATTAAACTACTTATAGCTTGCTGCCAAGGATTAGCTAATTTTGTTGGTGTAACGGCTATATCTACATCATTCTCGGTTAGGATTTTTAGTAAATCTTTATCAGGAGCCAGATTAACTTCAGATCTACTGCCATCATTTTCAACAACTTGTGCTGTTCCACTATCTGGGGATAATAAAACTCTGCTCACTTCTTTATCTTGAACAGCTTCTATGAAATCGCTATATCTAAGCGTTTTGGTGGCATTCTCAGTGTTAGGTTTATCAAAAACAGAAGTGCCTATGAAAATCACTGTAATTACTGCTAGAACATAAAGTCCTACGTTTCTCCAACGTTTGTTCACGATAAAAAGTTTCTATTAAATCTATAATACTAATAATAAAACAATATTAAGACTTTCTAAGTACATCTACTACACTTTTAAATGCAAACCATTCTGGAATTGAATCTCCATTCCTCAGCTTTTTTCTGAATTCTGTACCGCTTAGTTTCATTATCTGATATTTTTTCTCTTTTGCTTCTTCGGCAGTTATGTATCCTTTTTCTATTGTGTAGACCAAATTTTTTGAAGGTACAGTTTTCATCAATAACTCATCTGCACATTCATTGGCAAAATTCTGGGCATCATAAGGTCCATAAAAATCTTCGCCAGTTGATGATGATTTACATCCAGCCATATCCCTACCAATTATAAAATGAGTACATCCATAATTCCTTCTTATAATCATGTGTTGAAGAGCTTCTCTAGGTCCTGCCATATGCATTGAGTATGGTAAAAAAGCCCATTTTATTTTCTTATTAGAAATTTCTTCTTCTAATTTTTTATAGGTCAAATATCGGACTTTCCCTGGAATATCATCCTGTTGTGTTGGCCCGCAGGTTGGATGAACCAAAACAACTGAATTTAAGGAAACATTTTCCGATTGTAAGGCGTTAGTAAATAATTCATAATGAGCTCTATGAATTGGATTTCTACATTGAAAAGCAACTACATCAAAATTAGCAGGTAATAAATCTCTCACTTCTTTTGGCGTCTTACAAGGAAAATCTCTATTTGGGAGCTCCAAGCCATAAACTTTACCTCCTATGTAGTATCTGCCTCTTTCATTGAAAATCATCTTTACTGCAGGATGATCCAAGGAATTAGTCCCGTAACAAAACTCTGCCTCTTCGGCTTTATCGGGCTCCCATTTTGAACTTACTTTTAAAATCGCTAATTTTTGTTTTTTATAAGTGAGTAATATTATTTCACCCTCCTTGATTTGTGCATTATTAGTATCAAATACAATGGGCAAACCAAAGAGTAAACCCTTTGTATCTCTATGGCTTTTAATTACAGATTTATAATCTTCTTTATCCATAAATCCTTCTAGTGGAGAAAATCCGCCAACCATTAAGAGTTCTATATCACAAGCATTTCTATCACTACATTCGTGCTCATAAGAAATTTGAGAAAGAAGCTTTAATTTTAGTTCTTCGTCCTTAATAATTAATTCTTTTAGTTCACCTCCATAAGCAGGTATTAAACCTTTTGAATCTCTTTTAGATTCTTTTTGTGAATTCATTTTATGATTTGTATAAGATAAATTAAAACAAAAAAGAGGGCTTGCTTAAACCCTCTTTTTTTCTTTTTATTTAGAATTAAGCTTTTCTTCCGTAAAGCTCACCAATTATTTTTACATCAAGAGGTTCTTTTGAGCCCATATCTGTATCGGAAGGTTGGATCGCTACAAATGTACCTGCAAATTCATCTGTATCAGAATCTACATTTTCAATTGATAGTGTTACGACTCCAGTACCATTTACATCAACTTTGATATTTTCTTTAGCAAGTTCTTCATCATCTCCCCCTAAGGCAACTAAACCTTGAGCGTATTCAACACCAGTATTTTTAGCTCTTGCTTTAGGATCTAAAAAATCTCCTGTTCTATAATTAGGAGTAAATGTAGCACCACTCACCTCTGTCCCAGGCTCGATTAAGGAAGGTAGATCAGCTGTTAAATCTTTTGCAGAAAATGCGAATGGAACCTCTAAACCTCCAGGAGTTAGAACAGTAATTAATTGAAAATCAATACCACCTTTTTCAGTAAATGTTCCGGAGTCTATATCTCCATATACCTCTGTAACTGTGGTGTTATTCCTAGGGCTAATAATTTTTGTTGCAACAAATTCTGCTTCTTTTCTTTTTGATCCAGGAACTTTTACATAAACTTCTGTTGGATGCATGCATATCCCTTTTAAGGAATCACCATTGCCTAGAGATATTGATCCGACTAGGGATGAATCTAAGGAAGGACAATCGTTAGCTCTACCTGTATTTACAACATCTGTAAATTGGGCATTTCCTCTCTCGGAGAAGGCATATGTTTTATCTGTGACAAAAGCAAAAGTTAAACAAAAAGAAATAACTAAAGCTAAGAAAGAACGAATTCTCATAATAAAATTTTAATAAAGTTCTGTGACTGCTGGTAAAGGATTACTTAAAAATGTTCAGTACGGATAATACAAGGTAAAGAACCACAAAAGAAAGTTTTTTAGATCCTCGAAATAACTCGTAGCTTTTTAATTTTTAAAACTTGAGATATTTTAAGATATTAGACTATTTTTAATGATTAAGATTACAAAAAAATACAAATATAAATGTTAGGGGTTATTTGTTAGTTGAAATAATTTCATTTATTAAATTATTAGCTAACTCAATTTTTGATGTTTTTTCTAGGTAATTTTCCATATTTTTTTTATCAAAAAGCCAACCTTCATTTTTTGCTAGTGGACCAAATCCTTGGTCTTCGATATCTATAGGATTTGCAAATAGTAAATCACAACCCTTAAGCATTATTTTCTCTTTAATGGTTTTTTTTGCACTTTTAAAAGAACCTGTAAATGCACAAAATCCCACAAAAATTTGATTTTCTTTTTTTACTTTACTTATCTCTCTTAAAATATCTGGAACATATTCAATATTTTCATTCAAAAAATCCTCAAATTTGCTTTTTGGGATCTTTTTTGAAGTATCTCCTGATATTTTGAAATCTGCTACTGCAGCATTCATAATAAAATAATCACATTTCGAAATTTCTTTTTCAATTGCCTGAATTAAATCATTACTATTTTCTATCTCATACGTATTAATTCCTTCGGTTATATCTAGTTTATTTTTTAAAGGACCATGAATATATTTGACTTTTGCACCCCTAAAACTTGCTACTTGAGCAAGCATTAATCCCATAGTTCCCGAACTATTGTTGGTTATTTTTCTTGCCGCATCTATTTTTTCTGAAGTACAACCTCCTGTAATTAAAAACTCTTTATTTAATAAGTCTCTGTAATAGGGCTTTTTATTTTGAAGGAGTAAAAACTTTAGAGCTAGTTTTATTAAATCATTTGGGGGTATTTTACCAACTCCAATTTCGTCACAAGCTAGGATCCCTACACTTGGCTTAAGGATTAGAACATTTGGATAATCTTTCAAATATAAATAATTTCTTTGAACAGCTTTATTACTCCACATCTTAGAATTCATGGCTGGAGCAACAATAATAGGCTTATTATTCGCAATTAAAATACTGGATATCAATCCATCAGCATTACCGGTAACCCACTTTGAAAGTGTTGTTGCTGTCAAAGGAGCCATTATCAAAACATCAGCCCAATCGCACAAATCTATATGTAAAGGTCTTGAATGTAGATATGACCATTGGTCCTTATCTAATATGCAAGTATTCCTACTTAAAATAGAAAGTGAAAGTGGCTGAATTAGTTTTTCAGCATTTTCAGAAACAACGCACTTTATCTCATAATTATCCTTAACTAATTGACTTACTAGTAAGGGGATTCTTACTGCAGCAATACTTCCAGTAATTAATAAAAGAACCTTAACTTTTAACTCTTTAGATTTAGTATTCATCAAAAGTTCCTTCTTCATAAGATGAATACAAAGCCTTTTCAAATATCTTGATATCAGATGTAAATAACATTTTTATCCTTGTCTATGTATTTTTAATAATATAACCTCAAGGAAATTCATATTCACTAAATATTGATCACTTTGAAAATTTTCAAAAATAATAAAAATATTAAATCTATTTAATTTTATATAATATAACTTGAGACACAAATTATTAATTCTCTTTAAGAAAAAAAATTATTTAAACTAATAATGACGAAAGTATAATTATGTCACAAACAAAAAAAGAGCAAATAGTAAGTCATTTACGTTATTTAAGGCAGGAATTAAGAGAAATGCATTTAGGAATTCAAGATGATGGACTATTTCCTGAACCTGGAGAATTAAGAGGAATTCTTGCCCAAATGGAGGCTTTACTTGAATTAATTGAAGGTAATCCTAAAGTTAAATAAAATTACGAATAGATCTAGCAATTAGTTTTGATTCAGAATGTTTTTTAAACCCCAAAAGACTAAATTTCAACTATTAGTTATTGAAACTTTTGACAGTTTAAGCCAATGGGCAGTAAATCCATGGCGTAGATATTCTTTAGCTTTAACTGTTGTTTTGACTGGTTACTTTTTTGGGAGTTCATTAGGAATGATAAGTGCAGTCGTTGAATTAATTGACCCGGTAGGTGCTTTTTTATCAGTTTTATTTATTGAAATTTTGATTAAATTTAGAAGAAGATTACGTTTTGATAAGAGAAAAAAAATATTAGTATTATTACTTGATTCTTTAAGATTAGGTTTATTTTACGGTTTTTTTACTGAAAGTCTAAAATTGCTTTAAATTTAATTATTGAATTTACTTAATAGATAAAGTAAAGCCATTCTTGTAGGAATACCATTTGAAACTTGATCATTTATTAAGCAATTTGGATATTCATCAACAATTCTGCTGCTGATTTCAATGCCACGATTAATAGGCCCTGGGTGCAAAATAGGAATATCTTTACAATTCAAGGATAGTTTTTCTGGAGTTAAACAATAATTTTCACTATACGATTTAATACTGCTTAATAAATTCTCTATCATTCTTTCTTTCTGTAATCTTAAAACAATTACTGCATCTGCACATTTAATGGATTCTTCTAATGAACGCGAAATTGTGATAGAACCTCTCGAAGAAATTGGGTCTCTTAATTGATTTGGTGGTGAACTACTTACAAAATCAGTAAATTCTTCAGGAATAAGTGTTGGTGGACCACACAAGATTATGTTTGCACCAAATGCGGTCAATGCCCAAAGATTTGATCTGGCAACTCTAGAGTGAATTACATCACCAACTATTAATATTTTTTTAGAATTTAATATCTCTGGTTTCAGTAATTTTGGAGAAAAGAACTTTATTAATGTATAAAGATCTAGTAATCCTTGACTAGGGTGGCTATGTAAACCGTCACCAGCATTAAGAACCGAAGTTTTTGCTTTAGATGCATCGAGTTTTTTGGAAATTTCTAAAGGGACATGGCTAGATGAATGTCTAATGACTAAAATGTCAGACCCCATGGCAGCATATGTTAGTGCAGTATCTATGAGAGTTTCTCCTTTACTTAAAGAACTTGAAGAAGGAGAAAAGCTTTGTACATCTGCAGAAAGCCTTTTGGCAGCAAGCTCAAAACTATTGCGAGTTCTAGTACTAGCCTCAAAAAATATTGATGTTATTAACTTTCCTTGTAAAGCAGGTATTTTTTTTGTCCCAGCATTATTAAGAGATTTAAATCTTTCAGTTAACTCAAAAACTGACTTGTAATCATCTATTGAGAAATTTGAAAGTGTGAGGATATGTTTGTGAGGCCAATTTTCCATTAAGTTACACCAGACAAATTATTAGTTGAATTATTTAAATTAGGATTTCTATCACCTTTTTCCCTTTTACTAATACTTCTGCTCCTTTTAAGATACCAACGCCATTTTATATTTTTTGCTTTAGAAATGCCAATTCTTGTTGTTTGAATTAAATCTTTTTTATCTAAATATGACTTTCCTTTGCTGATCCACAAACATTTATTATTAAGAATTTCTAGGGAATTGAATTTATTATCCACTTCAAATGTTTTGGTTACTAATCCTGGGCCAGAAGCTGACCTTTCGTTTTTATTTGATATAAAAACAGCCCTTATTAAAACTCCACTTGCAAAATTATCTTTATCAGTAACAATATTCAAGCAATGATGAATTCCGTAAGATCTGTAAACATAAAATCTTCCTGGCTCACCAAACAATACTTTATTAGAAGGAGTCTTTTTATTATATCCATGGCAAGCTTCTTCTTCTTGTGAATAAGCTTCAGTCTCAACTATCATTCCTTTTATTAGGCCTTTATCAATTCTATTTCTAATCAGATAACATCCAATCAACTCAGGTGCTACAAGCTTGGAGTGCCGGTAAAAAAAATTTTTTTTAAAAGATTGTTGATCTATTTTTAAATACTTATCTAAGCTTATTTTTAACGGTGAAATACAATTAAGTCTAGCTTTTGAAGCATAAAAAAATTTTTTCTCTTGTTATGAGATTTTATAAATATATTGTTATCAATTTTGTTTAATTCATTAAAGGCTTAAGTAATGTTTGTGAAAATACTTTAATATCTATAATGAAATTGATTTTTTGATAATTGAAAGCAGATGAAACGAATTAGTAGTGATGAAGTTAAAAAAGTAGCAAAATTAGCAAGACTAGAATTAAATGAAAGTGAGGTTCATCAGCATGCAGAACAGTTAGAAAAAATTTTGGAATATATTAAACAACTAGAGAAAATTAATACCGAGAATGTTCCATGCACTACTAGGGCCATAGAAGTGGTCAATGTATTGAGAAAAGATGAAAAGAAAAATTATGAAAATTCTGAGGAAATTTTAGATCTGGCACCTTCAAGAGAAAATAAATTTTTTAAAGTGCCAAAAATTATTAATGAATAGCTAATTACCACCGATATAAGTCTTATTAACTATCTTTAGTAAAATTTTTCTTATTTTAAAAATTGGGAATGAATTTATTATTTTTCTAAGTTTTCCTTTTTTACTCTTGTGACTTCTTATCCCTATAAGTAGATCATATATAAAATTAAAAGTATCACCTTTAGTTTCAAAAATTCCAACTCTTTGAGGTGAACCTTTGATGTCTAATAAAGGTTTGGTTTTTTCGTAAGCTATTTTATATTCAAACCAGGGTATTGAAGGCCATAGGTGATGGATTAAATGATAATTTTGACCCATTATGAGAATATTCAAAAATTTGCCTGGATAAACTCTTGAGTTTATCCATTTGTTTCTTGAGCGAAACGGCCTATGAGGGAGATAATCAAAGAAAATACCTAAAGTGACTCCAACCATTAATGCAGGACCAAACCATAAATTATAGATTAAGTTCATAAAGTCAAATTTTAAGCCAGCTAAGATGATTGTTATAAATATCGATCTCTCTATTCCCCACTGTAGTAATTCATATTTTCTCCAGAGTTTTCTCTGAAAGAAAAATATTTCATGATAAAAGAATCTTGGAGCAATAAGCCAAATTGGCCCAAAAGTACTCACAATATGGTCAGGATCATTTTTGGGATCATTTACATGAATGTGATGTTGTAGGTGGACTCTAGTGAAAACTGGGAAACTGAAGCCTAAGAGTATAGCTGATCCATGTCCCATTGCTTGGTTTATCCAGGGCACAGGATGAGCAGCCTTATGACAGGCATCATGTATAACGGTTCCTTCAATATGTAGAGCAAGAAATGCGATGGCAACAAGAACAGGTAGAGGCCAAACCCCTCGGTACCACTGCCATATACTCAGAAAAGCAAGAAAATAACCACCAAAAAATAGACCTAATGTAGGGTTCCAAAAATTAGGAGGATCGACATAATTTTTGATCTCCCTGTTCCAGTTAAATGTCTTGGAGGAATTAGTTTGAATATTTTTATTTTTACTAGTTAAATTTGAAATTGTTTCTTTTAATCTATAAGTAATATAGCCAATTATTCATAGTGATTGCATAACAATATCAAACATTTTTAAATCTTTCTAAAATTATTGAGCCTGGTATTATGTGTCAAATTTAGGATCTTAAGTAAAAAATGTTTTTAAAATATACCTCGCTAAACTAAAATTTAATTAAGCGGTCGTGGCGGAATTGGTAGACGCGCGAGTTTTAGGTACTCGTATCTTAGGGTGTGGGAGTTCAAGTCTCCCCGACCGCATTTCAAGGAAAAATTAATATTAAGCAATTAAATTAGTTAAGTATTTGCATGTTTACTATAATTTTGATATCAATAGAAAATTTTTTGACAATTTACTTAGGCTGTTTATATTTATTTTTTGGAATTATATTTTTGTTAATGCCTCTAATATATATTGAATTGGGCAGACCAAGAGATTTTATAAAAGGTGGTTTAAACCTAGTTATTGGGATGTTATTAATTTATAAACAAAATAGTTTTAATACTTTATATTTTTCAATTTTTATGGTCATAACTGTATTACTGACTTTTTATATAGTAGAAATATTTTCCATAAGGTGGAATCAATTAACTAATCAAGAGAAAAATAAATTACAAACTTTAGAGGAATTGAAAAAAAATCTTTCAATTTTTTTAAAGGCAATCTCTCTTGCAAGGCAAGATTTTTTAAATTCAAACAATATTTTAAAATTTGGAAGAAAAAATGAAAATTTAAATAAAAAAAAGTGGGTTAGGAATGATGAAAATGATAATATAGTTAATTCAAATACAAATAATTTACTGACTTTAGAGATGTCAAAAAAAGCAACAAATCAATCTATAAAAGATACAATCGATGAGGGGTAAAAAATTAAATAAATTAATCGATTATAAATAAATTCTATAATTTCGAATGAAATCACAACATAACAAAGAAAAAAAATCTGGCTTTTCCTATAAAGAAACTTTGAATTTGCTGAAGACTGATTTTTCGATGCGAGCTAATTCAGTAATTAGGGAACCAGAGATTCATGAATTCTGGTCAAGAAATAAGATTGATTTGGATTTGGGTTCATCTAACTCAGGTAAAAATTTCACTTTGCATGATGGACCCCCTTATGCGAATGGTTCCCTCCATATGGGACATGCTTTAAATAAAGTGTTAAAGGATATTATTAATAAATACAAAACCTTAAAAGGTTTCAAAGTTCATTTTGTACCTGGTTGGGATTGCCATGGGTTACCAATTGAGTTAAAGGTTCTACAAAGTTTAAAATCCAATGAAAGAAGAAATTTAGATTCTTTAGGTTTAAGAAAAAAAGCAACTGATTATGCAAAGATTCAAATTAACAATCAATTAGAGGGCTTTAAGAGATGGGGTGTTTGGGGTGACTGGAATAATCCCTATTTGACACTTAAAAAAAATTATGAGTCTGCTCAGATTGGTGTTTTTGGAAAGATGTTCTTAAATGGCTACATATATAGAGGTTTAAAACCTGTTCACTGGAGTCCAAGTTCTAGAACAGCACTTGCAGAAGCAGAATTAGAGTATCCTGAAGAGCATTTTTCAAAAAGTATTTATGTTGCTTTAAATATTACTAAATTATCAGATGCAGTTCTTCTCAAATTTGAAGAAAAAGATCTGAGAAACAAATTACTTTCTAGTTTAAATAATTTATTTATAGCTATATGGACTACTACTCCATGGACAATTCCTGGTAATGAAGCAGTAGCTATTAATCCTAGAATAAATTATGTTTTTGCCTCAGATCAAAACGGTAATATATATCTTTTTGCTAGAGATTTACTTGCTGAAATTTGTGAAAAGCTAGATAGAGAATTTAATGTTTTATTAGATGTAAAAGGCTCATTGCTTGAGGGCCTTGAGTATCAGCATCCTACAAAAAATAAGGTTTGTAATATTGTAATTGGAGGTGATTATATAACCACTGAATCTGGGACAGGAATTGTACATACTGCCCCGGGTCATGGCATGGATGATTTTAATGTTGGGCAAAAATATCAATTACCCATAACTTGCATTGTTGATGAAAAAGGTAATTTAAATAAGCATGCTGAAAAGTTTTGCGGATTAAATGTTTTAAAAGATGCTAATGATTTGATTATTGAAGATTTGGAGAAAAATAACTTACTCCTTTTAAAAGAAAAATATAAACACAGATATCCTTATGATTGGAGAACTAAAAAACCTACAATTTTTAGAGCAACTGAACAATGGTTTGCATCAGTAGAGGGATTTAGATCTTCAGCCTTGAAATCAATAGAAGATGTTGAATGGATGCCAAAAACAGGTAAAAAAAGAATTTATTCGATGGTTGTTGGAAGAGGTGATTGGTGTATTTCTAGGCAAAGGTCGTGGGGAGTGCCAATACCTGTCTTCTATGAAAAAGAAGGAAAAGAAATACTAATTAATACTGAAACTATTAACCATATAAAAAGTTTATTTGAGGAGTATGGAGCAGATGTATGGTGGGAATGGGATGAGAAGAAACTATTGCCAGAAAAATATAGAAATGAATCTGATCGTTGGGAAAAAGGCCTAGATACTATGGATGTCTGGTTTGATTCAGGTTCTAGTTGGGCCGCAGTTTGTGAGCAAAGGGAAGAATTACAATATCCAGCCGATTTGTATTTAGAGGGATCAGATCAACATAGAGGTTGGTTTCAATCATCTTTGCTAACTTCGGTAGCAGTAAATAATAAGCCGCCATATAAGACAGTGCTAACTCATGGATTTGCTTTAGATGAGAACGGAAGAAAAATGAGTAAATCCTTGGGTAACGTTGTTGATCCTAATATTATTATTAATGGTGGTCCTAACCAAAAAATACAACCTGCCTATGGAGCAGATGTCCTTAGGCTTTGGGTGAGTTCTGTTGATTACTCAGTTGATGTCCCAATTGGATCAAATATTTTAAAACAACTTTCAGATGTTTATAGAAAAGTAAGAAATACAGCGAGATATCTCTTAGGTAATATTCATGATTATGATCCTGCGTTAGAGGAAATTGATATTGATCAGTTGCCGCTATTAGATCAATGGATGTTAAATAGATTAGTTGAAGTCTCAGATCAAGTAACAATTGCATATGAAAATTACGAATTTTCAAAGTTTTTTCAAATATTGCAAAGTTTTTGTGTTGTGGATTTATCTAATTTTTATTTAGATATCGCAAAAGATAGATTATATGTAAGTGCTAAAACTCAATTCAGGAGAAGATCTTGTCAGTTTGTGATGTCCAAAATTGTAGAAAATTTAGCTGTTATTATTTCTCCAGTACTTTGTCATATGGCCGAAGATATTTGGCAAAATATCCCATATTCAACTATTGAAAAATCAGTATTTGAAAGAGGATGGCCAAAATTGCCTAAGTCATGGCTTAATCCCGAACTTAATGAACATATCTCTAATTTAAGAACATTGCGAGTAGAAATTAATAAAGCAATAGAAGGTTGTAGAACCCAACAAATGATTGGAGCTGCTCTTGAGACTGAGATTAATTACCTCCCTGAAAATCAGGTTTTTAAAAATTCTCTTTCTTGGCTTGATAAATTTGGCAATAAAGAAGTGGATTTATACCGTGATTGGTTGATAGTTTCTGACTTTAATATAGTTAATAATTTGTCTAAGGATTTTTTAAGTATTGATAATAATGAACTTGGAAAGATTCAGATTCTTAAAGCTAAAGGTCTTAAATGTGATAGATGTTGGCATTATCAAAATATTACAGTTAAAGGAGTTGAAAACACTAAATTATGTGAAAGATGTGCGAATATTATTAATTTATAAATAGTTGATTTAAATCAATTTCAGTATGGTGTGTTTTAGATCAACTAAACCCTCTATAAATTATTACTTCTAAAAATTCTTTAGAATATTCTCTTGATAAGTAACCTTGTTTTTTAAAAGACTATTTGGAATCTTAAAAGTTATATTCTAAGTTTTTGATAAAATTAATCCCTGCCATAATTTGAAAAACCAGAATTCCGGCCACTCTTTGGGAATTTAATTATCGCCCATTGTAATAAACCTAATGTATATATTAATAAGGAAAATAATCCTAAAAATTTTGCGACTGGTTGAGAAAAGCTAGCTCCAAATAAGAAATTAAATAAATTTTTTAAAATCAAATAGAAATTTGTTGAAGGTTTAAGCCAAATTTCACATTCGGCAGAATTAATAAAAGAAATACAATTAATATTATTTAAACTTTGAATTAAAAAACTTAAAGATATAAAAGTTATAGACCATCGCCAAACTTTCGTAGTTGTAGTTAATGCATGAGATATCTTATATTCATTTAACTCGTCATTAATATCATTCCAAAACCATATTGAGATTGTCATTATTAATGTCGAAATATTTGTAATTAAGAGAGCGAAATTGTACTCTCCAATTAGAAGGATAAGACTTATGAAGAATAGAATTGATATTTTCCAATAATTAGATAAAAGTTTTGTAATGGCTTTACTTTTGTTTTTTATAGACCAACAAAATAGAGTTAAAGGAAGACCAACTATAAAGACTAATGAAAGTTGAAAAGATAGCCAAATGGAAAGCTGATTAAGACTGTTCAAAACTTTTTCTTTTTAAAACACATAATTATTAAACCTTACACACCTACTTCTTAACTTATTATTGTCATAGTTATGAATAATATGCACTAAATTAATTTCGACTAAGAAATAATTAAATAATTGTTATGAGACAGCATGTAAATCCACTCAGTAAAAATTTCTTTGAAATAGATCCAATACCTCCGTTGAATCAAGTTTTTGAAAACCCAAAATTGCCTCTCCATTTAGATATAGGTTGCGCATCAGGTGATTTTTTATTCGAATTATCACTTGAAAATAAAAACTGGAATTATATAGGAATTGAAATTAGAGAAAAATTAGTTTTAAATGCTAATTTGAAAATGAAAAGTAGAGAAAATAAAAATTTATATTTTTCATTTGGTAATGCTAATAATATTTTTAATCAATCTAAAAATATATCAATTTTTAATTTAATAACTAGTATTTCTTTTAATTTTCCTGATCCATGGTTTAAAAAGAAACATCATAAAAGACGTGTAATTCAAACTGAATTTATAAATTTACTCTCAAATTCAATGAAAAGAGGATCTTTAATCTTTATTAAAACAGATGTAAAAGAGCTTTTTGATTATATGGAACTCACAATATCCGAAAGTATAAAGTTGGAAAAAATACCATATCAAGATGTTAACTTTAATGAAAGTTTTAATCCAAATAGAATTCAAACTAATAGAGAAAAATATGTAATATTAAATCAACTTAAAATTTATGAAAGTATTTATAAGAAAATTTGATTCAAAAAATTTTAGATATTTTATAGATTTTTGTACTAAGTTCGTTCGTAATTTTTGTTGATAATGAATCTACTTCTTTTTGAGTTCGTGCTTCAACTAATATACGTAAAAGAGGTTCCGTTCCACTTGGACGTATGTAAACTCTACAATTATCCTTTTTAATATTTGAAAAACTTTCTATAGTTTCATTTATGATTTCCCTGTATGGTTTATCAATATTATTAAATTGAAAATTTAATAACACATTAGTTAGTTTTTGAGGATATGGTGAGAAGCTACTATTAAGCCAAGACTTTAAACTGATATTTTTTTTCTTGCAGTATTTTGAGATTTGAATTGCAGTTAATATTCCATCCCCACAAAAGTTATTAATTTTTGAAAGTATATGACCTGATTGTTCCCCTCCCAATAAGACCTTTTTTTTCTTTATTGCTTCAAATATGAATTTATCTCCAACTTCAGTTCTATGTAAAATCCCCCCAATTTTATTCCAAGTATTTTCAAAACCTAAATTGGCCATTTTTGTTGAGATGATTGTGTTATTTGTAAGCAATTTTTCTTCTAAAAGTTCTCTTCCCCATAGAAAGAGTATATGATCCCCATCTAGTATATTGCCTTCTGAATCAACCCCAATAACTCTATCGGCATCTCCATCGAAGCTAAATCCCATATCAGCATTGTTCTCTTTTATAGCTTTAATTATTGGATCCAAGCATGTAGAACCACAATTTAGATTTATTTTTAAACCATCTTGCTCATTATTAATGACTTTGACATTCGCTCCTAGTTTCTTAAAAATACTTGCTGCGCAGGTAGTTGCAGATCCGTAACATGTGTCTAAAATTATTTTCATTCCATCTAAGTTTTCATCACCCATAGTATTAATAAGTCCTTCTTTATAGATATTAAAAAGTTTATTATTTTCCTTTATAGATGTTTTTTTATAAGTAGATAATTTAAGCTTGTTTCCTGTATTTAAAATCAGTTCTATTTGATTTTCAATTTTCTTTTTAATTTTTTCTCCATTATTGTCAAAAATTTTAATACCATTATATTCAGGAGGATTATGGCTTGCAGATATCATAATCCCACCACTAAATTTTTCTTTTTTTATTAAGAAAGGGATAGCTGGTGTAGGACAGATTCCTAAATATATAAATTCTTTTCCTGCTGCATTAATTCCTCTTGATATAGCCTCTAGAAGAATATACCCACTTACTCTTGTATCTCTTCCGATTAATATTGGATTATTGGTTTTCGTTGAAACTCCTAAAGCATATCCAACCTTATATGCTAGAGAATATGTTAATTCTTCATCAAATATTCCCCTAATTCCATCAGTCCCAAATATAGATTGCATATTATTATTTCTATAAGTATAAGTATTTTGCCAACTGTATTTATATTATCAGTTGATTAAAAGTAAAAAGAATAATATTCTCTTTAATTATATTATCTATATAAAATATAAAAAGTTAATGATTAGATAATGCAATCTAGTAATAAAGATTCCTTTTTAAATACCTCCCAAAAATCGATACTGATATTATTTTTTGCTCTAATTATTTGCTCTGTACTTGTATTGAAAAATTTTATATTTCAACCCACTTTTCTTCTTAAGAAATTTGGACAATCATCTATTGATCCTGAAGTAGCTTTTACAAATAATAAACCTACTTTTCTTGAGTTTTATGCAGATTGGTGCGAAGTTTGTAAGGAAATGGCTCCAAAAGTTGATGATATTAAAAATAAATATGAAAAAGATATTAATTTTGTTTTTTTAAATGTAGATAATCAAAAATGGGAAAAATACATAAGGAATTTCAATGTTAATGGAATTCCACAAATAAATATTTTTGATAAAGATTCCAATTTAGAACTCACGTTTATTGGGAAACAGGAAGAAGAAACTATAAAAGAATCTCTCGATAATTTATACGATAAATTTAGAGGTGATTCACAAATTTTAAATTCAGAATTCTCAATAATCAAAGACAATAAAAACTATCAATCCTCTCCGAGAAGTCACGGATAAAATTATTTCCACTTCAATGCTTCAGATACAGATGGAAAATATTTGATAAACACTTTCTTACAGTCTTCAGCTATTTCCATATGTTCTTTTTGTGTTCCTTCTTTTGATCTTAGCTGTATGTAGTGAATCCAAGACCTACAGGAACCAGTCATATAGATTCTTGTTGGGGTAGCTAAGGGCATAATAAATCTAGCGCATTCTTTTGCAATTCCTTCATCTAGCATTTCTTCGTATAGTTTATTTGCCTCTTGAAAGTGTTTTGAAATTTTTTCTGAAAATTTTATTTTAAGTTCATCCGGCATGTCGTCAATGCTATTTTGACGATTATTTTTGTCTTGCCTTCTTAAGTTTGGGACAGGAATTTCGTTTCCTAGTAAACTAGTTTCAGCGTATCTTTGTGAGAATTCTTGAAAAGTAAATGATCTATGTCTAAGAATTTGAGCTGCTATACCTCTATTAGTTTCGATTTTCAATGTCATGCATGATTGTTCAAAAACTGACCAGTGCTCATGCTGTATGCAATATCTTAATAATCCGGAGAATTTATCATTAGCCTGATTAGATGGATTAGAAACTCTAGCGATATACGCCATTGTTTTTTCTGCCTCTGGAGTTAATGAAATTAGCTCAACTTTACTCATATTAAATTTTGGCTAAAGTAACCTGTTCTGGTTGATTTTGATATTTACCTTTCCTATCTTCATATGTTGTAGAGCAAGGATCACCCTCAAAAAATAATAGTTGACAAATACCTTCATTTGCATAAATCCTACAATCTGCACCAGAACTGTTGCTGAATTCTAATGTAAGATGCCCCTCCCAACCTGCCTCGGCTGGAGTTGTATTTACTATAATTCCGAGACGAGCATAAGTACTTTTACCGATACAAATCACAGTAATATTTTCTGGTACTTTCATTTTCTCTAAAGCAACTCCTAGACCGTAAGAATGAGCAGGTAAAATAAAAAATTCACCATCTTTATCTTCGTGAAGAATCGTTTTTTCTAAATTATTAGGATTAAACTTCTTTGGATTCATAACGGTTCCCGGGACATGCTTAAATATTAAAAACTCTTTAGAAGATAGTCTTAAATCATAGCCATATGAAGAACATCCATAACTTAAAACCGCATTTTTTTTATTATTAGGATCTAGATGCCTGACTAAATTTGATTGAAAAGGATTTATCATTCCTTCAGAAGCTTTTTGATTTATCCAGAGATCATTTTTGAGCATAATTTCTATGAGCGAAGTTCTGTAATTTGGTCAGCCATTAATAAGAAATTTTTTGGAATGGATGTACCAGTAAGGATTACATCTCCTGATATAAATCGGTTTTCAAGTGTTGAAATCAAATCATCTTTACTGATAATATTCATCTCGACAGCTAGAAAAACTTCATCAAGAATAATTTGATCATATTCTCCAGAAAGTAATTCTTTTTTGCAAAAATTCCATAATTCTATTATTGAATTATTAATAGATTTAGACATATTATTGTTGATGTTTTCTGACTCATATTGATCATAAGAATTAGAAGGTCTTATCCAGGTAAGATTACCACAAAGCTTTTGAGCATTGGATATTCCTTGTTTTACACCTCCCTTCATTAATTGAACTAAAAGTACTTTTCTTCCTAAAGCTGCATTTCTTAGTGAATCTCTGATAATGGATGAATAACTTCCTCGGTATGAAGATTGATAAATCTGAATTTGACCATTTTGATTTATCTTTCTTAGTTTAAATTCTTTATTTTTATTTATGTTTACAACTTCATGATTGCTTTTCAGATAACTATTTGACGAACTGACGAACATTATTTTAAATTTACTTTTCTACATTCAGTATAGTTTGAATTTTAGAACACTGCATATAGTGTAATTTTCCTTAAAGTAGCTTTTTAGAAGAAAGAATTGTTTTTATAATAATTTTCAAAAAAAAATATAAGAATTGAAAAATGTTACTGTTGATACAAGGTATTTCTTGCTGTCTTCTTAAATTTTTTTAATAGTAAAGATATTTATGTCACCTGCTTCAAGAGGATTAAGCCGCTTAACTCCGCAACCTTCCGGACAAAATACTATTAATACTATTGGTGAACGTTTTCCGATTAATAGAACTTTAATGGAAGTCATAAAAGGTCTTGAAGGGGCTAGTACGGAAATGGTTGAGAGATCGAAAACAATATTTTTCCCTGGAGATCCTGCTGAAAGAGTTTATTTAATAAGGAGAGGAGCAGTAAGGTTATCAAGAGTTTATGAATCAGGAGAAGAAATTACTGTTGCATTGTTAAGGGAAAATAGCCTTTTTGGAGTTTTATCTCTCCTGACAGGACATAGGTCTGATCGTTTTTATCATTCTATTGCTTTTACAAGAGTTGAAATGATTACAGCTCCTGCAAATTCTGTTTTGAGAGCAATTGAAGCAGATGCATCCGTTGGTCTTTTACTCTTGCAAGGCCTTTCAAGCAGGATTCTACAAACAGAAACAATGATAGAAACTCTTACACATAGAGACATGTCATCTCGCCTAGTAAGTTTTTTGATGGTTTTGTGTCGTGATTTTGGAGTGGCAAGTGAAAAGGGTATTACTATTGATTTGAGACTTTCTCATCAAGCTATTGCAGAGGCAATAGGTTCTACGAGAGTTACTATTACAAGATTATTAGGAGATTTGAAAGATTCAGGGTTACTAACTATTGAAAGAAAGAAGATTACAGTTTTTGATCCAATAGCACTTTCAAAAAGATTTAATTGATATTTAATCAATTAATTCTCTATTATGATGATTATGTAAATATTTAAATATATATTGTGTCTGGTTGGATTTTCATTTTTTTCTTATTACTGCTTGGAGGTTTAATTTCAACGTTAGGTGACTTATTAGGTTCAAAGATAGGTAAGGCTAGATTTAGTATTTTAAAGTTAAGACCAAAAAAAACGGCAATTTTAATTACAATTTTGACGGGCAGCCTGATAAGTGCTTCATCTTTGTTCTTAATGATATTAGTAAATAGACAGTTGAGAGTAGGGTTATTTAGGTTAGGAGATTTACAGAAAAAACTTCAAGAAAGTAAACAAGTTTTGATACCTTTAGAAAAAGAAAGAGAAAAACTAGAAAATAAAATAAAAGCTAAAGAGACTGAATTTAAGCAATTAGAAAGGAATATAATTGCATTAAGGAGTGGGAAATTTGTAATAAGAAGCGGGCAATCTTTAATTATTTCAGAGATAAGTTCTTCTAACCTCGAAGATATTAAATCTAAAATAGAAAAAATTATTATCAATGCCAATAGATACACTCATAAAATAGTTAAACCCAAAAATAAAGAAGTTACAAATTTATTGTTATTAAGAAAAAATCATATCGAAGATATGCAAAATACTATTTTAAAAGGAGGTAATTGGGTAATTAATATAAAATCTGTAAGGAATGTTTTAACAGGAGAAAATTTTGTGTATGCTTTTCCTGAAATAACAGAAAATAAGATAATAGTTAGAAAAGGTGAAAAAATAACAAAAATTGAATTCAAACAAGAAGATTTTAATAAAAAAGATTTTGGCGATAAGGTAAATTTTTTACTATCTTCTAGTTTGGCCGAAATCAAGAGAAGAGGTTCACTTGTAAATGAAATTAAATTGCGAGGCGATTCTATACAAGAATTAAGAGACTTCCTAAACAATAATGATGAAACTAATTTTGAATTAGAAGCAGTCTCATCTATTAACAGTAAGACTGCTCAACCAGTGATTGTTGAACTAAATGTAAATTATCCAGAATCTTAGATGTCTAGAGTTATAAGTATTGATCCTGGGATATCGAAATGTGGAGTGATAATAGCTGATATCAAAGAAAAAAAAGTTTATGAAGCAGTTGTTATTAAAAGTCATCTACTTTTGAAATATGTTAAAAAAAAATATCAGAGCGGAAAAAACGTTCAGTTGTTAATTGGAAATGGAACAAGTAGTAAAAATTACATAAAATATTTAAATCAGTTTGATCCTGATTTGATTATTGCTGAAGAAAAAAATTCAACTTATAGAGCTAAAAAAAGATATTTTGAAATTTTTCCTTTAATAGGCATAAAATGTTTTTTACCAAGAGAGATATTTATTTTGAATAAAAATTTAGATGCATTAGCTGCGTTAATTATTATGGAAGATTATTTCAAAATTAAATTTGATGTAAGTGAAAAAATTAAGACTAAAACTTGGCTGAAATAACGAATTTATATTCATTTCCTGCTTCAAGTTCATAATCTTTTTTTAAAAAGAATCTCAATAATGAATCTTCAATTAATGCTCTGCCTAAAGGTGGGTTAACTAACAAAACTCCTTTCCCAAATGACCATGTGAAGGACCACTTGAAATCGCTTGCTTCAACAATTCCTTTTACTTCTTTTTTTGTGAAACAGTATTCTTTTACACTTACATGTGCAGTTGTCTCAGGTTTTTCTTTCATTTATAAATTTTCTTCTCTATGGAAGGAATTTAATTCACTAATAATATAATCTTCATTTTTATCATTTAGTTCTATGAGAGATTCGATTAATTTTTTATAAACTCTATCCAAAGTTAAACTTTCTTTTGAAGATATATTTCCTAAGACATGGGAAATAGTATTTAAGGTTTTTTGCCTTTCATTAGCGGGTGGGGACCCTATACCTATTTTTATTCTATTAAAGTTTTCAGTCTGCAATTTTTTAATGATATCTTTAAGTCCATTATGTCCACCAGAACTTCCTTTTTTCCTAAATCTAATTTTGCCCAGAGGTAGATCAATATCATCAACTATTATAAAAAGACGATCCAAATCTATTTTGTACCATTCCACTATCGCCCTTACAGCATTTCCACTATTATTCATAAAAGTGTTAGGCATAAATAATCTATAAGTAGAATTATCTATTTTGAATTCTGAATACCAACTTTTAAGCTTATTTTTTAAAGTGAACTTAGAATCGTATTTTTCCGAAAAATTTTCAAGAAGTAAAAAACCAATATTATGTCGATTTTTAATATATTCTTTCCCAGGATTGCCCAAACCAATTATAAATTTCTCATTATTATTCATAATTACAATTTCATCTATAAATTTTATAAATTATAAAATATAAACTTAATAAGGGTTTTCAATTGTGCATGAGTAAACAAAATAATAAAGATTTTTCATTTTATTATTAATGAAATTATAGATTTTCCTATTCAAAAAATATTTAAATAATATGAACGTAATTACTCTACAAATTGGAATTTAAGAAGTTTAATTTCCATTCCAATCGACTGAAAATCCCTGAAGGAGTAAAGATTGATTATAAATTTGTAGGAGGATAACAAGAAAAACTAATAAAAGTAAACCTATTACGGTCATAACAGGAACAGCTCCCCATCCAGGAACCACTTTTCCTTGACCTGAATTTCCAATAGCTTTTAAAAGAGTTCCTAATGCAGTTTTTTGGCCCATAGTAATTTCTCTAAATCAAATATATTTCGTTATTGTATAAGAGTTAATACATAAATTGTTTACAAATTTACTAAAATTGATGCAAACTTTATCATCCGCACCAGATCCTGCTGTTTCTGTAGCAGTTACAATACTGGCTGTACTATTAGCTTTAACAGGTTTTGGACTATGGACAGCTTTCGGTCCAAAAGCGGCAAAACTAACTGATCCCTGGGATGATCATGATGATTAATGATTTTTAACCATGTTTATAAAGTCGAAAGTATTTCAAAATTTACCAAAAATACAAAAAGTAAACCTTTTCACATAATTTAAATATAAATTTAATAGGATATAAATCTGTTAGTAATTGCAATTCCATGCTCGCCTTAAAAATTTCAGTTTACACAATCGTTTTTTTCTTCGTAGGAATCTTTCTTTTCGGTTTTTTAGCTAGTGATCCTACAAGAACACCTAATAGAAAAGACTTAGAAAGTCCTCAAGATTAATTTTCTCTTTTAATTTGTTCACCATTTTGAAGACTAGAAAACTTATAAAGGCTATATTTTTTGTTTCCGCATTAATAAACTTATCTCCTTCGAGTAAAGCAACACAATTATTTGCTATTGATTCAAAAAAAATTTCTCCATCAAAAAGTGTCCATTGGATTAATAAAGCTTTTCCAAAAAACATAGATTTTTCCAGTAATAAATCATTTTCAATATCTAAATATAATTATAAAAGTAATTCTAAAGACCAGATCTCACAAATAAATAAGTATAAGTCCCCAAAACTTTTAGCCAACTCTCTTGATAACAACAACGAGTTAGAGATCCAATCTGAAATACAATTAGAAGAAAATAATATTTTAAAGGCAAAGGGCAATGTCCTTGTTCTTTATGGAGGGAATATTCTTAAAGCAGATAGTCTAATCTATGATAAAACGCAAAAGACTGTAAGTGCTAAAGGAAATATTTCTTTGAGTATTGGTGAGCAACTATTCAAGATGAATAGATTTCAATATGATTTCAATAGTAAGAAAGGGTATTTGTTCGATGTCAAAGGATTAATAAAAACAGATAATCTTATTTATGATTTGTTTTCTAATATTGAAACTTCAGATATTAAAAATAATGAAATTTCAAAAGAGATATTTAAGGAAAAAGTTTTAAATACCCCTGGAGCTGTCAATAATTGGATATTCATAACTGATAAAATAGAAATAGATGGTGAAAAATGGAAGAGTGAAAAAGCTATTTTTACCAATGATTTAATTGAATTAAAGCAAGTTAAGATAGAGATCAATTCGCTTGAAGCTATCTCTATAAAAGACAAATTAAGATTCAAGTCTTCCTTAAATTATTTAATTTTGGATGAGAAAATTTCTGTCCCCTTTTGGTTTGGTGAAAGAACTTTGACGAAATTAGGAGAAAGTTTTTCTTTTGAAAATAGATGGAATATAGGTTATGACAATGTGGATAAAGATGGCTATTTTATTGGTAGAAAATTAAATTCAATAAATTTATTCAATGATTTTGTTCTCGATTTAGAACCACAATTCTTAATACAAAGATCACTTCAGGGGCATACCAAAAGTTTTGTAAGTAAGGGAGATTCAATAACTGCTGATAAGGTTAAAAGAGATGCCTATTGGGAAGACTATTTTGGTCTTAGTTCTCAAATTACAGGAAAAATTAGTAATTGGAATTTGGAAATAGATAAGCAAATAAATTCTTTTGATTCTGATGAATCTTCAAATTCTTTACGAGTTAAGTCTAAGTTAAGTAAAGAAATTTCTTTTTTAGACTCAAAATGGGATAAAAGTTTTTATGGAGTTTTTAGAGATCGCGTTTGGAACGGATCTTTAGGTGAAACTGAAGTTTATACAGGTTATGGTTCTAAACTAGAAAAAAAACATACTTGGGAAGTTAATGGCATTACTAAATCTGAAACTTTATCTTTAGGTTTGGGAAATTTTAAAGGCGAAGCTTTAAATAGTAAGAATTTGGTTACTAGTATCAAAGGTAGTTTATTTTATTCATCAGATCAAAAAATAATACTAAAAGGTAATAAGGCTTCAAACAAATTTATTGATAGTTCGTTTAGATATATTCCTGAGCCAATAAACAAAGGGCTTAGCCTTAATTCCACTTTAGAGTTATTTTACACTTTTTATGAAAATGGCAATAATCAACATTACTTGGGTTTTGGTGCTGGACCTGAATTTATATTAGGGGATTTACAAAAAAAATATTTTGACTACACAAGAATAAGTCTATTACCTTTTTATAAGATAAAAAGTGGGGATAGTTTATTTAAATTTGATCAAATTGCTGATCAATTTACCTTAGATATTGCCTTTGACCAACAATTATTTGGACCTCTTATTCTTAAAAGTCATGCGAGCCTAAGTTTGGATAATGATTCAAAAAATTATGGTGATTTTATAGATTCTAAAATCTCATTAAATTGGCAAAAAAGATCTTATGAATTTGGAATTTTTTATCAACCTCATAATGAAGCAGGAGGAGTTTCTTTTACATTATTTGGCTTCGAATAGCTATTCGAAACTAGAATTAAAATTTATATAAGGTAAATTATTTAATTTATTTTCAATTAAATCCGTATTTTCAAGTAGTTTTGAAGTGGCATCCCATTCTCCAGATAAAAACATTTTTTTTGAAGTTTCTTTTATTTCAAGATTAAATTTAAAATTTTCTGATTTTGCAGTGGATTTGAAAAGATCAATCTCTAAGAATAAATTCTTAAAATCCAAATATTTTTGGATTTTTTTTATCGATTCCTTTGGAAGAGTAAAGCACGGAATTCCAATTGCAATACAGTTACTATAAAAAATATCTGCAAAACTTTCTCCAATTATTGCTTTTATTCCCCATCTCATCAATGCTTGAGGAGCATGCTCTCTGCTTGAACCGCATCCAAAATTACTATTAACAATAAGTATTGACGCTCCTTTATTAGTCTCTAAATCAAAGGGATGATTCCCTTTAAGAGTTTTGCGATCATCATCAAAAACAGATTTACCTAAGGAATCAAAATCAATACATTTAAGAAATCGAGCAGGAATTATTCTATCGGTATCAATATCATCTCCAACTAATGAGATACATTTCCCATTTATTTGAGAAAAATTTCCTATTGGAGGTTTGAATTTTAAACTCATTTGTTAATAAAATCTCTTACATCACTAACTTTTCCTGTAATTGATGCAGCGGCAACCATTGCTGGACTCATTAGAAGCGTTCTTCCATTTGGAGAACCTTGTCTCCCTTTGAAATTCCTATTGCTAGAACTGGCACTTACTTGATTTCCAATGAGTTTGTCTGAATTCATTGCTAAACACATTGAGCAACCAGGCTCTCTCCACTGAAAACCTGCTTTTATAAATATTTTATCAAGACCTTCCTCTTTTGCTTCTATTGCAACCTTCTCTGAGCCTGGAACTACAAAAGCTTTTATGTTTTTTGCTACTTTATGATGTTCCAATACTTTAGCGGCAGCTCTTAGATCACTTATTCTTCCATTTGTACAACTCCCAATAAAACAAACATCAATTGGGGTATTCTTAATTGATTGTCCAGGTTTGAAACCCATATATTCATATGCCTCTCCAGCAATAAATTGGTCGTTTGGATCTATCTCATTTAATGAAGGAATTGTTTGATTTACGCCGATACTTTGCCCTGGCGTAATGCCCCATGTAATAGTGGGTTCTACTTTAGAGGCATCTAACTTGAATACATCATCATAAATACAATTATCACTACTTTCTAATGATTTCCACCACTTCAGAGCTTTTTCCCAATTTTCATTTTGAGGTGAGCATAATTTATCCTTCATATAACTATAGGTTTTTTCATCAGGATTTATGTAACCGCATCTTGCTCCTCCTTCAATTGACATATTGCATATAGTCATTCTTTCTTCCATTGACAATGCTCTTATAGCTGGACCTGCAAATTCATAGGCATAACCTACTCCTGCTTTTACTCCGAGTTGATTAATTATATTTAGTACTAAATCTTTGGCGTAAATTCCATTGGATAAGTTATTTTCACACCAAATTTGCCTGACTTTGAGTTTACTCATAGCAATGGTTTGACTAGCAAGTACATCTCTTACTTGGCTAGTACCAATTCCGAAAGCAATTGATCCAAAGGCTCCATGCGTTGATGTATGAGAATCTCCGCAAGCGATAGTCATTCCTGGTTGGGTCAAACCAAGTTCAGGAGCTACTACATGAACAATTCCTTGATTTCCACTACCAATATTAAAAAATTTAATTTTATGCTCGATACAGTTCTTTTCTAGAGTGTCTATCATTTGTTCTGCAAGATTATCTTTGAAAGGCCTGCTTTGATTATCTGTTGGTACAATATGATCAACCGTAGCTACAGTTCTTTGAGGATATTTTACCTTTAAACTTTTCTCTTTTAGAGCTCCAAATGCTTGTGGACTTGTAACTTCATGAATAAGGTGAAGACCGATAAAAATTTGATCCGAGCCACCAGGAAGATTTGCTACTTTGTGTAAATCCCAGACTTTATCAAATAGGGTATCTTGACTCAATTTGCAAAAAAATTACTTACTTTTAGATAATAAGATTAATCTAAGGCTGTTTAAACACACGTTTACACTTAGTCTTTGAATTTCAATTCTATTTCTAGTAGAGCTAAATATTTTTTTAATATTGGTGATGTGATCATTTGGTCCTGCAATTGAGATATAAACTAATCCAACTGGCTTCTCTTTGTTACCTCCATTTGGACCGGCAATGCCACTAATTGCGATAGACCAATCCGATTTCAGTTTTTCTTTTGCGTTAATTGCCATAGTTTCAGCAACCTCTTCAGAAACAGCCCCGAATTTTCTTATCAGATTTTCTGGAACATTTAATAATGATTGTTTAAGGTCATTACTGTACGAAATAATACTCCCTTTAAATACTTCCGATGAGCCTGGTATTGCTGTGATTGAAGCGGAGAGAAGACCTCCGGAACAGGATTCTGCAAAAACCAGAGATTCTTTTCTTTTTATTAATTCCTTTATTAGTACGCTCGATAAATCATCATCGTTTTCACCAAAAATAAACTTGGAAAAATCTTTTTTTAATTTTTCTTTAACGGGGTTAATTATATTTCTTGCCTCTAATTCATTTTTAGCTCTTGCTGTTATTCTGAGCTTAACTTCTCCTAAATTCGCATATGGCGCGACAGTGGGATTTTTTAGTTTTAGAAGATTATCAATCTTTTCTGAAATAGTAGACTCTCCTATACCAGAAAATTTAAGAGTATTTGAGAAAAATATATAACCATCTGAAAAATTATTTTTAATATAATTAGCTGCAGTTTCTTTCCACATTTCTTTCATTTCACTTGGCACGCCTGGAAAAGTTAGAATGGTAAATCCTTCAATTGGTTCCCATATCATTCCAGGAGCAGTGCCTCTAGGATTATTAATTATTTGAGCATCTTGCGGAAAAAAACATTGTTTTTTTAAACTAGATCTGTTGAAACTTGAACCTGAAATTGAGAGCTTTTCTTTAATTTGGTCCCATAAATATTCTCTTTCAGAAAGAGTTGCATTAAAAGATTTAGCTATTGCCTCAGTAGTTAAGTCATCTGGAGTAGGGCCTAGACCACCTGTAGTAATTAATAAATTACTTCTTGAAGATATTTCTTTAATTAGCTTAGTAATTCTTTCAGAATTATCTCCAATAGTTGACTGCCTAAAATGGTTAAGTCCTAAAGTTGATAACTCCTCAGAAATCCATTGAGCGTTAGTATTTACTATATTTCCTAAAAGTAACTCGGTGCCTATAGAAAGAATTTCAACTCCTTTACAGTTAGGATCATTTGATTGATGGTTCAAGTTTGAATTCATAAAGAGGAAAACGATTACATAAAGTTAGTACCCTTTCCTTACATTCTTTTTCTATTAATAAATCATCTGGATTGAGTAATCTATCAGCAATAATTTCACCAACTTCAACAAAAGCATCATCATTAAAACCTCTAGTAGTTAAAGCTGCAGTTCCCAATCTCAACCCACTTGTTACAAAAGGTGATTCAGGATCAAACGGGACAGTATTTTTATTTGCTGTTATGTTAACTTCACTTACAAGTAAGTCAGCAACTTTACCAGTCATATTAATACTTCTTAAGTCAAGCAAAACAATATGATTATCAGTACCTCCACTAACAATATTGATTCCTCTTTTAATTAAAGTTGAAGATAGAACTTTTGCATTATTGATAACCTGTTTTGAGTAACTAATAAAGTTGGGCTGTAAAGCTTCTCCAAAGGCAACAGCTTTAGCTGCGATTATATGTTCTAAAGGACCACCCTGAGTTCCAGGGAACACAGATTTATCAAATTTCTTTCCAAATTCCTTATCTTTACATAAAATCAATCCTCCTCTTGGACCTCTCAAGGTCTTATGTGTTGTGGTAGTTACCACATCACAATACGGAATTGGATTAGGGTGGAGTTTGGTTGCTACTAATCCTGCTATATGAGCAATATCAGCCATTAAAAAAGCTCCAACTTCATCAGCGATTCTTCTGAACGACTCGAAATCAATTTTTCTTGGATAAGCAGAATATCCACAAATGATTAGTTTTGGTTGTGTAGCTAATGCAATATCTCTAATTTCATTAAAGTTTAATTTATTAGTTTCTTTATCAACTCCATAGTGAACGGCATTGAACCACTTTCCGCTCATATTGACTGGGGATCCGTGGGTTAAATGTCCTCCATGCGATAGATCCATTCCTAATATTGTGTCACCAGGTTTAAGTAAACTTAAAAAAACAGCTGCATTTGCTTGAGCTCCACTATGGGGTTGAACATTCGCCCAGTCTGCATCAAAAAGTTGTTTTGCTCTTTCGATTGCTAGTTCCTCTATCTCATCAACAAATTCACAACCACCGTAATATCTTTTCTGTGGAAGACCTTCAGCATATTTATTTGTTAAAACCGAACCCTGAGCCTGCATTACAGCCATTGATGCAAAATTCTCACTAGCGATCAATTCTAGATGCGTTTCTTGTCTATTCTTTTCGGAATTAATTAATTTAGATATGGTTGGATCACTTTCTTTAAGATTTTGAAGAATATTCATTAAAATAAAGGGGACTTTAAACTAAATATAGACGATATTCTGGAAGAAAATGTAAAAAAAATATTTCATAATTTTTAACGCGCCTGGAGAGATTCGAACTCCCGACACCCTGATCCGTAGTCAGGTGCTCTAATCCACTGAGCTACAGGCGCATATTTATGTAATATCTCTGGTCCTGGGTCTCTTAGTCAACTAGAATTCAGTTAAACTATCTAATATTAACAATCTAGATTTATAATTATGCCGATTAAATGGTATGGCAATGGTGATTCAGAGGACCCCATTTACAAACATTTTTCCAGAATAGTAAATTTTGTAATTCATTGCATGGTATTTACTGCAGTAGTAAGTGGAACTTGGCTTTTTAAAGAGATTAAACATGAATTAGTTTTTTTTAATAATTTTGCAATTTCATGGGCAGTTATTCTTTCATCGCATTTACTTTTTGTAGTTTTAAAAAAACCTAAAGATTATAAGAAACAATCAACTTAAGTTTTTTATTATGAATTCTCAGATGCAAATAAGTGATCTAGAAAATATTATTTCAGAAAAAATTTTTATAAAAATAGAAAAATGGAATCTGTATCTTGGAGATGCTGGTTTAGCTAGAAATCTTGCTTTGGAATGTATTAGCAATTTAGACAAAGGTAGCCAGCAGGCTGCAAAATTAAGCTTAGAAGCTATTAAGGTAAAAATTGGAGATGGAAATCAAACAATTCTTTTGTCTAAGTTAGTAACTGCATCACAAATTTGTGATTTAGAGGAAATACTTGATAATTTATGATTCTTAATCATATTTTGATTAGTGGATTTAATTTATTAACACCAAATAACTTGGTTATCAAAAAATAAATTATCAAAAAAGCCAAGAATCCAATAACTAATATAAATAACTCCCAAATGATCGAATTTAATCCATTTACATTTATATCCTTGATAACTGAATAGCAAATTGTGCTTGAAATAGAGCAGGCTAATGAAATAAGAACAAATTTTTTTAATAAAATAATTTTAGGGATATTGATTCCATAAGTATTAAAGTTTGTAGTAAGAAAAATACAAATAATTAAGTTAACTATTCCTGAAGAAAGGATTATGCCAATAACACCGAAATTATAAGGAGATAAGTTTCCATAATTAATAGTTGGAGCTCCTACAAGAAACCAATCGAAAAAAATATTTAGTATTATGCCTGCAAAAGACAATTGAAAGGGTAACTTTGGGTTCTCAATTGCATAATAAGTTCTAACTAATAAATCTCTGTAGAGATAAAAGGGAATTCCAACAGCATAGGCAATTAAAATATTTTTTACTAAAAATACGGCTTCGGTATTAAAAGCCCCTCTTTGAAAAACAAATTGCACTACTTGATTATTAAATGTGATAAAAAAACCAGTAAAAAAAATAGTTGTTAAAAAACAGTATTCTATTCCTGAGATTAAACTTTTTTCTAAATTTCTATTATCTTTATTACTATTGAATTTTGAAAACTTTGGAAGTAGTGGCAAGATCAAAGCGTTTGATAAGATTCCAAGTGGAGCTTGTATAAGAAAATTTCCGTAGGCTAATCCCGATGCAGCACCTTGAAAGCCTGAAGCAAAAAACATATCAACAAAAACATTAATTTGCCCTAAACCTGATGAAATTGTTGCAGGAGCGATTAATTTTAAGATTCTTTTCTCTTCATTTTTAAATAAATGCCAAGACGAATTAAATCTAAATAAGCCCTCTTTATTGATTTCCCAGCACTGAACAGCAAATTGTATACAAGTACCTGTTAAAGTTGCTTTGGCTAGTAATCCTGAATAAAACAAATAATTAGAATTTGTATTCTGATGTCTAAAGATCCAACTAGCTGAAATAAATAAAATTGTTGTCAGACTTGTTAAAGCTGGACTTATGCTTGATAAAAAAAATTTATTTCTTGAATTTAAAGCTCCAAAACTCAACCCTATAAAAGCAGAAAGAGGAATACAAGGAGTTAGGATTCTTAGTTGATAAGTTGCGATAGATTTAACTTCATCACTTAAATTTGGGGCTATAAAGTTTATCAGAAAACCTGAATTAAAATATACAACTGCCCCTAAAATAAAAAATAACAAAGTTAGTTTAATACTTACATTTGTTAAGACAAGTCCCCCCTTTCTCCTCTTAAGTGGGGTTAGCACCGCTACAACTGCATTATGTAATGGGCCATTAATTCCACCAATGATAATAAGTAAAAAACCTGGGATTATGTAGGCGTAATTGTAGGCATCGTATGTTATTCCAACTCCAAAGGCTGCAGCTATGAATATTTGCCTTATAAAACCCGCAACTTTACTTAGAGATGTGGCAAACGAAATTGAAGCCACATTATTTTTAAAATATGAATGCATTTTATATTGATTTAAATCTTTTAAGAAGATTTAGATTCCATTATATTTTGTTTTTAATCTACTTCACACTTTATGAATGATCGAATAATTGAATTTAAACCATTAATTGAAGGTATTTTAATTAAAAGATACAAAAGATTTCTCGCAGATATTCAGATTGATAATGGAGAAATAGTTACTGCCCATTGTGCTAATACAGGCCCGATGAAGGGTCTTTTAAACGAAGGAGCTAAAGTAAGAATTAGCTTTTCTTCATCAACTACACGAAAACTAGCTTGGACTTGGGAACAAGTAAAAGTAATAGGAAATAATAACAAAGAGGTTTGGGTTGGAATAAATACATTATTTGCAAATAAATTGATTAGAAAAGTTATTGAACAAAACTTACTTAAAGATAAACTCGGTGAGATAGCTAAAATTGAGTCTGAAGTACCTTATGGCAAAGATAAAAAAAGTAGAATAGATTTTCTTTTAACTCCAAAATCTTCAAATCCTGATAATCGTAACATTTATGTTGAGGTTAAAAATACTACTTGGACAAAAAATAATGTAGCTCTTTTCCCTGATACGGAGACGAAGAGAGGACAAAAACATTTAATAGAATTAAAAGGCTTAATTCCTGAAAGTAAAAGTGTTTTACTTCCTTGCATTACAAGAAAAGATATAGATTTTTTTGCCCCTGGAGATGAATCAGATCCATTGTACGGAGAGCTTTTTAGAGAATCAATTAGTGCAGGTATGTTATTAGTGCCATGTTGTTTTGAGTTTCATTCAGATCATGTAGCTTGGAAAGGATTTAAACCCTTAAAATTAAATTAATTTTTAGGTGTTTTTAATTTGAATTAGAAAAAATACCTCAATTTAACAAAGATTTTTTAGTATGCAACAATTAAATTGGTATAAACGACTACTAGACATACATAAGTTTTCTGAGCAAAATTATATATGAAAGGAAACAGGAACTCCTGTTTTTTTGCAGACTAATTTTTTATTTATGACCACTGCTTTGCAAACGCCTCAAAGGCGCTCTAGGTCCAAGCTTCAAGATGCAAGTCTTGTTAATGGACCTATGCTCCTTTTGAGGAGTATTCGTGGGTTCAGTTCAAATCGCTCAATGTTGTGGCTTGCAACTGTCCCTCTGGCTTTGTTTGGTTTAGGTATTTTTAATCTTTCAGCTCACGCAGCTGATTTACCTGAGTTGAATGCAGCTTTTCTTGCTAACAATTTATGGCTTTTGATCGCTACTATTTTAGTGATCTTCATGAACGCCGGTTTCGCTATGGTTGAAGCGGGTATGTGTCGGTCTAAAAACGCCGTCAACATTCTTGCTAAAAACCTTTTCGTATTTGCTTTAGCTGTAACCTCTTACTGGTTTATTGGCTACTCATTAATGTACGGAGGAAGTGTTGCTGACGGATGGCTATATTTTGGAGGCCTATTTTTCGATCCCACAGTAACAGCCGATATGGTTACTGATGCTGGATTAGTTCCAACAGTTGATTTCTTATTCCAGTCTGCTTTTGCAGGTACTGCAGCAACTATCGTTTCTGGTCTTGTTGCTGAAAGAGTTAAATTTGGTGAATTTGTTGTTTTTGCGATTGTATTAACAGCATTTATTTATCCAATTGCTGGTAGCTGGAAATGGAATGGTGGTTGGCTTGATTCTCTTGGTTTCGTTGACTTTGCAGGTTCTTCAATTGTTCACTCAGTTGGAGCATGGGCAGGTTTAGTAGGAGCTATGCTTCTAGGGCCGAGAATCGGTAAATATTCCGATGGAAAGCCACAAGCTATGCCTGGTCACAATATGGCTATTGCTACTTTAGGTGCTCTAGTTCTATGGATAGGTTGGTATGGATTTAATCCTGGTTCTCAACTTGTTATGGATCAATGGGTTCCATATGTTGCTGTAACAACTACTCTTGCAGCTGCAGCTGGTGCTATTGGAGCAACTATTGTTTCTACTTTAACTTCAGGAAAACCAGATCTCACAATGATCATTAATGGTATTCTTGCTGGTTTGGTAAGTATTACTGCAGGTTGTGGTGATATGACTCTTGCAGGAGCTTGGTTCGCTGGACTAGTAGGCGGTATTATCGTTGTATTCTCTGTTGCAGCACTTGATGCAGCTGAAATTGACGATCCTGTAGGTGCATTCTCTGTTCACGGAGTTTGTGGTGTATGGGGTACCCTTGTTATTGGTCTTTGGGGAACAGCAGTTCAAGGAGATGGAGCAGGTATGGGATTGTTCAATGGTGGTGGTATTAATCTACTACTTGTTCAAGCTCTTGGTGCAGCAGCTTATGCTATCTGGACACTAGTTACTTGCTGGATCGCTTGGTCTGTTATCGGAGGATTATTCGGAGGAATTCGTGTATCTGAAGAAGAAGAGACTCAAGGTTTAGATATTGGAGAGCACGGAATGGAAGCATATCCAGACTTTGCATCTGCAAAATAAACTAAATTTAACTAAATCTAAGAAATCTGACTTATGTCAGGTTTCTTTTTTTTTGCAATAAATTAATAAAATGCTGTAAGATCAAAAATATGGACACCCAAGCTTTTAGAAGATCTCTTCATCATTCGGAAAGATATAACCGGAGAGGTTTTGACTCCCCTACTAAAAGAGCCCAAGCTTTAGAAGAAGCTTACCAAAGTGATTTAATCACCTCAATTAGAAATAATCGTTTTACATATAAAAAAGGAAGATTAAATATAAAATTAGCCCAGGCATTTGGTTTTTGTTGGGGAGTTGAAAGAGCTGTTGCAATGGCGTATGAAACTAGAAGACATTATCCTACTGAGAATATTTGGATAACAAATGAAATAATACATAATCCCTCAGTTAATGATCATTTAAGAAAAATGAATGTTAAATTCATTTCAGCAAAAAATGGCATTAAGGATTTTTCTTTGGTTTCAAATGGAGATGTGGTTATTTTGCCAGCTTTTGGTGCTACTGTTCAAGAAATGAAACTTCTTCATGAAAAAGGTTGTCATATTATTGATACAACGTGCCCTTGGGTTTCAAAGGTGTGGCATACGGTAGAAAAACATAAAAAACATACTTTTACATCTATTATTCACGGTAAATTTAAGCATGAAGAAACTCTTGCTACTAGTTCATTTGCGGATAAATATCTTGTAGTACTTAATCTTGAAGAGGCAAATTATGTCTCAGAATATATTCTTGGTAGAGGTAATAAAAATCATTTTCTTAATAAATTTGCTCAGGCTTTTTCCAATGGATTTGATCCAGATAAAGATTTAGATAGAGTTGGAGTTGCTAATCAAACAACGATGCTAAAAAGCGAAACAGAGGAGATAGGAAAAGTTTTTGAAAAAACAATGCTTCATAAATTTGGTCCAGAAAAATTAAATAGTCACTTTTTAGCTTTCAATACTATTTGTGATGCTACAGAAGAAAGACAAGATGCGATGTTTTCATTAGTTGATGAAGATTTAGATATCCTTGTGGTAATTGGTGGATTCAATTCTTCAAATACAACTCACTTGCAAGAGATAGCTATAAATAAAAATATTTCTTCTTTTCATATTGATACACCTGAGAGGATTTCAGTTAAGGAAAATTCTATTCACCATAAACCTCTTAAATCTGAAATGGTTTTGAAAAAGAATTTTATTCCTGAGGGAGAAATTAAAGTAGGTATTACTTCTGGAGCATCTACTCCAGATAAGATAGTCGCTGATGTTATTGAAAAGTTAATTGCTATTACCAAGTAAATATTAATTTTTCTGCATAATTTTTAACTTTATTAAATACATATCACCAAAAGATCCTCGTTATTATCTAGAATAATTAAAAGTAATTTGGAAGTATGGAAGACACAACACAATCTAATCGAGATCAAACAGCTAAAATGAATGCTTCAAAGGCTCCTCAAAAAGTGGAAGTTGTTGTGGCTAATCCCTCTACGAATTCAGAGGTCAATATATTAGGAGAATTATCCATATTTATTTTAAGGATTGGTTTTAGTGTTTTGATGATTCATCATGGCTTGGAAAAGCTTCAAGATCCTCAAGGCTTTGGAGAATTTGTTGTAGGTAAATATTTCCCATTCTTACCAGGGGACCCTGTCCTTTGGACCTATGGAGCCGCTATTACTCAATTAGTTTGCCCATTAGGATTAGCATTAGGAATTTTTGCAAGACTTAGCTCTCTTGGACTTTTCTCTACGATGGCATTTGCTGTTTATTTTCATCTTCTAGATACAGGTTTAGAGGGGTTTCCATTAGCAGTAGTTGAAGGTCATAATTATGCTTTTGAACTTTCATTCATATACGGAGCTATCTCTCTTTATTTCTTATGTGCAGGACCAGGAAGATTAGCACTTCTTCGTAAGACAAATAAAATCACTTATTATCCAAAATCAAATTGATTTAGTGTAGAAAATGCCTCTTCTTTGTAAATACCATAGAAATACCTTTTAGATTACACATTTCAATACTTTCTTCATCCCTCATACTTCCCCCTGGTTGAATAATTGAGCTTATTCCATATTCATTAGCAAGCTCTACTGTATCTGCAAATGGGAAGAAACCATCGCTTGCTAAAACGCCTCCATAACCATTTTCTTTAGCAGCTTGTAAAGCTATTTTTGAGGCTCCAACCCTGTTCATTTGTCCAGCTCCGATGCCAAGAGTTTGTTGATCTTTTGCAATCACAATGGCATTTGATTTAACGTGTTTGCAAATTTTCCATGCGAAACTCAAATCTAAATAATCCTGAGTACTTGGAATTTTTTTAGTAACTGAAATCCAACTTTCATTTTTTTCTTCAATATTATCAGTCTCTTGAACTAGTAATCCTCCCATTATTGATTTAGTAGAAGTTTGGTTCTTTTTTGGGATTTGATCTTTTGAAAACTTTAAAATTCTCAAATTCTTTTTGATTTTTAAAATTTCTAAAGCTCCTGCATCAAAAGATGGAGCTACTACACATTCTAAGAAAATATCTTTGAGGTTAATTGCGGTTTCACTATCCACATTTGAATTAAAAGCAACTATACCTCCAAATGCACTAATTGAGTCACATTTCAAAGCGTTCAAAAATGCTTGAGAGGCTGAATTACCTAAAGAAGCACCACAAGGATTATTGTGTTTTAAAATGACAGATGCAAACGTGTTTGTTTTAGCTTCATCTTTTTCTTCAAAGCCAAATTCTAAAACTGTTGAAAGTGCCGACTCAAGATCCAATAGATTGTTATAACTTAACTCTTTCCCTTGTAACTGTTCTGCTGAGTTCCATCCAATATTATTTAAGCCATACCAAAAAGCTTTTTGGTGAGGATTCTCCCCATATCTTAAGGTTTTGATTAATGGATAAGATTCAATATATTTGGAAGATTGTAAACCTCTTTCTTTTCTTATCCAATTAGATATCGCAGTGTCATAGTCAGCTGTATGTTGAAAAGCTTCAAGTGCTAATTTTGCTTTATATGTTTCTTTTAACTCCCCTTTTTTACTCTCTTCAATAAATCCTTGATATTGACTAGGATCGACTAAAACGGAAACGTCTTTATGATTTTTAGCCGCAGAACGAATCATTGATGGTCCTCCTATATCAATATTTTCAATAGCCTCTTCCCATTTAGATCCCTTTTCAACAGTTTTCTTAAAAGGATATAAATTGACAACTACTAATTCAATTAGTTCAAGATCGTAAGCTTCTATATCTTTCTTATGTTCTTCATCTGTTCTTTTAGCTAATATTCCGCCGTGGATTTTCGGATGTAAAGTTTTAACTCTTCCTCCAAGTATTTCTGGAGAATTAGTAAAATCTGCGACTTTAATAACTGGAATTTTTGCATCAATTAGATGTTTAGCAGTGCCTCCACTTGATAGAATTTTATAATTAAATTTTTCTACCAATTCCATACAAAATGGGATTATATTTTTTTTATCAGAGACACTTACTAGGGCTAATGGTGACATTATTGAAAAGTTTACTTACTTAAGAATATAAACATGAAATATGAGATTGATCATGAATTTGTCGGGATTAGTTCTCAAACCGCAACTCATAGAATAATTTTGCTACATGGCTGGGGAGCGGATGCAGATGACCTTTTAACACTTGGAAAGGAGATTATAGAAAAAATAAACCTTGATTTTGAGGTAATTTCTTTGAGAGCTTCTGGATTACATCCAAGCGGTCAGGGGAGACAGTGGTATCAACTATACCCTCATGATTGGAAGGGGGCTGAGGTTGAAGTAAAAAAACTTTTAGGTACATTAAAAAAATTTGATACTGATCAGATTTCAATAGGAAAAACAATTTTGTTGGGTTTCTCTCAGGGGGCAGCTATGGCAATTGATGCAGGATTAAAATTAAAATTAGGACTAATTGTTGCTTGTAGTGGTTATCCCCACCCAAACTGGGCTCCAGGAGAAAAATGCCCACCATTAATTGTTAGTCATGGTTTATATGATGACGTGGTACCTATAGATGCTTCAAGAATTATTCATGAAACGGTAAAAAGTAAGTCTTCTAAATTTTGCGAATTAATAGAATTTGATGGATCCCATCAAATTGATGTAAATTTAATTGATTTTATAAGTTCAAACATTAATAATATTTTTTAAACGAAAGCATATTCATATTCTTCAATCTCTTCCCAATCATCTGCAGTAAGTTCTAGACCTTCAAATATTTTTTCTTCACCAATCCCCTCAACTACAACTTTTAGTGATGGAAATAGAAAATGATTTTCTTCAGCATATTGGGCGCTAAATAAACCTTTTTCACCCCAAAAAAACCTATCAGTGGTATGTTCATTTCTTCTAACATTGAAAACTGAAGGGGCAGATAAAGCATTTTCAGCTATAAATCTTCTTGCGGCTGTAACTGGTTTATGTTTGCCAGTTTCGATATGATAAATAGGTACATGTGCCATTACTCTTTGGCCAGCCAACCTTCTTCTACTGATTCTTTTTCTCTTTTTTGACATTGATTGGTACTCCAAGAATTATTAATTAGATTAGTCTTATTAATTTTTACTAATCTTATATCTGTGATTTTGAATTCACTTAAATTACATAGAGGACCCATCAACCCCTGATGTAGCTTAAAATATGATTAAATGTTCATATTTAAGGCTGGCTAAAGTCAGACCTCTTTATATATCTTAATACTTTTTTCATATTTTACAAGTCCTTTTTCAGATTTTTTTAAATTTCACTAATTATGAAGCTCTCAAAAAAATTTGAAGAACTAATCATAAAACAGTTAGAGAGCTTCGGTTGCTCAATGGGAGTAACTCATTTGGTTATGTATCTTGCTTCAACGGAGCAAGGAACTAAAGCATCTTTTGAAATGATTGGTCAATGGCCACAAATTGATAGGCTTCTGATATCAGTAGAAGATGATCCTTCACTAAAAGTTTCTTCTCCTAATAGAAGATGGTACCCGCTTCAAGAAAACGATATCCTACTTGGTGTCCTTAGGGTAGAAACTGATTTAAAAGAAGGGAATTGGCCGGTATCTCTTGACTCTAGGTTAAAAGCACTTTCACTATCTTTAGGTAAATGCGTTTCTATTGAATTAGAACGTCAAAATAAAAATGAAGAAATTAATTATTTAAAAAATCAGGTTAATGTCATAATCCATCAATTGAGGAATCCATTGGCTGCTCTTAGGACATATGCAAAATTACTAATAAAAAGACTTGGTTCAGATGATGACTCTATTGAAATAGTCGAACGCATGATAACAGAGCAAAAACAAATTAATAATTATATGGACTCTTTTGCGCAATTAAATTCACCTATTCAACTTCCTCTAGAAATTGGAGAGGAAAGATTATTATTACCGCCAAATTTAGATAACAAAAAGCTAATAACTGTTCAGAGTTTACTGAGGCCAATTTTAGAAAGGGGTCAAGCTAATGCGAACTTAGAGAATAGAGATTGGAAGGAACCTTCTCTTTGGCCAGATTGGACTTTATCGCCATTAAAGGCTAAATATGCTGTAATTGCTGAAATTGTGGCTAATTTATTAGAAAATGCGTTTAAATACGCCCAAAAAGATGCTGAGATTGGACTCGCCATTATGAGTAAAGGTCTGTGCATATTTGATGATGGTAAAAAAATAACCAAAATTGAAAATGAGAAAATTTTTCAAAAAGGCTTTCGAGGATCTGCGGCTAAGAAGAAGGATGGTACTGGTGTTGGCCTTTTTTTAGCGAGGAAATTAGCAAAACAAATTGGAGGAGAGTTGAGATTGCTTGAAAACTCCTCAATTAATGATGTCAAGGAATTAAAAAGTCTTAAGAAGAAGAATATTTTCTATTTAGAACTTCCTATAAAAGAATTGCATTCATAAATAACATTGTAGTTTCGACTAGTACAACACTCGCACCGCAGGCATCTCCATTGAAGCCTCCAATTTTATTCCCAAGTATGTTTGGAATAGAATAACTAAAAAAAATACCAATTAAAATTAGAAATAAAAATTTAATTAATATTATTTGGGATGTAATTGAAACAAATAAGTATGCGATGAAAATTAAAAGAAAAAAAATGGAAATCAAAGATTCTTTTTTAAATCCATTCCAAAACTTTTTGTGACTAATAGATTTTTTCTTATAACTCATATATTTAAACTTTTCTATAAAAAATAAATTTGAAAATCTTCCCCAAAATAAGCATATTGGCAAAACAATAATTATTTGGTTTTGAATTTTGAGTATACAAGCAATCTGAATTAAAGTTATAAAAAATAAAGATTGAACGCCAAATGATCCAACCTTACTGTCTTTCATAGCTTTTAAACGTTTCTTTTTACCCGCAAAAATGCCATCGAAAGTATCCATTAAACCATCGAGGTGTAGACCCCCTGTAATTAAATATCCTGAAGCCAAACAGATTAAAGCAGATGCATAAATAGACCAAGAGTTTACGCTTAAAAAAATAAAAATATAACTCTGTATTGTTCCAATAAAAAATCCCAAAGGCGGCGCAAATTGTGCAATATTTTTAAATTCGGGATTAATTAAAGGTATCTTTGGAAATGTCGTATAGAAAATCCAAGATCCGGCCAAATTTTTTATTAAATATTTTTTGATGAGATAAAAATAGATTCAATATTAAATAATAGGGTAGATTAATAAAAAAGATCAAAAAATTTTATAAATTATCGTGTTTGAATTTGAAATTAAATCGAATTGTAGTAATACAGAGGCAAGAACTGGTATATTTCATACCCCAAATGGTAAGGTAAATACTCCAAAATTTATGCCTGTAGGTACTTTGGCAACGGTTAAAGGAATTTCATCTAAGCAGTTAATCTCTACAGGATCAGAAATGATTCTTTCAAATACTTTCCATCTTCATCTGCAACCTGGAGAAAAACTAGTTAAAGAATCTGGTGGAATACATAAGTTTATGAATTGGGATAAGCCTATCCTTACTGATTCAGGTGGATATCAAGTTTTTAGTTTGGCCAAATTAAATAAAATTGATGATAAAGGTGTGGAATTTAAAAATCCAAGAGATGGTAGTCATGTATTTTTATCACCTGAAAAAGTAATGCACATTCAAATGGATCTTGGTTCTGATGTTGCTATGGCTTTTGATCATTGTCCTCCGCACACAGCTAACGAAAATGATATTGAAGACTCTTTACAAAGAACTCATTCATGGTTGCAAAAATGTGTTGAGACTCATCAGAAATCAAATCAAGCATTATTTGGAATAGTTCAAGGTGGTAAGTATCCAAGATTAAGAGAACATAGCGCAAAATTTACAAGTTCTTTTGATTTACCTGGAATAGCGGTAGGAGGTGTCAGTGTTGGAGAGGCAGTCGAAGAAATTCATAGTGTAATTAATTATGTCCCGAAATTCTTACCAATAAATAAACCAAGATATCTAATGGGAATTGGTTCTCTAAGAGAAATTTCCTTAGCTGTTGCAAAAGGATTTGATATATTTGACTGTGTTTTGCCTACAAGACTGGGAAGACATGGGACTGCATTTTTTAATGATGAAAGATTGAATTTGCGAAATGCTCGATTTAAAAATGATTTTTCTCCAATAGATAAAACTTGTAAATGTGAAACTTGTAAATCTTATTCTCGTGCATACTTGCATCATCTAGTTAGAAATGATGAAATATTAGGTCTAACGCTTATAAGCCTACATAATATTTCTCATCTAATACGATTTACAAATGCAATTTCTAAAGCAATTAAAGATAATTGTTTTACAATAGATTTCGCTCCTTGGAAAAGATCCTCTATTGCTCACCATACATGGTAACGTCTTAAGATAATTAATTAATTTTTTAAGAAGGTGCTCACTCTTTTAAATACATTCGCTGAATTGCCTGAGGCATATAAGGCTTTCGCTCCAACTGTTGATGTTCTTCCTTTAATACCTTTATTTTTCTTTTTATTAGTTTTTGTTTGGCAAGCTGCAGTTGGATTCAAGTAAAAACTATTTATGAATTAGAAGGGTATTTCAAGGGATATTGCATCACCAGAGTTTTCTACTGCACATTCAATAAAATCTGCAATTTTTAACGCTCTTGAGGCTTGTTCTCCGTCTACTTCTGGGGATTCTTTTCCTTGTACGCATTTAAGAAAATGTTCTAATTCTGCGTATAAAGGTTCAATAGAGGTTGTGCTTACTTCTTCAACATAACCATCATTTCTATAAACTAATTCTCCATGCTCTGCTGTATAGGATTCATGCGCTTTTCTATGGATTTGTAGAGAATGATTTAAAAAGTCAGTTTCAACTAGTCCATCCTGGCAATGTGCGCTTAAATTCCTGATTTTTTTATGACTCATTTTGCTAGCAGTTAGGCTTGCAATAATATTATTCTTGAAAACCAAAGTAGCATTTACATAATCTATTAAGCCATCACTATTTCTTCCTCCTACGGCGGCTAATTTCTGTATCTTTGAATTAACTAATTCAAGCACTAGATCAATATCATGAATCATTAAATCCATGACTACTGATACATCATTTGCTCTATCAGCATGAGGACTGTGCCTTCTTGCTTCTAAAACAACAATTTTTTCATTTTGAACTATTTTATTTAACTCCCTAAAAGCAGGGTTAAATCTTTCAATATGTCCAACTTGTAGAAGACAGTTACTAATTTTAGAGGCATTTATTAAAGATTTTGCCTCTAACTCATTAGCTGCAATGGGTTTTTCAATAAGAACATTCACTCCTGCTTTAAGACAATCTAGGCCTACTTTGTGATGGAGAAGTGTAGGGACAGCAATGCAAATTGCATCAACTTTAGAAATAAGATCGTGATAATCTTTAAACCACTCACATTGAAATTGCTCTACTGCTAATTTACCTCTATTTTCATTTGGATCGGCAACTCCCACTAAATCTGCATCTTTTAGCAAACTAAGAACGCGAGCATGATGCCATCCCATATTTCCTATGCCGATAACTCCAACCTTTACTGAGGATGAGGTTGGTTTCATATCTTATAGTCCATGTATAATTAGTTATTATCCTTCATTGGATGTCAATTTTAACTTTTTGGCAGAAATATTTTTACACGATCAATTTTGGGACCTGACATTGAAATTATTTCAAATTTAATATTTTTAAAATCTAAACTATCTCCAATTTTTGGAACCATTTGAAATTTTTCAAGAAGAAATCCTGCGAGTGTATGATAATCGGCTCCTTCTGGAATAAAACATCCCAACTTTTTGTTGATTTCTATTATTTCTGCTTTGCCAGCAATTGACCACTTCTTGGAAAAATTATCCAACATTTTCATATCAGAATATACTCTGCTATTTAGCATCTCTTCCCCAACAATTTCTCCAGTTAGATCAGCTGCAGTAATAAGTCCCTCAGTCCCGCCATGTTCATCAACAACCAGCAAAAATGGATTGTAATCTCTCACGATAGGTAATATCTCTGCTAATGAGCATGTCTCTATTACTTTTGTTACCGGCAAAAGGAAAGGCTCTAGTAATGTATTTGCTTCCATTTCGCTTTTAGATATTGGTTTTGCTAAATAACGTAAATCTAAAACTCCTAAAACATCATCTAATGACTCACCAATTACAAAAAAACGAGCATGCCTTGTTTTGTCAACCTGTTTCATAAGTTCAGCAAACTTAATATTTTTTGGCAAAGTTACCATTTCAGATCTTGGAATCATTACTTCTTTGACTTGAGTATCTTTTAAAGCAAAAACACCCTCTAAGATGTTTTTCTCATCAGGCTTTAATCCTGTGACGTTATCTGTTTCTATTAATGTTTCTAATTCACCGGCTGATAATACTGAATTTAATGAATCCCATTTGTTGTTTAGATTAAATAACCTTAAACAAGCACTAGCAAAAAATTCGATTACAGAAACAATAGGTTGCATTCCTTTGCGAACTGCATCAAAAATTGTAGTTAATCTCAAAGCGGCTGACTCAGGATTATTAATTACTAATGCTTTAGGTATAAGACCGGATATAAGGGTGACTATAAGTACAATAAATAAAAATAATAAGAGATCATATATTCGATTTGAAAATTTATTTAAGTTCCAAAATTCATTGGCCAAACCTTTACTTAGCCAACCAACAGCTATAAGAGAAATTGTCACGCCAAATTGAGATGCTATTAAGGAAGATCTGAATCTTTTTTGAATCTTTAAGATGGAAAATGCTCCTTTTCTTTTCTCTTCTATCAGTCTTAAAACTTTACTTGGCCTTATTAATAAAAATGAGAGTTCACTTGCAGCAAAAAAAGCTGGGAATATCAAAAGTAATAATAGTAAAGTTATTTTCATTCAATAACAAATTTGTGATGGGGGTGGCGAGGATCGAACTCGCCTAAGCCAAATTATGAGTTTGGTGCATTCACCAGATTGCTACACCCCCAGATTTTTGCAGTAATGATTAATTACATTCAATTTACATACAATATAAAAATAATATTTCAAAAAGCACCAACTTAGTAAGTTTTTGTGAGATTTCTTTTTTTTCTCCTAATCTTGAAATATAAGCTTAACTTCTATTAATGAACAATTTCTCGCAGAAGAATAAATTAAATAAGGAGAATTTGTTAAAACTTTTAATTGAAAAATCTTATAAGAAAGGAAACTTTACTTTGGCATCTGGTAAAAAAAGTGCTCATTATCTAAATTGTAAACCTGTATCTTTAAATGGCAAAGGGTTGCAATTAATTAGTAATTTGTTTTTGGAGTTAATGGATCCAAGTTCAAAAGCTGTGGCTGGGTTGACTTTAGGAGCCGATCCTTTAGTTAGTGGTTTAATCGTAACAGCTGCTTCTAAAGGATTATTAATAGATGCTTTAATCATCAGAAAAGAAATAAAAGAATATGGAACAAAGGCTGGGTTAGAGGGGCCTACATTAAATGAAGGAACTGTAGTAACTGTCTTAGAAGATGTTGTGACTACTGCTGGATCAGCTATTAAAGCAATTAATAAGTTACGAGAAAATAATCTTTTAGTTAAAGAAGTTTTGTCTATTGTTGATAGAAGAGAAGGAGGATATGAGGCCTTAAAAGAACAAAATATACAATTAAAAAGCTTATTTTCAATAGAAGACTTTCTATAAATAATGTCAAAAATTAAAGAAAATAAAGAACAATTTTGGCTTGAAAAATTTGATTGCTTTTCTGTTACTGGAAAAGATAGTAAAAGATTCTTAAATGGAATAACTACAGGAAATATTCTTGATTTAAATAACAAGGTTTTAAAATCTTGCTGGTTATCCCCAAATGGAATTTTAAAATCATTACTTGAAATTAATTGCTCAGAAAATGAATTAAAAGTAATTGTCTTAGTAGGAAATACTAGTGAGATTAGAAAATACTTTAATGACATTATTTTTCCGTCTGACGATGTTTCATTAAGTGATACTTTTTCAATAAATAGACTTCAGCAAGTTGATAATATGAATTCTTGGAGAATCACTCAACCTATTTTTTTTAAAAATGAAGATAAAAAATACGATTTTTATAAAAATAATCCAAATTCAATGAATACTAATGACTTGCAATTGTGGAAGATTAATCAGGCTATACCATCTTTAAATAGTGAAATTAATGGAAAAAATAATCCACTTGAATTAGGATTAACAGATCTTATAGATTTCAATAAAGGTTGTTATTTGGGTCAAGAAACAATGTCAAAAATCAAGAATGTTTCTTCTTTAAAGCAGGAGATCAGAGTGTGGACGGCTAAATATAAAGATTTGAATTTAGAATCTGGGAATAAAATTCTTTTTAATAATCAGAATAAAGAAAAATCGGTTGGTTATATTACTAGCATTTATGAATTAGACTCTCGAATAATAAAAGGCTTGGCAATGATAAAGAGAAAATATTTAGATAAGGAAAATCCTTTTTTCTCTGATAATTTTGGCCAAATTTCATTAGAGAAATCTGTAGGTTCAACTTTTCTTTAATTAACCTTTTCATCTTTTTTGATTAACCACTTTGCGATTTGAAGTGTAGCCAAACAGTCATCTCGATTATATTTAATTATTTTTTTTAGGAAAATATCATTGTAAGTAATTTTATATTGGATCCACCAATATAAAGCTTTTGATCCACTTACATTTTCTTGCTCCCATTTGAAGCCAATCCAATTAGCAACTGTTTTTAAACTATAGTTTCTAATAGGTAATATCCACGATCCTCTTACAATTAAGTGTAAGTCTATAAATCTTGAATTTAGGATTTCAATTTCTTTTACATCGAGATCTGATTGCCTAGCTAAATTTAAAATTGCAATTTTCTCAGTCTCTCCATAATGCAAAACTGGCCAGTATTTTTGAGAAAAAAGTTTTTGAATAATTTCTTTATTAGATTTTTTAGTATTATTTTTAAGGTTTAATATTGGATCATAAAAATCATCTTCAATATTTTCAAACAAATTATTTACTTTTAAAAATCCATATAAAAAATCATGTTTATCATCTGGATTTGACTCAATATCAAAAATAAAGAAACCCGAATCTTTATTTTTTAAAAGATAAGATAAGTTTTTATTTTCCAAAATTCGAATTGGTATTCCTGATAAATATGCTTTTGATTGCTTTATAAACTTTGAAGCTTTTTCAAATCTTTGCTCCTTAAATTGAAAAAGTTTTTTTCCTAAATCTATTTTCTTAGTAGCAGCTAGTTCTTGAATATTAGATATCCCATTTTTTTGGAGAAATAAGGCTGTTTTAGAACCAATCCCATCTATATCAGTTAGATATCCATTATCTTTTGCTTCAGTATCGCAAAACTTTTGCCATGAACATATCGTACATTTTTTTCTGTCTTCAGTAATATCTGGAATAGATCTTTTTAGATATTCATTTAAATTTAAAAAGGTTTTAATTACTTTTTTTCTTAATCGTGGATTTAAATCAATTTTTTCAATATTAATTCGATTTGAAAAATTTGAAATTACTAATCCTTTTTCAATTTTAGCTTCTTGAAAGGGCTCTAATAACATCGAACAAAAAGCTAAATCGAATAGATGCTCTTTTGTTGTTCTATGGCCTAACTTATATACAACAGGTATATATTTATATTCGCCCCATTTGCTATGACCATCTACTTTTTTAAGTAATTGAGGTTGCATTTCTGTATTTATATTATTGATTACTTTAGATCTTGCTTTTAATCCGATTACTCCAGTTGAACCTCTCTTACAGGCTTTTACCCCAGAATATAAATCTCCATCACTTACCTTATAAAAGGTTTTGAATCGTTTAATTATTTCTATAGATTGATGTGGTGACCAAATTCTTTGAGACTTATTACCCCGATAATCGAGCCAAGCTTTTCTTTTGCATCTTATAAAACTTTTTAAATAAAGATTATTCAAATTCTTTTGCAAAGGCAGTTTAAATTTTTACTTCTATAAATTAATATAGATAATTATCGGAAATTAAGGAACTATTTTACTTTGTCTTCAAATGAACTAGATGAAATAAAATTCGGAACTGATGGCTGGCGAGGAATAATTGGTTTTGATTTCAATCTATCAAATCTCTCAAGAGTTGTAGTCGCTTCTTGTCAGGAATTATATTATCAATACTTCGAAGAAACAAATTCTAAAAAAATTCTTATAGGCTACGATCGTAGATTCATGGCAAATGAGTTCGCAAAAGAGATAGCATCTTTTGTTAAAGGGTGTGGTTTTGAACCCATTCTTTCTACTAGTTATGTGCCAACGCCTTCCTGCAGCTTATACGCCAAAAAATTTATGTTTTTAGGTTGTTTAGTTATTACTGCAAGTCATAATCCTTATAATTGGCTGGGTTTAAAGATTAAAAGTTTTAAAGGATGTTCTGTGGATGAATCTTTTACAAAGGAAGTTGAAAAAAGGTTAATTCTGGGAAACTCAATTGAAAGATTGGGAGGTGCCTATGAAAAAGTTGATATTAAGAAGTATCATTTAGATCAAATTAAATCTAATTTCAATATTGATTTTATTGCTAATAATTTAAAGAAAATGAATTTGCAGATTTTTGTTGATTCTATGCATGGTTCAGCAGCAAATTGCCTTAGTCAGATCTTTGAAGGTTATGATGCAAAAATTTTTACTGAAATTAGAGCAGATTATGATCCTTTATTTGGAGGAAATCCTCCAGAGCCACTGCTAAAATATTTAGATAATTTAACTGAAACATTAACAAGAACTTCTGAAAATGGTATTAAAACGCTAGGCATAATTTTTGATGGGGATGGCGATAGGATTGCTGTAATTGATGAAAAAGGAAGATTTTGTAGTACTCAAGTTTTATTACCTTTCTTTATTAGTTATTTGGGAGAAAAGAATAAGAATGTATATCCAGTACTCAAAACTGTTAGTGGTTCAGACATAATTAGTAATATCGCAAAAAATCAAGATAGAGAGGTTTTCGAACTACCGGTTGGTTTTAAACATATCGCAAAGAAAATGATTAAAGAAAAAATATTTATTGGAGGAGAGGAATCAGGAGGAGTAGGTTTCGGAGACTTTATGCCGGAAAGAGATGCTTTATATGCAGCTATGATTTTATTAAATGGAATCGCAGAAAAATCAAAATATTTATATGAAACTTTAGATCAAATTCAAGAAAATTTTGGTCCAAGTTTTTATAGAAGAATTGATGTTAAATTTCCAAATCAATCAGATAAAGAAATTCTTGAAAAATATATTAAAAATAATATTCCTTCAAAAATATGTGGTTATGATGTTATGAATGTCTCAAATATCGATGGCATAAAATTGAGAATGGATAATAATTTTTGGCTATTATTCAGGTTCTCAGGAACAGAGCCGCTTTTAAGATTGTATTGTGAGGCAAAATCTGAAAATGATTTAAATGAGGTTTTGGAATGGAGTCAAAAATACATAAATAAAGTAAAAAATATAAAATGAAAAAATTATATTTAGCTAGTAAAAACCAAGGTAAAATTGAAGAATATAAAAAATTACTATTAAATGTAAATTGCCAATTATTGCTTCAACCAGAATCAATAGAAGTTGAGGAGAATGGGATTACATTTAGGGAGAATGCAATAAAAAAGGCAAGTGAAGTTTCTAAAAAAACAAGAAACTATGCCATTGCAGATGATTCAGGAATATGTATTGATGCTTTGGGCGGTAGGCCAGGAATTTACTCATCAAGATATGCAGAAAATGATCAAAAAAGAATAGAAAGAGTTTTACATGAACTTGATGGTGAAGAAAATAGAGGTGCTTTCTTTATTGCAAATGTTTGTGTTTGCTCTCCTACTGGGGATGTGATATTGGAATCAGAGGCTAAATGTTTTGGAAACATTATTCTAAGCCCTAGAGGAAATAGTGGTTTTGGTTATGATCCTATTTTTGAGGAGTTATCAAGTAAATTAACATTCGCTGAGATGAATAATGAATTAAAAGATTTATGTAGTCATCGTGGTAAAGCAGTTAAAAAAATCATTCCTCAATTGTTAAATATAATTGCCTGATTAATTATTAACCCAAGATCCATGTAATCCATGCGGAATGGATATTGGAAGTTCATAAATAGCTAATTCTTTTAAGTCTTTAGCATCTAGTATCACAAGATCACTTCCTCTTCTACTCCCATTCCATAACAGAATAAATAAGTAACCCTCATCTTCTTTGTTTGATGATTGTGATGGAACCATTATTGGTTCACTAACAAATCCGCTAGGTGCAGCTGACCAAGAAATTTCCTCTTTGGTAATCAGATTTATTTTTTTAATAGCTTGTAAAGGGGCATTCCCTATTTTCTTATCTGTACAAGCCATCCATGAGTAAGATGCTTTTAATCCTAAAAGTTTAGGGTTCACAGTAGCGAATTCGCAACATTGTGAGCTTAAAGTTTCAAGCTTAGAAGTTCCCCCCTTTAAGTCGATAATAGATCTTTTTAAATTACCCTCTGGATACTTATCAAAGTCAATATCCCTAAAATTTTCATCGGGCCCAACAGAAGGGAAATCATCGTAAAAAATACTATCCAAAATTATGTTTGAATCTTTTTCGTATGCATTAACATGATGAAAAACAAATCCATCTGGTGCATCTATAGTTATTGGTGGTTGCCCCTTAAATAAACCACTTTCTCTTGGGATTATAAAAAATTTAGCTTTTTTATTAGGATTTGATTTCAAACATTGAGCGGCTCCTTTTTGGCCCATTACAAATGGCAAAGGATTAAAGTCAATAGCGTTTTGTAAAAATATCGCCCAATTGGTTGTAATTGCAAAATCATGAAGGAATGCAAATCCATTAAATGTATCTTTTCTGTCTGTTATCAATTCACCAGCATTTTCACCAGCATTTGAAAATTCCATTAATCTAATAGTACTTTTTGGACCGGTTTGTACTCCAAAAGTTACCAAAAGTTCAGATGACATATTTGAATTAAAATCAGCTTTTGGATGAGCGCTAAATGCTTCGTTGCTCTTTAAAACTCCACCTAAAGTTGTTAGTCCAATGGTATCAAGATTATTAGGATCTAAGGCATGTGGACCCGCTGCTTCCCATAGTGCAAGGACTTCATTGCCTAGTTTTATAACGTGAGTATTAGCAATATTTTTGAATTTTAAATCTAAAGCATTATTTAAAATTCCTCCACTTTTTTGAGTACCAAAAACTCCTCTATAAATAAATTTGTTAATTTTTTTTTCTTCTAAAAAACCTTTTGTTTGCACAAACTTATTTGTTAATAATGGTTTTCCATTCTCAAATTTAATTGCTGTAATCATTCCATCTCCATCGAAGGGATGATGAACCCATTGGCCTCCTCTTTCTAATATCCCTGGCCCGTTTCTGAATAGAGTTCCATTTAATTCCTCAATATTTCCACCTTTACTTGTATTTAATGGTTCATTTGTTAGTTCTTTTTCAACATTTTTGTATGCACTAGCCCAGTCTTCTTTGTTAAAAGCTGGATTATCATTAATTTGTTTTTCTTGAATATAAGTCACTTTGAGACTTCAACTTATTCTATTTTCGCCAAAAATAAATGAAATTGTGGCTAATTCAGAAAAATACTGAATTTACCTATCTAATCACTTTCTAACATTCCTTTACTACTTGGGATAGTTCCAGATCTTCTGATATCTATTTCAGAAGCCATTCGCATTGCTCTTGAAAAGGCTTTAAAACATGCCTCAACTATATGATGAGAATTTGTACCTTGTATTTGATTGATATGAAGAGTGATTCCACTATTATTTACAAAAGCTATAAAAAATTCTCTTACTAATTCGGTATCATAATTCCCTATTCTTGGTGCTTTTAATTTGAGATCATAAGACAAATGAGGCCTCCCTGAACAATCTAATGTTACTTGAACTAAAGCCTCATCTAAAGGAGCAAAAAAGTGCCCAAATCTGTTTATCCCTTTTCTTTCTCCTAGGGCTTTAGTAAAGGCTTTCCCAAGAGCAATGCCAACATCCTCATTTGTATGGTGGTCATCAATATGTGTATCTCCAATAGCTCTTATTTTTAAATCAAATAATCCATGACTAGATATTTGATGCAACATATGATCTAAAAAAGGGATACCAGTATCAATTTCAGAAATTCCATTGCCATCTATATTAAGAAAAATACTTATATCTGTTTCATTTGTTTTTCTTTTAATTTCAGCTTGTCTTGTGGATGACATTTGATTTGTTTAAATTGTAATTTACATTCCATTAATGCAATAACCTGCATCAACATAAATAGTTTGGCCTGATATGCCACTTGAAAGATCACTTAAAAGAAAAGCAGCTGTATTTCCTACTTCTGTTTGAGTAACTGTTCTTCGTAGGGGAGCTTTTTCTTCAACATTATGGATCATATCCAAAATGCCACCTATTGCAGAACTCGCAAGTGTTCTAATTGGACCAGCACTAATAGCATTTACTCTTACTTGCTTTTCAGGGCCCAGTTCTGCAGAAAGGTATCTTACTGAAGCCTCCAATGCTGCCTTTGCTACGCCCATTACATTATAGTTAGGTATAGCTCTCTCAGATCCTAAATAAGTTAAAGAAACTACCCCGGCACCATCGCTGAAAAGTGGTTTTGCTGCCTTACATAGGGGTGCTAAAGAATAAGCACTAATATTCAAAGCTCTATCAAAGCCTTCGGATGAAGTTGCACTATAGTCTCCAATTAATTCGTCACGACCTGCGAATGCAAGACAATGAACTAACCCATCAATTTGACCCCAATTGGTTTTAATATTTTCAAAAATTTCTTCAATTTGAGAAGGATTTTGAACATCAAGTGGGAGGAATAATGATGGCTCTAAATCTTTGGTTAATTCTCTTACTTTTGATTCAAACCTTCCTTTTTCATCAGGTAAATAAGTAATCCCTAGTTCAGCCCCAGCTTTTGAAAGTTGCTGAGCAATTCCCCATGCTATTGAACGATTGTTGGCAATTCCAGTAACTAGAATTTTTTTGCCAGTTAAATTTAGAAGCATTTTATTTCTTATTTATATAATTGTCCTACAAAAAGTACACTTCTTTGCGAATTACTGCAAAATATACAATAAATTTCAACTAAAGGGAATATTTTTTAAGTATGGTTAAAACAAATTCAATGTTTTTGGAATTAGGAACTCAATTACCTTCTTTCGAAATGATGAATACCAATTCTTCTAATCAAGAAAACTATAATTTAACCAAACTAGATGATAGGCATTTACTTTTAATGTTTATTTGTGCCCATTGCCCTTTTGTGAAATATATCGAAAATTATATTTCAGTTTTAAGTAGTGATATTGAGGATAAAGTTCAAACTATCGCAGTTTCAAGTAATGATATTGTTACTCATCCTTCAGATTCTCCAGATTGTTTAAGAAATCAAGCTCAATTACAAGGCTGGAGTTTTCCTTATCTTTATGATGAAAGCCAAGTTTTTGCCAAAAAGTTAAAGGCTGCATGTACCCCTGATTTTTATCTTTTCTCGAATGCTGGAAATAGAAAATTTCCCCTTTTTTATCATGGTCAACTTGATAGTAGTAGACCTAGTAATGATATTTCTATCACTGGTGAAGATTTACGTGCCGCTGTTAAAGGCTTAACTAAAAGTAGTAATTATCCACATCCTCAACAACCATCGCTTGGATGCAATATAAAATGGACTCCAGGTAAAGAGCCTGCTTGGTTTAAATGAATTAAATATAATATTTATCCCAGAGAAAAACCTTTAAAGCTAATATAGTAAATATGCAAATACCTCCATTTACATTAGAACGACAGTTCCAGGAAATTGGCTCTGATATTGAGGAGGCAGTTATCAAAGTTCTTAAAGGTGGACAATATATAGGTGGTCAAGAGATTGCTGAGTTTGAAGAGAATTTTGCATCTCTTGTTGGGGTAAATCATGCTGTTGGGTGTAATAGTGGTACTGATGCATTAGTACTTGCTTTACGTGCTTTAGATATTGGGAAAGGAGATGAAGTGATTACTTCTTCTTTCAGCTTTTTCGCAACTGCTGAAGCTATAAGTGCAGTAGGCGCTAATCCAGTTTTGGTTGATATTAATCCAAATGATTATTTAATTAATATTGATTTAATTGAAGGAGAAATTAACTCTAATACTAAAGCTATTATGCCAGTCCATTTATTTGGTAATGCTGTAAATATGAAGTCAATAAAAACATTAGCTAAAAAATATAATCTAAAAATAATTGAGGATTGCGCGCAGGCAACTTGTACTATGTGGGGAAATTCTAAAGTAGGAAGTATTGGAGATATAGGATGCTTTAGCTTTTTTCCAACTAAGAATTTAGGCGCTGCTGGAGATGGAGGGGCAGTTACAACTTCAGACCAAAATATTGCAAAAAAGGTCAGAGAGTTGGCAGTTCATGGAAGTCCTAAAAGGTATCACCATACTCAAATAGGTTTTAATAGTAGGCTAGATACTCTACAAGCAGCTGTTTTAAATATCAAAATAAAATCTATATCAAAATGGATTAGTAATCGTAAAAAAATAGCTAATAATTATCTTGATTTATTAGAAAAAAATAGTTTTATTCATTTACCCAAGATTGATTCTGAAAACGTTTCTCATTCTTGGAACCAATTTGTGATCAAATTAAAAAATTATAATTACGATATAAATAATGATTATTCAGAATTATTTGAAACTGATGTCAAAAAAAATAATTCTTTAAGAAATTTATTGAAACTAAGACTTTCCGAGAAAGGAATTAATTCTATTATTTATTATCCAATACCAATACACGCACAAATAGCCTACAAAAATAAAAATTTTTCTAGAGAAAAACTCATTAATACAGAAAGAGTTTGTACTGAAGTACTTAGCCTACCAATGTATCCAGAAATTTCTTACGAAGAGCAAGTTTATGTGGCAGAAAATTTAAATATTATTTTAAAAAGTTGTATTAATGAACTTCAGATTTGTGTGTAAAGATCCTTAAAAAGTCTTTGCTGAATATTGTGATTAACTAAAGCCCCTGAATAATTATTTTTTTCCAAATCAGATATCTCACCATTAAGAATATCTGCATTAGAAACCTTAGATAATTCAGGAATCCAGAATTTAATATATTTGCAAATAGGATCAAATTTTTTTGTTTGAGTATAAGGATTAAAAATTCTTAATGGTTTTGGATCCATACCACTACTCGCACTCCACTGCCAGCCTCCATTATTCGCCGCTAAGTCACCATCAACCAATACCTTCATAAATTTTTCTTCACCCATTTGCCAATTGCAAATAAGATCTTTTACTAGAAATGAAGCCACTATCATTCGACACCTATTATGCATCCAACCAGAACTATTAAGTTGTCTCATTGCTGCATCAATAATAGGTACTCCAGTCTGCCCATCGCTCCATCGAGTAAACCATTCATGATTATTTTGCCAAGGGAAAAGGTCCCATTTTTTTCTATAGGGCCCCTTCTCTAATTCTGGAAAATTAAATAAGCAATGTTGATAGAATTCTCTCCAAACTAATTCTTTCTGCCAAGTTTCTATTGATAGTCGATTGTGTTTATTTATATTTATTAAGTTAGAAAATAATGTTGCTTCCCACACTTTTCGTATACTTATAGTCCCAAATCTCAACGAAGCGCTGAGGAAAGATGTTCCATTTTGAGATGGAAAGTCTCTTGAAGATTCGTAAGATCCAATTTTATCTTTGCAAATAAATTGATCTAATAATTTTTCTGCAGCGAGCTCGCCCGGTTTGCAAGGACATAAATCAACTCCAGCAAAATTTATATTTTTATGAAATCGATCTAATATTAATCTTGATGAATCAATTTTCTTTTTTTCTTTAATCCCTATCTCTAAATCTTTTAGATCAACAATATTATTAAAATTTTTTTTCACGTTTACAAAATTAATTTTCGACTTTAGATTCTTGTAAAACGGACCATAAACTGAATATGGTTTGTTACCTCCAGTGAAAATTTGAGAAGGCTCTATTAATATATGATCCCATAGTTCTATAAACTCAATATTAAATTTTTTTAAATTATCTTTTATTTCTAAATCCCTATTAATTTCATAAGGTTCTATCGCTTTATTCCATACAACAAACTTAGCATCAATTAATTTAGCTAATTTAGGTATCAGAATTAAGGGATCTCCCTCATCTATGATCAATCTACTTCCGATATTTTTCCAGTTTTTACTTAATTCTTCGAGTGAATTCCCAAGAAACCATGCTCTAGATTTCGCATTGAAGTCGTAAGAATAATTTTGATCTAAAATATATGTTGCAGTAATAGCATTTGATAAAGAATATGCTTTGTTCAAAGCATTATTATCATTAATTCGAAGATCTTTTCTATGCCAAAAAAGTATTCTGGGGTTATTCATTTAATTCCCAAAAATTGTTTTGCTCTAAACCAAGCTGTTACAGTTTTTGCATCCAGAATTTCATTACCACTAGAAATCAAATTATCCAAACTTTCAGGTTCCATAAGTAAAACTTCTATATCTTCATCTAAATCTCCTTTTAACTGATTGTTTAATTTGCTTAAATCGCGTGCAAGAAATAAATGAATTACTTCATCTGAATATCCAGGAGCATTAACGAGAGCTCCTAGTTCATCCCACTTTTCTGCTTTATATCCAGACTCTTCCTGAATTTCTCTTTTGATTGATTTTATTGGGGTCTCTCCATTTTCTAAAGTACCAGCCGGAAACTCAAGTAAATATCTTGATACAGCAAATCTATATTGGCGAAGAAGTATAACTTTATTTTCCTTTGTTATTGGTACAGCTAATGCAGCGTTTGGGAATATTATTTGTCCGTATTCACCTTCATGTCCATTGGGAAGTTCAATTCTATTTATTTCAAAACTAAATTTTTTTGTTATTAATTCAGATATTTTTTCTTTAAAAATGGCTTTTTTGAAGTGATTTTTATCTTCCATAATTTAAATAAAAATACCCTAACAATTATTTTAGAATTCTGTAAATTAATCAACAAGCCATCTTGGCTCTTCTATTTTTTTTAATGTTTGTGTTCTGCTTAGGACCTCAGACAAAGGAGATATTACAAAATTACGATTCATAAATCTTGGGTGAGGCAATATTAATTCATCATCCTTGAAACAAAAATCTTCCCACCATAGAATATCTAAATCTAAACATCTAGGTAGCCATTTCATATTATTGGGTGTTTTTTTTCTCCCAAAATTTCTTTCCAAATTTTTTAATTCTCTTAGGAGTAATTTTGCGTTGTTTGTTGTTAGGTTTGGAAAAAACTTACTTTTTACTAAAAGAAGAGTATTTAAATAATTTGGTTGATCATCCTTAACTCCATGAGGACTTGTTTCATATATTGAGGACCAATAAAAAATTGTTTGTGATGATTCAATTTCTTTCTCAAAAGATTTAGATTTATTTATCCAACTCTTGATAAGGTTCTCTATTTTTGGTTTGCAAATTATTAATGATTCGATAGGTTTACCATAATTACTATCAATATTTGCTCCTAGAGATATACATAGTCCATTTTTGATATTAAGATTTGATAATTCCACTACAAAAAACTTCGTTATTGGATAAATTCTATATCAGGGATTTTTAAAGTGATTTTGGAACAAAAGTTAAAAGGGAAAGAAGACATAAAGAATTTAATGCAAAAGAAGGATTCGTTTAGGGCATTTCCATTAGCTGCAATTACAGGTCATAGCTTATTAAAATTATCTTTACTTTTAGCAGCTGTCGATCCTAGCTTAGGAGGAGTAATCATTGCAGGTGGTAGAGGTACAGGTAAGTCGGTATTGGCAAGAGGTTTGCATTCCTTAATCCCACCGATAGAAATAATAGATAATGAATTAATACTCGAGAAATTAAATGATAATAAGACTTCTTTCAGACCTATAAGTAGAAATTTAGATCCAACTAAACCTGAAGAATGGGATAAAAATATTAATCAATTAATAGCGAAAATTATTGGTATTGATTACCTTAATCAAATTGAAAGTATTCCAAGCAAGGTTGTGCAGGCTCCATTCATTCAAGTCCCAATTGGAATTACGGAAGACAGACTAGTTGGATCTATAGATGTTTCTGCTTCATTAAATACAGGCGAGCAAGTTTTTCAGCCAGGAGTTTTAGCAGAGGCTCATAGGGGTGTTTTGTATGTTGATGATATTAATTTATTGGATGACGGGATTGTAAATTTAATTCTTGAAGCTACTGGTAGAGAACAAAATAATATTGAAAGAGATGGGTTAAGTCTTTCTCATCCTTGCAGATCACTTTTGATTGCAACTTATAATCCCGAAGAAGGAGCTTTAAGAGATCATGTATTAGATAGATTTGCAATCGTTCTTTCTGCGGATCAATCGATAGATAATAACCAAAGAGTTGAAATAACAAAATCTGTATTATCTCATGCTGAAAACAATATCAAGTTTTCAGAAAAATGGTCTGAAGAATCTGATAATTTATCCACCCAGTTAATTTTGGCTAGGCAATGGTTAAAGGATGTAAAAATTACTAAAGAACAAATAACTTATTTAGTAAATGAAGCCCTTAGAGGTGGAGTCGAAGGACACAGATCTGAGTTATTTGCAGTAAAAGTTGCCAAAGCAAATGCAGCCCTTAGAGGTGATGAGAATGTTAATTCTGATGATTTAAAGGTTGCAGTAAGGTTGGTAATCCTTCCTAGAGCTACGCAAATGCCACCTCAGGATGATGATATTCAACCACCACCGCCTGAGGATCAAAGTCCACCTCCACCTCAGTCAAATAATGAAGATTCTGAACCTGAATCTAACGAAAATGAGGATAATCAAGAAGAAGAACAAGATAATTCTGATGGGGAAGAAGATTCTACTCCTGATATTCCAGAAGAATTTATTCTTGATCCAGAATCATGCATGGTAGATCCTGATTTATTGCTTTTTTCATCAGCAAAATCTAAAGCAGGAAATAGTGGAAGTAGATCAGTAATTCTAAGTCAAAGCAGAGGTAGATATGTCAGACCTTTAATTCCAAGAGGTAAAGTAAAAAGAATTGCTGTTGATGCGACTCTAAGAGCCGCTGCTCCATATCAGAAATCTAGAAGATTAAAGAATCCTAATAAAACTATAATTATTGAAGAAAATGACTTTAGGTCAAAGCTCCTTCAAAAAAAGGCAGGAGCTTTGGTTATTTTTTTAGTTGATGCTAGTGGTTCTATGGCACTTAATAGAATGCAAAGTGCTAAAGGTGCTGTAATCAGACTTTTGACTGAGGCTTATGAAAATAGAGATGAAGTAGCTCTAATACCATTTAGAGGGAATCAAGCAGAGGTTCTTTTGCCTCCAACAAGATCTATTACTGCAGCAAAAAGAAGGTTAGAGACTATGCCATGTGGAGGGGGCTCTCCTTTAGCTCATGGGTTAACTCAATCAGCAAAAGTAGCAAAAAATGCTCTTTCTACAGGAGATATAGGTCAGGTCATTGTTGTTGGAATAACTGATGGGAGGGGGAATGTCCCTTTAGGTACATCATTAGGTCAAGCAGAAGTAAATGAAAACGAAAATGTGGATTTAAAACAAGAAGTATTAGATATTGCCGCTAAATACCCCATGTTAGGAATAAAGTTATTAATTATTGATACAGAAAGGAAATTTATAGCTAGTGGCTTTGGAAAAGAACTTGCAGAAGCTGCACAAGGGAAATATGTTCAATTGCCTAAAGCTACTGATAAGACAATTGCCGCTATGGCCTTAAATGCAATTAATGAATTTTAAATTTTTTATGGGTAAATCTCATTAAGGAATTTTGATAGTCCAATTGTCAAATCTCTTATAGATTTAGTTAATTCTTTATCTTTCATTAATTGCTCAAAATCATCACTCATTTTATCAAATTTGCCTGATATTGATTCGGCCGCTTCTATTGTTAATTTAATATCTTTTAGAGTTTCTTCGTCATTCATAGTAGACAAAATATTGTTTAAATGACCTGCTGCTATGGTTACCTCTTTTATAAGAGGTTTAACTCTAATAATTTCTTGCTTTGACAAATAAATTAGTTCATCAAGATTTTCTTGTGTTTTATCAAATTGGTCTATTGAATTAACTACATTTTCAATTAAATTTTCTTGATTTGATTCTTTAAGTAGTTGATTTATCCTGTTAGTGATATTTGAAAGGCTCGATAGTTGCTTTCCAGTAATAGTGTCTCCTTGGCAAATGATTAATTTACTATCACAGTTGTCTGATATGGCTTTTGGAGTATTATTTGAAATTGTTTTTTCACTAGTTTCTAGTGCAACTTGAACATCTCCCCCTAAAAATGAATTAGTAACAACTCTTGCGAACGCAGGTTTGGGAAGAATAATATCTGGATTATTTAAAACAATTTTTGCTTTGATTGATTCATTAGTAAAAAGAATATCCTCAATTGAACCTACTAAGATGCCTCTATAAGTTACTGGAGATTTTTTTGATAAACCACTTGCGTTGTTAAATTCTGCAAAAAGATACCAATTTTTCGAAGACATTTTTACACCTCTTAACCAGAATGAAAAAAATGTAAATACTAATAAACCTCCTAACAAGGAAAATCCTACTATCGAATCTCTTAGGCTTCTACGCATAATTTTTAAATGTCTTTTGGTTGCATTGGTCCTGCAAGGTTCCCATTTCTAAATTGAAAAACATAAGGATCATTACTCTCTTTAAATTCATCAATCGAACCAGCCCATCTGAATTTACCTCCATAGAGCATAACAACTTTTTCTGAAGTCCTTTCTATAGTACTAAGAACATGACTAACAACAATAGATGATCCATTGGCTTTATTATTTGTATTATTAATTAAGTCTTCAATTCTTGATGAAGCTATAGGGTCAAGACCAGCAGTAGGTTCATCAAAAAGTAATAATGGTTGACTTTTATTATCTAAATCTTGATCTTTAATCAATGCTCTTGCAAAACTTACTCTTTTTTGCATACCGCCACTTAATTCATTTGGCAGCTTTTTCTCAACATTAAATAATCCTACTTCTTCTAAACATTCTTTTACAGTTTCTTGAATAAATTTCTTGGATAAATTTCTATTCTTTTGAAGTAGAAAGCCTACATTTTCTTCAACAGTTAAAGATCCTAATAAAGCAGGATTCTGAAAAACTAATCTTACATCTGGAGGACTAGTTTGATCTAATCTTAAGTAATTTTGTTTTTGTCCAAATATGCTTAATTCTCCTGCAGTTGGTAAAATCAAACCTGCCAAAATTTTTAATATGGTTGATTTACCAGAACCTGAAGGGCCAACAATAGCTAATTTTTCTCCCTCATAAAGTTTTAAATTGATTTTATTTAGTACAATAAGTTCTCCCCAACTAATTGAGAGATTATTGGTTTCTACGACATGCTTTGTTTTTTTCAAAATGTATATAGAGCAATTTGTCTTTAAATACATATTGCCTACTTTTTATAAATAAAAAAGGATGTATGTATTTGATTTATAATCAATTTATATATTTAAATTTTAAGAAATTTAAGAGGACTTTGATGCAGAAGAAGAAAAAAAGAATAAAGAGAACCTTATCTTATTTTAAAAAGTCCAATTTGGGTTTGATAAATAAAATTATAAGAATTCTAAGTTGGCTATTGCCAGGGTTAGTAATCAAAAGATGGATGATAACTTCTGCTATTGGTTTATTAACTTCTTTATTAGGGATTGCAATCTGGACTAATTTAAGACCTCTTTATTGGTTAATAGATGTCTTTTTCTCGATAATGAACGTGGCAACAAAAATTTTGCCTATTTCAGTTTTAGGACCATTAATCCTTTTGTTTGGTCTTCTCTTGATTGGTATTGGGCAAAATAGAAGTATTAATTCTATACAAAGAGCTCTTGTTCCAGAAAAAAATACATTTTTAGTAGATGCACTAAGAGTAAAAAGTAAATTAAATAGAGGCCCAAATATTGTTGCTATCGGAGGAGGAACCGGCTTGTCAACATTATTGAAAGGCCTAAAAAACTACAGCAGCAATATAACTGCAATAGTTACAGTTTCAGATGATGGAGGTAGTAGCGGGGTTTTAAGAAAACAATTAGGAGTTCAACCACCTGGAGATATCAGAAATTGTTTAGCAGCCTTATCAAATGAAGAACCAATATTAACAAGATTGTTTCAATACAGATTTTCTGGAGGTAGTGGATTAGAAGGACATAGTTTTGGCAATTTATTCTTATCTGCTCTAACAACAATTACGGGGAGTTTAGAAAAGGCGGTTCAGGCCTCCAGTAAAGTGTTGGCAGTACAAGGGCAAGTATTGCCTGCAACAAATACAGATGTAATGCTTTGGGCAGAACTTGAAGATGGTGAGAAAATATTTGGTGAAAGTAAAATAAGTCAATCAAAAAAGGTGATTTCCAGGATTGGTTATCTGCCCGAAAACCCACCAGCTCTTCCTAGTGCTCTTGAATCTATTACAGAAGCAGACGTGATAATACTTGGTCCAGGAAGTCTTTATACCTCCTTGCTACCTAATTTACTAGTCCCCGAAATTGTAGATGCTCTTCTGAAAAGTAATGCTCCCAAAATCTACATAAGTAATTTGATGACTCAACCAGGGGAAACGGATAATCTTGACGTATATCAACACATCAAAGCAATAGAAAAGCAATTATCAAATTTTGGTGTAAAAAATCGAATATTTAATGCAATACTTTCTCAAATTCAATTTGAAAAGTCACCCCTTGTTGATTATTACCAAAGTAGAGGTGCCATGCCAGTGGTTTGTAATAAAGAAGAATTAATATCAGAAGGATATTACGTCTTGCAAGCTCCTCTTTATTCAAGAAAGATAACTCCAACACTTAGGCATGATCCCCGAAGACTTGCAAGGGCAGTAATGTTTATTAATAAAAAATTGAAGAAATTAAATTAATAAATTTTTCTAATAAGCATCTTGTAATTCATAGAAGTCAGGTTGTATATAATCTTTTCTTAATGGCCATCCTCTCCAGTCTTCTGGCATTAAGAGTCTTGTTGGATTTGGATGATTAGCAAAATTGATCCCAAACATGTCATAGGTTTCCCTTTCTTGCCAATCACTTCCCTTAAAAATTTTATAAAGGCTAGGTACTGATAAATCTGAGTCTCTATTTAAAAAAACTTTTACTCTTATTTCTTTAATCTCTTTTATATCTTGAATATCTCCAAGTGAGATTAGATGGTAAAAACTTACAAGACATTTTCCTGGCCCTTCATCGTAACCTCCTTGACATTGAAGGTAGTTAAAGCCATATCCTTTTAAAGTAGATATTGCTTCGTACAATTTTTCTGGCTTTACTGAAAGTATCTCAACACCTACATGATCATTCCCTAAAGATTCGTTTGTAATTCCATCTTTAGAAAGCTGATTACTTACTATTCCACTTTGTTTTACAATTTTTTCTGAAGATTCAGGTGAAATATTATTTTCCATTATTTTATTTCTTTATCTATCGAATTTGTTTCATATATATTTTCATTACTTTCTTCTATCTTATTGAGGTTAGAAAATTCAATTGACTTTTCAGATTTTTTATTTAAATACTCACCAGTATTTTCTGAAAAAACAAGATTCATTTCATGATCTATAGTTAAATATCTATGAGTTTGTTCAGCTTTACTTCTCTCAAGAATACTCTCATTAGCAACTTTTTTTCTTAATTTTATAACAGCATCAAAAATAGCTTCTGGTCTAGGGGGACATCCAGGAAGATATAAATCAACTGGGATTAATTTATCAACTCCTCTAACTGCTGTTGTTGAGTCTGCACTAAACATTCCACCAGTTATGGTACAAGCTCCCATGGCAATGACATATTTTGGTTCTGGCATTTGCTCATATAATCTTACTAATGCTGGTGCCATTTTCATTGTGACTGTTCCAGCAACAATTAGTAAGTCTGCTTGTCTTGGGGAGCTTCTAGGTACCAAGCCAAATCTATCAAAGTCAAATCGAGACCCTATGAGTGCTGCAAATTCTATAAAACAGCATGCAGTTCCATATAAAAGTGGCCATAGACTACTTAATCTAGCCCAGTTGTGAAGGTCATCTAAACTTGTCATTATAATATTTTCGCTTAAGTCAGTCGTGACTTGGGGAGCACCGAGAGGATTACAAGTTTCTTCTCTGAGTTCTCTTATTGCTTTTGGTGAAAGTGGATTGTTCAATTTTTTAACTCCATTCTAAAGCTCCTTTTCTCCATGCGTATGCAAGAGCAATTACTAATATTGCAATAAATATCAGAGCTTCAATAAATGCTAGTAAACCTAGTCTATTGAAAGCAACCGCCCAAGGATAGAGAAATACAGTCTCTACATCAAATATAACGAATACTAATGCAAACATGTAATATCTGATATTGAATTGAATCCAAGCTCCCCCAATAGGCTCCATCCCTGATTCGTATGTAAGTTTTCTTTCGCCGGTCCTTCCTTTTGGAGAAACTATCAGGTTAGTAACTAAAGCTAAAATCGGAACTGCAGCTGCAATTATTAAAAAACCTAAAAAATATTCGTAGCCTGGTAGTGAAAACATTTAAAAAAATTGTTGGAAAATTCGCTTAATTCAGCAAAATCTTTTAGAGTCTCTAAAGTTAAATACTAAATCGTGAGTGAGAACATTCAACCATCTTCTGAGGATAACCAAATAGTTGAAGATTTAGCAAATGAAGAATCTTCTGAAAAACTTTTAGAGTTTAAAGATAAAGAACTTATTACTAATTTAGAACAAAATAGATTCGAATGTAGAAGTTGTGGATATATTTATGATCCTATTGAAGGAAACAAAAAACTTAACATTCCTAAAAATACCTCTTTCTTAGCGATAGATGGAAACACTTTTGCTTGTCCAGTCTGTAGAGCAGGTAAAAATTTGTATAAAGATATAGGCCCTAGAGAAAAACCTAGTGGTTTTGAAGAGAATTTAACTTATGGCTTTGGATTCAATAGTCTGCCACCTGGTCAGAAAAACATTTTAATATTTGGTGGTTTAGCATTTGCAGCTGCATGTTTTCTTTCTTTGTACTCTTTGCATTAAAATATATTCATGAAAAAATTTTTAACTAGTATTCCAAATCTACTTTTAACATTTACACTTTGCTTTATTTTAAGTAGTTGTTCTTCAACAGGTGTAAAAATGAGCGAGAGTAGTCCCTGGGAAACAATTCAATTTGAAGATCAATCAAATGCATTAGATATAGATTTCATAGATAATAATCATGGATTTTTAGTTGGTTCAAATAGACTAATTATGGAATCTAATGATGGAGGGAAATCATGGGAAAAAAGATCGTTAGATATTGCTGCAGAGGAGAATTTCCGTTTACTTGATATAGATTTTAGGGGTTCTGAGGGATGGTTGATAGGACAACCTTCCTTAGTTATGCATACGATTGATGAAGGCAAAAACTGGACTAGGTTATCCCTTGGTAAGTTGCCTGGCCAGCCTTTTTTAGTTACAACTATTGATGATGGAGTAGCTGAATTGGCAACAACTTCAGCTGCTATTTATGTAACCTCAAATAGTGGTGAAACATGGGAAGCAAAAGTATCAGACCCTTCAGAGCAGGGGGGTATTAGAGATTTAAGAAGAACATCTAATGGAGATTATGTAAGTGTAAGTAGTCTTGGTAATTTTTTCTCTACTCTTGAAAATGAAAGTGATACTTGGATAGCTCATCAAAGAGCAAGTAGTAAAAGAGTACAAAGCATAGGATTTAATCCAAACGGTAATTTATGGATGTTATCCCGAGGGGCTGAAATAAGATTTAATGAGGATAGTAATGATTTAGAAAGTTGGACTAAACCAATAGTTCCAATTCTAAATGGCTACAATTATTTAGATATGGGTTGGGATCCTGAAGGAAATATCTGGGCCGGCGGTGGTAACGGGACTTTAATAGTTAGTAAAGATGATGGTAAAACATGGGATTCTGATCCTGTTGCTTCAAATCTGCCAACTAACTATATCAAGATTCAATTCTTAGACAAAGATGAATTAGATGCTAAAAAAGGCTTTATTCTGGGAGAAAGGGGTTATATCCTCAGGTGGAACGGCTAATTTCCATGAAATTAAAAAATAAAAAAATCCTTAATTTTGTTGCAATTTAACAACTGTCTGTAACCAAGCTGTAAATTTCTTCACAAACTTAGGATTTTTCCTTGTAAGATCATAAGGTAAATAATTGTGATTATGGCCGCAGGTTCAACGGGTGAACGCCCTTTCTTTGAAATAATCACCAGTATTAGATACTGGATTATTCATGCAGTAACACTCCCAGCTATTTTTATAGCGGGCTTCCTATTTGTCTATACAGGCTTAGCCTATGATGCTTTTGGAACTCCACGTCCGGATAGTTATTTCCAGGCCTCTGAATCAAAAGCACCTGTTGTAACGCAAAGATATGATGCTAAATCTCAATTAGATTTAAGAACAAAATAATTATGTCAAATTCTCAAGCTCCAATGCAGGCTGTTGAAGTCCGCGTTTATCCTATCTTTACTGTTCGTTGGCTCGCAGTTCATGCGCTGGCGATTCCTTCAGTCTTCTTTTTAGGTGCTATAGCAGCTATGCAATTTTTAAGATAACTTTATTAATTATGCAAGTAAACGAAAATCCGAATAAAGTTCCAGTAGAACTTAATCGTACAAGCCTTTATTTAGGCTTATTAGCAGTATTTGTTTTAGGAATTTTATTTTCCAGTTACTTTTTCAACTAAATTAAAATCATGAGTAAATTAAAAGGCCCTGATGGCAGAATTCCCGATAGATTACCTGATGGTAGACCAGCAGTAGCATGGGAAAGAAGATGGACAGAAGGAACCCTTCCTCTTTGGCTAGTTGCTACAGCGGGAGGAATAGCTGTTATTTTCGTCTTAGGTATATTTTTCTACGGTTCATACCAAGGAGTAGGTGCAGGCTAAATCCCTTATTCCTTTTTAACTATTTATGTAGTATCTAGTTCCAATAAGAATCTGTAAATATCTTTAGTTTTTCTTTTGTAAAACTAGGGATATTTTCTTTTTGAGTTATTAAACCATCCTTTAAAGAACAATGGGATTTGCTTTGAGGTCTCTTTAGATCGATAACTTTCGCGATTTCAAAGATAATTTTGTTAGCAACTTCAGTATTCGCTCTGAGATTTTCCAAAACCATCTCTACTGATACTTCCTGATGAGTTTGATGCCAACAATCATAATCAGTAACCATAGAGAGAGAAGAATAAGCTATCTCAGCTTCTTTAGCTAATCTTGCTTCAGTGTGATTAGTCATACCTATAATTGAACAACCCCAACTTCTATATAAATTGGATTCTGCTCTGGTAGAGAAGGCGGGCCCCTCCATTGCTAGATATGTTCCTCCTCTATGTAATTGTCTTCCTCCTGGGATATTTTCTTCGCTAACATTACATAATATTCCTGACAAGTTCATACAAAAAGGATCCCCCATAGTTACATGAGCTACCGCTCCTTCATTAAAAAATGTTGCTGGTCTTTTATGAGTTCGATCAATAAATTGATCTGGAATAACAATATCAAGGGGCCTGATTTGTTCTTGAAGGGAGCCAACTGCTGATGGAGCGATTATCCACCTCACACCAATTGATCGGAGAGCCCAAATGTTAGCTTTGTAAGGTATTTCTGTCGGATTCAGCTTATGTGTTCTACCGTGCCTCGCTATAAAAGCTATTTCTAAATTACCAGTTTTAAAGAGCCTAATTGAATCAGAAGGTTTACCATAAGGTGTATTGACATCGATTTCTTCATGACATTCTATTTTGTCAATTGAATAGAAACCACTCCCACCAATTACTCCTAATCTTGATTCTTTAATGGGTAATAAATGCTGTTTATTCATTGTAATGAAATGACTATTAATCATCTAGTACTAATTGGTGGCGGACATACAAATGTTCTTTTGATGAGAAAATGGTTGATGTATCCGAAATTAATGCCAGAAATACCTATCTCAATTATATCCAGAGATACTAAGTTAGTTTATTCGGCTATGTTCCCTTCTGTTATTTCTAAATCAATTTCTTTAGATGAAAGCTTAATCAATATTAGATCTTTAGCTAAAAAGTCAAGAGTAGCTTTTATAAAAGAAGAGGTAATAAATATTGATTTTCAGTTAAAAAAAATTTTTTTAAAAAATAGACCATCAATTTGTTACTCAAAATTAGTACTTAATTATGGAAGTCAAACCAAAATTTCAGGAGAATTTGAAGATTTAGTAAATAATCAAATTGCTTTCCCAATTAAACCTTTTTTTAAGGCTTATGAGTTAATTAAAAACGAAGATAAGCATGATTCTGAAACTGAACAATCTTTTGTAATTGTAGGAAGTGGACTCGCAGCAATTGAAGTTGCTTTTGCCTTGAGAAAAAGATGGAAAAAAAGATCTTTAAAAATTTTATGCAAATTAGATAAGGTAGATGAAAAAATCTTAAAAACTTTTTACAGATCGAATATAGAAGTAGTTGGCCAACTTCCTGTTTATTATGGAAAGATTCTCTTATGTACTGGAAATTCATCACCACATTGGGTACAAAAATATGATTCAGAATTGGATTCAAAAGGACGATTTTTTACAGATCAGCAATTAAGGTTAAAAAGTTTTTTTGGAACTTTTGCGACTGGTGATTGCGCAGTCATACAGACCTCTAAGAGACCTTCTTCTGGAATATTTGCAGTGAAAGTATTAAATATATTGGCTACTAATATTCAGAAGGAAATAAAAGGTGAAACATTAAAAAAATGGTCTCCTCAAAAATTTGGATTGCAAATAGTAAATTCTTATCCTAAAAAGCGTCCGAAAGCTTTTGCTGTTTATGGTGATGTTGTTATTGGGCCTTCTTTTCTTATTTGGTACCTTAAAAATAAAATTGATGAAGGTTTCATAAAGAAATTTCGTATTTTAGATTCGAATATGAATCAAAAAGTCAAAGAAGGTGGGATGGAAGAATGTAGAGGATGTGCCGCTAAAATTCCTCAAAGTACTTTAAATAAATCCTTAAGAAGTGCTCAACTTGAAAATTTTGCAACTTCTCCTGAGGATTCTGTTGAAATTTATAAAAATAATCAAGATATTATTCTTCAAAGTGTTGATGGATTTCCGGCATTGATAAGTGATCCTTGGCTAAATGCAAAAATTACTGTGTTGCATGCTTGCTCAGATTTATGGGCTTGCGGTGTAAAACTTTCATCTGTACAAGCCGTAATATCACTTCCAAAAGTAGGAAAAGATTTTCAAAGCTACCTTTTTTCTCATTGTCTAAAAGGGATAAAATCAACAGTTGAAGAACAAGGGGGTAAGTTAGTTGGAGGGCATACTTTTGAGTCAAGAAGTTTTGTTGATCAACCTTATTCTTTAGGAATCGATATTTCTTTAACTGTTCAAGGCGTTTTGAAAAATGGAGTAAAACCATGGTTAAAATCCGGTATGAAAAAAGGAGATATTATCCTAATGTCAAGGCCTCTAGGCGTGGGAATTTTTTTTGCTGCTCAAATGCAAAATATTAATTTGAAAGATAGTTCAGAGGAGATAATGAGAAATTTAGTTACAAGTCAGCAACCATTAATTGAAAAAATTTGTTTGCTTCAAGATAAGTTTGGAGAAACATTTATCAATGCAGCTACTGATGTAACTGGCTATGGATTTATAGGACACCTTAAAGAGATGATCGATTCATCTAATTTATTAAGGAAAGATAATAAGCTTGAGCCTATTAGGGTTTTATTAGATTTGTTTGCATTTAAAGCTTATCCAGGAGTATTTGATTTAATAAATAAAGGAATCAAAAGTTCTCTGTTCGAATCAAATAAAGAAATATTTGATCAAATTATTGCAGAAAAACGTAGTAATAGAATTATCGAATTTTCAAAAAAAAATAAAGTTAATAATGACAGCTTTAAAGAAAAAATCTCATTATTATTAGATCCACAAACTTGTGGGCCGCTTTTGATATGTTGTGACCCTAAGTATGAAAAATTTTTAAAGGATGAATGGTATAAAGTTGGAGAAGTAATAAATTGATAGTTATTTCTTTTTGATATTATCAATCTCCATATATCTCAACCTTTTAATTTCATTCCCCATTTCTTTCCCCGGTTGCCATCCTTCACTTTTTAAAAATTCTCCACTTTTTTTGGACTTAATAAATTTATAAACAAATAGCCATTTAAAAAATGATTTCCAAAATAAACCCCCATTGCAAATTAATAATTTAACTGTCTCTTCATCTAAGTTTTTTGTTTCAATAAATTCAGTCCATTGCGAGGGGGTTAAATAGAGAAATTTTTCTTTTTCATTTTCTAATTGATTTGTGGTATTTAAGTAATCTTTGAGAATCTTCTTTTCCTTGCTATTAATAAAAAATCTTTGACAAGTAAGCTCTAAATTTTCTGAATTTTTTAATAGGTAGAGAATATAATTACCTTTTAGTTTTTTAATCCACTTTAGACCCCTTAAAAATTTATTATTAGTATTAATATTTTTATTTATGATAGAAATAATTCCCCAATCGTTTAATAAAGTAACTATTTTTGGGAGATTATCATATTTGTATATTTCTGCCAATTCCATCCTGATTCTTATACTTATTCCAGGCGGAAATTTAGATTTAGCATCATCCTTCATAATATCCCAGGGCCATCTTTGGATAATCTTTTGAGATTGTTGAAGTGATTTATTTGAAATTTTGAAATCTAATCTTGAAGCATATCTTGCGCATCTTATTAATCTACTAGGATCATCTTGAATACTATTTTCATGCAGCAAATGCAATTCTTTTTCTTGTATGTGTTTTATACCATCAAAGAAATCATAAATTTCTTGCTTTGAGAATTCAAAAGCAATTGCATTTATACTGAAATCTCTCCTTTTTAAATCCTCTTTAATATTTGCATGTTTTACAATTGGATTTAATCCTGGTGCTTCATACTTCTCTTTTCTTGCAGAAGCTATATCAATTTTAAAATCGTTAATATTTAGTTCTACAGTGTCGTATATTTCAAATTCTTTTATCAAACAAAGTTCAACATTTGAGATATTTTTTTTTATGTATTTTGCTAAATCGACTGAAGATCCTTCTATAACTATATCAATATCAAGTGGATTGAAAAAACTCTTTTTATGAATTTTAGTGATTAATAAATCTCTTATATAGCCACCTACAATTGCAACTTTAACGCTACTATTCAATTCAATATACTGAGAAATTATATTAAATAAATTAAAAGGGATTTTTAATATTGCTGAATTTATATAAGCAGAAATATCATTCATGCAAATTTCAGTTTATTGCTCTTATTGGAGCTAATCTTGGGTCTAGAATTTTGCTCCCTTTATCACCAAACTTTACTGCTAAAGATATTTTCTCGCCACTGCCAAAAATATGTATGATTTCACCTTTGCCAAATTTGGAGTGAATTACTTTATCTCCAATCAACCAACTTTTTCCTTTACTGGGTCCTGAATATAGTTTTCTTACTGCATTTATAGGTCTATTAATAAATTCATTTGAATCGTTTCTATCCACTCTTGTTAAACGATCAAGATGACGATCCCTTCTGATAGAAGCACCACTTGATTGAGGTAATTCCCCATCAATAAGTTCCTCTGGTATTTCTGAGAGAAATATTGAAGGAATTGTTGCTTCTCGCATACCTCCCCACAATCTTCTTTCTCTTGCATGTGATAAGAAAACTCTCTCTTTAGCTCTTGTAATACCTACATAGCATAATCTTCTTTCTTCTTCTAGAAGAGAAGGAGTATCAATTGACCTGTGGCTTGGAAATAAACCTTGTTCTAGTCCAGTTATAAATACATTTTGAAATTCTAATCCTTTACTGTTATGGAGAGTCATTAAAGTGACAGAGTTAGGATTATTTTTTTTTGTATCATTATCTGTTGTTAAAGCTGCTGTTGATAAGAATCCCTCTACATTTGGGTTCTCGGTCTCTTCTTCAAATTGAGTAGCAGCATTTATTAATTCCTGAAGATTATTTCTTCTATCTTCAGATTCCTCTGAACCACTTGTTAATAAATCACTTAAGTAACCGCTTTTTTCTAGAATTAATTGAAGAATTTGAGCAGGCCCCGAGTTCTCTATATAGCAAAGAAGGTCATTCATAAGCTCTGTGAATTTATTAATACCCTTTGATGATCTGCCTATAGTTTCATCTAAGCTTTGTTTGTCATTTATGACCTCCCATAATGGAATGTTCAAATTATTTGATAGCTCATTAAGCTTTTGAATAGTTGTTTTTCCTATCCCCCTTCTAGGGACATTTATGATTCTTAAAAGACTTACATTATCTGAAGAATTTACTAAGACTTTTAAATAAGCGACAGCATCTTTAACTTCTCTTCTGTCATAAAAACGTAATCCGCCAAAGATTGTATATGGAATTCTCCATCTTACTAGAGATTCTTCTAATACTCTAGATTGAGCCCTAGTTCTATAGAGGATTGCAAAATTTTTCCAGATTGGTTGATTATTGTAATTATTTAGAGACCTTAATTTTGTTGTTATTGCCTCAGCTTCAGATATCTCATCATCGCAGCTAAGCAACTTTAAAAGTTCTCCTCGCTCTCTTGTAGGCCTTAAAACTTTATCAATTCTTTCAGTATTATTTTCAATCAAAGAGTTTGCAGCGGTAAGAATATTTGATGAAGATCTATAGTTTTCTTCTAATTTAACCAGAGAGGCTTTCTGATCATTATTAGATGAATTTTTAAAGTCCTCCTGAAATCCAATTAATATTCTGAAATCTGCTGCCCTAAAACTATAAATACTTTGATCTGCATCTCCGACAACAAAAATTGATCTATCATTCCATTCGCAAAATTTGTTTGGTTCAGTATTCCCAGCCGTAATTAATTTAATCAGTTCATATTGTGTCCTATTTGTATCTTGATATTCATCAACTAATATATGCTGGAATCTTTTATGCCAGTAATCCCTAACTAAATCATTTTGCCTTAATAAAAACACAGGCAATAGTAGAAGATCATCAAAGTCTAAAGCATTATTTTTTGAGAGAGATATCCTATATCTTCTGTAAGCATCTGCGATTATCTTATCAAAATGATTATCAGCTTTTTCTTCAAGGTCATTAGCTGTAAAACATTGATTTTTTGCATTACTTATAGCCCTCTTAATTTTCTTAGGATCAAATCTTTTTGGATCAAGACTCATATCTTGACCAACAATTTCTTTTATTAGGGTCTGAGAATCTGTCTCGTCATAAATTGAAAATTGCCGAGTCCAGGTTAAACCTTCAGGGTCTTGATATTTTTCTATATCATATCTTAAAAGTCTTGAAAATAATGCATGAAAAGTTCCTATCCATAGGTCCCTTAGTCTCTCTTGATCAATATTTGTTCTTAATTGATTCTGATCAAATTCCTTAAGGGTTGACCAAGGCTGCCCAAATTGATTTAAAGCTATTTCTTGTGCTAGTAGTACTTGCAGTCTTGCTTTCATTTCTTTAGCAGCTTTATTTGTAAAAGTTACTGCGAGAATGTTATAGGGATCTACAGAGTTATTCTCAATTAAATTAGCAATTCTATGAGTAAGAGCCTTGGTTTTTCCACTACCTGCACCTGCTACAACTAACAGTGGCCCATTGAAATGATTTACAGCTTTTAGTTGTGCATTATTTAGGGATTTAAAAAGGAAGTTGTTAGTTTGATGCACTTTTTATAGGTTGTATTATTAAAAATTTTTACCTTACTTTAATTTGAAGATTGAGGGTTAGTCTCTAATTCTTGTAATGCTTTTTTTAGATTTATTAGTTCATTATTATTGTTGATAATTTCTTCGAACTTGTTCTGAGGCATTTTTAATTTAATACTTCTCTCAAAGATTTCTTTTTCTAATCTTTTTTTATAAGAAGAAACAAGTTTTTTTGATAATTTTAATTCTTGTTTATCCAAAATTTTTTAGAAATGATGTTTCTATCTTAGCGAAAAATTTTTTTTATTTACAGTATTTTGTATATCACTTAGAAATGTAGTTTTTGATTAAGAACCATTTCGTTTATTTTAAGATTTAATTATTTTAATTTGGTCTGATCTATTATGAATAGATAGAAATTTTAAGTTTTTAAGTTTAAGAATGACAGTTTCAAATAGTAATCAAATTTTATCAAATGATAGAGATTTAGAAAATATAAGTAATAAAAATATTGAAGACATAAAAGAATTTATTAATACTGCGAACTCAAGATTAGATGCAATAAATTCAATAACAAATAATTCTCACGCAATTGCCGCTGATGCTGTAACTGCAATGATTTGTGAAAATCAAGATCCAGTTAATACAAAAATATCTATAGATACCACCAATAAGATGTCTGTTTGTCTAAGAGATGGAGAAATAATTTTAAGGATTGTTTCTTATCTTTTAATTACTGATGATGAATCAGTTTTATCTAAAAACTGTTTAAAGGATCTTAAAAATACTTATTTGGCTCTTGGTGTACCTCTGAAAAATGCTATCCGAGTTTTTGAACTGATGAGAGATGCAACGATTTCTGATTTAAATTCTACGGTAAATACTATGAAAGGAGAAAAAGAATTTCTTCCTGATTTAATTTCTAATACAGAGTTCCAATTTGAAAGAATAATCAATCTTTTAAGATAGACATATTTCTTATCTCTGATGTATGTGAGGTTTGTATTACGGTATCGTTTTTTTTATTTCTAATAACTGAATATCTGGATCTAATATGATTTGATAAAAAACAAATTCTCTCTTCAGAAGCTGTCGAACTGTAAGTAGTTTTAATATTTAAGTTCTCATTTTCATCGATCGAATATTCTGATGATGAAATCATGGATTCAGTATATCCCTTGTTACGTAGAACAATCCCTTTAGTTTTATCCTTTGGTAAAAATAATAATATAGTTTTATCTTCTTCAATTTTTTGATCTATCTCCCAATCACTTATTGCCTTCCAACTTATTGATAATGCTATAAAAGAAGGTTTAGAGGTGGAATTATATTTTTCCAAAAGTTCTACTACATTTTTATTATTGCGTTCTAACTCTTTTATTACTATTTTGCTAGTTGAATTTTCAACTTCCTGAAAAGCCAAAGAGTGAGTGCTTCTTATGGATTTCCACTCTCCTAAACTTTTTTGAATAAATTTGTTAATTGTTATTAGATTCTTCGTCAAGTTTATCTTCTACTGAATGATTGGTAGCTTTTTGAATCATCCTTACCATAGAATCTACCATTAATCTTTTTGCAGAAGTTACTTTTACTCCGGAAGGTGTAGTTGATATTTGTTCTCCAGGACGATTGTATGATGTTGGTCTAAATGGGGTCATCTAAAAATTTTTAAAATCAACAGAATTATATTCTTACATGAATAGTCATTTTGAATGTTGTTGTTTGCAAAAATGTTATATCTTTTATGGATGGTTTTAGGATTATTAATTCTTACCTTATTTTGGGATTTTTTTTTGCTAAACCTGAAATAGTTGCTAAAGCAAACATGCCTAAAAGAGCTATTCCCAGGAATAAACCTGCTCCCTGGCTGACTCCAGCTCCAACAGCAACAAGAATAGAATCACTGATTAGAAGACTTATTAGCAAAGCTGGGGTGAATATTTTCCACCGAGTTCCTCCAATGCCAATTGCATAGCTGAGAAAATCAAAAAGTCCAGTCATAAGAAGACCTGTCATCAGGAAGAAATTTTCTTCTAATTGGTGTTGATTAAAACTTTCAATTCTTTTCATTGCTTTTGAGCCTACTAAACCACGCACAGGGCCACGACCAAAATATCTTGCTATGAAGAAAGCTGCTTGGCAAAAAACGATATCAGAAAAGACAATTGTTACATAACCCTTTTGGAATCCTAATAAGGAGCCAGCTAAAAGTGAATATGCCGAACTTGGTAGAGCAGGTAAGACTATACTTACTCCTCTAAGAATAAATATTCCAAAAGGTGCCCATATTCCCATACTCTCTACCTTGTTCCTTAGAGGTTCGATACCAAAGTTTTGTATGAAATAAATTAATACAATAAATATTGCTATAAAAAAAACTACTGAGAGGAATTTTTGAATTTTATTCATTATTTGTCAGAAAATTCTTTAAGAGCTAACTTGTTTAAATTAATATATGATTGTATTAATAATAAAAACACTAATCAATGAAATCTTTTACAAAGTTTTTAATCTCATTTTGTTCAATATTGATTTCAAGCAAATTTGATTAGTAAATTCTGAACCAAAATTGAAAATTAATAAGATATAAATGTTATTTTCAAAATTCAATTTATTTATTTCTCATATTCGATTATTTTATGATTCATGCCAATAATAAATTTCTTTCAATAGTTGTTGTCAATTTCTTTTCTTTGGCTTTTTATATAATTTTCTCTTTTTGCATTTTAATAAAACAATCATATGCTTTGTCTCATGAATGGGTTGGAGTCCCAATTAGTGAATACGGTGAACAATTATGGGATAGAAAAAGTATCAAAAGGAATGCAGATGGTTCTGTTAGAGTATTGAGCAAATTTATTCCAAAAACTAAAAGTGAAATAACACGAGACATTTTATATACGATGGATATAAACTGTTTTGAGAAATCTTTTAGAGATGTTGATGTTTTCACAGATGAGAAAAATAGTCTTTTAAATAATCTTGCTGATTGGCAAGATCCAAATGGTGACCAACTAATTTTGGGTGTGATTGGTCAAGTATGCAGAGTTGATAACTAAAAATTTAAATTTTTAAATATTCATAAAAAAACCCTGTCTATGACAAGGTTTTAAAGGTGCCAGGACCCAGATTTGAACTGGGGACACGGCGATTTTCAGTCGCCTGCTCTACCAACTGAGCTATCCCGGCTCTAACTTATATACTCTAAATTAAGATGTGTAGTTTGTGAAACCCCTTTCATTAAATTTTTATATCTTGATTAAAGATTTAATAAATGAAATGTATTATTTTGCATTCATTGCTAATAAAGCAGTCCCAAATGAAGTCGTTTTTTTACATGAAATTATAGGAATATTAATAATCCGTTCTCTTATTGCTCTCCATTGAGGATTTTTTGAACCTCCACCAGTAGTAACAATTCTTTTTGGAAGTGAACCTGTCAGCTCATATAGTTTTTCCCAACCTTTCAATTCAATTCTTGCTAACCCCTCGAACAATGCATGTAAAAAAAGTGAGTCGCTTACTGGCCTAGGGCTAAGAATAGGCTCCAAAAAAGGATTATTAACGGGAAATCTTTCACCCCTACTATTGAGTGGCAAAAGATTTAGGGAAGTTTTTTTTAAGGGATTTATTTGTCTGCTAAGTTCTTTTATTTCTAAATCAGAAAAAAATCGAGATAAAACTCCACAGCCAGCGTTTGATGCCCCTCCACATATCCAGTCTTCACTTACTCGATGGGTTGTAATTCCCTTTTCTTTGATCGGGGTCTTATTAATTTTTTTAACTACAATTGTGGTTCCTAAAACAGTTAGACCTTCTTCATTTTCCAATCCTGCAGCTAAAAAAGCTGCATTTGAATCAGTTGTCCCCGAGACTAATAATATTTTCTTATTTAATTTGAATCTTTCGGCTAAGTCAGTATCGATGTGACCCAATATTTTCCCACTTTTAATTATTAAAGGTAAGCATTTTTGCCATGAAGTATTGAGATAGCTTTTTGGCCAAGATTCTTTTATTAGATCCCAGCCAAGTTTAATATTATTGCCTTCTTCTCCATATGTCCAATCTTTCAAAAACCAGCCAGTCATCAAGTCAGATTGATGTCTTAAAATAATATTTTCCCCAAATTTGTCTATTAGTTTTAATGCTTTAGCTAAACTACTGTATGGGGTTTGTAAATGATCTTCTCCAACTGTTATGGATTCAATAAGTATTTTGTTTTCATTACATGCTTGGTCGTAAGGTATAGCTTCCCCTATCGGAACCCCTTTTAAAGTACAAGCCGTTAAAGTTCCAGAAGTACCAGAGATTGCTAAATTAACAATATTTTTTTTAATATCTAAAGGTAAATTATCTAGAAGTTTTTCACAAGAATCAATCCAAGAGTTGGGATTTTTAAAGCCATATTGATATGGAACTGAATTTTTATATTTTAATTCCCTTTTAATATTAATTATGGATATTCTTGCACCACTAGTCCCAAAATCTAAGCCCCCAAAAAAATTATCTGGCATGAATAATTACAAAAGTATTTTTGAGGCCTTTACTAATTGGACTGATTTTTCTTCAACACTTTCCCAAGGAAGATCTAGATCATTTCTACCAAAGTGTCCATAAGATGCAGTTTTTCTGAAAAATTCCCCACCCATTTTTTTGGGAAGATTTCTTAAATCAAACTCTTTTATTATTGCTGCAGGCCTTAAATCAAAGTTGTTTTTAATTAGTTCTTTCAAATTATCTTGAGAAATAACACCAGTACCAAATGTTTCAACAAGAATTGAAATTGGTTTGGCAACTCCAATGGCATAACTTAATTGTACTTCTGCTTTTTTTGCTAATTTTGCTTTAACAATACTTTTAGCGACATAACGTGCAGCATATGCAGCTGATCTGTCAACTTTAGTAGGATCTTTACCGGAGAACGCACCCCCTCCATGCCTTGCATATCCTCCATAAGTATCTATAATGATTTTTCTACCTGTAAGTCCTGCATCTCCTTGAGGTCCCCCCACCACAAATTTACCTGTGGGGTTTACCAGAAATCTGGTCTTTTGTATTGATGGTTTGATTTCTAAATCTTCAGTTGCTGGTAATACAACATTGATCCATAAATCTTCTTTTATCTTTTGACGAATTTCTTCTTCATTAATAATTCCATCAATCTCAGCCGTATGCTGAGTTGAAATTAAAATGGTGTTTATTGAAACTGGGACCCCTTTTTTGTAATCAATGCTTACTTGAGTTTTTCCATCAGGTAGAAGATAATCAAGAACTTTTTCATGTCTTACTTTTGCAAGTTGTATTGCTAATCTGTGAGCCAAGCTAATTGGTAATGGCATTAATTCAGGTGTTTCATCACATGCATAGCCAAACATTATCCCCTGATCACCAGCTCCAGTATTGTTTTCCAAATCCTCATTCATATCATCTGCTTCATTTACTCCTTGGGAAATATCAGGTGATTGCTCGTCAAGAGCTACTAAAACGGCGCAGCTATTTGAGTCAAAGCCTCCAGCTTTTGAACCTTCATATCCAATTTCTTTAATTACTTTTCTGACAAGTTTTATATAATCAAGCTTTGCTTTAGAAGTTATTTCACCTGTAAGTAAGCAAAGGCCTGTGTTGACTACCGTTTCGCAAGCTACTCTACTTTCTGGGTCTTCAGTCAATAAAGCATCTAAAACAGCGTCACTTATTTGATCACATATCTTGTCTGGATGACCTTCAGTTACAGATTCAGAAGTAAAAATAAAATCACTCATTTATTAATAATTTAGTAATAAACTTATCCTAAATTAAATCTTAAATATTAATCAACAGTTATTAACTTGAAATTACAATAACTTTTCTAATCTAGAATTAATTTTTTTATTAGTTATTAATAAATTAAAAAAAGAGTTTATACACTTTCGGCAGTCTCTATTGTCTGCTCCTCATTCTCATCAGTTTGCTCAAGTAACATTTGCTTATATTTTGCAGCCATTTCTTCAGCTTTATTAAAAACTTTTTGTGGGTCAGTTAGCATATCACCTGGTTCGGGTTCTAGAGCTTTGGTTGATAAAGAGATTCTTCCTCTCTCGGAATCTAAGTCTATTATCATTACTTTCATCTGATCATTTACATTTAAAACATTGTGAGGTGTTTCAATATGTTCATGACTAATTTCAGAAATATGTAGAAGACCACTTACACCACCTATGTCAATAAAAGCTCCATAAGGTTTTATTCCTTTTACGGAACCTACAACAACTTCTCCGACTTCAAGTCTATTCATTTTTTTCTCAACTAAAGCTCTTCTATGACTTAAAACTAATCTGTTTCTTTCTTCATCCACCTCTAGAAATTTTAAAGGTAAATATTCTCCTTCCAAATCTTCTTTTATTTTTCTGGCACTGATATGGGATCCAGGGATAAAGCCTCTCAATCCTTCAACTCTGACTAAAGCCCCACCCCTGTTTGTTGCAAAAACCTCGGAATATATAGTTGCATCTTCTTTTTGTAATTGTCTGACTCTTTCCCATGCTCTTTGATATTCTATCCTTCTAATTGATAAAGCTAACTGCCCATCTTCATTCTCCTCGCTCATTATAAAAAATTCTCTACTTTCTGAAGGTTGTAAAACATCACTTAGCCCTTCAACTCTATTTATAGAAACTTCTTGCATAGGCATAAAAGCAGCAGTTTTAGCTCCTATATCTATCATTGCTCCTTTAGGCTCTAAAGCAAAAACTGTACCTTTTACAAGATCGCCAGGTTTGAAATTATAATCATACTTTCCTAATAATGAAGCAAACTCTTCTTGAGTAAATCCTGCTGTATCCAAATCACTATTTCGTCTGCTTGAAGAAGAATCTGCAGATGGAATATCTTTATGGTCAAATGATAAATCTTCCTCTTTTGGAGTATCTGAAGTATTTTCTACTACGGTTGAATTTTCAATTTCTGTTTCGATTTGGGTAGGATTTTCGATCATTTGTTAAAACGCAGACCACCTAAGATGGTTAGAAAGGAATGCTTTTAGCCTGCAAACTAAATAGCAAATTATTTGTAAGTTATATTCTACACTTTAGTAGGCTAAATTTATAAAATTGAAGCTAATTCATTTTTTGAACTACCTTTTAGGGATTCAAGAGTGGAGACAAAGTCCTTTACCCCATTAAACTTCCTATAGACTGATGCATATCTTATGTAAGCTACTTCGTTTTCTTTCCTTAAGCCTTTAAGAATTAATTCTCCAATTTGAGAAGATTTAATATCTTTATTTGAGTCTTGTATGATTTGCGATTCAATCGAGTCAACAAAATTTATAATAGCTTCTCTAGAAAATGTTGTTTTCTCGCATGCTCTAGATATCCCAGTAACTAATTTATCTTTATTAAATAATTCTCTGCTCCCATCCTTTTTAAGAACAGAGATTGGCATTGTTTCAACTCTTTCATATGTGGTAAATCTAAAGCTGCAATTTAAACACTCTCTTCTTCTTCTGACACTTTTTCCAGTATCAGCAGATCTTGATTCTAAAACTCTGCTATCTGTATTTTGACAGGTTGGACACTGCATATAGTGAATTAATACAATCTTCAACTCTAATAGTAGATTAATATCACGATAATGAAAAGTAGCCAAAAAAAATCCCTCCTATTTGACGGAGGGATTTTTTATCTTTATTTCCTATCGAATTTAGGGGGATCTCTAAAAGCGACTGCAAAAAATAAAGTTACAACTGCGAGAGTTAAAATAAGAACGTAAGCAAAAGCTTCCATGAGAAAAAATAATAAAGTTTAATTTAAACCCTTCCTGGGATTCTTCTAGTGGTTTCGTCTCCAAGTTTTTTAAAGAGACCAAACTCAACTTGATCTCCTATCTCAGCATCAATTCCAGCAAAGGAATCTCTGTAAAGAGTTCTTGAAGCATGCCACCAATGACCAAATAAGAATAATAATCCGAAGCAGAGATGTGCGTAAGTAAACCAAGCTCTTGGGGAACTTCGGAATACACCATCAGATTTGTAGGTTTCTCTATCAAATTTGAAGGCTTCACCAAGCTGGGCTTTCCGAGCTAGTCTTTTTACTACAGCAGGATCTGTAAATGTTTGCCCATTAAGATCGCCTCCGTAGATAGTAGCTGTAATGCCAGTTTGTTCAAATGAATACTTTGCTTCAGCTCTTCTAAAGGGGATATCAGCTCTTACATTACCTTCTTTGTCTTCCAAAATAACTGGGAAGTTTTCAAAGAAGTTTGGAATTCTTCTAACTTCTAAGTCATTGCCCTCTTTATCTTGGAAAGCAATATGTCCTTGCCAACCTGTTGGTAAACCATCTCCATTTACAAGAGCTCCAACCCTAAATAGGCCTCCTTTCGCAGGACTGTTCCCTACATAATCGTAGAATGCAAGCTTCTCTGGAATTGAGGCGTATGCTTCTTCCCTAGTCGCTCCATTATCAATAGCAGTTTGAACTCTTCTATTTATTTCGGTTTTGAAGTAACCGGAATCCCATTGATATCTAGTAGGACCAAATAATTCAACAGGAGTGGTGGCAGAGCCATACCACATTGTTCCTGCGACAACAAATGAGACAAAAAGAACAGCGGCTAATGCACTAGCTAATACTCCTTCCAAACTTCCGAGCTTTAATGCTCTATAAAGTCTTTCTCCGGGTCTATTAGTAATGTGAAATATTCCACCAATAATACCAAGAAGCCCTGCCGCAATATGATTTGCAACTATTCCACCTGGGTTAAATGGATTAAATCCATCTGCTCCCCAAGATGGATTAACAGGTTCCACATGACCAGTTAATCCATAAGGGTCTGAGACCCAAATCCCAACATTGGCACAATGAAAAGCTCCGAATCCAAAGCAAGTAATTCCTGCTAAAAGAAGATGGATTCCAAATATTCTTGGAAGATCAAGGGCAGGTTCTCCTGTTCTTTCATCTTCCCACAAATCTAAATCCCAATATGTCCAATGCCAGATTGAAGCAAGCATTAAAAGTCCACTAAAAACAATGTGGGCAGCGGCTACACCTTCAAAACTCCAAAATCCCGGATCAACTCCGGTAGCTCCAGTAATATCCCATCCGTTCCAACTACTTGTGATTCCTAATCTTGCCATAAATGGCATGACATACATTCCCTGTCTCCACATTGGATTGAGAACAGCGTCTGAAGGATCAAAAATGGCTAATTCGTATAAAGCCATCGAACCGGCCCAGCCGGCTAATAATGCAGTATGCATGAGATGAACAGCCAGTAGTCGACCTGGGTCGTTAATTACTACTGTGTGAACTCGATACCAAGGCAATCCCATCGGTTAAAAATCTTGTAACGATGCTGATTAAACAGCTAAACATCACGATAGTAGGGGTTTTTTGGGCTTTGAGAGAGTTTTGTAAATAAATTAATTTTGTTAGTAAAACTGGCCAAATAAGCTTGTATCACTTTGGTTTCAGGTAATTTTTACCTAAATTTTGTTAATATTTTGGTCACAATTCTCAAACTAAAGCGCCAAAATAGATAAAAATTACAAAAAAATGGCAACTATCAGATTCATCCGAGAAGGTATTGATATTCAATGTAAACCTGGCGAAAATTTAAGAGAGTTAGTAATTAAAGAGAAATTACAACTTTATGGATTAAAGGGCATTTTAGGAAACTGTGGAGGAGTAGGACAATGCAGTACCTGTTTTGTTTCAGTTGAAGGTGGTACCAAAAATTCCCTTAGCCCACTAACTGAAGTCGAGGAAGATAAACTTAAAAATAGACCTGATAACTGGAGACTGGCATGTCAAACGCTAATAAATTCATCTGCAGTAATTCTTACTAAGCCCCAATCCCCCCCATCTAATTTGAAGGATTTGAAAGAATCTGCTGAAAACAAAAAATTACCCAGATAAATTGTTTAAGACTGTTAATGAGTAAGTCGACTTTTGGATTATTTTCACTTAAATCCTATTTAAATGTTTATAGTCTTATTATTATTGAATTTGTCTTTTTAAATGGAAACAACAAATTTTGGTTTTGTAGCAAGTCTTCTTTTTGTAGGAGTACCAACGATTTTTCTAATTGGTTTATTTATTTCGACCCAAGATGGGGAAAAGTCAAGCTTTTATTCAGATTCTAGTAAGGGTAAACTTGGCCCAAAACGCTAAGTTTATTATTTAATGTTTGTAATTTCTGCTGAAAAATTTTTATTGTGGAAAAAAAAACAAATATCAAAAGGTGGAGATAATAATTCTCTCAATCTTTTGATTGATTCATTAACTGGATTATCAAATAAAGAATTTAATTTTCTTAAAATAAAAGATGAAAAAAATCTAAATTTAAAATTAAATTTAGATTTACTCGAGTCTTATTGGGATAAACATCTTACTACTTCCATACCCATACAATATTTAACCGGAGTTACTTTTTGGAGGAATCTCAAATTAGAAGTTTCAAATAGAGTTCTTATCCCCCGACCGGAAACAGAACTTATCATTGAAATAATTGCTGGGGTATTCAACAATAAGGAAGAAAAAATAACCTTTGTAGATCTAGGGACTGGTTCGGGTGCAATTAGCATTGCTTTAGCATTGGCTAATCCAAATTGGAATGGAATTGCCACTGATATTGATAAAAATGCTATTGACATTGCATCGAGAAATTTTGCGAATAACTCTAATCAATCTAATTTAAAATTTTATAATGGGAATTGGTGGGATCCTCTTACGAATTACAAAGGTGAAATAGATTTAGCCGTAGCTAATCCTCCATATATTCCGCAAGATACTTATGAATTATTACCAAAAGAAGTAAAGAATTTTGAACCTAAAAATTCTCTTTTGGGAGGGAAAGATGGCCTTGATCACATAAATGAAATAGTTCAACATGCGCCGATATATTTGAAACATAAAGGGTGGTTATTGATTGAGAATCATTTTGATCAAGGTGACAGAGTTAAACAAATTTTTCTTGAAAATAGATTTACTTCTGTAAAAGTATTAAAAGATTTTTCTGGGATTGGAAGATTTACAATAGGAAGATATAAATAAATTTATTGGTTAATAATTTAAATGAATGTAATAGATCAAAAATTAGCTTTAGAAAAACTTAATAGTGGTTTGCCTATAGTTTTTCAGACTGATACTTTGCCTGCGATTGGATGCTTACCAAAGTTTTCAGAAACGATTTATAAGATAAAGAAAAGAGATATTAAAAAACCTTTAATTTTAATGGGAGCTGAAAATTTTGAATTTGATGAGTTTGTTCATGAATCGGCATTAGGTGATTTCAAACATATTGCTTCTTATTATTGGCCAGGGCCCTTAACAATCATTATTCCGTGCTCAGAAAAAAGAAGATCATTTTCATCCACTAGTAATTTTACATTGGGTTTGAGAATACCAAATTCAAAAATGGCTAAATTACTTTTAAAGGAAAGTGGACCACTACTAACCTCAAGTGCAAATCTATCAGGCTTGCCTACCGCTACAAGCGCAAAAGAAATTTCAATTAATTTGCCTAATGTAAATATGTTAGGACCAATTCCCTGGGAAAAGTGTAGTGGTAAGGCGAGTACCATAATTTCTTGGGTGAATTATGGTAAATGGAAAATAATAAGAGAAGGAGCAGTTTCAATCCCTGGTATAAAGTGATGATTCTTCTTATATTTTTTATTTCTCTAACACAAATTTTTTCTTACTGGATTTTTGAACCTTTAACATATTTTTTAACTGATCTATTTAAGATAAAATTTTTACTACTTTTGCTTTTATCCCTTTTTACTTTTCTATTTACGACAAATAAAGAGGATTCAAATATGGAATAGAAAAATGCCGGCTAACAGATTTGAACTGATGACCTTCGCTTTACAAAAGCGCTGCTCTACCGCTGAGCTAAGCCGGCATAGATTTATCTTACATACTTCTAGGTGTTATTTGATAATTTATTAATTTAGATTTTTAAAACTTTTATTTCTTTTATTTCTTTTATTTCTTTTTTTTTGTGTCATCATTCTTTTTAAATTCAATTTCTCCTGTAAGAGTTCTTTTTATAGGTAGATTTGCAACTAGTGCAGTCATTCTGTCTTCGGTTTCTAGACTAACAGCTACTTCCTCAAAATCAATCTCAACATATTTAGCAACCACATCAAGTATCTCTTTTCTCATCTTATCCAAAAGATCAGTTGTTAATGAGCTCATGTCAACTCTGTCATGAGCTAAAACTAATTGTAATCTCTCTCTAGCAGTATTGGCACTGGCCGTTTCTCTGCCTAACAATTTGTTTATAAGGTCTCTAAGAGTCATCATTTTTTAAAAAATCTTTGTTTGCATTAATCTCATGAATTTATCTTTAAGGCTTTTCCCTTCATTCTTTGGATCGATAATTGGAATATCTTTTCCTGTAAGCCTTTGGGATACGTTTAAATAGCATTTTTTAGCAGGAGATTTACTATCAGAAAGAGTAAGCGGCTCTCCTCTGTTTGTACTTATTATTACTTGTTCATCCTCTAAAACAATACCCAGTAATGGCAATGACAGGATACTTTGCACATCTTCTATAGATAGCATTTCTTGATTAGCCATCATATTAGGGCGAACTCTATTAATTACTAACTGTATTGGCTTTATATCAGAAGTATTTAAAATTCCTATGACTCTGTCTGCATCACGAACTGCAGATAATTCGGGATTTGTTACTACTATTGCTTCTTTGCAAGCTGAAAGAGCATTTTTAAAACCATCTTCAACTCCTGCAGGACAATCTACCAAAACGTAATCAAACTTTTCGCTAAGTAATTGACTAATTTGTTTCATGTCTTCAGGCTTCATCCAATCGAGCATTCTAGGATCACCGGCTGGTAATAGAGCTAATTTAGGCTCCTTTTTGTGCCTAACTAATGCTTGATCAAGACGACAATTCTTATCAAGAACATCTTGAGCTGTGTAAATAATACGATTTTCTAAACCTAAGAGAAGATCTAAATTCCTTAATCCAAAATCAGCATCTAGCACAGCTGTTGAAGCCCCACTATTTGCTAGGGCAATGCCAAGGTTTGCAGTTAGGGTAGTTTTACCAACCCCGCCTTTACCAGAACAGATTAAGATAGTGCGAGTATTCTTCGACACAAAAAATAAATAATTTCATAAATAATAAGCTAGAATTAAAAGTTAAAATTTTATAAAAGTTAAGTAATTCTTAAATTTATGCCTTATGAATAAATTTATTTCAAAATATTTATTTACTACAAGTTTTGATTTAGTAGATAAGGTTTGATAATTATTTTATTGTTTTCCAAAATTGCAATTTCGGGATATTGATCCTTGGGCTTCTCTTTTGGTCCTATAGCTACAATTTCGCAGATTCTAAGTTGTAGAGGGTTTAGATAAAGGGAGGCAATAGAAGCATTTTTATTTCCATTATTCCCGGCGATAGCGATACCAAATAATTTCCCCCATACATAAACGTTATTATTTGCAGAAATAATAGCTCCCGGATTTACGTCACCCATAATAAAAAGATCACCATTTGAAGATATTCGATCTCCTGATCTAACTGTGCCTTTGTGAAGCATGTCCTTTTTGAGATATGAAGGATCTAGAGGTAATTGATTTTTAAGCTCTTTGATTTTTAAAAACGTTGAGTTGATTTTTAAAGACTTTCCACTTAAGACTGTTTCTCTATTGTTTGAATAAATATTTGAAAGCTTAATGAAATGTTTTTCAAGGATAAGTTTTAATTTAGCTAATTCATATGAATTAATTTTTTCATTTTCTGTAATTAGATTTGCTGCAGCCGGGGCTTCTTTAGAAATTAAGTTGTCGCAAAAATTTTGATCAATCTCAAATTTGTTGAAAGAAAATGATTTTATAAATTCATTAGTAATACTTTTTAAAATTAATTTCATTTAATTTTTAGCTCTTTCGATTGCAATCTGATCCTCTATCTCTTTTCTAAACTCACCAGGATAAATAATGAGTGAAGTATTCTTTGAAGACATCAATGTATTTATTAATTCTGATTGATTTTCCAATAGGTTTTGATATGTCCCGTCCCATATTTTTAGAGAATTATCAGACTTAAAACCCTTAAAAGATCTTTCTTTAATTCCGCAAAATATCTCTGAATCATAATTATTTTGTTTACATTTTTTTCTCGCAAAGGCTAAGATTTCTAGTCTTTTTAATTTTGTGAGAAAACTTATATCTGATGCTTTTAGTAAGTTTCTGTCAATAAACATCTTACAAAGAGTCTCTAAAGGTTCAAAAGATTCATTTTTCCATTTCATTAAATGGAAATAAAAAACTATATCATCATTCGCAAGGAAGTCCTTAATCTCAAGTTGGTTTGGAAAAAATATCCATCTGCGCATACTTTCATCTATCCATAAGTCCTTATTTACGGAATTTTTTTTGATAATTTGAATAATTTTTTCTAAAATCCAAGTAGAAATTTCATTGATTCTGTGGTTATAAATAGTTCTGTACATCATGTTCCTTAGAACTAAAAAATGTTCAATAGCTATTACTCCTTTTGGTTTGATTGCGATATTCCCATCAGGAGAAAAAGTAAGAGCTGAAATAATTCTTTCTAAGTCTACTAATCCATATTTTGTTCCAGTGTTGTAACTATCCCGAAGCAAATAATCAAGTCGATCACAATCTATTTCACTACTAATTAATGTTTTTAAAGGTCTAGAGAATAGGTTTTTAGTTGTAAATAAGTCTCCAATTTGATTAGGTAATTCGGTTCCGAAATTCTTAAGAATTGAAGAGATAGGTGAATAATTCTTAACTAAATTTTTTGACCATAACTCATGATCATGATCAAATATTACCTCACTTGTATGACTTAATGGACCATGGCCTAAATCATGTAAAAGAGCAGCACCAAAAAGTATGAATTTATTGTGTCTGAACTCGGGCTTTATTTCTACAAGTTTTCTATAAATCTTTCTTGCGACACAAAATACACCAATTGAGTGTGTGAATCTGCTTGATTCTGCTCCATGAAAAAGAAGAGAGGCCGCACCTAATTGTTTTATCCTTCTTAATCTCTGAAATGCCAAAGTATCAATTAGCTGCATAATCATTAATTCTTCTGGTTTGTCTGAATCAATGATTATTTCTTTATGAATTGGATCATGAAAAATTCTTTTATTGCTCATAGTTAAAAAATTATCTCAACATCAAAAAAATCTTTTTTTAATTTTCAATGTCCTTGTTTTCTAATTCATTCACTTTTTCTTCGACATCATTTTCATCAAACAAAGCGTTTAGGTATATCTCTGCATTTTTTACCCATTTATCCTCAGAATTGCCGTATTCCCTAGCCTCTGGTAGGCCTAAAATTCTATCAGGAGTTATACCCTTACCCTGAATATTATTACCCTGAGGTGTTAAATAACTGGCAACAGTAATAGCTATACCACTATCTTCACCTAAACTTTTCAAAGACTGAATAAGTCCTTTCCCATAAGTTTGTTCACCCATTAAGGTTGATCTCTTATTATCTTGAAGGGATCCTGCCAGGATTTCACTTGCGCTTGCAGTACCTTTGTTTACTAAAGTTACCATCGGGCCATCAAAAGAAGTATTCTTTTGAGAAATTATTGCATCCTTAAGGCCATTTCTATCTTTCGTTTCTACGATTGGTTGTTCGCTTAGAAACGAGTCAGCTACTGCAATTCCAGAACTTACTAACCCGCCAGAGTTGTTTCTTAAATCAAGTATTACCCCCTCAACTTCTTTATCTTTGAGTTCCTGTAAAGCCTCTTCAATTTTTTTTGGAACACTTTCACTAAATTGAGTTATTCTTAGATATCCAATTGTATGAGAGTCATCTCTCAATCTCTTTGTTCTTACTGGTCTAAGGTCAACTGATCTTCTTTCTAAATCAATTTCTTTAGTCTCATCAGACATGGATTTAATTTGAACAAGAACCTTTGTTCCAGATTCTCCTCTAAGTTTTGATGCGGTATTTGCCAGACCTAACTCGGAACAAGATATTCCATCAACTTTATCTATTTTATCTCCACTAATTATCCCTGCTTCTTCGGCAGGCGATCCTGCTAATGTCGAGATAACTTTGATTTCTTTAGTCATTTCATCTTCTCCTAATTGAAGTCCTACGCCATTTATTTCACTTCCAAAATTGCTTGTTTTCAGAAGTTCATAATCTTTTGGCTTTAATATTCTTGTAAAAGGATCTTCAAGAGGTTTCAACATATCTTCAATTGCAGAATAAGCCTCATCACTTGTTTCAATTTGTTTCTGTAATGTTTTTTGTCTAATCCTCTTCCACTGGATTTCATCAAGCCTTTCTGGATCATAATATCCCTCATTTACTAACGTCCAAGCGTCAAGCACAAATTGCTTGCTATCACTGAGCGCATTAACGCTTGGAATATACAAAAAATTGGTAGAAAAAATGCAGATCATCATGATTATGATCCATTTTTTGAATATTAAAATTTTGTTAAAAGATGAAATCATTGGGTTAAGTGTTAACACCAAGTAAGTGAATTTTAAGTAAGCTTTTCATATCAAAGCTATTTTTTTTTGGATGTCTGATTCTTCTTCTGTTTATGACTGGTTTCAAGAGAGACTTGAAATTCAAGACATAACTGACGACGTAACTTCCAAGTACGTACCCCCTCATGTAAATATTTTTTACTGTTTAGGAGGCATAACTTTAGTATGCTTCTTAATTCAATTTGCAACAGGTTTTGCAATGACTTTTTATTATAAGCCGACTGTTACCCAAGCTTACAATTCTGTTAGCTATTTAATGACTGATGTAAGTTTTGGCTGGTTAATTAGATCTGTTCATAGATGGAGTGCTTCTATGATGGTATTAATGCTCATTCTTCATGTATTTAGGGTATATCTTACTGGAGGATTTAAAAGACCAAGAGAATTAACATGGGTAACTGGGGTTGTTATGGCTGTTATAACAGTTGCTTTCGGAGTTACTGGTTATTCACTTCCATGGGATCAGGTTGGATACTGGGCAGTTAAAATAGTTTCAGGTGTTCCTGCAGCAATACCGGTTATTGGTGATTTTATGGTTGAACTCCTTAGAGGAGGAGAAAGTGTTGGTCAATCTACTTTGACTAGATTTTATAGCCTCCATACTTTTGTTCTACCTTGGTCTTTAGCTGTTTTTATGCTTATGCATTTTTTAATGATTCGTAAACAAGGTATTTCAGGTCCGTTATAAACCCTTATAATTTTAAAAACTGAACATTCTGAATTATTTTATATGTCTACTTTAAAAAAACCTGATTTATCTGATCCGAAATTAAGAGCTAAGTTAGCTAAAGGTATGGGTCACAATTATTATGGTGAACCTGCTTGGCCAAACGATCTTTTATATATTTTCCCAGTTGTAATACTTGGAACTATTGCTTGTGTAGTTGGTCTTGCTGTCTTAGATCCGGCGATGTTGGGAGACAAAGCTAACCCATTTGCTACTCCTCTAGAAATTTTGCCTGAGTGGTATCTCTATCCTGTATTTCAAATTCTGAGAGTTGTTCCTAATAAGTTACTTGGAATCGCACTTCAAACCTTAATTCCTCTTGGATTAATGATTCTGCCCTTTATTGAAAATGTAAACAAATTTTCTAATCCTTTTAGAAGACCAGTTGCAATGTCAGTCTTTCTTTTTGGAACCTTTTTAACTATTTATTTAGGAATTGGTGCTTGCTTACCTATTGATAAATCTCTTACTTTGGGGTTATTTTAAAGTTCTTCAAAGATTAAACATATCTAAATCATTGTTATCTTCTCTTAGAAAGTGATGCATCAATAGAAAGCCAACTATTGTCCATGTCTGATAGGTTCTTGACTGCTGTCCAACCCATGTACCAGTAGGTCCGTCAAAATATTCTGCCCACTCTTGTTTTGGTAATTGATTAAGTTGACACCAATAAGATTCTTCTATTAAGGATCTCATCTCTTCCATTAAAATCACATCTTCAGTAGGAAATTTCTTTTGATGTAAAAGAACAGAAGTTCCAAAATACCAAAGTAAACTTGGCCAATGACCTCCGTTGTGATAACTCCAAGGCCAGTTTTTAGGGTCTGACCCTGTTTTATTTTGCCACTCCTCTACATCCATGTGAGGGTGACATATTCTCATCGGCATTTGTGCCATAAGATGTTGTCTGTTGTGAAGCACTAATCTAAAAAGTGCTCTTTGTTCTTCAGATGGGAGGACTCCAAACATGCATGCTAATGAATTCCCTAAGCTATAAAACCTAAAGTCAGGTCTACCAGTCCTAATGTTGCCTATTAAATATCCACCTCTGTTCTCTAACCAGTCTTGGAGCCATGAAGGAACTACCTGAGGTTGAACATTAAATTCATTAAAATGTTGGTCATCGCCGTATTGTTCTGTTGGCCTTCTTCTTAAAATTTGCATTGTTTGGCTTGTAACCCAGTAATGCTTTAAAAGAAAACTTCTTAAATCCTCAACCCATTGACTGGTAAGAATAAGTCTCTGGTCTAATAATCTACTAACATGATCTTCGCGGCTTAATTCCATTAGATTTATACAACTTTTTAAACATCCATGAAGTAAAACCTCCACTTCCAAAGGTGCGCCCCAGACATCCATTGGTCTATCAATCATAAATGCACAGTCTGGAACGAAAAGAACAGGTGTCCCCTCGAATGTTGGATGTAAAACTAAATCTAGTAAAAGTTGAATCCCTCTCTGAACACTTTGGCTTTTACCAAATGAATGGTCACCACTCTTGTTAACATAAAACCAGCATAATATTGGCCACCATAAACTTGCATCGGCAGAAGTAATTCTTCCTATAGATCTCTGACCATAGTCGCCTATTAATTTTCCTTCCTCTTCGACAAAACTTGTAGGAAATACCCCCCTTGTTTGATAATTGGTGCTTTGCAGCTCAAGACATACCTTTAAAAACTTTTTTACAACATCATACCTTTTTTGGGTAATGAGATAAATCATTACAGGAACATTATCTCTTAGAAAAATTTCACCATAATTTAACTTAAGTTTTTTTGTAGGGTGTTCTAGTGCCGCAACACTGCCAACCAACTCCCCTGAAATTTCAACTAAGGTCTTCTCAAAGTGTTTTTTTGCATTTGTTACAATTTTGTCTTCATCTGAACTTGGACGAACTCTTAAATTTTTTTGATTAAATCTTTCTGCCATTTCAGTTGAAACCCTTTAATTAAGCCTAGTTCTTTAAGTGGACTTTGAACAAAATAAAAATTAATTAAAAAATTTTGTATAAAAGGTTGCAAAATTACAGTCGGATGGTTTAGTATTTTCCTCTGGGCAAAAATATTTTTTTTGCATTATTCAAACAATTATCTTAAATCTAATTTTTGGTAAGTGAATGAATTTTTTATAGATTTGATTTCGATCAGTATCTTTAGCCAGTAGAAGGGTTTTCCTTCTAAATGGGTTATTCACTTGTTGTTTAACTTTGCACCTAGAAAATTTAAAACTTAGGAACTGATGCTTTTATTGCGTCAAGAATTTATCAAATTTAGGTTTGGTAATTTTGAGATGTATTTGCAATAAAGGTGTGAGGTCCCGTCAAGAATATATAAATTGTTTTCAATTGCTAACTTTTAGTTTTTTGAAAACCAACGGATCTGAGATCTTGGAAAGTCACTTTGAAATATTTTTATTGTGCACTCAAAGTAATCCTTAATTATCTAAGGAGGCTGAACCTAAATAATTTAAGACAATCTTATTTTTATTTGGAGAAAGCAATTCATATTGAGTAGATTTTGTCTACAAAAGGATTTGAACACAACGGAGAGTTTGATCCTGGCTCAGGATGAACGCTGGCGGCGTGCTTAACACATGCAAGTCGAACGAACCTTCGGGTTAGTGGCGGACGGGTGAGTAACGCGTGAGAATCTGCCCTCAGGAGGGGGATAACGGTTGGAAACGACCGCTAATACCCCATATGCCGATAGGTGAAATGAATTTCGCCTGAGGATGAGCTCGCGTCTGATTAGCTTGTTGGTGAGGTAATGGCTCACCAAGGCTTCGATCAGTAGCTGGTCTGAGAGGATGATCAGCCACACTGGGACTGAGACACGGCCCAGACTCCTACGGGAGGCAGCAGTGGGGAATTTTCCGCAATGGGCGAAAGCCTGACGGAGCAACGCCGCGTGAGGGACGAAGGCCTCTGGGCTGTAAACCTCTTTTCTCAAGGAAGAAGATATGACGGTACTTGAGGAATAAGCCACGGCTAATTCCGTGCCAGCAGCCGCGGTAATACGGGAGTGGCAAGCGTTATCCGGAATTATTGGGCGTAAAGCGTCCGCAGGCGGCCTTTCAAGTCTGCTGTTAAAGCGTGGAGCTTAACTCCATTATGGCAGTGGAAACTGATCGGCTTGAGTATGGTAGGGGCAGAGGGAATTCCCGGTGTAGCGGTGAAATGCGTAGATATCGGGAAGAACACCAGTGGCGAAGGCGCTCTGCTGGGCCATTACTGACGCTCATGGACGAAAGCCAGGGGAGCGAAAGGGATTAGATACCCCTGTAGTCCTGGCCGTAAACGATGAACACTAGGTGTCGGGGGAATCGACCCCTTCGGTGTCGTAGCTAACGCGTTAAGTGTTCCGCCTGGGGAGTACGCACGCAAGTGTGAAACTCAAAGGAATTGACGGGGGCCCGCACAAGCGGTGGAGTATGTGGTTTAATTCGATGCAACGCGAAGAACCTTACCAGGGTTTGACATCCTGAGAACCTCTTAGAAATTTGAGGGTGCCTTCGGGAATTCAGTGACAGGTGGTGCATGGCTGTCGTCAGCTCGTGTCGTGAGATGTTGGGTTAAGTCCCGCAACGAGCGCAACCCACGTTTTTAGTTGCCAGCATTTAGTTGGGCACTCTAGAAAGACCGCCGGTGATAAACCGGAGGAAGGTGTGGATGACGTCAAGTCATCATGCCCCTTACACCCTGGGCTACACACGTACTACAATGCTACGGACAAAGGGCAGCAAACTCGCGAGAGCTAGCAAATCCCATAAACCGTGGCTCAGTTCAGATCGTAGGCTGCAACTCGCCTACGTGAAGTAGGAATCGCTAGTAATCGCAGGTCAGCATACTGCGGTGAATACGTTCCCGGGCCTTGTACACACCGCCCGTCACACCATGGAAGTTGGCCATGCCCGAAGTCGTTACTCCAACCCTTGTGGAGGAGGACGCCGAAGGTGGGGCTAATGACTGGGGTGAAGTCGTAACAAGGTAGCCGTACCGGAAGGTGCGGCTGGATCACCTCCTAACAGGGAGACAACAAAATGTAAATATTAATTTTGTCACCTTAGGTCGATCGGTATCTCAGATTCTTATTTTTGAGAATTTCAGTTTCTAAGTTTTTTCTAGGTCACACCCATCACTTTTTCCTGGGCCATTAGCTCAGGTGGTTAGAGCGCACCCCTGATAAGGGTGAGGTCCCTGGTTCAAGTCCAGGATGGCCCATATCTCTATGTTGGGGGTATAGCTCAGTTGGTAGAGCGCCTGCTTTGCAAGCAGGATGTCAGCGGTTCGAGTCCGCTTACCTCCACTGAATACCACCTCTTACATATATTTAAAGAGGGAGAATGTTTTGAGTCGTGTCCTATTTTGCTCTGAGCGAATCTAGCTTCCTATTTTATTAAATAAACTAAGATGCTGGACTCATTGAAATTTTTTTCATTGTTTTTCAGAGAACCTTGACAACTGCATAGATTATTTTTGAAGACAATAAGCATCTTTAATGATGCAGATTTATTATTTGTGCTAATGCATTAAATAACAATTCTATTAAGCTGATGCTTCAATTATTGAAGTTATTGGTCAAGCTACAAAGGGCTCACGGAGGATACCTAGGCACACAGAGGCGATGAAGGACGTGGTTACCTGCGATAAGTCTCGGGGAGTTGGAAGCACACTTTGATCCGGGAATTTCCGAATGGGGCAACCCCTTGAACGACCAACTGAATATATAGGTTGGTGCGAGCTAACCCAGCGAACTGAAACATCTTAGTAGCTGGAGGAAGAGAAAGTAAATAACGACTCCCTCAGTAGCGGCGAGCGAACGGGGAATAGCCCAAACCGATAGTCTTGACTATCGGGGTTGTGGGACAGCAATATGGATCAACAATTCTAGAAGAAACGTTTGAATGGCGTGCCATAGAGGGTGAAAGCCCCGTAATTGAAAGATGAGTTGACCTAGCTGTATCCCGAGTAGCACGGAGCACGTGGAATTCCGTGTGAATCTGCGAGGACCACCTCGTAAGGCTAAGTACTACTGTGTGACCGATAGTGAAACAGTACCGCGAGGGAAAGGTGAAAAGAACCCCGGGAGGGGAGTGAAATAGAACATGAAACCGTGAGCTTACAAGCAATGGGAGCCCGACTAATCGGGTGACCGTGTGCCTGTTGAAGAATGAGCCGGCGACTTATAGGCACTGGCGGGTTAAACCGGAAATGGTGGAGCCACAGCGAAAGCGAGTCTTAATAGGGCGTTTGTCAGTGTTTATAGACCCGAACCCTGGTGATCTAACCATGGCCAGGATGAAGCTTGGGTGATACCAAGTGGAGGTCCGAACCGACTGAAGTTGAAAATTCAGCGGATGAGCTGTGGTTAGGGGTGAAATGCCAATCGAACCAGGAGCTAGCTGGTTCTCCCCGAAATACGTTGAGGCGTAGCGTCTAGTGCTCCAGCAGGGGGGTAAAGCAACCATTTCGGTGCGGGCTGCGAAAGCGGTACCAAATCGATATGAACTCTGAATACCCTGTGTGTAACTAGGCAGTCAGACTGTGGGGGATAAGCTCCATAGTCAAGAGGGAAACAGCCCAGACCGCCAGCTAAGGTCCCAAAATTAACGCTAAGTGATAAAGGAGGTGGGATTGCCCAGACAACCAGGAGGTTTGCCTAGAAGCAGCCATCCTCAAAGGAGTGCGTAATAGCTCACTGGTCGAGCGATCCTGCGCCGAAAATGAATGGGGCTAAGCGTTATACCGAAGCTGCGGATAAATTTATTTATGGTAGGGGAGCGTTCTATGTTGGGTGAAGCGTTAGCGTAAGCGGACGTGGACGGCATAGAAGTGAGAATGTCGGCTTGAGTAGCGAAAACATGGGTGAGAATCCCATGCCCCGAAACCCTAAGGGTTCCTCCGGCAGGCTCGTCCGCGGAGGGTTAGTCTGGACCTAAGGCGAGGCCGAAAGGCGTAGTCGATGGATAACAGGTCAATATTCCTGTACCAGTTATGTTTTGGGAAGGGGGACGGAGAAGGCTAGCCAGGCCAGATGTTGGTTACTGGTTCAAGCGTTCAAGGCTTTGAGAGATGGAGAAAACATCTTGAGCTAAGGCGTGAGTACGAGCTGCTACGGCAGCGAAGTTGGTGATGTCATGCTTCCAAGAAAAGCCCTATACCCGTTAAGACATAAATGCCAGTACCCGAAACCGACACAGGTGGGGTGGTAGAGAATACCGAGGGGCGCGAGATAACTCTCTCTAAGGAACTCGGCAAAATGGCCCCGTAACTTCGGGAGAAGGGGTGCCAGCGAGAGCTGGTCGCAGTGAAGAGGCGCAAGCGACTGTTTACCAAAAACACAGGTCTCCGCTAAGTCGCAAGACGATGTATGGGGGCTGACACCTGCCCAGTGCCGGAAGGTTAAGGAAGCTGGTTAGCTTTTAGCAAAGCTGGCGACTGAAGCCCCGGTGAACGGCGGCCGTAACTATAACGGTCCTAAGGTAGCGAAATTCCTTGTCGGGTAAGTTCCGACCCGCACGAAAGGTGTAACGATTTGCGCGCTGTCTCGGAGAGAGGCTCGGCGAAATAGAATTGTCTGTGAAGATGCGGACTACATACACCCGGACAGAAAGACCCTATGAAGCTTTACTGTAGTTTGATATTGTGCTCGGGCTCTAATTGCGCAGAATAGGTGGGAGACGTTGAAATAGTACTTGTGGGTATTATTGAGTCATCGGTGAGATACCACTCTATTAGAGCTAGGGTTCTAACGCTTACCCGTTATCCGGGAAGCGGACAGTATCTGATGGGCAGTTTGACTGGGGCGGTCGCCTCCTAAAAGGTAACGGAGGCGCACAAAGGTTCCCTCAGGCTGGTTGGAAATCAGTCGTTGAGTGCAAAAGCAGAAGGGAGCTTGACTGTGAGACCTACAAGTCGAACAGGGACGAAAGTCGGTTTTAGTGATCCGACGGTTCTGCGTGGAAGGGCCGTCGCTCAACGGATAAAAGTTACTCTAGGGATAACAGGCTGATCTCCCCCAAGAGTTCACATCGACGGGGAGGTTTGGCACCTCGATGTCGGCTCATCGCAACCTGGGGCTGAAGTCGGTCCCAAGGGTTGGGCTGTTCGCCCATTAAAGCGGTACGCGAGCTGGGTTCAGAACGTCGTGAGACAGTTCGGTCCATATCCGGTGTATGCGCAGGAATATTGAGAGGATTTCTCCCTAGTACGAGAGGACCGGGAGGAACGCACCTCTGGTGTGCCAGTTATCGTGCCAACGGTAAACGCTGGGTAGCCATGTGCGGAGTGGATAACCGCTGAAAGCATCTAAGTGGGAAGCCCACCTCAAGATGAGTATTGCCATGGCTTAAGCCAGTAAGGTCACGGGAAGAACACCCGTTGATAGGCTCTACGTGGAAGCTTGGTAACAAGTGCAGCGGAGGAGTACTAATAGACCGAGGGCTTGACCAAATAAACTTAATTTATTGTCTTTAATTTATATTTTTCTATGCAGTTCTCAAGGTTCACACTATCCTGGTGTTCATGGCGATGTGGACCCACTCCGATCCATCTCGAACTCGGTTGTGAAACGCATCAGCGGCGAAAATATTTAGGGGGTAGCCCCTTGAGAAGATAGCTCAATGCCAGGTAAAATATTTTTAAAGGGTTTACTTTTCTCAAAGTAAGCCCTTTTTTACTTTTGACATTTACGACACCAATGTGTACTTCTTCCTGAAATTTTATTTCTCTCAATTAAATTTTTGCATTGACGACATTCTTTACCAGTTCTTCTGTAAACATTAGTTTGTAATCCAAAATTGCCATTTTCACCTTCTAAGTCTCTAAAGTCACTAAAGGTTGTTCCCCCTGCACCAATACTTTTTTTTAAAACGTTGACAACAGCTTTTCTAAGTCTGTTTATTTCATTTTTTTTAATTGTTCTAGCCTCTCTGAAAGGCGATATGCCTGCAGAGTATAGACTCTCATCTGCATATATATTCCCTATCCCAGCAATAATTGTTTGATCTAATAAGATAGATTTTATGGATCTTGTTTTATTTGAAATTACTTTTGTTAGATAATTGTCATTAAAATTTTCAGAAAAGGGCTCAGGCCCCAATGTTCCTAATCCCTTAATAATATTATTGGGAGATAATCCGTCTCTAACCCACCACATTTGACCAAAACTCCTTACATCAATATATCTAAGTTCATTATTATGGTTATCAAACAGCCTTATCCGGGTATGTTTACAAGGATTAGTAGTATTATTAAAAGTGAAATAACCAGTCATCCTTAAATGAACAACGAGAACACCATTTTCTACAAATGATAATTTATTTGCATCAATATTATTAATAACATTTTTCTTTAATTCCGCGATTAAATATTTTCCTCTTCTATTCCATTTATAAAGCAGTGAATTTTGAAGACCCTCAATAAAGTCTTTTTTATCAATGGGATATGCAACAGTTGACTCTCTACAGATATCAACTCTTTTGATAATAAAGTTCTTAAGTTTTTGTTCTAAACCTCTTCTAACAGTTTCAACTTCAGGTAACTCAGGCAAATTTTTAAGCTTTCTCTAATTCACTTTCTGCAAAATTATTAGTATTTGCTCCTCCCTCAGTTCCACTTATTCCCGCATAATTCACTTTTTCAAATCTGACTACACAGTTATACTTTATTCCGGTTGTATCAACTGAAGCAACTTTGCCAATTTCGTTGTACCAGTATGACTCTGGTCTTTTAACTCTTACAAGATCTCCTCTTGAAATTGCCATTAATTTAAATTTAACTAATAAAACAATACCTCAAAAGGGATATCTAAAGAAAAATTATTCACAGATATTAATCAAAGCAATTAACAGAAATCATTTATAAGATCTTTTTCAAATTTTTCTTTAGCCGGATTCCACCCTCTCCATTTTCTTCCGGGAATTCTTACATCTAAATCTTTTGTTGCACACCTTATAGAGATAATAACTTTTTTATTATTTTGATTTAGAGCGTTCAGAAATTTTCTGCCACTTCCTTCTTCTAATTCGGTTTGTTGAGTTGTTAAAGGACCATATTTTTTACTATCTTTACTTATAAATTGATTAATCTTTTTTTCTTTAAGTAAAGTATTAACTTCTTGATTATTGATATTCTTTTCACTTAAAAATAATTTCGAACCAACTTCTAATGAATCCGGATTCTTGAGATTGTTAATTTCAATAAGTTCTTTGAAGTTTAAACCATATTTAGTAGAGATTTCTGTAAGGCTCTCTCCTTTTTTGACGAGATGATATTTATTATTTATATCCTTATTAGGTTTACTTTCATGACTAGAATCATAAATTTTTAGATTCTGTCCTACATATATATAATTTTCATCTTTTAAATTATTTAATTTAATAATGAAATCTTTTTTTATTGAATAAAGATTTGAGATACTTGTAATCGTATCGCCCACTTGTACTATATGAATTTTTTTAATGTCTGATATTTCATTATTAGTTGATTTTAACTTCGTAGTATTTTCAATTTGATTATTTGATGAATCAATAATTTCTTCAGCCTTTATAAAATTAGGATTGAAAAAATTAATAATGAAGGCAAGTAAAATAAACGTTAATTTCATTAATTTATCTATTTTCTTAAAGATAATCTCTGTATTTAAAATCGCTAGACTTTTGAAACCAAATTAATTAATTTAAATCTTAAAAATAAATTTTATAATTTTCATTACTTTCTCATAAGGAGGGTATCTAAAGTCTAAATCGAATAAAAAGCCTTTATAAGTTATGGATTTTTGATTTGAAAAGTTCTTAAATCCTTCCTCTCCATGAAATTTACCCATTCCACTTTCTCCAACCCCTCCAAATGGCAAATTTGGAATAAGTACAGGCAACATAACATCGTTAATACAAACTGTGCCAGAGCTTGTAACTTTAGAAATATGATCATGGATTTTTTTGTTTCCTCCAAAAATATATATTGCCAAGGGCTTTGAAGCTTGATTAATTTTTTGTAATGCCGAATCTTTATTATCAATCCCAATAACTGGAAGAAGGGAGCTAAATAATTCTTTTTGAATAATATTTTTTTCTTGCAATTTTACTTTTAAAATTGTGGGTGATATCTTCATTCTTTTTTTACTACAAGTTCCTCCAAACAAAATACGTTTCTCCTTTTTGTATTTTTTGAGAAGTTCTGAAGTTATGGAGAATTGTTTTTTTTGCAATTTAGATAAGTTTTTTGAGATTATTGGATCTGCTCCATAAAAAATATTTATAAATTTCTTTAACTCTTCAACTAATTGATTTTCAATTTCTTTCTCTACAAATATATGATTAGGCGCCATACATGATTGGCCTGAATTGAAAAATTTGCCCCATACAATTCTTTTTGCTGCAATTTCTAAATTTGCATTTTTGAAAATAATTACTGGATTTGTTCCACTAAGTTCCAAAGTTAATGGAGTTAAGTTTTTTGAAGCTGATTTCATAATAGATTTTCCCGTTTCAGTACTTCCTGTAAAAAAAATATGATCGAAATTTTGTCCTACCAGTTTTATTGACTCTTTATAATCTCCCTCAATCGTTAACAAAATATCTTTTTGGAAATATTTATCAGTTAATTTTTTGATTAGTTTAGATGTAGAAGAACATTTTTCTGACGGTTTTATTACAGCAGTGTTTCCCGAAGAAAAAATATTTACGAGGGGCTTTAATAGATACAATAAAGGATAATTATATGGCCCTAAAATTAGTACACAACCTAGAGGTTCGTATATTACTTTTGAGAATGATGGGAAAAGATATATTGGCGTTTTTACTTTTTTTGGTCGCATCCATAATCTAAGATTCTTCTTTATAAGGGAAATTTCTTCTTTAATTAAGAGTATTTCTGAAAGAGCTTCAAGTTCTGATTTGCCTAGATCAAGGAAAAGAGATTTGATTATTTCTTTTTTATTCTCATCTAAAAGTTGAGAAACCTTCCTAATCTGCTGGATCCTCCAACCTATACTCTCTGTTTGACCGGTAATTACTTTATTTTTTAATTTCTCAATATTTGATTTATACGATTTATCTAAAATATTCATCTAGAAAATTTTTTATATGATAGTTAATATATCAGATTAATAATATTAAATATCGATAAATTATTTAAACAAATAAGGCTTTATTATTTTTTATAAATAATATTAATATTAAATCTTATTTTGAAAATTATAAAAAAAGAGGCACAATTTATTATTCCTTCTTTTTTATGTTTTTTATTTTTTTTAATTATCAATTTTAAGCGCTTTTTCTTGGTTTCAGACCTTTCCTATTGGTCGAGTTATCTTATTACTCAACCTTACCGGATATTAAGCTATAGTTTCGTTCATAAAGATTTTAATCATTTATTATCTAATTTATTTGGAATAATTGTAGTTAGATATTGTTTTATAAATTTGAATTTGAAGAATATATTTCTTTTCCTTTATCTAATTTTTTTATTAATACCAATTCAGACTTTTTTTTTATTTATAGTAGATAATTTTATATTTTATAATCCTAATCATTTGTTGGTTGGTTTTAGTGGAATTATATTTGGTACATTTTCCTTTATATTGCTTTCCTCTCTTTATGGGAAAGAATATATTTTAAATATTTTTATTGGCTTGAAAAAGAACGATGAAATTTATAAATTAATGACCGTTTTTTTGTCTTTAGGGATTGTTTATTCTTTGTTACCAAGCATAAGCCTATCTGGACATATCGCAGGAATATTGAGTGGCTTTATTATTTTTATTCTTTAAAGCGAGAATATATTTTTCTCTAGTATTGATTAAAATAACTGCCTCTAAATCTTAAAAATCTTATTTTATTTAGTTAAAATACTATTAATGAAGAAAAATTTTTCAATCAGACTAATATCTAATGATGAAATCCAGAAAGTTACTGATTGGGCTAGGCTAGAGGGATTTGCTCCTGGCTTTGATGACATCTCAATTTATAAAAATACCGATAAAAAAGGGATATGGGTTGGATGTCTTGATAACGATCCTATAGGTTCTATAGCTTGTGTTAAATATAATTCTTCTTATGGATTTATAGGATTATTCATCGTAAAAAAAGAATTCCGAAATATGGGTTATGGAGTGAGATTATGGAAACATGCATTAGATTATTTGAAAAATGTTGGTTGTATTGGTTTAGAAGCAGCTCCAAACAGATTAGATGATTATCAAACGTGGGGTTTTAAAAAATCCTCCATAACAAATAGATGGAAATTAGAAGGCATTCAAGATTTACCAACTGGGAATTTTTATAAAGATGATAATAATACTTTTAGTGTTGTTCCAGGTAACCAAATCCCCCCTGAAGCTGTTTTAATATATGATTCTCAACGAGAACCTAGTCCAAGGCCTCACTTCTTGAACGATTGGCTGAAGAATTCTTTTGGAAATGTTAGTGCGCTTGTTGATAATAATGGCATGTGCCATGGCTTTGGGAGGATAAGACCTTGCATGCTTCAAGATAATAATAAAGGTTGGCGAATTGGCCCTCTTCTAGCTGATACTCCTCCTTTGGCCGAATTGCTTATTAGAAAATTAGTTAGGAATCTAGAAGCTCAAATCTTATTGGACTGTTCGAATCTCAATCCTTATGCCAATTATCTTTTATCTAGTATGGGTTTTAAAGAAATTTCACAAACTTATAGAATGTATAAAGGAATCCAACCTTCATGCCCAATGAATCAGGTATACGGACTTGCTTGTTTAGAGTTGGGCTAGTCATTTTTCTAATACGTAATATTTTTTCTTACTTCTATTTATCTTTCATAACTAGAAACTTTATAGAGTTATTGCTTTATTAGATTTTGAGAAGATTAATTCTCAGCTGTTTTTAATATCCTTTCTACAGTATCCGCATTGATTATTATGATCTCTCCATTATCAATGTCTGCCACTTGAAATAACGTCCATGAATTTGGATTTCTTGCTCCTCCTATACAGTTAATAACTTGCCCAATCCAATATTCATGACGACCGTTTTGTGTATTCTCTGAAGGCTTTTCATTTTTAATTACTACATGATCACCAGGCTTAACGAAAAGAAATTCATAAGTTTCCGAAGAGGCCATAGTGCAGTATTCTTTATAGTACAAATATACTATAAAGTCTGTATTTTTGATTTTACTTTATGAGTAGTATTTATTCTCCTAATCACGTAAAAAACATAATTTATAAATAAAAAAGTCAAACTATTTAAATTAGAAATAATTACGAAGCTATTCAAATTTTTATATTTTTAAATGACTTTGAGATTAAAAAATATAACTAAAAAGAATTAAATTATCTGATCTTTTAAATTAAAATAGATTTAAGTTGATCAAGTATATCAGTATGACTAGATACTAATTTTGTAAATAATAAATAAACTAAACCTCCCATAGCAATTCTTCCATTTAATTTTTCTAATTTTTTTAATTTATTGAACAAATTTATTTTTTAATTCTTCTAAGAATTTAGCTACTTATATTAAAAAAAAAGTAGCGGTTGTTTCTAAAAATTATTTTATTTGACCAAGCAAGGTATATTAGTTTTCGTTAAAAATTTATTTAAATAGTGGAGGAGATTAAAGCCACCCTTCTTTCATTTTTAAATAAAGTTGTTCTGTTTCCGCAGAATAAATATTACTGTCTTGATATGATTGTTGTTGTTGTTGTTGTTGTTGCTGAGTAGAATCGATGTCTTGAGTTTTTACTTCGCTCATTTGCCCATTGAAAAATAGATGTGTTTATTCTCTCATATTTAAAGCTTTTTTTGTTTGTTTGAATTCTTAAATTTTATTTAAATTTATTTTAATCTGATGTTTTGCCTTTTATTTGCAGAGAAATCATTTGACAGCAGTAGTTTTAGAGTATAGAAATTGAACCTCCCAATATACTATTCCAAGAAAAATTACACTTGCAAGAAGAATTTCAGAAATAGTGAGCATGGCTTTATCGTTAATATTTTAATTTTCGTATCAACTGACACAGAAATCAATAGGTACTATATACATAAAATTTTTATATAAATCTTAAGTGGTTAAATTAGGTCTTTGAATACTATAAAATTAAAATAAATTTAAAATTCTTTCGTGGAAAATTCCATAAACATTTCTATCTTGATCCCCTTGATACCAATGGGTATGGCTTTACTTATATTGATTCTGCTAGTAAGTTTCAATAGAACAATAAATAGACTTACTAAGCCAGTTAGTGCTCTTGCAGTCTTTTCTTTATTAAGTTCTGCTCTGATAAGTGCATTCTTATATTTAAAAAAAATTGAAGGCGAAGTATTTTTATCTGATTATCTAAAGTTCTTTGGAAGTACAAATTTAATACTCCACCTGAATTCTTTAACTGAAAAAATCGTAATATTTTTTGCCGTAATAATCGCAATTGTAATTGGAGTGCTCTTTTATAGATTGCCTAGGCGAAAAGGCTATGTCTCATTGATTATAGGAATTAGCTTGATTTCTTCCTCGATAATGTTTGCAGTATTTTTTCTTAATTTTTCAGTCTTAATTTAGGATTGAGTTATCATCGCTAAGGCTTCATTAAGTTCTTCAACGTGATTAAGTTCGTCTTGCGCAATTTCTTTTATCTTTTGATCTTCAGGGTGATCTTTTAGGTACTTTGTATAGGTATTAAATGCATGCTCTTCAATTTTGATATTTACGTCATAAGCATTTCTTGGAGAACAGAAATAATAAAAAACCATGATCCAGTAATAGACAAGTACAAGGTGCCTTGCTAAAAACCTGTCAATCCAAAACTTATCTCCTCCTCTTTTCTCCATTTCTTTTAGATGCTCCGTCTCATTAATGGCTTGGTAAAAATGTTCTTTCATCAAAAACATTGTGATGTCATTTTTTAATCCAAGTGATTCTTTGAAATGAAGAACAGAAAGAAAAGCAAAATAAGGAGACCTTGCAATAACTTCTAATACCCAAAATCTTTGCAAATGCCTATCTGAATAAACAAAATCAAGGATCTTAACCGTATTGTTTAGAATGAATGAATTCAAATTTTTCATAAAAAACCTCAATCTCTATTAATAAGTATAATTACTTAAATACTAGGCGTTTAAACTTTTAACTAATAATTAATATTTTTAAAGTTTAAGCAAATCAGAATTAAGTATTGAAAAAAAAATTTTTTAATGCATATTTTAAATAGCTAAATTTTTTAAATGACTTCAACAGAAAAGATTGCCAATGCTAAAAAAAGAATTAATGAGTTAGAAAGACTAATTAAATATTGGGATAATTCAAATGCACAAAATATCAAGAAAATTGATTTTGAAGTTAATAATGAAAAGATAGCTGCTTAATTTATTAGCTTGAAATAAACTACGCTAGTTTTCTTATATATTTAGTACATTACTTACGTGTTGAATATTCATATCATTCATTTTGAGTGATTAGAGCAATTAAACCTATTTTCAAAATTCAAAATTACAAATAATCTAGTTAAATATTAGATTATTTTATGAATACATTTACTAACAAATACTTGTTCCCTATAAAGTTACTCCCTTGGATTTTTTGGGGTTTCATATCAGTTTTGGCTATTTATTTATTCTCTAATGCATGGATAAGTTAGAGATTTTATGATTTACTAGCTCCTTTTAATCCAGTCAGGTGAACCTCCAAACCAGTCAGAAATGTCATCTTTATTTGGATTGAAATGATTCTCTCTTTCTAATCCATCAATTCCTAACGATTGAATTAGTCCATTAATACTATCTTCGCTTTCTCTTCCATGTCTTCTAATACTATTTGCTTTTTTTAACCAAAAAGATATTGTCGTGCTGTGTTTTGCATATTTTTCAACGTATATTCTTTCTTTTAACGAAACTTCTTCATCTAAGGATATTCTTCTAACTATTTCCTGGATTTTTAATCTTTTTTGAGTACTTAAAAGCATTAGATAATTAATAACTTAATTTTTTTATAGGAGCTTTATGGCAAAATAACTTGTCAATATTAATTTCAAGAAATTTCTCTATCTAAAGGGGTTTTTAAGGGTATTGGTTATGAATTGCTTAAATTAAGGATTAATTTGTCTTTGATGATACCAAGAAATATATAAAAATCTAATGGGATAAAAGAAAAAGATAAATAATTTTAATCTTATTTTATCAAAATAAAGACTTGTAGAATTGATCAGTTGCATAATGGTAGTTTTGTACTATTATTAGTACAGATGTATTACAAGAAATGAAAATTTTATCTTCTTCCCCCTACGCTACATTTAATCCAAAAGAGTGGAACTCATTTTCAAGAGCTAATTGTAGATTCTCTAGTACTCCAATAAAAATTAAAAAAAAGTTTTTTAGTAACTTTAAAAATGTAAAATCTACTAAAAATATACAAGAAAATAATAAGCTTCCAAAACAAATACAACTTGCCTTCTAGTAATAAAAAATTTCAACTAATATTCAGTTTTACGAAAAATATTTTAAGAATCCCTATTCTTTGTTAGATTAATAGAAATACAAAAAGGTTTTAAATTTGTCTGTAGATCGCGAACTTTTGAAAGAAGTTACTCAAGAACTTTGGAATACGGTTAAAAAGCTAAGGCCAGAAATAGATAGGGAAACTCGCCTTCAACTAGTTTTAAAAGCTTTATTAACTATTGGGGATTTACCAGATCAACTGCAAGCAGCAATGGTAGTAGGGGTTTGTGCCGAAATGGATAAAAGCGATATTGAAAATGCTGACGGTAATTCCAATACTAAAGAAGAGAGTAATTCTACTTCCGTTGATACTTCTACTGGAAGAAAAGTTTTTAGAAGAAGTTCTGCAAAATAAAAGCTTCTTCTAAAAAGAAATTAGCCTTTAACTTTTTTTGATTCGTTTTTAGAGATTTTTAGAAATAGAAAATATGAAATTACTAGTAAAAGTGGTACAAAGATAGAATGCAAAGTCATCATCAACTCTGTTTGACTCATTCCTATTAGATTTGAATCGTTTGGTAACTGCTCTGACCAAGTACCAGCTAAGTGCCAAGCCTGGGGAATAGATAAGAAAAACATATAAAAACTATAAGTAAAAGTTATATTCAAATAAAGAATATCATCCGTAAAAAAAATTACTTTTTTTCTTCTTATTTCTTAACTAAAGATATTTTTCAGACTTTGTCGAATGCTTTAAAGATCTATAGTTTTAAGAAGCTTTTTATATTCCTTCTTCCCCATGATTTTTTCAGCCGCATATGCTCCACTTGCTGAGACGGCAGGTATACCAATTCCGGGGAAAGTACTTGCTCCACAAGTAAGCAAATTTTTAACAGATGTTTTACATCCAGGGAATAGTCCTTGAGCAGCCGATAATGCTGGGCCGTAGCTACCACAATAAGTATTGGTATACTTTTTATGCGTTAAGGGAGTGCCAAGCAATTTGATCTCAATTCTATTATCTATATCAGGTATTATTTTTCTCAAAGATTTGAGAAATATTGAACATCTTTCCTCTTTAAGTTCTTTGTAAGCTAACTCATTAGATTTTAAATTCTTCCAAATTTCCCATGGTTCATTGGCAGGTGTATACCCATGCAGGACGTGTTTACCTTTCGGTGCCATACTCTTATCTAATACAGAAGGAATTGAGAAAACTGCTACATTTCTTTCTGCAGTAATTCCTCTCTCCCAGTCATCAACGTGTATTGCATGAATTGGTAAATTTTGTAGACCAGAGGCATCAAAACCTAAATGAATATGAAGAAAAGAACCGCATTTATTAATATCTTTAGCCTTTGGGCTCCATTTTTTTTGGAATTCTTGTGGAACTAATTTTCTGGAAGTCCAAGCATCAGTATTCATTACGACAAAGTTCGAAATAAAATTGGAACCATTTTCTAAAGTTACACCTGAGGCAATATTTTTACTAAAATTTACAGCTTTTACTTTAGAAGAAAGAATTAGTTCACCGCCATTTTTTTTGAAAGCATCAACTAGTGCCTTTACTATACTTTCACTTCCTCCCTTTGGATATTCTAAATACGATTCAGGTTTAAACCATTCATCAAATAATGTAGCCATCGCAGCAGAATTTGTATCATGCATTGGCATCCCACTTATTAAAAAACTAAGCAAATCAACCCAGTTTCTAAGGAAAGGATCATTTAGGTGACTGTCGACAATATCCCCAAAACCACCATTTAGCTTTGGTAATGATTTTATATTAGGTAAGAATTTAGATGCTAATTTTATAATCTCTAAAAAATTAATTGTTTCAGGTGAACTAGAGAGAAGTGGGATTTCGCTAACTATTTGACTAAGAGGCCTTATCCCTGAAACAAATGAATCCCACTCATTAACAGACTTTTCACCTCTTAATAATCTTATTCTTTCTTTAAATGGATCTTGTCCTACTTCCAAATTGAATTCGCCTTCAGGAACATTGACATGCCATCCTTGGTATTTAATAAGTTCAACCTTTTCGTCAAGTAATCTAAGTATTTGCCCTAAAGGATTGGTGGTAGGCCATTTGCCGATACCACTCCATAATGAAGGACCAGATTCAAACTTATAACCTCTCATATTAAAGCTATGCGCAACACCTCCAGGTTGAGAATGAGCTTCAGCTATTAGAACTTTTTTACCTGCTAGGGCCAATATAGAACCACAACATAAACCTCCAATACCACTACCTATGATTATTACGTCGTATTTATTCATCAAAAATTAAACCCTAAGAATAAATCTTAAAGCTTAAACAAAAGTATTTGTTGTTGTTGTGATACTAAGAACAACTGCAAGGAAAAATATATAAGGAACAGCCTTAAGTGGAATATGACCTTGTCTTTTAGAAATGAAATCCATTTTTTAAATTAACTTATGTAAAGATAATAGTTGAAATTTGTTACGAATGTGTGTCTATGATCTACTTTCTTAGAAATATTTTGAGATAAAGAAGAAATTTTATTTTATTTTTTTTTGAAACCTTTTTATGATGAATAAAAAATAATATTTAAAATGACTCTTGAAGCAAAAAAATTACCACAATACACAGAAATAAAAAATTTAGAGAGTATTTCTAAAAAAGATGGAAGTGGTATTGGATATGAAGATTTAATAGGAACTTGGAAATTTAATTCCGTATGGAAGAAAGGCTCAAAAGAAATAGATAATATATCTAGTTCCATTCTTCAAGTATTATCAGCAAAATTAGAATTAAAGAAAACTAATTCTCAAAATAATATAGTTGATTACCAGATAAAAAATTCAGTTCGCTTTGGGATATTATCGATTATTTTCTGTGGGCAAGCATCATTAAAAGGTACGAGGCCTCTATTGCCCTTTTTCTTCGAGAACTTAATAATAAATATTGGAAATTTTACCTTAGTTAATAAACATTTAAAAAAACCAGAAGAAAAGCAAATGCCTTTTTTCTCTCTAATAGCTATCAGTAAAGAAAAAAATTGGATGTGTGCTAGAGGAAGAGGAGGAGGACTCGCAATTTGGATTAAGTCTTGATCTTTTAGTGATATTCACCAGGGTGATCAACTTTTCTGACGGTAACTTTATCCACTTTTTGGCCATTAAATCTTAAAAGGTCATCACCGGAGAAACTATATCCAAGTCTTTGAGCAATAAGTGCTACATCATCTGCAGTTGCAGAAGAAGTAACCTCTTTTCTTAAATTATCCTCTGACTGCATTTGTTTTAAAAATTTTCTAATTTCAGAGAAACTCATTTTAACTTTTATGCATAATCTTATATTAAAGCCTTAGAAAAAAATTAAATTGTTTTTTGCAAAGACCAATAAAACTAAATAAACACTATATTAAATGTATGACTTACTTATTTTTATATGTAGTTGGGATAGTCTTGATATGGTGGATATATCGTGTCGGTTGGGTTGAGGCTTTGAAAACAGTAATTAAAGTTTTAGTTCCTTCAATTCTTATAATTTTATTTAATATCAAAGCAGGAAGATTACTTTTCAAAAATCCTTTAGTTGGATTATTCAGTGCTTTACCAACTTCAATTTTTATTTATAGGGGTTCCCTTCCAGTCGTGGCATCTATTAATAACTGGATTGATACTAAAAGAAGCAAATATGAAGAATCCAAAGACGTAATTGATACCGATTCAATTCCTCTAGATGATTAATATTTTAAGCTAGTCAAATCCCAGAAATAATTCTTTGTGTACTACAAGAACATCAAATAAAGATGTTCCATGGGAAGGACTTATTGGAATATTATCTACATTTAATGCCTCTGCACAAATTAGATGGCCATCCCATCTTGTATTATGTTCACTCATTCGGATTGACCAATCAATTACTTTTTTAAAGTGCTCAGGCATCTCAGATCCAATTTTCCTGCATATTTGGCAAAGATTTGTAAGAAGGGGGGGTTTGGATGGCCTTTTTAAATCTTTAACAAGACTTGGTTGTGTAAATACACTGGTGTATCTGATGTAGTCAATTAATTCATAATCTTCATCTGAAAGTTCTGCTTTATTCAGTGCTATTTCAAATTCCTCTACAGGGGTAATTGGCCTTTTAATTATCTCATTTTTCATTATTATCTGATTCTGATAAATCCCTTTCCTCTGATTCTTTAGTAACTTGATCGAGATCATTGGTAAATTTTTTCTGAGTAGATTTTGGTAAATTTTCGCTCTCTGGCTCATTAATTACTTGATCTATCTCGTTTTGAAATTCATTCGATGCTTTTTTTAAGCTTTTTAATGTTTTGCCAAGTTGTTTTCCTAATTCTGGTAATTTCTTGGGACCAAAAATTAATAGAGCTAGAATTAAAATTACTGTTACTTCTGGTAAACCTACCCCAAAGATATTCATGATATAAGTGTATTTAATTCATTATTAAAATCTATTATTAATATAATCTAATGATTTGAAAATATCATTTTATAAACTCGCTTTGTTACTCTTCAAAGAAGTTTATAAAAAATAATTGTAATTATTACTCCCTTAAAAAAAACTAACCAAAGTAGTTGGTAATCACTTAATTTTAATTTTTCTTGGTACCACTTAATAAGTATTTTGTGTCCTTTAATTATTCTTTTTATTAATTTCAAAATCTATTTTTTAGATAAGACTAACTTTATATCAAAACTGTATAGGATGGAAATGATAAATTAATAAATTTTGGTTATCAGTAAGTACAAATTTTTTAAATAAGTAATCACATTTAATCCAGATTATTTTTGGCTTTCTTATTCTTTTAAAAATTAGCTTTGCATAAATCAAACTAAATTACAAAAATGTAATTAACTTTTTTTAAATATAATGAAAATCTTATTATCAGTTTTTTTCTTATTTGCCTTTATACCTCCATCAAAGGGAGTTACAACAAAAATGTTTAAAGTATTGGATACTTGTGCTAGATACCGTCTTGGAGAGATTGACGCTAAACAAGCTATAGAAAAACTCAAATTAAAATCTAAGAATTCTTCCGAAATTGACTTAAAAAATATTGTAAGTAATTACTGTTCTGTATTTACCCCAAATGAAAATATAAAATTCTAAAAATTATTTTTAGAGATCTTAAATTTTTTTATTCCAATTATAATTTTTTAATTTTTCTTTTATTTCATCTACTCTCTTATTGTTAGTAATTTTTAAATTAAAAAGTATTCCCAAAAAAAGAATGAGAAATAAAAAACTATATATGGCAAATTCCATAAGAATAGATATATTCAACAACATTAGTAAATTACAGGAATCTTTTAGTATCTTTTAGAACAATGTTTGAAAAATTTATCTAAAACTTTGTTGTTTTTGGTCACAGAAAAATAATTATTGCTTCTAAGATAGAGTTTTATATAAACTATTTTGCAGATAGGAGATAAAGTACCACAATTTTCTTTACTAGATCAGAATGGCACTAAAAGGTCAAATAATGGATTAAAAACTCCTTTAGTTTTGTTTTTCTATCCAAAGGACGACACCCCGGGATGCACTATAGAGGTTTGCGGATTTAGAGACAAGTATGACCTTTTTAAAGTCCTTGGTGCTCAAGTTTGGGGGGTAAGTAATGGTAGTTCTTCAAGCCACTTGGCATTTGCCAACAAAAATAAATTACAATATCCTTTGCTATGTGATAAAAATGATTCACTAAGAAAGGCTTTCAAAGTACCAAAAGTACTCGGCTTATTAGATGGAAGAGTTACCTATGTTATTGATAGAAATGGGTTTGTTAAACATATCTTTAGAGATTTGTTGAATGGCCCAGAACATATAAAAGAGGCAATAAGAGTGTTAAAGGAAATTCAAAATCAGTAAATTAATTATTCAAACCCTTAGAAATTAATATCTTTTCTTATAGGATGTTTTCTATTAATAAATCAAACTTTATGAAAAAAATAGGGATGCAAGCAGTTGATGAAGCAATTGAAAATGGTATTGACCTAGATGGTACTCCAATCCCCTCAAAAATGCTTGAGCTTTACAACAGGATTATGAGCGAAGAAAACAAAAGAGAAAGAAGCGGAGTCAAAAAGTCAATGAGAAATAGATGTGTTAAAACAGGTTCTAAGCATTTTGATAAAGAAACTTTAGATCAATTATTAATTGATTCTGGTTGGGAAGGCCTCAAAGAAAAAGAAATTTTATTCTTCTACAGTTAGTAGAATCTATCTAAACCATCCTTTTTTAATCGGAGTCTTTTCTTCTTCTTTTTTAATAGAAGTTATTTTTACAGCTTTCTTAAAAGCCAAGTTGGCTTCTGCTACTGTTATTGTTGATATAAGAAATAAGCCTGATATACCTATTAATTGTTCTGTTTGACTTGGTTCTTTATCACCTTGCAAAATTATTCCTATAACAAACCATGCAGTTACTACTCCAGTAGTAATGAAATATGGTAACCATCTTCTCTGATATAGATAACCAGTTCCAACTCCTGGTAAGAAATTTAGGAGGGATGCGACCCATCCGCTTGAAGAAGCTAATACTTGTTCTTTTGATAATTTATCCATTTAACTAAGTGTTAATTAAATGAGAATTTATGTAAGCAAAAGATATGACTGCGCAAACTACCCAACTAAAAGGCAAAAACATTCTAATTTTTTCTTGCTTATTTTTCATAACTTTATTATGGATAAGATTTTATGAATTCGTGGTTAAAAAAATTTATAAATTAATTATGAAAAAAGACGGTTACTTTTAACCGTCTTTTTAGTAATAATTTTTTTGAAAAAAAACTATGCTTTTCCTTTAGTTCCGGAAAGTAATTTAAGCTCATTCTTGACTTCTTTTTCCCTTTCTTCAAGATGTTTTAATTGTGATTTAAAAGCATCTTCAAGTCTTTTTCTTTGGGTTGTGATTTCATCAAGTTCTTCTTGATGATGGTTTTTCTTGAGTTCTTTCATCTCGGTATCAGAAATAACATATACTGGACGATATGAAGGAGTTTCAAAAAGAAGATCAAACATTGAATACATAGTGACCTTTGAATTAAGTACAAATCAAATATCTTACAAATATTAGAATCTTGTAAGGATATAAACCGAAGAAAATTATACGGCAAATACACCGAATTTCGGTTTACCTAACTAAACCGGCCAGTATTTACCGATCTATTTTTAATTGGTAATGTAATGTACAAGTATATTCGGAAATGAGCTGAGGATATTTAAGAAATACAAATGGATTTAATTATTAATTCCAGATTAGTAATTCCTTCAAGAGAATTAAAATGGCGTTTTTCTAGATCATCTGGCCCGGGAGGTCAAAAAGTAAATAAAACTAATACCAGAGTAGAAATCATTTTTAATATCGAAGAATCAAAAGTCTTAAATGATTATCAAAAGAAAGTTTTAACGAAAAAATTGAAAACTAAATTAGTCAATAACTGTATTTGTTTAGCCGTCCAGGAAGAAAGGAATCAATTACTTAATAGACAAATAGCTATTATAAGAATTAGCTCAGTAATTAGAAATTCATTAAAAAATTCATCCAAAGTTAGAAAAGCAACGAAACCATCTAAAGCCTCTCAAAATAGAAGGCTTGACTCCAAAAAAAAACGGGGAGAATTAAAGAAGAATCGACAGAGAAAATATTAAATTATTTAAATTAATTTTGATGAAAATATTTTCTAACTTTCAATGTCCAAATTGGATTATTTTATTGATATCTTTGATTTGATTTCTTTTCATTAAACGTCCAAATAAATGAAAAAAGAATATGATTTTTGGTTAATTGATTCTAACTCTGTTGGAGTAATTCGTTTTTATAAAAAAAACGAGAATAAAGAGGATTTGATCGAATTTATGCTTATTGAAGAAGGTATTGTCATGGGTAGTCATGGTGAAAATCCACCTTTAATGAAAACAAGAAAAGAAATGAAGATCCAAGATGCAAGATTATTTTGGAAAAAATTAATAAATGAAGGATGGCAAAAAACTAATCCTAAATGGTAAATAAATTTTGCTTTAAAAATAATTTTAAATTTAGAAAAATAAATTTATTTCCCAAAAAAAGAATTTTTTTAATTTTAAAAGGTTTTCCAAAATCAGTTACTAAATTTAAAAAACTAAAATATGAATATATTTTATTTATACGCTTATAAAAGTCCCTTTAGGATATAACTCTGCAATTCTATTCTTTTGTATAATATTTTTTTTCTTAAGGTCATTTTCATATCTTTTTAGCATCATCAAATAATTAGTAGATCCAAACAAAAATAAAAAAATAATGAATTGAAATCCTGCCTCTAAGTTCATAATTTTATATTTAAACTTTATTTAAATTTGACAACTTTTTTATAAAAAGCCATCAGTATTTATATCTATTTAAAAAAAAATTAATATCTCTATAAAATTAAAGGATTTTTTATAGGAATATATAAGTTAATTTATTAATTTTCAATAGCAATTTGTTTGGACAATGCTTAGCATTTGAAAAAAACAAATTTGAATAATAATTTATCTGAACAAGCTTTTAATCAACTCCTTTTGCAAATTGTGGGTACAAAATTAATAGATAGTCTTAATATGATTGATTCAGATTCAAAATCAAAGATTGAAAAATGCATAGCTATCACTAATGAAGAATATTCTTATGCATTATCATTACAGGCTGATTGTGTTCCAGATTCCAAAAGAATGATAATTCAAGCTCAAAAAAGATTAGAAAGTCTCAACTCATTGTTGACTTTAGCGAAATTAATATAAATTTAAAAACGATTTCTATTTACTTTATAAATTTGAATATCTGACTCTTAAATTTTAAAAAGTAAAAAATGCAGGAAATTATTAATAATAAAATACCATATAAACCACCTAATGGATTTGTATTAGCTGTACCATAACCAACTAACCAGTTAGGCGCTTCTTTAGATATATTTATTAAACCATTATTCAAAACAAACCAAATACCGACAAGTCCACCATGAAGACCAATAGCACCCCATAATGATCCCTCATCTTTTAATCTTATAATTGAACAAAGGATTCCTAAAGTGAATAAACCTAACAAAATGCCTAATGTATTCCAAAATGGCATTTTGAATCCAATATGAGCAAGGCTAAAAACTATAGATTGACTAATTAAGGCAACTTTTATTCCAAATTGAAGTTTTAAGTCTTCTAAAAGCCATCCCCTAAAAATTATTTCCTCAGCGACCCCAATGCCAAAAGTAAGTAAAATCCCATTTAATATTATGTCTGAGGACAATCCTCCTGAAAAAGTAATGTAATTACTTTTGAGTAATGGTATCAAAATTAAAATTAGTAATATTAAAGCAAAAATAATCCCTTGAGAAAAAGATAAGATATTATTCAAAAAAGTTTTATTATTTAAACCAAGTGTTTCCCAACTATTTCTTATTTGCCATCGAAAATTAAACCATGCAGGCATTAAGGAAATAAATAATAAGAATGTAAATATTGTTCCTATTAAGGATAAAGCTTCTTTGCTTAAACTTAAGAATAAAAATGACTGTGAGAATATCCAACCTAATAAGTAAAGAAATGGGACGAAGACTATAGTTGAAAAAATTTTAGTTTTATGAAGAAAAATACTGTTTGTTTGTTTTTTGCTCTTCTTGTTTGAATTATGCATATTTTTTATTTAATAAATTAATTAAGCTAAAATTTTCTTATAGTTCATCTATATTTTTTGACGAACCTGCCTTTCCAGTTAAGACTCTAAAAATTTGTTGTAACAAATTCGAATTTTTATTTTTATTATGAATTTCTTTTTTAGATAGGTGCGATAAATCTCTATAAAATTTTCTGGTAATTTTATCTTCTTCTTCGCTAGGCCAAAGTAAATTAGAACCTTCTTCATATTCTTCCTGGTATCTTTTTTTATTCATTTTTTTTGCATATCTAAACAATGTAAATTCTACTTATTGCCAATACTTAAAAGTATTCTTTACTTAGTTTGTATATTTATTTAAATGTAAATGGAACTTAATTTCAAGACTTTAATGTTTACAGCATTATCTCCAATACTCATTGTTGCAGCAATTCTTGTGGTTTATTTATTTCATTAAGTTCAATTTTGTTATCTAGAAATTTCTAATTTAAATAATTTTCAAGGGTGAATAATCCCAGTTTTTTCTAAAACGAAGGATAAAATTGCTATTGCAGCCATAACTGTAAGGATTTTGTTCTTATTGATGAAATCCATATTAGATATAGATAATTAATAACTAGTGCTCTTTTTAAAAGTTAAGCGTATTTGGTTTTATATTAAATTATTTTAAAAAAAACATATCACATTAATAAAAATTTTCATAAATAACAATACTAAACTGTAAATTATATTTAAATTTAGTTTAAAGATTATTTTTATGGATAAAAAAGGAGCAAAAGGCTATTGGATATCAACAGCAAAAATAATTAATCAGGAATTATTTGATGAGTATGTAAATAAAGTTGCACCATGGCTAAAAGAAGTTGGTGGAGAAGTATTTGCAAAAGATACAGAACCATTAGGAAAGGAACGAACTGAGGATTCTAATTTAGCTGTTATTTGTGAATTTCCTTCAATGAGGGCAGCAGTTGAAGCTTTTGAATCTGAAGAATATAGAGAACTTTCAAATTTGAGAAGAAAAGCAACTGAGAATTCTACCTTTACAATAATTGAGGGTTTAGATGAAGCTGCAAAATTAAGAAGAGCGATGGGGAAATAATTTGTTATTCATAATTTCTGTGATTTCTATATAGTGATTAATAAGAGAATATTTATAAGAAATTAATGGAACAAAGCTATGTTGGAGATTTAATACCCTCTCTAAACTCCTATCAGAAAATTATTGATCAATACGAAAGAGGTTTAAAAAAAGGAGAATTTTATGAGGATAAAATTGGAGAAGATCTAATTTATCCAGATTGGTAAAAATGCTTACAACAAAAATTACTTATGCTCTATCAGATTGGATTAGAGAGTGGCGAAAATGTAGAAAAGAAAATCCATCTCTTGATGATTGTATAAAGTTTACAGAATGGAAAATAGAAAATTATGAATTAACAGATAGTGATCGTATGATAATTGAAAGTATTTTACTTTATGAAACTGAAGAAAGTTGAAAATTTTATTAATCTAATTTTTCATATAAATTTCTCCCCTTCCAAGTCCATCCATTTCCAGTAATTGTTCTATAAATAGATAAAAAACTTATATAAATGACAATAAGTCCGCCTATGCTATTGAGGTACCAGTAATTGTTAGGGATATTAAATTTAATCTTAAATATTAGCCTTTTTAATCCATAACTAATAATAGATATAAAAGAAATTAGAAAAGTTAGTAAATATATCTTTGTGTAATCAGTAAAATTAATTTTTATTAGTGATATTAGAAATAAAATCAAAGGAAATGAATATAAGAAAAATACAAATATTGATGCACTTAGTGATTTTAAAATATTTTTTTCAAGGCCTAGGAACCAGTTTTTACTCCATCCTTCTATTAATGAATTTAAATTTCTATACATATTAAGAGAGATATCGTTTATTGCTATCGAAAAATTTAAATTTAAATTATTTGATTTTATTTTTTCGGCTAATGCTAAATCTTCAACGACTTCATTATATGTTTCTAGATGTCCGCCAATTAGATCATAAGATTTTTTTTTAAATAGCATAAATGGACCTGCGGCAAAAGAATTTTTATTTGATGAATCATTAGTTTTAAAAATTGGGAAACCTAGCATAAGAAGACTAGTCATTATTGGTTGGACCATCCACTCTGCTAAGCAATTACAATTTATTTTTGGAGCTAAAGATAATAAATCAATATCATCTTTACAAGATTTTAATAATGCATTAAAAATACAATTTTTACCAATTATGACGTCCGCATCTATGAATAAAATCCAATCAGTAGTTAATTGTTTTGATCCTTTATAGCAAGCCCAATTTTTACCAACCCAATTTTTGTCACTTGGTCTATCCCCAGACGAAATAATTTCTATATCATCACTTTTTTGAAAATATTCATCTTTGCATTTTATAGCCTCATTATAGGTATCATCTGTACTTGAATCATCAACAACTAAAATTTTAAAAGTTTGGCAGGGTTTTTTTATTTCACTTAATGCTTTTAGGCAATTGACAATATTTATTTCTTCATTATAAGCCGGTATTAAAATTGATAAGCTCTCATTAAGTGGCTTTGAATAAACAGAATTTTTTAAAAAAGGTGCTTTATTAAAAATATAACTTTCATAAAATAATGAAAATAATATTAGAACAAAAGATAAAAAACCTAAATACAAGAGAATGCTATTTGTATTTAAAATCATTTCCTGGTTCTTATAGTTAGGATCTATATGTACTTTTTTAATATTAAAAGTATGGCTTTAAAATCTACTTAAATAACATAGAACAAACAAGGCATTAGAATTCTCGTATAAATCGATAAAAAAGTAAATCAGCATATTTACGGATTTACTTGAAATAGATATAGGAGTAATTTATGAATGTTGAGTTAGGAGGCAATCTAAATGATTGATAGTCCGCCTGAAATTTAGCAAATTTACAAATATAGGAAGTGTATTCCTGACAATGGGATTAATCGAAAAATAAAGTTCAATCAATTAGTCTGATAAGACTTCGCTTTATAATTACCAGCGACAAAAAAGGACTAAATTTATCGAGAAGTATCCCCTAATCCACGTATTTTAAGTTCATGAATAAATGAATTTCATAATATGTATTATAAATCCTGAAAGTAGGAAATAAGTATTAAAAGAGGACTGTTATCACAGGCCTCTTTTTTACTGATTTATATAATTTTAAATGTTTATTATTAGTTAAAATTAAATTTCAATTTGAAATAAATTATATTTGTAAAATGAAAGAGAAAAATTTATTCCCATCCATTGAACCAAGAGAAAAGGGTTTTTTACAAGTAAGTAAGATTCATTCTATTTATTGGGAAAGATCTGGAAATCCAAAAGGTAAAAAGATATTAGTAATTCATGGTGGACCTGGAGGAGGAAGTCAGCCAAGATATAGGCGATATTTTAATCCTGAAAAATTTGATATTATTCAATTTGATCAAAGAGGCTGTGGTTCTTCAAGACCTTTTTCAGAATTAAGAGAAAATACAACAGGCGACTTAGTAAATGATATTGAAAAATTAAGAGTAAATTTGAAAATAGATTCTTGGCATTTGTTTGGGGGTTCATGGGGATCTACTTTAGCTTTAATTTATTCAATTAAAAATCCATCAAGAGTCTTAAGTATGACCTTAAGAGGAATATTTTTATGTAGAAAATTTGAACTCTTATGGTTTTATCAATATGGCGCAAGTGAGATATTTCCTGAAGAGTTTGAAAAATATATTGAAGTAATTCCTAAGGATGAAAGGGTTGACTTGATAGCTTCTTTTTACAAATATCTAACCTCCCCAGATATTGAACTTAGATCAAAAGCTGCCGCTGCCTGGACAAATTGGGAACTTTCTACAAGCCATCTTATAAAAAGAGATATTGATGTTGGTAAAAGTAAAACTAATTCCTTTTCGGATGCTTTTGCTAGAATAGAATGTCATTATTTTATAAATAAGATCTTCTTAGAAGAAGATTTTATTTTGAAAAATATAAATATTATAGAATCCATACCAACTAAAATAATTCAAGGCAGATATGACGTAGTTTGTCCTGTAAGGAGTGCTTGGGACCTTAGTAGAAAATTAATAAATTCAGAGTTAATTATCGTAGATGACGCTGGTCATTCAATGAGCGAAAAAGGCATCACATTAAAATTATTAGATTCAGTTGAAAGATTAGAAAGTTTTTAGGCAAATTTTATTAAAATTAAATTTATCAAGCGTTATAGACCATTATCTTCGATATTTTTAGCAATACTTCTTAGTAACTCAACGATATCAGAGTCATCACATTCTGTATCCTCTTTCAGCAGAATACATTCATCTCTAATGCTTACATTAGTACTCCACCAAATTCCTGAACTATTAGTATCGTCCCATTCAAATCTATCGGACATTACTACTATAAGTTCACTTTGATTTCTTCTTTAATATCTTCTTTGATTTCTTCCTTTACTTCTTCTGGCCATTCAATATCAAATCTTGCATACTCTTCGGTTGCAAATCCTTCAGGATGGCGCTTACAAATTTTTCTTCTTCTAACAAAAACGTGGTCAACTCTTTTCTCTTTGTCGGGGGTAACTGTTCGTTCAATTTCTATAACTTCAGTAAATTCTGTTGATTTAAGCTCGATTGTAGGTTTCTTCATGCTTATAATAAATAACCTTTATACATTAAAGGTTGATACTGATGAACGTGGATTTCTAGTTGTAACTTATTTAACTTGAATTCTTTTTAAAAATAAATTTTTTGACAGCTTTTAAGGTTTTAATTTTTTGAATAAATTAAATTTATAATTCAAGATTTAATTCATATTGAAGATCACCTTTTGGTTTTATATTGATCTTTTTAGGATGATTTTTTTTCTTAATTAATGATGTTCTTCTAGAGCCGTGTTTTAAATATACTTCTTTTGAAATATCCCAATAACCATCTATTTGAGTTATTTCTTGAATCTTTTTTCTGGCAATCTTAGTTGTTTTTGAGAGGTCGATTATTGGTTTTGCATATTCAGAATTTGAATACTCAGTTGAATTGAAATTTTCCATCAACCAAGGTTCATGTATAAAGTTATCAGGATAATGTTTTATCTCCGGTACCCATTTTCTAATAAAATTCCCTTTTGGATCATGATCTTTCCCTTGCTTAATAGGATTATAAATTCTATTTGTATTTATAGAGGTTGTACCTGATTGCATTTGGCATTGATTCCAATGAATTCCAGGCTCATAGTCAATAAATTTGGATGCCAATACTGAACCAGAATCTTGCCATGGTATCCATAAGTTATAGCTTGCAAAAGACATCAACATTGCACGCATTCTGAAATTAAGCCAGCCATTAAAATTTAAAGATCTCATACAGGCATCTAAGAAAGGAAAACCAGTTTTCCCTTCACTCCATAATTTGAGAAAATCATTATCTTTTTTTCTGATTTTTTGGAAATATGGATGAAATTCTTTAAATTCTAATTCTGGTTCACTTTCAAGTTTTTGAATAAAATGACAATGCCAAGTTAATCTACTTTTTAGCATTTTAGAATTAGTATCTTTAATTAAACTTGCTTTATAAAAAATCTCTTTTAAAGATATACAGCCCCAACTTAAATAAGGAGATAATCTCGAACAACTATCGAAAGATTTCTCGGGGCTTGAAATGTCTTTTGAATAAGAATTTAATTTTTTACTGAAAAAATAATCCATTCTTTTTAGACCATTTTCCCTCCCTCCCTTTAATCTTCCTTCACATAAATCATCTTTAAAGCAAAAGAAATTATCTGGTGGTATTGCTCCAGTATCAATTTCTATAGGATTAATATTTGAAGGCTCTAATAATAATTTTTTCTCCATATTTTTTTTCCATTTTTTTGACCAATTATTTCTATCTAGATTTCCTCTAAAAACAGAAAATTGTAAATATTCCTTCCAAATTATTTTTTTCATTGAAGCCCATTTTCTAACTTCTTTATCTCTTTTATATGTAAAATAGTCACCAGTTTCTTGATGGCTATAAATACCCTTTAAATTGAAATTATTAGATATCTCATCAAAAATTTCAATAACTTTACCTGTTCTAATTATTAAAGGTTGTCCAATTTTTTCAAGTGAATTTCTTAAATCTATAAGACTCTCCTTGCAAAATTGCCACTGTCTATCTGAATAAGTTTTTTGTTTCCATAGTTCTTTTTCAACTATATAAATAGGTAATATATCCCTATCTTTTAAAGATTCAATTAGAGCCTCATTATCTTTTACTCTTAAATCTCTTTTAAACCATAGTATATTTATATCTTTCATCTATAAAATTTATTTTTATTATAAAAAAATAAATTTTAATTAGTTACCAAATAAGAAATTTATTCTTTTTGGAATAATTTTAAAAACTCTTTATTTTCCATTCCTGAAAAACTTTTTTCCTTAATAGATTCAATTACTTTTGTATAGTATCTATATTTAATTTGATACTCACTCATTAAAAGAATTATACGCCAATTTTTGATATAAAATCTCCTAACTATCTCTTCATATTTTTTTTGTCGGTTTTTTCTAGTTCCTCTTTATTACTTAAATATTTTTTTTCGATCCACTCAAAAACATCTTTAAGCTTACCGTTTATTTTGCCGTTAGTTATCCATCTTTTTATATAAGTTTCATCTCCATCTTCTAATTCAAAACATTTTTCAGGTGAAGGCAGCGTGTAATTATGAAATCTATAAGTATAGTCTTTGATTAGTTTCATTAAATTAATCTTTCTTTTTAAGTTCGAGTTCTCGCATAAACATAAATGCACCAAATGAAAAAGCAAGTGAGATTAAAAAAGTTAGAGGAAAATAAATGCCCCATAATTTTAATTTTAATCTTTTCCACTCTGCAACTTAAAATATAAATATTGATATGAGAAGAACTCCTGTATCAGCTTATATAAATCCAGAAGTAGGAGTCTTCCATGTGTCATCAAAAAATGCGGTTCCTATATCTATTACAGAACCTTGAATATTCCCATTCCTTACTAAGTTTATAAATTGAAGAATAAAATAAAATGGCCAAATTAATCCTGCTAGTGAAGTCGCTCCATAAATAGTAAGTCTAATTTTTGACCACATAGCTTTAACTTTTTAGTATATTTATAGCTAAAGTTGAAGAATAATTGATGTATAAAATCATCCTTATAATTAGTCTTTTTTTATAATAAAAATTCAAAATATACATAATAATGTTCCTATTCTTTTTTTATTTGTTTTAAATTTTCTATATTTGGGTCGAATTACTCACATCTTAAATTATGCTTATCAGCTATAAATGAGTTATAAACAAAAATATTTATGACCCAGATTTTTTTTATTGATATTACGCTTGCTGTTTTTGGAGTATTTATTTATTTATTTGGTCTTAAAAAATTATTATTTAATCATCCAAGAACTTCTCAAGACTAATAATAAATGGCAAAAATTAGTAAGGGAATTCCAATTGAAATAGGTACTAAACGTCTTTCTTTATTAAAAGAAAAAGGATTAATAACAGAAGAAATATTTTCTGATGCTGAAGAGCTACTGATTAAGAGTGAAATGGATATTCCTTCTAAATAGTTAAATTCATACAAATTCTTATTAATTAAAAATCTAATTTACTTTTTAGATAAATAAAATCTTATCTGACTAAACTTAAAATAAAAATTAAAAATAATGTTAATCACAAAAAAATTATGGGAAAATAACTCTGATCTAGCTTCGCTTAGCTTGAAAACCAAATTTGTTCAAGGGATCAGAAATGGAAACTTACCGAGAAATATTTTTAAAGAGTATCTAGCTCAAGATTATTTTTTTTTAGAGAGCTTTGCTAAGGCTTATGGCTTAGCTGTTTCTAAATCAAAAGATAAAAGTGAAATTAAGTCTTTAAGCCAACTCTTAGTAGGTGTGTCTGATGAATTAATTCTTCATGAGACTTATGCAAAAGAATGGGAGATTGATTTGTCTACTAACTATATAAAACCTGCTACAAAGAACTACACTGATTTCCTTTATGATGTTTCCTCAAAACTAAGTTCAGTTGAAATAATGTTTGCAATGACTCCTTGCATGCGTTTATATTCTTGGATAGGAAAAAATTTATCGGATATGATTTCAAATAATCCTTATAAAGAATGGATACTTACTTACTCTAATGAAAGTTTTGATAATTTAGCAAAATCACTTGAAAAAATAATTGATAATTACCAAGAACCGTATGACATTAATCAGGCAAATAATTTATATAAAAAAGCCATGGAACTGGAATTAGATTTTTTTAATGCCTATTCAAATTTTTAATCAATTTAAGTAAGTTTTTTCATTTAAAAATTATTATGTATTCTAATATTGCTCTTTCTATAGGCGGTAGTGACTCAGGCGGAGGTGCAGGGATTCAAGCAGATTTAAGAACTTTTATGGCGCTTAAAGTCCATGGATGTTCTGTGATTACATGTATTACTGCTCAAAATAGTGTAGAAGTAAAATGTGTAGAAGCTGTAAATAATGATATTTTAACAAGCCAGATTGATACCTTATTTTCAGATTTTGATATCAAATCTTTAAAAACTGGAATGTTGCTAAACGATAGGATTATTAATGCAACAGCCTTAAAACTGAAATCTTATTCTATTCCAAAGGTCATTGACCCAGTAATGGTAAGTAGAACCGGTTCTAAATTACTTGAGGATTCTGCAATTAATGCTTATAAAAAATTACTTTTACCAATTGCTGATTTGGTAACTCCAAATATTTTTGAAGCAAATCTTTTATCAAATTTGGATATTAAGAATGAGGAAGATATAGAGAATTCTGCAAAAAGTATTATTAAACTTGGTGCTAAAGCAGTTTTAATCAAAGGCGGTGGATTGAAAGATATGAAAGGGAGGGACTTTTATCTTGATGTCTATGGAGGGAAAAAGTGGTTCATAAATAAATTTATTAATACTCAAAATACGCATGGTAGTGGATGTACTTTAAGTGCTGCAATTTGTGGCTATCAAGCATTAGGATTTGACCTTATAGAGTCAATTCAAAAATCAAAATTATTTATTGAAAGATCCTTGAAGAACTCTTATCAAATCGGATCAGGGCCAGGACCTCTTGGACATCACCAATCACTATGAAATAATTGATTTTAAAAAAATTAAAAAAAAGAATAAATTATTAAAATCTTTTATTTGAAAATCTTATTAAAACCACCATTTTTTATTTTGATTTTTTAAAAATAAAATTTCTTCTGTTTCCCACCCACCTTCTAACCACTCAAGATGTTCTAGCAATAAAGATTCGCTTTCTCCCTTTGTTAAATGACCTAGTCTATTTGCAATTCCATCAAATCTTACTTTCATTAACTCTTCGATTTTGATGTTATTCACAATTAAAACAGATAATTTTATCTAAATAAACTTGATTGGTTGTTAATGTCAATGAAATTATTCTTTTTTTATATTTTTAAATATGTAATTTGTATTAAATGCAACTATTTTATAGTGATAGTAATTAAGACTTATTCTCATAGATTGTATTTCTAGGTATTTTAAAAAATAAATCAGAAATTTTTTATGAAAAACCAAGAAAAAACAACCTCAAAAACAGTTGTTAATGTCGGTTATTGTGAGAGCACTTCTGAGTGGCTTAATAGGATAATGACTGAACTTGCAGATGAAAGTAAGAATTTTGTGGATCTATCAGTTTTGTGCGCATAAATTCAATTATTGAAAGTCAATCGCTTAAGGCCTATTTAAGGCCTTTTGTGTATTAGATAAACTTATATAAGTTATTTGAAAGGCATATGTTTATGACTTCTCATCGGTATATCTGGTGACAATAAATATATTTCAAAATAACTATTTTAATTAAAAATCTTCCCTCCCATGCGGCCTATCTCAGAGAAGCTTTATAAGAAATTAGTCAAAGCTTCCAAAAAATGAATAAATTACTTCTTTACTTTTCAGCTCTATATTTTGGCGCAAATATTGGAAAATCTTTTGCTAGTGATAGCTTTACATACTACTTAATAATTTCTAATTAATCTATCTTTTTATTGGATATTTTTTAAGCTTTGGTTTTTGACTCTAAAATATTAAAGTAATCCTAAAAAAATACTCAAATTGAATTTAGATAAAAGTAGTTCTGAAATTATAAATAAATTTAAATTATCTCCTCACCCTGAAGGAGGATGGTTTAGAGAAATCATACGAAGTAAAAATCATGTGACTAGAAATGATGGTCAAAAAAGAAATAATATTACTAGCATTTATTATCTACTTTGTAAAAGTGAGAGAAGTAAATGGCATCGAGTAAATTCTTCCGATGAGATATGGATTTATCTTCAAGGGGCACCCCTTAATTTATATTTTCTAGATGATAATAAAGAATTAAGAAATATTAGATTAGATTTAAATAATCCTATTGAAATGATCCCCTCTGGATATTGGCAGGCTGCTTGCAGTACCGGAGAATTTACACTCACAAGTTGTTGTGTTGGCCCCGGGTTTGATTTTAATGATTTTCAAATGCTAAGAAATATAGATCCTTCTCTAAGACCAGCCAAGGCTATTGAAGAACTAATTTAATTTTTAAATTTTTTTTTATAATATGATTGAAATGAATCATGATCTTATTAATACAATCGGCATAAAGCAGATAGCAAGAGAAGAAGCTCATCTTTACCAGGTGAGTGATGTTCAAGGATTAATTGATACTCTTGATAAGGATATTTCTCAATGGTCTGATTTTGATTGTTGGGAAAATATACGAGTTCAGCAATGGATTTTTGAGAGAGCTATGGATATTTATAAAGGTAAGAAAATTGATATTAAATGTAATTGTTGTGAATACAATTACATAAGTCAAAGAGAATTAGTAAAAAGTTCAAATAAAAAATGTTACGGGATAAAAAGTGCTTATATGATCGAAAAGGTTTTCAATGAAATCACATTAGCTGAAGCCAGAAGAGAAAGTGATGGTACATATTCAGCATAGAGTTGTTAAAAATTAACCTTTCTAAGATGAATAAGTGAAACTAAGCTATTAGTTCATAGACTTAAAGAAGATTATGGATAACTTTGATAATGATCTATCTTCAAAACAAAAAGAATTTGTAAAGTCTTTAGAGAAAGCTTCAAATAAAGATTTATTTGAACAAAAAGATGAATTTAAAGAGGCAACTCCAAAAGTTGTTCATCTTAATTCCCTTATTACAAAAAATATTTATATTTTTACAAAAGATCCAAACTATAAAATGTTTGCCTGGCTAATGGCTCAGCTATTTATATTTTCATTATTTGTTTTGGTTGCGACATTTATGAAAAATAATCTTGTCCCCTATATTAATTCTCTTTAAAAATTTAAGACTTATTTATATCTCTTACTTAATTATTTATAAATTAATATTTTAAATTGGTGATATAATTAAATCATTCCACTTATGGATCTATCTTTACAAGTATTCACTTTTTATATTAGAATTTATCTAATATGTTTAGCTATGAAATAGATATGACCCAAGCAAAATTAGAGGGTTTATTAAAGATAGATAACGAATCATATAACCTTTTACGAGTGCTCACAATGTTCATGAAGTTAGATAATTCACAGGACGTTCCACTCCAGGCAATGGCAGTATTTTGGTACGTGGCAACCTACCAAAATTGTACTAAAAAGGATATTGAAAAATACTTCGATATGAGTAAAGCTAGTGCTTCAAGGATGACGGATTATATAAGTCGATATCATAGACTAGGTAAGGCAGGATTAGGTCTAGTTTCTAAAGAACAAGATCCAAAAGATAAAAGAAGAACACTTTTGAAACTTACAAGGAAAGGTAAAGATCTAATTGAAAAGTCTTTTCATACTCTCTATGAGGATATGAAAAGTTTTGAAGCTGAATTTGAAGAATAAATACTTGCAACTCAGTTAATTTGTTAGCTATTGAGAAACTTTTAAAACATTTAAACTAACTTTGAAATACAAACCACAAGTTATCTTTTTTCTTCGGAGAAAATAACAACTTAGTTGTTACTCCTTAGACTCATTACGTAGTTAGAATTAAAGAATCCAGTAATTCATTATCACCAGCAAAAACAGCAATGGAGGAATATAGAGAAAAGTTAGAAAAGATGTACCAAAAATTAAATGAAGAAGAAGATCCCGTTTTAAAAAAATGGTATCAATCACTTATTCCTAAGGCGATTTTATTATTTCCTGGAGTTGCTTTTGGCTTTACATTTTTAAAAGTAAATACTGATAAATCAATATTAGATTTACTTTCTTTTGTTGCAGTAGGAAGTTTATTAGTTTTTGGGGGTATTTTTTTGAATTATCTCTTATCTAAAGGAAGATAATGCAAGCATTTAGTCAAATAAAAATTTTTAATATTAAAAAATTGATTTAGCTCTATTAGCTCTGCGGATTGTTTTTTTTAAAATATGATTTTTTATGGAAAGGTCAGAAATTGCATAAAGAGTTAAAAAGAAAACTGCTTTTGCAAAAATTGAAATTTGCATAATAAAAATAAACCTATTTATATAGAACCAAATCGCTAGATATAAGCAAGTCCTTAAAGACCTCATAATCCTGAAAGAATAATTTATGAACAGTCCAATAACAATAAAGAGGTAATTTATTTTTCGCTGATAGTCTTTTTATTTGTAGATTATCTATATCAAAAACTATTAAAAAACTATTTTTAGTAATTAATACTCTAGATATTTGATACCTTTTGCAAGTATGGTAATAATATCAGAAACTCCTCACACACTAATTTCTGATAATCAAGCACCCTTATCTCTAAATTAGGGTGTTTTTTATTGAAATAAAAATAGAAAGTTATAACTGGCACATGTGACAATTAAATTACTTTCCTCATCCCCTTCCTATTTAGGAGAATGTATGACATATTATAAAAGTGTGTAGGAGAGGTTTTACTAAAACAGTGGAAACAAGGAAACACTTGATTTAGTTCAACCAGGAAAAGACCTCTAACAGAGGTCTTTTTTTTATGCATCAAAATAGATTAAACATTAAATTATTTTATTTATGAAAATTATCAGAGGAGCCAATGGTTAAATTCTGAGTTGAAATCTTATAGAACTTCTCATGTACTGAATCACTAAATTCCTTTTCATTTGAATAATTCATTAGGTCCATCGGTTCAATATTTTCGTCGAACCATTCGTCGTATTCAATATTATTAGGTTCAGCAAAATAAGTCATATTTAATAGATAGCTATCAAAAAATATGTAAACCGTACATGCTATACAAAATCAAAGATTTATTGCAAGAAAGAAAATTGAAAAATCTAAATTCAGAGACAAATTAAGTGCTTCTTGAATTATTGGTTTTAAATTAGTAATTACACAATTATTTTTAATATGGCTCATTATCACGTTCATGGTTTAATTCCTGATGGAATCTCTCAAGCTGAAGGTTACAAAATGTTTGAGCAATATATTGCTTCCGGTGCACCGATGGATAACTTTGAAGGATTTGAATTGATAAGTAGACTTCATGCCCCTGAAACCGGAGAAGTTTTTGTGACTTTCAAAGCTGATAATCACTTGGCAATATCTGAACATTTCGGAGTATGGAGAGCAAAATTTGGCCTCGAATGGAATATTACTGCTGTTTTAAATGATGAAGAAGTCATTCAAAGAAATAAGCAGGTTGCGGATGCTGTTGCTGCGATGGGATAATTCAATTGATTGACAGTCGATCTAATATAGAGGGATAAAACCCTCTTTTTTAATGGATAAAAGATTTATTGCTGAAAAGATATTGACCCTAATTATTTCTTTGATTGGGTAAATGAAAGGTCTATTACTTGCACCATTGTTATTAGGTTTAATTCCTTCAGCTAATGCAGGCGTCTACTACTATCTAGATTCTTCTTGGTCAGATAAAAGTTCAATAAAAGTTAAATGTGCAGATGGTAAAGCTAACCATCTTGTTTACTTTGGGCGAAATAAAATACAGCTAGAAGGTCATGGTGAAAGTAAATATAAGAACCCAGAAATGAGTATGGAATTTCCTTATGGAAGATGGGCTAATCCAGAAAATAATATGTGCGTGTATAAATATCTAAGTGAAGATCATGATATGAGTATACGACAACGATCTATAAAAAGATGTGTTGAAAACTTAAAGTACTGTCCGAGTATTAACTGATGCCAAAAAAATATACTAAAAAAGAAAGCATTATTTATTGGGTTATTGGTTTAGCAATAGTATTTGGTAGTCCATATTTAATTGCATCAATTAATGAGAATACTTGTCCCGTTTATGATGTCTAAAAAACAAAAGAAGAAGAACAAAAAGAAACTATTAAGAAGTTATATCCGTAAAAATGGGCGTAATTAACGCCCTTTTTAAAAGCTAGATCATCCCCATCACCTAGCCCTTCCTAGAATAATAGCACTATATATGGTGTTGGACTGTAATATTGCTTACTTTAGGTGGAGTTGTTTGTATCTATTTTATTTGCCATTATAGAAATCCCCATCACCTAGACTCGCAAGGATCTTTTTTATGTCTAGTTTTGTATCAGATACTCCTTTTATGCTTCTTGCAAAATTAAAGATTAAGGAAGATAAAGTTACCGAATATTTGGAAATTGCTAATAAGACAGATAAGACTGATGAATCAGACGAACCTGAAATGCTTCATCATACTTTTGATCAAGATCTAGATGATCCTCTTCGTTTTGTATGGTCAGAAGTTTATAAAAACGATGATGGTTTACTTGCTCATTTAGCTAATCCAATAGTGGGTTTATATCTTAAAGCTTATTCTGAGTTAGGTACTGATTTTTCTGTTGAATTTTACGGAACTGTGGGAGATAAAGTGATTGAAGCTATTAAAGGAACTGGAGTTCCTTTTAAACTCTTCAAAACACAATTCGGTTATAGCAGGGTTTAAGGTTAGTGAAATAACTAAATAGTTATTACGCCGCTGTTTCTATCTGATCTGTAACTGCGACGAACTCCTCATCTGTAAGTACAGGTGTGACTTCTATTTCATTTCCAAAGCCAGCACTCCAAGGCTGACACCACTGCCAAATTTTCGAATGGTCAGAAGCTTGAACTATTGCCCAACCATTAGCTCCCTGAGGATTTAAAACTCTATTTAAAACTTTGAATCCTTCGAAACTGTCATAGGGAGATCCCTCTTTTACATAATTAGTAAATGTTTTGGTTGCTTTAATTGAAGCTTCCATTGATGGGAACTGCCATTGAACTATGTATGTTTGCATAAAGCTTTTATTGATTAGTTAACCAATTATGAACAATATTTTTTAAAAGAAAATTGAAAGTTAAATAACGAATACCAAAATACAGACAGCTAAGTTTAGAAGCAAGCTTAAAGTTTGAGAATTAAATTTCATCTCTAATTTGCTTGACTAAAGTATCAAAAAGAATCTTAGTCCTAGTGGCAACCACAAACATAGAAGCAGCATCAGTAATAGAGAAATAGCATGGACATTTGGAATGTACTGCTCTTTTAAAATTTGTGTCTTCATAATCTATCTGGCTTTCCTAAGTTTGATTTCTCTTCTTACAAGTAAACCTAAAACTACAACACACATATTCATTAGAAAAACATCTAATGGCATTAAATAAAAAAGTATCTACTTAATTAATAGCAAGAATATTGGTATACGAATCAAGAAAGAATCACTAAAATACCGAGACTAATTATTCAGATTCTTTGTGAAGTCTCTGATTGACTCCTTCTCTTCTCCAATAATCTTCATATATAAGATTTCTTTTTTGATAATCTAATGCGTTCATATTCTTGTCGAGTATGGCAAAAGGAGAATTAGTAAATTTCATAGTAAATCCTAAAATAAATGTTTATTAAATATCTATTAGATATGAGATCTTTTATCTCGAATAACTAGATCCTCTATAAGTAAGCTTTATTGTCTTCTCTTCTTGGCTCTTGCAATATACAAATGACTTGCCATTAAAATACATGTTTACCATGATGCAGCTCCTGAAGTTGCTCAAGTCCCCGTCCTTTGGCTTGAGTCGTACTGCGGTCTATCTAGTGGTAGATCGGACGATTTGGTAGCTTTAGCTACACTTTATTTATAGAGTATTTGTACTCAGTTGTCAATATATAAAGGTAAATTCAATATTAGAGGATTAGGCAGATTCGGTTATTTTGTTCTTCATATCTTCAATTTTATTAATTAATTCATCTAACCATTCTGTATTATTTTCTGATCTTTCTTTTAAATATGAAATTTTTGGTTGATTCATTTTATGTGTCTCGAAATCTCCGCTCATAAAATTTTTCCTTACTAAATTTTTTTGTAATTAGTGAATTAATCAGCATCAATAAGTAAATAAATAATTAGATAGAAACCCTGTCGATCATCAATACATCTTGGGTTTGGATTGTATCTCTCTTACTTTCATCCTCAGAGTCTTTATAAGAATCGATTTCAGCTTGAACTCTTCTCTTATAAACTCCTTTGATGTAATCCAGTTCTCTTCTCTCTTTATTTAGAATTGAGAATGGTGAGGTTTTTAAGTTCATTTGTAACTCCTTTAAAATAATTTTTAATCAACACCAGTTTTTATCGGATTCAATAAAAATATCTATAGTTTGCTGATTTTTGATTTCTTCCTCTAGAAGTTCTTCTTCTGATCTTTTTTTAATCTCAGAGTTGTAAACTTCTTTTTTTGTTGGTGTGGTAGACATTTTCTTATGACAACTACACATATGTTCTAACTAAATAGACGAGTCATGCGATTAATAAAGATGTTCGGTTTGAGGTACTCCAATATACGGATAGAGGATCAACAATTAAATTTCAAAATGGTTAAAATAAGCAAGGTTAAATAAAAGATAAGATAAAAATATTTATTATTTACGAAATATTTTGATAAATATTAATTCATAAGATTAACTAACATTTAGATTGAATTTTTATCAATATTTTTTCATTTGTAACCAATATTATTTTTAGGGTTTGTTATGTAAATAATCAAACTTAAACGAAGTTTGGAGGTAAATCTAGAGGCTTTAAAAGTAGTAAAACCATTCCTTGAGTTACATTAAAACCTTTATTTTCCAATTAGCTAGGAAGTTGGTGTGTAGGTGGTGCATGAAATTTTCGCTTTTTTCTTTTTGATCTCTTGTAAATAACAAAAAGACCTAATCCTAATAAAGGAAAGAATAAACCCTCTACAAACAAGGAAAAACTAATCATAATCGTTACCCCTATGTAACCGTTATGGAATTATTTATCCCAAAGTAACACTTTAAATATTATCGGTCGATCACTTGGGTCTTATGACCCAATTTTATGAGAGTTTTTACCTTTAAGAATCATCAATAAAGGCAAACCTAAAATCATCAGACCCCCATCTATCAATAAAAAAGTATTCAAACTCATTTATTTATTCCATCTAAGTGGTATTCCTTTTTTAACGGTGTCTTCTTTCATATTATCCATCTCTTCCCTGATTTTGTTGTAGAAGGTTAGCTCTTCAGGATCTTTAGAACCGAGTCCATATTTCATTGTTGCAGCAAGATATATTTTGTGCTTTCGATATGAAGATAATGCCATAGACGATCCTAATTTATAAATCATATCTAACTTCTTTGTACGTTGTTTGTATCTCCCTATTTTTTTCTTTTTTTTAAGTAAACATCCTTAAACTTAATTTTTTCAAAAAAAATTTTTCTTTAACTTTACTTAACCATAGGTGAATATTATCTATTAAATAGAAATTGTAGGGATGTTTAAATACAAGGAATTCATTTCTCAAATCAAATATAAAGAAGTAATATCCTCACCTGTATATTTTATTCCTGTTTTGCTTCTATCCATAATGATTATTATTGAAGGTTTTCACATCTTTAATCACAAACAAAATTGCAAAACTAAAGCTGAGTGGATGGAACAATCAGGAATGACTTATGACAGGGAATCAGAAGTTAATTAATAAAATCTAAAATATAATTTATTCACAGCAACGTTTTCTATTTGAGGAATAATCCGTCAAAGAAGTTATCCATTCCTTGATCAAAAAGAGAGATTCTTTATTTAGGCTGTAGTAGACCCATCTACCTTCTTGTCTGTCTGAGATAAGACCAGCTTCCTTCAAAATTTTTATGTGATATGAAATTCTTGATTGAGATAAATTAGTTAATTTCATAATATCGCAAACACAAACTTCTCCATCCATCATTAGGTCAATTATTTCTAGCCTAAAAGGATCAGAGAATGAAACCATCAACTTAGATATATTTTCTTTTTTTACTTTGCTACTCTCTTTTAACAATTTTAAAGTAATTAATTTTCTTAAATATAGCTTAAATAAAAAAGATTTCATTAACAACAAGATCTTGATACATCAAAATATTTTGATGTATAATTTCAATAGAAAATTTCAAAGTTATGAAAATTGGAATTAATGGTTTTGGAAGAATTGGCAGATTAGTTTTCAGAGCATTATGGGATAGAGCTGATATAGAAATAACTCATATAAATGAGATAGCGGGAGATTCGAATGCCGCTGCGCATTTACTCGAATTCGATTCAGTCCATGGTAGATGGGTGAAAGATATAAAGGTTAAAGAAGAAGAAATAATAATTGATGGAAAGAAATTAGATTACACATCTTTTAAAAATTACCTTGATGTTCCTTGGGAAAAATCTTCTGTAGATATTATTTTGGAATGTACAGGAAAGAATAAAAAGCCAGACAAACTAAATCCCTATTTTGATACTCTTGGGATGAAAAGAGTAATAGTAGCTTGTCCAGTAAAGGGAATTGTAGCTGGAGAGGAATCACTTAATATTGTTTACGGTATAAATCAAAGTCTTTATGACCCTTCTAAACATAAATTACTAACTGCAGCATCTTGCACTACAAATTGTTTAGCTCCGATAGTAAAGGTAATCAATGAAAATTTTTCAATTAAGCACGGTGCTATTACAACTATTCACGATGTTACGAACACTCAAGTTCCTGTAGATTTTTATAAAAGTGATTTGAGGAGAGCAAGAGGATGTATGCAAAGTTTAATACCTACTACTACTGGATCTGCTAAAGCTATCGCTGAGATCTTCCCAGAATTAAAAGGAAAATTAAATGGGCATGCAGTAAGAGTTCCTCTCCTTAATGGTTCTTTAACTGATGCAGTTTTTGAATTAAATAAAGAAGTGTCAACTGAACAAGTAAATTTGGCACTTAAAGTAGCTTCAGAAACTTATTTAAAAGGAATTCTTGGCTACGAAGAAAGACCTTTAGTTTCTGCAGATTATGTAAATGACTCTAGAAGTTCAATAGTTGATAGTTTATCAACTATGGTTGTTAATTCAAATTTATTAAAGATATACGCTTGGTATGACAACGAGTGGGGTTACAGCTGCAGACTTGCAGATCTTACTGAATATGTAATCAAAAAAGAGATTTAATTTATGTCTTTATGAAGTTATCTAATATTCAACAATATAGTGTTGTAACCGCAAACTATTGGGCATTCACGCTTACTGACGGCGCATTAAGATTATTAGTTGTTGGTCACTTTCATGAGCTAGGTTACACAACTCTACAAATTGCTTTACTTTTCCTTTTTTATGAGTTTTTTGGAATAATTACTAATTTATATGGTGGTTGGATAGGAGCAAGATATGGTTTAAGGCTTACTTTATGGATTGGGACTATCCTGCAAATCATCGCTCTTTTCATGCTTATACCAGTTAAAGAGGATTGGCCAGTAATATTTAGTGTCGTATACGTTATGGTTGCTCAAGCAGTCAGTGGGATAGCAAAAGATTTAAACAAAATGAGTGCTAAAAGTGCTGTTAAGACAGTTGTTCCAGAGACAAATAACGACAATGATACTGGCCAAAAACAACTTTTTAAATGGGTTGCTATTTTAACTGGATCTAAAAATGCTCTTAAGGGAGTTGGGTTCTTCTTGGGTGGACTTTTATATAAGTTATTTGGATTCAATAATGCTGTAGGAATTATGGGTTTTGGACTCTGCTTAGCCTTTTTATTGACATTAATTTTGCCTGGAGAAATTGGCAAGATGAAAACCAAACCAGCTTTTAATGATCTTTTTTCAAAATCAGATGCCATAAATATTCTTTCAGCAGCAAGATTCTTTCTTTTTGGTGCAAGAGATGTTTGGTTTGTTGTAGCTCTTCCAGTATTCCTTGATATGGCATTTGGTTGGGACTACATGGAAATAGGATTATTTCTTGGAGCCTGGGTAATAGGTTATGGAATTGTTCAGGCTTCGGCTCCAGCAATTAGAAAGATATGGGGCCAGAAAGAAAGTCCAGGTCGTAAAGCTATCCAATTTTGGAGTGCCGTATTAATGGTAATACCATCTTTGATAGGAGTCGCATTATGGAGAGAAAGTTCTCCATCGATAGCAATAATTTTAGGACTTACTATTTTTGGATTTGTTTTTGCAATGAATTCCTCTACACATTCTTATATGATTTTGGCCTACTCTGATAATGAAAAAGTCAGTTTAAATGTTGGCTTCTATTACATGGCAAATGCTGCTGGAAGACTAGTTGGAACATTACTATCTGGCTTACTATTTATGATTGGAAGAAATCCGAGTATTGGTCTTCAATATTGTCTTTATTTTTCATCACTTCTAATATTATTATCTTGGATTTCGAGTCTTAAATTACCATCAATCAAACAAAGCTTATCATCACCATAAAAACTAATTTTTTGAAATTAGAATATTTAAATGGCAAAAATATCCTTAATTGAACTTGCAAAAATTTTCCTAAAAATTGGTATTTTAAGTTTTGGAGGACCGTATGCTCATATTTCCTTATTCGAAGATGAACTTATAAATAATAAAAAATTGATTTCAACTCAATCTTTTGAAAAAGGTATTGGATTATGTCAAATACTTCCAGGTCCAATATCTACTCAATTAGCAATATATATAGGTCTTAAAATTAATGGATATCTTGGTGGATTGGTATCCGGTATAAGTTTCATTATCCCAGGATTCGTTTCGGTATTAGCTCTTAGTTTTTTTTGGCAAATTGGATCAGGATCAAAATTCTTAACAGATTTAATTTATTTCAATCCTCCTATTATTGCAGGAATAATTTTTTCATTCTCTTTAGTTCTATTAAAAAAAAGATTAAAGTTTGATCGAATATTATTCTCTAGCTCAATATTATTTCTACTTATATTTGCCAAATATAATAGTATTAAATTTCCACTCATAACAATTCTTACTATTGCAGGATTGATAAATATATTATTACGGAAATTCAAAGATAATTTTTACAGCTTGATCCCTTTATCTATATTTTCAACAACCTCATTTTTGAGTAGTACACTCTTTTTAGATATTTTTAAATTCTATAATTTCTTGAAGGATTCTTTAAACTCAAAGTTTTTAATAAATTATCTTAATCTGTTTTTTTTCTTCTTCAAATCGGGACTTTTTATTTTTGGAGGGGGACTAGTAATCATTCCTCTAATGAGTGATTATGTTGTCTCACAAGGATGGTTAACAAATAATGAATTTATAGATGGGATAATGATTGGCCAGATAACACCTGGTCCTGTCTTATTAACTACAAGTTTTATTGGATACAAAGCTGGGTTTTCGGTCGGAGGAATAAATGAAGCTTTAAAGTATTCATTTATATCAACTTTTGCAATTTTTTTACCAAGTTTTTTATTGATTTTTGTTTTTGGGAAAGGCTTCATAAAAAACAGAATTAACTCAATTAATTACTTTATCGAAGGAGTAATCAATACAATTCCAGGAGCAGTTATTTTTTCTGGATTTAATTTAATTGAAGATAGTTTTTCATCAAAATACTTTTTAATTAGCTCTATTTTTATAGTTTTAATCTCCACACTATTGTCTTTTTTTAAAATAGTTCCAACATACATACTTATTCTTTTTTCTTTAATATTAGGCTTGTCAAAATATTTGTTTGCATAAAAAAAAGGAGGAAATAAATTCCTCCTTTTAAATATTGTCTTACGATTTATTTACCGATTCTTTTTACAGCAGCTCTTGACTTCTCAAGAATATCTCCTTTTAAGGGGACAAATCCAAGTGATGGAGCTTTATCTTGATACTCATCACTTAACAATGTATTAAAGGCTTGTTTGATAGCTTTAGTGTTTCTACCATTACCCTCTTCATAAGCAAGTATCCATGTTAATGAAGCTATAGGGTATGCTCCTTTTGCAGTTGGGTTAGGATTTTTACCAGCAAGATTTTCATCTAGAGTAATACCATTAAGAGCCTTAGCTCCTGCTTCTACAGATGGTTTTAGAAACTCCCCTGAAAGATTTTGAAGTGCAGCAGCTTTGACATTACCTTTTATGTAAGACTGGTTAACATAACCAATTGCACCAGGAGTATTTTGTATAACACCTGCTACACCTGAATTACCTTTTGCTCCAACGCCTGCTGGCCACTTAACTGATTTACCTGTTCCTAGTGTCCAAGTTTTTGAAAAAGCTTCCATAGAGTTAGTAAAAGCTTTGGTTGTGCCTGATCCGTCAGAACGATGTGCCCAAGTTAACTTACCTGATTTACAGCCTAATTCTTTCCAGTTTTTAACCATACCCATAGCAACTCTTACTGCTTGCTCTTGAGTAAGTTTCAAATCACAATCATAGTTATAACCAAAAGCAATAGTTCCTCCAACCATAGGAATCTGTACTAATCCTCTTGTTACCTTTGCTATATCTTTATCCTTCATAGGATCATCAGAAGCACCAAAGTTTACTGTCTGATCAATAAAAGCTTTTCTTCCAGAGCCTGAACCAACAGCTTGATAGTTTACTCTTGGCCCTCCTGAAGTGGCTAAATCTTTGAACCAACGAGTGTAAATTTTGGCAGGAAATGATGCTCCAGCACCACTTAATCTTGTTCTAGCAGAAACACTTGTGCCAGGAACACTTGTACCAGCAGCAATGGCTACTGCAGAAGTGAAAACCAAAGCTTTCTTAGCTATGTTCATGGATGTCATGATTAAATGAAAGACTACATATATATAGCACCGAATTTATACACAAATACTCATTAATTAAAATTTTATCCTGTGGTTAATTAGTTCTTAACCTCTTCTTAAACTAAATATCAAAGGAGGCTTTTTTCGTTTGGTTTTAAAAATATTTGAAAATAAACTTAGGTTGATTTTTAACTTTTATACAAAAAATCTTGAAAAATATGTAAATTTTTTTATTTAATTTAAGAGTAGTTTAAGGTCTATTTAAATTTTCCTTTTTAACTCTACTCCTTAGTCATTCCTTAACCTTAATTCGTTCTCATAGATTTGGATTCCAATCCATTTTTACGTGTTGAGGTACATGAAACTTTTTCAAAAACTAATTGCTGCTCCTGCCATAATCTCTTTGGCATCAGGGTTCGCAGTAAATGCATCTGAGATCAATTCAACAGATCTTAGTGATTATTCTAGATCTAACAATTTAGTATCTTTAAATGATTTTAAATCAGATACTTTATTGCCAGGAGATTGGGCTTACGATTCATTAAAGAATCTTACAAATAGTTCAAAATTCAATGGAAACCCAGTCTCTCGTTTAGAAGCCGCTGCTGAATTAAGCAATCTAATTGCAGGCGGTGAAGGCTTAATGAATGGAGCTGCAATAGATAGACTAAGTGATGAGCTTGGTTCTGAGTTGGCAATTATGAAAGGAAGAGTTGATGGACTTGAAGCTCGTGTTGATGGTATCGAAGCAGGACAGTTTTCATCAACAACAACGATGAAAGGTTCAGCTGAATTTTTGATCGGTGCTAAGAGTAATGGTGATTCTGACGCTGAAGAAGCTGTCATGACTGCCTTTCACTATACATTCGACTTAAATACAAGTTTTACGGGTGACGACAAATTAAATGTTGAGATATCAGCTGGTGACCAAACAGGTAGTAAAACACTTGGTGCAGATCTAGATTTTGGAGAGCCTTCATCTAGTCAGCTAAGAATTGAAGATATTAACTACACATTCCCTGTAGGAGAATGGAAACTATCCTTTGGCGAATCAATGGATGCTTCCAAAAACTGGCCAAATGCCTGTGCTGTAAACAACATCTATGATGCATTAGGTGATTGTGGAGCTGCAAACTCTGTTGATCTATCAGGAGATATTTCTTTTAGTGCTGGTAGAAGTTTTGGAGATGGATGGGATGTAGGTATCGGAGTTTCAGCAAATGATGGTGAAACTACAAAAGGTATGTTCACTAAGGAAGGAGCTGATTACTATGGAGCTGCTATCGGATACTCATCAGATAATTACGCTGTAACTCTTGCTTACTCCGATAAAGACACTACTTCATACTGGGGGGCTACAGCTTCTTATAGTACTGATGGTGGTGCAACTGTCAGTGGCGGTATTGAATTCGGGAACCCAGAATCATCTTCAGATGATACTACTCAGTACGTTGTAGGAGTTTCTACCGATGTTGGTGAGGGTACTCTTTCAGCATCACTAGGAACAAAAGCTGCGTATACTGATAGTCAGACAGAGCATTATGCTTACGACCTCAATTATTCTTACCCAATAAATGATTCAATGACTATCACACCATTTTTCTACATAGTTGAGAATGCTGGTGAAGATGATAATGGATTTGGAGCAATCACAACATTCAAATTCTAAATTAAAATTTAATTTAGAAATCTTATACACATTAAAAAGACCTGCTATGTGCAGGTCTTTTTTTTGCCAAAAATTTTTATAACTTAAATTGTTCTTAATAAATTAATTTTTTTTTCTTAACTTACAAAAGCAATTATATAAGAGTATTTTCTTAAGCACTAAATGAAAAAAACATTAGCTGCTGCAAGTTTTTCTGCATTACTTGCAATCGTCGCCTCCTCTACAAGTAACGGATTTGCAAATTGGAATACAAAATATTGGGCAAATGAAAAAAACTTCAACAGAATTTCCTCTTTTAATGTAAGTGATAATTTACCTAAAGGATCAAAATCTACCACCAAAACTTCTTCAGAAGTTGTTACAGCTTCAGAAGATGGAAAGACTTTGATGTATACAGATAGCGATCTAGGAGTAGTAGGTTTAGTTGATATCTCAGACCCTGCAAACCCTAAAGCATTGGGAGTTGTTGAACTTGAGGCAGAACCAACTGGAATTGCAGCACTTGGAAACAATGCTTATATAGGTTCGAATACATCTGAAAGTTATACAAATCCTTCAGGAGCATTAGTTCAATACAATTTAGAAACAAGAAAAGCAGTAAAAGAATGTGATTTAGGTGGGCAGCCTGATAGCGTCTTTGTTTCACCAGACGGAACATTTCTAGCTGTCGCTATAGAGAATGAGAGGGATGAAGAATATAAAAATGGATTTATCCCTCAAATTGATGACAATGGCATTCAAATTAATCCTGCAGGTTATGTTTCTCTTGTGAAGTTAAACAAAAGAGGGAAAATACAATGCAACTCAATAAAAAAAGTAGATTTAACAGGCTTATCCGAAATAGCTCCTTTTGATCCCGAACCAGAATTCGTTGCTATTAATGATCTTGGTGAAACAGTTGTCTCTCTTCAAGAAAACAACCATCTTGCAGTAATTGATAAAGATGGAAATGTAATATCACATTTCTCGGCAGGAGTTGTAAAACAAATGGCAGGAATGGATACAAAGAAAGATGGAGCACATAAATTTAAAAGCAAACTAAAGAATGTAAGAAGAGAGCCCGATGGTCTTACTTGGATTGATAATGACCATTTTGCAACAGCAAATGAAGGCGATTACAAGCATATTGATCCAAATCAGGCAAAAAGAGGTGGTTCAAGATCCTGGACTATTTTTAAAAAAGATGGAACAGTAGTTTATGAAGATGCAAATAGACTAGAAAGAGCAATTGCACAAATAGGTCATTTCCAAGATGGGAGAGCAGGTAAAAAGGGAGTAGAACCTGAGTCAGTTACATATTCAAAAATTAATGGAACGCCCTATTTATTTGTTGGTGCTGAACGAGCTGGGATAGTAGCTGTTTACGATATCACAGAACTAAATCAACCTTTGCTTACTCAATTACTTCCATCAGGCATTGGACCAGAGGGATTTGTCGCAATTCCAGAGAGGGGATTAATTGCCTCAGCAAATGAAAAAGACTACAACAAAAAAGAACCTGGTTTATCTTCTCATGTGACTATTTATCAACTACAAGATGCTCCTGCTTCATACCCACATTTAACAAATGAAAATGGCCTTGAATTTGTATCTTGGGGTGCGATAAGTGGAATGGTGGCTGGTGATGACGGTAAAATTTATGCTGTAAATGATGGGACTTTTAAAACTCAGCCAAGAATTTACGTTATTGATCCTTCATCTTCCCCAGCACTATTAGAAAGAGCTATAGATATAAAGCTAGATGGTAAGACTGCATTATTTATGGATCAAGAGGGTATTACTACTGATGGTAATGGTGGATTCTACATTTCTACTGAAGGAATCAAGAAAAAGCTAGATGAACATCCTCCTGCAATCTACCATGTAAGCTCAGATGGTGAAATTTTAGAGAAGATAACTCCACCACTTTCATATCTTAATTATGCTAAAAATCCTGGTTTTGAAGGCATAACAAGGAATGGGGATATTCTTTATATTGCTCAACAGAAGCCTTGGGGTGATGATACTTTCAATACTACTAAGATCCTTTCCTATAATTTAAAAACCAAACAGTGGGGGGCCGTAAATTATCAATTAGATAGGATCAAAAAAGGTGGCGTTGGCATTTCAGAATTGACTTACCATGACGGGGCACTTTATGTAATCGAAAGAGATAGTTTCTATGGAAAGAAAGCGAAATTGAAAGCTATATATAAAATAGATTTAGATGATGTTATTTTCGAAGGTCTTCAGACTAATATTCCTCCCAGACTTTATCCTTTAGTTGAAAAAGAGTTAGTTACTGATCTAAAACCAGTAATGCAATCTACGGGTGGTTTTATCCTTGAAAAGGTTGAAGGCTTAGCAATAACAAGCGAAGGGCAAGCATGGATTTCAACTGACAACGACGGGACTGGAAAGAAATCAACTGGTGAAACTCTTTTCCTAAATATTGGAAAAATCTAGTTAAAACTACTAATAAAAGTCACCTTTTATATAAGGTGGCTTTTTTTTGCAGTTCTTATAATTAAAAAAAGTTAAAACATGAAATACCTAATATTTATTATTTTATTCATCGCCCCAGTTAAAGCTGAAACAAAATATTATTGGCAGGGTGTCAGGCATTATTTAAATCGACCCAAACTAATGATAGAAGCATGCAAAGATATGAAAGAAGAAAATGACATTGGAACATCTGCTTTCGAGAGTATGTACATGCCAACATTACCTGATAGGCTTTGGTTAGCTATTGGCAAAAGAGATTCTTATTGGGCAGATGACTCCAAAGAAGGAAGCATTCTTTTTACAAGAGAAGGGGTTTTGAATTTAAAAAAATTTATTGCAGAAAAATCATGTCCTAATATTTTTTAAATTTTCCCTATAAATCTGTATTAAGACACGGAAAGATAGTTTCAATAATCGCTCCACCATCTTTATGATTAAATGCCTTTATAAAACCTTTATTGTTATTAATTATTTTTTTTGTAATTGAAAGACCTAAACCACTTCCACTTTTCTTAAATTTAGTCCTTGATGGATCCCCACGATAAAAACGAGAAAAAATGTCATTTGATTCATTTTCTTCTAATCCAATACCTTTATCTCTAACTCTTATAACAACAGAGCTAGCTCTCTTAAAAATTTCAATTTGTATGCCCTCTTTTGTTGGGGAATAACGAATAGCGTTATCTAAAATATTTATAAATGCTCTTTTTAAATTTTCAATATCCCCAGATATATAATATTTTGTTGGAGAAAATAAATTTATTTTTATATCCTTTTTTTCTGCAAGCGGTTTTAGTGTTTGCCAAGATTCCATAATCAATTCTGAAATAGATATTTTTTTGTTTTTATTAAAATCTTCGCTACTTTCTAGCTTAGAAAGCTCTAAAGTCTCTTCGGCCATTTTTCTTAATCTTTTTGACTCTTTCTTAAGTCTTTTAACAAGATACCTATCCTTTTTTGATACTACTGATTCAAGTCTTTCCCCAATTAAGATAAGTGATGTAAGAGGGGTTTTCAGTTCATGAGAAACATCATTAATTAATTGATTTTGTCGTTTTTTTATCGATTCAATTGATAATTTACTTTCCAATAATATTAAATAATTCTTTTTCCTTCCTCTAACAATATTTACCGAAATGGGTACTCCCGCAATTATGAAATCAAGGTTGAATGGGAAATCTTTTTTTCTTAAATATAGAATTTTATTACTAAGTACTTCAAGCTCATTAATATCATTAATTGCTTTTCCAATAACATCTTTATATTTGATAACCCTAATAAGAGATAAAGCTTTCTGATTGATAAATTTTATTGTTAGATCAGATGATAAGATTATCCACCCTTGCGATGAATAATCTAACCAAGACAACACTTCTTGAGGTTTAATTTTATCAAATGGGAAATCAATAGTTTTTTTATACTTATTTTTATCAACTTCAAATTTTTTTTCTTTTGATTGAGAAAAATGCTTGACTTTTATTTTCCACTTCTGATGTAAAAAAAATAATACTTCTTGTAGTGTTTTCATTTTCATCCAAACTTATATCCAAAACCTCTTACAGTTTTAAGAAACTTTGGAGCTGAGGGATCTTCTTCTAATTTCTCTCTGAGCCACCTAACATGAACATCTACAGTTTTAGTATCACCAATAAAGTCAATTTCCCAAATTTTTTCAAGTATTAAATCCCTTGACCATACTCTTTTTGGATTTTTCAAAAATAACTCTAATAATTTAAATTCTTTGGGAGATAATGTTATTTCTTTATCAAAAGAAGTTACCCTGCATTCTTCCAAGAACATTTTTATATGATTAAACTCGAGAACAGTTTTTGATTTTTCTATATTTTTTTTATTACGTTTAGATCTTCTTATTAAGGCTCTTGATCTAGCAATTAATTCATTTAAACCAAAAGGTTTTGTTAAATAATCATCTGCACCAACCTCTAAACCAAGAACCCTGTCTGATTCATTATCTTTAGCACTCAAAATTAGTATGGGTGTATAATTTTCTTCATTTCTTATTTTTCTACATAACTCTAATCCATTTAACCCTGGCAACATTAAATCTAGAATTATTAGGTCAACATCATTTTTAGAATCATTAGTAAAAAAATCTAAAGCACTTAAACCATCTTTGAAACTTGATACTTTAAAACCTTCGCTATTCAACGTCTCACTGACTGTCAGCCTAATACTCTTGTCATCCTCTACAAGAAGAATTTTTGAGTCTTGCAAACTTTTATGCTCTTTAATAGCCATTTAAAGTCCCAACAATTTTATTTTATATAATCAAAATTATTTGATGTAATTATTTCATAATTGCTTTACATAATGTCCTTATTTTTTTTATTTGATCTTATTTCCTTTTTAATTTTCTCTTAAACCTTTTTACATAAATTTAGATTGTCTCTTTAAGCTTCCTCACACAAAATTTTAAAGAGACAAACTTATTGAATCTAATAATAACTATTTAAATTAATATCCCATCTAAGCGTAACAATAATCGTCATCTTCATCTATATTCGTCACGACCCATTCTGGTGGAAAGTCGCCGATTTTGACATATTGATACAGCTTATCAACATCTGGATCGTAATAAGTGTCGTTGATTATTGGATCTTTGATTACTTTTAAATTTCTTAAAAGCTAGTGATAGAGAGGTTTCGAGGCATGCCCTCGTCGGGACTTGAACCCGAGACCTCTCCCTTACCAAGGGAGTGCTCTACCGCTGAGCTACAAGGGCTGAAAAAAAAGTGGGCCGGGTTGGATTTGAACCAACGTAGGCAGAGCCAGCGGATTTACAGTCCGCCCCCTTTAACCACTCGGGCACCGACCCCCACTATTTGAACTTATCAGTTAATGGTCACTTTGTGTGAAAATGTTTTGGTTTTTTTGTTTCTTTCTAGATAGCATTTAAAAGAAAAGACTTAATAGCTGATGAATATTTTATTGATAAATGGGCCAAACCTTAATCTGTTGGGTACTAGAGAACCTGAAATATATGGAAATAAAACCTTGAATGATATTGAAAAAGATTTAATCAAAGTTGCTAAAGAAAAAAATATTAATCTTGAATGCTTTCAAAGTAATCATGAAGGTGAAATAGTTGATAAAATCCAATCCTCGGTAAGTAGTATCCATGGAATTCTTATTAATGCCGGTGCTCTTACTCATACTTCAATTTCTATAAGAGATGCTTTAATTGGATCAAAAATTCCATTTGTAGAACTACACATATCAAATATCTTTAGCAGGGAAGAATTTCGAAAAGAATCTTTTCTTACAGACAAAGCAATAGGAATAATTAGTGGATTTGGTATTACAAGTTATTTTCTTGCTCTTGAGGGAATAATTGAATTTTTAAGCAGTAATAAGTAAATGCTAGTAGATTTTAAAAGGCCCTCTTCTAATATTAAATATTTATCCTCATTATCCTCAGAAAGTTGGCTAGAGCTAGCGTTATCGAATCCAATAGAGATACTTATTGATCATGCTCATTGTGAAAGAAAAGCTGCTGGAGTTGCAATTCAATTAATGTTTAGATATCCATCTGAACCAGACTTGGCAGAAGTTTTGAGCCCCATAGCAAGGGAAGAGTTAGAGCATTTTGAAAAAATACTGTTTTTACTAAAGGATCTTGGTCATTCGCTTAAAGCTCTTAAGCCTCCCCCATACGGAGCTGAATTGGCTAAATGTGTCAGAAAAGAGGAACCATATAGAATGTTAGATAGTTTCTTAATAGCAGGACTTATTGAAGCAAGAAGTCATGAAAGATTAAGTTTACTAGCATTGAATTCTGAGCATAAATCTTTGAAGTTACTTTATGAGTCTTTACTTGAAAGTGAAGCAAGACATTTTGGAATTTATTGGAAACTAGCACAGACTAAATTTTCTAAAAATGAAACTAATAAAAGATTAGAGGAATTATCTAATATTGAATCGGTGATCTTATGCCAAACTTTTGCTTTGCCAAGAATTCATAGTTAAGTGAATTTTGCTATTAATTTATGGGAATTGGAAAAACTCTAAAAAATCTGCTTAGTTTTAAAAGTGATCTTGCATCATTAACAGTTGTTGGTGTTGGTCCTGGAGATAGTTCTTTGCTAACTATTGCTGCAGTAGAAGCAATTAAAAAAGCAAAACTAATAGTTTTCCCAATTTCAAGTGATGATAGAAAGAGTTCATCTGCGGAAATAGTCAAAAAATATATCAAATTCAAGAAAAAAATACCCATTATTTTTCCAATGGCAAGGCAAGAATTTGATCCAGATCAAATCTGGTCAAGTGCTGTGGATATAATTGTTAAATCTGTTAGAAATAATAAATCTGTTGCTTTACTTTGTCTTGGAGATCCTTCGTTATATGCAAGTTCCTCTAATATTCTGAGAATAATAAAAAATAATTATCCTGAAATAATCACAAAGACTATACCTGGAATATCATCTATCTCAGCAGCAGCTGCTTTAAGTAATTTTGATTTAGTAAAGAAAGGTGAGACTTTGATAATAAAAGAATGTCCTTCTTCTAAATCAGAATTAACTGCTCTAATAATTAAGACTAAAGCAAACAAAACAGTTTTAGTACTAATGAAAGTTGGAAAAAGATGGAGTCTAGTTAAAGAAGTTTTAAAAAAAGAGAAAATCATTAATAAAGCTTTAATCGCTTTAAATGTAGGGATGCCTGATCAAATTATCCAAGATGCTTCAGAATATAATGTGGAGACAATACCTTATTTTTCTTTGATTTTGATTAGACCTAATTAATGAATAATGACAATTTTCTAAATAAAGAATTTAAATGGCCCATAAGTAGGAAAATATTGTTTCTGATACTTGAGGATAAAGTAAGTGATATTTTTGTATGTGAATTGGTATGGCAAAGACTTTTTTATATCAATGAACCTTCTATGGATGGATGGATATCAAGTTCCTTAACTCCCTCGTATTGGTCAGAAAAATTTGTAAAAGCTCCTCAAATTATTTCAGAACGATCAGCTTCAGTTCACTTGACACGATCTATACCGAAAGATCACAAACAAAATTTAAAAAAAATTCTTAATTTTAAAGGTTATAAAATTAACGACCTTTATCCTAGAAGAACAAGAAGAGCAACTGCTGTAAATTGGTTGATCTATTGGTCTATTGACTCGAGTTCTTCTTTAGATGATTTTTGTAAGTTACCTGAATTATCTCCCCCATCTCCTAATCCAGCAAAAGGTCATTATGGAGATCCTGAAATCAAATAAATATGCTTGTTTAGAGTAAAAGATCGTATTGAGGGTATAGTTGTATTAGATCTAATTTTCTAGGGGAATAATTGACTCTTCCATCAATAGCAATAATCGGAAGACCTAATGTTGGGAAATCTACTTTGGTTAATAGATTCTGCCAAAGTAATGATGCAATTGTATTTGATAAACCTGGAGTTACCAGAGATAGAACTTATCAAAATGCTTCTTGGGGCGGGAGGGAATTTCAAGTTGTTGATACGGGAGGACTAGTTTTTGAAGATGATAGTGAATTTCTTCCTGAGATTCGTACTCAAGTATTTTTAGCATTAGAAGAGGCTTCGCTTGCTTTATTTGTGGTTGATGGGAATCAAGGAGTAACTGACGGAGATTTATCTATAGCAAAATGGCTGAGAAATTCAGCTTGTAAAACAATTGTTGCAGTAAATAAATGTGAATCTACATCCTTAGGCATTTCTTTGGCCTCTGAATTTTGGAAATTGGGATTAGGTGAACCTTATCCTGTTTCTGCTATTCATGGCTCTGGAACGGGGGATCTGTTGGACCTTGTTATTGACGGATTTCCTAAAGATTTAAATGTTGAAGATAAGGAAGATAAAATTATGATGTCAATTATAGGAAGACCAAATGTTGGTAAATCTAGTTTGTTAAATGCTATTTGCGGAGAAAAAAGAGCAATAGTTAGTGATATTAGTGGGACTACAACTGATTCAATAGATACTCTTATTAAGAAAGATCACCATCTATGGAAAATAGTAGATACAGCAGGGATAAGAAGAAAAAAAAATGTAAAATATGGGACTGAATTTTTTGGTATTAATAGAGCTTTTAAATCTATTGATAGAAGCGATGTTTGCGTATTAGTTATAGATGCGATAGATGGTGTGACAGATCAAGATCAGAAATTGGCAGGACGAATAGAAGAACAAGGTAGAGCATGTGTAATTGTAGTGAATAAATGGGATCTTGTAGAGAAAAATAATTCCACAATCTATGAAGTAGAAAAAGAACTTAGAGCAAAATTATATTTTTTGCATTGGTCAAAAATGATTTTCATTTCAGCTTTGACTGGTCAAAGAGTTCAAAATATTTTTGAGCATGCTCTTAATGCTGTAACCCAACATAGAAGGAGAGTTACAACTTCAGTCGTCAATGAAGTTCTTAAGGAGGCTCTTGGATGGAAAAGTCCACCAACAAAGAGAAGCGGAAAACAAGGAAGACTTTACTATGGGACTCAAGTAAAAAACCAGCCTCCAACTTTTACTCTTTTTGTAAATGATCCTAAATTATTTGGAATTACATATAGAAGATATATTGAAAAACAAATAAGATTAAATCTTGGGTTTGAAGGATCTCCAATAATTTTACTTTGGAGAGGAAAACAGCAAAGAGATCTAGAAAAGGAGACATCAAAAAAGAATATTAATATTATTCAAAAAGATTAATGAATATTCTTACTAAATTTCCTATTGGACAATATGTTGATGGTAATAGAAGTTGGTTAAGAATTGTCGACAGTAGATTAAAAATAATTGCAGTATTTATTTTTCTAATTACTCCAATCTGGGCAGGCCCTTTGTGGAGAATAAGTTTAGTTATTTGTTTGATATTTATTACTTTTATAAGTTTGTTACCTTCTAGAGTTTGGTGGCGATCACTCCTCTTCCTTTTAGGATTATCATTGACAATTGGATTATTATCATTAATAGCATCTTCTAATATTCAATCTCTTGATAGTTCTTTAAGAGATCCGAATGAATTGAACTTAATTTTAGAAAGTCAGGAAACTTGGAATATTTTAGAAATTCCATCCAAGAAAATAGGATTTATAACTCTTGGGTCCTATAACTTATCTAGGAAAGCTTTTGAGTTAGGAATAAAAACTTCAACATTAATATTTACTGTTATTCATAGTGTGAATTTGATGCTCCTAACAACATTACAAGAGGATATAGTCTGGGCCTTAAGTTGGTTTATGATACCTTTGAGAAAAGTTGGTTTGCCTATTGATAAATGGCTTTTTCAATTACTTTTAGCTTTGCGCTTTATTCCTTTAGTTCAAGAAGAATTACAAAATATAATTAAAGCAGTATCAGTTAGATCAATAAATCTTAGAAGTTTGGGTTTTAAGAAATCTATTAATGTTTTATTAACAATGGTTGAAAGACTTTTTTTAAATATATTCTTAAGAATTGATCAAGGGGCAGATTCGTTACTTTCTAAAAAAAAAATAACTATAAAAACTAATAGATATAAGGCTTTTGATAAAAAAAATTCCCTAACTTTTATTTTTAATTCATTATCGATATGTTTTATATGCATAGCAATTTTTCTTAGAAAACAGTATGGTGCATTGTAAATAAATAAATTTTTAGTTTGAGTTCAGAGCGTTATTTAAATCACCCAACATTTGGAATGTTATATCAAGTCTCTCTAGGGATTGAGGGAAAAGATATTTATGCGACTTTGTATGCCCAAAAAATGTTTTTTTTAGTCGAAGTTAAACAACGAGAAGTCTTTTTTGAAGTTATACCCTATTTAGATGCTCGAAATCAGTCTGAATTAAACTTGCAAAGAGCAAGAAGACAAGGATCAGAAGATTTCCCAAAATGGGAGAATTTATTTAGGCAAACTTTTTTATAAAATTTGGAAATTTCAAATTACTTGCAAATTAAAAAACAATTACCTCTTAATGTAAATTTACTTGCTGTGAGTAAGGGGTTTAGTAGTAAAGAAATCAAAATTATACATAATTTAGGACAAAATGATTTTGGGGAAAGTAGATTTCAAGAAGCTATTGAGAAGAAACTCTTATTAGATGATTTAAAAAATATAAAATGGCATTTCATTGGAAGAGTGCAGACTAATAAAATAAGAAAAATAGTACAAAATTTTGAATATATTCATTCTGTAGACTCATATGAAAAATTATTAAAGATTTCTAATGTTTCCTTTGAAGAAAAGAGAAATCCAATAATAATGTTGCAAGTCAAATTAAGTGAAGATCCAAATAAAGGAGGATTTAATCCTAAAGTATTGTTAGAAAAATGGGATCAGATTAAGCAATTTAAAAGTATCAAAATTAAAGGCCTAATGACTATTAACCCAAAGGGTTTGAGTTCAATAGAAAATATTAAACTATTTAAAAAATGCCGGTACCTTGCAGATTCCCTCAGACTTCAGGATTGTTCAATGGGAATGTCAGGAGACTGGGAGGAAGCTGTTAAAGCAGGCTCTACTTGGTTACGGTTAGGATCAACAATTTTTGGTAACAGAACATATTAGTCAGTAATTAATTATATTTTATAAAAATCTTGTTTTTAAACTTGCAGTAAACTATAAGTAACGTTATTTAAGTATAGGTAGTTTATTCATTTATAAAAGATGGATATATTACTAAAGGTTTTTTGGCCTTAGTTATCAATTTCAAGAGGATTTAAAAGGTGTCACTTATTTCTCGATTAAAGGCAGTTGTTGCAGGGGACGATTATCTGGATGATGATTTTGATGAGTTGGATTATGCATCAGAGGATGAATTTAATGGTAATAATGATTTTAAACAAAATCATAAAAACTCGAATGCACTTTCAAATTCAAATCCATTTGAATTTATGAATAATAATAGGACATCAAATGTGGTAGGAATGCCTGGTATTGCTAATTCATCTTCTGAGGTAAGCTTGATGGAGCCAAGAAGTTTTGATGAAATGCCTCAAGCAATACAGGCATTAAGAGAAAGAAAGACTGTAATTCTAAATTTGACTATGATGGATCCTGATCAAGCACAAAGAGCTGTTGATTTTGTTGCAGGAGGTACATATGCAATAGATGGTCATCAAGAAAGAGTTGGAGAAAGCATTTTTCTTTTTGCTCCTAGTTGTGTAAATGTAACTAGTTCTTTCCCAGAGGAGGCTTCTCCCTCTAACGTTTCAAGCAAAAAGACATCTCAATATAATTTTGAAACTAACACAACTCCAGAGCCAGCTTGGGGAGAATCTAAATTATCGGCTTACAATTAACTAATCTGTGACTAGTAAAATTGCAGTCATTGGATTTGGAAATATTGCAAAAGCTATTATTACGCCGCTATTTGATAAAAAGTTACTAAATCCAAAGGATGTTTATTGTTTAGTAAATACAAAAAAAAGTTTAGAAAATATTAGAAAAAACTATAAATATGATATTAATATTTTTCAGGCAAACTCCAAGGCTTCGGAAATTATATGGGACTGCAAAGTTAAACTTCTCTCTGTAAAGCCTCAGCAACTTAAAAATATAATTGAGTTAGAAAAAAATAAAAATAATTTATTGGTTTCTATTTTAGCTGGTGTATCTTTAGAAAAACTTATCAAGAAATTTCCAAATCATAAATGCGTTAGGGTTGTAACCAATATTCCAATAACAATTGGTAAAGGTTTAACTGGAATTTCCTGGGGAGATAAAATAACTAAAGATCAGAAGCAATTCATAAAAAGATTATTTGAAAATTCTAGTAAAATTTATGAATTCCCTGAAGATTTACTTGATATTTTTTTATCAGTAACATCTTCGGGCCCAGCTATAATAGCCTTAATTATTGAGGCTTTAAGTGACGGAGGTTTAAGCGGCGGACTGCAAAAAGAACTTTCTGAAGAACTTGTTATGGAGATGATTCTAGGCACCGTTAGTTTAATAAAAGAAACTAATTTAACAACTGCTGAGCTTAAGAATATGGTAACTTCTCCTGGGGGCACCACCATATCAGCACTAAGGGTTTTAGAGAATAGGAGTTTAAGGTCTGCTCTAATAGAAGCAGTAGTTTCTGCAAGTAATCGAAGTAAGGAATTTCATTAAGGGTTATATATTTTTATAGTATTTAAGTAAAGTTTTTCCAGAACTTCAATATTTTTTTTTATTGTATATCTTTCAATTACTCTTTCACGTCCTTTTACTCCCAGAGCCTTCGTGAATGAAGGATGATCTACCAAAATTGGAATTATAGTTTTTAATTGAGTGGAAACATTATCAGTAGAGATCACAATGCCTGCTCCATTATCTAAAACTTCACCATCAGCCCCAGCATCCGTTGCAACACATGCTGTGCCAGTGGACATTGCCTCTAAAAGTGATAAAGATAGTCCCTCTATTAAACTTGGTAAAAAAAACACCTCTGCGATTTGCATAATTGCTACTCTTGTTTCTAAATCAATTTCTGATCCCCACCAAACTAATTTATCTTTTCCTAGATTAGAAAAACTATTTTCCAGTGTAGGCTTCATTGGGCCGTCTCCAACAATTACAAGTTTGCAATTATGAGTTTTTGTTTGCCGCCAAGATTTTAAAAGAGCCTCAATATTTTTTTCGTTAGCAATCCTCCCCATATATATAAAGATTCTTCCTTCCCCTAGTTTACTTTTAACTAAATTATATTTTTTACTTTTTACTTTCATAGGTTGCCAAATACTTTCATCAACTCCATTTGGAATAATTATTTGCTTTTCTTTACTAACCCCTAGGTTTTCTAAAAGTGTTTTTTGAGGTTCTGAAAAAACAATAATTTTATGAAATTTAGCGAGAAAGGGCGCATAAAGTTGATAAGTTAGTTGTTGAGTACTTGCAGTTAAGTTCCTATTATTTTTATCAAATGCGGGATGAAATGTTCCAACAAGTGGGAGGTTTATTTGTTTGCAAAGTTCAGGTAATCTAAAGTCGAGAGGAGATAAAGTTAGACTTGCATGAACTATATCTGGCTTTAATCTCTCTAATGAATGTCTTAATTCTTTTTCTGCCCTTGGAGAAGGGATCGTATAAACTTGTGATTTAATTAAGTAAGGAAGACTGACCTCAGGATCGTTTGCTAAAAATAAGGGTTTAGATTCATTTGCATTAGAGGGATTATCAAAATGTATAAAACTTACTTTATGACCTCTCACTTTTAATTGTTCAGTAGTCAAATTTCCATAACTTACATTTCCACAAAAGGGAGATTTTTTACCTAGCCAGGCAACATGAACCACATCAAATTAATCAACTATTTATAAAGTTAACAGTCAAAGTTACAATCATCTAGATCTTTTAATTTATTAACAATTTGACCCTCAAATTATCTATAAAATTCTCTTAGCATTTTTAGTGATGATAATTCTTTTTCTAATTGAGCAGAGATCCAATTTTCAACAATAGATAATATTTTAAGCCAAACGTTTTTAGGTCCTAATAATTCTCCATTTGATTTAATTGGTAATTCTGCGAAAAGAAGTCTTTGTAAAAGAGCAATTTCAGAAGCATTCACTTTTAAAACACTCTCTTCATCTTCTACTGTAGAAAATCCTTCATTTGGTAAATAGGAACATTGCCAATCCCAGTTACCTAAGGGTGGAATGATAGGCTCGCCCGTTTTGCAGCAAAAATTTACAGGAATATTTATCCCTCCAATTGCTAATAAATGAATTAAAGATTGAATACTCATTGAAAGCATTTTGAAGTCCTCTTCACTCTCGAGATTATATTCATAAATTCGATCTAAATGAATAAGTGCGCTAGACAGGTAATCTTTTTGCTTATCGTTGTTTCCAACTAATAAAAAGGTTAATTCAGTTATTGCTTGGGCTGCAGCAAGACATTCAATATTTTTCCCCAACCCGTTGTAGCTTTTGAGTATTTTAATCTGGCGAACAGACTTAAGACTTCTTTTTCCAAAGATCTGAAAACTTAAATATGTTAACGGAGTAGCTGCAGCAAGACTACTTTTTGGACGCCTGGCGCCTGGAGCTGCAAGTCTAATAATACCTTGTTCATCTGTTAAAACAGTTATTAATCTTCCACTCTCACCTAGTGGACTAGCTTTAATACAGAGACCTTTTATTCTACTTTCCCCTGACATTTAAATAAGTCTAATTTCTTTAAAAATCTCATTAAAACTTGTTGTTCCAATACAATCTATACCTGAATCGAATAAATCAACAACTTGGGTTAGGGTTTTTATGCTTCCTACCACTTTTATAGAATTCTGGTTGCCAATAAATTTTAATATTTCAACTATATCAACTTTAGAAAGAGCAGGTCCAAAACCATCTCCAAATTGAAAATTTGATATTCCTAATTCAAGAGAAATTTCTATGGCTTTTTCAAAAAGTGCTTTATCTAATTTTGTTTTGTTTATGATTACAGTGACTGGTAATTCTGAAGCATTAATACTCTCAATTTCACTAGCAAAACTATTTAAATCATTTTTTGATAGTTTTAGAAAATTAGGGATGTATTCTATTCCGCTTGCACCATTATCTTTTGCATAGCAAACAAATTCATCAATAAAATCAACTGGTAAATCAGCTAATGGATAAGAAATTAGAGTATTTATATTTACTTTATGATTGTTTAATGCATCTTTTATAGGACTTAAAAAGTTAAGAGATGTAGAAACATTTCTAATATTATATTTTTGAATTAAATCGCAGTTGGCATTTAATTCTTCCAAAGATAAATACGGATTAATTATTATTGCATGTATCTTTTCATTTAATTCGTAATCGATATTAAACATTTTTAGTATTATTTAGACTGGATTAATCCATAACCACCATGATTCCTTTTATAAACAACTTGTAGTTCATTATTTACTTTATTTCTAAATACATAAAATTCATGATCAATAAAATCTAATTGTTTTCTGGCCTCTTCCAAAGAGATAGGAATCATTTCAAAATATTTTTTTTTAATAAATGGTTCAGGTAATCTCACCTCTCTTTCCTCGTTGAATATATCTTTATCTATAGAATCTGATTCTTCAATTACATTGGAAAAAGAATTTTTATTCTTTACAATATTATTATGTAATTTTTTATTATGCCTCTCTTTATATTTCCTTAGTTTTCTACAAAGTTTATTTGAAACCAAATCAATACTTGAATATAGATTTTCTGTTTTTTCTTCAGCTCTGATAATAGTTCCATTAGCAAAAATTGTAACTTCAGCTGTTTGGAATGAAACTCTTGGATTCTTTTCGATTGAAAGGTGTATATCTACTTCTTTAACGATATCCTTATAGTGATGCGTTGCTTTTTCTATTTTTGCCTCAGTATATTCTTTTAAAGGTCCTGTAAGTTCGAGATTCTTTCCATGGATTAAAATTTTCATAATAAATCTAAAAATATTTTCATGTTTCCTAAATCTACATAACTATGATTAATAGAACATCAATAATTAAACAACCTGATAAAATTTCATTTTTTTATGATGTATATAAATTACAAAAAGAATATCAAGACTCATTAATTTCAGGTAAATCAAATATGAATTTTATTTGGTTAGGCGAGCATCAACTTTGTTATACCTTGGGAAGAGGTTCGAATATGGATAACTTGCTTTTCTCAGAAGATGAACAAGATGTATTTAAAATTGATAGAGGTGGTGAGGTTACATGCCATATGCCAGGACAGTTAGTTACTTATTTAGTTTTAGATTTGAGTAATTTTAATAAAGATTTAAATTGGTATTTAAGAAAAATTGAAAAAATAATTATTAAAACTCTAAGGAGTTTTAATATTAATTGCTCTACTAAAGATGGATTTACAGGGGTGTGGATAGGAGAAAGGAAAATTGCTTCAATCGGTATTGGATGCAAACGGTGGGTAACAATTCATGGCTTCTCAATAAACGTTAACTGCAAATTAGAAAATTTTAATAAGATTGTTCCTTGCGGTATTGAGGACTGCCAAATGGTAAATATGTCTGATTACAATAAAAATGTAGATATAAAAGAAGTTAAGAAAATTGTTAAAAAAATCATTCATGAAGAGTTTAATTTTAATTTTGTATCAGAATAGAAACTTAAAAGATTTGGAAATTTCATAAATATGAAAGAATTAGCATATTGGCCTGCAGCAAAATCTCTTCCAAAAAATGAAAAATTTACAAGTAAAAGGAAAGATATAAATAATCTTGATCATGTTGATCAAATATGGGAATACTTAAAATTAAGATGTGGGAATACAATAGCTATTAATGATTTGAGAGGAAAAAATAAAGAAAAAATTTCCTATTCTGAGTTAGCTAATTTAATCACTAAAGTCTCTAATTCTTTTAAAAATTATGGATTAGTTAAAGGTGATGTTGTCACATTAATATCTGAAAACTCACCAAGATGGTTAATAGCTGATCAAGGGTTGATGCGATTAGGAGCTATTAATGCTGTAAGAGGTATTAATTCACCTTCAGTAGAATTAGAGTACATAATTGAGCATTCTAATTCTGTGGGTCTAATTGTTCAATCAAAGGAAGTTTGGCTGAAATTAAATAAAAAAAGTGAATTAAAAAAAAGATTTAAATTTATAATTAATCTGGAAGATGAACAATTTGAAGATTTAATAAATTGGCCTGACTTTATAAAAGCAGGAGAAAAAAATCTTTTAAAAAATAATAGTTTCGAAAAATATAATCATCAGATTAACGATATTGCCAGCATTCTCTATACATCAGGAACAACAGGCAAACCAAAAGGTGTTCCCTTGACACATGCAAACTTTTTACATCAAATAATAAATCTGGCCTATATCGCCGATCCAGAACCGGGAACTTCTGTCTTGAGTGTATTACCTATCTGGCATTCGTATGAAAGAAGTGCAGAATATTTCTTTTTTTCATGCGGGTGTACTCAATTTTATACAAATCCAAAATTCCTGAAAGATGATATTAAACAAGTTAAGCCAGTTGTTATGGCTACTGTTCCTAGGCTATGGGAGGCCATTCATGATGGCTTTTTCTTGGCTTTAAAAAAAATGCCTCCTAAAAAACAGAAAATTATAAAGATCTTGATAAAGAATAGTTCTATTTTTAAAAGAAATTTAAGAAAGATCAGAAATTTAGAAATTAATCAAGTAAGTTCCTTCGCAAAAATATCTTTAACAATATCTCTAATAGGAAGATTTTTTATACATAAGATATCTTCTACTTTTTTATGGCCAAGTATTTTGAAACAATTATGTGGAGAAAAACTTAAATTTCCGATCAATGGTGGTGGGGCTTTACCTGAGCATGTAGATTTGTTTTTTGAATCTTTAGGTATAGATGTTCTAGTCGGTTATGGATTAACAGAAACCAGTCCAGTACTAACTTGTAGAAGAAGAGAACTTAATGTGAGGGGATCTTCTGGACAGCCATTGGCATTTACTGAAATTAAAATAATGAATGAAGAAAAAGATAAGATTTTGAAATTTAAAGAGATAGGCAAGATTCTTGTTAAAGGACCTCAAGTAATGAAAGGTTATTTGAATAATATTTCAGCTACTAAAGATGTTTTATCAAAAGATGGTTGGTTTGATACTGGAGATTTAGGTTTTCTTATTCCAAATGGATCTTTGGTTATAACAGGGCGAGCCAAGGATACGATAGTTCTTTCTAGTGGAGAAAATATAGAGCCAAATCCCCTTGAAACTGAGATTCTTAGTTCTGAATTTATTAATCAAGTTCAATTAGTAGGTCAAGATAAAAAATGTTTAACAGCACTTGTCGCTCCAAACATAGAATTAGTAGAAAATAAATTCTTTGAAAATGATATCTCCAAATTAAATTCGAATAAAAAAATTGGTTTGTTTTTTAAGTCGCAGATAAATAATTTGCTAAAAAATAGATTGGGAGCAAGATTTGAGGAACAGGTATTAGATTGCTATTTTGTTGATGCTTTTACTTTAGAAAATGGTTTATTGACTCAAACTCTTAAGCAGAAAAGAAGAGAAATAGTTGATTTATATTCATCGCAAATAGAAGAAATGTATAAAAAATAAATTAAAAAAGAAAATTCTCTTTGATAACTCTATATTGAAAGGGTAAATTAATTTTTTATGGAAACTAAAAACTCTATATCCATCAAACGTTCAATAGCAATTAAAGCTATTGTTACCCCTACTTGGAAAGAAGATGCTGAGAAGGAATTAAGTAATGCGATTTCCGCAGTTGACCAACAATTATCACAACTTGAACAAGAAGGTCAACAAATAGTTAGTAATATAAGATCCCAGTCAGTAAATCCATTAGATCCTAGAGTTCAAGAGCAAGTTGGCCAAGTTCAGCAACAAGTTGGGGCGAAAAGAAGCGAACTTGAAGAGCAAAAAAGAAATCTATTGCAACAACAAAGCCAAGTTCGTGATTTAAAAATGGATGAAATTGTTGATCAAGGACAGGTTGATAGCTTTTGTGATGTTTCCGTTGGGGATAATCTTATTAAGAAGATGCAAGTTTCAATAACAGTTAAAGATGGGATAATTCAATCGATTAATAACAACGAATAAATTTAAAAGTTTAAATTCCTTTTTGAATGTAAATCATAGTTTCTTTGGGGCTATTTTTTTGTAAAATATAAACATAACGATCTTTAGGAGTTTTGTAAGTTCTTAAAGCTAGTAAAATTTTAAAAAATTTATCTGATGTCTCACGAAATATTTATGCCTGCTCTTAGTTCTACTATGACTGAAGGCAAAATTGTTGAATGGTTAAAGAATCCTGGAGATAAAGTTGAAAGAGGAGAATCTGTTTTAGTTGTTGAATCAGATAAAGCTGATATGGATGTTGAATCTTTCCAAGATGGATATCTTGCAGCAGTACTAATGCCAGCGGGTAGCACTGCTCCAGTAGGTGAAACTATCGGACTTATTGTAGAGAATCAGGATGAGATAGCTTCTATACAAGAACAAAATAAAGTTAAACAGGTTGAAGTATCCAGTGATGCCCAACTCGAATTGCCAAATAAAAAACCTGAAATAAAAGAAGAAAAGCAAAAAGAGGTGCCTCAAAATAATGAGCAGGAAGTCGAGATTAAAAGGGAAAAAGTGCTAAGTACCTCTAATGAGATTCAATTTAACGCCTCTACTAGTAATAATTCTTCAAGAGTAATAGCATCTCCAAGGGCAAAAAAGCTTGCTTCTACAATGGGAGTTGAATTAGCAAAAGTGCATGGATCAGGACCTCATGGAAGGATTCAGGCTGATGATGTATTGAAGGCAAATGGCCAACCTGTGTCTATTCCATGGATAGGAGAGGGGAGTTCTCCTGCTAGTATTGGCACTCCTCATATTCAAGCTGAAAGTAAATCAGAGACATTAGGGAATAGTTTTGGAAACCCTGGGGAAACTGTTCAATTTAATACTCTTCAAAAAGCTGTCAATAAGAATATGGAATCTAGTTTAAATGTTCCATGTTTTAGAGTTGGTTATTCAATTAATACTGATAAATTGGATAATTTCTACAAGAAAGTAAAGCAAAATGGAGTTACTATGACTGCATTATTAGTCAAGGCAGTAGCAAAGACACTTAAAAAACATCCCCAAGTTAATTCAAGCTTTTCAGAAAACGGAATTTCTTATCCAGAAAATATAAATATTGCTGTGGCTGTTGCTATGGAAGATGGAGGGTTGATAACTCCAGTATTAAAAGAACCTTGTAACACTGATTTATTTGAATTATCTAGAGAGTGGAAAGATCTTGTGAAAAGATCTAGAGCAAAACAATTAGAACCAGATGAATACTCAACAGGAACATTTACTTTGTCAAATTTAGGAATGTTTGGTGTTGATAGGTTTGATGCAATACTTCCACCAGGTACAGGTGCAATTTTAGCCATAGCATCATCGAAGCCAACAGTTGTTGCTAATAATGATGGCTCAATATCTGTAAAAAAAATAATGCAAGTAAATTTAACAGCTGATCATAGAGTAATTTATGGTGCTGATGGTGCATCATTCTTAAAAGACTTGTCTTCTCTTATTGAAAACGAGCCAGAAACACTTGTAGCCTAATTTTAATTGAATTTTGAAATTCATAATGAAGAAATAGATCATAAGCTAGAAGCTTATGATTATATTCTTGATGAAACATTAATTGCTAATAAACCTTCTAAGGTAAGGCATGAATCTAGATTAATGATAGTTAGAGATAGTTCATTAGAAGAAGACTTTACAACAAATAAATATACAAAGAATCTCTTGGACGAACTTAGGAAGGGGGATTTGGTAGTTGTAAATGATACGAAGGTGATGAAAGCAAGGTTAAAGGTTGAATTAGAAAATGGGAGATTAGTCGAATTATTAGTTTTGGAGAAAGCAGATGAATCTACTTGGCTATGTTTAGCAAGGCCTGCCAAAAAGTTAAAAATAAACAGTCAATTAAATTTAAAATCATCCTTGGCAAAAGATATAAAATTGTATATTTCTGGGATTGATAAAGAAACTGGAGGAAGATTTATCAAGTTTCCAGAAAACATAAATGATCTAATTTCAATGAATAATCTCCTTGATATATACGGAGAAATCCCCCTACCACCATATATAAAAAGCGCCGAAGAAGAATCTTTTCATGAAAATAGTTATCAAACTGAATATGCAAGTAATCCTGGAGCAGTTGCTGCGCCAACAGCAGGATTACATTTAAGTAAAAGTCTTATTTCAAATTTAAAAAAAAAAGGCATATTAGTTATGCCAATTACTTTGCATGTAGGTTATGGAACATTTAAGCCAATTGATCAAGAAGATTTATCTAATTTAAAACTTCATAAAGAGTGGGTCAGTGTTAGTAGGAAAGTGGTAGAAGAAATAAAAAGAGTAAAAAAAACTGACAGAAGAGTAATAGCTATTGGAACTACTAGCGTAAGAGCTCTTGAAAGTTGCTATTCGAATGAAATGGAAGACTTAATTCCTATAGCTAAGTATGTTGATTTAGTAATTAAGCCAGGCTACAAATTCAAGGCAGTTGATGGATTATTAACTAATTTTCATCTCCCAAAGAGTTCATTATTACTTCTAGTAAGCGCAATGATTGGTAGAGAAAGATTATTAAATCTATATAAAAATGCCATAAGAGAAAAATTTAGATTTTTCTCTTATGGCGATGCTATGTATATTTCTCCAGATTCATTTCTAGAGAAATAATATTTTTAAGCTTTAACTGGCTCTTGAATTATTCCACTTGGAACTTCAGTAAACATAATTGATGATAAATACCTTTCAGCTAAATCTGGCAAAACAACCACTATAGTTTTACCTGCATATTCATCTTGCTCAGCTAATCGGACAGCAGCAGCAGCAGCAGCCCCACAAGATATTCCTACAAGAAGCCCTTCTTCTTTTGCCAATCTAAGAGCCATTTCGATTGATTCATCATTCGTGACTTGTTCAACTTTATCAACAATTGATAAATCAAGGTTTTTAGGAATAAATCCTGCTCCTATGCCTTGAATTTTGTGTGGTCCAGATTTAACTTCTTCGCCATTCATTGTCTGAGTGATAACAGGACTATGTGATGGTTCTACTGCTACAGAAACAATATTCTTGCCCTTCTCTTGTTTAATATATCTCGATACTCCTGTAATTGTTCCACCTGTTCCAACCCCTGCAACAAAAACATCAATTTCACCATCGCAATCATCCCAAATTTCAGGCCCAGTTGTTTTGAAATGAATTTCTGGATTTGCTGGATTATCAAACTGACCTGGCATGAAATATTGAGAGGGATTACTTTCTGCGATCTCTTTAGCTTTAGCAATTGCTCCTGGCATACCTTTAGAAGCCTCTGTTAAAACAATTTCGGCCCCTAATACTGCCATCACTCTTCTCCTTTCAATGGACATAGATTCTGGCATTGTAAGGATTAGTTTGTAACCTCTTGCTGAAGCTGTAAAAGCTAAGGCAATTCCAGTATTTCCAGATGTAGGTTCAACAATGGTTTTGTCTTTGGTAAGTTTTCCGCTTTTCTCCGCGTCCCATATCATGTTTGCACCAATCCTACACTTAACACTATAGGCAGGATTTCTACCTTCAATTTTTGCCAATACAGTAGCTTTAGCGTTTTTAGTAACTGATTTTAATTTTACTAATGGAGTGTTTCCAATAGCAAAACTGTTGTCCTCATAAATTTTTGCCATTTATACATTATGAAAATATACATTAATTCTAACTATTATTTAGAAAAAAGAGTACATAGGTTTTTATACGGTAAATACTAGGAATTTAAAAATTATTTAATGCTTCAGAAAAGATTCTCCATAAGTGATCTTTATCTTCCAGTCCGACAGATACTCTAATAAGGTGCGAAGGAATGTTAAAACTTTCAACCCAATCTAATTCGTCATAATGAGCTAATAAAACATAAGGACATACAAGGGTAAATTTTGTACCTAAACTAGGTCCTTTTGATATTTGAAGAGAATCATAAAACTTTTTAGCTTTCTCAAGACCTCCTTTTAATTCAAAGGATAATAAGCAACCATATCCCCCATCAGAAGTCATTATGGAATTGAAATTAGGACAATTTTCGGGATGGAAAATATTTTTGATCTCTTTACGTGTTTCTAATCTTTTTTTTAATTCTAAACATGCTTTATTTTGCTCAAAAACTCTTTGTTTTACATCTCTACTAGCTTTTTCTAGTGAAACCATATCGCCATCTGAAAGCATTGGAAGGTTGATTTCATTTAAAGCATTTCTAAATTGATCAATCCATCTGCTTTTTGGATTTAGTATTAGTGACCCAGCAAGAATATCCCCGCTACCTGAAAAGATTTTTGTTAGTGAAGTGAAAACGATATCTGCATGTTCTAGAGAATTTATATTTAAATTTGAACCAATAGTATCGTCAATTATCACAGGTATATTTAATTTATTAGCTATTTCTGAAATTTTTTTTATGTTCACACATTTGAGCATTGGATTACTTGGTAATTCAATAATCAAGGCTGCTGGATTTATTTTTATTATTTCTAATTCAATATCCTTGCAATTTTCTTCTGTGATTAACTTGGCTCCATGAAAGATATGCATTGGTAATTTAAGTACATCTACATATGGGAAACCAATTTGAAGTGTAGGTCTATCTGGAAATAATTTATATATTATTTCTAATGATGTGTATAACGCTGACATGCCAGATGAGGTCAAGTGAACATCTTTAGAGCTTGTTTTTGTAAACTTAGAAATTCTATCTTTTATTCTTTGACAACTTTCTATGGCTAAAGATTTTGAAGGGCAATCCTCTAGGCCTAATTCAATTGCAGCCGCTCTTGAAGATATACCGAGACCGGTATGTTGCCAAAAATATCTTGCATATTTGCTCGCTGATTCTCTAGTAATTAAAAAAGCTAAATTATGCCCTCTTTCGATATATGTAGCTCCTTTAGAAGTATTTCTATCACAGTATTTTTTTGCTTTTAAAGCTATTCTTTCATTTGGATAGGGCCAGATACTTAGATCATTTAAGTGACTTTCTTTTTTTACCTTTTCACATAATCTTTTTACTAAAGGATTAAGTCCAAAACGAGGATAGATTGACTTTAATAATTCCATGCATTTTGGATTTTTTTCCTCATAATTAATTACATCTTTCCAAGTTGGTAAAGCTACAGAAACAGCATGTTCATTATCAGGAATCGAATATCCCAACTCTAAACTTCTCCATATTGGATTTTTTAGTAAATTTCTCACTTTTTAGAATTTATTTAAGGCAAATAAGATATCTGAAATTAAATCATTTGTATCTTCACAACCTACCGACAATCTTATAAGTGAATCATCAATACCTAGGAGGTTTTTTGTTTTGTCATCAACAGATGCATGAGTCATTGTTGCTGGGTGGCAAATTAAACTTTCAACGCCTCCAAGACTCTCTGCTAATGAGAAATATCTGAGTGTTTTACAAAATTTAAAAGTGTCCGATTTTTTTAAATTCAATTTAAGGGTGATCATTGAACCACCAGATTTCATTTGTGATTTTGCTAAATTAAATTGTGAATGTTTTTGATTAAAGGGATAAAAAACTTTACTAATTATTCTGTGATTTTCAATTTCCTTAGAAATTATCTCTGCACTTTTTGTTTGTTGTTCGATTCTTAGAGGGAGAGTTTTTACTCCTCTTGTAATTAACCATGTATCAAAAGGCGAGGGTTGAAGTCCTAAAGCTTTTTGAGAGAAAAGCATCTTACTATTCCATTCCTCATTATTTGTTAGGACTGCTCCACCAAGTGCATCACTATGGCCATTTATAAATTTTGTTGTACTTATAAGAGATAGCGTTGCGCCTAGGTCTAGAGGTTTTTGAATGAGAGCTGTAGAAAAGGTGTTATCTAGAACAACAGGTATTTTGTACTTATTAGCTTCATCACAAATAAGTTTAATATCAAGTACTTTCAAAAGAGGATTTGTGGGACTTTCGAGCCAGATTAAAGTTGGCTGTAAGTCTTTAATTGCTTTAAAATTTTCTTTATTTGTAAAATCTGTATATAAAACTTCTATTCCAAATTTTTTGAAAATTTTATCGAACATTCTTACCGTACAACCATATAGATTTGACTCGCAGAGTATTTTATCGCCTGATTTTAATGAAGATGTAATTGCAGTTACTGCACTTATGCCAGATCCAAAAATTGTACAATATTTGGATTCTTCTATGGATTTAAGTATATTTTCTAGAATTTTAAAGTTTGGATTACCTGATCTGGTGTAATCGAAATTGCCCTTATTACCATGTTTAAATGTTGAGGTAGAAAAAATTGGTGGCATGATACATCCAGTCTCTTCAGAAAATGTTTCTCCATGATGAATTGATAAGGTTTTAACACCTGGCTTTTTGATAATATTTTTCTTATTTCCCATTGTTTTCAAAATAAGAATTAATTAAACCTCTCACCAATAAGGTGAGTGATTTAATAATTTGAAGAAAAGGATTTTTATACTTTTCTTGAATAGTATTCAACAACTAATAACTCGTTTATTTCAAGAGCGACCCATTCTCTATCACACTTCCCGTTGATTTTGCCTGTTAACTTAGCTTTGTCTAACTCTATATGAGGTGGAACATTAGCTAAACCAGGAAATTCAATATTACCTTCAACAAGTTTTTTACTCGCTTTGTTTTCTTTAATGCTAATTACATCTCCTGGTTTACATTGGTAACCTGCAATATCAAGAACTTTTCCGTTAATGGTTACATGCCCATGATTTACTAGTTGTCTTGAACCTGGGATTGTTCCACCAAAACCTAATCTAAAACAAACATTATCTAATCTGTTTTCTAAAAGTCTAAGGAGATTGGTTCCTGTAGAGCCTTCTTGAGCCCTAGCTTTTTTAACGTAACGAACTAGTTGCCTTTCAGAAACTCCATAGTTGAATCTAAGTTTCTGTTTTTCTTCTAGACGAATTGCGTATTCTGATCGCTTGCGACGGGCTTGGCCGTGCTGACCTGGAGGATTAGACTTCTTTGAAGCTTTCCTAGTGAGACCTGGTAGTTCTCCCAAGCGACGCGTAACCCTTAATCTTGGGCCGCGGTATCTTGACATAAGTTTAAATTAAAATTGAGATTTGCAATAAATTGGATAATTGATTAAATTCAACTAAACTAATTACTACTGAACTATTATTTTACATCATTAAAGTGTTCAAAACTATTAATAAATCAATTACTTCTATACTTCTTTTTATGATTTCCTTTTATCAAAAGTGGTTTTCTCCTTTTTTCGGACCAAGATGCAGATTTATACCAAGCTGCAGCTCTTATGGATACGAGGCAATTACTAGACATGGTCCTTGGAAGGGAGGGTGGTTAACTTTAAGAAGATTAAGCAGATGTCATCCTTTAACTCCCTGTGGATGTGACCCTGTGCCTGATTGAATGAATGAAAATATTTATTTTTGTTAGACAGGGATGTTGCCTTTGTGATTCATTAAAAAACAAACTGGCAAAAATAAATCTTAATGAGTTATTCCCTAATCTAGAGGAGCTTAAAGAAATTGATATTGATAGGGTCGATTTATATAAAGATAAATATAAAAAATATGATTATGAAGTACCTGTTATTGCTATTGAAGGAATTAGGTCTGAGGAAATTATAGAATTACCTCGTATTTCTCCAAGATTAAAAGATGATCAATTAAAGAATTGGTTTCAAAAAAATATTAATACCATTCTGAAGAAATAATTTTTGTTATATGAGATCTATAAAATTACACAGACTTTTAGATTTGGTAGGAATTATCCCCTCATTAGATCTGATTGATAAAGAAATCAATAATATTTCTTTTAACTCTAAAGAAGTACAAAAAGGAACTTTATTTTTAGGTATGCCTGGTTTAAATGTTGATGGAGGAAAATATTGTATTGAGGCAATTGAAAATGGTGCAGAGGCTGCCATTATTGGATCTGCTGCAAAACAGAAAATTGGATCTATTGATCGAGAAAGGATTTTGGTTATAGAGGATAATTTAGATTATATTTTTGGTCAAATAGTCGCTGAGTTTTGGAATAGGCCTTCAAGAAAACTAAAACTTATTGGGGTTACGGGTACAAATGGAAAAACGACAATTACTTTTTTACTGGAATATCTTTTAAAAAAATTAGGAAAAAAGACTGCATTATTTGGGACCTTATTTAATAGATGGCCTGGCTTCTCTGAGGTGGCTTCTCATACAACTGATTTCGCTGATAAACTTCAAAAAAAATTAAATGCTGCTGTTGAGGCAGAATCTGAATTCGCGATATTAGAAGTAAGTTCTCATTCTATTGCTCAAAACAGGATATCTGGCTGCGAATTTGAAGCGGCTATTTTTACTAATTTAACTCAAGATCATCTTGATTATCACTCAGATATGGAATCTTATTTTCAAACAAAAAGAAAATTATTTTCCCCACCTTACTTATCAGAAAAAGATGGGATAGCTGTTTTAAATTATGATGACCTTTGGATATCTAAATTATTATCTGATCTTGAAAAGAGAACGTCATTAGTCTCTACAAAGTTAACTAAGAGTGAATTTAAAAAGGATGATTTTTTTTACGTAACGGATAAGCAATTTACTGAAAGTGGATCCACCTGTATTTTTCATACACCTAAGGAAAAAATTAAACTTTTGGTTCCACTTGTTGGTGAATTTAATTTAATGAATGCGATTCAAGCAATAACAATTTTGTATAAACTTAATTTCTCTTTAAAAGATTTATCAAAACTAATACAATCTTTCCCTGGTACTCCTGGGAGAATGGAGAAAATAGAAATTGATAATAATGACTTTTCAAGATCACTTCCAATAGTAATTATTGATTATGCCCACACTCCTGATGGATTAAAAAAAGTTTTGCAATCAATTAAAAAACTTTGTAAAGGTAAACTCATTACTGTTTTTGGCTGTGGAGGAGATCGAGATCGTAGTAAAAGGCGTTTAATGGGATCAATAGCTGAAGAGTTTTCTGATCATGTGTTTATAACTTCAGATAATCCAAGATCAGAAGAACCGCAAAGGATAGTAAATGATATTTTGATGGGTATAGAAAAAAGAGATCAAATAAAAATTGAAATTGATAGATTTAAAGCAATAAATGAATCTATAAAATTTGCCAATAAAGAAGATGTTGTTTTAATTGCAGGTAAAGGACATGAAAACTATCAAATTCTCAATGATAAAGTGATTGATTTTGATGATAGAAAAATTGCTTACAAATTTTTAGAAGAAAAAAGTAAATCCAAATAAAATTTATTAAGCAAAAATAGAGAGATATTTGCACAAACCACAAGAAAAGTTTCTTAGTATTGGTTAAGTAGTTTTTAATAAGATGAAAGGGTTAGCCTTAATCGTAGGTTCAGGTGGAATTGGGACGCAAATAGCTAAAGATTTGAGTGAAAGTGAAAAAGACTTAGATGTTGTTTTGTGTGGAAGACAAAGTGAATTTAATTCTTTTTGGGAATTAGATATAGAGGATTCTCAATCCCTTTTGCAGTTGAAAAATAAAATATCAAACCATCCTTCAAATTTAAGACTAGTCATTAACGCTACAGGGAGACTTCATAGTGATTCTCTTCAACCAGAAAAAAGATTACAACATCTTGATAAAGAAAATATGATGGAAAGTTTTTCAATAAATGCCTTTTCTCCTATTTTATTAGCTAAAACTATTGAAGAATTTATACCAAAAGATATTAATTTTAATTTTGCGAGTATAAGTGCAAGAGTGGGAAGCATTGGAGATAATCAAACTGGAGGTTGGTATTCATATAGAGCAGCAAAATCTGCCCAAAATCAGTTTTTTAAATCTTTAAGTATTGAATGGGCTAGACGTTTCCCAAAAGCTACTATTACATTGCTTCATCCAGGAACAGTAGATACTGATTTATCTAGACCTTTTCATAAATTTGTTCCAGAACATAAATTATTTAGTACAGAAAAATCATCCCAATTTTTGATCAATATTATTAAAAATCAAACTCCAACATCTACTGGAAAATTTATTGCATGGGACAGCTCAGAAATTCCCTGGTAATTTTTTTATTTCTTCAGAAAGTAAATCAATTTCATCGTTTGTTGTCATCTGATGTACGCATGCTCTAAACCATTTTGGGTCTTCTAAAACTCTAATCCAAATTTTCTTTTCTCCAAGTTTCTTCACAAATTTGTCCTTATCTTCAATATTTTCGATAGTAAAACTAACTATCCCATTTAAGTATTTTTTATCTAAAACTAATTCAACTCCGCTTAATTGATTTAATTTATCCCAAAGTTTTCCACTTAATCTTTTGATATTTTTGCTTTTTTCTTTTTCAGTACAGTCTTTATCCAAAAGATCTAAAGAATTCCGGAGACCTGCAAGTAAAGGAATACAAGAGGTAGCTACTTCAAACTTTCTTGCATCTTCATGAAAAAGATTATCTGAAGGTTCATAAATTCCTTGTTCTTTTTTTAATGATTTCCAACCAATTATTGTTGGATCTGTTTCATGAATAAATCTATCTGAGACATAAATAGCTCCAAGTCCTTCAGGACCACATGCCCATTTATGAGAAGTTATAGAATATAGATCAGAATAAAAAACTTCATCTTCAATTTTTATATGACCAAAGGTTTGAGCACCATCAACAAGTAGATAAGAATTTTCTCGATTATTTTTTAATTCGATAGAAATTTGTTTTAAAGGAATTTTATATCCAAAGTTCCACAAAATATGAGAAATAATTAGGATCTTAGTCTTGCTATTTAGATTTTTTAAAATCTCTAAAATTATATTTTCGTCGTTTAGATTTCTAACTTTTTGAATTGGTAAAATTTTGAATATTAATTTATTTCTTCTGCAAAATTCTCTACTTGCAGCTACTACTCCAGGATGTTCACAGTCACTTATTAACAATTCTTCTCCCTCTTCTACTTTTATACCCCAAAAAGGCAAAATCATTCCAGAAGAGATATTCTCAGTTAAAGCTACATTTTTTGAATTAACACCTAATTTTTGCGCAATAATTTTTTTTGTGGTCAATATTTCTTTATAAATAAAAGGCCACATATCATTTGTAAATGGTCCTAAATCTTGAATGATTTCCCAAGTTTTAACTATTGCTTCTAAGGAAGATTTTGGTAATGGTCCTTGACCTCCATAATTGAAGTAAGATTTGTTTTTTAATGCGGGTATTTGATCTCTTAAATTAATTGTCATTCAAATTTTAAAATTAAATTTCTTAGGAAGGGCTAAATATTCCCTACTAAAGTTACTGTTCTAAATTCAATATCTTCAATGACTTTCCAAGGTTCATTGCTTCTCTCTGCGAATTCTAAGTTTTTAAAACCTAAATTTTTAAAATCATTTAGGAATTCTGGCTCATACCATGCTCCACTAATACATCCTGTCCATAGATCATGATCATTTTGCAATTTTAAAGGAACTTTTTTACTCGAGACAATATCGCTAATGGCTATTCTTCCTTTATCTTTAAGAACTCTTTTTATATTTCTTAAAAGATTACTTCTAGATTCAGGATTTACTAAATTTAAAACACAATTACTTAAAATAATATCAACTGATTTGTCTGCGATTAATGGATTTAAATCTTCATCTAATTCATCGAGATTTTCAATTGATCCTGCAAGAAATTCTGTATTGATGAAACCAATCTTTTCTGAAAATTTTTTAGAAGCAGATCTTGATAATGTAAGCATATCAGGATTTTGATCAACCCCAATTACTTTCCCTTCTTCCCCAACAATTTGAGAACAAATAAAGGCATTTTTGCCGCTCCCACTACCAAGATCTAAAACAATATCATTCTTCTTTACATATTTTGTTGGATCACCACATCCATAATCTCTTTCAATAACTTCTTCAGGAATTGCTTCAAGTAAAACAGGATTAAAACCAACCGGTGTACAAAGACAACTCTCTTTTTCTAATGCAGCAGAACCATACCTTTCTTGAATAGCATCTTTATGATCAAGACCTTTTAAATTTTTATTTGACTTATCAGTATTGCAGCAATCGCTAGACATAAAGGTAATTCTACTTCTTAATAAATAAATATAGCCAAAAAAAAACCCCTAAGAAGGGGTTTTTCTTTTGGAATTAAATTATTTAGTGTAGTTAGCACCTCTGTAATTTAATTCTGCCTTTTCATTACTTGAAGAAGCGTCATCCATTCTGTTGGTGTATACGTTTCTTCTGTAGGTAAGTTCAACAGGTTGCTTATTAGCAGCCTTTTTGTTTTGAACGTAGTTTTTACCTCTGTAAGTTAAAGTAGTCATGTTTCGATGTGACAAAACGGCCATCCCCCGTTCCCTGGTATGACTCGAACTGCGCCTTCTGATGAAGGTGAACGAAATGTAGCAACAGCTACTTTTCAATTATAGACGTATTTTTGTGTTGCTGTCCAGATATTACGGATAGAAATAATTTTTTAATTTTTTTTTAATTATTATCTAAAGTAAATTTTGGTGTGATTTATATCTAAAAGGGATTAGGTTTATATTTAATTTCCGCTTTACTAATTAATTTAAATTTATGACAGGGTTTTTATATTTTTTGGGAAATACTTTGAGATGGCCCGCTTTAAAACCAAAAGAATTTTTTTCTTTACATGCATATTTTACTATTATTTATTTGATAACTTTTACATTAAGTAAAAATGAAGTTAATCAGTCAAATTTAGTATTTACATTAGGAATCTTAGCTCCTCTTTTAATAGCTATAGGTCAAGGTCTTCCTGTAAATTGCTTAGATTTTAAATCATCATTAAATAAGGAATTAAGCAAAGATTCGTAAATAAAATTTTCAAAAAATAGCTCACAAAACTTGGACAACTTCACTAATTTCAGGAATCATTTCTTTTAGTTTTCTTTCTATTCCCATTTTTAATGTCATGGTACTGCTTGGGCAGCTTCCACATGCTCCTTGAAGTCTTACTTTAACAATGGGACCATCAATTTCTGCTATTTCTACATTACCTCCATCTGATATCAAGAAAGGTCTTAGTTCATCTAAAACCGTTTCAACATTTTCATTTGTAAGTGGTAATGTTTCAGTACTCATAATTTTGAATTAACTTTATAATAAGCCTAGAAAGAAATGCGATTAATTGCAAAAAAAATAATTTTCTGTTGTGACTTCTAAAAACATCTTAAATAAAAATGATAGTTATGATGCGATATTGGTAGGGGCAGGAATAATGACCGTAACACTTGCGTTATTAATTACAGAGATCTTACCTACAATAAAAATATTAATTATAGAAAAGTTAAATAAACCAGGTAGTGAAAGTACTGGTGCATTTAATAATGCAGGAACTGGTCATGCTGCAAATTGCGAATTAAATTACACCCCGGTGGATGAAAATGGAAATTTACAAATAGATAAAGCCCTTTCTATAAATCGTTCCTTTGAAAATTCAATGTCTTTATGGGCCTCATTGTATGCAACTGGGAAGATAGATATTAAAAAATTTTTAAAATTTATTCCTCATATAAGTTTTGTCACAGGTACTGAAAATATTTCTTTTTTAAAAAAAAGATTTAAAGCAATGTCTGAATATCCAGAGTTTGCAGACATGGAATTTTCATCATCTTTTAATCAAATAAAATCATGGGCACCACTTATTACTAAAAGTAGAAATCCATTAGATAAAGTTGCAGCTACTCGAATAAAAAGAGGAACAGATATCAATTTTGAGGCTTTAACAAGAGAATATCTAACTTATATTTCTAAGAATAAAAATGTTGAAATTAGTTATAATACAGAGTTAATAGATTTAAAGAAAACAGATAAAAAACAATGGAAATTAAAAGTTCGTTCACTAGGCAAAATAGTTTCACTTAGCACTTCATATGTTTTCCTTGGAGCTGGTGGCAAAACAATAAACTTTTTGCAAAAATCTAAAATTCCAGAAGCTAAAATATATGGTGGTTTTCCTGTTAGTGGAAAATGGCTTATTTGTGAGGAAAAGTCTTTAACGGAAAAACATAATGCAAAAGTTTATGGGAAAGCAGATATAGGATCACCTCCAATGTCAGTGCCGCATTTAGATACAAGATGGATTGAAGGCAAAAAATTTCTTCTCTATGGCCCTTTTGCTGGTTTCACCACCAAATTCTTAAAAAAAGGCTCTTATCTTGATTTATTTAGTTCAATTAAAAAAAATAATTTATTCTCTATGCTTGATGTTGGGATTAAGAATAACGAATTAATTAATTATCTTTTTTCACAATCTCTTAAGAGTCATAATTCTCGAGTTGAAAACTTGAGGAATATGATGCCATCAGCTGAGTCTTCGAATTGGTATTTGGAGAACGCTGGGCAAAGAGTTCAAATAATCAAAAAAACTAAAGATGGAGGTTCTTTGCAATTTGGCACGGAAATTGTCAACTCGGCAGATGGCTCACTTTCTGCTTTATTAGGTGCTTCTCCTGGTGCTAGTACAGCCGTTTCAATTATGATTGAGGTTTTAAAAAAATCTTGCCTTTTTAATGCTGATAAATTTGATCTTGAGAAAAAATTAAGTAATCTTCTTTATGAATCTGAATTAAAAAATGAAAGTGATAATAATTTTTTAGAAATTATTAAAAAAAGAAATAATTCTATTTTAGGTTTCCACCCATAATCTTAATTAGCTATCATGAACCAAGAGGAAAATATAGGAATCGTTCTTTAATTTATATGACTGATATATCTGTTTCAAAAATAAGAAATTTTTGCATTATAGCTCATATTGATCATGGTAAGTCTACTCTCGCGGATAGGTTGCTTCAAGATACTGGTACTGTTAAGCAAAGGGATATGCAAGATCAGTTTTTGGATAGTATGGATCTTGAAAGAGAAAGGGGAATAACAATCAAATTACAGGCTGCAAGAATGAAATATAAAGCAGAAGACTCACAAGAATACATTTTAAATTTAATTGACACACCAGGACATGTTGATTTTTCTTACGAAGTAAGTAGATCATTGCAGGCTTGTGAAGGTGCTCTATTAGTTGTTGATGCAAGTCAAGGTGTAGAAGCTCAAACTTTAGCTAATGTTTATCTTGCCCTTGAAAATAATTTAGAAATAATTCCTGTCTTAAATAAAGTTGATTTGCCTGGTGCTGATGCTGAAAAAATAAAGCAAGAAATTGAAGAGATTATTGGATTAGACACATCTAATGCAATAAATTGTTCTGCAAAAACTGGAGAAGGTATTGAAGATATATTAGAAGCAGTTGTGAGTAGAATTCCTCATCCTAAAGATGAAGTGAAATCTCCTACTAAGGCCCTTATTTTTGACTCTTATTATGATCCTTATAGAGGTGTAATTGTTTACTTCAGAGTAATAGCTGGGTCAATTAATAAAAAGGATAAGATCTTACTTATGGCAAGTAAGAAAAACTATGAGTTAGATGAAATTGGAATAATGGCTCCTGATGAGAAGCAAGTTAATGAACTTCATGCGGGAGAAGTTGGTTATCTGGCTGCATCTATTAAGTCAGTCGCTGATGCAAGAGTGGGAGATACAATTACACTATTTAATTCTCCTGCTGAAGATCCTCTCCCTGGATATAAAACAGCTAATCCTATGGTGTTTTGTGGATTGTTTCCAACTGATGCCGATCAATATCCAGATTTAAGAGAGTCTTTAGAAAAACTGCAATTGTCTGATGCCGCGCTTAAATACGAACCCGAGACAAGTAGTGCTATGGGATTTGGCTTTAGATGTGGATTTTTAGGACTTCTTCATATGGAAATTGTTCAGGAAAGATTGGAGAGGGAATATGATTTGGATTTGATAGTAACAGCGCCTTCAGTAATATATAAAGTTAATTTGAACGATCAGGAAGACATATTAATTGATAATCCTTCTACAATCCCAGATCCTCAATCAAGAGAATCAATAGAAGAACCCTATGTAAAAATGGAAATTTATTCTCCCAATGAATTTAACGGGACACTAATGGGTTTATGCCAAGAAAGACGAGGTATTTTTATTGATATGAAATATATCACTACAGATAGAGTGACTTTGATTTACGAAATACCATTAGCAGAAGTTGTTACTGACTTTTTTGATCAAATGAAAAGTAGAACTCAAGGATATGCATCAATGGAATACCATTTGATTGGATATAGAAAAAATGATCTCGTTAGGTTAGATGTTCTTATAAATTCTGAAAGAGCTGATCCTTTAACTTCTATTGTTCATAAAGATAAGGCTTATGGGATTGGTAGGGGCTTAGTAGAAAAATTAAAGGAGCTTATACCAAAACAACAATTTAAAATACCAATTCAGGCTTCAATAGGTAGTCGGATTATTGCAAGCGAAAGTATAAGTGCATTAAGAAAAGATGTCCTTTCTAAATGCTATGGGGGAGATATCTCTAGAAAAAAGAAACTTTTGAAGAAGCAAGCTAAAGGGAAAAAGAGGATGAAGGCAATGGGTAAAGTTGATGTACCTCAAGAAGCTTTTATGGCAGTTTTGAAATTAAATCAGTAATTAATTTCAAATTAAAAACTAAAAGCTATTTTATCTTTGAAACAAAAGGTATATTTTAGTTGATTCGAATAATCATAAATTTGTGAATTCAAACTCATCAAATCAAGTTGCTCAGAACATTAGAAGGACTGGCTTTTTAATTGTACTTTCATATCTTTTAATAGTATTAATTATGAAAGTATTAGAGGCTAATAACTTTTTTGGTTATTCTTTATCATCATTTAGTGATAATATTTTTGCTCCACCTTCCTTAAAACATTTATGTGGTACGGATAGATTAGGAAGGGATGTTTGTTTAAGAACTTTACAAGGATCATCTATAGCTATTGAAGTTGTATTCCTCGCAATTTTCTTTGCTTTAATTTTAGGCCTTCCATTAGGGTTATTGAGTGGATACTTTGGAGGGATCCTTGATAAATGCTTATCACTTGTAATGGATACTATTTTTTCAATTCCTGTTATTTTGCTTTCAGTAGTAGTAGCTTTTGTACTTGGTAAAGGGATTATTAATGCCTCTATAGCCTTATGTATAGTTTATGCTCCTCAATATTTTAGATTAATCAGAAATCAAACAATGTTAATAAAATCAGAGATATATGTTGAAGCTGCAAGAGTTTCGGGAGCTGATGTTAAAACTATAATTTTTAAATATATACTTCCAAATGTAATAACTCCTCTACCTATCCTTCTTACTTTAAATGCTGCGGATGCTGTTTTGGTATTAGGAAGTTTGGGCTTTTTAGGGTTAGGAGTTCCTGCTAATGTTCCAGAATGGGGAAGTGATCTTAATCTTGCGCTTGCGGCAATTCCTACTGGTATTTGGTGGACTGCTTTATTCCCAGGATTAGCAATGTTTTTTTTAGTCCTAGGTCTTTCCTTTATAGGAGAAGAACTAGAAAATATTTTTGAAAATTGAAAGTTAATTTTAATATTTTTTAGTTATTAACAACTTCATTAATTTCTCCATACTGATTCAGCGGTGGATATTTTTTTCCAGACTTTCTGTATATTGAACCTAATTCAGGATAACTCCATTCAAATAATGTCTTTTCGTATTCTTCTTTACTTAAACCTTCTCCATTAAGAGGAAGTAAACTCTTACTTTCTCTTTGTCGAATAGCTTCAAAAAGTAAAATAGAAGCTGCTACTGAAACATTCAAAGATTGGACCATACCTGACATTGGAATGAAGATTGATTCATCAACTTTTGAAATTAGTTGATCACTTAACCCCCATTTTTCTGCTCCTAAAACAAAACAAGTATTTTCTGAATAGTCAAAAATTTTGTAATCAGTTGAGCTCTTATTTAGTGTTGTTCCATATAATTTAAAACCTTTCTTTTTTAACTTAGATACTGCAGAAATTATTGTCTCATGGTTATTTAATTTGACCCATTTTTGACTACCTTGAGCTGTACTGTTAAAAGTTTTAACTTTATCTTTTTCACAAATGAAATTCGCTTCAAAAACTCCTGCCGCATCACATGTTCTTAATATCGCAGATAAATTGTGTGGCTTATTTACTGCCTCTACTAGAACCGTTAAGTTTTTCATTCGGCAATTTAAAACATTTTTTATTCGCTCAAATCTTCGTGGCAAAATTGACATTTTAGAAATGTTTAAAGTTAATTTAATTATATTAGTTCTCAAAAATATAATTTTAAAATATAAATTTTTAAAGTTTTGACTTAATGCTTTATATATTAATTCAAATTCAATGTATGGATTATTTAATCTTTTATTTGGTTTATAATGATTTAATAATTTATTTGAGATTAAATGGCTTACATTGAATGGGATTACACTGTTATAACTAGTATGGTAGAAAGTCAGGGTTGGACGTTACCAGAATATGATTCAAAAGAATGGAAACAATTTAATGATGAACTTGGAGAGAAAATGAGAGGTGTTGGAATTGTGTTCGAAAAATATTGTAAATTTGCTCCAGATATTGGAGAAGGAGTTCACCTTTTAGATGATTAAGAATTTAAACCATTGATGTATCCCTTAATCAATGGTTAATAGTTAATACAATAAGAAAATTTTGATTTAATTGGTTAAAGAAATTATTAAGGCTTTATAAAGCTTCTTTTGAAAATTTATTAGTAACATTCAAAAATCTTTAAAAAGCTTTTAATTTTTAATTGTCCACAAAAAAGTTATTTAAATTTTATATTTAAATAAAAAAAGGTATGATGCAAAATAAATTAATATTTTTATTCGACGGTGGTTGTCCATTATGTCTTAGAGAAACTAATTTTTTAAAAAGTAAAGACGAGTTAAATAAAATTGACTTTGTTGATATCAATAATGTTAACTATAATCCTATTCTTTTTAAGGACATCTCATATGCAGAAGCGATGTCAAATCTTCATGGGATTTTAGAAAATGGAAATATTATCAAAGGGCTAGATGTATTAGCATATTCATACGAATTAATAGGGTTAGGGTGGGTTTACTATCCTTTAAAAATTAAATTCCTTGCGCCGGTTTTGAGGTTATTTTATAAATATTGGGCAAAATACAGACTTAAAATTACGGGCAGATCAAATATTGAAAAACTCTGTACTTCTGAATGTAAGTAATAAAAATGGAAATTATTGACATAGATAGATTAATCGAGATGTGTTGGGAAGATAGAACTCCTTTTGAAGCCATTGAGTATCAATTTGGTTTAAAAGAAGAAGATGCTATTAAAATAATGAGGAATAATCTTAAGCCAAAATCATTTAAAGTTTGGAGAAAAAGAGTTTCGGGAAGGAAAACAAAACATATGGAACTTAAAGATTCAACTAGATTTAAATCTACTCATAAAAGAAAATTATAAATTTTGAAAATCTTACCAAGCAAAATATGTCCTGTTTGCAACAGGTCATTTAATTGGCGCAAAAAATGGAAAGATTGTTGGAAGGAAGTTAAATACTGTTCTAATAGATGCAGAAATAGGAAGTCATTAATATGAATCAGATATCGATAATATTTCCAAATCAACTTTTTAGAGAAAGCCCACTCTTGAAATTAAGTTGTGGAATTTTGATGATAGAAGATTCATTATTTTTCGGTAATGATAAATTTCAAAAGTCAATTAATCACAAAAACAAATTAATTTTCCACAAAGCGTCAATGCTTGCCTATAAAAAATATTTGGAAAATTCAGGTCATAAAATTCTTTATATTGAGAATAGAAGTAATCTTTCCACCGTTGAGTATTTATCAAAATATATTCAAGGGAAATATCAAAAGATAAATATTATAAATCCTCATGATTTTTTAATTATGAAGAGGTTAAATAAATTTGTTGAAGCCAACAATCTTAAATTACAAGTTTTCAAATCCCCAATGTTTATTACTAATGAAGACTTACGAGAATCTTTTAAATCTAATCCCAAAAAACCCTTGATGGGTAGATTTTATGAGAATCAAAGAAGAAGTCAAAATATATTATTGAATCCTGATGGTTCACCTCAAGGAGGTAAATGGAGTTTTGATGAATCAAATAGAAAAAAATTACCCAAGAAAGTAAATATTCCTGAAATCCCAAAATTACCAAAAAATCAGTTTGTAATTCAAGCTGAAAAGATAATTTCTAATTTAGAGATAGAGTTTATAGGTGAAAGTAATTATTTTATATATCCAACTTCTTTCGAAGAAGCTGATAGTTGGCTTCATGATTTTTTTGAAAATAGATTTTCTTTGTTTGGCGATTATGAAGATGCAATTAGTAAGGAAAAAGTTTTTTTATGGCATAGTTTACTTTCCCCTCTTTTAAATAGCGGTTTATTGACTGCAAAAGAAGTTATAAATAAAGCATTAGCTTATGGTGAAAAAAATAAAGTTCCTATTAACTCTCTAGAAGGTTTTATTCGTCAAATAGTTGGATGGAGAGAATTTATTTGCTTGGTTTATGAAAAATATGGTACCCAAATGCGCACTACTAATTTTTGGAATTTTGATAATAAGCCTATGCCTGAGTCTTTCTATAAGGGAACCACAGGAATCGATCCAGTAGATATCGTCATAAATAATATTATTAAATACGGTTATTGCCATCATATTGAGAGGCTTATGATAATAGGTAACTTTATGCTTTTATGTCGTATACATCCTGATCATGTTTATAAATGGTTTATGGAAATGTTTATAGATTCTTATGACTGGGTAATGGTCCCTAATGTTTATGGAATGAGTCAATTTAGCGATGGTGGGATCTTTTCAACAAAACCTTATATTTCTAGTTCAAATTATGTGAAAAAAATGTCTAATTATAAAAGTGGTCCTTGGTGTTCAATCTGGGATGGTTTGTTTTGGAAATTTATAAAAGATAATGAAACTTATTTTAGAAAACAATATAGACTTGCAATGTTAACGAGAAATTTAGATAAAATGAGTCCCGAAAAGCTAAATGGTCATTTAACAATAGCTGAGGAATTTATTAGTAATCTTTATTAAAAATAATACTAAATTTATAGCTAATTTTAAAACTTAAGAGAATCTATTGATATTAATGAATATTAAAAAACAGTGTTAGATTATTAGATAAATAGATCATTAATTAATCTAAAAAATAAATTTTTCTAGGTTTAATTTTACCTCATTTCCTACTTATATAAAATTAGATTGGATAACAAATTTGTATTTGAAATTGAGTGCTCTAAAAGAATTAATTCCTTTCAATGCTAGAGATTTTATTGATTTAGAAAAAATTAATAGTGACTCACTTTAAACCTCTTTAACTTTTTGTTCTCATTACAAATGAAAAAAAATAAAAAAAATAAATTATTTTCAAGAGAAAAAGTCCATTCTCTTAACATATATATATTTTTGGGATTCAATCTAACTTTAGTTAGTGTTCTTGGTTTTATTTGGTTTAATACTTCAATTAATAGTTAAGAATAATATTCATAATTAATAGTATATTTAGCATATATTACTAAACAAGATTTTATACATTGATTAAAGGGTACCTTCAAAGAAAAGCATCTTGGGAAATTCTATTAAAAGTAAGTTCCGGAATTTATTCAGATCATGCTCTAGAAAAGGTACTAAAAAATTATGAGTTCAATTCATTAGATATAGCATTCATAACTGAATTATCTTTTGGATGTATTAGATATAGAAAATTTCTTGACCTTTGGATAGACCATACATCAAAACTTTCTCATATAAAGCAACCACCAAAACTAAGATGGCTTTTACATATAGGTTTATATCAATTATTAAAAATGGATAAAATACCATTTTCTGCATCTATTTCTTCAACTGTAGAAGTTGCAAAGAAAACTGATTTAAAAGGTTTGGCTGGAACTGTAAACGCAATATTACGTAATACCGTTAGACATATAGAAAAAGAAAATGTCCCAAAAATATCCTCAGATGAAATAGAGAGATTGTCTTCTCTTGAGTCATTACCAATATGGCTTGTAGAAGAAATTGTTAATTGGGTAGGAATAAAAGAAGCCAAAAATATCGCCAAGGCATTTAATAAAAAACCTTCAATTGATTTGCGAATTAATTCTCTGAAAACTGATTTAAATAAATTTTTGAATGAACTTGCTGAATGTAATATAAATGCCACTGCAATCAGTCAACTGAAAAATGGGGTCGCCTTAAATTCTAATCCAAGGTCTATTAAAAAACTCCCTGGTTACAGCGAGGGGCTGTGGGTAGTCCAAGATAGATCTTCTCAATGGGTCGCTCCTCTTTTAAATCCAATGAAAGGTGAAAAGATTCTAGATGCTTGCTCCGCCCCAGGAAGTAAAACAACTCATTTAGCTCAGTTAGCTAATGACGATGCTGAAATCCTAGCTGTTGATAGATCAGAAAAAAGATTGAAAATACTTCAATCAAATTTGGAAAGATTAAATATAAAAAGTGTTAAGACTTTGAAAGCTGATGCTACTAGTTTAGTTGATATTAAGCCAAATCTCATCTCTTATTTTGATAAAATCTTAATTGATGCTCCATGTTCAGGGATAGGAACCTTAGCAAGAAATCCTGATTCCAGATGGTCTTTAAGTAAGGATAAAATAAATCAATTAATCCTTTTACAGGAAAGATTATTAGAAAGCGTTTTACCTCTTTTAAAAAGAAATGGCACTTTAGTTTATTCAACTTGTACAATATGTCCAGAAGAAAATAATTTTCTAATTAAAAGATTTTTGACAAAAAATAAGGAAATTAAATTAGATAGTGAAAAACAAATTTTTCCGAAATTTGATGAACCAGGAGATGGATTTTATGCCGCAAAAATTTCTTTTAAATAAAAAAAGTATTTTATTATTAAATCTTTAAATCATATATTTTACTAATGAATTTTTTCCAAAAGTAAGCGGCATTACCGCTAGATAACTTAGATTCTTTATTCTCATCAAAACCTATCCAAACTCCGGTAGTAAGATTCTTAATTGAACCAATAAACCAAAGATCCCTATTACCGTCTGAAGTTCCTGTCTTGCCATATACTCTTTCTCCTTTAATTGAGGCTGCTATTGAAGTACCTTCCGATACTGATTTTTCAAGTAGATTATTTAGGCTTTTGTTTACTTTAGAATCTAATATCTTCTCATGAATAAATTTATTTTCCCAAATTAATTCATAATTATTTGATTCTATTTTTTCAAGAATGCTTGGCTTATATAGATTTCCATTGCTATTCAAAGCTGAATAGGCATTTGTAATATTTAGGAGGCTATCTCCATAAGATCCGATAGCTAATGGTAAAAACTCTTCAAGCTGTTGTTTATACCCTAGGCCGAACATATTAGCTAGATTTATAATTTTTCTGAGGCCTATTTTACTAGAAATTTGTAGAGGAACTATATTTGAGGATGTTTTAAAAGAGTCTATTAAAGATATCTTACCTCGATAAATTTCGGAAAAATTTTTGGGACAATATTCTTTCCAGCACTTAGGTAAATCTTCAAATTTATCGCTTAATCTTATACCTTCTTTTAATGCTGCAGTGTAGGGAATTATTTTAAAAGTTGAACCTAAAGGCCTTATAGCGGAGGTAACTCTATTAAATTCGTTTATTTTTGGTTTCTTACTGGTTATCATTGTTCTAATCAAACCGCTATTGGATTCTATTGATACCAAGGCTGTTTCAATATTATTTGGCCCTATAGTCCTAGAAATTTTTTGTCCTATTTCCTGCCAATCTTTGTTGATGCTGGATTTTATCCTTAAAAATTTGTACTTTTTAGGATTTTTGATTTTGTTATTTGTTTCCTTGAGGATGAAATTTATTAATAAATTATCTTTAGAATCTTTATTATTTATTGAATAATTTAATTTAACTTTTTCCTTTAGGGCTTTATTTCTCTCGTCTAAAGATATGTAGCCATCAATATACATATCTTTTAAAATTTTATTTCTTTTTTTAATAGCTAAATCGATATTTTCATAAGGCGAATAAATTGAGGGAGCAGGTGCTAATCCAGCTACTAAGGCAACCTCAGATAATGATAATTCCGTTATGAGTTTCCCAAAATAAACTTGGGAGGCTTCATTAATACCATAAGCCCCTGATCCTAAGTAAATATTATTTAAATATAATTTTAAAATTTGATTTTTACTGAATTTCAAGTCTAATACTAAGGAAATTATTATTTCTTTAATTTTTCTTTGAAAACTTAAATCATTATTTAAGAAAATTAATCTTGCTACTTGCTGAGTAATAGTGCTTCCACCCTCTTTAAAGTATCCGCTCTGAATATTACTAATAAAGGCTCTTGATAAACCTATTAAGTCAATTCCATTATGGTTAAAAAATCTTTTATCCTCACCGGAGATAAAAGAATACTTTAGAAAAAATGGTATCGCATTTGTATTATCAAGAACATCGAATTTTCGACTTAATTTTCTTAATTTTTTATTATCAGAAGAGAATATTTCATAAGTATAGGGTATTGATTTTGAAGTATTAATTTTAAGTGGGTCAAAATTTAAAGTAATCCTAATTAAATTAAGTATGGGAAAAAATACAACAAAGAAAATAAATATTGATGAGCTAAAAATAAAATATTTATATTTTATTCCATTCACTTTAAGCTACTAAAAAACTATGTCCTATTGCTAAAGCGGTGACTAACATTCCAGTTATAAGAAATGGCTGAGCACTTGCCTGATATTTGACATCAAATTTTAACGGGTCTCTTAGTAACCACATATCTTGAAATGTAATTTGAGGAATTACCAGTAAAACTAAAATTACTGATGCTAAATGTTGTCCAATAACAATTAATACGATAACCATTGCTAATTGAAAAATATCAATGAGACCAGCACTTATTCTACTAGCCTTTTTAATTCCAAATATTACAGGTAACGAATTTAATCCTAGTTTTGAATCCCCTTCAACACTTTTGAAGTCATTTATAACTGCTATTCCGAGTCCAGAAAGACTATAAGCAAGAGTTAGTAATGCAGTAACAATAGTTAATTTCCCAAATAAGGCTTGTCCTGCCCACCATGGGAGAGCTATATATGAAGCTCCTAAAGCATAATTTCCTAGCCAGCCATTTTGCTTCAATTTTAAAGGAGGAGCAGAATAGATATAACTTACTAAAGACCCACCTAAAGCCAGAAGAAAGACAGAGGGAAAACTATGTTTTGCATATAAATCTAATAAAAAAGAGACTATTAAACCAGAAATAAGTAATACCCAAATTTGTATTTTTACTTCCTTAATCGAAATCTTTCCAGAAGGTATTGGTCTATTAGGTTCATTAATAGCATCAATTTCTCTATCAAAAAAATCATTAATAGTTTGGGTATAACCTGCTAGAAGTGGTCCGCTCATGAGCATGCATGCTAGTGAGGCTAAAACATTACTTATTGTCCACTGAAAGTTTCCGCTTGCGGCAGCTCCACAGATTACCCCCCATATCAAGGGGATCCATGTGATTGGCTTCATTAATTGTATGCGTAGTTTCCAAATACTTGAAGTCTCAGAAGCCCCTTTAATTCCTAATAATTGTTTTGGATCATTCACTTTTAATATTTAACCTTTCTCAATTTCTTCAGGGAAAAACCAATTTTCCTCTCCATTTTGCAATCTAACAGTAATGCCAATACTTCTACCATCGGTCATTTTATATCCTGTTGTTACGACTCTTGGGTTTGAGGATATTTGATCAATTAGCTTTGCAGGTAATCTATCTTTAACCTTATCTATGTTAATTTTAACTTTACTACCAATTTTGGGTAATAATTTAGTTTCAGCCATAAGAGGTAAAATGGAAGCTATTATGCAAGATTAACAGTCTTTGGTCAATTTTTTTTAAAATGGTAGCTCTTCGTTTAATTCCTTGTTTAGATGTAGCAAATGGAAGGGTCGTTAAAGGTGTTAATTTTGTAAACCTTAGAGACTCTGGTGACCCTGTCGAATTAGCGTGTAAATACTCAGAAGCAGGAGCTGATGAATTAGTATTTTTAGATATAAGAGCTAGTGTGGAAAATAGAAAAACATTAGTTGATCTTGTCTCTAGAACTGCGAAATCAATTAAAATCCCCTTTACTGTTGGTGGTGGAATAAATTCGATCATCTCAATTAATGATCTTTTAAGAGCAGGAGCAGATAAAGTAAGTTTGAATTCTTCTGCAGTTAAAAATCCAGACATAATTTCCAAAAGCTCTGCAAATTTCGGAACACAATGTATTGTTATTGCAATTGACGCAAGAAAAAAAACTAATAAATCTAATGAATGGGAAGTCTATGTTAAGGGTGGGCGTGAGAATACTGGTTTAGATGTAATAAGTTGGGCAAAAAAAGTTGAGAAATTAGGTGCTGGAGAAATTTTATTAACTTCAATGGATGGTGATGGAACACAAAATGGATACGACTTATTATTGACTAAAACGGTTGCAAATGCAGTTAATATTCCTGTTATCGCTTCTGGTGGGGCAGGCTGTGTAGAAGATATTTATGATGTTTTTACTGAAGGCAAAGCCTCGGCAGCACTTTTGGCATCTTTACTTCATGACAAAAAACTTACTATAGATGAAATAAAATCTTTTCTTATTGAAAAGAAACTACCAATTAGACCAAATTAAAAAAATAATTTATTATTTAATAAAAATATTCAAATATGCGATATAAAAAAACTAATGAGGTTAAAACTATTTTTAACAAAATTTCTTGTAGTTATGACTTTTTAAATAGTTTACTCAGTTTAGGATTACACAAATATTGGAAAAAGGAATTAGTTGATTTATTAAAACCAATTGATGGAGAGAATTGGGCTGATTTGTGTTGTGGGACTGGAGATTTATCATTTTTAATTTTTAAAAAAGTTAGGCCTAATGGAAGTGTTACTGGAATAGATAGTGCAAAGGAAATTTTAAATATTGCTATGGAAAGGTCGAAATTGATTGGAAATAAATTTATCTGTTGGGAGATGAAAGATATCTTAGAAATAGATGAAAATTCAAAAAATTATGACGGAATTTGTATGTCTTATGGTTTAAGAAATTTGGTCAATGTAGAAGAAGGACTAAAAAAAGTCTTCAATCTTTTAAGTGATACTGGCAGAGCTGGGTTTCTAGACTTTAATCATTCTAAATTTAATTCTTTATCTGATTTATTTCAAAAAATATATTTAAGATTTGTTGTGGTCCCAATTTCAAAAATTTTTAGATTAAGTAAAGAATATTCTTATATTGAAAAAAGTATAAAAAATTTTCCAAAGGGAAACGAACTTATGCTAATTGCAAAAGGAGTAGGGTTTAAGAAAGTTGAATATAGGACTATTTTTTTAAATCAAATGGGAATATTAATATTAGAAAAATAAAATTCATCTTAATTATTTTTTCTCCAACAAAAAGTACATTTTCCCCATCTTGATATCTCACCTTCTGGTGCAGGACTATTGCATATTTTGCAAATAACCATATTATCATTCTTTATTCTGCTCGGATGATTTTCCCAGACTGTTTTTGCATTAATCTCTTTCTTATCTAAGTTTTTGACTTCATAATTTTGTATTATCTTTATTTCATTTAAATTTATTCCAAATCTGCTAATACTCTCCTTTAATCGATGTTTGTTATAAATTAGTGCCTGCCTCCATTGTGGATGATTTACAGCAATTATAAGAGTTTTCTGTTCAACTTTTAATGGCTTACATGCTTTAGATAATTCCAGACCAATTAACTTTTCCCAATTCTCATTTAGTTTGGATAGTTTATCTAAGTCTTTCCATGATTTTTTGAAATTATCAATGCAATTTCTCATTGAAGATGGATATCTTTTATTCAATATTGGTAAATATCTTTTATTCAATTAATATAATTAATGTTATAAGGTTTAAGATAATTTAATCTTGTCAAGATTGCCTGTTTTTTATATTAAGGATTTGTGAAAGTTTTAGGATCAGTAGCTAAGACTGCATATTACTACAAAAAAATTCAGGGAATTTGTCCTTATTGGAAACTTCAATACAAATTAAAATGTAAAAATACTGAATACGAACTAACAAATTGGCTCCAAGATTCTCCAATCAAAAGATCTAAACCAAGAGCAATAGTAGCGAAAGAGCAATTTTTAGGAATAGGTCAAAATTCAAGACGATGGATTTCTCCTAAAGGAGGAATATGGCTAAGTGCGGCTTATCCGATTTTTACCCCAAAATTCTCAAGTGAGATATTTAGTCTTTCATTTGCAATTAAGTTATGTGAAATGTTGAATACGGAATCTATAAAAGTCGATTTAAAATGGCCAAATGATATTTTTTTTAATTCAAAAAAGTTAATTGGATTTTTACCCAGAGTGATAACAAGAGGGAAAGAAATTATTTATGTAAGGGTAGGTTTAGGCATGAATTTTTTAAATAAAACACCATTAGAGGGAATTGCTTTATCTGAAATACTTAATACTAAAAATATATGCGAATATTATTGGACTGCAAAAATTCTTAAAACTATTCATGAGTCAGTCGAATGTAATGATAGAAAAGAATATATTATTAAAAACGCAAATAGATATCTTACAAAAAAACATTTACCTAGAGGTTATAACACAAGAGATTGGGCGATAAAAGACGTAGACAATAATGGGAATTTGAGAATTTATAACGGAATCCAAGAAAAAATATTAACGAGGTTTTAAATTTATTTGATTTTTAATTCAATTATTTTTCCATCTTTAAATCTTGCTATTTTTTTTGCCCGACTTGCAACTTCATCTTCGTGAGTAACTAAAACTATAGTTATACCAGATTCATGAAGTTTATCAAAAAGGTCTAATACATCTTCTGTCGTCTTTGAATCTAAAGCGCCAGTGGGTTCATCGGCTAATAAAATTGCAGGATTATTTATAATTGCTCTTGCAATAGCTACACGTTGTTGTTGCCCTCCTGACAATTGATTAGGACGATTATTTACTCTTTCAGAAAGTCCAACTTTGTCTAATGCATTTTTTGCTCGTTTTTCTCTTTCTATAGGATCTACCCCTGCATAAATCATCGGTAAAAGAACATTTTCTAGTGCTGTAGCGTCTGAGAGAAGGTGGAATTGTTGGAAAACGAATCCTAATTTTTGGTTTCTTAACTCAGCTAATTCATCATCAGATAAATTTTCAACAGGAGTTCCATTTAATTTATAAACACCTTGAGATGGTCTGTCTAGACAGCCAATAATGTTCATTGCGGTACTCTTACCTGAACCACTTGCGCCCATAACAGCCAAATAGTCCCCTTTATAAATTTCTAAATTCACATTATCTAAGGCTTTTACGATAAGTTCATCTTTGCCATACATTTTTGATACTTTTTCTAAGGTCGCAACTTTTTTAGTCATTTATTAATACTCTTTTAAAGCACATTATTTGTTATCGCTAATATATCCTGTAAAAAAGGAGTTTCGGATACTGCTGAATTAGCTAATTTGAAAAGAGGGTTAGAAAGTATTCCTCCTAAAGCTGTAACAGCTATGCAAGTATATAATGCAATTCTAAGTGGAGGTAATCCAATGATATTCCAGTTGATCTCAGGATAAGATTTAACTATTTCAGAAGCTTCTTGTGGTTCTTTTACTACCATCATTTTTATAACCGAGATGTAGTAATAAATTGAAATTACTGAAGTTATTAATCCGACAACTACTAAAAGGTATTGATGGTTAGCCCAACCTGCAAAAAACAAATATATTTTCCCGAAAAAACCCAACATAGGCGGAAGCCCACCAAGAGAAAGGAGACATAGACTCAGACCCAAAGTAATTAAAGGATCTTTTTGATAAAGGCCTGAATAATCTGTAATTCTATCTGATCCAGTTCGGAGTGAAAAAAGTATTACACATGAAAAAGCCCCTAGATTCATAAACAAATATGCAGCTAAATATAAAACCGCTGATGAAAGACCATCTTGTGTTCCAGATACTATGCCAATCATTACGAATCCGGCTTGACCAATTGAACTGTAAGCCAACATTCTTTTCATTGAGGTTTGGGCCAATGCCACAATATTTCCTAGGGCCATACTCAAGATGGCTAAAATTGTAAATAATAGTTTCCATTGTTCATCGAAGGAGGAAAAAGTAGTGCTTAAAATTCTTATTGCAAAAGCAAATCCCGCAGTCTTAGATCCTACAGATAAAAAAGCTACTACAGGAGTGGGGGAACCTTCATAAACATCAGGTGTCCACTGATGAAAAGGAACTGCAGCAATCTTAAAAGCAACAGTTGATAAGACAAATACTAGTGATAAGGATGTAATAAATGATGGTTTATTTATTATCTCTTCTCCAATTGTTGATAAGTTTGTGGAACCACTAAGACCATAAAGAAATGAGGATCCATATAAATAAACAGCGGCAGCAGCTGATCCAACAAGGAGATATTTTAAAGCGGCCTCCGAACTCCTAGGATCTCTCTTGAGATAACCAGAAAGACAATAACTAGCTACTGACAAAGTCTCTAAAGATATAAATACACTAACAAGGTCAGTAGATCCACACAAAAGCATGGCTCCTAAAGTCGCCGATAAGACTATTGCAGCGAATTCACCAATTGGACTCCCACTCTGTTCTGTATAACGCCAACTAATTAGTAAAGAAATCAGAGTTGATAGTGCAATGATTGATCTAAAGGCAATAGCTAAATTATCTGAATTAAAAGAGCTAAGGAATGCACTGTTTACAGGATTACTCCACTGTAAAGCGAGACTTATAAGAGAACTGCCTAATGAAATGTAACAAATTACTGGTGCCCACCTTGAGGCGGTTTTTTCGCCAGCGAGATCGACAAGAAGAGTTCCAACAATACCAAGCAAAATGAAAGCTTCTGGAATAATTGCTTGAGCATTTAAATTAATTGTAAAGATTTCGTTGGGCACTTAATTAAATTGAATGTTTGATTGTAAGGATGTAAGAGTTAAACTTACTTGATTATAATTTGTGGGTATGAGTTTTGAAAATCTCGAGCAATATTGCTTGAAGAAGTTTCAATTAATCATAATATGCCCTAATTGATTAAAAAAACACTAATTTTATCGAAATAGACCTTGGATCACACACTTGTTATTGTTGAAAGTCCCACAAAGGCAAAAACTATAAGAAGGTTTTTGCCCCCTAATTATGAAGTTCTTGCTTCCATGGGACATGTAAGAGATCTTCCAAAAGGAGCAGCTGAAATTCCTGCATCAGTTAAAAAAGAGAAATGGTCAAGGATAGGTGTAAACACTACAGAAGATTTTGAACCACTTTATATCGTCCCAAAGGAAAAGAAGAAGGTCGTTAAAGATTTAAAAAATGCTTTAAAAGATGCTACTCAATTGCTATTGGCAACTGATGAAGATAGGGAAGGAGAAAGTATAAGTTGGCACTTAATGCAAATTCTTAAACCGAAAATCCCAACTAAGCGAATGGTTTTTCATGAAATCACTAAAAAGGCAATTAATAAGGCACTAGATGAGACTAGAGAAATTGATATGGAATTAGTCCAGGCTCAAGAAACTAGAAGAATTCTTGATAGGCTTTTTGGATATGAACTTTCTCCATTACTTTGGAAAAAAGTAGCTCCCAGACTATCTGCTGGTCGTGTTCAATCTGTTTCAGTAAGATTGCTCGTTAACAAGGAAAGAGAAAGGAGAGCGTTTAAAAAAGCCTCTTACTGGGGATTAAAAGCCTCTTTGCTTAAAGATAATATTTCTTTTGAATCTAAGTTATTTAGTCTAAATGCCCAGAAAATCTCCAATGGTTCTGATTTTGATGAAAAGACAGGTAACTTAAAAAAAGGTAATAAATCTTTAATTTTGAACGAAGACAGGGCAAAGAGTCTTCTCAAAACTTTATCTAAGGAAAAGTGGAAAGTCTTAAAAGTAGAAAAAAAACCAACAACTAGGAAGCCTGTTCCACCCTTTACTACTAGTACTTTGCAGCAGGAAGCTAATCGAAAACTTCGACTATCCGCAAGAGAAACAATGAGATGCGCTCAAGGCTTATATGAGAAAGGTTTCATTACATATATGAGAACTGATTCAGTACATCTTTCTGAACAAGCGATTAGAGCGGCGAGAGAATGTGTAAATTCAAAATATGGGAAAGAGTATTTATCAAGCTCAGCTCGTCAATTTAATTCAAATGCTAGGAATGCTCAAGAAGCACATGAAGCTATCAGGCCTGCTGGAGAAGTATTTAAAACTCCAAATGATACAGACTTGTCAGGAAGAGATCTCTCCTTATATGAATTAATTTGGAAAAGAACTGTTGCCAGTCAAATGGCGGAAGCAAAATTAACAATGATTAATGCTGAAATAGAAGTTGGGGAAGGATTATTTAAGTCAAGCGGAAAAAGTATAGATTTTGCAGGTTTTTTTAGAGCTTATGTAGAAGGTAGTGATGATCCAAGTGCATCACTAGAACAGCAAGAAGTCATTCTTCCTAATTTAACTCAAGGGTCTGTTCTAGAAGTTGATAGCAAAGAGGCTACTTATCATGAAACCAAATCGCCAGCTAGATATACTGAGGCTGCATTAGTCAAAGTTTTAGAAAAAGAGGGAATAGGAAGACCTTCTACTTATGCAAGTATTATTGGAACAATTGTAGATAGGGGCTATGCAAATATTTCTTCAAATTCCTTGTCGCCTACATTCACAGCTTTTGCTGTTACGGCATTACTAGAGGAACACTTTCCTGATCTAGTCGATACTACATTTACGGCAAAAATGGAATCTTCATTGGACGAAATTTCTTCAGGTAATCTTGAGTGGCTTCCATATTTAGAAACTTTTTATAAAGGTAAAAATGGTCTTGAGGTAAAAGTTCAGAAAACTGAGGGAGATATTGATGGAAAAGCATACAGACAAGTTGATTTTGATGACTTACCTTGCGTAGTCAGAATTGGTTCTAATGGCCCATGGCTTGAAGGGGTGAAAATAGATGAATCAGGAAATGAAATACAGGCAAAAGGTAATCTCCCTATGGATATTACTCCTGGAGATTTAGATAAAAAGAAAGTTGATCAAATTCTTAGTGGACCCTCAGATCTTGGAACTGATCCAAAAACTGGAGAGCAAGTATTTTTAAGATTCGGCCCTTATGGACCTTACGTTCAATTAGGAAATACTGAAGAAGACAAAGCGAAGCCAAGAAGGGCCTCTTTACCAAAAGAGTTAAAAACTGATGACTTAACTTTATTGGAAGCTCTAGAACTATTAAGCTTACCAAAATTGTTAGGAGAACATCCAGAAGGTGGAATTGTTGAGGCAGATAGAGGAAGATTTGGTCCATATATTAAATGGATAAAAAATGAAGATGAGTCTGAAAATAGATCTTTAAAAAAAGAAGATGATGTTTTTAAGGTTGATCTTAAGCGCGCATTAGAAATCCTCTCGATGCCAAAATTAGGTAGAGGAGGACAAGAAGTAATAAAGGATTTTGGAAAACCTAAAGAATTAAACGATAAAATTCAGATTTTAAATGGAAGATATGGACTATATATAAAATGCGGGAAAACAAACGTTTCTTTGCCTAAAGATACTGATTTAGAAAAATTTACACTTGATAATGCTTTGGTTTTATTAGAAGAGAAAATGAAAGATAAAAAGAACTCTGGTTTCAAAAAAAATAAAGTAGCTAGTAAAAAGACCACTAAGAATAAAAAAAGTAAAAAATAAATATGGTTTTTATAAAAAATAATTTTTTTGTTTTGATTATTTTAATTTTATTGCAATCCTGTTCGGGAGGAAGAATTGGAAATTTTCTTGATTCTAGTTTTAAAGATATTGAAGAGAGAGAAATAAAAGAAGATATTAAAAATAATCTAAAAAATAAAGTTGTTATTAAGTCTGGGAGAATTGAAGAAAAAAATAAAAATATTGAAGAGAAAAAAATAAAAGAAGATATTAAAAATAATTTAAATAATAAGGTTTTAAAAAAGTCTGAGAAGAAATCAAAAAACAATAAAATAACTTCTGATAAAAATATATCCTTTCAAAATAGAGAATATAAGCCTAAATCATATAAAATTATTTTCATTTTAAAAGATGTAGATCCAAAAGATCCCACTGAAGATTTAAGGACCATTTTAAGAAATTCTGATGTAAATTTTGAAATAGAAAAGATTGAACGTTATTTTGATCCAAAAAATAAAACTATAAAAAGTAATTAAATATTTACAAAAATTTCATATGAAACTTTCAAAAAAAAATGAGGCACTTAATATAATTGAACCAGCATATTTAGCCTCTCTCTCTTCATTACTTTGGATAGCTTTATATTATTTACCTATAGGAGGAGCTTTGTTGAGATTAATATTACCTCTCCCTATAATCTTGTTGCATTTGAGAAGAGGAACTAAAACTGCATTTGAAGGTCTCATAATACAATTTCTTTTGTTATTGATACTTATGGGTCCAATAAGAGGAACTCTATTTTTATTCCCATATGGGATATTAGCTTTTTGGCTAGGGTGGTCTTGGTTTATGGAGAAAAATTGGTGGCTTAGTTGGTGTGTAGGTTTTGTTCTTGGGACACTTGGATTTTTTATAAGGGTATTTGCATTATCAACTTTAGTTGGGGATAATCTTTGGATAATAGTTACAAGAGCGAGTTATGGCCTTATAGATAAATTTATTGAACTATTTAATCTGCCATTCTCTCCTTCGATCCGAATTATCCAATTAGTTGCGATATTTTTAATAATTTTTCAAGAAATGGTATATGTTTTAACTATACATATACTCGCATATTCCCTTTTTCCTAGATTAAATTCAAATATTCCTAATCCTCCAAAAATAATTAATGGATTTGTTGATTTAGGTCTCTAAAATAATTTTACATAATGCAGACATCGTATTTAGGGATAAATTTATTTGGAAGTAAAGGTAATCAAAAATTGTTTTCTGAGAGGGTAGATTTTCTTAAGAAAGAAATTAATAATTTTATTTTCTATCTTGTGATTGCAGGAACAGAAACTTCTCAAATTCAAGGTATATCCGCAGCAGGAATTAATTCAAAAGCCAGAAGAAGAACCGCCTTAGCAGACGCTGAGTTTCTTCTTTTTGGGGCCTCAAAAGATCATAAGTATAAATTACCCTTTTTAAATGCAGGAGTTACTCCTGCATTAATAAGCTATGTATGTAGGAAACTTATATGCGCAAGTCCAATAGTTGTTCCTATAGGAATAAAAGAAAAACCTTACTTTAGTCATTTAATTGTGGAGAATTATTTAGTAGGCCCAGCTAAATGTTTGACTACTGGAAAATCTATGAATAAAGAGAGAGTTTTGAGTCTTTACAAAAAAGGACTAGAAATTGGAAAATCTACGAAACAACCCATATTTATTTCAGAATCTGTACCAGGAGGAACTACAACTGCTCAGGCAGTAATGGAAGCTTTTGGCTTAAATGTAAATAATTTAATAGGGAGCAGTTTGATTAATGCTCCAAGGAACTTAAAAACAAAAGTAATTAAAGCTGGTCTTTTAAAAGCAAATTTAAAAAATAATTTTGACTCTTTAGATGTTATTTCTTCAGTCGGAGATCCATTTCAAGCCTTCTCTATGGGATTATTGATTGGAGCAAGATTAGCTAAGCAATCAGTTGTATTATCTGGAGGTAGCCAAATGTTAGCTGTAATTTTACTTGCATTGGAATTTATGGATTCTAAACAAAAACAGGAATTTGTTGATTTCGTTTTTATAGCTACTACTGGATGGTTGGTTAAAGATAATTCATTGGGTGATTTATTAGATTTAATAAATGAAAAACACAATGTAAATTTATTAGGATTTGCAAGCTCTCTGAATTTTAAATCATCTACATTTAAAGAATTGACTGATTATGAAATAGGTTATGTAAAAGAAGGGGTTGGTGCTGGTGGAATGTCAATTCTTGCTTTTCTTAAGGGTTTTAGTAATGAAGAAATAGTTTCAAGTTGTCAAATTAATATTGAAAGAATGAAGGATTTAGGTCAAATTTCCTTAAATAAGGGTTGTTAAATGCCTAAAAATTATCCTACAAGAAGGCAATTCCTTAATTACGGAAAACTATCTCTCCTTTTCTTTTTAAATTCATGTAGTAATTCTTTAAAGAAATTTAAAATTGGTTTTCAAAGTTCGATTTATCCAAAATCTTTAAAAGATACATTACCTTCGATTTGGCAAAAAGAAAATATTAATTTTAGTAAGCTTAAATTAGAAAAAAATAAAATAAAATTATCTAATTCAGACTTTATTTTGGTTAATGATGGATGGCTAAATAGTATTGATTTTACAAGTTTTCAAAACATAAATAATTTATTTTCAAATGATATATTAGATAATAGATCGCGAGATTTTTTAAAAAGTTTTAAAGAATATCAACGTGATAAATTATTTCCGGTAGGTGTTGTTCCATATGCAGTAATTATAAAAAATAATAAAGATCTAATTTATGATGCTAGTAATTCTTGGGATTTTCTTCTTGATGAGAAGTTGAAAGGAAAAATTATATTCCCTCAAAGCCCGAGAATATTAATTTCAATATCAAAAAACATTAGTGTAAAAAATTCACTTAGCAAACTGAAAGAACAAGCAATGTTATTTGAGGATAAAAATTCAATAAATTGGTTAATTAATTCTCCTGCATCTGTTGCGATTATTCCCTTTTCCCTATGCGAAAAATATCTTAGGGTTGATTCAAGACTTTCGATGGTTTTCCCAAATAAAGGTGTTCCTTTAATGTGGAATTTCCTTCTAACTAAATCAAAAATTAACAATATTGTATTAACTGATTGGATTAAGTCCTTAGATAAAAGGTCTACTATCGATAAGTTAGCTAATCAAGGTTGGTATTTACCTTTTAAAAATAAATACTCTCAGGAAAAATACAATATCAAAATTGAAAAAAATAATTATGGTCCATCTAAAAATTGTTGGAAAAATAGTTGGTCTTTTTCACCTCTAAATAAAGAAGAGCAATTAAGTCTAGAAAAGTTATGGAATCAATCATTAACCCCATAATCTTTTTTTAGGCTTTTCACTTAATAAGTTGTGAGTTTCTTTTAATAAAGCTGGTATATTTAATTTGCTAGGACATTTTGGAATACATTCATTGCAATCTAAGCAAAAAGAGGCATCTTTTTCTTCCCACCAGTGCCCTGCCCTCCCTATTAAATTATATCTTTCTTTAGCAAATTCTAATTGACCATACCCAATAGATATATTTCTCAAACGAAGTATTTCAGGAATAGGAATTTCACTTGGACATGGTAGGCAAGATCTACATTGCTCACATTTTGAAGACTTTAACTCTTCATTTGCAAAATGTTCGATATTTTCTAATGCACTAATTTCAGAAGATGTAAGTTTTTGACTTGAGTTTATAAGCTTTTTTGCAATATTAAAATCTTCAAATTTTGTAGCGCCTAAAGATAGAGTTGTAATTCCTTTCGATAGTAAAAATCTATAAGCTAGTTCCAGAGGATGGTATGGTGCCGATGCTCTTAATAAAGATTCGCTTGGAGCATATAATCTTCCACCCTTATCAGCAGGGGATATTGCTAATACACCCATTTTCTTTTTTAAAGCTAGTTGGGCAAGGCTTATTTTTGATTGATCTAAAAAATGTAAATGAAGATTGCAAAAACTAAAAACTTCACAATTAATTGCATTTTCAATAAGCTTATAACTGCCATGTGAACTGAACCCAACTTGATCAACCAAGCCTTTTTTTATAACCCATTTTAAAAACTTCCCCCCCTCTCCATTTAGAACCCAAACTAAATGCTCTTCTAAATTTATTCCATGGAACGCAAGATTATTTATTTTCTTTAGCTTTAAATTTTTGAGTGAATTTTCGAAATTCTCTTTTAGATAATTAAAATTTCCTTTAGGTAATACTTTAGTAGTAATTATCCATTCTTTCCTAAATATATTTTCGGAAGCTTCTAATTCCTTTAATGACTCCCCGATTAGTTTTTCAGCGTTACCGTAAGCAGCAGCAGTTTCTAAATGATTAATGCCCGCATCATGAGCACTTTTTATAAGGTAATTCATTTTATCAAGACTCTCTGTCGCTCTCATTGTGCCTAAAGTAAACAAACTTACATCGCACGCTTTCCCAAATGATCTTTTCTTAGAATGAATTATCATCTTTATGTGATTATTACCTGCTTAATAACTTTTTAATTTATTTATAGTAGAAAATGTTTTAAAGTAAATCAAAGTTAATAATAGTTTTTCAAATAATCTTTATTTAAAGTTATGTTTACAGGAATAGTTCAGGCAATAGGAAAACTTAAAAAAGGAAACCCCCTCTTAATTATTGAAATTCTAGATCAGCCTTTTGATATGCAAATAGGTGATAGTATTGCAGTTGATGGAATTTGTTTAACAGTAAAAGAGATTTCAAATAATCAATTTAAAGTAGATGTAAGTGAAGAAACTTTAAAAAAGACTACTTTAGGAGAAAAATCTAATATTAACCAAATAGTTAATTTAGAGCCGGCTCTCCGTATCTCGGATCGTCTTGGGGGCCATATAGTTAGTGGCCATATTGATGGTTTGGGAAAAGTTGAAAATATAGAAAAACTTGAAAAATCATGGCTTTTATCAATTAAGTGGCAAAATAAAAACTTTTCCAAATATATCGTCGATAAGGGAAGCATATGTGTCAACGGCATTAGCCTTACAATTGCAAAATCTGAAAATGAAGGGGAAATTTTTACGATTGCAATTATTCCACATACATGGGAAAACACTAATCTCAAAAATTTAGCAATTGGCGATAGTGTAAATCTTGAAGGAGATGCATTAATAAAGTACGTTGAAAAACTACTTAAATTTAATAAGAATATAGATTCAGAAAACTTTCCGCAAGAAATCTCCTCAAATTGGCTTAAAGAGAATGGCTGGAATAAATAATATTCTTAATTTAGTGGAGTGAGGGAGATGATTTTAGAATCTTTTTTTAGATCAATTTTATATTCTTGGCCTGGCTCTAATCCTAATTTTTTTGTGTAGGCATGACCTATCAATAAGTTACCATTGCCATGAACTCTTGTTTTGAATTCTGCTTGCCTACCTCTTGAAGATCTGTTCCCAGCCCTACCAGCGCCAGTATTACTTAACTTGTACCCCTTAGCTTCAATAAGTGCTCTATAAAAACTTTTTCTTAAGACTCTTCCACTAGGACTTACATAGCCGCAGCCTCTTGCTATTTCATCCTCAGATTTATTGCTGAGTAATTTAGATTTTTCTAGAAGTTCTTTTCCTACAAGCATTATATGAGCTTTTTCTTATTATATATTCTTACCAATAATGAGAATTGTGGCAATACAAGTTAATAAAAAATAGATTTTTTGAAGAATAAATTCTCTTTTATAAAAGATACAAAATTATAAATAAAATAACCCAAATTCCATCTACGAAATGCCAATATAATTCAACAGCTTCTAATGGAAACATATTTTGATTAGTAATTCTTCCTTCCTTTGGTCTTGTTTGCCAAGAAATAATTAATATCATTAATGTCCCTAAAGTTACATGTAAACCATGAAAGCCAGTTAAGGCATAAAAAGTACTTGCAAATAAATTATCCGTTAGTCCGAACGGCAAATTAAAATATTCAAATAGTTGACATATTAAAAAAGTAATCCCAAGTAGAGCAGTGACTAGTAACCATTTTTGAGTATCAGAATTTTTATTTTTAAGAAGAGCTTTTCCTGCTTTATGAAAAGTCGCGCTACTCACAAGCAATAAAATTGTATTTAATGTAGGTATAGGAAGTTCTAATTCATAAATAGCCCCATCTGGTAAAGGATTTACTGCTTTATATGTGAGGTAGGCAGCAAAGAAGCCAGCAAAAGTCATCCCATCTGCTATTAAAAAAGTAATTAATCCAAACATCCTAAAGTCTTCATGATGTTCACTAGCCTCACTATCATTTTTTTTAATTTCTTTTGAACTGTCTAGGGTTGTCATGGTGTTTCTTGATTAATTTTCTTGAGAAATTGGTTTGCCATAACCATAAGGTTCTTCAACTAAAGGTGCTTCGCCTTCCCAATTTTCAACAGGTGGGGGAGAGGATGTTAACCATTCAGGAGTTAAAGCATTCCAAGGATTATCCCCAGAATCCTTCCCATTTTTAATACTTAAGAATATATTTACTAAAAATGGGATAGTACTTATAGCCATTAAGAGAGCTCCTAGGCTACTAATCTGATTAACAAATTGAAATTGTGGATCGTATTCCGCAACTCTTCTAGGCATTCCATTAAGACCAAGCCAATGTTGAGGAGCGAAGCATAAATTAAAGCCAATAAAAGTTATGGCAAAATGTAGTATCCCCAGTTTTTCGCTCATTAACTTACCGGTTACCTTTGGGAACCAATGATAAATAGATGAGAAAATAATAAAAACTGTCCCTCCATAAACTATGTAATGGAAGTGAGCAACAACGAAATATGTATCATGCACATGAATATCAAAAGGTACCTGAGCAAGAGCAACTCCTGTAATACCGCCAAATACAAAATTTATAATAAATCCACATGAGAATAACATTGCACTATTGATAGATATTTTCCCACCCCATAAGGTTGCAACCCAATTAAAAAATTTAATTCCAGTCGGAACTGCTATAAATGCTGTCGCAATAGTAAAGAATAATCTCATCCAAGGAGGGGTACCACTTGTAAACATATGATGAGCCCAAACAACTAGACCAAGCACAACTATTCCCATTATTGAAAAAACCATTGTGGTATATCCAAAAAGTGGCTTTCTTGAATGCACTGGAAGAATTTCACTTACTAGGCCGAAAGCAGGAAGAACCATTATGTACACAGCTGGATGAGAATAGAACCAAAATAAGTGTTGGTAAACAACTACGTTTCCGCCTAAAACAGGGTTAAAGAAACCGGTATGAGCAACAATATCAAAGCTAAGTAATATTAATGTTCCAGCTAAAACTGGAGTTGACAAAACTACTAATAAACTTGTGCCTAGCATCGCCCAACAATACATAGGTAATTGCATCAGCTTTAACCCCGGTCGCCTTAATTTGATAATTGTTGCAATGAAATTTATCCCTCCAAAGATAGAGCTGCCTCCGAGCAACAAAACACTCATTATCCAAATGATTTGTCCTGATTGAGGGGTGGTTATACTCAAAGGTGGATAAGCCGTCCATCCTGCCTGTGCAGCCCCTTCAACAAAATAACTCGCTACTAACATTAAACCAGAAGGAGGTATCAGCCAAAAAGCAACAGCATTCAATCTTGGGAATGCCATATCTCTAGCTCCAACGTAAAAAGGAATTAAATAGTTCCCAAATGCACCATTTACTACAGGAACAATCCACAAGAAAATCATTATTGTTCCATGTAATGTTAAAACTTGGTTATATACATCTCTAGGCATAAAGTCCGACATTGGACTTGCTAATTCAATTCTTATTGCACTCGCCAAAGTTCCCCCAATTAAATAAAAAAGAAACCCGCATACAAGATATTGAATACCAATTACTTTATGATCGAGACTAAAACTAAAATATCTAATCCATCCTTTAGGTTGAAGACTTTTGGTATTAGAATCCTGTGGATCAATTGATATCGTCATAAGCTAACCTCAGTTTTTGTGTTTTTGTTAAACCAATCTTTGTAGTCAGATTCTTCTTCAACTATTATTGAAGCTCTCATCCCCCCGTGATAAGGGCCACATAATTCAGCACATATTATTGGATATTTTCCAACTTTAGTAGGAGTGAAATTTAATATCGTAGGTTGGCCAGGAATAATATCTTGTTTTATTCTGAATTCTGGCACCCAAAAAGCATGAATTACATCTTTTGATTCCATCTTCATAGAAACTTTGCGATCAACTGGAACATGAAGCTCCCCAGAAATAAATTCCCCTTTCGGATAATTAAATAAAAAGGCAAATTGCATAGCTGAAACTTCAACAGATAAATTATTGCTAGCAACCTCATTATTTGATGCCTGGCTGATTCCAGCCCATATCTTTTCTGTGTTGGAGGTCATCATTTCATGACTATGGTTTAGTTCTTTCATACCTCCCATTCGATCGTAAATGTTGTAGCTATATAAACCTATTATTAAAACAATAATAGATGGGATAATTGTCCATACAATCTCTAGGGTTAAATTACCTTCTAAAGCTATCCCATCTCCATATTGATCCTTTCTTTTTCTGAATTTAAATAAACTATATATAACGGCTATGGTCATTCCTATGAAAATTATTAATCCAATGATAAAAAGAATTTTAAAAAGCTCATCATAAATAGGGGCATTTATACTTGCTTTGGCAGGGAGTAAGTTAACATTAAATCCGATCCAAAAAGATATACCAAAAACAGCGGAAATTATAAGTATTAAATAAAAGTTTTTATTTAACAATTGAGGTAAAAAATGTTATTTATATTTTCAACATATTCAATTTTTTTAATTTTGCATTGTTTGTTAATGGAAAATTATTGAAATTCACAACTTCTTAAGATTTAAAAAAAAAAGAAGTATTATTAACAACTTTTTATAGGTTTATGTCAGGGAAAAAAGATTAAAAAACAAATAAATTTTAAAAATTAAACATTTACTTTTAATTAATGTTTGATATTTGAATCTAAATTAATATGCAGAAAAGAGAACTTTGAATAATTTGTTCAAAAACGAAATATATCAATCAAAATACAAGTCAGTTTTTCTGAAGTTGGGAACCCATTGCGTTTTGGCCTTAATAGCTTTAATAGTTATTGGAGGAGCTACTAGGGTAATGGAGGCCGGTCTTGCTTGCCCTGATTGGCCTTTATGTTATGGGACTTTTCTACCTCTTAATCATATGAATTTAAGAGTTTTTCTAGAATGGTTCCATCGTTTGGATGCTTTCCTAGTAGGGCTGTTAATTCTTTCTGAATTCATACTTTCAATAGTTTGGAGAAAAGATCTTCCAAATTGGTTACCAAAAACTTATTCATTATTAGTCTTCTTAGTAATTGTTCAAGGCTCTATTGGAGCATTGACAGTAATTAATTTACTTAATTCCTACTCAGTTACTGCGCATCTTTTGACAGCTTTTTTACTCCTAATAACAACAATAACTATCAATCAGAATCTAGAAAATAACGGGATTAATAAATTATTGACTTGGTGGAAGATATTATTATTTTTCCCTCTAATACTCACTTTAGTTCAATCTTTTATAGGAGTAAGGCTTTCATCAACTTGGTCTGCACATCTCTGCTTATCTTTTAATAAACAATGTTTAATTTTAGATACTCATAAATTATTTGCTATCCCAATTTCTATTTCTATTTTATTTATTTTGGCTATCTCAATATATAAACAAGATTTGTTCCAGAATAATTGGAGATATCTTTGCTCACTTTTTTTGCTTTTGATTTCCCAGGTTGTTCTAGGAGTATTAAGCCTTAGAACTAATTTAAGTGAACCTCTTTTTGTTATTGGTCATCAACTTAATGCTTCTTTATTAATTGCGACCCTAACATCATTGATTTTTAGAAATCCTTACCTAAATAAAAAAAACAATCAACCATTTAATTCAGTAATAGTAGGTTTAAACTCATGAAAAGTAATTTCGAAAACTTAAATTTCCAGACTTCAATTCGTGAACAAGTTGTACCTTCAAGAAAAAAAGTAAAACTACCTGCGTGGCTTGAAGTTGCCAAGCCTAGGCTGATTCCATTATTACTGGCTACAACTTTAGGAGGTATGGCATTAACGGAAGAATGGCCTTTATCCTCTCCTAAGCTTATATGTACCTTAGGAGGAGGTGCCTTGGCAGCCGCGGCAGCTGGAGCGCTTAATTGTTTGTGGGAAATGGACCTCGATAAGAGGATGAAAAGGACAAGTAATAGAGCTTTACCCTCAGGTAAATTATCATTTAATACTGTTTTTTTAGGTGCAGTATCTTGTACATTGGCAGCTGCAATGCTTTTGATAAGTGGGGTAAATTATTTAGCTGCTGGTTTAACATTGTTGGGATTATGTAGTTATGTGATTTTATATACGATAATTCTTAAACCAAGAACAACTCAAAATATTGTTTTTGGTGGTGTTGCAGGAGCCATACCTCCTTTAGTAGGAGCTTCGGCAGCCACCGGTCATATAGGACTTAGTGGTTGGTGGTTATTTAGTTTGGTAATGCTTTGGACCCCAGCTCATTTTTGGGCTCTTGCAATTTTATTAAAAGATGATTATGCGTCTGTAGGTATACCTATGCTCCCTTCCGTTAAGGGTTCAGCGTTTACTGTCAAGGCTATTTCTCGCTACGGATGGGCAACTGTTTTTATGAGTATTCTTGGTTTTTTTGCTTTACCTGAGGGAGGACTCCTTTATTTGATAATGCTTTTACCTTTTAATGGAAGACTTTTACAATTAATAAATAGATTGAAAAGTTCACCAGACGATTTAGAAAAAGCTAAAGGATTATTCAGATGGTCAATACTTTATATGTTTGGTATTTGTCTGTTGCTATTGATTGCAAGAACTCAACTTTCTGTGGATTTCGAACATCAGTCTATGCAAATGTTCTTATCATTAAAGGCATACTTTAATTATTAAATTGATGTAAAATATTAGAGGATAAATTCTAGTTTGATGAATTATATACAAATTAAGGATCTTTCAAAATCATATTCTGATATTAAGGCATTAAAAGATTTATCAATGGAAATTAATGCTGGTACATTATTTGGAATTTTAGGCCCAAATGGTGCGGGTAAGTCTACTCTCATAAAAATACTAGCTACTTTAGTAGAACCAGATGGTGGTGAGGTTTTTGTAGATAATATCAATTTAATTAAAAATCCAAGAAAAATTAGAGAATTAATTGGTTATGTGGCTCAAGATATTGCTCTCGATAAAATCCTTACAGGGCGAGAGTTATTAGATTTTCAGTCGGATTTATATCATATGAACAAAAAGGAAAAATACGAAAGAATGAAATTATTAATAAATCAATTAGAGATGAAAGATTGGATTGATAGAAAATGCGGAACATATTCAGGAGGAATGAAAAGAAGAATAGATTTGGCTGCAGGCCTTTTACATTTGCCCAAAGTTTTAATATTAGATGAACCAACGGTAGGTTTGGATATTGAAAGTAGAAATATAATTTGGCAACTTTTGAAAGATTTGAAGAATGATGGCATGACTATTATTTTGAGCAGTCATTATCTTGATGAAATAGATAAATTAGCCGATAGTTTGGTAATAATTGATGATGGGAAAGTTATAGCTCAAGGAACACCTGCTCAACTTAAAAATAAATTAGGAGGAGATAGAATAACTTTAAAAGTAAGAGAATTTAGTAATCATGAAGAGTCTAAAAAAATAAGTAAAATTTTATCCTCAATCAATGGAATCAGTCAGATTATTATAAATAAGGCGCAAGGTTATTCAATTAATTTTGTAGTAGATAAGGAAAAGGATTTGCTCACAAAACTAAAAGTAGAATTAGCTTTTTCAAAGTTTGAAATTTTTTCTCTCGCTCAAAGTCAACCTAGCTTGGATGATGTATATCTTCAGGCGACTGGCAAAACATTATTAGATGCTGAAATTTCCATGACTGGTAAAAGAGATCTAAAAAAAGAATCGAAGCAATCAATGAGATAAAAATAATAATTTTTTTGATAACTAATTATAATAATGATTAAAAGTTCTTAAATAATGGAATTAAAACAATATAATTTATTTTTTTTATATCAAGAAACTGTTGCTTTAACCAAAAGATTATTTATCCAATTAAAAAGAAGACCTTCTACTCTTTTAGCGGGCATATTGCAACCTATAATTTGGCTCTTTTTATTTGGAGCTCTTTTCTCAAAAGCTCCAGAAGGTTTTCTACCAGGAGTTGATTCTTATGGAAATTTTTTGGGAGCAGGACTGATTGTTTTTACTGCTTTTAGTGGAGCGTTGAATTCAGGCTTGCCTTTAATGTTTGATAGAGAGTTTGGCTTTTTAAATAGGTTACTTGTCGCACCTCTAGCGAGTAGATTGTCTATTGTTTTATCCTCATTCTTTTACATAACTATTCTGAGTTTTGTTCAAAGTATTGTGATAATGATTGTTTCATTTGTTTTGGGTTATGGATGGCCTGACTTTTATGGGTTAGGAATTGTTTTTACAACATTAATACTATTAGTACTCTTTGTGACATCAATAAGCCTATGTTTGGCTTTTGTTTTACCTGGTCATATTGAATTAATTGCTCTTATCTTTGTTATAAATTTGCCTCTTCTTTTTGCAAGTACTGCGTTAGCACCCATTTCTTTTATGCCAAATTGGCTAGGGTGGTTAGCCTCCTTAAATCCATTAACTTTTGCGATTGAACCTATCAGGATTGCTTATACTCAAACTATGAATTTAGATGTGGTGGCTTTACACGCACCATATGGTGACTTAACTTGTAAGAGTTGTATCTCAATTTTATTTTCTTTAACAGTTTTTTCTTTAATTATTATAAGACCACTGTTAAATAGAAAATTAAATTAATAAATTTATGTTTTTAAAAGATCATCTAAAAGATACTTACCAAAAAGCATCTTTTGATAATAATCATTTGATGTTAGAAAATATAATTAATGTATGGGCACATAGGTTTGGACCTGAATCTTTAAATGAACTATTTGTTAAAAATCAAGATCAATTTAAATTAACAGAAGAGGATCAGGCAGAGGCAAGTCAGAATCAAATCAATTTGGAATTAATAGAAGAGGATCAGACAGAGGCAAATCAGAATCAAATCAATTTGGAATTATTAAAAAATGTTCAATACGAAGAAGAGATAGAATTTAAACCTAAAGAAACAAAAACACCAAATAATACTGAAACTATTGATAAAGATATTTATGGGTCTTATAAAAATGAAAGTGAATATAAAGATACAGAAGAATTGCCATTACCCAATATAAAAAACTTGAGAAAATGGATTAATAACGAGAAAAAAGCCAGCTAAGTTTTTACATCATTCCTGGCATACCCATGCCGCCCATTCCAGGCATACCCATACCACCCATTCCAGGCATACCCATGCCACCCATTCCAGGCATACCCATACCACCCATACCAGGCATACCCATACCACCCATACCACCCATACCACCCATACCACCCATTCCACCCATTGGATCTGCCCCTGGTCCTCCAGGTGCTGCCTCTGGTTCTGGGATATCAGCAACTGCAACTTCTGTAGTAATTATCATTGCTGCGATTGATACTGAATCTTGAAGAGCTAATCGAATAACTTTAGTAGGATCTAATATTCCTGACTCGTTTAAGTTCTCATATTCCCCATTATTAGCATTAAAACCCTTACCAAGTCTTTTTATATCAGCGATAACAACATCTCCATTAAAACCAGCATTTTTTGCAATTTGTTTTGTAGGTTCTAAAAGTGCATTTGTAATAATATCAATACCTGTAGTCAAATCATCTGATATTTCTTTACGTGAATTAGAAAGTTCATTTGATATTTCAATTAAGGTTTGTCCTCCCCCTGAAACTACTCCTTCCTCGATAGCAGCTTTTGTAGCATTGAGTGAATCTTCAATTCTTAATTTTTTATACTTCATCTCTGTTTCCGTCGGAGCCCCAACTTTAATAAGAGCTACTCCTCCAGCAAGCTTTGCTATTCTTTCGTTAATCTTATCTTTATCGTATTCCGATTCAGTTATTTCTAATTCCCTTTTTAATTTCTCAACTCTTGCTTGGACAAGGTCTTTGGTATCGTCGAAAGCTACGATTGTTGTTTTATCCTTTGAAATTGTTATTTTTTTAGCTTTTCCAAGATCATTAAGAGTAACTTCTTCTAATTTCATTGATTGATCTTCGCTAATTAATTTAGCTCCTGTAAGAATTGCAATATCTTCCAGAGCAGCTTTTCTCCTTTCTCCAAATGATGGAGCTCGAACAGCAGAAACATTTAATACCCCACTATTTTTATTTAATACAAGAGTTGTTAGAGCTTCCCCTTCAATATCTTCAGCTAGAATTAAAAATGGGGAAGCAGATTTTTGAACCTCTTCTAGGATAGGGACCAAGTTGGTTAATGTTGATATCTTTTGGTCAGTGATTAGGATCTTAGGATTTTCAAGTTCACAAATCTGTCTTTCTTGATCAGTTACAAAATATGGTGAGCTATAACCTCTATCAAAAGACATTCCTTCTGTGATGTCTAGCTCTGTCTCTAGGGATTGTGACTCTTCTACTGTTATAACTCCATCTGAAGTTACAATATCCATTGCTTTTGAAATTATTGAACCAATTTCTTCATCTCCTCCTGCACTTACTGTCGCAACTTTTTTAATATCGGAGCCATTTATTTTGATACTTTTTGATTTTAATTTCTCTAAAACAAAATCTAATCCTTTTCCCATTCCTTTTTTTAGCTCAATAGGACTAGCTCCCGCAGCTATATTTTTTAAACCTTCTTGAACCATTATTTGAGTCAAGATTGTTGCTGTTGTTGTTCCATCACCAGCACTCTCTTTAGTTTTTGATGCTACTTGTTCTATTAATTTTGCCCCTAAATTAGAGATGGGATTCTCAAGGTTGATTTCTTTAGCAACCGTAGATCCATCTCTTACTATGTCTGGAGAACCGAATTTTCTTTCTATTACAACATTCTTTGCCTTTGGACCAATAGTTACTTTAACAGCATTTGCGACAGAATTTATTCCTTTTTCAAGCGCTTCTCTAGATTCGTTCGAAAAGCTTAATTGTTTTGGCATGTTTATTGAAATCTTTATATCTTTATTCTAATGTCCCATGGAATTATATTTAAGGGATACTTAATTAAGTGGGGAAAGCCGAATTTCTCTTAAATAGCTATCCAAATTAATTAAATTATGAGTATCTTAAAGTTATGGACAAAACAGGGAATCTTATTTTTACTTTAACTGCCACACTTGCAGTTGCAATGACTCTTATATATTTTCCTCTTAGATTTTTTTTGACTTTAACTGCTAGAAGTCGAAGATTAAAACTTCTACAAAAGATTAGAAGATTAAGGGATGAGTTGGTTCAACCATATGAAAGTACATAATTAAATACTCATGCCCCCATCAATACTTATTGTTTGTCCTGTTATATAGTTGCCAGCATTACTCGAGACTAAGAATGAAACTAAGTTTGCTATTTGTGAACAACTACCTAGCTTGCCTAATGGTATGGCTTTGATAATCTCTTCGTTATTTAGTTTCTCAGTCATTTCTGTTTCTATAAAACCTGGAGCTATAGCATTAACATTTATCCCTCTTGAAGCAAATTCTTTTGCACAGGTTTTTGTAAAGCCAATAACACCTGCTTTAGCGGCAGAATAATTTGCTTGTCCAGGATTTCCAATTATTCCGACAATAGATGAGATATTAATTATCTTTCCGCTTCTTTTTTTTATCATAAATTTTGAAGCATATTTTGTACAAAGAAAAACCCCTTTTAAGTTTGTATTTAGAACGTCATCCCATTGTTCTGATTTCATTCGCATTAAGAGCCCATCTCTTGTTATGCCAGCATTATTTACAAGAATATCTATAGCACCATTTATCTTTATGATTTCTTCAAAAGCTCTACTAACAGATTCTTCTTTTGAAACATCAAATTTTAATTTATGAACTTTGCCTCCAGATTCTTTAATTAGATTTACAACTTCTTCAGCTTTTTCATCAGACGAAGAATAATTTATTATGACTTCTGCTCCTAAATTACTAAGTTCTAAGGCAATTTCCTTACCAATGCCCCTGCTAGCACCTGTAATTAAAGCAACTTTACCTGTTAAAGATTCTGTATTTGACATTTTGAAATTTTTATAATTTAAAATCGTAGTACTATTTGTGCAAACATATTACTTTTATTTATAATTATCTAGAAAATATAAACTCAAATTATTGTGCATGTATTAATACCCGCGGCAGGCAGTGGTAGCAGAATGAAAGCTGGAAGAAATAAATTACTCATTGAATTAGAAGGGGAATCTCTTATTTTTTGGACTATAAAATCTGTATTATCTGCAAGTTTAGTCAGCTGGGTAGGAATAATTGGGCAGCCGAATGATAAACAAGAATTATTAAAATCAGTAAAAAATTTTTCTAATAAAATTAAATGGATAAATGGTGGAGATACGAGGCAAAAGTCTGTCTTTAATGGTTTAAATTCTCTTCCGTCTACTGCTGAGAAAGTTTTAATTCATGATGGTGCTAGATGCTTAATTGGCCCCGACTTAATAAATAAATGTGCTTCAGAATTAGAACAAAATGATGCAGTTATTTTAGCTACCAAGGTTACCGACACTATAAAGATTGTTGATAATAGAGGTTATATAAAGGAAACACCAAATAGACGAAATTTATGGGCAGCTCAAACGCCTCAGGGTTTTTTAGTAAAAAGATTAAGAAAAGCTCATGAAATGGCAATTGAGAAAAATTGGACAGTTACAGATGATGCCTCACTATTTGAAATGTTAAATTGGCAAGTAAAAATAATTGAGGGAAATTCTGCAAATATAAAAATTACATCACCGCTAGATCTGAAAATAGCAAAACTATTTTTAAAAGATTTTTAATAAGAAGGGATATGAATAATAAGTTTTCCATCGTTCCCATTTAATGTTGCTTCACAACCTAAAGGGATGCATGCATTACCAGATAAATGTCCAATAGGGAGGTCAAAGAGAATAGGAATATCAAATTCTTGAAGCCTCTCAATTATTAATTTTTTGAGTAAGCCGTCCCATTCAGGCATACACACTTCATCTGAAAAACTTCCGAATCCAATACCTGAAATCCCATTCAATTTGTTTGTCATTCTCAAATAAGTTAACATTCGATCAATTTTATAAATATCTTCGTTTATGTCCTCAAATATTATTATTTTCCCTTTTAATTCAGGGAAATGATCAGTACCAATTAGAAAAGATGCAATAGTTAGATTAGAAACAACAATTTCTCCTTTTGCGATGCCTTTTTTTAAAGGTAAACCCTTAATATCATCAACATATCCCTCAAAAAGTAAATTTCTTAGTCTTCTTAAACTCCATTCAGGTTCTTTGAAAAGAGTAGTAATCATAGGTCCATGAATCGAGCCAAAAGATCCTTTTGAATATTTTGATAACAACAGTGAACAGGTATCAGAGAATCCCATCATCAACCCATTACCCCAATTTGGATTTTTTTCTAAAAGTCTTGCGGCTCCCCAACCACCTTTAGCGAAAATGATGATTTTCTTATTTTGAGCTTTTTCAAGTTCTTCAAATCTTGTTTGATCATCTCCAGCAAAATACCCAAACTTTCTTGAGAGGATATTATTGTGAACAATCTTCAATCCCCATGTTTTTAAAATATCTATGCCCTTTATAAAATCCTCTTCATTATCAATAAAAGAGCTTGGAGCTAAAATGTGAATCTCATCTCCTTTTTTTAATTTAACTAGCATTCTTTTTATAAGTTATGAGGCGATTATGAATCCCAACAATATTAAGCCTCCATATATAGATTGGTTTTTAAAATGATCACCAATTTTTTTAATGGATTGTTTACTTTCAGGAAATATTTTCAAAATATCTTTTTGCATTAAAAATCCTGTTATTAACCAAATTGGCCAAAAAATAAAAGTTAGTTGATTGATGAAAGCACATATTGCAAGAAAACTGGAAGTTAAAAAATAACAAATTTGAATAGTTTTTTTTGTATTGGAAGCAAGGTTAACTGCGGAACTGTTTACTCCAATTTGAATATCATATTTTTTATCAGCCAGAGCATATACGGTATCAAAACCAAAAGTCCAAAAAATCGTAGCGAGCCAGCAAAATAATAAAACAATACTATTGATATTACCTTCGTTCGCAGCCCAAGGTATTACAACTGAGAATCCCCAGCATATTGATAAGATAAATTGCGGATATTTAAACCACCTCTTTGCAGAAGGGTAAATTAAAATTAAAGGTAAAGCAAAAAAAGCAAGTGAAAGAGAAAGTATTCTTCCATTCTCTGGAAGCGACAAAGTTAAAAAGAAACTACATATAATCAAAAATATGAGTATTAAGTATGCTGTTTTAGTACTGATTTTATTTGCAGCAAGAGGTCTGTTTTTGGTCCTTAAGACTTTTTGATCTATTCTTTTATCCCAAATATCATTAGCAACGCAACCTAAGCCACTAACTAATAATCCACCTATTACAATTTTCAACAACATGTAAATGCTTGGATTTGATTCGGGCGTAAGATATAAACTCCATCCAGCAGGAATAAGTAAAATTAGTCTCCCCGTAGGCTTATTCCACCTTAATAATTCAAAAAGGGTATTTATTTTAGAATTTAGGTCTTTCTTTATCACAGGATCTTTATTTCATAACTTTAAATAATCTAACTAGAAATAAGGTAAATATATAATTAAATAATCAATCTTAAGTATATTAATTACGGTATTTAGAATCTCTACTTTTTAGAGAATAAAAATGATACAGAAAAAAAAATTAAGCAATCTGCAAGAACAAGATATTTCTGTAGCCTCAATTGATATTGGAACCAACTCCACTCATCTCTTAATCGCTGAAATTAATTCAGATCTCAAATCCTTTTCAATAAAATTTACTGATAAATCTACAACACGTCTCGGGGAGAGAGATGAAGAGGGAAATCTTACTGAGGAATCAATTCAAAGAGTTTTAAAGACCCTAAAGCGTTTTAAAGAGTACTGCAAAAGTAATGGTGTTAATCAAATAGTTACTGCCGCAACAAGTGCTGTTAGGGAGGCTCCAAATGGTCGAGCCTTTTTAGATAGGGTTCAAAGTGATTTAGATATTCAAATAGAACTTATAAGCGGATCTGAAGAGGCTAGATTAATTTATCTTGGCGTTTTGTCTGGGATGGTTTTGGAAGATAAGTCTTACGTAATTATTGATATAGGTGGAGGTTCTACAGAATTAATACTTGCAGATCAAAAAGACGCGATAGCTCTTACAAGTTCTAGAATTGGAGCTGTTAGGCTCAAAAATGATTTTTTTCTTGATAGTGAACCCATCAATAGAGAAAGATCTAATTTTTTGAGAACTTTTATTCAAGGCTCCTTAGAACCATCGATTGAAAAAATTAAAAGGAGATTACAAAGAGGAAAGGAGGTCTTAATGATTGCTACAAGTGGAACTGCAACCTCACTAGGAAATTTAATTTTATCTGACCTTGGACAGCCAAAACAAAAGATGCATGGTTATAAATTTAAAAAAGAAAATTTAGAGATTGTCTTGGAAAAATTAATTAAAATGCCAACTTCTGAAATAAAGAAAATTTCTTCACTCAGTGAAAGAAGATCAGAAATAATAGTTCCAGGTGCATTAATTCTAAAAACCTCAATGGAGATGTTGAATTTTAATCACTTGACAATAAGTGAGAGGGCCCTAAGGGAAGGATTGGTAGTTGATTGGATGCTTCGCCAAGGAATAATAAAAAATGAATTTAATATTCAAAGTAATATTAGGAAAACTACCATAGTTCATCAGGCTAGAAAGTTTGGTGTTGATAAAGAAAGATCTGAGAAAGTTACTAATATCGCATTTCAAATCTATGATCAAACTAAAAATATTTTTCATGGCGATACTGATTCAAAAGCAAAAGATCTCCTTTGGGCAGCCTGTAACCTTTATGATTGTGGGAAATATGTAAATATAAGTTCTTATCATAAACATTCTTGGTATTTAATTAAAAACTGCGAATTATTGGGATATTCTCAATCCGAGACAAATAGTATTGCTTCAATAGTTAGATATCACAGAAAGAGTTTACCAAAAAAAAGACATGAATCTTGGCAAAGTTTAATGTCAAAAGAAGATAAAACATTGGTACTTGAAATGTCCTTAATTTTAAGATTAGCGGCCTCTCTGGATCAAAGACCTGAAAATGTATTATCTTCGATAAAAATTCAATTACTAAATAATATTATTGCAATTGAACTGATACCTTTAAAATTAAATCAAAATCTTCTTCTCGAAAAATGGAGCTTAGATTTATGTAGTAAGGTGGTTAAAGAATTAAAAAACTTAGAGTTGAAAGTTGTTTAATTTTTATTTATAAGTTCTTCTTTAGGAACTTGATTTTGGAATGATTCTGAAAAAATATTAAAAATCAAAGATGAAGCTAATAGACCTAATATTCCTGAAATTAAAATTAAGATAATAACCTCCATAGAATTCTGATTCTTAAACTTTTGGTCATTTTTCGCTTTTATTGAGACTTCTTTAACAATTTCTTCTATTTTTACTTCTTTTCGTTCAGTTTTGAATTCGCTCATTATAAAATCTGTATCAACTTTCAGCTTTTCAGAAATCCTACGAACCATTGCTTTTATAAAAACTTTTTCCGGTAAATGATCTTCATTGCCCTCCTCTATAGCCTGAAGTTGGTGAGATCCAATTTTTAAATCAGAGGCTAATTCTTCAATTGATTTATTTCTGCTTACTCTTGCTTCTTTAATAAAATTGCCAATTCTTTTTAAAGATGAATTATTTTTGGTATTGTTGTCTGAATTATTAGATTTTATTTCGTCCAAAGCAATTAATTTTTCCCCAATTATAGTGTCATATATCTATCTATCAACTTTATTCGATTATTTGCCCCTAAAGAGATGCTTATAAGATGGATTATAAAGATTAGACCTATTTGCAATAGTATTAATTGCAGGACTAACAATATAAATAGTAGTTCTAATAAGTTCTTTCTCAAGAGTAAATTTTTCCATATCCTTTAATTCAATTAAAGATGTCCAACCATCATCCCAAGATACTCTATAACCAACAATTACTTTAGTTTCTGGAGGGTAAAATTCTAATAAAATTTTTTGAGAACTTTTTATGTGTCTAGCACTCAAATAAAGGCATAAAGAAGATTTGTGCTTGGCAAGATCTTTAAGTGATTCTTTTTCAGGCATGCCAGTTCGGCCTCCTGCTCTAGTCAAAATTATAGTTTGAGTTATATCTGGAATTGTTAGCTCGGCCTGATGATAGGCGGCAGCGACCTGAAAAGCACTAACCCCAGGTATTACTTCAGTCTCGATATCTTTTTGTTTTAATATTTCTAGTTGTTCTTTAACAGCACCATACAGGCATGGATCTCCATCATGCAATCTAATAACAGTTTTACCTTCATTGAATCTTTCTATCATTATTGAAGTGATTTTTTCTAGAGTAAGCGTACTGGTTTTTATTTTTTCAGCACCTTCAAGTGAAAAATTTATAATTTTTTCAGGAATTAAAGAATCAGCCCAAAATATAACGTCTGCAGTTTCTATTTTTTTTAACGCTTTGATTGTTAATAAATCAGGATCGCCTGGACCAACCCCAATAAAAGAGATCTTTCTATCCATTATTTCTTGTTTTGTTTTTATATGATTTTAATCTTAAAAAAAATATTCCAATTAATCCAGAGGAAAATAAAAAAATACTAATAAACTGGGCCATGCGTAGTCCTCCTTCACAAAAGGGCGGAATTCCCCCAATACATAAAGGATCAATTCTTAAACCTTCAATCCAGAATCTTCCGAAACTATAGCCGATTAAATAAAGACAACTAATAAAGCCTGGCCTCACTGAGCTTTTATTATTCTGTTGGTAAAAAATATTAATCAATAATATAAAAATTAAAAAATTCCATAATGATTCATAGATAAATGTTGGATGGAAAAACTGGTAATTTATAAACTCTATTGGCCTATTTTGTATGGGTATAAATAACTTCCAAGGTAAATCAGTAGGTATTCCAAAAGCTTCGTTATTGAAGAAATTCCCCCATCTACCAATAGATTGGCCAAGAATAATAGATGGAATTAATATATCTATAAAGGTCTTTAAATGAATATTTTTAGATTTGCAAAAAAATAAAATACATAAAAATCCTCCAATTAAGCCTCCATGGATGGCTATGCCCCCTTGCCAAATTGCAAGAAAAGAGGGTATTTGAATTACATTATTAAAAAAGTTAAAAGAAGTAAAAAAGTTATTACCACTATATTGTCTCCATTCGAAAATTACATAGTATGCTCTAGCTCCAATGATTGAATATATTATTAAGGAGGGTAAAATTTCATTTATATATTGAGGATTAATATTTCTTGATTTTGCAAGCTTTTTGGAAATAAGAAGTCCTATTAATACTGATATTGAAATTAGAAGACCATACCATCTTAGAGTTAGAAAACCTAAATTTAAAAATGTTTCTCCAGGGGATTGAATAAAAGCTTGATATGTAAGCATTTAAAGGTTAATTAAACACCCTCAGCAGCTTGTACTTTTTCAACCTGCTTCTTCTTGAGTACTAATAGTATTTGAGTTAGGCCTACACCTATAAAAAATGCAATTAATCCTATTATTCTATAAGGGCTTTGTAGCACTACTTCAGCATCTAGTTGTCCAAAACCTCCTACATTAGGATCATTAGTGAGAGGATCTCCTGCAATTATTTGTTCTTGTTCTTTCACAATAAGTTCAGGACCAACGGGAACAGCCTCTGTAAATATTTCCCCGTTCTCATCCTCAATATTAATTTGATAACTGCCATCTTCAATAGTTTCTATTGAATTGATTGTACCTGTAGAAGAAGACGTGAATATTACATTATTACTCTTGTCACCAGTCGGATAAACTTGCCCTCTCCCTCTATTACCTCCTATATGCAACGAGTACTTTCCATAGTGATACTCTTTATTAGTAGCTGGATTAGGAGAAAGGACTGGAAAGACGATTTCTTTATTAGTATCTCCTGGTAATGGCCCGACAAGAATTATATTGTCTTTTTCTTCGCTGTAATTAGTAAAGTAAACCCCCTCCGTTTCTTCTTTTATTTCATCAGTCCACCTTTCTTGAGGAGCTAATTTAAAGCCATCAGGAAGCATAACTACAGCCCCGACTTGTAAAGGAACCTCTGAACCGTCAGCACCTATTTCCTTTATGTCATCTTTATAAGGGATTTTGACTACAGCTTTGAAAACACTATCAGCTCCAACAGATTGAGGGACCTCTGCAATAGTTGGCATTTGTGCTAGATGGCAATTTGCGCAGACTATTTTTCCTGTGGCTTCTCTGGGGGATTCATAATTTTGCTGCGCCCAAAATGGATAAGCAAAAGAGGATCTTGGGAAAATTACAATGCTGGAAATCAAAAGCAGTGTGCAGAGAAAGAAAGTTGTTTTTTTCATGATTTGTTTTTTAAAATTAATCATTCTCTTAGGCCCACCAAGGATTTTCATTAGTTCTAAAATCTGTCTCTGACCACTGTTTTACAAGTACAGCATCATCATCTACATCAACATGCGCCAAGGCCAAAGACAAAGGTGCAGGTCCTCTTACTACTTTTCCATTTGTGTCATATTGACTTCCATGACAAGGACATATGAATTTATTAGCGCCGCTATCCCACGGAACAACGCATCCTAAATGGGTACAAATAGCATTTAGTCCGAATTCTCCTATATCTCCTTCACTATTGACAATTAAGTAAGTTGGATCTCCTTTGAGACCTTGCACTAAACTTCTATCTCCTGCTTGATGACTTGCTAGCCAACCGGTCTTTGTTACTGGATTACCTAATTCATCTTTTGCAGAAGTTCCGCCGCCGCCGCCGCCAGATCTTAGTGGCATAAAATAATTTGCTACAGGATATAAAGCTCCTAATGCGACACCAGTTGCTGTTCCAAATGTAAGAAGATTCATAAATTGCCTTCGACCCATGGATGGGACGTCATTGGAACTTAATTGAGTCATTCGATACTTGAGACTGTTATTTATTAGTTATTATGAATCAGATTGCATGATTTCTGTTGCAAATAGATAGGACTTTTAATAATTTAAATTATATTTTTTTATGATATTGTTTATTATTAAATTATGAAACCTTTGGTAGTAGATGAGATTATCCATTACTTGATTCATCGATGGGGTAAAAAATATGACTTTAGACTTTTCAAAAGAGGAAAATATTTATATTTTCAAATGATGTGGGGTTTTTTAGGTCAAGAATCTTTTCCATTAAATGAAGTGGAATATAAAAAATCAATAGCAGATAAAATTGAAATATTAAATAGATGCGGTTATTCAGATGAAGTAAGGGAATGGCTTAAAAAAGTAAATTCAAGGCCAAGATTAGGAAGAGCTGTAAGCCTTCAACTACAAATTAATGAGAGGATGAAAGAGTTTTTGATTTAAGGCTTTCAGATATGTAAGTTAGCCCAGCTCCTACAAAAAATAGAAATATTATCGAAATTGAGAGCAATGACATAGTTAAAGGATCTGTTGAGGGTGTAATTACTGCGGATAAGATCGCAGAGGAAATTACCACTACTTTCCAATTTGATAGCATTTTTTCTGTAGTAATAATTCCAAGTGAACCAAGAATAAATTGCAAAACTGGTAACTGAAATGCTACAGCAGTGCTTGACATTAACAATAAAACAAAATCAAAGTATCTCTCTATGGACCATGTTGGTTCAACTATATCAGCTCCAAAATTTATAAAGAAATTTATTGCCGCGGGAACTAATATCCACCAGGAAAAAAGCAAGCCAAGAAAAAATAATAAACCTGATCCAAAAACAGCCGGTAAAATTAGGTTTTTTTCTTTTTTAGTTAAACCTGGAGAAATAAATAATATTAATTGATAAAAAATGTATGGAATAGAGACGATTATTCCGCTATATCCCGCTACTTTGATGGCAACAAATAAAAATTCTCCAGGAGCAAGTTGTAATAAATGTATATCACTTGCAGGGACCTCTAAAAAAGAAATTAAAGGCTTTATTATTAAGAAACTAAAAAAAATGCAAATTAATATTGAATAAATAGAATTTAGTACTCTTTGCCTCAGCTCCTCTAAATGATCAGTAAAACTCATCGAATCAAATTTATTATTCTTACTATCTTCTTTCCTCTTCATTATTGAACTTATTTTATGATTTTGAATAGATAATCATTTATATTATTTATAAAAATCGTAATTTTGATTGTTAGTAGCTAAGAACTATTTACTTAATTTTGGATTGGTCGGATCAGGTAATAAAAATGGAGGAGCGTCATTTAAAGAAGATTCTCCATATGTTTCATATTCTCTATAACCACCCATTTTACCATTTGTTTTCATCAAAGCACTTACGAAAGCAAGTAATAGAAAAACAGTTGGGGCTCCAATAATTAATGCTGCTCCAAATAAGTATCCAATAATAAACTCTGGGAAACTATGATTACCTAAAAATTCGTGAGTTCCAAGTAGAAAATCTAACATTTAACAAAATTATTTATCTTATTATAAGCTAAATTACTCTTTTAAGATTTTTTTTAATGTAATCTTTTCCTCTTGTAGGATTACCCCATAGAATTTCTACATTATTGAACGAAACGCAACCAGGACCTCCTTTTGTGATTTTTTGAAGATCTTTTATATTTACAAGACTTATAGGGACTTTAATATTCATTTTTGCTTTACTAAATAAAGCTGCTAAATCTGCTGATATTTGAATGTCTTCATCTGATGGGTTTTGAGATGAAGACTTTAAAACAACATGACTTCCGGGTGATTCTTGTGCATGAAACCAAAGATCTCCTTTTTTTGAAAACTTGAAACTTATTAGATCATTTTGCCTCATATTTCTCCCTATTTGTATTGTTAAGCCTTTTGGGGTATATATTTCTATTGGGGATGATTCTAATCTAGATGAGTCTCTTTTTTGTTCTCTTATATTTTTGATTCTCACATTAAACTCTCGACAAATTTCGGCTTTAATTTCTTCCAGTAAGTTGATTCTAATTTCCTGATTCTCATTTTTTAGAGAATTTAAGTTATCCAATAGAGCACTAAATTCTTCTAATCGATCAAGTTTGTTTTTATAAATATCAATCCTTTCTTTAATTAAATTTTGTGCTCTTTTAAGTTTTTTTGACTTTTTATATAGCTTTTGGCCTTTGATAATATCTTGTTTTTGTATCTCATGAGCCATGAATATTTTGTCAGCCTTTTCTTTATATATTTGATAATTTTCGGAGTTAATTAAAAGATTAGATTGCAAATTTAAATTCTTTTTCTCAAGAGTTGTTTGTTTAAAAATTATTCCATCAATTTTTTTTATTAAGGCTTCAATTTTCCTTTGTTTTAAATAAAAATCATAATAGTGTTCTAATCCATTAATTTGATCAATATTATTTTTATTCTTTATTTCATTTTTTAAAAACCAAACTGAATAAAAGAAATTTTCAAAAATTGAGAAATTAAAGTTGTTACTATAAAACCTATCAATCCATATTTTCCAACTTTGGTATATTTTTTTTAAGTTCGTTTCACTTATGAAATCAATATTTTTATTCATAATTTCTACACTGCCCAGATTACTAAAAGTCTCAAGTTGCTTTGTTAAAATTGGACTTACACCTTGATAAGTATTTATTAGGCAGTATTTAAGTGATTCAGGAACTGAAGAAATAGATTCCTTCCATGTTTCATAAGATTCGTTAGGACTAGGCTCCTTTTTCATGTTTTTGGGAGGCTCTGAATAGATAGAGCCTGTAGAAACGGTTCGAAAGCTAGATTGATTAGAATTTATTTGTTTGCCAACTGCAATTATTTTTTGATTATTATCTAAGTAAAAAATATTACTGTGTTTTCCCATTAATTCAAAAATTAAGAATTTATTTATTTCATCTCCAGGCTTTTTTGCAAATCCAAATTTAATAACTCTCTCAAATTTATCTTGCTCAAGTGTAACTAAAGCCATATATTTCAATCCATATCTTAATTGTTTGGAGAGGGTGCTTTCTGCTCCTATTTTTTTAGGCCTATTTATTTTAAGTATCCGTGCAGAATCACTATCCCAAGAAACTTCTATCCAAGTTTGGCTATTTATTCCTCTTAAACAAAATTGAATTATATTAGGTTCGGGTTGTTGAGCAGTCTCAAACCGTGATGGTAAAACTTCTTCAGATAAATCATGCAATACAGATTTAATAGATGTAATATCCATTATCTGAGGTACACCCTTGTGCATTATTTCTTGTAATTATTCACCATCATTTATTTTACTGTAAAAATTTTAATATGAAAAATTTAAAAAAACTAATAATTATTACTGGCCCTAGTGGAGTTGGAAAAGGTACTGTTGTTAAAGAACTTTTAGATAGAAATAAAGATATTTGGCTTTCTATCTCTGCAACAACAAGAAATCCCAGAATTGGAGAGAAAGATGGTGAGAATTATTACTTTATAAGTGATGAAAAGTTTAAAGATATGATCGATAAAAAAGAATTTCTTGAATGGGCCCAATTCGCTGAAAACTACTATGGAACCCCCTTGAAGACTGTTAATGAAAAGATTGAAAAAGGATTTATTGTATTACTTGAAATTGAGGTTGAAGGTGCAAAACAAATTAAAGAAAAGTTCCCAGAAGCCTTATCAATATTTCTTCTCCCTCCTAGCAAAGCAGAATTAGAAAAAAGAATAAGAAATAGAGGTACTGAAAAAGAGGAGTCAATAGATAGACGACTTAGCAGAGCCGACTACGAAATTGCATCCTCAGATGAATTTGATTTTGTATTAACAAATCATGATGTCGATGAGACAGTAAAAAACATTTTCAAAATAATTAAGTCTTGAAAGTTCTCTTTGAAATCTCAGCTCATTGGATGAAATAATAAATCAGGAAAAAATCTATTAAATTCAATAATTATTCCTGCGGTTAGGCTTAGCCAAACTGCAGCAACTACTGGTGCTGACCTAATAAATTTTGTGTTAAAGATTTTAAGCATTTGATTTTTAGAATTGTGTGGGATGATGTTTTATCTAGGGCCGTTAAGTGTAATATTATTATCTTTCTCTCTTAAATCACCGTTCCTTCCTTGCTTATTAGCTAATAAGGGCCATTGAGCACCTTTGATAAGACATTTTCTCGCTAAGTCTAAATCAATAATAATTTCAAGGTCTGCTGGGTTCTTAGTCTTTTTGGATTCAATCAAATACTCTCTTCCAGACCAACCTATAATTCCTGCAATATAGATAAATAATACGCCAGGAATAAGTAAGTCACCTTCATGACCTCTATTTAAGAGTGCTCCCCATGGTTCAAGTGGTGGACCTATTATTAAATGAGGCAATCCATCATCACCACAAGCTGCTTTGCCATATCTTTCAAATCTTGTGATATCTTTTTGAGTTTTAGCAGTACTTGCTCGTTCAATAAATTTAGGATTTTCTGAGCATGTTGTTAGAGCTGAGGCTGTATATTCTGTGCTAGCTCTATCTGCATTTAATGCTGGTCCATTAGCTGCTAAAGCAATTGGGGTTATTCCAAGAAAGAGAAAAACCGAAGTTATGATTGAAAAAAAGAATTTCATAAGTTGCAATCTTTAATTCCTTTGATGTTTTAATTAAGAAATTATTATTAAAATAAAACAGTATCGTATCAAATATGCATAAAGCTCTAGCTATTGAAACAAGTTGTGATGAGACGTCTGTCTCAATTGTTTCTAATAGTGGTGATCTTTATAAAATACACTCAAATATTGTTGCGTCACAAATTGAAGATCATTCTAAATGGGGAGGCGTGGTGCCAGAACTCGCGGCTAGAAAACATTTAGAATTACTTCCTTTTGTCCTCGAACAAGCTTTAGAAGAATCAAAAATTCGTATTGAAGAAATAGATGTCATAGCTTCAACTGTCACACCAGGATTAGTTGGCTGTTTAAGAGTTGGTTCTATAACTGCAAGATCATTATGTACTTTATACTCAAAACCTTTTTTGGGGATACATCACTTAGAGGGACATCTTTCGTCAATATTATTTTCAAAAAATTATCCCAAGCCTCCTTTCTTAACCTTACTTGTTAGTGGTGGACATACTGAATTAATAAAAGTTGGTGAGAGAAGAAAGATGCAAAGACTTGGAAGAAGTTATGATGACGCTGCTGGTGAAGCGTTCGATAAAGTTGGAAGATTATTAGGACTTAGTTATCCTGGAGGTCCTGCAATTGCGAAAATCGCCAAAAAGGGTAATTCCTCAAAATTTAATTTACCTAAATGCAAGATCTCTGATAAGGAAGGGGGTTTTTTGAAATATGATTTCTCTTTTAGTGGTTTAAAAACAGCTGTATTAAGATTGGTTGAGAAAATAAATTTAAATGGGGATGAAATACCAATTCCAGATATTGCTGCAAGTTTTGAAAGGGTTGTAGCAGAGGTATTGGTAGAGAGAACAATAAAATGTGCAAATGATTATGGTTTAGATAATATCGTCGTTGTAGGTGGAGTCGCGGCTAACGATACGTTAAGAAAAATGATGATTAGTGAAGCTTGTAAAAAATCTATTAAAGTTCATTTAGCTCCAATAAATCTTTGCACAGATAATGCGGCGATGATTGGAGCCGCTGCCTTATTTAGACTCAAATTTAAGGCATATGAAAGTTCTCTTAAATTGGGCATTTCAGGAAGACTTCCTATTGACCAAGCAAATACTCTTTATGAAAAAAAACCTCCTTTCTAGTACTAATGAAAAAAGAATCAAAAATAGATCTTAAAGAAACAAAAAAGGTTGTTGATAAACAAGAGCTTAATTTATGGAAAAGAGGCTTTACTCCTCAAGCAGAAATTTGGAACGGAAGAATGGCGACGATAGGGATAGGAATAATATTGATTGTTATTGCTTTGATTAGTAAATTTTCATCTACTTAAACAATAAATTAAAAAATTATGTTCTTATTTTTCATAAGGGGTTTTAATTAATTAAATCTTTAATTAGATTTAATTAATAAATATTGTTTATAGTGGACTTAAAATAGGATTATTGATTTAATCAAATTAATTAATATTTTTATTATAAAGAAAAATTTATGACGCCTGAAAGGCTTGGCTTACTTTGGGGTATAACTGTTTTTGCAGGGGCATGCGCACGTTTAATTTCTTCTGTCTCTGGATTTCCAAGTGTAGTAATTTTATTAATTTCTGGATTATTCATTGGACGCTCAGGGTTCGGGCTTGTTGAGCCACTTGATCTTGGACAGGGACTTGAGACTATAGTTGGACTTTTAGTTTGTTTAGTTTTATTTGAAGGGGGGTTAAATTTAAAATTACCTGAAGGAAATATTAGAAATACTGTCTTAAGAATTTCGTTAATAAGATTATTTATTTCATTATCAGCAGGAATATTTATAGCTCATTGGCTAGCAGGACTATCATGGCCAGTAGCTGGAGTTTATAGTGCGATAGTTCTTGCAACTGGACCGACAGTAGTTTCACCCTTAGTTGACCAAATAAAATTAGTATCTCCACTATCAGAGGTCCTAAAAGCTGAAGGATTAGTTCTTGAACCTATCGGAGCCGTTCTCGCTTTATTGTTATTAGAACTAATATTGGGAGATTTACATGGAATTAATGAGGTATTTATTGCCTTAATGCAGAGATTAGGTGGAGGGGTTTTGATAGGTATTAGTTCTGGATGGTTGCTGTCTGAAATTTTAAAGAAAATAAAAAACGATGCATCATTTGGAATTGAGCTTCAGGTTACATTAGGATTTATTTTTCTTGTATATGGAATTTGTGAATATATTTTGCCTGAATCAGGGTTACCCGCTTCTGTTGCTGCAGGATTTATTGTAGGCAAAAGAGAAATTATTGATAAAGAAAGATTAGATAATTTGATTGGAGAATTAGCTCAACTATCCATAACAGTTCTTTTCCCTCTTCTGGCATCTGATGTCTCTTGGGGAGAATTAAGTCCATTAGGTTGGGGGGGGGTTATCTGCGTATTAATGTTGATGATAATTGTACGTCCGATTTCCATATCACTGGCAACTATGGGAGGAGAATTAGATGTAAAACAAAGAGTGTTTTTATCGTGGCTAGCGCCAAGGGGGATAGTTACTGCCGCTGTCGCCTCTCTTTTTTCAATAAGACTTGAGCAGGCAGGAGTCCTTGGTGCGGGTCGTCTCCAAGGCTTGGTATTTCTAACGATATTGATGACAGTCGGTATTCAAGGTCTGACGGCAAGACCTCTAGCAAATTTTCTAAATTTAATTGACAAGGAAATATAGTTAATTAAAACATCTTTCAATTAGATGGATATCAATTTTGTTCTCAGAGAATAACTCCCAACTTTGAATTAAATCTGGTCCACTTAGGCATCCAAAAAAAGCTATTCTCAATGATTTCATTAAAATCCCTTTTTTGATGGAGTGGTTAATTGCAATTTTGTTGATTATTTCTCGAGCTTTATCCTTATTAATTTTAGTTATTTTTTCTTCTTTTAAATAAAAAAGGATGTACTTTAAAGATTCTTTTGCCTCTTTCTTATTTTTGAGAAATTCTTCCCCCTCTTTTTTCATTTGGGACAAGATAAAAAAGGGTTTTGATTGATCAATTGCATCTTTTAATAGAATCAATGAGTCTTGAATTAAATTTGTCAATTTCAAATCCCATTCTGTAGAGGGAGATTCCCAACCCATTTCATTCCAGTAATTCTTAACAAATTTACTTAATTGTGTCAGTTCCATTTTCTTGATGTATTGGGAATTAATCCAATTAAGTTTCTCCCAATTAAATTTGGCACCAGCTTTATTTACATCTGACAAATTAAAAACTTTAGATATCTCTGATAAGGAAAGAATTTCACTCTCAGGCGACTTTATAGACCATCCTAAAAATGCCATGTAATTGGCTAAAGCCTCAGGCAAGTATCCCATCTCTTTAAATTCATCGATGGAAGTTACGGAATCACGTTTAGAAAGCTTTTTACCTTTGCTATTCAAAATGAGAGGAGTATGAGAAAAAATTGGTAATTTAAAATCTAAAGCTTTATATATCAATATTTGTTTTGCAGTATTTGAGATATGATCTTCACCTCTTACAACATGAGTAATATTCATAAAATTGTCATCTACTACAACAGCAAGATTATATAGAGGATCTCCTATTTCATTACCTAAAGCTCTTCTTGACAAAACTAAATCTCCACCGAGATCCTTGCCTTGCCATTTTATTTCGCCTCTAATCTGGTCTTCCCATTTGATCTCCGTTTTCTCATCAATTTTAAACCTTATTACAGATGATCTTCCTTGGGATATAAATTCTTTGATCTCTTTACTAGTAAGATTTCTATGTCTATTGTCGTGCTTGGGTGGTAAACCACTTGCTTTTTGTTTTTCTCTAAGGTCAAGGATCTCACTTTCTGAAGTAAAACATCTATATGCTGCTCCACTTTCTAAAAGTTTTTTAATATAATTTTTGTGAACAGAAACACGTTTACTTTGCTTAATAGGCTCTTCATCCCAATTAAGTCCTAGCCAATTTAATCCATTTAATATATTTGTTGTATATTCAGATTTAGATCGTAAAATATCTGTATCTTCGATTCTAATCAGAAATTTACCATTTGTTTTTTTAGCATATAACCAATTAAATAAAGCTGTTCTTGCTGTACCTATGTGTAACAAACCAGTTGGACTTGGTGCTAACCTTAAACGTTTTTCCAATTTACTTTAGAAAAGAACGGGACCGACGGGATTCGAACCCGCAACTTCCGCCGTGACAGGGCGGTGCTCTAACCAGTTGAACTACGGTCCCAGAATTTTTGTTCTAATTAAATTAGATAACTGAGTTTAAAATTATCAGATCATAATACTTTATTAATGTTGTTGTAATAAAAAAAAATTCATAAATTTGAGGATATAAAGAAATAATTTAGCTTCTTTTTTTTTTTTTGAAGGAAACTTATTAAATTTTCTTCAAGGCCTAAAGCCTGCTGGTTCAATTAATCGAACTTGATTGCCTCGAGCTGTAAATTCTCTGCCTTGATCGCTTTGAACAACAACTCTTCCACCAGATTTTACTCTGATAACTCTTGCGCGAACCCATCCTAGAGCAGCTGATTCTAGGACTTTAACCACGTCCCCAGGTTGAAGATCTAACTCCATCTAAATGAAAAAAAATAATTTACAGAATGTTGATCCAAACGCGCCGTGGAGGACTTGAACCCCCGACATCAGGTTTTGGAGACCTGCGTTCTACCAACTGAACTAACGGCGCAATAAAAAGATTATAAGCACCTTTATGACCATTAGGTTGAAACAACTTTACAACCTTATCGATCAAAGCGTTGTTTCACGCGAGTAGCTTTTCCTATTCTATCTCTCAGATAGAATAACTTAGCTCTTCTTACTTTACCTCTACGTTCTACTTTTAGAGAGGCTACTTGAGGACTATGTAGCATAAATACTCTTTCAACTCCGATACCTTGAAAAATCCTTCTTACTGTAATGGTTTGATTGAGGCCACCATGTCTCTTCGCAATCACAACTCCTTCGTAAGGTTGAACCCTTTCTTTGTTACCTTCTGTAATTTTTACTCCAACTTTAACCGTATCTCCAACATATATTTCAGGCAATTGTTTTTTTAATTGTTCTCTTTCAAATTCTTTTATTAAATTTGATGAACTTAAATTTGTTTGGGCAACTAGCTCTTTGCCTTGCTTCTCAACAGTTAATTCTGTGGTAGTGTCAGTTTCAATAATGATTTCTGACTCAGTTTCTTGTTTCTCTTTTGCCATTTTATGCTCAATAATTCATCAAGAATACTACTTTAACCTTTCGACTCGCCTTTAGTAACCTTTTTAGGAAATGAAATTTTTTTTGAAAACATTTGAAACCCAGTTATTAACATCCAAATAAGCCCTAAAGAATTCAAAATTACGTATATTAGTTCTCCATTTTCTCCGAGCCACTCCCCTTCGTGTAGAGACATTAACCAGTGAACTTCATCTCTTGAGTATCCTAATAAATCTTTTGAGATCCTATAGAATGTGCCTGTTAAAGCTGAAATGAATAATGGGAGGAAAACCCAAGGTGCCAATGATTTATGAAATTGCCTAGAATTAGTAATAAATTTCATTTTCTGTTTTTCTTACTGTTAGATTTGAGGTGGCCATGATGACTATGGCTATTTCGATGATATTTACCTAGTACTATTATTTATTCCAATGAAACATTTTGCAGATCTTTTATTAAATAAAAATAATTCTAAATCCAACGATCAAGTTCCTTTTATCCAAAGAAGAAGAGGAATCGAAATAAAGTCTTCAAGGGAAATAAAATTGATGAAGAAATCGAGCAGGATTGTTGGAACAGTTTTGAGAGAAATAAATGACCTCATTAAACCAGGAATGAGTACAAAAGATTTGGATGATTTTGCGGAGAAGAGGATAAGAGAGATGGGTGCTGTGCCAAGTTTCAAGGGTTATCATGGATTTCCCTCAAGTATTTGTTCAAGCATTAATAATGAAGTTGTTCATGGTATACCAAACAAAAATAAAATAATTAAAGATGGAGATCTTGTTAAAATTGACACTGGGGCTTATCTAGATGGCTTTCATGGAGATAGTTGTATTTCTATTTGTGTAGGTGATGTAAGTGAGCAAGCCCAAAAACTTAGCGATGTAGCCCTTAAAGCTTTGTATGCTGGACTTTCAAAAATTAAATCAGGTAATACTCTGCTTGATATCGCAGGTGCAATTGAAGATATTGTTAAATCCAATGGATTTAGTGTAGTTGAGGACTATACAGGTCATGGCGTAGGCCGAAACCTTCATGAAGAACCATCTGTTTTCAATTTCCGAACTAACGAATTACCTAATGTTGTTCTTCGTGAAGGTATGACACTAGCTGTAGAACCTATAGTTAATCAAGGCACCAAGTTTTGTAAAACTTTAAATGACAAATGGACAGTAATAACAAAAGATGGAAATTTGTCAGCACAATGGGAACACACAATCGTTGTAATGAAAGATGGTATAGAAATTTTGACAGATAGAGATTTTTAGTTACTAATCTTAGATATTTTTAAAAATTTACAATATAAATAAAAATATAACTCTTTAATGGGAAATAGAATGTAGGAGATAGGGTTAGGGCTAATGATTATTAAAAAAATGTTTAAATTCGCAAAATTGTAAATGTTATTAGATACAAATTCTGCACTCATAATACCGATAGGGTTTAATTCTGACTTGAAAGGACCTAAGATAATTTTTTTTATTTTTAATTTTTTCTTCTCATGATTTTTTAGAAGGTTTTTTTTAAAGGAAACTAGTTGACCAATAAGCGATTTACTTATTTCGTATGAGGGATTTAAAGCTGGCAATATTTCTGCTTCTGAGGTATTTATCCAAATTTCCTTTGCAATTGGTGAGTTGTTTTTGAGGGCAATTTCTTCAAATAAATTTAGAAATTTTAATTTACTTAAAGCATTTATTTCTATTGAATTTTCATAATTTGAATTTTCTTTACTTATGTCGTAGATTCCATGGTTCAAAATTAGGATATCGATTTTTTTTAGGTGCTCTTTTAATAAGAATTCTTTTCCGCATTGCCATTCAATCCATTCATTGGGAGAGTCATTGTTTATTTCATAATTATTTTTACTATGAGTAAATCCTATTACTTTATATCCTTTTTCCCGAAATACTTTTGTTAATTCTTTCCCTAATGCTCCTGAAGCGCCGGTAATTCCAATAGTTTTTAATTCCCTCATTTATTTAATTGAATTTTGTAAGAATCTTTTCATAAATCCAAATAATATAAATTATTTTACTTTGCACTATGTTTTTTAATTTATTTGTTTAAAGGTATTAAATAAATAATTGTATAGTTCTTAAAAAAATATTATCTTAAATCTATGAATAAATTAATTCGTTCATTATGAGTCAAATATTGTTAATTGGTTCCTGTGAACCATTTAGTGGTAAGTCAGCAGTAGTACTGGGAATATCAAAAAAACTTTTAGAACAAGGAAAAAAAATACGTGTAGGAAAACCATTAGCAACTTGTATTGAACTTACTAATCTTCCTTCAATGACTTATGAAGGACTAATAGACGATGACGTTAAATTTATTGGTTCGACATTAAATCTTGCAGAAGAAAACTTAATTCCTTCAGTAGGATTGTTAGATAATATATCTGCTGAGAAAAGAATTATAAATAAAGACTTAAGTCCAGGTAAAGGGTTTGAACAAATAGAGGCATTAGTAAATGACGATTTTGATGGTTTAAATATTCTTGAAGCTGCAGGTAGCCTAAATGAAGGAATGATTTATGGTTTGAGTCTTCCACAACTTGCAAAACAATTAAACGCAAAAGTCCTAATTGTTAATCTATGGGAGGATAGTAAAAGTGTAGATGCTTTACTAGATGCAAAAAAACAATTAGGAGATCATTTCGCAGGAGCCATATTGAATGCTGTTGTTCCTGAGCAAGTTGAAAAAATAAAAAATGAAATAATACCCTCTCTCCAAGAGATGAACATAAAAGTATTTGGGGTGATGCCCAAATCTCCTTTACTCAGAAGTGTCACTGTAGGGGAACTTACAACAAGGTTAGATGCAAAAGTAATTTGCTGTCCTGAAAAAGAACAATTACTCGTTGAAACATTAAGTATTGGTGCTATGGGAGTCAATTCTGCTATGGAATTTTTTAGAAGAAGGAGAAATATGGCTGTCGTAACAGGAGCCGAAAGAACTGATATTCAACTTGCAGCTTTAGAAGCGTCTACCCAATGTTTAATTCTTACTGGTTTGGGTGAACCTCTTTTACAACTGATCCATAGAGCAGAAGAGTTAGAAGTGCCAATTTTAAAAGTAGACTTAGATACTCTTGCATCAGTGGAAATTATTGAACAAGCTTTTGGACATGTCAGGATACATGAATCAATAAAAGCATCGTATGCTGTTCAATTAGTTCGAGAGCATGTAAATCTAAAAAATATTCTTGAAACTATAGATTTTCCCTGCAATTTTTCAGATAAATGCTAATTTCAAATGTAGTAACCATTTTATTTTGAGTCGTTCTTTAGACCTACCCTCAACAGAAGGTGTTGATACCTTAGCTCAGGAACTTGCAAAACTTCAGGATAATGGGAAAAGAAGGATTGCTTTTTTGGGTAGTAGACATGTACCTGTAGTTGACATTCACTTGATCGAACTAATCGCAAGATCATTAGCGGAAGAGGGACATACTATCCTTACCTCAGGATCTCAGGGAGTTAATGCCGCAGTAATAAGAGCTGTTTTAGGTATTAATCCGTCTTTGCTGACTGTTCTTTTACCACAGAGCCTAGATAAGCAATTACCTGAAATTAAAAACCAATTAGAAAGCGTTATTCATTTGGTTGAGAAAAGCGAAAATGATGAGTTACCTTTACCAATGGCAAGTAGTCTTTGTAATCAAGAAATTATTAATAGGTGTGATCAATTAATTTGTTTCGCTTTTCACGATAGTGAAACTTTATTAAATAGTTGTAGATGTGCTGAAGAAATGGGCAAGGTTGTTAGTTTGTTATTTTTTGATTAAATAAACTCTCTTTTTATTTTTTAAAGTTTTAAAAAGGTGATAATTAAATTAATTTAAAATTAAAATAATGGCAGAAAATTTTTCATTTGATGTAGTTTCTGATTTCGATAGACAAGAATTAGTAAATGCTTTAGATCAAGTTAAAAGAGAGATTTCTCAAAGATATGATCTTAAAGGGACTGAAACATCTGTGGAATTGGAAAAAGAACATATTTTCATAATTACAAATAGTGAATTAACACTAAATTCTGTGATTGATATTCTCAGACAAAAGGCAATTAAAAGAAAACTCTCTCTAAAAATCTTTGATTACGATGATATTGAAGCTGTAAGCGGAAATAAAGTAAAGCAAACCATTACTTTAAAGAAAGGACTTAATCAGGAAATTGCAAAAAAAATCAGTAAAAATATTAGAGATGAAATTAAAAAGATTAATGTAAGCATTAATGGAGAAACATTAAGAGTAATGAGCAAAAGCAAGAATGATCTTCAATTGGCAATTAAGTTACTTGAAAATTTGGAGGAGACATATAAAATTCCTCTACAAGCTAATAATTATCGATAAGATATTAATAATTATGGCCTTATAATGACTGGTTATTCACAATCTCTTCTGCATTCATTGTGCTTAAAAATTAAAGATTATCCACGTTTCTCATTAACAGAAATTGAGAAATTTTGTTGGATGGCTGCCCATGAGCATAAGCATGGAGTATTACCTTCTGAATACGATATAAAAGAAATAGATGAGGATCTTTATTTACAATTATTGCAGAAATTTAAAGCAAAGTAATTTATAAAATTCATTTGTTAATTACGTAAACTAATTATTAAAAAAATATTTTAATTAAATACTTAATCAATGCATTAATTAATTTCTTTAAATATGATTATTAAAAAGCATATTTAAATGTCAACATCTTTCAAAAATGTCACCCCGACTGGTCCAGGAGGAACAGCTACGTTACTAATTGTTTTATCATTTACAGGATTTCTTTTGCTCACTCAATCTTTATTTGTCGTACCTTCTGGACAAGTAGCTGTAGTGACTACTTTAGGGAAAGTGAGTGGTGGTTCAAGAAGAGCAGGATTAAACTTTAAGATCCCCTTCGTTCAGTCGGTTTTCCCCTTTGATATAAAAACTCAAGTTCAACCTGAGAAATTTGAAACCTTAACAAAAGATCTTCAAGTTATTAGAGCAACAGCTACTGTCAAATATTCTGTTAAACCAGATGAAGCAGGCAGAATTTTTGCCACAATTGCTAGTAGAAATAGTGATGTTTATCAAAAGATAGTTCAGCCTTCTTTACTTAAAGCTCTAAAATCTGTTTTCTCACAATACGAACTAGAAACTATAGCAACTGAATTTAATGTTATTTCTGAAAAAGTAGCTTCTACCGTAGCTGAGGAATTGAATTCTTTTGATTACGTAGATGTTAAAAGCTTAGATCTTACTGGATTAGAAATTGCTGAGGAATATAGAGCAGCAATTGAACAGAAACAAATTGCAGGACAGCTACTTTTAAGAGCTAAAACAGAAGTTGAAATTGCTGGACAAGAAGCTTTAAGATACGAAACTCTAAACAAAGGCTTAAATGATCAAGTCCTCTTTAAACTATTTTTAGATAAATGGGATGGAAGTACTCAAGTTGTTCCTGGCCTTCCTGGCACTAGCGGATCAATGCCCCCAGTAATCGTAGGCGGAAAAAATAGATAATATATTAGTTTTTTATAACACTAAAAGATTGATCGAAGGCTTCTAGCGTTCGATCAATTTCTTCTTCACTATGAGCTAATGAAGTAAATCCAGCCTCAAAAGGACTTGGAGCTAAGTACACGCCTCTTTTGAGCATTTCCCTATGGAGTTTGCCAAAGAGTTCTGAGTTATTTGTTTTAGCTTCTTCGAAATTTCTTACCGGTCCCTCACATAAGAAAAATCCGAACATTGCACTTACGCTCCCACCACTTATTGTAATTCCATTATTTTCAGCAGATTGAATAATACCCTCAATTAACCTAGAGGTTGTTGACTCAAGTTTTTCGTAGGTACCTTCTTGTTTCAGTAACTCAAGAGTTTTAATACCTGCTGTCATTGCTAGAGGATTTCCACTTAAAGTCCCCGCTTGATAGACAGGTCCGGATGGTGCGACCATTGACATTATTTCTTTTTTCCCTCCATACGCTCCTACAGGTAAACCTCCCCCAATCACTTTACCGAGAGTTGTTAAATCAGGCGTAACTCCAAATTTTTCTTGAGCTCCTCCGTAGCTAATTCTGAAACCAGTCATTACTTCATCAAAAACTAGTAAAGATCCATTTTCAGTTGTTAACTCTCTCAATCCTTCAAGGAAACCAGGTTCAGGAGTAATAAATCCGGCATTACCCACTATAGGCTCAAGAATTACTCCTGATATCGCATCTGGATTCTCAGAAAATAATTTTTTTACAGCTTCAAGATCGTTGTAAGGAGCAGTTAGAGTGTTTGCTGTTGTAGTTCTTGGAACTCCTGGGGAGTCTGGTAAGCCTAAAGTAGCTACTCCAGAACCAGCTTTTACCAAAAACATATCAGCATGACCGTGATAGCACCCATCAAATTTTATTACTTTATCTCTTCCTGTAAATGCCCTCATTAGCCTTAAAACTGCCATGCAGGCTTCCGTGCCACTGTTTACAAATCTAACCATCTCAACCGATGGAACCGCATCGATCACCATTTCTGCAAGTTTATTCTCCAATACACAAGGTGCTCCAAAACTAGTACCTTTTTCAATTGCTTCTTGCAATGCTGTAATCACTTCTGGATGGGCGTGTCCACAAATAGCTGGACCCCAACTACCTATGTAATCAATATACCTATTCCCGTCAACATCCCAAGCATATGGACCTTTTACTCTATCAAAAACAATTGGCTGACCACCAACAGACTTAAATGCTCTCACGGGGGAACTAACTCCTCCTGGCATTAATTCTAAAGCTGAAGAGAAAACTTCTTCAGAATGAGTAGTTTTTAATATGTCAGTCAAAATTTAAATGAATGTAGTTTTGAGAAATTTTCACTATGTTCTAACTTAGAAATAAGTAAAAATTTTGTCAATCAGGTAGAAATATTACATCATGATATTTTTACTGCAATACTTTGGAATGTAAATAATTAATTTTGAGGAAAATTTGGGATTAAGTTGGTTCGTTTCTCAATTACTCTTTAATATAAAGCGTTTTGCGGTTTATAAAAAATTAAGATCTTTCATAATTATATTTCGAAAAGATCATCATCATCATCTAAGAAATCTTCATTTTGATTATCGATCTCTAGATTAATTAATACTGGAGCATGATCACTAGGTTGTAAATTTTCTCTTTGATTCCTTTCTATTACACAACTTTTAAGTTTTGATGAAAGGTTTTTACTAATATAAATATGATCAATTCTCCAACCTTTATTTAGCTCATACGCATTATTACGGTAATCCCACCAACTCCAATGACCAGTATTCTTCTCAAAAATCCGAAAAGAATCAATAAATCTTCCTTTAAGAACATTATTGAGTGATTCTCTTTCAATCTTTGAAGCCATTATTCCACCTTCGTATTTTTGAGGGTTATGAATATCTATTTCGCTTGGAGCTATATTAAAATCACCTACGAAACAGACTAAATCATCATCTTTCACTTGCTCATCTAAGAATGCTGATAAATGATTTAACCATTTAATCTTATAATCGAATTTGTCAGAATCTATTGAAGAACCGTTTGGCACATAAACATTTATTATTTTTAACCCATTGATATCTGCAGAAATTAACCTTTTTTGCTCATTAATGCCTATAGAAAATTTCACCTCTTTATTCTTATTAGTAAATCCTTTATTTACATTTTCAATCTTAAACTTACTTATTATTGCAACCCCATTGTAAGATTTTTGCCCATGAATAATAACTTCATAACCTAATTCTTCAAAATGCGATGAAGGGAAAGCATCGTCTATAACTTTAGTTTCTTGTAGACAAAGGATATCTGGATTTACCTCCTTAATCCAATTAGTTATTTGAGAAAGTCTTGTTCTTACAGAGTTTACATTCCAAGTTGCTATTAACAATTTATTACCAAATTATGTAAAATTAAAATAGCAAATAATCTTAAATCTTAAATTATTTTGAAATTAAACAAAATGAAATTCAAATTAAATAAAAAGATATCAAGATTAGGGAAAATTTTCATTTTATTTGCTTCATTCATTAATATCAATTCGGCTATATTAAATGCAGAAGAGTCATACCTGAATGAAATTGAAATTGATAGCTCTACAAAAATTGATACAAATAGTTCAGATTTACCTACTAACCCGTTCGAAATAGTTGAGATGATTAGAAGGGCTAATAGTATGAATGATGCGACTAGTCCATCTGATGCTATAGATGATGCATTAAAATTATTTAATGAGATTGAAGTAAAAGAAAGCCTTTAATCCAGATAATATCTTATTAAAACATTTCTTAAACATAACTAAATATGATTAAAAATCCTATCCAAGAAGTTACAAATAAATTACAGTACAGGGCAATAGGCATTGTTAAAGGTATTTATAAGCCAAATAATATTGATCAATTAAATAGAGGAACATTAACTGATAAGGAAGGAAAAATACTTGAAACAGTTATTCTTGGAAAAGCTATAGCACTGATAAAAAAATATATAAATTTAGAGAAGGATTATTTTTGGATTGTTTATCCAAGAAACAAGAACATTAAAAATCTACATTTACAGGTAGCTGGTATATGGGACCCTTATCAGTTAAATCAATTTGATAAAAATAATTCTGAAAAGGATCCTAATAAGTTATTAGAAGAATTAAATTTAAATAATAATTATTTTTCAATAAGAGGAGAATTGGTCTATGTAAATACAAAAAAGAAAGAGATTGTTATAAAAATTTGTTCTTCTCCACCTTCAAAGAGATCAAAATATTCAACTTTTAAAATTATTCTTGAAGGAGAGATCCCTCTTCAATTTCTGAATAACTTTGTAAGCCTCGATGTGATTAGAGATGGAAATACTCTGAGAATGGTAAATTACGAAATTATCGAAAAAATAAAATCTGAAAAAGTATAGAATTGATTATTATTGTCAATTTTTGATCTATTGAATTCTTATTATTCAAAAATTTATAAAGGATTATGGAAGAAATCTTAATTGAGTGTTCTCCTGGTGTCTCTGGGGATATGTTATTGGGTGCTTTTTATGATTTGGGGGTACCAAAAGAAGAAATTGAGAAAAAACTCGCATGTTTTGGATTAGAAAATTTATATTATTTAAACTTTAGAGAATCTCAAAATTGTTCAATTCGAGGAATAAAGGTTGATGTTGAGAAAGTTGATCAAAGCACTAAAAGAGATTGGAAAAGTATTAAAAATTTGATTCTGAAGGCTCAATTAGAAGAAAAATTAAAAAAAAGAATTTATGAAGTTTTCAAGTCTTTAGCTATAGCAGAAGGAAGAGTTCATGGTATTAACCCAGAAGAAGTTCATTTTCATGAGATCGGTGCAATAGATTCCTTAGTAGATATTATTGGAGTCTGTACTTCAATTGAATATTTAAAGCCAAAGAAGATTTTTTGTAATGAACCTACTTTAGGGAGAGGTTTTATTCAGGCTGATCATGGCAAACTATCAATACCATCTCCTGCGGTAATAGAGTTATTAAGAAAAAGAAATATTAAGGTGATCTCAAGTATTAATTCTATAGAGGGCGAATTATCCACTCCAACCGGAATAGCTTTACTTTGTAATTTAGTTGAATATTTCCAAATTCCTTATAAATATTCTATTGATTCGTATGGAGTAGGTCTTGGGAATTTAAATCTTCCATGCCCAAATTTGGTAAGGGTTTTAAAAATTAATTCTAGTGATAAGAATTTGATAGATCAAAAAATTAGTCCAAGATATGAGGAGATTTGTGTTCAAGAGGCATGGATAGATGATCAAACGTCTGAAGAAATAGCTAATTTAATTGAGCAATTTAGAAAAGAAGGAGCTTATGATGTTTCTTCTCAGACAATTAATATGAAAAAAAACCGAATAGGTTTTTCTATACAAGTTATTTTACCTATTAAAAAGCAAGAGTATTTTAGGAAATTATGGTTTGAATTTTCTACTACTATAGGTTTGAGAGAAAGAAAACAAGCGAGGTGGGTTTTACTGAGAAGAAAGGGGGAGTGTCTAACAACTTTCGGAAAAATTAAATTTAAACAATCAATGAAACCTAACGGAACTATTTATATGAAACCAGAGAATGATGAGATTTTAAGATTGCAAATTGAGAATAATAAAACAGCTGAAGAAGTAAGAAATATCATTAGAGAATCATGCAAAGAATTTAAAGCTTTTGAAGATTGGAAATAAGATTTAATATGCAAAAAATTTATTTTATAAATCTTTTAAAGAATATTAACTTAGTAATTCTGAAGAAACTTTTTTTCCTTTTGAGTATATCTTATTTCTCTTTTTATTTTTTTAAAAATCTTGATCAAATTTCATTAAATATTGATTTTGCTAGAAATGGAAATTATATATTTTTATCATTTTTATTTTGTTTATTTAGTATTTATTTTAATGCACTGGCTTGGAAAAATATAGTTGCTTGGTTTGGTAAAACCAAGATTAAAAAAAGTTTAATTTCCTTTTATGTTCTGACGAATATTCTTAAATATGTGCCAGGAGGCATTTGGCATTTCTTTGAAAGATATAACTTAATAAAAGATATTAGTAATCCTCAATTAGCTTTTTATTCGACACTCATTGAGCCTTATTTTATGTTGTGTGCATCTTTCTTATTGGCTTCAGTTGGCATAATTTTTTCCCCATTTTATTTTTTATTACTAATACCCTTGATATTTCTGAATAGGAAATTAATTTTTCATATTTTGGAAAGGTTAGAAACGTTAAAAGGTAAAAGTATTAAATATTTAAAAATTAACAATGAAAAGTATCGATTTGAGGAAAGAATAAAAATAATTTCTTTCTTCCCTGCGAGAGCTTTTTTGATAGAGATTATTTTTGTATTATCAAAATTTATTGGATTTATTATTTGCTTTTATATAGTTAATTTAGACCATCAATATAGTATTTTTTATTTATTGGTAATTTTTTGTTTGTCCTGGGCTATTGGATTAATAGTACCTACAGCCCCAGGCGGGGTAGGGGTATTTGAGGCTTGTTTTCTCTTTTTTTGTGGAAAAAATATTCCACACAATATAGTTCTTCCAAGTTTAATTTATTTTAGATTGATATCTACCTCGGCAGATTTATTTTTAGGTCTTCCTTTCTTATTAAGAAAATTTTTAAAGAAAATTTAGTTCTTTTTTTCTAAGGTTGGAATTAATGTACTTGATGCAATTAGTCCCAAGACTGTTATAAAGAATGCAGGTAATAAGGCTTCTGCCATTCGCTCATCTCCAGCATATTGATATATCCTTACAGATAAGGTATCAAAGTCGAAAGGTCTAAGAATAAATGTAATTGGTAATTCCTTAATGGTGTCTACAAATACTAAAAGTGATCCAACAAAGATTGGACCTTTTAATAGTGGAATATGTATCTTCTTGATAACACCAAGCCAATTAGAGCCAAGTCCTTTTGCAGCCTCATCAAGGGTTGGAGATATTCTTTCAAACCCAGAATCAAGAGAACCTTTTGAAATAGTTAAAAATCGAACTACGTAACCCCAGATCAGGAGGAATATAGCAATAAAATAGAACTTTGAATTGGAAATAGTTATTAATGATATAGCTAATACAGTTCCTGGGATTGCATATCCAATACCTGCCGGGAATGTTATTAATCTCATAAGTAAATTCTTATTCTCACGATTAGATAGCGTTAATATTAAAGAGAAAATTAATGCTACTAATGCAGTAATTATTCCAAGGCTAATAGTTCTAAAAGTAAGAGATATTAATTCTGTTGTGAATCCTTTTTTTAACTGATCAATATTTAATAGAAACCAAGAAAATGGAATTCCAATTGCAAATAATGGTGGTAATGAAGTAAATAAATATGCTAAGTGAGACCTATTTCCTTTTAACTTAAATCCCAGAGAACTTAATGAAGCAGGATTTTCACTCCAACGCTTTGTCTTCCTTCTTGAAAGTTTTTCAAGCAAAATTAAAGTAAAAACTATTATTAAGGCAACTAATGATAATCCAATTGCGCTTTTAGGATTTCCTTCAATGATCCAATTTTCAGCGATACTTTTAGAAATACTTGGAATATTTAACAACTCAACTGTCCCTAAATCATTCATAACTTCCATACACATAAGGCTGATTCCAGTTATTAATGCTGGGAAAGCCATTGGAAGAGCAATTTTAAAAAAGCTGCCCCATGGTCCAACCCCTAATCCTCTACTAGCATTAATTTGATTAACTCCAAATTTATTAAAACTTTCGTTAGCAAGTAAGAAAACATAAGGGTAAGTAGTAATTGAGAGTATAAGAACTCCCCACCATAAACCAGTTATTTGGTAACCTAAAATACTTCCTAAATCCTGTAATAATGCAGTTAATAAATATGCTGGAGTTGCTAGTGGAATTAGTTGAAAAATACGGAGAGTTTTCCTTAATCTAAATTCGCAATTGGATAGTACCCATCCATTTAAGGTCCCTAAACCACCTCCTAAAAAACTAGTAAGTATTAAAAGTTTTAATGTGCCAAATATTTCTTTTCTTCCAGAAATACCTAAAGAAAAATTGCCACCTAAAATAAAATCTATTCCTTCAATTAAGAAACTAAAAATCGGAATTATAAGTATAAATGCAACTATTAAAGAAGCAATATTTAAAGGCTTTAAATCTGATAATAAATTCTTTGTTTGTTTAATAAAAATTTTTCTAATAATAAATAGTACTTTATTATGCTTCTTCTCAATAATTAAATCTACAAGAATTAAGCTGATTCTTAATAGTTTGATGATCTAAATCTTTTCCTATTAGAACAATTTTATTTGATTTTTCATTTTCCCATTCACAATCATCAAGAGAAAAACGTTTACCAGATAAATGAAAAATATGTTTTCTTTCACTTTCCATAAACCATAAAATCCCTTTAGCTCTAAATACATTTTGTGAGATTTGATTATCTAAGAAGTTTTGAAACTTCCTTAAAGAAAATGGATCATTCGTCTCAAAAGAAATAGATGTAAATCCCTCTATGTTATTTATAGAATCATGAGAATGGGAAGAGTGATCATGAGAATGGGAAGAGTGATCATGCGAATGGGAAGATTGATCATGGGAATGGGAAGAGTGATCATGCGAATCTTGATTACTAATAATGTTCTCTTTAAATTGAAAAGTATCTGTTTCGAAAAGTCCAACACTCATTATTGTTTGCAAACCAACTTCACTATTAATCGATCTCAAAATTCTTGGTTCTTTTTTTATACCATTAATGTGTTGTTCTATCTTTTTCAAATGTGTATCAGTTACTAAATCACATTTATTTAATAGTAAAATATCACCATATAAAATTTGTGAGTAGGCAACACTAGAGTTTTTTAAATCAAAATCAAAGTTATCTGCATCAATAATAGTAATAATTGAATCTAATCTTACTTTTTCTCTAAGGTCACCCCCTGCAAAAGTCATTGCTACAGGTAGTGGATCTGCGAGTCCAGTCGTTTCAACAATTAAATAATCTATTTTTTCAGGTCTATCTAATATCTTAGAAACAGTGCTTAATAATTCTCCATTTATTGTGCAACAAATGCATCCGTTATTTAATTCGATCATATCTTCAGCAGTTTTTATAATTAATTCATTATCAATACCTATCTCTCCAAATTCATTAACTAAAACAGCCGTTTTAATTCCAACTTGATTTTTTAAAATGTGATTTAAAAGTGTAGTTTTACCTGAACCCAAGAATCCGCTAATAATAGTAATAGGGAGTAAATTTTCTGCCATTTTGATGGTTATTTTGAAACTAATATAGTTTTATGAATTGTAAATTATTTTTCGAAAATATCATTAATTTCTGATGCGATTGTTTGATCTAAATTAGTAATTCCGCCTAAATCATGAGTACTTAGTTTAATTATTACTTTTGAATAGACATTTTCCCAATTTGGATGATGGTTATGTTTCTCGCAAATTAAAGCAATCTTTGTCATAAAGGAGAAGGCTTCTATAAAATTACTAAAATTAAATTCTCTTTCTATATGATTTGTCATAATTCTCCATCCTCCTATTTTTGCAGAAAGTTCTTTTAATTCCTCATTTTCTAAAAGGTATGGCTTCATAACTGTTTATTGTGACTATTTACTATTATAGAGATTTGATTTTTTTTTCCCAATAATATGAACACTTATACTTCTTTTTTTTGTACTAAATCGATGTTCCCATAAATAAATTGCTTGCCAAGTGCCAAGTATGAGTCTCCCTTTTTGAAAGCTTAAAGACAAATTAGTATTTGTTAAAGCAGTTTTAATATGAGCTGGCATATCGTCCTCTCCCTCTTGAAAATGTTCATAATATATCTCCTCTCTTTCTTTTGATAACGAGGTATAAGAGTTGTATGGAACTATAGACTTAATGAAATTTTCTAGATCTTTGAGAACATTTGGATCCGCATTTTCATTAATAGTCAAACTACAACTTGTGTGTAGTGAGGTTAAGCAGAAAATTCCTGAATCAAAATTACTTTTTTGTATGAATAAATTTAAATCATCAGTTATATCAGTGAAACCCTCCCCGTTGGTTATAAAGTTTAATTTTGAGAAAATTTGTTCCATAAATATTTAAAGTCCTAATAAGCAATATCCTATTATGAATATAGTTTGAAAATTTTATACTTAGAAAAATATTTTTGTCTTAAAATAATAGATAATTAAGTTAAATATTTTTGTCTGAAAAAGAATGGAATAAGCTTGGAGCTTATTTAAAAGAAACTCAAATATTAGGCTCAATACAGAGTACTCTTTATTGGGATCAAAATACAGGTATGCCCAATAAAGGAGCGTCATGGAGATCTGAACAACTTACGTATATTGCAAAAATACTGCATAAGAGAAATTCCTCTGAAGAGTTTTCAGATTTAATTAAAGCTGCTCAGGATGAGTTTAGAGATGGCTTAGAGAAATCATTAAATCAAGAAATTATTCGAAGTAAAAAAAGAAACCTTGAATTATTAATCAAGGAATTTAATAGGCAAAAAAATTTAGATCCTAAACTAGTTGAAGCACTTGCTAAAGCTAAATCAAAAGGTTATGAAAGTTGGCAAGAAGCCAAAAGAAAATCCGATTTTGAGATTTTCTTACCAAATTTTAAAAATTTGATCGAATTACGTATTGAAGAGACAAAACAAATATCAGATAAATACACACCTTGGGAAACTTTAGCTCAGCCTTTTGAGCCGGATTTAACTCTGGAGTGGTTAAATAAAATTTTCCAGCCACTTAAAGAAGCTATCCCATCTCTAATAAGTGATCTCAATAAATCAGAAAAGTACCACTGGGATTTAAGTCCTAATTCTCAGCAAAATTTATGTTCTAAATTACTTGATGAGTTTGGGAGAGATGAAGATCTAGTAGTTGTTGCAAAATCTCCCCATCCTTTTTCTATTACTTTAGGCCCAGATGACTATAGGATTACTACTAGAGTTGTAGAAGGGGAACCCTTATCAAGTTTTCTAGCTACTGCGCATGAGTGGGGACATTCGATTTATGAGCAGGGTTTGCCATCTCAGAGTCATCAATGGTTTGCGTGGCCTTTGGGTCAAGCAACCTCAATGGGTGTTCATGAAAGCCAATCTTTATTTTGGGAAAATAGGATAGTTAAATCAAAATCTTTTTCTAAAAGGTTTTTTAAACATTTTGTTTCTGAGGGCTGTTCTTTAAATAACCATTTAGAACTATGGAAATCTATTAACCATTTGAAACCTGGTTTAAATAGAGTTGAGGCAGATGAATTAAGCTATGGGTTGCATATTTTAATTAGAACTGAACTTGAAATAGATTTAATTGAAGGAGGTCTAGAAGCGAAAGATGTACCATCAGAATGGAACAAAAGATATGAGGAACTTTTAGGGATTAGACCATCAAATGATGCTGAGGGTTGTTTGCAAGATGTTCATTGGAGTGAAGGAGCATTTGGATATTTCCCTTCGTACTTATTAGGTCATCTTATAAGTGCACAAATCTCTTCGCAAATGGAAAAGGAAATAGGATTAATTGATAATTTAGTTGAAGATGGAGAATATGAAAAAATAATTTTATGGTTAAAAAATAATATTCACAACTATGGAAGATCTGTTAACTCTATGAAACTAGTGAAAAATGTAACTGGAGAAGAACTAACATCAAAGTACTTTGTTAATCATTTGAGATCGAAAATAAAAGATTTCTGCTAAAAATTTACGTTTTAGAATTTGATTGAGTGTGAGGATGTAGTATAAATAAAAATAATCTTTTGATGGCAAACCTTAATCAACCCCCAAGCAGAGTTACCCCAAATTTATTACATATTTTAGATGCTTTTACAGACAGTACAAAATCAATCGTTAATACAATTGTTGAGTTAAATTCTAATACTATAAATAAGTATGAGTTAATTACTGAAACGGGACATTTGAAACTTGATAGAGTTGGTTATTCATCACTCGCATACCCTTTTGCTTATGGATGTATCCCAAGAACTTGGGATGAGGATGGTGATCCTCTTGATATTGAAATAGTTGGTGTTACAGAACCACTAGTTCCAGGTTCAATCGTAGAGTCAAGGATAATTGGAGTGATGAAATTTGATGATGGAGGAGAAGTTGATGACAAAGTAATTGCTGTCCTATCAGATGATAAGAGAATGGATCATATTCATACTTTTGAGGATCTTGGGGAACATTGGCTTAATGAGACCAAGTATTATTGGGAACATTATAAAGATCTAAAAAAAACCAGGGACATGTACTGTTAATGGCTTTTATGGAATTGAAGAAGCTGTAAAAGTAATTCAAGATTGTGAATCTAGATACCAAAAAGAAATTGAACCTAAATTAGTTGATTAACAAAAATTACTTCTCTCTAAATTGTTCAAATATTTCCGAAAGAATTTTATCAGCCCCCTGAAGTTTTAGCTTCTCAGCTAATTTCTTACCAACTTCCTCTGGATATTTAATATTTCCTCTCGATTCATCTTTAATAAGTCTTTCCCCATCAATAGATGCGACCATTCCTATTAGGGCTATTTCATCATTTTGAATACTACTATTTACTCCTATAGGAACTTGACATCCCCCTTCAAGTTCTCTTAAAAAAGATCTTTCGGCTAAACATCTTTGGCTAGACACCTTATCTTCTAGGACACTTATAATTTTAAGAACTTCTTTATCATCAGATTTACATTCAATTCCTAAAGCACCTTGACCAACGGCATGGAGGGAAATCTCATTAGGAATAATTTGATGAATTCTTGATTCAAATCCTAATCTTTTTAAACCCGCTGCAGCCAAAATAATACAGTCAAATTCTCCCGAATCTAGTTTTTCTATTCTTGTAATAACGTTACCCCTAATATCTTTGAAATCAAGATGCGGAAATTTATATCTTAATTGAGCAAGTCTCCTTAAGGAACTTGTTCCAACGATTGAACCTTGAGGTAAACTTTCTAATTGATAAATTTTATTTTTTTCGTTGACTACTAAAGCATCTGAAGGGTCTTCTCTTTTTGTAATACATCCTAATGTAAGTCCATCAGGTAAATTTGTAGGCAAATCTTTCAAGGAATGCACTGCAATATCTGCATGTCCCACAAGCATTTGAGCTTCTAGTTCTTTTGTGAAAAGTCCTTTATCTCCTATTTTTGCTAAGGCGACATCAAGAATTTTGTCACCTTGAGTTGCCATAGCTTCTATCGATACTTCCAAGTCAGGAATATTTTTTTCTAGTTGCTCTTTAACCCATAATGTTTGAACCATAGCTAATTTACTTCTTCTACTAGCTATCTTTAATTTAAATTTAGTCATTAAATATTGGTTTGATTAGTTTAAGATAAAGTCGGATTATATTTTAAACTAATATTTGCTAACTTTTCAAAGCCGAAAAATTATATTTAACTTTTTTATTTAATATATTCCTTTAAAACACCATTTCTGTTTGGATGTCTTAGCTTTCTCAGAGCTTTTGCTTCTATTTGTCTAATTCTCTCTCTTGTAACATCAAAAATTTGTCCTATTTCTTCAAGAGTCTTCATCCTTCCATCATCTATTCCATATCGCAGTCTTAGAACATCTCTTTCTCTTGGGCTTAAAGTCGCCAAAACCCCTTCTAAATCTTCTCTCAATAAAGTTTTAGATACATCTTGTTCCGGATTCTCAATATCAGCCTCTATAAAGTCTCCAAGCCTTGAATCCTCTTCTTTACCTATTGGTGTCTCTAACGAGATTGGAAGCTGAGCACTTTTAGCTATAAACCTTAATTTTTCAATTGTCATTTCCATACTCTCAGCTATTTCTTCTTCGCTAGGCTTTCTTCCAAACTCTTGACTAAGAACTTTTGTTGTTTTTTTTATTCTAGAAATTGTTTCATACAAGTGAACAGGCAATCTAATCGTTCTACTTTGATCTGCTATCGCTCGTGTTATCGCTTGACGAATCCACCAAGTAGCATAAGTAGAAAATTTATAACCTTTCTCATGGTCAAATTTTTCTGCAGCTCTGATTAAACCTAAGCTCCCTTCTTGTATTAAATCTTGAAAAGATAGACCTCTATTCATATATTTCTTAGCAATAGAGACCACTAATCTTAAATTAGATTGAACCATCTTCTCTTTAGCTCTTCTACCTAAGAGAAGTCTTCTTCTGAATTTAGAGAGAGGCATGTCGGTTAATTCAGCCCATTCTCTAACTGAAGGGAAATGTCCCTTCTCAGACTCGTATTGTGTAGCTAACTCTTCAAGTTGGAGTAGATCAGCTATTTTTCTAGCAAGTTCAATTTCTTCATCAGGTCTTAATAATCTAATTCTTCCAATTTCCTGAAGATAAACTCTTATAGAATCTTCTGTGTATATTCCCTTTGGTCCAAGCTTTACGTTACCAATAACTTTGTCCTCTTCATCAGAACCATTAAATTCATCATTATTTTCAATACTTCCTTCATCATTAATAGGCTTTTCTTTCGAGTTTTGAATAGGATCTTGATTCTTGATAATTTCTTCTTCTCGATCGTTTTTAAAATTTGAATCAATTTTTTTATTAATTTTTTTCTTGGAACTAGGATTAGAACTTTTTGATTCTGTTGCAGCTGGACACATAGTGGACTCCTTTCTACGGTGAATTTAACTAGGTAAAAATTTAATTAAGACAAATTTATACACTTAGTAGTAAAAGTTTGCCTTAAAGATTAGAAGAACTAACTCACAAAAATTGTGATTAGATAAAGTTTTTTTTAAATTGTTGAAAAATTTAAATAGTGTTATAGATTACCTAAAGTAAAAAGTCTTAGGATTTCTCAGACTGGCAGATCAATTTTTGAATTTTAATTCAATGATCAAAGCTTCATGTCTCCCTTAAAAACAGAATACTTACAATGTGCAAAAGCACCTTGTGTAATGTTCAACAATCCAATACTAAGAAAAAGTTTTGATGCCGGCAAGTAATAATTTATCAAATACCTTTTTTAAGTTTGAGATCTTGCTTGATATAGGTAGTCATACCAAAACTTTTTCTTATTTAGATGGTGATAATCTCGGAGTAGAAATTGGAGATATTGTTTCAGTAAGACTTAAGGGAAGACTCTTGAATGGACTAACGATTTCTAAAAGTCCTTTTTTAAAGACAGATAAAAATAAAAAAGATTTTGATGAAGAATCTAATTTTGAATATTTATCTATACAAAGTATTGTTCAAAAAAAAGTGATTCAAGATTGGTGGAGAGAATGGTTGGAGGCTCTAGCTTTATTTTATCGGGTAAGTAGTTTAAAAATGTTTAAAACAGCTTTCCCCCCTGGATGGATTGGTAAACATAAAAAATTATCTCAAAACTTTAAATATCAAATATGGATTGAATCTCAAATAGCTTTGGAATTCAATAATAATGACTTAACGAAGAGAGAACTTTCATTAATAAATTTCCTTCGTCTTAAAGGGAAATGGCAAAGCGAATTATTAAGGTTTGGTTTTAATTCCACACTTATAAATTCAATGGTTACTAAAAAACTACTAATAAAGACTAAAAGAAAAAAAATAGTTAATACCAAATTAAGTTCTTTTAAAAATGATTGTATTAAATTAAAAAGACCAAATCTTACTCAGGAACAAAAAAAAATATATAGGAAAATGCAAGAGATGCAACCCGGAGATGTCTGTTTGTTATGGGGAGAAACAGGTTCAGGAAAAACAGAAGTTTATATGAGAATGGCTGAAGATCAACTACTTAATAAAAAGAGCTGTTTAATACTGGCTCCAGAAATTGGCTTAATTCCTCAACTTATTGATAGATTCAGTAAAAGATTTCAAAATGAGGTTTTTGAGTATCACAGTAATTGTTCTTCGAGGCATAGAACTCTTGTTTGGAAAAAGATAATAGATGAAGATGAACCTCTTATAGTTATTGGGACAAGGTCCGCAGTATTCCTTCCTATTCAGAATTTAGGGTTAATAATTATGGATGAAGAACATGACGTTTCATATAAGCAAGACAGCCCAATGCCTTGTTACGATGCGAGGGATGTCGCTATTGAAAGAGTAAAAAGAAATCCAGCAAAGCTAATTTTCGGAAGTGCAACTCCTTCAATGAGGACTTGGAAAAGAGTTGTTTTTGATAAAAAGTTAAAGATGCTGAGAATGAAAGAAAGAATATCTCGTACTGAAATGCCGGAAATTAAAGTTGTTGATATGCGTAGTGAATTTAAAAAGGGAAATACAAAAATCTTTTGTGACGAATTATTAGAATTAATTTCTCAGCTTAAAGAGAATCAGGAACAAGCAATAGTTTTGATTCCTAGAAGAGGTTATAACGGTTTTCTAAGTTGTAGAAATTGTGGATTTATAATAAATTGCCCTAATTGTGATGTACCTTTATCTGTTCATGTTGGCTCAAAAGGTAAAAAGTGGCTTAGCTGTCACTGGTGTGATCATAAAGCAAAACTTATCAACACTTGTCCAGATTGTGAATCAAATGCCTTTAAGCCTTTTGGTATTGGGACTCAAAGGGTTATTGAGTTCTTGAATAACGAATTTCCTGAACTGAGGGTACTTCGTTTTGATAGAGACACCACCTCAGGTAAAGATGGTCATAGAAATATTCTTTCAAAGTTTTCTAATGGAAGTGCAGATATTCTTGTAGGGACCCAAATGTTAGCAAAAGGTATTGATATCGCCAATGTTACTCTTTCAGTGGTTATAGCCGCAGATGGATTACTTCACCGCCCAGATATTTCAGCAGAAGAAAAATCATTACAATTATTTCTACAATTAGCCGGCAGAGCAGGTAGAGCTAAAAAAGCAGGAAAGGTTATCTTTCAAACGTATAAACCAAGTCATCCTGTGCTTTCATATCTCAAAAATAGAAATTACGAAGGGTTTTTATCTGAAAGCTCTAAATTAAGAAAAGATGCAAAACTGTTCCCTTTTTGTAAGGTATGCCTTTTAAAAGTTTCTGGGAAAAACTTCGAACTTACTGAAATCACTGCCGCTAAGTTAGCGAAATATATGATAAGTTTTTGTAAAGATAACAAGTGGACGGTAATTGGTCCTGCTCCAAGTTTAATTCCAAAGGTTGGTAATAAATTTAGGTGGCAAATATTAATTTATGGTCCAGAAAATTCGGAATTCCCTTTGCCTGATAGGTCTAATCTTTGGCAAAAAATTCCTAAAAATGTTTTTTTATCAATTGATCTGAATCCGGTAGAGTTATAGCTAATTAGATGGTAGTTCTGGAAAGTTAGATCCTATTTGGTATCTATAAAATCTTAAAAAATAAGCAATAGATATTAACAATAAAATAAGTAAAAATCCTAATAATAATTTGTTCCAATTCCAAAATGAGAACTCCAGTTTATTTAATTCTCCAGGAATTAATTGCCACTTTATAAAATTCTTCGATACTTCTACATTAGAATTTTCCAGGTCTCTCACTCTAACTTTATTTGGGTTAATAATATTCAGAGTTAGTTCCAAATCTTCTACATATAAAAGATTTTGAAGATCTAAATCTATCCTGAAGTTATATTTTTTTAAAAAGAAAAAATTATTTTCAATACTGTCAATTTTTAGATCAGTTGACTCTCCTAATACCTCACCTGCTATTTTTTGTAATTTATAAAGAGTTTCTTGAGCAGTTTCCATACTTAGATTTTTATTTTTAAATGAAAAATCCAATTCTCCTTTTGATATTTCTCCATCTGGAAAAATTTCTTTGATTTTTTGTTCGAAATTTATTTGCCAAGGAAATTTTTTTATATATTTGCTTTCAATTGCGAAATTATTATTAATTGATTCAATCTCACTAATATCGAGAGTGTCTTCAACTTTAACGCACCCGCTTAATAGTGGAATTAGTAACAACAATAATATAGAAATGATAAATATAAATCCTTTCTGAAATGAATTTGTTTGACCAGTTGGAATATTTGATGTATCAATAAACTTTTTTTCCTTCTTATTCTGATTATTAGGTTTTAGAGAGGAAAGAGATGTTTTGTTTAAGGCAGGATTACTTTCAATAGTAATATTCCAATTCTCAGGTTTTTTAATTTCAGGAGAATCGATAATTTCCATTAAATACTTTGCATTTTCCCGCACTTTATAATCATGAGATTTTATAAGTTCTTTGCAAAATATTTTTGCCTCTTCCTTTTTATTAATGCCTGATAGGGCTGTAATTATTATAGTTCGTAAATTAACTCCTTCTTTACTAGAGGGAGGGTAAGATTCGATTATTGGGTATAAATATTCAATACAGAAATTATATTCACCTTTAATAAGAGCTAACTCTGCCTTTTCAACAACTTGCTTGTATGAATCCATTCTCAAGCATTAATCATTGTTCCAATACCTGAATTTGTGAAAATTTCTAGAAGTAATGAATGTTCAATCCTTCCATCAATTATATGGGCAGCTTTTACTCCTTGAGCCAGGGCTCTAATACAACATTCCGTTTTTGGTAGCATGCCATTAGAAACAATATTTTCTTCAATAAATTTTCTGGCCTCTTTTAGATTTATTTGTTTTGCGAGACTATTTGGGTTATCTCTTTCTTTTAGTATCCCCGGAGTATCAGTTAAAAGTATAAGTTTTTCTGCATTTATTGCAGCAGCAACTTCGCCCGCTACTAAATCAGCATTGATGTTATGAGAAATGCCATCGGCTGTAGAACCAATACTTGATATGACAGGAATATATCCTTTCGCAATAAGAGGGTCTAATAAATCAGGGTTGATTTGTGTGACCTCTCCAACTAATCCATGACTTCCATCTCCTAATTCCCTTGACTGAATTAGGTTGCCATCGAGTCCTGAAATCCCTACAGCTAATGAGCCTGTTTTGTTGATCCCCCTAACAATCTGTTTATTTACTCTTCCCATCAGCACCATCTCAACTATTTCCATTGTTTTCTCATCGGTAACTCTTAGCCCATTATCAAATTTTGGCGATATTTCTAATTTGTTTAGCCAACGATTGATTTCGGGACCACCCCCATGTATAACGACTGGGCATACACCAACACTTGATAAAAGAGCAATATCTCTGAAGAAAGCTTTTTTTAATTTTTCATCTTCCATAATAGAACCTCCATACTTAACAACAATTTTTCTACTTGAAAAACTTTGTATGTATGGAAGTGCCTCGCTTAATATTGATACTCTTAGGGAATCATCCATCATGAAAAGAATATTTAATAAAAGAAAATCAAATCGAATTCCTTTTTATTATCGTTGATAATAAATTCTGATTCAAGACCTTTGACGAAAAACCTGTTTAATCTCTCTTGTTTCTCAATCCATTGTTCAAAGGGGACGTCATTGATTTCAAAATGCATCTTAAAACCATTCTTTTCTTCTTTTGTAATTTCTTCAATCTCTTTAAGTTGGGGAGGATTATCTTCATTCCATAAATTTAAGGCCTCTAATGAAGATTCAAGATGCGCTTTTATTCCATACCTCCATCTGGTTACATCTCTAACTAATTCGGTTAATTCTTTGGGTCTATTAAATTTATTGGTCTTAAAATCATTCCTATTTACTAATTTAACTGGAGGTATTTCAGAAGTTTTCAAACCAAGTCCAATTAGTAAAATAGGGACTCCATAAAAGAACGTAGGCACGCTTAGATTTACTGACTCAGTAAAATAAGCTGTCATCCCAATAAAAGCCAAAACACCTCCTGCGACTGTTATTATGTTTGCAGGAGATAGGTATTTCTTCATTTTGTTTTATTAGAAAAGTTATTGAATATTATGCAAGATCATAATTCTACAAATCAAGAAGATTTAATTTTAAAACTTGATCAAGATAGAGCATGGTTGTTAGAGAATCTTGATAAAGGTAAATGGTCAGAGATTAGGAGTGAACTGGCTGATCTTGAAAGGAAAATAAGCAAACTTATTATACGTGTTCAAGAATCAAATATTGAGACTTGATTTTAAAAGGGTATTTCGTCAACTTCAGGGACTAAAGGAGAGGTGTTCCATTGTGAATTTTCGGTATTTGCGGATTTCTCTTCGTAAGAATTGCTATTGTTGCTATGAGAAATGTTAGTTTCTTTCTTCTCTGAGGTTATTTGTACTCCTGGACTTATATTATGAATTCTAGAAGCTGTCAGTTCAGGCTGCTTTTCCTTAGTGCCATCTTTTCTGGTTACTGAGTTCATTCTTAAACGTCCCTCAATAACTATGTTTTGACCTTCTTTTAATTCTCCCACCATTTCTTGCGCAATCGTACCCCAACCTAAAACTTTTAATTCTCTATATGGATCTTCATCGCGTAATCCTTTGAAATTAACGGTCATTTCAGCAATGGGTGTTTTATTCTCTTTGGTATATCTCATCTGAGGAGCGCTATTTATTACGGCTTGAATTAAACAATGATTCATTAACTTTCTATTTAATTACAGATATCTTGATGCACAATTCAGAAAATTGCCACGAAAATGTTTGGATCCTTTCAGGAACTTCAGATGGACCAGTCATAGTTAACAAACTATTAAAACTAAATTTTGTAGTATTTGTAAGTGTTGTCACCCATAAAGCAAGTAAATCTTACGTTGAAAATTCAAAGTTACACATCATTACAGGAAAATTAAATGATTCAAGTGAAATCATCAACTTTATAAAAAAAAATAAAATTAATTATGTAATAGATGCAACTCATCCATTTGCTTTAATTATTTCTCAAAATCTAGATGAAGCATGTAAAAAAATCAAAAAACCTCTTTTTGCTTTTGAGAGGAAATCGGAATTAAAACCATTTAAAAACTTTATCTACATAAAGGATTTAAAAAATATAAACAAGGAAGTTTTAGTAAATAAAAATATTCTTTTAGCAATAGGATCTAGATCACTAAATCAGACGGCAAGTTATTATTTAAAATGTGGTGCAAATGTATTTACAAGAGTAATTCCAACATACGAAAGCATATCCAAAGCTTTTGCCTCATGTATAAAAAATTCAAACATAGCAATACTTGAACCTAGTAAAAACAAAGGAAATATTTTAGAAAAAAAACTATGTGATCATTGGAAGATAGATTATATACTTTGCAGAGATTCTGGAAGTTATGCACAAATGAATTGGGAGGAAATTGTTTATAAAAGTGATATGAAGTTATTTTTAGTAAAAAGGCCAAAACTAAAATTTAAAAGCTCGCTTATATTTTTTGATTATGATAAGTTGATGAATCAATTAACTCGTAATAACAACTCTTTAGGATGAAGAAAGTTTTACTTTTGGTAGCAACTGAATGTAATAAAAAAGCAGCTAAAAAAATAGCTAAATTATTACTCAAAAAAAAACTTGCAGCGTGTGTCTCATTAAAAGAGACTAATTCCATTTATGAGTGGGAAGGAAAAATTGAGGAGGTTAATGAGTCGGAAATTATAATAAAAAGTAAACCAGAATTGAAAAATGCTTTGGTATTTTTCTTACAAAAGCAGATATCTTATGATGTTCCTCAAATCATTTATAAAAAGTTTAATTCTGAAAAAAAGTATTTTAATTGGGTAAACAAATCTTGTTCAAATCAAGTGTGCTCGTAATAACTTTTGAAGATTAATATTAGATCTAGAGCCTAGCTGAGTAATTATTTGACCAGCGCATATTGAGCCAATTTCTCCACACTTTTTTAAAGAATAATTATTAATTAGTCCATGAATAAATCCACCAGCATAAAGATCTCCTGCGCCGGTTGTATCAATTATTTTCCCTAATAGTTTTGGTTTTATTTCTTCAGACTTGCCTCTATTGACAACTAAAGAACCTTTACTTCCTAAAGTAATTATTACTAATTCACATATTGAAGAAATAGATTCTTGGCATCTTTGTAAATCATTTTCTTGAAATAGACTCAAAACTTCTGATTCATTACAAAAAACTATATCTATGTAGTTTTCAATTAATTCTAAGAAACTTTCTCGATGCCTATCTACACAAAAAGAGTCTGATAATGAAAGTATTATTTTTGTATCTGATTCTTTAGCAAGCTTTGCAGCTTTAAGAAAGGCATTTTTGGCTAAATCACTATCCCATAAGTATCCTTCCAAATATAAATATTTGCTATTTGCTATTAAATTATAATTAACATCTTTAGGTTCAAATTCAATTGAAGCCCCCAAATATGTGCACATTGTTCTTTGAGCATCTGGAGTTATAAAAATTATTGAATGTGCACTTGAGGGCCCTTTATCTATTGGCGGGGTATTAAAAATAGTATTACTTCTTTTAATATCTGTAGAGAAGAAATTTCCAAAATTGTCATTCTTTACTCTTCCAATAAATTGAACATTATTATCTAATTCAGCCAAGCATACGACAGTATTAGCAGACGACCCCCCTGATATTTTTTTTATTACTGTGCAATTTTTTAATAAAGCTTCAGATACATTCGAGTTGATAAGATTCATAGATCCCTTTTTAAGGGTATTTATCTCTAAAAAATTATCATCCACATTAACAATAATATCGACTATTGCATTTCCTAATCCAATAAGATCGATATCTTTTTTTAGATCAAAAAGGTTGTTTTTTTCTATCATTGAGATCAGATTTCTTAATTATCTTAGAAGAGCTCTTTTAGGACCATGGATTGGGTCTTCAATTACTATAGTTTGATCTCTATTTGCTCCTAATGAAACAATCGCAATTGGCACTTCCATTAATTCAGCAAGAAATCTGAGGTAATTCATAGCATTTTCAGGCAGATCAGAGAGTTTTCTGCAATTAGCAGTCGAGCATTGCCATCCTTTTAATTTTTTAAAAATTGGTTTACATTTTTTTAGGTCATCAGAATTGGTGGGGAAATAATCTATTTCTTTACCATCTAATTCATATGCAATACAGACTTGAATTTCATCTAACTCATCTAGCACATCTAATTTTGTTACTGCCAAACAATCAAGACCATTTACATAAACAGCATATTTGCCAATAATTCCATCAAACCAACCACATCTTCTTCTTCTTCCAGTTGTGGTTCCAAATTCACTCCCTCTATCACAAAGTTGATCGTTAATACTTCCTTGTAATTCTGTTGGGAATGGCCCCTCTCCAACTCTCGTAGTGTATGCTTTCGCTACTCCTATTACCCTATCTATTAAAGTTGGCCCAACTCCAGCACCAATGCAAGCACCTCCTGATATCGGATTTGATGAGGTCACATAGGGATATGTTCCATGATCCAAGTCAAGTAATGTACCCTGTGCACCTTCAAAAAGAATATTTTTTTTATTTTTTGCAGCAGCATGAATAGTTCTTGTACAGTCAACTACATGCTTTGATAGTCTCTGTCCATAATCAAGATATTCTTCAATTATTTCATCTTTATTAAGGGGAGCAATGCCATATATTTTTTCTAGAAGTCCATTCTTTTCTTTAAGAGGGATCTCAATCACATCTCTTAATCTATCTTCATTAAGCAAATCTCTTATCCTTATCCCATTTCTTTGTGATTTATCAGCATATGTTGGGCCAATCCCTCTCCCTGTTGTTCCAATTTTATTGGAACCTCTATCAGCTTCCATTGCTTCATCTAATAAACGATGGTAGGGCATGGTGACATGTGAGGTTGATGAAATTTTTAATCCTGATATATCTATTCCATTATCAATCAACATATCTATTTCTTTGAGTAATACCTTTGGGTCTACAACTGTTCCTGATCCAATTAAGCAAATTGTTTCTCTATAAAGTATTCCAGATGGAATTAAATGTAATTTTAAAACCTTATCATCGACAACTATAGTATGTCCTGCATTTACACCCCCTTGATAACGAACAACAACATCTGCAGAACGACTTAATAAATCGGTTATTTTACCTTTTCCTTCGTCACCCCATTGGGCTCCGATTACAACAACATTAGCCAATTTTAGAAGAGCATTATTTTGTACGAATATATAATATATTAAAAATTATTGAATAACTTTAAAAAAGTAAATCATTTGTATTAACTTTCTCTGAGAACCATTTTTTCGGCAAGAGTGAATTCTTTGGTTAAACGCTCTTTAAGCTTATCTGGTAGAGGCCTAGTTGCAAAGTTTTTGTAATGTCCTGCCATGGCATTTAATGCTGTCTGCATTGTTGTAAATGATTGAGTTTTATTAACCATGCCTCTGTTTCTGTATCTAGAAATATAATCAGTTATTAGAGCAAGTGATTCATCTCTAACCTTATCCTTATCAGGAGAATCTTTTGGAGTCTCAACTGCAATTTGTAGGGTTTTAACAACTGATATTGTGTCTTTTGCATAATCACCGGTCATAGAAGTCTTTGCTGCATATGATGGAGAATTAAATAGTGTTAAAAAAACAGATATACAAATAACAAAAGATATTGCTTTTATAAAAAATCTAGAAAATAATTCAGTCATCTTTTTAACTAACATAACTTAACTCCGAATAAATTTTAGCTTTAAGAATTTTTATTGTACATTACTTTTGATTCGGAAATAAATTTCTCTAATAAATTTTTAGATGCAATTTTAATTTTACTTTTTCTTGATCTAGAGAAGAATTCTACTTCTTTATTAATTGAGTCTCTGCCAATAATTATTTGAAAAGGAATTCCAATTAAATCTGCATCTTTAAATTTCACTCCTGCTCTATCATCTCGGTCGTCAAGGAGAACATCGATTTGGTTACTTCTAAAGTCTTCATAAATCTCTTGAGTAAGTGCTTTTTGAATGGGATCTTTCAAATTAGTTGGAATAATTAAAATCTCAAACGGAGAAATTTGAATTGGCCAAGAAATACCATTTTCATCATGATTCTGTTCAATTGCTGCTTGGGCTATTCTTGTTACGCCTATTCCATAACAACCCATCCATAAATTTTTCAATTGACCATCCTTATCAGAAAACTTTGCATTTAATTTCTCACTATATTTTTGGCCTAATTGAAAAATATGTCCAATTTCAATACCTCTTTTTTCTTTTAACTCTTCATTACTTTCCTGGCTGATGCAATCTCCTTTTTTTGCATTCCTTATATCTGATATTAAAAACTTTTTTTCAATAAATGAAAACTCATTGAATACTTTGTGAAAATCAACTTTGTTACCACCACTCACAAAACTTGAAAGACTACTGGCAGAGTAGTCAGCGATTCTTATCCAACTTTTATCCCAACTGGAGTTAATTTTTATTGTTTCATCATTTATGTCTGGCCCAATAAAACCTAATGGAAAATTAGTTAGATTTTTATTAATAATGGCATTATCTTCGATTATGTTTAGGTGTATTAAGTTTGAAATATATTTTTTGTTGATCAAATTAAAAAGCTTGACTTCATTAATATTCTGATCTCCTCTAATACACGCGAGGATTGGGACTTCAGATTTATCTTCAAATTTTGCAAGGAATAAAACGACCTTAATTATTTGACTTGCATCTAAATTATTATTTTGACAAATATCAACAATCGATTTTTGATTAGGGGTTTCTATCCATTCTTCATGGGACCTTATTAAAGGAATCTCTTTGGATGGTAAAGAAACGGCTTTTTCAATATTGGCCGCATATGAACCACTCTCAGTAAATAAAATGGAATCTTCCCCTGCATCTGCGGTTACCATAAACTCTTTAGATGCTGCTCCTCCAATTGCTCCACTATCGGCATCCACACCGACTGTATCTAATCCACAATTTTTAAAAATATTTTCATAAGCTTTTTCCATCTTTTCGTAAAAAGAAGATAAATCTTCTTTCGAAGAGTGAAAAGAATAAGCATCCTTCATTATAAACTCCCTACTTCTCATTAATCCAAATCTAGGTCTTATCTCATCTCTAAATTTTGTTTGTATTTGGTAAAAACACAAAGGTAGCTGTTTATATGAATTTATCATTTCTGATGCAATACTTGTAATGACTTCTTCATGTGTAGGTGCCAAGCCAAATTCTTTTCCTTGTCTATCCTTTAAATTAAACATTATGCCTTCTCCTGCGGTGTAACCTTCCCATCTTTCACTTTTTTTCCATAATTCTGCTGGGTGGAGTTGGGGTAAAAGTAATTTCGAACAATAAATATTATTAAGTTCTTTTTCAATTATTTTAGATATTTTTTCGATTACTCTGAGCATTAATGGCATGTATGCATAAATGCCACTATTAACTCTGCGTATATAACCCCCTTTTAAAAGTAATTGATGAGAAATAATTTCTGCTTCAGAAGGAGTGTCGCGAAGCGTCACCAGAGGAAATGAGGTAGTGACGCGCATAAAAGAAACTTATAAATTTAATCAATTTTATCAATTCAGGTGTAAAAAAAATTTAAAGTGTCTTGAGTCCCTGAAGGCAGGTAGTTTAGATTTATCCTTTCTGCTAATTTCTGCAATAATAAAACTTAAAACTTTTAAGTAAATTCATTAATCTGAATGACATTTTTAATAAAGTTATGGAAAATATAGATTCTAATATTTCTAGCTCAGAAGAATTAGTTGGTATTGATGAAGTTCAGAAATTCCTTAACCGATCAAGAGCTTCTGTTTACAGGTACACAAATACGGATCTAAGAAATTTAAATCCTAGCTTTAACCCGAGAAAATTAAATCCTGAATATAGAACTGATCAGAAAGAACCATTACGTTTTCACCCTAATGAAATTGCAAGATTTGCTAAGGATATTTTAAGAATTAAAGAAGTTACTGTCGAAGTTTTTAATTCTCCATCTTCAGCTGCACAAAATACGCTTTCTCAAATCCTTGAAGAATTAAAAAGTATTAGATCTTTACTAGAAAAAAATTAATTTAAAACTATATTTTGATTTATGTACTTTTTGATTGTAAAATAATTTTGTTAAGTTCACTACTCAACTTTTAACAAGTAAATCTCTTGAGATACACAAATTCAAAGCGGTTTGTCAAAAGTAATTTAAGCGAAAAATCTTCTCTTATTACTATTTCAAGTGAATTGGAAAGAGATGATGATGACCCCTTAAGTATGAGGAGTTTATCAATTTCGTTTCTTGGGATAATAATAGCTTCCCTAACGATTTTATTGCCTTCAATTTGTATTTTGCTTGGTAGACCTTTATCTCAAGGAAATGAGATTACTTCTTTTCACTTAATTAAAAAAGATGGATCTTAGTTTGATACCTCCATCTCCAATGAAGGGCATAGTTAATTTAGTTGTTGAAATACCAGCTGGTAGCAGGAATAAATATGAATATTGTTCTCAAGCAGGGATTATGGCACTTGATAGGATTTTGCATTCTTCAGTACGCTACCCATTTGACTATGGCTTTGTCCCAAACACCCTCGCTGACGATGGAGCTCCACTAGATGCAATGGTAATCATGGATGAGCCGACATTCGCAGGTTGTCTAATAAAAGCAAGACCTATAGGTGTCTTAGATATGCATGACTGTGGGCAATATGATGGGAAACTTTTATGTGTTCCTATATCTAATCCTAGGCAAGAAAATATAATTAGCATTAATCAAATAGCACCTAATCAATTAGAAGATGTTGCAGAATTTTTTAGAACAAGTAAAGGTTTAGATGGAAGGACGGTTCAAATAGATGGTTGGAGAGATTTTGAAGTGGTTGAAGAACTTTTAAGAAAATGTACACCAAAAAAAAAGAAATCCTTTAAAGTTTTAAAAAAATCATCAATAGTTAAATAAATTGAAAAGAGTAATTTTTTATAGCTATCCAAAATGCTCTACATGTATAAAAGCATCCAAGTGGCTTGATCAAAATAATATTAATTTTCAATTAATAGATATTGTTAAAGAACCACCTTCAAAAAAATTTTTGGAACTGGCTTTAATACAATTTTCTTTAGACATAAAGAAGATATTTAATACAAGAGGTAAGAGTTATAAGTCAATCGGTATAGATATTCTTGACTTAACCAATAAAAAAATTATTGAACTATTGTCAAATGATGGAAAATTAATCAAAAGACCATTTTTAATTATTAATGAAAGTAAATTAATAGTTGGATTCAATGAGTCTGAATATATCGCAAACCTCAAATAGATATTTAATTTTATAGTTTTGTAAATTTTATGAATTTCCCTTTTAAAAATATACTTCTTGAGTGGGGCCCATTACTTCTCTTAGCTTTTTTTGTCTCTTCTTGCAGATCTTTTTTAGCAGAACCTCGTTACATTCCCTCTGGTTCAATGCTTCCTGAATTGCAAATAAAAGATAGATTAATTATTGAAAAAATTTCCTTAAAAAATTCATCACCTCAAAGAGGAGATATTATTGTTTTCAAATCCCCTTTTTCTTTCGATGAAAAACTTGTTTCATCAAGATCTAACCCATTACCAAATCAAAGTTATTGTTTTTTTATGGGTTTTCCTCCAATGTCATTCATTCCTGGATTAAGAGATCAGGCTTGTGATGCTTATATAAAAAGAGTAGTAGCTTTGCCTGGAGAATTAGTTAGTGTCAATATTAAAGGCGAAGTCATAGTTAATAATAAAAAAATTTTTGAGCCATATGTTGTTAATTTCTGTTCAGAATCCTTTTTTAATAATTGCGGAGAATTTAAAAGTTTGAAAGTACCAAAGGATCATTTTTTGGTTTTAGGTGACAATAGATCAAATAGCTGGGATGGAAGATATTGGCCTGGAGGTAAATTTCTTCATAAAAAAGAAATAATTGGAAAAGCTTATTTTAGGTTTTGGCCTCTTAAGAATTTTGGGCTTTTTAAAAATCAAGCCCTACATGAATCACTTTCCCTTTAATTAATTTATTTTTCTTGGGAAAATTTGAAGGGGAATCATAACCTAAATTGATTTGATTATTAACCCATTTTGTATCAGGGTCAAATATAAGCCATCTTTTACTGCCGATAGATAATTTTTCTTGCATTATTCCTAATAAATTAGAGGGATTAAAACTTAAATATTTCCAAAGCATTGGGATTGGCCAATCTCTTTTGACTACAAATTCTTTCCATAATAACGGTAAAACTAATTCAAAAGAGCTTATCCCTGCGGTTCTATCATTTATGGGAATAAATGTATCTTCATCGCTTAATGCCTTTGAATTTACTGCAATTGCTTGAATTAAATCATTTTCTAAACCTTTTATTAAAAATTCTCTATTTTCCTGAGAGCCCAAAGGGGGATCTACTTTCCAGCCAAGATCATCAAACTCGAGATTATTTGTATCGGCGATTAAGCTCCACCAACTTATTGTTGTTGAAATTGAAATAGTATGTTTTTCTATTTCTTTAAGAGAATTTGAATCTGAGATATTTTTAATTACTATATTTTTATCTGGGAAAATATTCTTGATTCCTAAAATATTTTTAACTTCTGCAATTTCATTATTATTGTCAATAATATAAAAACCTGATTGTAGTGTTTTTATGTCCTTATATATAATTCCTTTCTGTAGTGAATTTTTTTTTGTTAACGAAAATAATATTGGTGATTTCTTCACTGCATCTAAAGAAAGAGCTTTAAAAATGATTGAGTTGTCAAAAAAGTTGCTAGTAGAGAGCCCTATTGAACCTGATTTCAAAAGTTCATTATGGGGAGATAGTTTTTTGCCTTCATCTTCCAAACTTAAACTTCCCCAAAAATAAATATTTAAATCAAAATCATAATTTTTCTGAAAGGGTATTTTTTCAGGATTATCTCTCCAGTTTTTACTATTTGGAAGAAAGGCGATGGTCCCAAAACCTGATTTCTTTGCTCTAAACTTTAAATTTTCTAGGTTATCATCAACCCCTGTTAAGGGATCTTCTAAAAATGAGTGACTATCTACAAGCATCGGAGCCAATATTTTATTACCAGATTTAGAAATTTTAATATTCTTTTTTAACGCCTCCTCTTTAGCCTTATTACCAAATGCTTCTATTTTGCCATCGATAATTAATAAATTATCTTTGATAACTGTCTCATTGGAGCCCATCAAAATATTTATATTTTCAAAAAAAAAGTTTTTCCCCATTTTTAAAGAGCCCCGGATACCGTTGAGTCCAGTATCCCGCCAAGATGTGTCGTAATATTCAAAGCACTAATTACATTATCTTTTTGAGGGTCCTTAAAAAGATCAATAATAGTTATACCTCCATTACCTTGCTTTATCATCCAGATATTAGAAAAATCAATTCCTAATAAATTACAAATAAGGGTTTTATTTACTGCATCATGTGCGACTAACAAGGTCAAATCTTTATTCTTTTGCGCTAAACATATTTCTTCCCAAGCCTTAACTGATCTTTCAGATACTTCTTTAATACTCTCACCCTCGGGCATAAGCACTTCTTCAGGTTTTTCATGCCAATTTTTAAGTAATTCTGGCCATTGTTGCTCAATTTGATTTTCTAATTTGCCTTCCCATAATCCATGGCTTATTTCTACTAAATTTTCAATCTTTTTTATTTCTAAATCTGACTTGTTTTGAAGAATTATTTGTGCTGTTTCATATGGTCTATCCATTGAACTTGAAAAAGCTTTGTTGAAGTTAATTTCTTCTAAATATTTAGAGGCCTTTCCCGCCTGATCTTTCCCATTATTATTTAAAGGGATATTGATTTGTCCTTGGAATCGACCCTCTTTATTCCAGTTGGTTTCACCATGCCTAACTAAAAAGATTCTTGAGTCACCAATCTGATCAGGAATTCTTTTATCTAGATGAGAAGTTTGGTTTAAACATTCAATTTGTGTTTTATATGAATTTCTTTGCTTCAAAATATTAATGATTGAAAAAGAGGCATTATCTAACTTTATTTTTCTAAAACCTTTTTTAGGTTTCCCAATTAATAATAAAATTAAACATCTTAGGATTGCATTATGACCAATTATTAAAATATTTGCTTCTTCTTTTTCTAAATAGATTTTAAAAATACTTTTAATAAATTCATTTGCCTGCTCATATAATTCTTTAATTGGTTGGTACTTTGAATTATGAATATTCTCTAAAATTAAATTTTCAGGATCATTTTTCCAAAGAAGATAGTCTTTTGGATACTTTTTTTTTATTTCATTAATTGTTAAACCAGACCATGAACCAAGATCAACCTCTAATAAATTTTTATCAAAAATAATATTATTTTCTCCTTTTAAGTTTTTCTGAATTGTCTTTGCAGTCTCTGCTGCTCTTACAAGTGGAGATGAATATATCTTGTCGAAATTAATCCCTGATAAGGCCTCTCCAGATTTAAAGGCTTGATCGTAACCTTTATCGGTTAAATATGAATCATCTGTCCTACCTTGAACTAAGCCTTTTTCATTAAAACTGCTAAGCCCATGTCTTACTAAAACTAATCTAATGCTCATTATATAAATTTTAAATTATAGTATTTTTATCATCTCATGGCGTGATAAAAATAGGTATATGATTAATAGGAATTTCTATGAAAACTAAATTAAGTTTTATATTTTATTATTAATTACATGAATAAAAATATTTCTAAGACAAAACTATTTATAGCTTTTATTTCTCTAATCATAACTTTTTTTGTGTGGCAACAAGGGCTTCGAGATAGTCTCAGTCGACCATCGGTTAGCTTTGATGTTAGTCAAAAAGAAAAAGAAATTGCAGAACTAGCTTTACCTGCAATACCAATTAATTTAAGAAACCTTCTTATTATTAATGATCCAATTGAGGATATTAATAATTCTCTTTCTGAAATTTCTTTTGATCAATTAACAGAAAGGAATCAACTTATTTGGCTAATTTCTTATACGAACAATGAGATAAATATTAAAAAAGAGTACCCTAATAACTTTGATAATAAAAATTATAAATTGGTAGTAGAAAATTTAAGTAAAAGTAATCTAGATAATTCATATAAGCCTAATGATAATTTACTAGAGTTATTTAAAGAGGATAGATTTCTGTACCATTTGTTGAGCAAAAGATTTTCTTTTGATGAGAGTCAATTTATAACAGATACACTTTCAAAAAAAATGTTTCTAAAAATAATAGCTATTAGATTATTACCTCTTTTAACAATAGTCTTTGGCTCTTTACTAGTTCTAAGGACAATATGGAGTGTTTTAGCTTCAAGAAAAATTGAATGGAAAGAATGTAAACCCTTAGATTTAGATTTGTTAGATATGGTTTTGTTGATATCAGGAGGATTTGTCGTTTTAGGAGAAGTTATTTCGCCATTATTTTCAATCACCTTAGTTGAATCAGTGGCCTCTAATTTATCAATTGAATTGACACAATCATTAAAAATATTTTTTGGCTATCTATTTATGGCAATTCCCCCACTTTTGATAATTTTTTATCAAATAAAATCTTTTGAAAAAAAAATTATTTTAAAAAAAGATTATTTTCAATTCAATTTCTTACCGATAAAAGATTCTTTTATTCAGGGATTTAAGGGGTTTTTAATGATAATTCCTTTTGTTTTGCTGGTTTCATTAATTATGAATCTTTTAGTTGATAATCAAAATGGGAGTAATCCTTTACTTGAGATCGTCTTAAATAGTAATAATTATGTTTCATTTGCCCTTTTATTTTTAACAACTACACTTTTAGCTCCAATATTTGAGGAAGTTATTTTTAGAGGCGTTTTACTACCAATTTTATCAAGAGAATTTGGAATAATTTTAGGTATCACAATTTCTGCTTTTATTTTTGCTCTGGCGCATTTGAGTATCGGTGAAATGATCCCATTGTTTACCTTAGGTATAGGACTTGGAATTACTAGAGTTATATCAGGAAGATTATCCTCTTCTGTGATTATGCATTCTTTATGGAATGGGATGACCTTTTTGAATTTGTTTCTGTTGAGAACATAAAGATTTAGCTATATTGCTTGCGAATAAATTAAAAAAATGTTTACTTGATTTATAACACTTTTTATATTTCCATTAATACTAAGAGATGAATATAAATAAGAATGGAAATTCTTTAAAAAATAACCTTTACGATGCTAATAAAATAAATTCTAAAAAAATAAAATTATTTAATTTAAAATTTATTCATAGGATATTTGATAGCGTAAATATATCTTTATTAGTTTTGATTTTTATCTTATCTTCTCTTTCTTTTAATAGTCAAAGAAAATGGACAAGCATTTATAAAAATTTGTTAAAAACAAGAGCAAATAATAATAATCTTATTGACTATATTTCCAAGACTGAAGAATTTTATATTAATGAAATTGAGTCCCTTAATACTTTTAAAAAAGCAACTCCAAAAGATTTAATTTATCTTGATAGGCAAATTACACAGAATAAAAATAATTATTTAAATAAAAAAATTAAATTTATTAAAGATGGATTAAAAGATAGTAAATATCAAAAAGGATATTAATGAAAAGAAGTAAGAAAATTTTTCATTTAGTACCTCTCAAAGCTCGAAGGTTTAAGGCTACTTATATATTTTGTTTATTATTGATTTTTGGACTATTTGGAAGGCTTGTAAATTTACAAGTTTTTAGTGCCGCTGACTTACTAAAAAAAGCGAGATTAATACAATTTACCAAGATTAGTTCTGTAAATAAGAGAAGATCAATAGTAGATAGAAATAATAGATTAGTTGCTTATGATAAACCTCTCTACAGATTATGGGCTCATCCCAAATACTTTAACTTCCCTGGAGATTCAACTAATAGAGTAAGAACTATTGATGAAGTGGTTAATAAATTGACGCCAATTTTAAATGTAAAAGATGAATTTCTTCTATCAAAGTTTGAAAATAAAATGTTAGGAATTGAATTGCTGGATGAAATAACAGAGAATCAAGCAAAAAAGATCAAAAACCTTCATATTAGTGGTTTGGATCTCGTTAAATATTCTCAAAGATATTATCCTCAACGTAATTTGTATTCAAATCTTATTGGTTTTGTTAATTATGAGAATAAAGGTTCGGCTGGTCTAGAACTGCATTTAGATAATCAAATCAAAGTATTTAACAAAAGTAATTTGATTAAGAAAGGAGGAGATGGAACACCTCTCCCAGATAATTCGGGGCCAAGAGATTTTATTAGTGACTACAAGAGTTTAGGATTGACAATAGATTCAAGATTACAGAAAGCTACTTTTAAAGCTTTAAGTAAACATGTGGTGAAGTGGAACGCAAAGAAAGGCTTTGCAATAGTAATGAATGTAAATAATGGAGAGATCTTATCACTAGCATCAATACCATCTTATGATCCAAATAAATATTGGGATTATGATCCCGAAGTTTTTAGAGGTTGGTATTCTCAAGATTTATTCGAGCCTGGTTCAACTTTTAAACCAATAAATCTAGCCTTAGCGTTAGAAGAAAAAGCAATCCAAAAAGATGGTTTAGTTGAAGATAGTGGGGAGGTTAATGTTGGAGGATGGAGCCTTTCAAATTGGGATAAAAAAGGAAATGGCTATATTGATTATCCAAAAGTTTTACAAGTTTCAAGTAATGTGGGGATGGTAAAAATAATGCAAAATTTGTCGCCTAAGACTTATTGGAATTGGCTAAATAAATTAGGGATTAATAAACGTTTGGAGACGGATTTATTTGAATCTACAGCTGGTCAATTAAAGTCAAAAAATATATTTGTTACTCAGTCAATTGAGCAAGCAGTAGCATCTTTTGGAAAGGGTTTTTCTATTTCTCCTTTAAAATTAGCTCAACTTCACGCTGTTCTAGCTAATGGGGGAAGTGAAATAATTCCTCATGTTACTTTAAATTTTAAATCTCACCTTAAAAACTATTCTCCAAAAGAAATCTTTTCTAAAGAGGTATCAAAAACCGTTCTTAAATGGATGGAAAGTGTTGTTGATAATGGCAGTGGAAAAGGAGCGAAAATTGATGGATACAGAATTGGAGGGAAAACTGGAACTTCTCAAAAGGCAGTTAAAGGAAGGTACACTAGTAAAAAGGTTTGTAGTTTTGTAGCCTCTTTTCCTGTTAATAATCCAAAGTATGTTGTCCTTGTTGTTATTGACGAACCTTCAAAAGCATACGCTTATGGTTCAACGGTTGCAGTGCCAATTGCAAAAGAAATTATAGAAAGTCTAATCGTTATTGAAAAAATACCGCCCCAAATTGAAGAAAACAGGAAAATTGTTAAAAAACCATGAAATTATTCTAGTTTTTAGTTAATTAGTTCATTATTTAATGATTTCATTTGAAATTGAAGCTATCGTATAAAAATATATGGTTATCTAAAAATGAAATCAATTTTAGAACAATTATCTTCTATTACTGTTGTTGTTGCTGATACTGGAGATTTAGATGCGATTAAAAAGTTTCAACCTAGAGATGCCACTACTAATCCATCACTAATATTGGCTGCGGCTAAGAATCCTGATTACATAAAATTAATAGATCAAGCTTTGGAAAGCTCAAGAAAATCCCTACCTGTTGGCTTTTCTGAAAGTGAATTAATTAAAGAGACTATAGATCAGGTTTCAGTATTTTTTGGCAAGGAGATTCTTAATCTTATTTCCGGAAGAGTATCTACAGAAGTTGATGCAAGACTAAGTTTTGATACAGAAGCAACAGTTACAAAAGCGAGAAAGTTAATAAATCACTATAAAAGTTTTGGAATAGATAAAGAAAGAATATTGATTAAGATCGCTTCAACTTGGGAAGGAATTAAGGCAGCTGAAATTTTAGAAAAAGAAGGTATTAAATGTAATTTAACTTTACTTTTTAATTTCTGCCAAGCTGTAGCCTGTGCTAATGCAAAAATAACCTTAATCTCGCCTTTCGTAGGGCGAATATTGGATTGGCATAAAGCAAAAACTGGTAAAGATAACTTTGTAGGGTCTGAAGATCCAGGTGTTATATCAGTAACCAAAATCTACAATTATTTTAAAGAAAAAGGATTTAAAACTGAAGTCATGGGTGCAAGCTTTAGAAATATAGATGAAATAAAAGAATTGGCAGGATGTGACTTGCTAACTATTGCTCCAAAATTTTTAGACCAACTTAATAGAGAGGAGGGGGAATTAATTAAAAAATTAGATGAAGATACTCAATCCAATAGTTCTATTGATTATAAATTTGATGAGAAAGACTTTAGATTAAGTATGTTAGAGGATCAAATGGCAAGTGAAAAGCTTAGTGAAGGAATAACAGGCTTCAGCAAAGCAATAGAAGAATTAGAAGAGTTGTTATTAAAAAGACTCTCGGAAATTAATAATCAAAAATTAATTTCGACAACTTAGATTTAATTTTTATTAAAACATAAAATTAATCTTTGCTTTTTGTTAGAAGTCTCTTGATAACTCTCATCGCGATGTCTTCGTAATTCATTTGACCAGATAATATTTGAGCAATACGTTGAGGGGCTGTTTTCCTTTTGACACCTAATTGATATCCAGTTCTTGGGAATCTATAAAAGATTTGAGCAATTCTCTTTCCCCATGCCATGGATTTTCCCCATTCATTATTAATGTTTGTTGAATAATTATTTAAATCATTATTATTTCTGGACAAACAGTGGTCAATACTTTCTGCAGCAAAATAACTACTAATTAGTGAAGGTCTAATACCTTCTGCCAAAAATGGATCGCAAAGTGAGGCTGCATCCCCCACCGCAATTACTCTATCTCCATTGAGCTTGTTTAGACCATTCCAAATTCTTAGTTTTTTATGAACCACCTTAAAAGATAAATCTTCAAATCCGAAACTTTTTATTACCTTGTTAAAGAGGTCTTTATTTTCTAGAGGTTCATTATTTATAAAAGTGCCTAATCCAATATTGACACTGTCTTTTAATGGAAATTCCCAAGCAAATCCATACCTAACAAATCCAAACTCAAATCTAACTGAATCTTTAGGAATATTCCCTAATCCTTTTAACCTCAAGGCGATAGTATTGGCAAATTTTGGCTTTCTTGGACCTAAGTTGAAATATCCAGCCCATTTGGATTGTGAACCGTCAGCAATAACAAGAAATTTAGATTTATATGTAACTTTATTGCTGCATTTTATTATCCAAGTTTTATTTTGCTGCGTTATTTTTTCGACCTGTACTGGTCTTAGTATCTCTCCGCCATATTTTATAGCTTCATCAAGTAATAATTTATCTAATTTTTCTCTTCTAATTATCCAAAAAGGTGATTCACCACTAAGGTCGGCAACAACTTTATCAGATGACTCCCATCTGAATTCAACATTCCTGATTTTAGATTCTATTGATTCATCTATATCTAATGGGAGATATTTTTTCATTGAGGATGCCATCCCTCCTGCGCAGGGCTTTATATTTCCTGATGCCTCCTTCTCTATAATTAAAACTGAATAGCCTTTCTTTGATAAATTAAGTGCTGTAGAAGAACCTGAGAGACCTCCTCCAATAATTATAATGTCGAATTCCTTCAAACTTTTAGAATTTCTTTCTCCTTTTCGGATAATTTAGTTTCTATTAAAGAAATATATTTGTCAGTAAATTTTTGTATCTCTAATTGATTATCTCTTGATACATCTTTTGATATTAAACCTTCTTTCTCATCTTTTTTTTCTTTGTCAACAGCATCCCTTCTAATATTTCTTAGCGCTACTTTACCTTCCTCCGCGTATTTAGAAGCTAACTTGCAAAACTCTTTTCTTCTTTCTTCAGTTAATGGTGGGACATTTATTCTTATCACCTTCCCATCATTGTTTGGAGTGATACCTAAATCACTTACTGAGATTGCTTTTTCAATAGTTTGTAGGGAAGAAATATCAAATGGTTGTATTGAAATTGTTTGTGAATCTATAGTTGATATTGAGGCAAGTGATTTAATGGGGGTTTCTGCTCCATAATACTCAACACTAATTCTGTCTAATAATGATGCGTTAGCCCTCCCAGTCCTAATAGTATTAAAGTTTCTTTGAGTGGCTTCAACACTTTTGTTCATACTCGATTGAATTTCTTGTTCTTTCATAATTAGAAATAATTAACTTAAATAAGTTTTAACTTATTAAAGAGCCTATAGACTCTCCGGCAACAGCTCTGGAGATATTCCCTTTTTTAAAAATATCAAAAACCATAATTGGAATATTATTATCTTTACATAGAGCAATAGCAGTACTGTCCATCACAGCGATTTCATCACTAAGAACTTGTTGATATGTGAGAGAGGAGTACTTTTTTGCTTCTTTAAATTTATTTGGATCACGATCATAAACTCCATCAACTTTTGTCGCCTTCATAACAACTTCAGCATTTATTTCGGCGGCTCTCAACGCAGCAGTAGTATCTGTAGTAAAAAATGGATTTCCACAACCACCTCCAAAAACTACAACTCTTCCTTTCTCTAAATGTCTCATTGCTCTCCTTCTAATATAAGGTTCGGCAATTTCTTGCATCTCTATCGCTGTTTGTACTCTAGTTTCAACTCCAACTCTTTCTAATCCATCTTGAAGGGATATAGCATTCATCACTGTTGCTAACATCCCTACATAGTCAGCTGTAGCTCTGTCCATACCATCAGCAGAACCTTTTAGTCCTCTAAATATGTTGCCGCCCCCAACAACTATTGCAAGTTGAACTTTATTTGCGATTACTTTTTCAACATCTTCAGCTATTGATTGAACTATCGCAGGGTCTATACCGTACGGTTTATCTCCCATTAGTGCTTCACCACTAAGCTTTAAAAGTACTCTTTTGTAAGTCATTCAATAATCATACTTTTATGACCTTAGCAAGTAAATATACAGAATTTCTTTTTTAGGATAATAATGCTTGCGTCTTTAAACAATTCTCAATCGAAAAACAGAAAAACAAATTAAAATTCCATTAAAATTCTAATACTCCACACACTCTTGAGCTTTTATTCCCTGTTCTTTAAAAGGATGCCTAATTAATTTCATCTCTGTTACGAGATCAGCTTGATTAATGATTGATTCGGAAGCTCCTCTTCCAGTTAAAACTATGTGATTTTTTCTATTATTAAGACTTTTTATAAACTTAATTATTTCTTCTGGAGAAAGATATCCAAGTTTAGTTGCGATATTTATTTCATCAAGGATTACAAGTTTATATGATTCATCTGTGATGAATCTCTTAGCAACTTGCCAAGCTTCTTTAACTAATTCTTCATCCCTTACTCTATCTTGTGTTTCCCAAGTAAATCCCTCTCCTAGTGAATGCCATGAAATATTTGATGATAAATTTTTAAGTGCTTTTTCTTCCCCAGTAGTCCAACCACCTTTAATAAATTGAATAATTGCCACTTTATGACCATGCCCAATAGTTCTTAACGCCATGCCCAAAGAGGCAGTTGTTTTCCCTTTCCCATTTCCAGTAAAAACAATTAATAAACCTTTTTTTGTCTTCCTTACTTGCAATCTCTTTGATTGCACTTCTTTTCTTTTTTGCATTCTTTTTTTATACAGACTCTCATCTGTTTCAGGAGATAAATTTCCTCCTATCCCAAGTTCTTTAGCCTGTACATCAAGACTAGTTAAATTCTTTGAAGAGGGTTTTGTCTCATTAGCCATAAAATAACTTTTAACTCAGATTATAGTGATTTAAAAACTTCACGTTTTTTATATTTTGAAAGTGCATTATTGACAGCTTGTTGTTGATCTCGTTTTGTTATCCAGTGATGGTAAGTTTGAGTATGTAGGCTGACGGAATGTCCCATCATTCTTGCGGCAACTGTATCAGGTAGATCGTAGAAGATCGTCCTAACAGCCCAAGCATGTCTTAAGTCATAAGGTTTGATTTTAAGGGAATAACGTTTAAATTGATCAGTTATTTTTTTTCCAATATTTTGCAAAGTTGTAACTCTAAGATCTCTATTGATTTTTGGAAGTAATTCTGGATCTTTGCCTAATTTACAAAGTTCAAATTTATCTATCCATTTAGGATGAAAAGGCCAAACCTGATGTTCTCCTGTTTTTGTAGTAGGCAAAACTCTAATAATTTTGTCTCCAGAATTAGTTAATGAGCTTAAGTCACAAAAAAATACTTCATGATTTCTTAAACCATATGTAGCCATAAGCCCGAAAACATATTTCCATGATTTGTTTGGTATATTTTCCCATAGATTTTCAATTATCTCGTCAGTAGGAAGATCCCTAAAGCTTGCTTTATTTAGACCATATCCTTTAGCCATTAATTTCCAATCTTCAGGAAGTTTATGTTCTAAAAATTTTGCCAAAACACCCAGGGAAGTCGCGCATTGTTTTCTACTTCTGCTCCCTTCTTTATAAGTTTTTAATGTGGTTGTAAAAATATTATCTAAATTTTCAGTATTAGTATCATTTTGGATGGATATCATTCTATTAATGTAGGGCTTATAGGAGCTTCTCCAAGTTGTTTTTCGAGCGCTTGTTAAGTATTCGTTTTTATTTTCCCTAAAAAAATATTTCTCAAAATCATTAAGTCTAGTTAAAAATTTCAATTCTTCTTTTATTTCCTTTTTATCAGAATTTTTTACCCAATTGATCCAATCAAATTGATTTAACTCTAATTGCAAAGTTATCAATTGTAATTTTTTCTTGGCTTCTTCTAAGCCATTAAAATCAGCTTTAAGTCCAAGAGATATTCGTTGAACCGTAAAGTCATTTTTATTATTTTTTGAAGGTAGTGAACCTCTAATGTTTAATGTCTCACCTCTTTTTTCAATTCTAAGTTTGCTTCCTTCAGTAGCAAATTTATCATTGACATTATTAATTTCCTGAATTACGTTCATTAACTTATATAATTACTCTTATAATGACGTTCACGATGTCTATTTTCAATCTCCATAAAATTTAAATGGAAAAAGTAGGCGTCTTATTAATGAATCTTGGCGGCCCTGAAAGGATTACAGATGTAGGTCCATTTTTATATAATTTATTTTCTGACCCTGAAATAATTAGGCTTCCCGTCCCAGCATTTCAGAAACCTTTAGCCTGGTTAATAAGTACGCTTAGAAGTACTACTTCACAACAGGCTTACCTTTCAATAGGTGGAGGATCTCCTATTCGAAGGATTACGGAACAACAAGCTAGAGAATTACAAAGCAAATTAAGAGATAAAGGTTTAAATGTAACAACTTATATAGCTATGAGATACTGGCATCCTTTCACAGAATCAGCCATCGCTGATATGAAAGCAGACGGGGTAGATCAAATTGTCGTATTGCCTCTTTACCCACACTTTTCTATAAGTACAAGTGGTTCGAGTTTTAGAGAATTAAAAAAATTAAGAGACTCTGATTCTGAGTTTAAAAAAATACCAATGAGATGTGTTAGAAGTTGGTTTAGTCAATCAGGTTACTTAAAGTCCATGGTTGAACTCATTTCGGAACAAATATCGCTCTGTGAATCTCCTGATATTGCACATATCTTTTTTACAGCTCATGGAGTCCCGAAAAGTTATGTGGAGGAAGCAGGAGATCCATATAAAGAACAAATAGAAGATTGTTCACTACTAATTATTGATGAACTTGAAAAATATTTAGGTCATACCAATCCTTACACTCTGTCTTATCAAAGTAGGGTAGGTCCAGTTGAATGGTTAAAACCGTACACAGAAGAAGTTTTGACAGATCTTGGTAAAGCTAAAGTAAAAGATTTAATTGTAGTTCCAATAAGCTTCGTAGGAGAACATATTGAAACTTTACAGGAAATTGATATTGAATATAAAGAAATTGCTGAGAAAGCCGGGATTGTTAATTTTAGAAGGGTAAAAGCATTAAATACACACCCTACCTTTATTGAGGGTTTAAGTGAACTAGTTGTTTCTTGCCTAGAAGGACCTCTAATTAATATAGAGAAAGCTTCTGAATTGCCTGAGAAAGTTAAATTATACCCTCAGGAAAAATGGCAATGGGGTTGGAATAATAGCTCAGAAGTTTGGAACGGCAGGGTTGCTATGATCGTCTTCCTTATTCTTTTTATTGAACTTATCTCAGGTTCTGGGCCTCTTCATAAATTAGGGATTTTATAAATTATATATTATTAAAAAATATCTAAAACTACATCACGAGCAATTAAATTTCTAAGTAATTTTTGACATTACATTTCCAAAATGGGCAATATTTTTTAATTAAGTTTATTATTTAAATAGATTTATTTTCTTTAGTGACGATTACTTCGACATCTTTATCAAAAGATGATTCAGAAAAAAATTACCCCATATGGATTACAGGTGCTGAAGCACTAATGGATTCACTAAAAGTTCATGATGTAAAAGTGATATTTGGATATCCAGGCGGCGCCATACTTCCTATTTATGATGCGGTACATAAAGCAGAAAATGATGGATGGTTAAAACATTACATGGTAAGGCATGAGCAGGGAGGATCCCATGCTGCAGATGGATATGCTAGGTCAACTGGTGAGGTAGGGGTTTGTTTTGGTACTTCAGGTCCAGGGGCTACGAACCTAGTAACTGGTATTGCAACAGCTCAAATGGATTCAGTTCCATTAGTAGTAGTTACTGGTCAAGTTCCAAGACCTTCTATAGGAACGGATGCTTTTCAAGAGACTGATATTTTTGGAATTACACTCCCTATCGTTAAGCATTCATGGGTTGTAAGAGATCCGTCTGATATAGCAAAAGTAGTTTCAGAGGCGTTTTTTATTGCTTCTTCTGGAAGACCTGGCCCAGTTTTAATTGATATACCAAAAGATGTTGGTCAAGAATTCTTTAATTATGAAAGGATTTTACCTGGTGAGATTATTCCTAAGGGTTTTAAAAGGAATGGAGAAATTAATGACTCTGATATCAACCAGGCTATTGAATTGATTCAAGAATCTTCAAGACCTTTGTTATATGTAGGCGGTGGAGCAATATCATCAGGTGCTCATGAGGAAGTGGAAACCTTAGCTAATAATTATCAAATTCCAGTAACAACTACGTTAATGGGAAAAGGGGTCTTTGACGAAAGGGATGAGTTATCAGTTGGAATGTTGGGAATGCATGGAACCGCATATGCAAACTTTGCAGTCACGGAATGCGATCTCTTGATCGCTGTAGGTGCGAGATTTGATGATAGGGTTACGGGGAAATTAGATACATTCGCTCCATCTGCAAAGGTTATTCATATTGATATCGATCCTGCAGAGGTTAATAAAAATAGACGTGTTGATGTTGCTATTGTTTCGGATGTGGCTAAAGCTCTTTCCAAAATTAATGAAAAATCTTTTATTAATAAAACCTCCTGCAATACAAAAAATTGGCTAGAAAAAATTAAATTTTGGAAAAATAAGCATCCTTTATTTGTTCCTCCAGAAGAAGGTGAAATTTATCCTCAAGAAGTTCTTTTGAAAATAAGGGATTTTTCTCCTGAAGCCTTCATCACAACCGATGTAGGTCAACATCAAATGTGGGCTGCTCAGTATCTTAGAAATGCTCCGAGAAGATGGATAAGTAGTGCTGGTTTAGGAACGATGGGCTTTGGATTGCCTGCAGCCATGGGAGTAAAGGCTGCCCTGCCTAACGAGGAGGTTATCTGTATAGCTGGAGATGCAAGTGTTTTGATGAATATACAGGAATTGGGTACTTTATCTCAATACGGTTTAAATATTAAATTAGTGATCATAAATAATCGCTGGCAGGGGATGGTAAGACAGTGGCAAGAAAGCTTTTATGATGAAAGGTACTCCTCCTCTGATATGAGTTGTGGAGAACCTGATTTCGTTAAACTCGCAGAATCGTTTGGAGTAAAAGGGTTCTTAATTTCAGAGAGGAAACAATTATTAAATGAGTTTAAATCTGCTTTAGATTTTGATGGGCCAGTATTAATTAATGTAAGAGTGAGGAGAGGTGAAAATTGCTATCCAATGGTTCCTCCAGGTAAAAGTAATGCTCAAATGGTGGGTTACGTGAACAGTGAAAGCTGATTTTTGTACAAATATACAAAATTATAATTATTAACTAAATTAATATAAATACTTATGTTGAAAAAAATAACTTCTTTTTTAATTATTTTTTTTCTGGTTGTTTTGTATCCAATTAGAACTTATTCTGCCGAAATTCTTCAGATAAATAATTCAAGTAGTATTTTAGTAGGAGATCAAAATAGAGATCTTGCCATCAAATTATTTTGTGTAGAAATTAATAACGAAGATGATGAAAAAATTGCTTTAAACCTACTTAAGAAAGAATTTCCGAGAGGAAGTAAAGTCAAAATAAAACCTATTGGTTTCAAAGAAAATATATTAATAGCTAAGGTATTTGATATTAATGAAACTAAAGAAATGTCAGATTTATTAATTGCAAAAAATTTATCAAAGGAGACCTGTCAAAATTAAAATTTTCTAAGAACTTATAAAATTCCATTGACGTGAATATGTTTTAGATCTTCTCCAAGAATAAAAATTATGATTTGATTCATATGTGCATAAGTTAGAGATATCAATATTTGAATTCGATATATTTTCTTTTAAAAGTTGAATATGAGCATATTTTTTTAGATTTAAAGAAATTGAATCTTTTTCTTCTAATTCTGCTAACTCTTTTAAATTTAATAAATTCCCCGTATAGTCCAAAATTGGGTCATTAGAAACAGCTTTTTTATAGAAATCTTTTAAAGTTTTATCATCTATTAGATAATGTTTTTTTGATATAGATGGGCCTATAGCTACAAGGATATCTTCTTTTGAACAACCTTTATAGTAAAAGATTTTGATGAGATTTCTTATTATTTTATTTTCTAACCCCTTTCTACCGCAATGTACTGCAGCAACATGTCTTTTCTTTTTGTCAGCAAATAAAATTGGCATACAATCTGCGGTGTATATCCATAAGTTTTGATTATGTTTATCACAAATTATTCCATCAGCCTTTACTCTTTCCTTTTCTTGAGTCTTTGATCCGAAAACAATTTGATTGCTGTGTATTTGATTTAAAACGCAATTATTATTTTTTAAATTAAGACTTTTTGATAGAAGATTGAGATTAATCTCAGAACTTGTTTTGGTAAGAAAACCATGTTTAAAATTATTTTTAAGAAGAATAGGAGATGAATAATATTTTAGTTTTATGTCTTTTATCGATAACTCACTTTCTTGAAAATATTTTTGGTTAAAAGACATAAAATTGGCTTTACGAAATCAATTCAACATCTTTTAAAATCCAAAAACCTGCGAATTTTTCAACAAAAGGAGTTGATTGTATGGATATAAATTGATATCCATAAGAATTATTTTTAGTTTGCGTGAATTTTTCATTTAATTTCTTAGCATCCTTTTCTTGTAAATCTGTTACTAACCATTTATCATCTTCTGAGGCTTCAAGTATTAGTTGATTCTGTTTTATAAGCAGCTTGACAGGTTCTAAACCACTAAACCAAGCGGCAAGAGCAAGTGATCTGTCTTTACTAAAAAGTCTAAGACCAGGTACTAAGCTATCATTTTTAATTGAATTCTGGATTGGGAAAATATCTCCAAATTCAATAGGCCAATTTTTAGCTAGTTTTAATTCCTCTATAGATATCTCCGAAATTGTCAAGGCATCACCTCTTACCGCCTCAGGCAAAGGTTTAGGATCATTAGAAATACTTGAAGTAAAAGTTGGAGCTAATACTCCTCTTACATATCCATTTTCTAGAGGGTAAACCTCTTGTTCGAGAAATGAGATCCTGTCAAATAATTCGTATGTCCTTCTGCTTACAAGAGCTTCAACCCCTATATTCTCAATGGATTTCCTAATTATTGATTTCATTGATGCTCTCCAAAATCTTATTTTTGATGGCTTTGCCCAACCTTTTCTTTCTGCATCATGCAGAGCTTCATTTAAAGCTTTTGTAAGCCATATTGAATTAACCTCGTTTGCTGGACATACTTTATTCCATAGAAATATATCCTCTGTTTTAAAGTTTTTTGAAGATGAAATAATTAATTCCCATCTTTTTTTACCATTTTGTTCAATAATTGGCCTTGAATAAAAGTCCAACTCCCAATCTGATATTTTAAGTTCTTTATTCGAAATTATTTTTTCATTGATGGTCATTTTTCTAAATCTTTTTTATCGAAAAGTGACTTAGTTTTTAGAGACCTCTCAGAGGCTTCAATCATAACTTTTTCTTTATCAATTATTAATTCTCCAGGAGTGTTTTCTAATAAGGCTGTATTTAAACCAATTCTTCCTCTTTCCAAGTCAATTTCTGTGATTAGTGCCTTTATAACCTCACCCTCCACGAAAATTTCTCTTAAATTTCGGATGGATCCATTTGTTATGGAGGATTGATGAAGAAGCCCGCTTGCCCCTCCTAAATCAACAAAGAAGCCATATGGTTTTATGGCTAAAACTTCACCCTCAATTAATTGTCCTAATTTTAGATCTGCAAATTTAGAAACTAATAGTGCTTTTTTTTCTGATAAAACAAGTTTCCTTGTCTCTGGATTTACTTCTAAAAATGCAACTTTTAAATTTTTACTAACTAAAGATTGATAATCTTGACTATTCTCAAGTTGTGAACGTGGAATAAATCCTCTTAAGCCATCAACATCGCAAGTAAGTCCTCCTCTATTAAAACCATTAATTGTAACTTGTATTAATTCTCCATTCTTCGCAGAACTTGCCACTTTTTCCCAACTTTGTCTAAGAATTAATGCTCGTGCACTTACTGTGACCATACCATCAGCATTCTGTTCTTTTATTACTAAAACTTCCATTTCTAGACCAATGGTAAATTTTTCTTTGAAATTTGTAATTACTCCTAATCCACATTCTTTTTTTGGCATGAAACCAGGTGCTTTACCACCAATGTCTATATACAAACCATCACTTTCTAATGCTATTACTTTCCCCTTAATTGTCTCTCCTGTTGCACCTATTGGCTCATTCTCGTTTAACGCTTCTAAAAAGGCACTTTCGTCAAAATCAAATTCATCAACTTTTCTTTCTATGATAAAGTCTTCATCTTCATCTTCATCTTGTAAAGTTAAAGGTTTTTCTAACTCCTTATAACTTAAATTTTCAAAGTTAATATTATTGGAATAACTTTCTTTTACTTCATTAATTGGGGCTTCAATAATTTTAGGCTTTATAGCATTGAGGTCAGTTTTGACTTCTTTTGTAGAATTTTGTTTGTCATCAACTACTTCTTCCTTCTTGCTAATAGGATCCCTTTTGCTTATGTGAAGGACCTGAAGTGGCTTCTTAAAATTATTTTTGTCGCCCTTAATTTTCTTATTATTTTGGGCATCTTTATCACTAACTCCCTTCATAGGTAAAATAAGAGTAATTTAATATTAACTTATTCTAAATGTTAGTACTCACAATTAAAAATAATGAACTTTAAATCAATACCTAGCGAATTTGAGTATTTATCATGGCCTGAAGTAAAAAATATTTCAAAAGATATAAAATCAACAATTATCTGGCCATTTGGAGCGGTAGAACAACATGGTCCTCATTTACCTCTGGCTACAGATAGTATTTTTGTTGATGAGATAATTTGTGAAGTTTTAAAATTAATTCCGTCTGACACACCTATAAAAAAACTTCCAACTCAATATATAGGTTTTTCTCCAGAACATAAGGGATTTGATGGGACTATATCTCTTTCTTCGAATTTAATAACCTCATTGATAAAAGAAGTTGGAGTCCAATTAGCGGATATGGGATTTAAAAGATTGATATTAATAAATGCACATGGAGGTCAAATTTCTTTACTTAACACCGCAGCAAGAGAATTAAGAAGTGTTGCTCCTAAACTTTCAATATTCCCTTGCTTTTTATGGAGTGGTGTTCATGGGTTAAGTGAATTGTTAACAAAAAATGAAATTGAGAATGGATTACATGCATCCTTAGCAGAAACTAGTTTGATGATGGCTTTAAAATCTGAACTTGTTGGAGATGAAAGACCTTGTGAAGGTGGTGAAACGCAAATTCCAGAGGGTTGGAGTTTGGAGGGAAATGCTCCAACTGCTTGGTTGACAGAAGATCTAAGTAAATCTGGAGTTATAGGAGATAGTAAAGGTTCAAATAAAGAGCTAGGGAATAGTTTAAAGAACTTATTAATCAATCATTGGTATAAATTAATTATGAATCTTATGAAATCAGACTGGCCTAATTTAAGGTAAATAATCAATATTGATTTAATAATATCGTTTAACAATTGAAACTATTTTCATCATATTTAAATAAACTCACTATAATTATGTAAAACTTAGACATAATGAGCTAAAGATTACTGACATGCAAACACTCGAATCTAATAAAAAAAATAGTTTAGAAAATTCAATCGATCAAAATTCTATTGATTTACCTGACTTTACTACTGATTCTTATAAGGACGCTTATAGTAGAATAAATGCAATAGTCATTGAAGGTGAACAAGAAGCTCACGATAATTATATTTCCTTAGCAACATTAATTCCTAGTGAATTAGAAGAACTAACTAAATTAGCGAAAATGGAGCTTAAGCACAAAAGAGGCTTTACTGCATGCGGAAGAAATCTAGGTGTTCAAGCTGACATGATTTTTGCTAAAGAATTCTTTTCCAAATTGCATGGTAATTTTCAAGTTGCGTTATCGAATGGCAAGACTACTACATGTTTATTGATACAGGCAATTTTAATTGAAGCATTTGCTATCTCTGCGTATCACGTTTATATAAGAGTTGCTGATCCTTTTGCGAAAAAAATTACCCAAGGTGTTGTTAAAGATGAATATCTTCATTTAAATTATGGACAAGAATGGCTAAAAGAAAATTTAGCGACTTGTAAGGAAGAGCTAATGGATGCGAATAAGGTTAATCTTCCATTAATTAAGAAAATGTTAGATCAAGTTGCTGAAGATGCTTCAGTTCTAGCTATGGATAGGGAAGAATTAATGGAAGAATTCATGATTGCCTATCAGGACACACTCCTTGAAATAGGTTTAGATAATAGAGAAATTGCAAGAATGGCAATGGCGGCTATAGTTTAATTTTTTTAAATTTAATTAGTCTATTCAAAAATAATTTTTATCTATTTAGTTAATAGCTCTGTGCTATTGTTCATATCAATATAAAGATTTCATTAATAAGTTATTCAATGTTTGGGCTTATAGGTCATTCAACTAGTTTTGAAGATGCAAAAAGAAAGGCTTCATTATTGGGCTTTGATCATATTGCAGATGGTGATTTAGATGTTTGGTGCACAGCTCCACCTCAACTAGTTGAAAATGTAGAGGTTAAAAGTGCCACAGGTATATCAATTGAAGGTTCTTATATTGATTCATGTTTTGTTCCTGAAATGCTTTCAAGATTTAAAACAGCAAGAAGAAAAGTATTAAATGCAATGGAATTAGCTCAAAAAAAAGGTATTAATATTACCGCTTTGGGAGGGTTCACTTCTATCATCTTTGAAAATTTCAATCTCCTGCAACATAAGCAGATTAGAAACACTTCACTAGAGTGGGAAAGGTTTACAACTGGTAATACTCATACTGCGTGGGTTATTTGCAGGCAATTAGAGATGAATGCTCCTAAAATAGGCATTGATCTTAAAAGTGCAACAGTTGCTGTAGTTGGCGCTACTGGGGATATAGGCAGTGCTGTTTGTCGATGGTTAATTAATAAAACAGGTATTGGGGAACTTCTTTTGGTAGCTAGGCAAAAGGAACCTTTGGATTCTTTGCAAAAAGAATTAGATGGTGGAACTATCAGAAATCTAGATGAAGCTTTACCTGAAGCAGATATTGTTGTATGGGTAGCAAGTATGCCAAAGACCATGGAAATCGATGCCAATAATCTTAAACAACCATGTTTAATGATTGATGGAGGTTATCCAAAGAATCTAGATGAAAAATTTCAAGGAAATAATATACATGTTGTAAAAGGAGGTATAGTAAGATTCTTCAATGATATAGGTTGGAATATGATGGAACTAGCTGAAATGCAAAATCCCCAGAGAGAAATGTTTGCATGCTTTGCAGAAGCAATGATTTTAGAATTTGAAAAATGTCACACAAACTTTAGCTGGGGAAGAAATAATATATCTCTCGAGAAAATGGAGTTTATTGGAGCTGCTTCTGTAAAGCATGGCTTTTCTGCAATTGGCCTAGATAAGCATCCAAAAGTACTAGCAGTTTGAATTATGGCAAGACGTTATCTTCTTGATTTTGAAAAACCTCTTGTAGAGCTTGAAAAGCAAATAGAGCAAATAAGAGAATTAGCAAGAGACTCAGAAGTAGATGTTAGTCAACAATTACTACAACTAGAAACACTTGCTACAAGAAGAAGAGAGGAAATTTTTAGATCTCTAACACCTGCTCAGAAAATACAAGTAGCTAGACATCCACAAAGACCAAGTACTTTGGATTTTATTCAAATGTTTTGTGATGATTGGATTGAGTTACATGGAGACAGAAATGGAGGAGATGATATGGCTTTAATTGGAGGTTTAGGTTCGGTAAATAATCAACCTGTTCTTTTATTAGGTCATCAGAAAGGAAGAGATACGAAGGAAAATGTAGTTAGAAACTTTGGAATGGCAAAGCCGGGAGGTTATAGAAAAGCTTTAAGGTTAATGCAGCATGCTGATAGATTCTCATTGCCTATTCTTACTTTTATTGATACCCCTGGGGCATATGCTGGTCTCTCTGCAGAAGAACAAGGTCAAGGAGAAGCTATCGCTAGAAACCTAAGAGAAATGTTTGGTTTTAAAGTCCCAATAATTGCTACTATTATCGGCGAAGGGGGGTCTGGTGGAGCTCTCGGAATTGGGGTTGCTGATAGGCTATTGATGTTTGAACATAGTGTTTATACCGTTGCTAGTCCAGAAGCATGTGCCTCAATTCTTTGGAGAGATGCTGCAAAAGCTTCTGAAGCTGCAACTGCGTTAAAAATCACAGGAAAAGATCTTCTTGAATTAGGTGTAATAGATGAAGTTTTATCAGAACCAGCAGGTGGTAATAACTGGGCTCCTATAGAGGCTGGGAATACTCTGAAAAGTGCTATTGAGAAGCACCTTAATGAATTATTGGGATTGAATAAAGAGGAACTTTTAGAACAAAGATATTCAAAATTCAGGGTTTTGGGAAAATTTATTGAATCAAATAATTTTGAAGAAATTCAGGAAGACTTACCTCAAATAACACAATAAATTGAAATTAGCATTCATTACAGGAGCCACTAAAGGTATTGGGAGAGCTACAGCAGTAACTTTCGCAAATGCTGGTTGGGATTTAATTTTACTCGCAAGAGATTTCGAGATGTTGGAAATGCTAAGAGATGAACTATCAGATACAGGGTCAATAATTAATCTTGTAAAGTGCAATTTATCTAATGCAAATGAAATAGATAATTCAATTAATGAATCAATAAAAAAATATGGGTGCCCTTCCGTTTTAATAAATAATGCTGGATGTGCTTTTAATGGAAATTTAGTTGAAATGCCTTTAATAAAATGGCAAGAAATAATTCAAATTAACCTCACAAGTATATTTCAAATATGTAGTTTAATTGTCCCCAAAATGAGAAAAAATGGAGGCTTGATTATTAATGTCAGCAGTCATGCTTCTTATAATGCTTTCCCTCAGTGGGGTGCTTATTGCGTATCAAAATCTGCTCTAGCGATGTTTACTAAGTGTCTTAGAGAAGAAGAGAGATCTAACTCGATAAGAGCCTGCACAATTACTTTAGGTTCAGTTAATACGCCTCTTTGGGAGACGGAATCAATAAAATCAGATTTCGATAGATCATCTATGCTTTCTTCTACTAAAGTCTCAAATACAATTTTATTTATTGCGGAACAACCAGAATCACAATTAATTGAAGACTTAACTCTTATGCCTGCAGGAGGTGCTTTTTGACCCTAGTTTATCAAGTCGCAATAACGATAAAGTGATTTTTTTTAGGGATTGAAGAACCCGATTAAACATAAGAATGTGATATAGTGTGTAAGCAAATAAGCCCAAGAAAGTTACAGTAAATCAAGTTTGCATACTATTTCCTGTTTAGAATTTTATGACTTCTACATTACCCAACGATAATATTAAAAATATTGATGAAAAGATTACTAATAAATTAATCTCCGAGATAATAAGGGATCGTATCAAAAGAAAAGGTACAAGATTCAGTGCAAATGATAATATCGCTGACTTTATTAATCCTGGTGAGCTAAAAGTTCTAGAAAAGGAAGTGGCTTCCAGAATTAAAGATTTACTTAAGTCTTTAGTTATTGATGTGGATAATGACCACAATACTCAGGAGACAGCAGAAAGAGTCTCGAAAATGTACCTAAACGAGGTTTTTAAAGGTAGATATCATGAACAGCCAAAGGTTACAAGTTTCCCAAATGATAAAAACCTTGATGAAATATATACTGTCGGACCAATAACAGTCAGGTCCGCTTGCTCTCATCATTTAGTTCCAATTTTAGGAGAATGTTGGATAGGAATTAAACCAGGTAGTAAAGTTATAGGGCTTTCCAAATTTGCTAGAGTAGCAGATTGGGTATTCTCTAGACCACATATACAAGAAGAAGCAGTAATGATTCTTGCAGATGAAATAGAAAAACTATGTGAACCTAAGGGGCTAGGTATAATAGTCAAAGCTCAACACTACTGTATGAAGTGGAGAGGAGTTAAAGAACCGAATACTAGCATGATAAATTCAGTAGTAAGAGGAGATTTTAGACATGATATAAGTCTAAAACAAGAATTTTTTGAGCTTGTAAGACAACAATCTTCTAGTAATAATTACTAAAAATTAGTATTTTTTTACTTCTTTAATAATTAAACCAACTTTATGAATATCTTTTATTCCTGGTGAGGTTTCAACACTACTTGAAATATCAATACCATTTGGTTTTATATTTTTTAAAATCTCACCTATCCATTCTGTGGAAACGCCTCCTGCAATCCACCAAGGTTTGCTGAAATTTAAATCTTCTAAATATTGTTGTTTTATTCTTTTTCCCGAACCACCATATGTTTCTTTATTCCATGAATCCAAAAGTATTGCATCTATAAAGTTTTCATATGGTTTAATCTTTTCAAGATCTTTTTTATTTTTTATTCTAAAAGCTTTCCATAAGCCAACGTTTGGAATCCGTTTTTTAAATTTTTGACAATAATCAATATCCTCATCTCCATGGAGTTGAATTATAGTTTCGTTTGGTTCGCCTAGAAACCCTTTAATAATTGAATCAATAGAACTATTTTTTACAACTGAAACTCTGTCAATATTTGGATATAAATCTTTTAAATTTTTGAAGATTACCTTTTTCTTTTCAGGGGAAATATATCTTGGAGATTCATCCACCGAAATGATACCTATTGCATTAGTTCCTAATTCTGCTACTTGAACAGCTTGTTCAATGGAAGTTATTCCGCAAATTTTAACTAAAGTTTTGGTCTCAAGCATATCTTTATCTTATAGGTAGAATTAATATTATTTGTAAATATGACGGAGATTATTTTTGAGGAGTTTGCAAATTTTTAAAATAAGGGGAATTCCCTTTAAATTACATCCTTACTGGTTTGCAATCCTTTTTTTATTTTCATGGAGTATTTCTAATCAAGTTAATTTAACTTCGGGTGAAATTTATAATATTAAGGAAGCTTGGTTAATTGGTTTCTTAACTTCTTTTTTTTTATTAAGCACGATCATATTACATGAGGTCTTCCATACTTTTGTTTCGTTGAGTCAAGGAGTAAAAATAAAAAATATTACCTTTTACTTCTTAGGAGCAGTTTTGCAAATAGAAAAGGATTGTCAAACAGCTTTGGGTAATATAAAAATCTCGATAGTTAGACCTTTTTTGTGTTTCTCGACGGCATTAATTCTTATTCTCATTAGTAATCCTACTGAATCCAACGAACAAATATTCACAAATATATTGAACAGAGTAGCAATATTAAATCTTTTTCTAGGCTTTTTAAACTTAATTCCTATTGGATCTTTAGATGGAGGTAATTTGTTAAAGAGTACTATTTGGTATTTTTCAGGAAGTAAAAATAAAGGAAGAAATTTTTTAAATAAATTAACTTTAACATTATCAATTTTAGTTTTTCTTTTAGGAATTATATGTTTATTTAGTTTCAATTTTTACTATGGTTTATTACTTACTTTTTTGGGATTATTTGGCATTAATTCATCAAAGTCTGAAAATCAATTTTTTAAAATTGAAAATATTTTAAAATTAAGTAAAGTTTCTGAACTTAAATTTAAGCCATTAAGAAAAATAGAATTCAATTCAAATTTTGTGCAGTTAAATAATGTGGTTAAAAGTAAAAAAGATAAACAAGATAAATATTTGTTTTTGACTAATAGTGGAAGATGGGACGGCTTTATTGAGGAAAAAATTTTGAAATCTGTTGCAGTAAAAAAATGGGACCGTACTTTTGTTGGGGATTTTAAAAAGTCCATTAAGAAATTCGAGAGTGTCAATTTTAGTACTGAGTTATGGCGAGCTATTGAAAAGATAGAGAAATCTAAAGAAGGTATAGTACTCGTAATCAATTCTGCTGATATACCCCTAGGAATAATTGACAGAAATAAAATTGGTTATTTTGTATTTAATAAATTAGGCTTAAATTTACCTTCCAATCTAATCAATAAATTTAATAATAAGGATCAGTATCCACTGGGTATTCAATTACCCAAGATTATAAAATTAATGAGAAAAAAAGGAGAAATTGAATAAATTCAAGTCACAATAATTCTTTAATCTCATCTTTTTCATAGTAGATTTTTTCAATTTCTATATTTGACTTGGATTCTAAAAATGAATTAATCAAATATTTAATTATTTCGTCATTAGTAAGATTTAAATTAATTTTTTTGGGAGGCTCTTCTCCAAATAATCTGAACCACAAGTCTCTTGGGGGGTTAAGTTGAATTTCCCCATGCTGAAGAAATGCCCCTTTCTTTCTGTATTGAGCGCTTCCTATACGTTTAAAACCATATTGATCAACTAAATCAGACACATAAGATGATTCAAAACAGTTCTCTTTAATTATTGATTTTCTTAAAGTCCCTCTTTTTAAACTTAAACCTAATTCATTAAAACTTTTAATTAACCAATTATTTACTAGCTCATAACTAAAGATCTTATAAGAGGGTTTTTTAAATGTTAAAGCGTATGTGATCCCTCCAGAATGAAGTACTGCTCCGCCTCCTGAGGGTCTTCTTACTACCTTAATGATGCCATCCTCTAATAGCTTTTCCCAATGAGGTGGAATTACTTTTTGATGATAACCAAGAGAAATCCAACTACCCTCCCAATGATAGAACCTTAATGTAAAAAGAATTTCAACTTTGGAAATAGTTTTTTCTAAAAAATGTAAATCTAGAGCCATTTGTTCAACTCCAGTTAATTTCGTTGTTGAAATAATTAAGGCTTGATTATCTATTCTCAAAATTATTTTTTGATTTAATTACGTAACAGCATTTTGTAATAGTCTATCAATTTTTCACTTTTGGGTAGAGAATATAGAAAATAAATATGTATTTACTATGGAGCCATCTCAATCAATCAATTTAATAATACTTGGTCTTATTGTGGTAATGCATGCAGGTGTATTAGCTTTAAGGCTTGGCATAAGTTTAGCTAGAACATAAAAAACTAATTTTGATTATAAAAAACTTTATGTTATTAATTAAAGTAGACTTTTTTTATAAGTCTTTTATATAATTTTTTTAAAAATAATTTGCCTAAACATTACCGTAAAAGTACTTCTTTGGATAAAAGATCTTTAGCATCTGCTTTAGAGATAAACTATAAAGAACAAGAAGATTTTGTAAGCTCTGTTTTTCTAGGGTTAAAAGTTTGTTTTTCTCTTTTAGCAATAGTAAGTTTATTAAAAATTGGATATAGCTCAAAAGTTAGATTAACTAGATTAAGTGAGATTAAAAATTCTTATTTATATGAAAAATCAAGGTTTGATAATTTAAGTCGTAGATTTGATGATTTAATCTCTTTAGAAGGCGAGCAAAGATTTATGAAGGATCAAGATCAAATGATTTCCAGAGACATAATCAGAGTAATATGGCGTTGATAAGTGTGACTATAAAGTCATTAAATTATCGAATTTTTCATTTTAATTTTTATAGCTAGTGAGTAAGAGTATTAAAGGTTTAGTTCTAATAACAGGAACAACATCAGGAGTAGGATTAAATACCTTAAAACCTTTGTTGAGATTTGGATGGGAGGTTATAGCGGTAAATCGCTCAAATAAAAGGGCAGTAGAAATAGCTCAGAAATCCTTAACAGATTCCGAAATGAAAAATATTCATTTTATAGAAATTAATTTGTCTGATTTAGATGATGTAAGAAATGGTTGTTATGAAATATTGAAAAAATTTCAAAAACCCATAAATTCTATTATTTGTAATGCTGCAGTTTATAAGCCAAGATTACGGAAACCTGAAAGATCTCCCCAAGGATTTGAAAATTCTATGGCAGTTAATCATTTTGGTCATTTTCTCTTGATTAATCTTCTTCTTGATAATATTTTGTCCTCTGAGAAAGAAATTGATTTAAATGGTAGAACAATTAAATTCAAACCAAGAATAACCGTATTAGGAACTGTTACGGCAAATTATTCAGAACTAGGCGGGAGAATTCCTATACCTGCTCCAGCTGATCTCGGTAATTTATCTGGATTTAAAAATGGATTCTTATCTCCAATTAGCATGGCAAATGGAAAAAGATTTAAACCCGGGAAAGCCTATAAAGATAGCAAACTGTGCAATATGGTGACAGTACAAGAATTATCAAAAAAATATCCTAAAGAAAGAATAATTATTAATTCCCTTTACCCTGGATGTGTGGCCGATACAAAACTCTTTAGGGATACCCCTTGGCTTTTTAGATTTTTATTCCCAATCTTTCAAAAATTCATCACAAAAGGATATGTATCTCAAAGATTAGCTGGAGAAAGAGTCGCTCAAGTAGCTACGCTTAAAGAATATGCTAAGCCAGCAGTTCATTGGAGTTGGGGAAATCGGCAAAAGTTAGGGAGAAAAGCTTTTTCTCAAAAATTGTCTAAGAGAATTATTGATTCAAATATTTCAAGCCAAACTTATGAATTAACTAGAAAATTGGTTGGATTAGCTTAGGTAGTTAATCAAATCCTAATAAATCAAAAATTTCTCTATCTTTTAGTGGAGTACCCTCAAGTGGTTCCACATTATCTAACATATTTTTAGCGAGAGATAAATATTCATTTTGCACCTCAACCACATCTTCAGTTGGTTCCATTTCAAAAATCGTACACTTTTTAAGCCTTGATCTTCTAATGGCATCTACATCTTTAAAGTGAGCCATAGTTCTTAAACCAGTTCTATTATTGAACTTATCAATTTGATCAGTATCTTTGGATCTATTTGCCACTACTCCACCTAATCGGACTTTATAATTTTTTGCTTTTGCTTGAATTGCAGAAACAATTCTATTCATTGCAAATATTGAATCAAAGTCATTAGCCGTAACGATTAGGCAGTAATTAGCGTGTTGTAAGGGAGCAGCAAAACCTCCACAAACGACATCACCCAGGACATCGAAAATAACTACATCGGTGTCCTCTAGTAAATGATGCTCTTTTAAGAGCTTTACTGTTTGTCCTGTTACATATCCACCACAACCTGTACCAGCTGGAGGACCTCCACTCTCGACGCACATTACTCCATTAAAACCTTCAAACATAAAGTCAGTAGGCCTTAATTCCTCACTATGAAAATCTACTTCCTCCAGAATATCAATCACAGTGGGAACCATCTTGTGAGTAAGAGTAAAAGTACTATCGTGCTTGGGATCACATCCTATTTGTAGAACTTTTTTACCTAATTTTGAAAATGCTGCTGAAAGGTTGGAAGACGTTGTTGATTTACCTATACCCCCTTTGCCATATACAGCGATTACTAATGCTCCTTCTTCAATATTTACTTTTGGATCTTGCTTGACTTGAACACTGCCTTCTCCATCAAGAGGTTTATTTATTGTACTTGTCATTTAAAGCTGAAATTAACACGTTAATAAATACATTCTTGCAGGAATATGCTTCTAGAAATGTATTTCTCAACAAATAGTTATTTATTAAGATTAAAGATACAAGATATATGTTTATAACTAGATATTCCGCGATTATCATTGCTATTATGAGTGAAAATACTCATGTTAGAATAGTAATTTATTTATAAGGATTAATCGAAATAGGCTTTTGCGTCATAGAGGGTCTCGTCGCTAATTTCAGGAAGACCTTTTGAAAGAGCATATTTCTCAGTATTTGATTTAACTTTACTTCTTACAAAAAATGGAACTTTTGTAAGTTCTGCTCTTCCAGAGTCTGTCCAAATTACAGTTCCCTTCTTTTGAATACTGTTATTACTTCGTGCATGCTCATCTTCTTTATTCTCAGGACCCTTTGTGGCAGTATGACCAAGATGACTTTGATGGCCATCAACAAATTCAAAGTCATGTTTGAACATATCAATAAGATGTTCTTCAAGACCCATCATTAGAGGGTGAACCCAGTCGTCAAAAATCACATTTGCTCCTTCCCATCCCATTTGAGGGCTATATCTTGCAGGAACATCTTGAACATGCATTGGAGTACTAATTACTGAGCATGGGATACCAAGTCTTTTTGCGCTGTGTCTTTCCATTTGGGTCCCTAAAACTAATTCGGGGGATGCTTTTTTCATGGCGTCTTCTACCTCTAGGTAGCTATTAGTAATTAGTGCTTCTATATTTAAATCCTTAGCTGCGGCTCTTACTTGCCTTGCCATTTCTCTGCTGTAAGTTCCCAATCCTACTACCTCAAAACCTAATTCATCTTTGGCAATTTTGGCAGCTGCGATAGCATGAGTACCGTCACCAAAAATAAAAACCCTTTTCCCCGTTAAGTAATTTGAGTCAACAGACTTTGAGTACCATGGAAGTTTTGACTTGTGCTCTAGTTCCTCTCGATTTGTTAATGGAAGGTCAAGTTTTTCATGAACTTCGTTAATAAAATTAATTGTATTTTTTATTCCAATTGGGATGGTAGTTGTATATTCCATGCCGCAATTACGCTTAAGCCATTCACAAGAAGTCTCAGCAATCTCTTGATAAAGGCAAATATTAATATCAGCATCAGTTAATCTTGCAATATCATCTGGACTTGAACCGAGTGGTGCAACAACATTAGTATCAATACCTTGCTCTGAAAGTATACGTTGAATTTCGATTACATCATCTCTGCATCTAAATCCTAATAAAGTAGGACCTAATATATTTACTTTAGGTCTTCGACCTAAAGACATCCATCTTTTAGGATTAATATTTTCAATTTCGCTTACCTTATCTTTCAAAAGAGTTCTTATTATTTGATAAAGGGTTTCTGAAGCACCCCAGTTTTCTTTTTTGCTATAGGCAGGAAGTTCAAGGTTCACTATTGGGATATCAAAACCCATACCCTTAGCAAGAGCTCCTGGCTGATCTTGTATTAGTTCAGCAGTACAACTTTCACCTACTAAAAGAGTTTTTGGTTTAAATCTTTCAACTGCTTCAGAAATATTCCTTTTCACTAGTTCTGCTGTATCTCCTCCTAAGTCTCTAGCCTGAAATGTTGTATAAGTTACAGGTGGTCTTTGTCCTCTTCTCTCAATCATTGTGAAAAGAAGATCTGCATAAGTATCTCCTTGAGGAGCATGGAGAACATAATGAATATCTTTCATTGATGATGCAACTCTCATTGCACCTACATGAGGAGGGCCTTCATATGTCCAAAGAGTTAATTCCATAATTTAATGTGTTGCTAATGATTTGGATGTGAGTATTTGATTCCTTGTTAAAGGCCTTGAAAAGAGCCCAGCCAAGTCTGCAGCCTGATCAATTCCATGTATGGGACTAAACACCATTTCTATAGACCATTTAGTACTAATCCCCTCTGCCTCCAAAGGATTTGCTAAACCCATTCCGCAAACTACTAAGTCAGGGTTGGAAGCTCTTACACGATCAAGCTGTTTTTCTACATGCTGACCTTCAACAATTTTTGTATCATCTGGTAATAAATTAAGCTCCTCTTCCATTAAATCCCTATTTAAATAAGGTGTTCCAACTTCAATGAGTTCCATTTCACATTCATTATGTAAAAATCTTGCCAATGAAATTTCAAGCTGTGATTCAGGTAAAAGAAATAATTTTTTCCCTCTTAATATTTCTTTGTGTTTTTCTATTGCCTGCCTAGCTCTATTAGCTAAAGGAGCAATTACTTCATGAACTTTTAGTTCATTAATTTTAAACGCAGTTGCGGCAGCTAAAACCCATTTTGTGCTTCCCTCTATACCTAGTGGAAATGGGGCCTGGATTATTTCACAACCACGATGCTTTAGGTCTCTGACCGTATCACTCAAATATGGTTGAGCTAACAGGACCTTTGTATTCTTTCCAATCTTTGGTAATTCAGTTGATTGCCTAGGAGGAAAACTTTCAACATTTGTTATCCCAATATTATTGAATATTTTCTTAAATCTATCTTCCACATTATTAGCTAATGTTCCAACTAATAATAATTTCTCATCATCTGTAGATTCCATTAAGGGTACAAGAGCTTTCAATGCTCCATCTTCGCCTTGGGTAAAGGTGGTTTCGATCCCGCTGCCCGAATAGTTAACGAACCTTACTTGACCCAAAAATCGGGAGTTTAATTTTTCTGCAACGGTTGCGAGATCAAGTTTAATTACCTCGCTAGGACAAGAACCAACAAGGAAGAGGGTCTTTATTTCAGGCCTTCTAGAAATAAGATCATTGACTACTCTATCGAGTTCTTCATGAGCATCGGCAAGACCTGCTAGATCTTTCTCTTCAAGAATAGCTGTCCCAAATCTTGGCTCAGCAAAAATCATAACCCCGGCGGCACTTTGAATTAAATGTGCACATGTTCTTGACCCCACAACCAGAAAAAATGCATCGGGCATTCGTCTGTGTAACCAAACTATTGAAGTAAGGCCACAAAAGACTTCTCTAGGGCCAGTCTCTTTATTAAGATCTACTTTACTCATTAAAATTACGTTAGAGCTTATTCTTCAAGCTTGCATAAACTTTTGGATTTAAGCACTAATTGATAAGTTCTCTTACAAATTGTATACATTTAAAAAACTTATATGAAAGTTTAAAAACTTTAATAAGAATAATTAAACTAATTTATTTACTCTGAAATTTAATTTCTGTAATAAGAACTTCCTTGGCCAAGTTTAGATAATTTCCAGACATTTCTGGCAACTTTTATGGCTAATAATCCACCTCTCTCTATCTTTGATTTTCCAGGCTTTGCTCCCATTAAAATTGAAACTTCGGAAGTTGTTAGAGGTGCTCCTGTCTTAATAGCTAATTCGGTTAACTCTAGTCTATCTCTAAGATTTTTAAGATTTAATTGATCTGGTTTAATCTCTCCCAACCAACTAAATGAAGGATCTTTCTGAGATAACTTTTGCATTAAACTTAAGCTAACTAAACCGAGGGTTTGATCAGGACTTAATTCATTTTCAGAGGCAGAAGAATCTGGTGCTTTTTTTTGAGAAGTTACCATAAAATTTCATATCTTTAATTTGAAGTTATCGTTTCGTACGAAGCGTGCAAGTTAATTTAATAGAAAAAAAAGAACCCTAATCCGTTATAGTCTCCTGAATGGAACCAACTTCTAGTTTAAATAGAGGAGATCGAAGAAAAGGAAGTTCTCTTGTTACTGGATCTGAAGTTCAATCTCAGTCCAATGGAGCTAGCTGTTTTATAACAACTGACTCTGAAAAGTCATTAGTTTCAAGACAAGCAAGTCAAGTTGAACAAATAGAATTAAGGACATATGTTTTTTTAGACTCTTTACAACCTCAGTTAGCTGCATATATGGGGACTGTGAGTAGAGGTTTTTTGCCAATACCGGGTGATTCTTGTCTATGGATGGAAGTTTCTCCCGGAATGGCAGTTCATAGGGTTACTGATATAGCTTTAAAGGCAAGTAATGTAAGGCTAGGTCAGATGATTGTGGAAAGAGCCTTTGGCTCTTTAGCTCTTTACCATAAGGACCAAAGTACAGTTTTGCATTCAGGAGATGTGGTTTTAGATGCTATTGGGAGCGAAGTGAGGAAAAGAACCAAGCCATCAACAAGTTGGACAGAAGTTATTCGTGCAATTACCCCAGATCATGCAGTTTTAATCAATAGGCAAAATAGAAGTGGATCTATGATTCAATCTGGAATGAGTATGTTTATTTTGGAGACGGAACCAGCCGGATATGTACTTAAGGCAGCTAATGAAGCTGAAAAATCCGCTAATATAACCATCATTGATGTAAAAGCCGTTGGAGCCTTTGGAAGGCTCACTCTTGCGGGTAAAGAGGGAGATGTTGAAGAGGCCGCAGCAGCTGCGATAAGAGCAATTGATCAAATATCAAACTATTAAATAGATTTTTAATCTATTCCAAATTCTCTTTTTAAAAAAGGAGCTATATTTTTTGCGGCTTTACCTCTACTCCCAAGTTTACTCAATTGAGAATGACTTAACTCTCCATATACACAATTAGCCTCTTTAACCCAAAAAATAGATTCAAATTCTCCGTTAGGATATTTTGGTTCTTTAAGAATTTCCCCCCAGCAGATACCCGTTGCATCTTTTACCAAATTTCCTTCTGGATCACATAGAACCATACAACTAATGAATTTTGCGCTTCTGTAAGGGATATCACTTAGCTCTTGTATTAACTTAATAAGCTTTTCATCATTATTGTTGGCATATCTTGCAGAATATATGCCCGGTCGTCCATTTAAATAATCAACCTCAAGCCCTGAGTCATCCGCTAAGGCCCAAGTCTTAGTCTCTAAAGAAGCTGCTTTTGCTTTTAAAAAAGCGTTGTCAAAATAGGTTTTGCCTGTCTCTTCTACATTTAAATGATCGGGTTGTTTTTTTACTTTTAAAGATAGAACATCTAACATCTCTAATATTTCAGATACCTTCTTTTGATTTCCGCTTGCAATAGTAAGAACAGAAGAAGAAGCCAAAATAATATAAAAAATATCTGAATATTATCTTACTTTAAAACTTGATACAGAGACAGGAGAGGTTGAACATTCCACACCTGTGTAGACAGGGCCTGTCTCGTACGCGCATAACTTAATGTAAATTTTTTATTAACACAACCGTATGTTTTGATGCACTAACTAATTTTGATAAGTATTGACATATCAATAATAGCAAGGGTGATAAGTTTAACTTATCAATGATAGAAAAAACATTAATAGAGTATTTAGTAAAAAATGCTTGACTTATCAGTACGTTATGGACCATTCTTCGGATTGAACATTCCACATTTAGTAATTAGTAGGCAATGGCTACAGAAACAATGGGTATCGCACTCGGCATGATCGAGACACGCGGACTTGTACCTGCAATCGAAGCAGCAGACGCAATGACCAAGGCAGCAGAAGTTCGTCTTATTGGTCGTGAATTCGTAGGTGGCGGTTATGTCACAGTTTTAGTTAGAGGAGAAACTGGAGCTGTTAACGCAGCAGTAAGAGCTGGAGCTGATGCTTGTGAGAGAGTTGGTGACGGTCTTGTCGCAGCTCACATCATTGCTCGCCCTCATAGAGAAGTTGAGCCAGCACTTGGTAATGGCGATTTCCTTGGTCAAAAGGACTAATTAAATAAAGCAAAATCTAATTTTGCTAATAAATAATTTCCCTTTATAGACCTAAATTTATCGTTATGAGTAAGAAGTATGACGCTGGGGTAAAGGAGTACAGAGATACCTACTGGACTCCTGAATATGTCCCCCTCGACACTGATTTGTTAGCCTGTTTCAAATGCACAGGCCAAGAAGGTGTCCCAAGAGAAGAAGTTGCAGCAGCGGTAGCGGCTGAATCTTCTACTGGTACTTGGTCAACTGTTTGGTCCGAGTTACTTACCGACCTTGAATTTTACAAAGGTCGTTGTTATCGAATCGAAGACGTTCCTGGTGATCCAGAAGCATTTTATGCATTTATTGCATATCCTCTAGATCTTTTCGAAGAAGGTTCAATTACAAACGTATTAACCTCTTTAGTAGGTAACGTATTTGGATTTAAAGCTTTAAGACATCTCCGTCTTGAGGATATTAGATTCCCAATTGCTTTTATTAAAACCTGTGGTGGACCACCTAACGGAATAGTTGTTGAAAGAGATCGTCTTAATAAGTATGGAAGACCACTTCTTGGTTGTACCATCAAACCTAAATTAGGATTGTCTGGTAAGAACTACGGAAGGGTTGTTTATGAATGCCTAAGAGGGGGTCTTGATCTAACTAAAGATGATGAGAATATCAATTCTCAACCATTTCAACGTTGGAGAGAAAGATTTGAGTTCGTTGCTGAGGCCGTTAAACTTGCTCAGCAAGAAACGGGAGAAGTTAAAGGTCATTATTTAAATTGCACCGCTAATACTCCTGAAGAACTATACGAACGTGCAGAGTTTGCTAAAGAGCTTGATATGCCAATCATCATGCATGATTACATAACTGGTGGATTTACCGCAAATACTGGCCTTGCAAACTGGTGTCGTAAAAATGGCATGCTTCTGCATATACACAGAGCTATGCATGCTGTTATTGATAGACATCCAAAGCATGGTATCCATTTCAGAGTTCTAGCGAAATGTTTAAGACTCTCCGGAGGAGATCAGCTACACACTGGAACCGTTGTTGGAAAACTAGAAGGTGACCGTCAAACTACTCTTGGTTACATTGATAACTTAAGAGAATCATTTGTTCCTGAAGATAGATCAAGAGGTAACTTCTTTGATCAAGATTGGGGATCAATGCCTGGAGTTTTTGCTGTTGCATCTGGTGGTATCCACGTTTGGCATATGCCAGCACTGCTTGCAATATTTGGAGATGATTCTTGTCTTCAATTCGGAGGAGGAACTCATGGTCATCCATGGGGGTCGGCTGCCGGAGCTGCTGCAAACCGTGTTGCATTAGAAGCTTGTGTGAAAGCACGTAATGCAGGTCGCGAAATCGAAAAAGAGAGTAGAGACATTCTAATGGAGGCTGCTAAGCATAGTCCTGAATTAGCTATTGCACTCGAAACTTGGAAAGAAATCAAGTTTGAGTTTGATACCGTTGATAAGCTCGACGTTCAAGGCTAACTCAGATTTCAAACAAGAGGAGAAAATTATTTCTCCTCAATTTTTCAAACCTCGTTTTTACGAGAATATCATTCACAAATCATTTAATTATGCCTTTCCAGAGCTCAGTTGGTGACTATCAAACAGTTGCTACCCTGGAAACATTCGGTTTTTTACCACCGATGACCCAGGAAGAAATATACGACCAAATTGCTTACATTATTGCTCAAGGATGGAGTCCTGTTATTGAGCATGTACATCCAAGTGGAAGTATGCAAACTTATTGGTCTTATTGGAAGCTCCCTTTCTTTGGGGAAAAAGATCTTAACTTGGTTGTAAGTGAGTTAGAGGCTTGCCATAGAGCATACCCTGATCATCACGTTAGAATCATTGGTTATGACGCTTATACACAAAGTCAAGGTACAGCTTTTGCAGTTTTCCAAGGACGCTAAATTTTTATTTAAGTGTCAATATCTTTCTCCTTTTAAAACTAAAAATTTTTATTGGAGAAAGTTTTTTTTAAAGAGTTACTAATTTGAAGATTATGTCAACAAAAACCAGTAGAGAGATTGCACTAGAAAGAAGAAAGGCTATGAGTGATGGCGGAAAAAAAGCTGCATTACATTCTTCTTCTACTAAAGATAGGGTTAGATCATCTCAAGATATACATTCAACTGGAGCAACTTCTTCGAATAAAAAAGTTTTAACTCCACCAAGTAAATCAAATATACCTGCCAATAAAATTGCTAGAAAATCTACTTCATCAAAATTATCTAGTAAAGAACTTGGTATAGAAAGAAGAAAAGCAATGTCAACACATGGTAAATCAGCTATTAATTCTTCAGATAGAACACGTACTGATGTTAAAAGTCATATTGAAGTTAATAAAGTTATTTCAACCAAAAAAACTCAGACCTTAGAAAATCACAATAACACTATTCAAGATAATCAAGTAGTTAAACAAAATATCAAAAGAAGAATCAATCAAAAGAGAAAACCCATTACAAATACAAGCAGAGATATTGTTTTAGCAAGAAGAGAAGCTCAATCTAAACATGGAAAATCAGCATCAAAACAAAATACAAGTGCTGCTTCTTTAGCGAGAAGAGGAGACCCGGATTTGTCTAGTAGGGAAATTTCTCAAAGGGTAAGAGAACTTAGAAGTAAAACAGGATCTACATCAAAACAAGGTAACGGTAAGTGTAGGCCATGTGGTCCAAACAAAAATGGTTCTAAATTAAATATCGCCGATGCAAGTTGGAAAGTTGGTAAAAGTGAAACAGATTCTGGACAAACTGTTACGGGAACACAAGCAAACAGATCTTTGAAAACAACAGGCAATGAAGCTAGTACCTGTAGAACAGTAACTGGGACACAATATATGGGAGCTGAGGTGACTGATCAATTCTGTCAAGATAAACCAAAATATAAACAACCTATAAGAGCCTCTGTTACAACCACAACATCCGGGAATAAGGTTACTGGTAATGAAGTCGGCAGATCTGAAAAAGTTACTGGGGATGAACCTGGGACTTGTAAAAATTTGACTGGAACAGAATATATTTCTGCTAATCAGTCAAAAAAATATTGTGGGGAAGTGATAAAAAAACCAGCAAAGGTAAAGCAAAGCATAACAACTGATGGATTAAAAGTATCTGGTTCCTTACCAGGAAGATCATCCTTAGTAACTGGAGATGAATCAGGATCTGGGAAGCAGTTGACTGGCGATCAATATCTGGGATCAGAGCCTAGCCCAAAAGGAAAATCATTTGAAAAAGTTGGAAGTTATGACACTTTAAATGGAAATAACGTTACAGGAACTGGTGTAGGAAGATCTGATTACGTAACAGGTAATGAACATGGTAGCTGTAAAAATGTGACAGGAGATGAATATATTGGTTCCCAGCAATATGAAAAATTCTGCGGATCTACTCCACAGCCTGAGTCTAGGAAAGTTGGTTTGAGTCTCTCTTCAAAATCTAATTTAATAAGTGGAACAATGACAGGTAGGTCAAAAATCGTAACAGGTGATGAGCCTGGTTCATGCAAGGTATTAACAGGAACTCCTTATGCAGGCTTAGATCAGATTAATGATAATTGCAATCCTGAAATTGCTGATGATATGAAATCTCGAGCGACAGTCAATTCTGGAAATAATTCAAATGCTAGATTAACTGGACTGCAGCCAGGCATTGGTGGAGTAATGACTGGAGCAAGAAAAGGTGCTTGTAAAAATCTAACTGGAACTCCATATATTGGAGGAGATCAGTTTTTATCAAATTGCGAAACACCACCAAACGATGTTTCTTATGCAAATCAAGAGAAGTCAGCCTCAAATTCTTGGAAGGAATTTTCTGTTAATTCACCATCAAGAGAAAAATATTCAGCTAAAAATACAGAAGGAGTTACAGGTAATAGGTATGAAGATAGTTCAAAGATTACAGGACCTTTTGATATGGCAGAAGATAAAGTCACGGGTACTGAGCAATTTAGATTTGAACCTAATAAAAATATGACTTATAAACAAAAAATGAAACAAGAAGAAAGTCAAAATATTGATATTCCTATAGATAAAAAAGAGCCTTCCAGAATAACAGGTGAGGGCCAGTCTGCTGGGAATATAACAGGTGATGACTGGGATAGAGGTGATAAAGTCACTGGAACAGAAGGAGTTTCTGCTAGGAAGAGGAATCCATCAAGAGCGGGGTTAATAGGAGCAATGCCACCTGTTGATAATAAGAGAAATGATGAGACAGAAAAACCTGATTTTCTTATAACTGGATCTAGTGGTAACACTCGTGATGGACAACTGGTTACCTTTTCAGGTGGTGCAAGAGGTTAATTAAATAATGCCTTTGAGAGGACTGGCTAAAGCCAAGAACTTCACATTGGGGCCAACCGCTCCAATGAAAACCTTTACAGAAAATGTTCATTCACAAAATAATAATATAAATAATTTAAGAAATATTGATAAGACTCATAACTTAACTAATAATTCTCAGAATGAAAAACTTTATAAATATGAAAGTCAAATAAAAAGTAGTTTTGACAGAATTGTTCCTACTTTGAAAGAAATTGCTCGCATACAACATCATGAGGATTTCTTAAATACAGCTCAATCTATATCTAAGAAAAATTTAGGAATAGATTTACCAACACATATTTTAGATAAATCTTGGGTTAAACCATTAGATATGAGGGCCTTATATGCATGGTGCACTTTTAAGCAGCATGAGAAATTAAGCGATAATTTTTTCGAAAATGACCCTTTAGAGGGAGCTTCTGCTAGTCCTAACGCAAATAATTTTGAGACGGCACTGCTAGATTGTGGTATTCACTTGTTAGACATAACACCTTGCTCTGACGGAAGATTAGCTCATTCAGTAGCTTATGTAATGAGAATTCCATTTAGTGCAGTTAGAAGAAGATCACATGCAGGGGCACTCTTTGATATTGAAAATACTGTGAATAGGTGGGTAAAAACTGAACATAAAAGATATAGAGAAAATAATCCAAATGAAGCCCATGAAGATACAAGGTATTTAAAAATCGTCACATACCATTTTAGTTCTGTTGACCCTTTACACCAGGGATGTGCGGCTCATGGTAGTGATGATAAATTAGCAGCTAAAGAGGGTCGTAAAAAATTACTAGCTTTTAAGGAGGCTGTAGAAAATAGCTTCTGCTGCGGGGCTTCAGTAGATCTTATGTTAATTGGTCTTGATACTGATACTGATTCGTTAAAGATTCATTTATCTTCAAGTAACGGAAAGATTGATTTAGAAAATACTATTTCTAGTTTAGATATTTACAATTCCACAATAAATTTTTCAAAAGACGAAGCTGAAAAAGAAATTTGTCAGATTATTTCAGGAAGTGTTAGTAAGGATAAACTAAAGGGATTGGATAAATTTGTTTTCAAATTAATAGTCAATAATATTTCTCAGATTGATTACGTTAAGAAATTTCATAAAGGTTCTTATGAAGACATTGGTCATGCTGAAAGGTTTATTGGGGTGGGGATTGGTTTCAAAGAGGTACATTTAAGAAATTTAACTTATTTTGCTCATCTTGATACAGTTGAAGAAGGGGCTCCTGATTTGGATGTAGGAGTAAAGATTTTTACAGGATTAAATGTTTCTCAAGATCTACCTATACCCGTAGTAATAAGATTTGATTATTCTGGTAAAGTCCCTGGGGCAAAAGATAGGGCTACAAAAGATTGTTATAGAGTCAATAATGCGATATCAATTAGATATAAAAATTTAGTTGATAAAGGATTGTTGCACACTTGTCTTACTATTAGAGATAGGGACAACATTCATTCCGCTCAAATTATTGGAATGTCTTTAGATAAAAAAACAGAGGAGGCTCACTAGTTATGTTAATTTGCAAGGTTTTAAAACCACTTGTATCAACCAATAGAATTCCTGGTTTTGAACATAAACATTTACAAGTAGTTTTAGATGGATCCTCAAATAAAGTTGCAGTTGATGCTGTTGGTTGTAAGCCCGGTGATTGGGTTATTTGTGTCGGTAGTTCTGCAGCTAGAGAAGCTGCAGGAAGTAAATCATATCCAAGTGATTTAACAATTGTTGGAATTATTGATCATTGGGATCCCGATAGTCCAAAACAAATTGAGGTTTAGAAATTTTGGAAATAATGAAGGTATGTGGAAGAATGGTCTGTACGCAAAGAGTAGCTGGCCTTGGACACATGAATTTGAGAATTTTAGAAAATAATAAAGGTAAAAAAGTTGTTGCAGTTGATCCTGTTGGAGCTAGAGAGGGTAATTGGGTTTTTACTGCTAGTGGCTCAGCAGCAAGGTTTGCTTGCCCTAATCCAGAAGTTCAAACTGATTTAACTATTGGGGGTATTATTGACTTCTGGGAATCAAATTAGACTTCTATAGCTTTTGCTTGTCCTGAATCATTTGTCAAAAAAATTTAGGAAAAATATCAAAAAATGTGTAGTATTAATTGGTGTTATAAATTACGTCCTAATGTGGAACCATAAGGAGTCGCCTTCAAGAATTGAAAAAAGATTTGAGTTTGAAGAGTATCAAAAAATTAGTATATTTTTGAAAAAAATAGATGAATTATGTAAAGAAAAAAAAATCTATCCCAATATTAGTTTTGGTAAGAATTTTGTAAGTGTATCCATCTTTTTAGATTCTGAGAAAATACCAAGTAATGAAAAAGAATTTTCTATAAGATTAGATGATTACTTTTTAGAAAAATAATGTACCTAATAATGATTAGGTTTATTTATATCTCTTTTAATTAGAGCCATTAAATAAGTAGGGGCTTTATATCTTCCAGGAAGGCATCTGTTTAGTGTTTCAAGATGACCCCAACAAACTGTCCTTTCAATTTCTTTAAGTGAATTACCTTTTAAAATTAATAATCTTAGCGCTTTACAAAATAAAGGGTAACCTGCTTCTAGTTCGTCTATATTTAGCTTTGCTGCTGTCATAGATTAAAGAAGTTTTGTTAATTAATAATCTATACAAATATGGTGCACAATTGGCTCTTATTTCAAATTTCTAAATAATAATAAATTAATCTAAAAAAGCGACGCACTCTATTTCAATTGAAACGCCTTTTGGTAAAGAAGAAACTTCTATACATGCTCTTGCGGGTGGGTTCTCTACATTAAAAAAATCACTGTATATATCATTAACAGTTTTAAAATTTTTTAAATCAGTTAAATATATAGTCGTTTTAATTACATCTTCTGCTTTTGCGCCTCCGGCATTAAGAACAGCAAAAAGATTTTTTAAAACTTGAGTAGTTTCTTTCTCAATATTTCCTAGGCAATTTATTTCATTTGAAACTGGATCAATAGCAATTTGACCCGAACAATAAATAAAATTTCCTGCTTTGATAGCTTGGTTATAAGGACCAACAGGGTCTGGTGCATTAGAAGTCTTAATTACTTTTGTTGAAGACATTTGATTAAGGTTATTTATATAAATTTAAACCCATGCATCTTTATTTGCTCTTAAAAAAGAAAATCCTTTTAAATCATCTGCTCTTAAAAACAGATTGATTTTCATCTCTTCTTCAAGTAGGCATGGAATTGTAAGTTCTTTTAAAGCAATTTTCTTTTCAACTTCAATGAGTTTATTTTTAATAATTTGATTCTCTGGTTCAAGATCTAAAGCCCACAAAAGATTTGACTTCGTATATTCATGAGCACAGTAAATGAGAGTGTTTTTAGGTAATGACTTAATTCTTTTAAGAGAATTATACATTTGTTTATAAGTGCCTTCAAAGATTCTTCCACATCCAGCTGAAAATAAAGTATCACCAACAAAAAGGATAGGGACTTTATTATTTAAGTAGAAAGCTAAATGAGATCTTGTGTGTCCTATTACTTCGATTACTTTAACCTCTTCATCTAATAACAATAGTGTTTCTCCATCCTTAACGGACAAATTTTGAAATGGTATACGATCTTTTTCTTTAAAGGAAGCTATAACCTTAACATTTGGCCACTCCTTTATGAGTTCTCTAGTCCCTCCAATATGATCTGAATGATGATGAGTTTGTAATATAGCTTCTAAATAAAGATTATTTGTTTTCAAGTATTCTATTACAGGTTGAGAAAGAGCAGGATCAATAACTACTGCTGATTTGTTTTTTTTCCAGAGCCAAATTACATTATCACTTAGAACTCTAATCCCAATTATTTTTTGGTCTTTATTAAATTCCATTATTACCTTAGAATTAAAAAAATTGTTTGAAAATAAATTGATATATGATTACTATAGCTTTACCTAAAGGAGCTCTGCTAGAAGATTCAATTTCAATTTTTAAAAAAGCAGGATTGAACTTTTCTGATGCACTTCTAGAGAATAATAGATCATTAACTATTGAATCAAAATGTAAAAGAGCCAAAGCCTTATTGGTAAGAAATGGAGACGTTCCTGTTTATGTAAGTTACGGGCAAGCAGATTTAGGAATAGTAGGATATGACGTGTTAAGGGAATCTGAATTGAAGGTTGCTAAATTGCTTGATTTAGAGTTTGGTGGATGTCACATGTCACTTGCTGTAAAAAATAATAGTAATTATTTAAAACCTACGGATCTTCCCGCTAATTGTAAAGTGGCAAGTAAATTCACAAAAACGGCAAGAGCCTATTTTGATGATTTAAATATACCAGTTGAGATTGTTCATCTAACGGGATCAGTAGAGCTTGGCCCTATAACTGGAATGGCAGAAGCCATAATAGATTTGGTCGCTACAGGTAAAACTCTTAAAGAAAACGGTTTAAGTAAAATTGACGATCTTTTTTATTCAACTGCAAGGTTAATAGCTAATCCTCTCTCTCTTAGATTAGATAGCAACCCTCTCAGAGATGTGATTTTAGCAATAGAATCTTCCAAGGATATATTAAATATTTAAAGTAATGTTTTTGAATGATTTTGATAGAATAAAAAAATTAGGTAGATATTTAACTAAAGATAAAAAAACTATTTATCTTATTTTAATAGTCTTATTACCTGTTTCATTTGCAGGGGCTATTCAACCATTATTAGTTGGTCAAGCAATAACAATCTTAAAAAATGAGAGCACAGATGTCTGGTTAAGTAAAACCTTCTTTGGGCAATCTATAAATATAATTATTATCACTTTGTTCATAACTGTTTTGTTTAGATTAGTTTTGCAAGGATATCAATCATATAATATTCAATCTGTTGGACAAAGATTAACAGCAAGGATTAGAAGAGAACTTTTCGAACATTCTATTTCTCTTTCTCTTAAGTATCACGATAAAATGCCTGTCGGTAAATTACTAACAAGACTTACCAATGATGTAGATGCCTTGGCTGAGGTTTTTGGCAGTGGAGCCGTCGGAGTTATTGCTGATTTTGTTAGTCTTATAGTCATTTCGTTAACAATGCTTTCAATAGATAAAGGATTGGCAACGTTGCTTCTTTTAACTCAAATTCCGGTTTCATATTTTATTATTTGGCTTCAAAAACGCTATAGAAAAGCAAATTATCAAGTAAGAGAGGAATTGTCCCAACTTAACTCTGACTTCCAAGAGAATCTTCAAGGTTTAGAGGTAGTTCAAATGTTTAGGAGAGAATTTTTCAATAGTAGGAAATTTTCTAATACGGGTATTGCTTATCAGAAAGCAGTTAATGGGACCATTTTTTACGATAGTAGTATATCTGCTTTTATAGAATGGATATCCCTTGCAGCAGTTTCATTAGTATTGGCTGTAGGAGGCTATCTAGTTACTTCGGGCAATATTGGTTTAGGAACATTAACAACTTTTATTCTTTATTCCCAGAGACTCTTCGAGCCTCTAAGACAGTTAGCAGAGAGATTTACACAGATTCAAGGGGGACTTACTGCTGTAGAGAGAATAAATGAATTACTAGATGAAGAAATTGAGATTAAAGACTGTATTTCTACTAAACAACTTTCAGGAGGAATTTTAAGTAAGGATTATAAATTTAAAGGAAAAATTGAATTTCGGAATGTAAATTTCTTTTATAATGAGGGTGAACATGTAATAAAAGACCTATCATTTTTAGTTAATCCAGGAGAACATGTAGCTTTTGTTGGCCCAACTGGTTCTGGTAAAACAACCATTATAAGGTTGTTATGTAGACTATATGAGCCTCAAGAAGGCCAGATTTTGATAGATGATGTAGATATTAAGGATATACCAATAGCAAGACTTAGAAATATGCTTGGTGTAGTGCTGCAGGATACTTTTATTTTTAGTGGTGATGTTGCAGAAAACTTAAAATTAAGTACCGATATCAATAAACAAGACTTAGAAAATATTTGTATAGAGCTTGGTTTAGATACTTTATTGAAAAAGTTGCCTGATGGTTTGAATACTTATCTTAGAGAGAGAGGTGGTAATCTTTCATCCGGAGAAAGACAACTTCTTTCCGTAGCTAGGGTAGCTATTAGAAATCCAATTATCTTGATAATGGATGAAGCTACTGCATTTATGGATCCATCTACAGAAGCTACCTTGCAAAAAGATCTTGAAAGAATATTAAATAAAAGAACCGCATTAGTGATCGCTCATAGATTAGCTACTATTGAGAAATCTGATAAGATATTAGTCTTAAAAGGGGGAGCTTTAATTGAAGAAGGGAATCATAGAGAGCTTAGACTCAAAAAAGGATTATATTTCCAACTTTCCGAGCTTCAAGAAAAAGGATTTGCTAGCTTTTAATGATTTTTAGGAACAAAAGTTCATCAATTAAGAAAACAAATATTCTTTCTCAAGGTGAGCTGATTAAATATTATGGTTTAAATTCTTATGAATTCACCCATCAAGAGAAAAAAGAGATTTTTGTTTGTAGCAAGGTCAAGCAGTTTGACCTTATTGAGTTAGATCAACTTTTGCAGACTGTAGGATGGAGCAGGAGGCCAATAAGAAGGGTTAAAAGAGCTTTAGAATTTAGTATACTTGTAGTTGGATTATGGCGTCATGATGAGAAATTTCCTAGGCTTGTAGGTTTTGCTAGATGTACTGGGGACGGGATTATTGAGGCAACTATTTGGGATGTTGCTGTCAATCCTGTTTATCAAGGGCTTGGTTTAGGTAAAGAATTGATGAAGTATATATTGCAAGAATTAAAAAAAATTGGAATATCAAAGGTTACTTTATTCGCGGATGCTGAGGTGGTTTCATTTTATAAAAGGCAGGGTTGGGAATTAGAACCAAAAGGTTCGAAATGTGCTTTTTGGTATGCAAATTAAATTAATTTAATTTTTATAATAATCATTATGTAAAGATTTTATTGACTCCCCTCTTAACCATCTTTTCCTATAACTCCAATTCTTGAATGCTTGAAAAATAATATTATTTTTTTCCCACTTCCTACTACTTGTATAAATTGGAATAGTTAATCTTTTTAAAGATGCCTTATTCTTTAATCTTTTTATAAAATCTAAATCCTCCATCAAAGGAATTTTTCGATAACCTTCATTTTTAAAATATGTTTCTCTGTGAATTAAGAGACCTTGATCACCATATGGATCTTTGAAGATGTAGCTTCTAAGATTTACAACTATCTCGAGAAATCTGTAAATAATCTTTTTATTATTAATCTTGAATTTAAAAAAACAAACAGAATTTTGATCGTATCTTATTACTGACTTTACTTTTTTTAACCAATATTGACTAAGCCTAGAATCGGCATGTAAGAAAATAAACCATTTTCCTGTAGCCTTTTTGGCTCCGATATTTAATTGCAACCCTCTGTTCTTTTTTTTTGATTTATATATCTTTGATCCATATAACTTTCCTATCTCTATAGTTTTATCCTCACTATGACAATCTACAATTATAATTTCAGCTTCCTCATTAGAAATTGATAAATCCGACAGAAGTAATGGTAAGTGTTGAGATTCGTTATACGTTGGAATAATAATTGAGATTTTAGGCAACTTAATTATTCTCTTTTTTCGACATCTATTATTGTATCAATATCTATTTTTTTATGAAGAAAGTCATGTTTTAAGTCCATTGAAGAAAAGTTTTTAATAGTTTGTTCAAGGACTTCTTCTCTACCCCATTTAATGTTTATAAAGGGTAAATATAAATCAGTAGATAATAATCTTTCAGAAAAAGCAATAAGCCAATATCCTCCATCATTTGAGGGGCCTAAAATCAGATCATTTTTTTTAAGTTTTGAAAGAGTATTTAATAAATCCATATGACAAAAATCTGGAAGATCAGTACCTATAAAAATAATATTTCTTGTTTTTTTTAAACTATTTTTTTTATTTATAATAATTTGCCTTCTCATCTTTTCTCCTAAACATCCTCTACCTTGTAAATTAAAGTTTTTAATTCCTAATTCATTACTCCACCTTTTACTATTTTTTAATCCTAGTCCAGATATGGCTAAGGAAATATCAATCAAACCCTTATTTTCTAGAAATTTCGCAACTGAAATAGTATGACCTGTCATTTTTTTCTGCACTTTTGCAGAACTAATTTTCCCTATATCTTTTGATAATCTATTTTTACAACGACCATAAGCATGCCACTTAGCCATCACTATGAGTAGTGCTTTATCCAACAGAACATAAACAAGATGTAATTATTATAAGGTTAAGGCAATTAATAGATTTCTCTTTTTAAAATTTATAATCTGCATTGTTAATAAATTTTAAATTTATCATGATCTTATGATTTGAGAATGACCAATTAATAAATTCCCACTAGATTAAATATCTATTAAAAAAATTTAGTGCAAGCAGCCAATCCTATTTGGGCAGAAGTTCAACAATTACTTCAAAAGAATTTAAGCAAGCCTTCTTTCGAAACTTGGATAAGGCCAGCGAAATTTAATTGTTTTGAAAATGGATTGTTAACTTTGATTACTCCAAATAACTTTACAAGTGATTGGCTAAGAAAAAATTATAGTGAAACTATTGAAAAAGCTGCAGAAGAAATTTGTGGATATAATGTAAAAGTAGTTTTTAAGTCTGAAACTAATATCAACAATTCAAATTCTTCTGATTCTGTTAGCCTACAAAATATTAATTCTCAATCAAAATCATTTTCGACAAATCAAGGTAATAATTATGTTAATAGATCAAAAAAATCTCATTCTTTAAATACACGTTATGTTTTTAAAAGATTTGTTGTAGGACCTAATAGTCGAATGGCCCATGCTGCAGCTTTAGCAGTGGCAGAATCTCCAGGAAGAGAATTTAATCCCTTATTTATTTGTGGAGGTGTTGGCCTTGGCAAGACTCACTTGATGCAAGCTGTTGGTCATTATCGAGTAGAAATTGATCCAGATGCGAAAGTTTTATATGTCTCCACCGAAACTTTCAGTAGTGATTTAATTCAATCTATTAGAAAAGATGGAATGCATGCCTTTAAAAATAAATATAGATCAGTTGATCTATTATTAATTGACGATATTCAATTCTTAGAGGGTAAGGAATATACACAGGAAGAATTTTTTAATACTTTCAATGCTTTATATGAAGCGGGTAAACAAATCGTTATTGCAAGTGATAGGCCTCCTAGTCAAATACCTAAATTACAAGAAAGGCTAATTTCAAGATTCTCAATGGGATTAATAGCAGATATTCAACCTCCTGATATAGAGACAAGAATGGCGATTCTGCAGAAAAAAGCTGAACAAGAAAGAATGAATCTCCCAAGAGATTTGATTCAATTTATCGCAGGAAGATTTTCCTCAAATATTCGAGAATTAGAGGGAGCCTTTACTAGGGCAGTAGCTTTTGCCTCAATAACTGGATTACCTATGACAGTTCAATCAATTGCTCCAATGCTTGATCCAAATAGCGTTGGAGTAGTAGTGACTCCTAAGCAGGTAATTAAAAAAGTCTCAGATTTCTTTGAAGTTTCAGCTGAAGAATTAGTTAGTTCAAGCAGAAGAAAGCAAGTCAGCCAGGCAAGGCAAATAGGCATGTATCTAATGAGGCAGGGAACTGATCTAAGCCTTCCGAAAATTGGAGATGAATTTGGAGGTAAAGACCATACAACAGTTATGTATGCTATTGAGCAAGTGGAAAAAAAATTGTCAAGTGATCCAAATGTTGCCAGTCAAGTTCAAAAAATAAAAGATTTACTTCAAATCGATTCAAGAAAAAATTTATAATCTTTATTTAAATATAAATCTGGCAGGATCTTGATCATATCTATGTTTTTCTGGAATCTTATCAATTTTGGTATTAAGATTAGTTGATTCAATTTTATTTAAAGATTGTCTTAATATCCTTGCAGAAATTATAGGCATATCTCTTGGCACAGAAATTCTATTTTTTAAGTAGTTGATAGATGTAGCTGCCTTTTTGGGAACCTCATTGATTTCGGAGGTAATCATATGGGTAAGAGCAGCCCTTAATGATTCCTCAAATAAGTCTTTTTCATAAGGATTAGCGTTAATAATATTGTCTTTATGTTTTAGGACTCTTTTAAGTGCAAATTTAGCGTAATAATCCAAGTCAATATCTTGATTAAATTCCAAGTTCCCTAGTCCTTCTCCTATATCTATTAGATTAGAAAAGGAAATTTGTTGATCATTAACATCCTTAAAGCAGCCACCCATTTGAGGAGGTAGATCATGGGAATGAGTATGAAAATCACCTTGAGTACCTCTATAAGCACTGAAATTTTCAAAAAGAGTTAACCATCTATCAATAAAAGGATAATTATTTCTTAAATCGAACCCCTTGTAATAACTTAATGAAGCATTCATTCTTTCCATATATGGAATAAAAATTATGTCTCCCGTACCTGGCTCTAATTTTTCTGAATCATGTATTGGTGAATCAATAAAGCCTGTTTTGGATAAACTTAATATTTTTTCTAATTTGCAAATAGATTCTCTAAATTTTTTTTTTCGAAAGGATAAATCTAAATAACTAAAGCTTTTTCTGCAAAGCCAATTACACCATGATCTAAAAATTTCTCTTTCTAAATTTCTAACTTCTCCAATATCCTTTGATAATAGAGAGGAACCAAGTGTTCCAAATTCATTTTCTAAAAAAGTGATAATGTTATCACTTTCAGTTATTATGTTGCCATTCAATTCTATCGCAGGCAATTTACCAGAACTTACTTTGTTGAGATACCACTTTTCTTTTTGGCCATAACAATACATATTTATTTTCTTCACTTTGTAAGGAATCCTTTTGAATTCAAGCCATAACCATATTTTTTGACAGTAAGGGCACCAAGAATGTCGATCTCTATAGAAAATCAGTTCGACTTCTTTTTCACAATGGCCAAATAATCTTAAGTTTGAATAAGAATTATTTATCCCATTAACTCTATCAATATCATCAATTTTGAATTTACTTAAATCAGCCCAACTCAAGATGTTATTCATTTATTGAATTTAAGCTTTATATTTACGATATAATAAATGATTTTAAAGGTTTTGGAATTCGAATTTGACTTAATTGTTGTGGGTGCTGGTTCGGGAGGATTGGCTGCTGCAAAACGAGCTGCGAGTTATGGCGCAAAAGTTGCAATAATTGAGGTAAACAAAATTGGGGGGACCTGCGTTATTCGAGGTTGCGTGCCAAAAAAATTGATGGTTTATGCTGCTAATAATAGAAGAAATATGTTGTCTTCAGAAGGGTATGGGTTAATAAGCAAAGAAATAACTTTTGAATCAGACATTTTATTAAAAAATGTGAGAGAAGAAGTTTCTAGATTAAGTGTTTTACATTCAAATTCTTTAAAAAAATTAAACGTTAAAGTTTTTGAGGGTCTTGGAAGATTTTTAAATCAAAATACAGTAGAAGTAGTTTGTCCAAAAACAAAAAATATTTTAAGAAAAGTAAGTGCCAAAAGTATTCTTATTTCAGTTGGTGGCAAACCAAAAAAATTAAATATTCCTGGAACAGATTTTGCGTGGACCAGTGATGATATTTTTGAATTAAAAGATTTTCCTAAGAAATTATTAATAGTTGGGGGAGGTTATATTGCCTGTGAATTTGCATCTATTTTTAAAAACTTAGGCACTGAAGTTACGCAATTAATAAGAGGTGAGAACTTGTTAAATGGTTTTGATAAAGACTTGTCTGAATGTTTAGAAAAATCAATGACTTCCTTAGGTATAAATTTAAAATTCAAAAATCAGTTAAAGTCCATTAAAAAAATAAATGATGGTCTAGAGTCGACGTTGGAATCAGGAAGTAAATTATTAACCGATAATATACTTGTTGCAACTGGACGAGAGCCATCTCTTAAAAGATTAAATTTAGATACTTTAAATCTTAAAATGGATGGAATATATTTAGAAGTTAATGAGCTTAATCAGACAAGTATTTCTAATATATTTGCTATTGGAGATATAGTAAAAAAACCAAATTTAACACCTGTAGCAATTGAACAAGGGAGAGTTTTTGCAGATAATTATTTCGCTGCTCTTAAAAGAAAAGTTAATTATGAAAATGTTCCTAAGGCAGTCTTTACTATCCCAGAAATCTCAACAGTTGGACTTAGTGAGGAAAAGGCAAATGAAATTTATTCGGAAGTAAATGTGCAAGTTTTTAAATGTAATTTTACGCCTATGTCTAATACCTTTAAAAAAAATAAATCTAAATGCATGTTAAAACTTGTGGTCAATAAAAAAAATGATAAGGTCCTAGGCTGCCATATGTTTGGAGAAGCAGCCTCTGAGATTATACAAATGGTTGCAGTATCTTTAAATGCAGGGATTACTAAAAAGGATTTTGATACTACTATGGCATTGCATCCTACTATTTCAGAGGAATTTGTAACTATGTACGGGTAATTAAATTATCGTCTCGTTATTTTGAGACTTTCTTGGGCAAAAAGGAATACTGTTAAAAATGCAAAATAAACAAAAATACAAACTCTCAATTCATAGAGATTGTTAAATCCGTTTAAGAACAATATCTTATCAACGATGTAGAAAATATATAGATTTAAAAGTATAAAGCCTTCAGTTCTTGTGATTTTACCCTTGGTCCAAAAGATTGGGAGGCAAGCAAAAGTCGTTAAAACCATAAATGGTAAGTCAACTTTTATAAGACTTTCATCAATTGTAAAACCTTTTAATCCAGAAAAAATACTGCAACTTCCAAGAATAAGTAGCTGATTAAGCAAATTGCTTCCAATAACATTACCAATTGCAAGATCTGTTTTACCTTTTAATGCTGCAATTATTGAAGTAACTAGTTCTGGCAGAGAGGTACCAGTCGCCACTATAGTTAGACCAATAATAATTTCATTTACCCCCAATAGAGCCGCTAAGGATTGAGAACCATTTACTAAAATATTTGAACCAAAGCTTAGAAGAAAAATTCCAGATATTAATTTCAATATAATATTAAATTTAACTCTCTCAATGCCTGGAGACTCTTCTATCTCTGGCTCGGCTTTTTTAGTATCCTCCTCATTTTCCTTAATAGTATTTATTTCCCAAATTGTATTTAAAGTTAAACAAAATATTAGAAAAATTCCTGCTTGCCAAGTTAAAAGACCAGTTGAAGACATTGCCCAGACTGCACATGAAATAGCTATTAAAAGAGGTATATCTCTTCGGACAATTCTACTTTTTACTTTTAGAGGGGTTATTAATGAACTTATACCTAAGACAACAAGAACATTAAAAATATTACTTCCTATTACATTACTTGCTGCGAGTGAGTCACTCCCCTTAAAGATTGAATTTAAACTTACTAATAATTCAGGAGAACTTGTACCTAAGGAAACTACTGTCAATCCTATTACTATTTGAGGTATCCCTAAAATTAAAGATAAAGAAATCGCCCCTTGAATGAATAATTCTCCACCTGCAAAAAGTAATATTATTCCAATTATGATCTCTATTATTGGCAATATAAATTCACTCATATTTAAAAGACTTCTTTAGATGATTATATCTTTAATTTATTCAATAACTTTCTGAAAACTGTTGTCAATATTTATTTGCTGTTAAAATTAATTAAATAATTAAAATTTTGAAAGAATTAACTATATCAAAACCGGATGATTGGCATTTACATTTAAGGGAAGGCATTGTTTTAAAAAATATTATTAGGTTTACATCACAATATTTTGGTAGGGCTATTGTGATGCCAAACACCAAGAACCCAATAACATCTATAGAAAAATGTATTTCTTATAAAAATTCTATATTTGAAGCATTGTCTAATAATTCTACATTTGAGCCATTAATGACGATATATCTAACGGACGAGACAATAAAACATGAAATAGTAGAAGGTTTTAATAATAAAGTTTTCTTTGCTGCCAAATTGTATCCTGCTAATGCAACAACAAATTCCAGACATGGAGTTAAAAAAATAGAAAATCTTTATGAAATTTTTGAAGTTATGCAAGAACTTGGAATGCCACTTTTAATTCATGGAGAAGTAACTGACCCTGAAGTAGATATTTTTGATAGGGAAGAAGTTTTTATTGATAAAGAACTTTCACCCTTAATACAACAATTTCCAAAATTAAAGATTGTTTTAGAGCATATAACTACTTCTTATGCAGTTGATTTTGTTCAGATGAATAACTTAGGAGCTACTATTACTCCACATCATTTACACATAAATAGGAATGCAATGTTCTTTGGAGGTTTAAATAGTGACTTTTACTGCTTACCAGTCGCAAAGAGAGAAAATAATAGAATTGCTTTAAGGAAAGCTGCTACTAGTGGAAAAGAATGTTTTTTCTTAGGCACAGATTCTGCTCCTCACTTAAGGCAGTGGAAAGCTTTTTGTGGTTGTGCAGGCATTTTTAATTCTCCAGTAGCAATAGAAAGCTATTTAAAAGTTTTTGAGGAGGAAAATGCACTTAATCAATTCGAAAAATTTGCAAGCTTGAATGGGCCTAATTTTTATAATCTACCTATTAATAACGAAAAAATAAGATTGGTATCAAGGTCAAATAAAATTCCAGAATTTATTGAAGTAATTGAAAAAAATAAGGTTGTTGGACAAATAAAACCATTTCATGGAGGTGAAACTTTAACTTGGCGAGTAGAGGGAGTTGTTAAATAAAAAATTAAATATCTCATACTAACAACAGAAAAATATGATTATTTCATTTTTTCATAAATGATTAATTTAATGATTGAAAGATATAATCCCATCTCAATATTCTGAGAAAATGTAAATATTCACATTTTTCTTGGTTTATTAAGATACTTTCGGCTACGATTAAAAAGCGCAAATTCCTTTTGGGAGTGTGGCGGAATTGGTAGACGCGCCGGACTTAAAATCCGTCGAGCGCTTTAGCTCGTGGGGGTTCAAGTCCCCCCACTCCCATTCTTAATCTATTTATTTTTAGTTCTTACGATAACTTTTAATAGTTGTTATGTTTTAACTAAATAAACCAGAAATTTAAATGGAAAGTATTTTTAATAATTCATTTGCTACTTTAGTTGCCTACGTAGGGATTGTTTCTATTTATTTATTGGTTATTCCGTTAATACTTTTTTACTGGATGAATAATAGATGGAATGTCATGGGCAAATTTGAGAGATTAATAGTTTATGGATTAGTATTTCTTTTCTTTCCAGGTTTAATTTTATTTTCTCCATTTTTAAATCTCAGATTAAGAGGAGATAGCAAAGGTTAAATTTTGACTAAAGGTAAGGTTGTACAAATAGGTTTATTAATCTCATTATTAGGATTATTAAGTTATAAATTAGCGCCACAATTGGGTATCGATAACTTTACATCTAGCACAATCTCTAACTTTGTTTTGATTGTGATTGTCATAAGTTGGGTTTCATCTTATGTTCTTAGAGTTTTAAACGGAAAAATGACTTTTATGGAACAAAGGAAGCGTTATAGAAAAGAGTATGAAAAAATTGTGAATGATAAACTAGAAACCAAATTTAACTTATTACCAAAAGAAGAGCAGGAAAAACTAATGGAAGATTTAGAAAAAAATCCATAAACTATTTAAAAATTATCAAATAAAAATCTCAAAAATTCATGAAAGAAAACAAGAAAACGCAATTTCCTATGAATAAAACTTTATCAAAAATAAATAAGAAGTTTTTGGAACTAAAGAAAAGCGATAAATTAGCATTGATGCCCTTCATAATGGCAGGTGATCCTAATATTGAGACTACATCCGAGATTTTATTAAAGTTGCAAGAAAAGGGTGCAGATCTTATTGAATTAGGAATCCCTTATAGCGACCCTCTTGCTGATGGCCCAATCATTCAATTATCAGCTTCTAGAGCATTAAAGTCAGGAACTACATTGAAAAATGTTATTCAATTATTAGAGTCTTTGAAAGATAAGTTGCATATTCCAATAATACTTTTCACTTATTTTAATCCTGTATTAAATTTTGGACTTGAGAATTTTTGTGAATTGGCATCTAAAGTAGGAGTCTCAGGATTAATAATTCCCGATCTTCCTTTGGAAGAAGCATATAAATTTTCAGAAATAATTAGTTCTTATTCTATAGACTTGATATTATTAGTTGCTCCTACTACTCCCTCTGAAAGAATGAAAATTATATCTAATAATACAAAAGGTTTTACTTATTTAGTAAGCGTAACAGGAGTGACTGGAGAGAGAAATAAAATGGAAAATAGAGTAGAGAATCTTATTACTAAATTACAAGAAATAAGCATTAATCCTGTAGCGGTTGGTTTTGGAATATCTTCTCCTGAACATGTTTATAAAGTTCGTAAATGGGGGGCAGATGGAGTAATTATTGGTAGTGCTTTTGTTAAAAGAATCTCTAATAGTAAAGAAAAGGAAGTTGTTAATCAAATTGGTAAATTTTGTGAAGAAATGCGTAAAGCTGCTGATCAATAAATGTAATTAAAAAAGTAATTTTGTATGTTTATTTTATTAAAAAACCCCTTATGAAAAGGGGCTTTAATTCTTATAATTAGAATAATATTTTATGGGAATTATTCCGAGGGTAATAATCTTATTTGTTTTCTCCCAAGCTTTATTTCAAACTCATCACCTGCTTTTAAGTCTAAAAGTGCTGTATATGCTTTCCCAATCAAAAGATTCCCATTACCTTGAACTGTCGCTATATAACTTAACTTTCTACCACCCTTACCAATACCTGCAACTCCGGTATCTCCGAGGTTAACGCCTTTTGCTTCAAGAAGTGCTTCATAAAAAGCAGTGAAATTTAAACGTTCGCTTCCATTTTTTTTCGTGGAAACGTATCCACATGCACGAACAAGATCTGACTTGCTAATATCACCAAGTTCTTTAACTTTAGCAAGGAGATCACTACCACTTAGCATAATAAATTAATAAAAAGTTATTCTTAATTAACATAGCAATTAGTGAGTAATTTGTGCAATTATTAAGCATGTATTTATTCAATTAGTTATCTTTTAATGATGGAAAAATTTATAGTATTTGGGAAGTATTGTGACGATGCAATTAACAAAAGGGAACCATTTCGTAAAAATCATCTTGATAGACTTGGGGATTTAAAAGATAGAAACATTTTAATTACTTTAGGACCTACTAAATGTACAAAATATTTATTTGGTATTTTTAACGCTTATAGTGAAAATGAATTAAGACAATTAATAGAGAAAGATATTTATTGGAAGGAAGGTATATGGATTGATTTTGATATTTATCCATGGATCCAAGCATTTTAAAAAAGTATATATTAAAAAACGATAATCTTTTAGCTAATTTTATTTATAATTGGAACGTAAATTATTTTTTAAAATTGTAAAAATAAGGTTTTTATTTATAAAAAAAATTAAAAATAAATAATAGAATTTTCAATAAAAAATGCTTCTTAAACACTATATATATATGATTATTTAAGTTAGTTTTTAAATAAAAAAATAGCTAAGTTTAAATATTTTATTTACTACTGTCTTTTTTTATTTGGTTCACTAAGGAGTCGATATCTAATTGATTATATGGGTGGGTTTCATTTATTCCTTGAGAATTGGTCGGAATATTGTTTAGCCAATTTTGTTCTATCTTTATGAGATTTTTAACAATATTGAAAATACCTCCTTTTTTATAAAATTCTTTAACTTTTGAAGTGATTTCGGAGGTTCGGCTTGATTTGAGATTTAATTCATTAGCTAGATCTTTTTGTGTATATCCATGGGATTTCAACCAATCTTTAATAAAAGATATAAGTTCTTTTTCTTCTCCCTGTGATAGTTTACTCATTTAACAAAAGGGAACAATTTATTAAGTTTCCTTTCTGCTCTTGCTCTTATTGCAGGAGTCATATATCTACTCCATATACTTAAAACTGCAGTGAGAGCAACAAAGTCATCACTGTAACCTACTAAAGGCATAAAGTCAGGGAATAGATCAAATGGCATTATTAAATAAGCGAGTGCGGCCATTAAGGAAACTCTTACTTGTGTTGGAGTAAAAGGATCGAGAGCCATTTCTAGAACTTCTAAAGCTGGTTTTGCAATAGTTCTACCAGCTCTTATTAAGATTTTTATAATGATATTTTCATCTAATGATGAACTTTCTAAAACCTCCGCATCATAAATTTTTTCTTTGTCTTTGTAATAGCTATCATTCATGATTTTTAATTTAATTAATTAATGATTTTTAGCTAACACTATCAACTAGTCCATTTTGGATTCCTGCTTTCCTAAGCTTTCTCAAGGCTCTTTGTACAACTTGTCTGCAATATTCTCTACTACAACTCATATGTCTTGCAACTTCAGCCAAAGTTCTCCATTCATTTGAACCATCTAAACCGAATCTAAGGCTTACTATCTTTCTTTCTTTTTCAGTAAGATTTGCCTTGTCTAATAATGTCCAGGCAGAGGCTGTCCTCTCAGCTAGTTCTGCTAATTCCATTGGAGGCGTTTGATCGCTTGGCAGAATATCAACAAGTTCAGATGGATCCGACTTAGATTTTACCGTACCTTGAAGACTTACTGTTATACTCCTTAATTCGCAAGAAAGTAGTTCATCTATCTCCTCTTTAGTAATTTTCAGTTCATTTGCCAACTCAATGCTAGTGGGAGGAAAACCTTTAAGTTGCATTAATTTTGATTTTGCTGCTCTTAATTTAGTAAGCTTTTCATTAATGTTTACAGGTATTCTTATTGTTCTACTTTGCGTTGAGAGTGCTCTGTTTAGTCCCTGCCTTATCCACCAGTAAGCGTAAGTAGAGAATCTATGCCCCCTTGAAGGGTCGTATTTCTCTACAGCTCGGGTAAGACCAAGAGTGCCTTCTTGAATTAAATCTAATAAATCTAAACCTTTTCCCTGATATCTTTTTGAAAGATTAACTACTAATCTTAGATTTGCGGTAATCATTTCATTCTTAGCTTTTTCACCAATTTTTATTTTCTTTTTTTCCTCTTCGGAATATTCACAATCGGGACCTTTCCCACCGGCTGTTTGACATCTATTGATAAGTACTACCATTTCTTGGACTTTTCTTCCCATAGTGAGTTCCTTCTCTGGTGTCAAAAGTTGATGACGACCTATTTCTCCAAGAAAATCGCTTAATGAACTCACGATTTACACCTTTTACGTAATGTATTTAACTTATAGTTAATTTCTTAATAAGCTATACATGTAATAATTAATTAATAATTAATTAATAATTAATTAATTATTATTATTTATTAATTTGATTAAATTTATAGATTCAAATTATATATATTTAATTATTTTTTTCCCTTCTTGATTCAAGAACATTTAGCACATCTCTCCACTTAACTCCCTTATGTAGCAATGCAACTTGAAGATGATAAATTATATCAGAAGCTTCATTTGCAATTTCATCTTTGTCATTATCTTTGCAAGCCATAATAAATTCAGCAGTTTCTTCTCCCATTTTTTTTAGGATAGTATTACTACCTTTTGTTAACAAATGATTTGTATAACTTTTTTCTAGAGGATTAATTGATCTTTCATTAAGTGTATCAAATAATTCTGAGCAAATATTAGAAAAAGGACTTGTTTTCTTTGCTGTTTTATTCATTGAATTACTATCTATTTCATTGAAAAAACAACTTTTTTCACCTGTATGGCATGCCCCTGAGCCATTCTGTTCTATAGAAAGAACAAGTGCATCATTATCGCAATCAAATCTAATTTCTTTAAGAAATTGGGTACTTCCGCTCGTTGCTCCTTTTCTCCATATCTCGGATCTAGATCGACTCCAATAATGTACATTTCTTGTTTCGAGTGTCTTATTTAAGGATTCTTTATTCATCCAAGCCAGCATAAGAATGGATCCGTCTAGCCAATCTTGTGCTATTGCAGGGATTAATCCATTATTATCAAAACGAAGTTCTTCTATGGAAAAATTGTTTGAATAAGCCATTATATTTAATGTGTTAGACCTCTTACTCTTTGTTTTACTAAAGTTTATCTTATCAGTTTATTAATGGATATTCATTCATCAAAATTTTCTTGCAGCAAAAGTTATGAGGATTTTCCCTGCTCTCATAGGCAATGGCGCCATGATGGACACTGTAGATTTGTTCATGGTTATTCAAGAACATTTACCTTTTGGTTCACTGCGAAAGAATTGGATAAAAATGGTTTTGTCGTTGATTTTTCTGGATTGAAACCTCTTGAGAAAAGGCTTAAAGAACAGTTTGACCATACATTTCTTGTAAATAGTGATGATCCTCTATTAAATTACTGGAGGAAATTACATGATTTAGATGCTTTAAATTTGAAGATTATGGATAATGTTGGAATGGAATATTCTTCTGAAATGATTTGGCAATGGGCTAATGAATACTTGAAGGATAACGATAAAGGAAGAACATGCTGCTGGAAAACTGAATCAAAAGAAAATAAATCAAATTCTGCTAGTTATGAAAGATTTCCAGAGTGGTTTTAAGATTTATTTAAAAGTTTATAAACAAATTTAAAAATAATACTTTAATCAAAATATCAATTTACAAATATGCATCCATCTTTAATAGAAATATAAACCTCTTTTTTATTTAAGTAATTGTTATTGAGAATATTATTTGCAATTTTTGTCTCGATTTCTCTTTGAATAATTCTTTTTAATGGTCTTGCTCCATAACTATTATCAAAACTATTTTTGACTAGATGGTCAATAGCCTCATCTGTAATTTGAAAGTTTAAGTCTTTTTTGATAAGCCTGTTTTCTAGGTTTTTTAGTTGTATTTTAGCTATATCTTTTAATTCATTTAATTCCAAATTTTGAAATATTATTATTTCATCTAGGCGGTTTAAGAATTCTGGTTTAAAAAATTTCTTCAATTCAACATTTACAATATTTTTAATTTCATTTTTATCTTCATTCCTAATAGATAAATCATTTATAGATTGACCTCCTAAATTACTTGTAAGAACAATTATTGAATTTTTAAAACTAATTGTTCTGCCTTGCCCGTCGGTAATAATCCCATCATCAAGAACTTGTAATAAGATATCTAATACATCTTTGTGGGCTTTTTCTATTTCATCTAGGAGTATAAGAGAGTAAGGGTTTTTTCTGACTGCTTCGGTTAATTGGCCTCCTGATTCAAAACCTAGATACCCTGGAGGGGCACCAATAATTTTGCTTACAGAATGCTTTTCCATATATTCAGACATGTCTAGTCTCGTGATTGATGAATTCGAGTCAAATATTGTTTTGGCTATTACTTTGCTTAGTTCAGTCTTTCCTACTCCTGTTGGCCCTAAAAATAAAAAACTAGCTATTGGTCTATTGGGATCATTTAGTCCTGTCCTTGATCTCTTAATTGAATCTGAAACGGCGCATATAGCATTATCCTGACCAATAATTTTTTCTTTAAGAGTTAATTCTAGTTTTAAAAGTTTTTCTTTTTCAGATTGATTTAAATTATTTACTGGAATAGAAGTCCACTTCGAAACAACTTCTGCTATGTCATCAAAATTAACTTCTTGCCTTAAAAGATTCTTTTCACCATTTTTAAAAGAATCTACTAAATTCTCACTTTTGATTTTTAATTTTTGTTGTAAAGAAATTAAGGTTCCAAATTCTAATTCTGCAGCTTTATTGAGATCAAAACTTCTTTTGGCTTGTTCAATTTTTAATTGAGTAGATTCAATTTCTTCTTTTAAATTAGTAATCTCGTCAATTTCTTCTTTCTCTTTTCGCCATTGATCGTTTAATTCAGATTGCCTAATCTTAAGATCATGAAGCTCATTTTTAATTCTTTTAAGCCTTTCTAAAGAAAAATTATCTGATTCCCTTTGTAAGGATAAATTCTCCATTTCTAGTTGTAAAACTTTTCTATCAATCTCATCAATTTCTTCTGGTTTCGATGTTATTACCATATTTAATCTTGAAGCCGCTTCATCAATTAGATCGATTGCTTTGTCTGGTAGGAATCTATCATTAATATATCTTTCACTTAAGCTAGCAGCAGCAACAAGAGCATTATCAGAAATTCTTACACTATGATGAACCTCATATTTTTCTCTTAGCCCTCTAAGTATTGAAATAGTATCATCAACTGACGGAGCGTTAATTTTTATTTTCTGAAATCTCCTTTCAAGCGCAGGATCTTTTTCAATATTTTGTTTATGCTCATTAATTGTCGTAGCACCTATACATCTTAATTCCCCCCTTGCGAGCATTGGTTTCAAGAGATTACTGGCATCTAAAGAGCCTCCAGTTGCTCCAGCGCCAACAACTGTATGAATTTCATCTATAAAAAGAATAATCTTACCTTCAGAACTTTTAACTTTTTTTAAAACATTTTTAATTCTCTCTTCAAATTCGCCTCGGTATTTTGCTCCAGCTATTAATGAACCCATATCGATTGATATCAATTGCCTATTATTTAATGAAGATGGGACATCTCCATTAACGATTCGCTGAGCTAAACCTTCTACTATTGCAGTTTTACCTACTCCAGGTTCTCCTATTAGAACAGGATTATTTTTGGTTCTCCTGCTTAATATTTGGATCGTTCTTCTGATTTCTTCATCCCTCCCAATAACAGGGTCAAGGATGCCATCCCTAGCTGATTTTGTAAGATCAATGCCGAATTTATCTAAAGTTTCATTTGAACTTTCAAAATTATCATTAATCGTGGATTCAGATTTCATCTTATTTAAAAGTTCTAAAAATTCCGGAATTTTTTTTGTATTTAAAACTAATTCACTGCAAATCTCATCATAAGACAAACCGTAAAGTATGTGTTCTGTTGATATCACTACATCATTAAACGAAACTCTTAAATCATTTGCTTTTAAAAAAACTTTTTCTGTGGTTTCGCCTATAAATAGAGTTTTTTGTTTATTCTTCATTTTTGCTTTCGCATCTAATAAAGAAATTAACTTTGTTTCTATCTTTCTAATATTTACACAATTTTTTTTTAATATTTTAGAGGTGAAAATATCTTGTTTTATTAGTGCAAGCAATATATTTTCAGAATCTATATTTTGCTGAAAATTATTTTGTGCAATTTCCTTTGATAATATAAAAATATCCCAAGCAGAATTAGAGAATTCACTTGGGATAAATTTCATTTAAGCCGATGTAATTAATTTAATTAATCGCAAAATTTAATATTTTTTTAATTAATTTGGTATTTTATTCAACAATTACTTTACCTACCATCCCTGCACCTCTGTGAGGCTCACAGTAGTAATCAAAAGTTCCTGCTGTATCAAATGTTTCTTCCCATGATTCGCCAGGAGCGAAGGCTAGATCAGCATGACTTAATTCTTCATGGCCATCAAAAACAGCATTATGAGGAGCTAATTTATTATTGATGAATTTAACAGTATCACCTGTACTGATAGTTACAGAACTTGGTTCAAAAGCTAACATTCCAGCGTCAGTACCAAGCTTAACTTCAACAGTTTTAGCAGAAACAGAAGAAATTCCTAGTCCCAGAGTTAAAACTATTGCAAAAAAACCTGCAAAGATTGAACGTAACATAATTTAAATTTACTATTTATATATATTACAAGGTTTTTGGAACTAAATCGCGAGAAGTTTAATTGATATTACAACCTGGTAACTTTGCTAACCTTAAAACATCTTGCAGGGATCTCGCATAACTTTTTAAATTCAATTTCTCAGGATTAGTTATGGGCACATGGTTAAAGTCATATTTTTTTATGCTGAAGCTATCCCAAGGAGTCATTTGAATAGGAAGCACTCTTAATAATATTTTCATTATTGTTTTTGTTAAAGGAATGGAAAAGTATCTATTCATTCTGTTTCTCTTTAAAAGGATATTTATCGCATCATCAATTGAAATAAAGTTTTGACCTAATACGAATTTTTTGAACCCTTTGTAATTCTCTTCTTTATGATTTTTAATTAGAAACCCACAAATTTGTGCAATATCATTGGCATGTATAAAGTGAAACTTTGAGTCAAGTTTTAGGAATCTTGCTATCCAAAGCCATTTATTTATTTCTTTCAATCCGCTTGTTAAATAGCTCGCGGGATACTTACTTCTTTTATTAAGAGTCCCTCCAAAAACTAATGTAGGAAAAACTGCGAATGTTTTTTCTGCAAATGAGCTCTCTTTAAGTCTTTCAAAACATTTATATTTTGTTTGAATATATTCTGTTCCATAAGTTAAAGATTCTCTCATTAATTCACATTGTTCGTTGAGTATGCTGGCTGTTGAAAAATAAATTATTTTCTCTAATTTATCTTTTTCAAGCATTCCTAGTAACTTTTCGAACGCTTTTATGTTTACATCATAGGCTCTTTTTGGATCACCCCAGGCAGTCGCAGCGTGGATAAGAAAATTTACCTGACTAATTTCTTTACTAAATCTATTGCATTCTCTGATATCACATATAAGCAATTTAATTCGCTTGTTCTTCTGTATAGCATGGGGGAGCTTATTTTTATCTCTTACCATGAGATAAAGCCTAAATCGAGTGTTTCTTAAAAACCAATCAATCAGATATTGGCCAACACATCCGTTAGAACCTGTTATTAATAAGTTTTTAATTGCCAAAATATAAATTAATAAGTTAGTTTTTTACCATGTTCAAAAAATGTTTGAGCATTTTCTTCTGGTGTGCCTGGTAAAATTCCATGACCTAAATTAAGAATATATTTTCTCTCTTTTACTTTATTGAAAGTATTATCGATTCTCTCTTTTATTGAATCTTTATTTCCAAATAATATACCTGGATCAACATTTCCTTGTATTCCAATGCCTGTAGGGATTCGCTTGCAAGCCTCCTCAATATCTACAGTCCAGTCTAGTGAAATTATATCTACACCAGTTTTAGCCATTCTTTCTAATACCCCTGCACTGCCCGATATATACAATATTATCGGAGTATCTGGGAATTCTTCTTTAACGATGTCAACAACTTTCTTTTGATAAGGGCCAGCAAAAATATCGTAGTCTTGAGGACTTAATTGCCCTGCCCAAGAGTCAAAAATTTGTACAACTTGAGCGCCAGATTTTATTTGATACTTTAAATACTCACCAATGGATTTTGCAAAGTGATCTAGAAGTTTGTGAAGTAAATCAGGTTCTTTAAAAGCCATTGACTTTATTAAAGAATAATTTTTACTGCTTTTACCTTCAACGACATATGCAGCCAAAGTCCAAGGTGCTCCAACAAAGCCAAGAACCGTTGCTTCCTTTTTTATATCTTTTTTTAATGATGAAAGGACTTCTCCCACAAAACTTAAACTTTCGTTCGGAATTAATTCTTTTAAATTTTCTACTTGGTGAATATTTCTTATGGGATCTTCTATTATTGGACCCTTACTTTCTATTATTTCAAAGTTAATTCCCATTCCAGGAAGAGGGGTAAGTATATCTGAAAAAAGAATTACACCGTCTGGCTTGAAAGCCTTAAAAGGTTGCATTGAAATTTCATATGAGAGTTCTGGGTTCTCAGATCTTTCCCTAAAGCTTGGGTAGCGTTCTCTTAAATCTCTGTAAATCTTCATATACCTGCCTGCTTGTCTCATCATCCATACTGGAGGCCTATTAACTTTCTTTCCTAAGGCAGCAGATAGTAAAAGTGGTAAATTCTCACCCATTTTTTGAGTTCAATATGATTTTTTAAAAAAAAATTAAAAATCTTTAACTTAAAAATTTTACAACGTGGAGCAGATTAAAATCACTATGTGAAGAATTAAATGAAATTGACCAATAAATAAACCTTTATTATTGCTTTAATTGATGCTTAAAGATACTTACACTTAGCGGTGGCAAAACAATTTCAAGAGCATTTTCATAATTATGAATATTATATTTTAAAGTTTCCTTACCTCCCATATTCCCTTTGTTACTGCCGCCATATTTAGAACCGTCTGAATTGAAAATCTCTTTATAGAAGCCCTCTAAAGGAACACCTATTTTATAGGATCCATGAAAGTTAGGGGTAAAGTTTGCAACAACTACAATCCATTCATTACTTTCATTTTCCCTTCTCATAAAACTGATAACTGAATTGGAGGTGTCATCGCAATCTATCCATTGGAATCCATAAGGATCAAAGTCATTTTTCCATAAAGAAGGCTCATTTTTATAAAGTTTATTTAAGTCGTCAACCAAGTTTCTAATACCTTTATGGGGTTCAAATTCTAAAAGTTCCCATTGAAGATCATCCCAAACATTCCATTCTTGCCTCTGTCCAAATTCCATTCCCATAAAAATTGTCTTTTTACCAGGATGTGTCCACATATAAGTTAATAGAGCCCTTGTATTCGCGAATTTTTTCCAATCATCTCCTGGCATTTTATGTAAAAGATGACTTTTCCCATGAACAACTTCATCGTGACTTAGGGCAAGCATGAAATTTTCGGTGTAATTATAAGTTATTGAAAAGGTCACACTATTTTGATGAAATTGCCTAAACCAAGGATCTATTTCAAAATAATCGAGCATATCGTGCATCCAACCCATATTCCATTTTAAATTGAAACCTAGTCCACCTACATTTGTAGGCTCGGTAACCATTGGCCAAGTTGTGGATTCTTCAGCAATAGATAGTGCGCCTGGAAAATGCTGAAAAAGTACATGGTTTGCTTGCTGAAGAAATTTAACAGCTTCTAAATTTTCATTCCCACCATTTTCATTTGGAATCCATTCACCCTCTGGACGTAAATAGTCTCTATATAACATTGAAGCTACAGCATCTACTCTTATCCCATCGATATGGAATTCCTCAAACCAATAAATAAGGTTTGCTACCAAAAAATTCCTTACTTCATTTCTACTGTAGTTAAATATTAAAGTACCCCATTCTTTATGCTCTCCAATACGAGGATCACCATGTTCATAAAGATGACAACCATCAAAGAAAGCTAAACCATGCTTATCTTTTGGGAAATGGCCAGGAACCCAGTCGAGAATTACACCTATACCCTCTGCATGACATCTATTTATAAACTCTTTAAATTCATTAGGAGTGCCATATCTACTTGTTGGGGCGTACCAACCTGTAACTTGATAGCCCCAGGAACCATCGAAAGGATGTTCTGAAATAGGCATTAATTCGATATGAGTAAATCCTCTTTCTTTTACATATGGGATAAGCTTTTCTGTTAACTCTGGATAAGTTAAAAACCTTGTCCCAGGTTTTAAATCTGCTGCAGGAACTGGAGATCTTGTCTGTCCATTTTTTTCAATATATTTATTCTCAATTGAATCGTGCATCCAACTTCCCAAATGCATCTCATAAACTGAAATAGGTTTATTAATTTGACTAGATGAATCTCTATTAGTTATCCAAGAACTATCTTCCCAATTGAAATTATTTAATTTAGATACTATTGAGCCATTTTGGGGTCTGATTTCATGAAGGAAACCATATGGATCAGCTTTTTCATAAATATGTCCTTCTTGAGTTCTTATTTCATATTTATAAGCATCTCCTTCTTTCATTATTGGCATAAATAATTCCCAAATACCACCCAGCCTTTTTTGCATAGGATGATGTCTACCGTCCCAAGAATTTATATCTCCGATTATTGAGATTGATTTTGCATTTGGTGCCCAAAGACAGAACATTACTCCTTTTTGATTTGTTTCTTCATGGATGTGAGCCCCCATTTTTTTCCAAATATGATGATGGTTACCTTCAGCAAAAAGGTGTCTGTCTAATTCCCCCATCCATTCTTCCCTATAAGCCCAAGGATCTTGCTGTGAATGAGAAACTCCTCCTCTTGACACATTTATTTGATAATTATTTTTGGGATCTTCAGGAAGTATTACTTCAAACAGCCATTTATGATTTAACGTTGTTGTTTTATAGGTTTTATCTTTAAAAATAATATTTACTTCATCTGCTTCAGGCATCCATACTCTTGTTATCCACTGTCCATTAACGAAATGGGGACCTAAAATATTTAATGGATTATCATTGCAACAATTTTCGAGGTTGAAAGCTTCTGATTTAATCCAGTCTGCTTGAATAGTTTCTTTCATGACTGGTAGCTGTTAAGGAATAAGTTTATCAAATTATCAACCAAATAAAAAAAATTAATTGAAAAATGGAGTCATTTTCATAAATGTTTTATTTAGTTCAAAACTTAAAGTTATTATTTTGTGATTAATAGTTGGGGCACCAAGCATATCGTCACCAAATCCTGAATTAACACCAATAGCTGGGTATGCAGCAGCTGATATAGATAACCTTAGTTTTGTACCTTTTAGAATCGTAATATTAGTAGGATGCATTGCGATTTCGCAATCACATTTTTCGTCTATTTGTAAGTTTTTAACTCTTGAAAATCCAGTTGAAAATTGGTTTACAGTTTTATCTTGTTCATTAACAAGAGACAAAGCAAGACATATATCAAAGCTTTTCTTGTCACTCTTTACAGATGTTTCAAGTATAGGTATTCCTAAAAGTTGAAGATCTTCCTCGAAGGTATTGGTTTGAAAAACACCCACATCTAATCTTTTGTCAAGAGTATATCTATCAAATAACCCAGGATTTGGACCTAAGTGTCCTCCTTCTCCTTGACATGGCCTCCAGGGATCATGAACAATTGAAAACCAGCCCGATCCTATTGAATTAGAGAGAAGACTCCCATCAATAATTTCGACATTTGCTGTTCCATTACTTTCAAGACCAAACTTGTAAGAATAAATCTTTTCCTCTTCAATTAAATCCCATTTTTTTAATGAAAGATTCCAAATTTTTTTATGTTTAAAAGAACTAGTTTTATTAACTTTTTTATCTTTTTTGAGGTGGGTATCAAAAAAATCTAACAAAGTTTTTTGTGATCCCTCCCACCAATTCAGATGCGTAGAATCCCCAATAATTATGTCAGGATTTCCACCTGCTGCCTTTGATTTTTGATAAAGGTCAAATGCTCCAAGTAGATGAGGATCCCAAAGACCACCAATAATTAACATTGGTTTTTTTAGCCATGATGAAATTAGTTTTATCTCTAGAAAATCTTTATTTTGATTTAGATTGTTAAGCCATTCAAGTACGAAGTTATTGGGATCATATCTTTTTAGAAGATCTAGTCCTTTTCTTAAATAACTTTTATTTTCTAGGGCTGATATTATTTCTCCCCATCCTAAAGAATTATTTTCCCTTCTCATCTTTAAGGCCGCTATTTGTAATCCCCAAGCAATATTATTATTCCACCAAAAAGCCCCCCCATCTGAACTCCAATGATTTTTAAAATCTATCCCCGTCATTGCGGGCGATAAGCAATCAGGAGGCTTTGAATCTTTTGTTCCTGTAAGTTGAGTTAATCCTTGATATGAAAACCCATATAAGCCAAGTTTTCCATTGCATTCTTCTAGAGATCTAACCCATATGTGCGTTTCTGATGTATCACTAGATTCTTGAGAAAACCCTTTAAATACCCCACCCGATGATCCCTGACCTCTAACATCTTGCACTACTACAGTGTATCCCTTTGAAGCCCACCATTCAGGATGAGAATAAGTAATTGTTGAAGCTATTTCTCTTCCATATGGTTGTCTCATTAATAACGCGGGCCAAGAACCTTCATCTTTAGGTGTCCAAATTCTTGATACTAGTTCAACTCCATCATTTAATCTTAAAGACTTATCAACCCATTTTACTTCCCGCATTTAAGTGTTTATATAACCTGAGGACAATGAAGACCAATTACATAAATAGATAGAATTTCAGCATTAATTGGATTCAAGTTATTTTTTTTTGAAACAAACTCTATAGCTTTATCTGAACTTGCTGAGATGCCTTTTGAGTTTAATTCTTTAAATTTATTACACATCTTAATTGCATCAGCAGGATTCTTTTTGACGCTTTCCAAAAGATTTGATTGACTTAAAACAGGATTTATATAGGTTAACGAGAAAAATAATAATAAAAAAAAGTTATTCATTCTTTTATGTTCTTTGCTAAATTCTACATTAAAAAAATCTTTTATCCAAGATTTTAAAAAGATTTACAGATTTCATTAGCCCTTTTTATCCAATCTTTTAAAGTGGATAAAGTTATATTTGTTTGAGTTTTAGCTCTAAGACTTCTCTCCAATCTTCCAATTCTCTCTTTGAGATCATATGGATTTAAAACTGAAAGAGATTTGATAGACCCTATCCCACAATGTAATAGTAAATAAGATTCATATGGAGTTATTGAAAGCTTATTTTTAAAATTAGCAATAGCTCTGATTTTTCTTAAATTATTTAATGTACATAATGAATTAGATTTTTGAATGATATTTAATTCAGAATCACTAATTTGACTTAATCTTTTAAAGTCGTCTAATTTCTTTTTAATTAAAAAAGATTTTTCATGTCTGAAATTCTCAGGTAAAATTTCTAAAAACTTTTCTTCAATCATTTATTCATCTAATTCATATTAAAGCTTTTTTCTATTTCCCCAATAATTACCGGCTTACTAACGTCATTGGATATCTTCTCAAGTTTCCTGATTTTAATTTTTACTTTTGATCCTGATCTACTACCTTTTTTAAGATTTTCAGATAATTGTTTTAAAGTCGGCTCAATTGCTTCCTCTGGAAATTCACTATCAGCTTTTGTAACAATTAAATCAAATCCATTATCATAAACAATTGGAAGATATTTTGCTCCATCTATTTTTACACTATCTGTATAGCTTTGTATAAAAGCCCAACTGCTTAAAGAGAGTAAGAATGAAAATATTGTCGCACCTGTGATTCTAAATTTAAAACCAAAGTTAAAAATAAATGCAATCAAAGTAACTAGAAAAAGAAATATTCCTAAAAATCCAAATATCTTTGGTGTATTCGCTAATAGTTCAAAAAAAGACATTTAGTGGCTTTAACCTGATTAATTTCTTATATTTTGTAAGCCTACTCTATTTTGGGATTCTAACTTGAAAAAAATTAGATCTCTAAAATTTAATAAAAAGCTTTTTTTCTTAGGTACTGCTTTGTCGATTAGCTTTGTAGGAACTTTTTTATTAAATAAATTTCTTGAAGATTTCTATACCAATAGAAAACCCATACTTGAAGATAGGATAGAAAGATTTTTAAATAAAAAAGTAGATTTGGGGGATTATTCTGGGATCAGATTCCTTGGTATATCTTTAAATAATCTAAAAATTATTGATAAAAATAATTTAAATTCTGAAATCTTAGCGAAGAATATCTACGTAGGTATAATGCCAATTAGATCATTTTTAAATCAAAGATGGATTTTTAATGTAATACCAAAAAAAACTATAATTGAAATAAATAATGATTTTTTTAAAAGAGGAGAATTTGATAATAATGAAAAAAGATTTATAAAAAGTAAAGTAAACTATGATCTAAATTTTAATTTAAAGGAATCTGCAAGTTTCAAATTAAAGGATATTGGAATAGAGACTAAAGTAAAAGGAAAATTAAGATACAAATCAAAATCTAAGCATTTATTTGGTAATTTTCAGACATATACTAAGGGTAAAGGTAATTTAAATTTAAAACTAAATACTAAATTAAATGAAGACTTTTTGAATCTCGAGATATTATCTCGTGGGATAAACTTGAAAGGATCTAATTATAGTTTTGGTGGTAGGGAATTTGCTATAAGAGGAGGGAAAATTAAATCTAATTTTAAATTTTATAAATCGTCCAAAAAAACGTATTGCAAAGGCAATCTTTCTTTCAATAACTTAAGGTTAAAAACTAATAATTTAGTAGAGGATATAAAAACTGATTCTATAAAGTTTTTATGCCAAGGTAATAATCTTATCGCAGATACAAAAAATCTTAATTATGGTACTTTAAGATCTGATTTTAATCTTAATGTTCCTTTAAATAAAAATATTAATAATATAAATTTAAAAGGTAATGTTGGTTATTTAGATAGTTTAAATCCTGAAATACAACTATCAGGAAATTTACCTTATTGGTTTGATAAAAGGGGCATAAATTTTGGAAAAATTAATTCAAGTTTTATTCTTAATAGAACCCAATTATCTAATTTAAATATTTTCCGTAAAGATAAGATAAGAGGATTTATTACAGCAAAAGGAGAATTAAAGGGTGAGATAAATAAACCTGATATTAAAATCAATTTCAATGTTGATTATCCTCATTATAAAGGAATAAGGATAAGAGAAATATGGGAGGGTGAGATTAAAAATCAAAATAATAAATATGTAGTAAATATGAAGAATAGATATTCACCCGTTCCCTCTTTTCTTACCTTTAATCTTGATTCAAAGATTAAGTTAGAGAATATAACCTTTAGCAGAATATTTAATTCCAATAAAGGTAGTATAAATTTATTTAAAGATGATGATAAGTATCGTTGGAATGCAAATAATTTTCCTTTAGATGAGCTTGAATTGGCTATCGGTAATAATGAATTCGATAGAGTTAGTGGAATAGTTAATGGTTCTGGTTTTATATCTAAAGATCAAACTTATTTTGATGGTCGTTTAGCTTGGAGTTTGGGCAAATATAGGAATATAAAGTTTGCTAATTCATTATTTGATTTTACTCTTGATAATAAATCATTTTTGGTTAATTCATCACTTTATCCAATTGATGGAGGTATGATTGAACTTGAATATGATTCCATTAAAGATAATAATTTTAATATAAATTTTAATAATATTAGTACTGGTTGGACAATACAAACAGCTGTCGATATTTTAAATTTTGATAATAAAAATTTTCTTCCTAATAGTAATTCTAGAGCCTTGGATGATATTGAAATTGATAGTATTGAAAGCTCATTTTCCGAAAAAATACTTTTTATAAATAATTTTTTAATTAATGACAATATTTTAGAAGATAAATTTAATTTAAAAAGATATTTAGATAAATTTCAAAGTAGATATGATGCAAATATATCTATAGAGGGAAATAATAAATCTAATTTTAGATTAAAAACTAAACTAAATGGATATCTTGATATTAAAAGCGAAGGTAAGAAAAGTTCTAAAGAACAGTTTTCTCTAGATTTAGAAGGAGGAATTTTTACAGGCAAAGGTTTTTTGAATATTAATAAATTACCTTTAAAAACTATAAATATATTTTTAGATAAACCTAGAGATTTTGAAGGAAATTTGGATATTAATTTAATTTATAATCTAGATAAAAAATTCTTTGCGACTAATATTTCTTCTAATAATACATCGATTAATAATAGCCCGATCAAATTAGATATTGGAGAAGTCCAATATGGTGATTCGATTTTTGATTTAGATTTATCTTTTTTATTGAATAATTCAAACGTCCCAATAAATATTTCAGGTACTATTCCTTTTAACAAACAGGATAAATTAGACTTGAGATTAAATGGTAATGGAAAGTTTATTGAATTAGTAGATATTTTTGCCGATGATTATTTCACTTTTAAGAAAGGTGATGTAACTCTCAGAATGATAATAAAAGGAACTGTTAATAAACCTATTGCTAATGGTTTTGTTTTTATCAAGGATTCTGAAATTGATATTTATAGTAATGTCATTAAAAATATTAATAGCACAATAATTTTTGATTTTGATCAAATAGAAATCAAAAGCTTTAAAGCTTCTGACGATGCTTCTGGAAATATTTTTATTAAGGGGGTTTTACCTTTTTATAGTAAAAAGAGTTTGAAACAAAAAGATATTAGCTTAATAACTAATAATTTTAATATTAAATCTAATAATATAAAATTTCGAACTGACTCTAAAATTAATATTAGTGGTTCATTCAAAGATCCTATTTTTAGTGGAAAGTTAGCACTAAATAATGGATTTATTAATTTAAATAATGCTAATAAAAAAAATAATTCTAAAGAAAAAAATGATGAAACAAATTGGCCAGAACTATTTTGGGAAAAAGATAAAAATATTGAAATAATTTCTAATGAAACTATATTAAATTCTTTTCTTTTAGGAGAAAATTCTCCAAATTATCTTGAAAATTTAAGTTTTAAAAATCTAAAATTAAAACTTGGCCCAGATTTTAGAATTCAATATGCAGGTATAGTTAAGGCTTATTTAGATACCAAGTTAGATTTAAATTTTAATGGACAGGTTGGAGAAGATTTAAATGCTAGAGGCCTTATTAATTTAAGTAAAGGTACAGCAAATTTATATACAACACCATTCAAATTAGATAAAAATAAAGAAAATTATATTTTATTTGCCTCTAGAAGTGGCATTGTTCCTTTTATTAACTTTTCACTAATTAGTAAAGTTCCAGATTCAATAATACCAATTAGTGAAAATAATCAAGATCTTAATATTTCAAGTGGTCTAGATGCGAATGTTAATTCAAGTGGTTTTGGAGCGGTTGGAATCGGTAATACAAGGCTTATAAAAATCGAAGCATCATATGAAGGATTTTTAGATCAATTATCATTTGAGGATGAAAATAGAAAAATACAATTAAGAAGTTCTCCAAGTTATAACAGATCTCAAATTATTGGTTTAATAGGAGGAAACTCTGCAAATTTAATTAATAGAGCATTTATTTCTCAACTAAATACGGCAAATGCATTTAGTGAGAAATTCCAATTGTCTTTATATCCGGCCCTAATAGAAAATAATGAACCAATTAATAATGTTTTTTCTAAGGAAAACCTTGATGTAGATGATACTGATGAATCATCTTCAAATGTAGGGTTGTCTACTCAAGCTTGGATTGCTGAAATAGGCCTTGATATTACTGATAGAGTTAACTTTGCTGTTCAAGCCACTCCAGATAGAGATGATTTACCACCTTTAGGAATACTTACTTTACAAGCTAATCCAAACTTGGAATTATTAGGTTCTATAGATTCCGAGGGAGAGTGGAAAAGTCAAGTTCAATTATTTTTCAGATATTAATTCCTAAAATAAAAGTTTTAAGAATGCTTATTTTGAATTATTATTAGGTGAATTAAATTAAATTATGACTGATATATTTGAAGTGCCAACTCCTGATAATGAACTTTTAGAAAAAGCAAAGCAACTTCGTCTGGCTTCAATTAAAACAAGTCAAACAAATAATGATGACAGAATTAGAGCCTTGAACTTAATGGCTGATTATTTAGAAAAAAACTCTAAAGAAATAATTGGGGCTAATGTTGAAGATTATAAAAAAGCAGAAATTAAAGGAATTTCAAAGTCCTTACTTTCTAGATTAAAGCTATCAGAAGAAAAACTTAATTTAGGAATTCAAGGGGTAAGACAAGTTGGGAATTTGATTGATCCAGTTGGTCAAATTCAAATAAAAAGGGAACTTTCTAAAGGTTTAATCCTTGAAAGAAAAACAGTACCCATAGGAGTTTTAGGAGTGATTTTTGAATCAAGACCCGATGCTGTAATGCAAATAAGTTCTCTGGCCATAAGATCTGGTAATGGAGTAATGCTAAAAGGGGGAAGTGAAGCAAATTTAACTAATCTTGCAATAGTTTCTGCACTTAAGGAGGGTTTGCAAGATTCAAATCTTGATGAAAATGCAATCTGTCTTCTTACAAGTAGAAAAGATAGTATGGCAATGTTAAATTTAGAAAAATATATAAATTTAATAATTCCAAGAGGAAGCAATGAACTCGTTAAATTTATACAAGAGAATACAGAAATTCCTGTTTTAGGTCATGCTGATGGAATTTGTCATTTATATATAGATGATGACGTAAATCTCGATATTGCTTTAAGAGTGGCTTTAGATAGTAAGATCCAATATCCAGCTGCATGTAATGCTGTTGAGACTCTTTTAATACATAAAGATACTGCCTCTGAATTTTTGAATAAGGCGATTCCAATGTTTAACTCTAACGATGTTAAATTGATTGGAGATGAAAAATCTTTTCAATTGGGTGTTGCTTTTGAAGCAAATTATGAGGACTGGCAAACTGAATATTTAGATCTTATTCTTTCTATAAAAATTGTTAATGATTTAGAAGAAGCAATTGCTCATATACAAAAATTTAGTTCAAAACATACAGATGGAATAATTACGGAAAATATCAGTAATGCTAATAAATTTATGAGCGAGATAGATAGTTCAGGCGTTTTTCATAATTGCTCAACAAGATTCGCAGATGGTTTTAGATATGGCTTTGGAGCAGAAGTTGGGATATCTACACAGACTTTGCCCCCAAGAGGCCCAGTAGGGCTGGAGGGGCTAGTAACTTACAAGTATTTTTTAAGAGGCGAAGGCCATGTTGTTGATGATTTTTCATCTGGTAAATTAATCTATACACATAAAGATTTTTAAATCTTAGAAATGGAGACATATTTAAAAATTAAGGATATTAAACTTTGGGCAAGAGTTGGTGTTCTAGAAAAAGAAAGAGACCTAGGCCAACTTTTTAGTTTAGATGTTTTGTTATGGGCTGATTTTGAAAATTGTACTCAAAATGATGATATTAAAAGTACAATTGATTATTCGAAATTAGTTGAAATATTAAAGTATCAATCTAAGAAAATATGTTGCTTAACTATTGAGAAATATTCAAATGAAATTTTAAAAATTATTGATGAAGAGTTTCAATTTAGCAGAATTAAAATTATATTAACGAAATGTAAACCTCCAATTACTGGTTTTGATGGAGAGGTTTCAATAGTAAGAGTTTTTGAAAATAATTAACGGTATTGTCAAATAGATATCCCATAATATTAATTCATGGACTCTGGAATACAGCAGATATTTTCTCTTCGATAACTTCTAAACTTGATGAAATTGGAATTGAATATTTTGCCCCAACATTAAAGCACGAATATGGAATGACATCTATTGTTGAATTAACTAATTTATTAAATTATTTGATTTTAGAAAAATATGGTTATGAAAAAGATCTTGATATTTTGGGATTTTCGATGGGTGGAATAATTGGTAGATATTGGATTAAAAAATTCAATGGTTATAAAAGAACTCGAAGATTTATAACTATTGGCTCGCCACATAATGGAACTCTTGCCTCCCAATTAATTCCTAAATATCCCTTTAAAGGAATATCTGAAATGAAAATAAATAGTCTTTTATTAAGGGAGCTTTCTAGATCCGATTATCTTCTTAGTGGAATCAATTGTATTAGTTTTTTTACTTATTGGGATCTTATGGTTTTCCCTGGATGGAGAGCTTGTTTGAATTCGGGTGAGAAAATATCATTAAAGATCTATAAACATAAAAATTTGGTAAGAAATCCAGATGCTGTCGATAAAATTATCGGCAGACTTCTTAATTAACAGATGATAGACCTAAGTGTCTTATCAAAGAATCGGTTTTTGGTTCTCTCCCTCTAAATAATTTAAATACCTCTAAAGGAGAGAAACTTCCACCAAGACTCAAAATTGTATCTTTGAATTTTTTCCCTATGACTTTTATATTTTGATTATTTTCTAAATCAGCCTCTTCAAACATAGAAAAAGCATCGGCGCTTAAAACCTCTGCCCATTTATAAGAATAATATCCAGCTGAATAACCTCCTGCAAATATGTGGCTAAAGCAACAAAGGAACTTATCTTCTCGAATAGGTTCTATTACTGTTGTGTCTCTGGCAATTTCTTTTCTTATCTCATCAGAGTTTTTACCCTGATTACTATAAATATTGCTATGCAATCTTATATCTGTAATTGCAAAATGTAGTTGTCTTAGAGTAGCCATTCCGCAATTAAAAGTTCTATTCTTTACTAATTTTTCAAAATTCTCATCAGATAAATTCTCCCCTGTTTTATAATGTTTCGCAATATTTAATAAAGTGTTTTTGTGAAAACACCAGTTTTCCATAAATTGACTTGGAAGTTCAACGGCATCCCATTCTACATTATTAATACCGGCTGCTTGTGGAAGATCTACGGTGGTAAGCATATGTTGAAGACCATGACCAAATTCATGGAACAAGGTTTGAACTTCATCAAAACTCATCAAACTTGGTTTGTCTTTTGATGGCGGGGTTTGATTACAAACTAAATAAGCAACAGGTAATGTATTTCTACCAATATTGTTTTTGTTAAGGCATTCGTCCATCCAGGCACCTCCCCTCTTTGACTCGGGACGAGAGTAGGGGTCCAGATAAAATGAAGCTATTTTTTTATCATCTTTATTTAGGATATTAAAAAACAAAACGTCATCATTCCATATAGGGGCCTCATTTATAGCTTCTATTACTTTAATGTCGAAGAGCTTTTCACTAAGTTTAAAAAGACCTTTTAAAACATCATTCAGAGGGAACCAGGGTCTAAGTGCTTCTTGATCTAAATTAAGTTTTTCCTTTCTGAGAATCTCCGACCAATAGCTAATATCCCATGATTGAAGATTTTCAGAGTTAGGGAATCCATTATCTTTTGAAAACTTATTAAGTCTAATTAATTCATTTTTGGCCGTTTTAAAGGCAGGTTTTCTAATCTCCTCTAAAAGTTTTTCAACATTATTAATTTCCTTAGCCATTTTTGTTGAAAGACTTAAATCTGCCCAGCTTTCATAACCAAGAAGTTTAGCCTGTTTAGTCCTAAGAGATAGAATTTCTTCAATTATTGGAGAGTTATTTTTTTCTCCATGAGAGGCTCTGCTTACAAAAGCTTTATATAATTTTTCCCTGAGATTACGGTCGTTGGCATATGTCATAAACGCTGTATAAGTCGGAATATCTAAACTTAATTTCCATGGCCCATTTTTTGCATCAGCTTCTCCTTCTTTTTTTAAGTATTTGTGAGCTGATATTGACATTAATTCTAAAACTCTTTCTGGAACTCCATCTATTTGAGATTTATCATTTAGGATTAATGACCAAGAATTAGTGGCATCTAAGACATTATTGCTGAAATTTGTAGATAGTTTTCCAAGCTTTTCAGAAATAACATTGAATTCTTTCTGGGTATCTGTATCTAATGAAATACCTCTATGTTCCATTTCGAGAATTTCTTTATCTAGGATTCTATTTTTGATTTCATCAAAATTATTTGTTTCTTTAAGCTTTACAAGGGCATTATAAATAATTTTACTTTGTCCAAACTTATTACTTAAATTAATAATTTCAGGTAGAAACTTTGAGTAAATTTCTCTTAAGCTTCCAGAATTTTTTACTCCATTAAGATGACTTATAACTCCCCAACTCCACCTTAGAATCTCATTGACTTCGTTTAAAGGATTAATTACTTTGTTCCACTCTAAATTTTCATTTTCTATGTAATTAGATAAAAATTGTTCAATTTTTTTGAAATCTAGATTTATTTTTTCTATTACGCTAGGAAATTCTTGATTAATTCTATCGGATGAAAATTTATTAAATTCTGGTAATTCTCCGTAATTAAAAATTGAATTTTCCATTTTATCAAAAATTAAAATAACTAATGTTTGAGATGAACCCAATTAATTTAGCTAAAGTTAATTGTTGACTGAGAGCGTTTGTTGAAGATTCATATAAATTTATAGCAATTTTTGGCCAAAAACCTATTACTAAAGTAGGTAATAATAAACTGAACCCGATTGTCAATTCTCTCCCATTCATTTCTTTTACGGTAGCTAGCGCAGGAATTCTAGGTCCGAAAAATACTCTTCTACACATTGAAAGAAGATATATGGGCGTTAGGACAAGACCAATTGCTGCAATAAGAATTGTGATTGATCTGAAAAGAGAGCTAAAACCCTCTTGACTTGTGATTCCTAAGAATACGGTAATTTCGCTTATGAATCCACTCATTCCTGGTAAGGCCAGAGAAGCTAGTGAGCTCGCTAAGAAAAAAGCAAATGTTATTGGTAAAACTTTTGCTAAACCCCCCATGTTTGGAATTGATAGAGTATTTGTTCTCTCATAGAAGGAGCCTGTGACGAAGAACATTGCGGCCGCTATAAGTCCGTGACTTATCATTTGTAGCATTGCTCCGCTTATACCTAACGCATCAACTGCTCCAATACCCAGAAGAACAAAACCCATATGACTTACTGAACTACATGCGATTCTTCTTTTCACGTTATCTTGAGCAAATGCATTTAAGGCTCCATAAATTATATTGATAATTCCAAGAATAATTAAAGCAGGCGCAAGTTGTAGATGTACTTCGGGTAATATTTGAACATTAAATCTTAAAAGAGCATATCCCCCCATCTTTAAAAGGATTCCCGCTAGTAACATTGATACTGGAGCATTAGCTTCCCCGTGAGCATCAGGTAACCAAGTATGCAATGGGAAGATAGGAAGTTTAACCCCAAAACCTATTAGAAATCCTAGATAAGATAATAATGCGAGACTACCTGTTACATGTTTATTTGTTATTTCTGTAAGATTTAGGGTAAACGTATCGCCACTCAACGCAAGTGCAAGTCCACTTATAAGTATTAGTAATGATGCTAAAGCAGTGTAAAGAATAAATTTTGTAGCTGCATATAATTTTTTCTTGCCTCCCCAAATAGCAATAAGAAGATAAACAGGAACCAATTCTAATTCCCAAGCTAAAAAAAATAGTAAGAAATCTTGAGAAAGGAAAACTAGTGCTTGAGCCGAGGCCTGAATTAGTAAAAGAGCAAAATATAAATTAGATTTTTTCTTTATTTTCCAACTAGCTGCAGCTGATAAAAATGTAATTAATCCGCTCAAAGCTACTAGTGGTGCAGATAGTCCGTCTATGCCAAGAGACCATTCTAGTCCTATTGAGGGTAGCCAAGTTAATCTTTCAACAAGTTGAAGTGAGCTATTTGTTGTATCAAATTTTTGGAAAAGTACTCCAATTATGAGAAGAAAATCTATAAATAAAAAACTTAATGAGATATTTCTTGGGAGTGTATTATCTTCTCCTTCCTTAGAACTTAAAAAAGGCATTATCAATGCCCCAATTAAGGGTAATAAAACAATAGAGGATAGTAAAGGAAAAGATTCTAAATTCATAGAATAATGAATAATTTTTTTATTCTAGTTGAAGTTGTTCTAGCTTGAGACTCTAACATTAAAAATGCCTAAGTAAAACTACTTACCAGAGATGTCCCTGAATTGACTTCCTGTTGTTTGGACGTTCAAATATGGTGCTCTACTTGCCACACCTGAGTTTTCCCACGCTTTTACCATGGCTTGACTAACTTCTCTACCATTGTCCTTTTTACACAAAGCTAATATACTTGGCCCTGCTCCACTAATTGCACAGCCTAAAGCGCCAGCTTGTAGTGCGGCATCTTTAACTTCCAATCCACCTTTAATAAGCTTCCATCGGTACGGTTCATGTAATTTGTCAAACATTCCCTCTTTTATTAATTCATCATTACCTGTTTTTAAGCCGTTTAGTAATAAAGTAAGTGCTCCCATATTTGTTACAGCATCAGAAATAGGTATATTCTTCGGCATTACTCTCCTGGCTTCGCTTGTACTAAGACGTATAGCAGGTATTGCAACTACAGTTTTAATGGAATCGTGCCAGTCACATCTAATAATTCTCCATCTCTGAGAAGATGACCTGGCAGTTAAACAAAGCCCCCCCAAAAGAGAAGGAACTACATTGTCAGGATGACCTTCAATATCAATTGCAAGTTCTAAAAGTTTTTCTTTAGGTAAAGGGGAGTTCATAATCGCATTTGCTCCGATTAGTCCTGCAACTATTGCTGTGGCACTACTGCCTAGTCCTCGAGCAGGGGGGACTGCTAATTTCACTCTAGCTTCAAGGGCAAAAGGTTTGATATTGGCACTTTCCCATACTTTCTGCGCAGCCCTAAAAACTAAATTTTCTGGGCCTCCTCTTAAATGATTACCATCAGTACTCTCCATTATCAAATCAAATCGATCTCCGCCTCCATCTATTCTTGTAAAGATAAATTCGTTATATAAATCTAATGCTGCACCAAGACAGTCGAATCCAGGACCTAAATTAGCAGTTGTAGAAGGAACTGTTACTATAATTTTTTTTCCTACTTCAGGAGAAGACATATGAAATTATTCTATTTGTGAAAGCATTTTTGCTCTGCAGGCTGCGCTAAATAATCCAAACTCTTCATCTAAGATTACATTCACAGGTATATTTTTAAGAATATCTTTTAATCTTCCTTTATCTGAAAATTGTTTCATAAATAAACCTGATTTAAAGTTTATGAAATGTTTTGGAGCCGTTCCTCCAGAAATCCATAATCCTCCATAACATAATTCTTGAAGAGCAACGTCACCCAATAATGAGGCGTAAGCATCTAACCATATTCTCTCCACTTGAATCATTATCTTATCCCCTTGATTAGAAAGATTACAAATTTCTTGAGGAAGTTCTTTTCTCAAATTATCAGAAATTTTTAATTCTTTTAAGTATTTTTGTAGAGGATGGTCTTTGGCATCAGGTTTGCTAAGTCTCCACTCAGCTATTCTTGATAACCCAGTTCCACTAATGATTCTTTCACAAGATATTCTTTCAACTTTTAAAGAATATTTGAGCCAATTCTTTAATTCCCATTCTAAATCTGACTTTGGCGAGTATTCAACATGACCACCTTCGCTAGCTAAGACTTTTACTTTATTTCCAGATATTATGCCTTTTGCAATGCCTAGACCAGTTCCTGCTCCGACGATTGCATGTAAATCTTTGTTGACCCCTACTGACCGGTCTCCATTTTGAATAGCAGAATATTGATTTGTTTTTAAAAAAGGTATTCCATAAATTTGCACTGCAAAATCATTTACTAGCTCGCAACTTTTAAATTTAAATCTCTTTTTTAATCCATCGCCAGAAATATTCCACGATAAATTAATAATTTCTGCATTGTTATTAGATATGGGACCTGCTACCGCAAAACACGCAGAAAGAGGATGATTAATGTTTTTGCATTCATTTTTTAAGAAATCTTCTAGAATTGTGTCAATTGAATCCCATTCAGAAGATACATATTTTTTTTTTAAAATTAAATTAGGAGTACAAGTATTAATATCGTTTTTAAAAATTCCTAAAAGAACTTTTGTACCTCCTAGATCACAAGCAAGAAAATTCATTTGTCAAAATTATTCTGTTCTTCCTTTTTTTTCTATTAAATTATTCATTAATTCATAAAGATCATCTAACTTAAAAATTCCTAAATTTTTTCCATCCAAGGCTCTTAAAGCAACTGAATCAACTTCTTCTTCTTTATCGCCAATAACTGCAATTAAAGGAATTCTTCCAATTGTTGCTTCTCTTATCTTATAGCCTATTTTTTCATTTCTAATATCAACTTTCGAACGATATCCCTTAGTATTTATTAATTGATTAAATTTCAAGCATTTCTCAATATTCCTATCAGTAATGCTCAACAAAATTATTTGATAAGGTGCAAGCCAGATTGGGAATTTGGCTTCATATTGTTCTATCAAGATTCCTATAAATCTTTCAAAAGATCCCAAAATTGCCCTGTGAAGCATTACGGGATTTCTTTTTTCGTTATTTAAATCTACATAAGTTGCATCTAATCTTATAGGCATTGAGAAATCAACTTGAATTGTTCCACATTGCCAAATTCTATCTAAACAATCTTTTAAAGAAAATTCTATTTTTGGACCATAAAAAGCCCCTTCTCCAGACTGTAATTCCCATTTAATACTTTTATTATCAAGAGCCTTCATAAGTGCCTCTTCTGATTTATCCCAAATATCTTCACTACCCACCCTTTTCTCAGGACGGGTTGATAATTTGATAATAATTTCATCAAAACCAAAAGTTTTATAAACCTCGAAAACAAGATCAATGAAAGTAGACACTTCAGCTTGTATTTGTTCTTCTGTGCAGAAAATGTGTGCGTCGTCTTGAGTAAAATTTCTAACTCTCATTAAACCGTGCAATGCACCGGAGGGTTCATTTCTATGACAAGAACCAAATTCAGCAAGGCGAATAGGTAAATCTTTATAACTTTTTAAGCCTTGATTAAATACTTGAATATGGCAAGGACAATTCATTGGTTTTATTGCATAAGTTCTATTTTCTGATGCTGTAGTGAACATATCTTCTCTGAATTTATCCCAATGACCTGATTTTTCCCAAAGAGATTTATCAACAGCTTGAGGGGTTTTAATTTCTAGATAACCATTTTTATTAAGTATTTCTCTTACATATTTTTCAAGAACTTGGTAGATTGTCCATCCATTTGGATGCCAAAAAATCATACCTGGAGATTCTTCTTGTATGTGAAAGAGTGAATGTTTTTTCCCAAGCTTTCTATGATCTCTTTTTTCCGCCTCTTCGAGTCTTGTTAAGTAATCATTGAGTTCTTTCTCTTTAGCCCAAGCAGTTCCATAGATTCTCTGCAATGATTCATTTTCACTATTACCTCTCCAATATGAACCAGATAACTTTAATAATTTAAAATGTCTAAGGTGGCTTGTATTTGGAACATGAGGACCTCTGCACATATCAATATATTCTTCGTGTTTATATAAATTGATGAGACCTTCATCAGGTATTTCTTCAATTATTCTTAACTTAAAAGTTTCATCTCTTTCTTGAAAAGTTTTAATTGCTTCTTTTTTGGTAACTTGCAAAATCTCAACATCATAATTTTTTTTAATTAAGTTATTAATTCTGTTTTCTATTTTTATTAAATCCTCAGGCGTAAATCTATATTCAGAAAAAATATCATAATAAAAGCCATTATCAATTACTGGACCGATTGCCATTTTTATATTTGGATAAAGTTGTTTAACGGCATGACCAATCAAATGAGCAAAGGAATGTCTAATTATCTCAATACCTTCTTTATCACGGGATGTAATTATTACCACTTTAGAATCATTATCTATGGGAAGTGTTGCATCAAAAAGAACATCATTTACTTTCCCCGCAATTGTTGCTTTGGCTAAGCCGGTTCCAATACTCTGAGCAATTTCTTTAATGGTTACAGGCTTTTCAAATACTTTTTTAGATCCATCTGGCAATGTTATTTCTGGCATGATTTATTTCTCTATTTCAAAGAATCCTAATTTAGATTTAACTCTACTAAGGGTTTTATTTGCCACTGCTTCAGCTTGCTCTTTACCTTGTATAAGTATCTTATTTAACTCATGTGGATCGTTAATCAAAACCTGATATCTTTCTTGAATAGGTTTAAGCGATTCTATTATTTGTTCTGTAAATATTTTTTTAAATGTCCCCCATCCTGTTTGAGATAAATCTCTCTCTAATTCAGAAACTTCTTTACCACTTAATAAAGAATAAATCATTAAAAGATTTCTGGATTCAGGCCTCTCGGGGTTATTAAATTCCATTCCCATATAACTATCACTTTTAGCTCTTTTTATTTTTTTTGCAATTATTTCAGGAGTATCTAATAAATTAATTCTACTACCCTCGTTAATGTCACTTTTGCTCATTTTTTTTGATCCATCATTTAAGCTCATTATCTTTGAACCTTTTTTCATAATTATTGGTTGAGGAATTTTTAATATGTTTTCTTCCTTACTAAATTTGGCATTAATTCTCTGTTGTGCAATATCTCTGGCAAGTTCTAAGTGTTGTTTTTGATCTTCCCCTACTGGAACATAATCAGCATCGTATAACAAAATATCCGCAGCCATTAAGATTGGATAATCAAATAATCCAATAGAAACATTATTTCCTTGCTGAACAGATTTTTCCTTGAATTGGATCATTCTTTCCATCCAATTTATAGGAGTCATGCAATTTAATATCCAACAAAGTTCTGAATGTGCAGATATCTGGCTTTGAACAAAAATAGAACAAATTTTAGGATTTATACCACAAGCAATATATAAAGCTGCAGTGGAAAGTGTATTTTTAGAAAGTTTTTTGGGGTCATATTCTGTAGTAATTGCATGTAAATCAACTACACAAAGGAATGTTTCATGCTTCTCTTGGAGTTCAACCCAATTGTTTATTGCTCCAAGCCAGTTACCAATATGTAAATCTCCTGTAGGTTGAACTCCAGAAAGAATCCTTTTTTTATTTGTCATCCACTTCTTCTTGTTCTTCTTGTTCTTTTTTGATTTCTTTGATTTCTTCTTTGATTTCTTCTTTGATTTCTTCTTTGTTAGGTTGAGTCTGTTCACTAGGTGTATTTTTAACTGGCCTTGCAAAAGGATCAGGAACTACTTTTTTACTTCTGTTTTCAGAAGCTGTCGCCTTACTCGGTGACGATGTGTTTTTGTTATTTCTTGCAAATTTTGTTATCGATTCCATTAAATCTTTATCTTCAATCATTTCGCTAAGTGTTCTAACTGAAAATCCTAAAACTGCGACTGTCGACTTGAGTTGAAAAGCCTCCTGTATTGATCTAACAGCTTTCATTTCATTATCACTTAATCTTATTCGAAATCCTCCTCCATCTCTATTTCCTCCAGATCTGTTCCTAAAGCTAGATCTATCATTATTACCACGGCTTCTGTAGTTCTCTTGACCATAATTATTGTCGTAATTGGAATTTGACATCTTAGAGATTCTTTTTTTTTATTTAAACAGTCTATTAACTTACCACCTAGTTATGCAAGAAGTCTTAAATTGAACTTTAAAAATTTTTATCCATAATTGAAGAGTTATGTAATCTTTCTTTTTTTCATTCACAACTTGCACTAAAGTAGAAGAAGAAGGATATTAAATTATTGTGTTTGATATTAGTAAAGAAAACTTTTTTAAGGATTTAATAAAGTTCCCCAAAAAAAATATATTTATAATTCTACTTTTTTTAGGTTTTGGAGAATGGTTTTTAAGTGATTTAATAAATTTTGCAGGCGGTTCAATAGGCTTTTTTATTTTATGTTTTGGGGGATATTTTTACTTAAAGAGTGAAAAGCCAATATTTAATGAGCCAAAGGACTTAGATGGTTGGATAAAACTTTGTAATGAAGATTTAGATTTCTTCGAGGAAATTGAATTACATAATAATTTAGAAAAACAAAATATTAATAGAAAAAAAGCTCTTGAATTAATACTAAATAGAGAGAAAAAAGAGGAGATTTATTGTATTGGACAGAAGAATCTTGCCTCGAATGCAACATTATTTAAAAATTACTTTAAAGAAGATAAGTTTAAATTGAATTTTATGGAAAAACTTCCAAAATATAATTCTTCTGAAATTGTTCCTGAAGTAATTTTAAATAGCGATGCTATTTTGTATTTTTTAAAATTACCTTTATCAGCTAATGATTTTTTGTGGTTAGAAAAACTTCCTAATAATATGCCCATTTGGTTAGTCGCATCATTTACAAAAGGATTAGATTTTAATAATGAAATAGAGGAAGTTAAGGCTCAGATTTCAGGAGATTATGCAAACAGAATAATTAGATTTGATAAAACTAAAAATAGCTTTGCAAATATACCTTTTTCTTTGCGTAAGTTTTTTATAAGTTCAAATAATAATATTGAAAATACTAAAAAAAGGCTTTTGAAGAGATTGCATACGAATTGGCAATCTGAGATTGAGGGAATAAGAAGAATGCAGTTGAAGGATTTACAGAGGAGAAATCAAATTATCGTTGCTACTTCCGTTTTCTTGTCTCCGATTCCATCAATAGATGTCTTATCAATGACTGTTTTGAATTCCTTAATGATTAAAGAAATTAAGTCTATATGGGGATGTAATTGGTCTCCAGAAATATTGGATAAAGTATCAAAACAAATAATCAAGACTGCAATTGCACAGGGAGTAATTGAATGGAGTGGTCAGACTTTAATAGGCTTAACAAAATTACATGGCCCAAATTGGTTGGTAACTGGGGCATTCCAAGCAATAAGCGCAGCATATTTAACAAGAGTAGTATCAAGTTCATTGGCCGATTTCATGGCTTTAACAAAAGGAGTCTCAGAACCTGATTTGGAATTTATAAAAGAAAACTCCGATAAGATCGTTGAAAGAGCCTTTGAAAATGAAAAAATAAATTGGAAATCTTTGATACCAGAGTTAAATATTCCATTAATTCGACTAACCTAATAATTCCAAAAATTAGACTTATTGTAAAGAAAATTATGAAAAAAAAGTTATTGCTCTTTGTATTTTCTTTTCTAATATTTCTCCCTGCAAATTCTTGTAAAAGGACTGCGTTTGAAAAAGAAACTAACAAAGAAGTAATTTTGGCAAGTTTTACAGTCCTGGCAGATATTATTGAAAATGTTGCTAAAGATGAGTTTGTCGTTAAATCAATTACTAAACCAGGAGTTGAAGTTCATGGTTATCAGCCAACTCCAAGTGATCTTATAAAAGCTTCCAAAGCCTTTGTTTTTATTGATAATGGATTTGGATTTGAATTGTGGGCTGAGAAATTTGTTTCAAACTTACAAATTAAGAGAGTAACTATTTCAAATAGATTAGAACCGATTTTTATAAGTGAAGATTTCTATAAAGGTAAACCTAATCCTCATGCGTGGATTTCTCCTAAAAGGGGAATGATTTATGTAGATGTTATCGTTGATTCTTTATCAGAATTAAAACCATCGGAAGCAGAATCATTTAAAAATAACGGACAATCTTACAAGAATAAAATCGCTAAAATAGATAAAGATTTTTCACTTTTTATTAATAATCTTGAGAAAAATAATAGGTATCTAGTAACTTGTGAAGGAGCATTCTCTTATCTCACAAATGATTACGGATTAAAAGAAGCCTATTTATGGCCAGTTAATGCTGAAAGTCAAATTACACCGAAAAGAATGGCAAGAACAATTTCTTTGGTAAAAAATAAAAATATCCCATCGGTCTTTTGTGAAAGCACTGTAAGTAACGAATCACAATTGGTTGTTGCCAGTGAAACAGGAGCAAAGTTTGGGGGAGATCTTTTTGTTGATTCCCTTTCTCAAGATAATAAGAGTGCTAATACTTATTTAAAAATGCTTCAACATAATTTGACTCTTATTAAAAAAGGCCTTAATTAAAAATATGGATGAACTTAATTATAAAAGTTATAGAATTGAGGCAGAAAATATCTGTGTTGATTATCACGGAAAAGTTGCTTTATATGATGCGAATTTAAGATTAAAGGCTGGACAAATTTGTGGATTAGTAGGAATGAATGGTGCGGGGAAAACAACTTTTTTTAATGCCTTAACTGGTTTTGTAAATATCTCAAAAGGTAAAATAAGAATAAATGGTGAGTCTTTAAGAATTGCTCAACAAGATCAGTCAATTGCATATGTTCCTCAAAGTGAAGGAATTGATAGTCAATTTCCAGTAAGTGTATGGGATGTTGTAATGATGGGTCGATATGGGTCAATGAATATTCTCAGATCGCCAAGAGAATCAGATATTCAAGCTGTTAAGGATGCGATAGAAAGAGTTGATCTTATGGAACTTTCATCTACTCCAATTGGCAATTTATCTGGCGGACAAAGGAAAAGAACTTTTTTAGCAAGAGCTATTGCTCAACGGGCATCAATACTATTACTTGATGAACCCTTTGCGGGAGTTGATATTAGAACCGAGAAACTTATCTCAGAATTATTTATTCAATTTAAAAATGAGGGAAAAACAATTTTGCTATCTACTCATGATATGATTCATGTTCGTGAATTTTGTGATTTAGTCCTTTTAATAAATAAGACAGTTGTTGCATATGGAGAGACTTCGGAAGTATTTACCCCAGAAAATATTACAAGTACTTTTGGAGGGATGTCGCCAGATGTCTTGTTTGGACCTGAATCTTAAAATCTAGTTTTATGGATCTATGCTTTTTATCTACAAACATAACTTCTTTTGTAGCAGATCCTTTATCTCATGAATTTATGAGAAAAGCTCTATTAATGAGCTCATTAGTAGCAGCTGTTTGTGGATTTTTATCTAGTTATTTAACACTTAAAGGTTGGGCTTTAATGGGAGATGCGGTATCTCACTCAGTAATGCCTGGTGTTGTTGTGGCTTATGCTTTGGGACTTCCTTTCTCTCTTGGGGCTTTCATCTTTGGAGTGGGTTCTGTAGCTTTAATTGGCTTTGTTAAACAAAAATCCAGAGTTAAAGAAGATACGGTAATTGGCTTGGTTTTCACAGGTTTTTTTGCTCTTGGAATAGTTTTAGTTTCAAAGATTAAAAGTAATATTGATCTTCACTCAATTCTTTTTGGTAGCCCTCTAGGGATTTCTCTCTCAGATGTAAAACAGACGGTATTTATTTCTCTATTAGTGGTAATACTTTTGTCAGTTTTTAGGAAAGACTTAATACTTTATTGTTTTGATCCAAGACACGCAAAAACAGTAGGAATTAATGTCTTATTTCTTCATTATTTATTACTTACATGCTTGTCTTTAGCGGCTGTAGTTGGATTACAATCTGTTGGAATAGTTCTGGTTGTTGCAATGCTGATTACTCCTGGTGCAACGGCATATTTATTAACAGATAAGTTTGATAATATGACCATCATTTCAGTAATTAGTGCAATCATTTCAAGTGTATTTGGGATTTATTTTAGCTTTTGGTTTGATCTTGAAACTGGCGGATCAATTGTATTAGTTCAAACGTTTATATTTTTATTTGCTTTTTTATTTGCTCCAAGATACGGAATATTTAAATTTAAAAAATTATTTTCTAGTTATTAGTGAAAAATGGAAAATTACCTAAATAATAAAAGTTGGAATTGGTGGCCTTTATTTCCCCTATATCCATATGGAAAAAAGAAAACTATTCTTAGAGAAATAATTCCTAACGAAATATGGTCCTTGGAACAGATTCAGGGTTTATATTATGTTGCAGTGCCAATCAGAATGACAATAATTAAGGTTAATAATGGACTAATGCTAATTAACCCTTTACCCCCTACGAAGGAACTTGTGAATGCATTAGAAGAATTAATTTCCATTTATGGAAAAGTAAAAACAATTGTGCTCCCTAGTGCTTCTGGATTAGAACATAAAATTGGATTACCAGCATTAGTTAGAGTTTTCAAGGATGCTGAGATTTGGTTATGTCCTGGCCAATGGAGTTTTCCTATTAATCTTCCTTTAGATTTTCTTGGAATCCCGTCGAAACGGACAAAGATACTTTTTAAAGATGGAACTCCTTATGAAGAATGTTTTAAATGGTCTTCATTAGGGCCTTTGAATTTAGGACTTGGAACATACCAGGAGGTGAGTTGTTTTCATCTTTCAACTAGGACACTACATGTTACAGACGCTATAGTTGGCATCGAATCAACGCCTCCAGAAATATTTGACTTCGACCCAACCCCTTTATTATTTCATTCGAGAGATCGAGGCGATGAACCTATTCTTGATAACGTTGAATCTAGAAAAAAAGGTTGGGCAAGAATTGTATTGTTTTCATCTTTTTTAAAACCAGGAAAATTAAATATTCCCTCTCTGAAACAAATTATTAAATACTCTTTTAAAGAAGGTCTTCGAAATAAGAAATCACATTTTGGGATTTATCCTTTTTTATGGGATGAAGATTGGGAATCATCTTTAGTTGAAATTATGGGAGAAAATATTCCTAAGATTCAGATTGCCCCTGTTTTGCAAAAATTAATATTTCCCAGATCAAAACAAGTACTCCTTGGATGGCTAGAAAAAATCAAAACTTATGAAAATATGGAATATTTGATATCAGCTCATTATTCTGCCCCTATTAATTTCAAAGAAGAAAATTGTCAAAATTTGATAGATGAAATTAATTCAGATAAGTGGAACAAATTACCAGATGATAATAAATTCCTGATTAATTTGTATAAAAAATTATTTGAATTGGGGATAATTCCAAAAAAAGTAAATATTTAGAGATTTATTCTTTCTCAATGGACATATCTTCATCACTTTTTAGTGTTTGTTCAAGCTCTTTCCTTTGCTCCATTTGTCTTAAGAAATATCCTGTCATCATTGCAGAAGAAAGCAAATTAGCAATATTCTCTTTTGAAGAGGTTATTTTTACATCAAACTGATCAGATGGCAACATCCCTAGAAGGCCTTGAACATTGTGCCTTATGATTTCTTGTATATCTTCACTAGCGGACTTGGCTACTCTCTGCAAAACTTCTGGAGACTGTTTTTGTAGATATTGAATTAAATCATTCTCCTCATTTGGATCATTATTTTCAGTAGCTAGAAATTCAGGATTGAACATTTATGCATCTTCAACTTATAAAAACCCTACAACACCATGAACCCTTTAACCTACATTATTAAGACCAGGGAACCGAATAGGACCAATTTTATTTAATGGCCAATATCTAAAAATAGCCTTTCCTATTACTTTTTCATAAGGAAGAAATCCCCATATATGTGAATCCATACTGTTATTTCTGTTATCTCCCATTACCCATAGTGATTTCTCAGGAACAAAATATGGACCTGTTGAATAGTTGATGTTCTTATCAAAAATATAATTATTTTGAGCAATATCATTTAAATATAAATTACCTTTTTTTACTTCTACTTTATCTCCAGGGACCCCAATTACCCTTTTGATTAAAGCAATATCTGATTCATACCCAGCTTCAATTAATTGTTCTGGAACATTAAAAACAATGATTTTATTTTTTAATTTAGATAAGTTTGATTTAGAAGTGATTTTCGGAGTTAACTTTTCAACTAATATTTTGTCTTTGATTTGAAGGGTCGGGAGCATAGATCCTGAGGGAATCCACCTTGGTTCGATTACTTGCCATCGTATAATTAAAGCAATTATTATCCAAATAAAAAGATTTTTAAAATCATTTAATATTGAACTTTTTTTTCCTGCTGGATTTTGCATTGTTTAATTATTTATTTGTAAAAAGGAATTTCTAAAGTATTTATATAAATTATGACATCATCTATAGAATGCCAAAATTTCTTTAGAAGTTTACAACTTTTAGATCTTTTTACAAAAATAGGGGTTAAAAATTTAATTTTATGTCCAGGCAGTAGATCAGCTCCTTTAGCAATAGCCGCGGGAGAGTTAAATAAACGTAGGATCTTAAATGTATTTAATTCCATAGACGAGAGATCTGCTGGGTTTCATTCACTTGGAATTTCTACTGCATCTGGAGATGTTTCATTAGTTGTTACGACATCTGGAACTGCAGTTGGTAATTTATTGCCTGCAGCCATTGAAGCAGATAAATCATGTAAATCAATTGTATTTATAACAGCTGATAGACCTTCAAGGTTAAAAAATTGTGGTTCTAATCAAACAGTAAATCAAGAGGAATTTTTGAATTCAGTTTGTAGAAGTAATTTGAGTACTAATTTAAATGGAATTCATGAAAATAATGATGATGACATTTTGAAAATAGTAGAAACTATAAAAAAACAAATACTCCAATCGCCTGGACCTATTCATTTAAATATTCCATTTGAAAAACCTTTAGATATATCTTTGAATAATAAAAAAAAGAATTTCGAGGTTTTTGAAAGATTTTATTTAAATAAAACCTATCAATTCTTAAAAAATGATAATCAGAATAACAATATTCAATTTTCTGAAAAATTTTTTAAAAGGATAAAAATTTCTAATCCTGGAATTATTATTGTCGGCCCATATCAGGGTTCTACTAAAGATTTGGATTCTTTTAATAGTGCTTTAAAAAAATTACAAGAAATTACAGGATGGCCTGTTCTTGTTGATCCTGTTTCAGGCGTTTCAGCTGAATTGAGAGGTTTAGTTGAAAATTGGGAATTAATTCTTAAAACAAATAAAAATATTATTAAATGTGATCAGATCTTGAGACTTGGTCCTCTTTCATCTTCTAATGATTTAGAGGATTTTTTATTAAATTTTGAAGGGTTACAAATTCTTGTAAAAGAAAATAATATAAGAAAACTAGATCCTATAAAAAAATCTTTAGAATATGATTTTGGAATAAGAAATTTTGTTAACCAATTTTTAGGAGCATTTCCAAATTACAGAAAGAAAAGTAAACCTTTGATCAATTTGGGGCAAGTTTTGATCAAAGAAGGAGCAAAAATAAAGGAAATTTTAAAAGAAGAACTGTTTTCAAATACTGAAATAACAGAATATAAACTTGCAAATTTTGTACCAAAAATTTGGCCAGAAAATTATCCTATTATGCTCTCAGCTAGTAGTCCTATTAGAGATTGGCTCACATTCTCTGAAAATGCGACTTTAACAAGGGAATGTTTTAGCTTCAGAGGGGCTTCAGGTATAGATGGAACTTTATCACTTGCTTTAGGTATTGCAAGAATAACTAAACCTGTACTTCTGGTAACTGGAGATTTGGCATTAATTCATGATATCAATGGGTTTCTCATTGAAAATGCAATTGAATTAAATTTAACTATCTTATTAATCAACAATAATGGTGGAAATATATTTAATAATTTATATAAAAATAATTTAGAAGAAGAGGAATTAAAGAAACTTTTCATAATGCCTAAAACTATAAATTGGGAAAACCTAGCAAAAGGTTATCAAGTACCAATTAAAAATGTTTTAGATTTGAATAAATTAAGAGAAGCTTTTGAATGGAGCCTTTCTATGCAAAAATCAGTAATAATTAAAGTCGATATTAATGTTGAAAACGAAATGAAAGGAAGAAATTTAACCTTTAAAAAAATTCTCACAAGTTAATGAATTTACTTTTTCAAACTATCTAAATCTATGAATATTTTGCCTGGAAGAACTGATTCAAATTGGACAGAATGGAAATCCTATGAGGATATCTTGTTTCATAAGAGTGGAGATGGGATAGCAAGAATCGCAATTAATCGACCTGAGAAAAGAAACGCATTTCGTCCAAAAACGGTTTGTGAGATGTTAGATGCTTTCAATATTGTTAGGAACGATGAGAAGATCGGAGTTGTACTTCTAACAGGTGCAGGTCCAGATAAAAAAGGGGTGTTTTCATTTTGTTCAGGAGGGGATCAAAGTATTAGAGGTCAAAATGGATACGAAGATGATGAGGGTAATCAAAGACTAAATGTATTGGAATTGCAAAGATTAATAAGAACTTTACCTAAAGTGGTTATAGCTTTAGTGCCCGGTTTCGCAATAGGGGGAGGGCAAGTTTTACAGCTTGTTTGCGATCTAAGTATTGCGTCTGAAAATGCAATATTTGGACAAACAGGTCCTAGAGTTGGGAGTTTTGATGCGGGATTTGGCTCAAACTATTTAGCAAGATTAGTGGGACAAAGAAAGGCAAGGGAAATTTGGTTTTTATGTAGAAAATATAATTCTAAAGAAGCCTTGGAAATGGGATTGGTAAATGCGATTACAAAGATTGAAGAATTAGAAGCTGAGGGTGTAATCTGGGCAAGAGAGATTCTACGAAATAGTCCAACTGCTATTCGAATACTTAAGGCGTCATTTAATGCTGAGTGTGATGGGATAGCAGGTATTCAAGAATTATCTGGGTATACTACTCAGCTATTTTATTCGACGGATGAAGCAAAAGAGGGTAGAGATGCCTTCCTTGAGAAACGTCCACCTGATTTTTCTGATTACGGATGGACTCCTTAATAGCTTCTTACTCTTTACAAGCACTTTTTATAATAAATAATCAATGAGAATTCTTCTTGCTGCTGCTGAATGCGCTCCAATGATCAAAGTTGGAGGGATGGGAGATGTAGTTGGTTCATTACCACCCTCATTGATAAAACTTGGTCACGATGTAAGAGTTATAATTCCAGGTTACGGCAAATTATGGAATCTACTAGAAGTATCAAGTGAACCAGTCTTTAGAGCTAATACTATGGGCAGTGATTTCTCTGTATATGAAGCAAAACATCCAATACATAATTACGTAATCTACTTAGTGGGACATCCAACTTTTGATTCGGGACAAATATATGGAGGAGAAGATGAGGACTGGCGATTTACGTTTTTTGCTAGTGCTACTGCGGAATTTTCTTGGAATTGTTGGAAGCCCCAAGTTCTACATTGCCATGATTGGCACACCGGTATGATTCCTGTATGGATGCATCAAGATCCTGAAGTAAGTACTGTTTTTACAATACATAATTTGAAATATCAAGGACCATGGAGATGGAAGCTTGAAAAAATGACTTGGTGTCCATGGTATATGCATGGAGACCATACAATGGCTGCTGCAATGTTGTACGCAGATAGAGTTAATGCAGTTTCCCCAACATATGCCGATGAGATAAAAACTCATGAGTATGGAGAAAGTCTTGAGGGGTTATTGAATTATATTTCTGGGAAATTAAGAGGTATCCTCAACGGGATTGATCTAAATGAATGGGATCCTGATAAAGATAAAGTGTTACCTGCACAATTCAATATTAAAAATTTAGAAAGTAGATCAGAAAATAAGATTATTCTTCAGAAAGAAATGGGACTTGAGATCAATAGTAAAAAATATCTTCTAGGTATGGTAAGTAGGCTAGTGGACCAAAAAGGGGTTGATTTGGTTTTGCAAGTTTCCCGAAGATTACTCGCATATACAGATTCTCAGATAGCTATCTTAGGTACAGGAGACAGATCTTTAGAATCTGGATTATGGCAATTAGCATTAGATTATCCTGGAAGATTTTCAGTGTTTCTTACTTATGATGATTCTTTATCAAGGCTTATATATGGAGGATCTGATGCATTCTTAATGCCAAGCCGATTTGAACCCTGTGGTATCAGTCAATTACTTGCTATGAGATATGGATCAATCCCAATAGTAAGAAGAGTTGGAGGCTTGGTTGATACTGTTTTGCCTCATGATCCAGAGAATAATAGTGGTACAGGTTTTTGCTTTGATCGATTTGAACCGATTGACTTTTATACTGCTCTAGTAAGATCGTGGGAGGCATTTAGGCATAAAGATAGTTGGAAATCATTGCAGATCAGAGCTATGAGTCAAGAATTTAGTTGGCAGAGATCGGCATTAGAATATGAATCGATGTATAAGGATGTATGTGGCATCAAGGAGCCATCCCCGGATATTGCTGAAATTGAAAAGTTTTCTTATGGGCAATCTGCTGATCCTTCTCTTAAAAAAATGTGATCTAAGTTTTAATGGATTTTTCTGTACCTGATGTTAATAAGATTTTAGGTAATATAAAAAATTGGGATAATCTTACAAATCAATTTCAAAGTTTTAAAAATATAAGTCTAGATAGTCGCACAATATTAAATCGCGAACTTTTTATTGCTATAAAAGGTACAAATTTTGATGGACATAATTTTCTTAATGAGGTTATAAAAAAAGGAGGAAAAGCTGTTGTTATTAAAGATGGTATGCAGAATTTATTACCTAATAAGTTCCCTTTTTGGACGGTTCCAGATACTTTAGAAGCTTTTCAGAAATTAGCATTATTTAAAAGAAGAAAATTAAATATACCTGTTGTAGGAATAACAGGATCAGTGGGCAAAACAACTACAAAAGAAATGATGGGAGAGGTTCTAAAGCAATTAGGGAAAATCAAATTAAGTAAGTTAAATTTCAATAATGAAATTGGAGTAGGCCTTACCATACTTGATTCTGACTGGAAAGATAAAACTTTAATACTTGAAATGGGAATGAGAGGCCTTGGGCAGATTGAAAATTTGTCCAAATTTTCTGAACCTGATATCGCAGTTATTACAAATATCGGAAGCTCTCATATTGGAATACTAGGCTCGAAAGAAAATATCACTATTGCAAAATGCGAAATAACTAAATATTTAAACCCAAAGGGTGTAGTAATTATTCCTGCAAATGATTTGCTTCTAGAGGAAACTTTAAAAAAAAATTGGAATGGAAGAATTATTAAAGTAGAACTAATAGATAGAAATCAAAAAGCTGAGAGTATTAATAAAAGTAATTTACAAGGATTTTTTAATAGATCTAATAATTCTTTAATCATAGAAGATAAGATCTTTGAAATATCCTTTGAAGGTTTTCACAATGCATTTAATTTCTTATTTGTGTATGCGGTTGCAAAAGAGTTCGGAATAAAATTCAAAGATGCTAACAAATTTAATTTTGTCAGTTTAAATGGAAGGAATAAAATTCTGAAATCACTCAAGACAACCATATATGATGAAACCTATAACGCTTCTCCAGAATCAGTAAAAGCATGTATTGATAATTTATTAGATAAGCCAAATAATCATTTTTTAATTTTTGGTAGTATGCAGGAATTAGGTAATAAAAGTAAAAAATATCATAAGGATCTTTTTGATTTTATAAGTAGATCAGACATAAAAAAATGTATTTTTATCTGTAATAAAAATGAAGAAATCTATTATGCAGATTATTTAAAAAAGAGTACTAAATTTTTATTCCTTAATGAGATAAACATAGTTGGTGAAACTATAAATAAATATACAAAAAAGGGCGATTTCATCCTTATTAAAGGTAGCCGTTGTTGGCAGCTTGAAAAAGTTATAAAATCAATTGATTAATTTTAGGATTTGTTTTTTTTCCAATTTTCAATATTTACTTGTTTGCTTCTCGCAATAGCTAAGGAATTATTTGCAGAATCTTTAGTAATTACTGAGCCTGCTCCAGTAGTTACTGAATCGCCAAGATTAATAGGCGCTATTAAAACTGTATTGGCTCCAATACTAGAGTTTTTACCAATATTAGTTTGATATTTTTTGGTGCCATCAAAATTTGCTGTAATAGTTCCGGCTCCTATATTGGTATATTTACCAACTTTAGAATCGCCAATATAACTAAGATGATTAACCTTAACTTCCTCATCTAGTTTGCTATTTTTTATCTCAACAAAATTACCAATTTTGCTTTGAGAAGAAATTTCACAATTAGGTCTTATATGACTATAAGGACCAATTTTTACATGGCCCATTATTTTGGAATTAAAAATCGTTGAATTTATAATTTCGCAATTGTCGTTAACTATTGTATCTTTTATAAAAGAATTTGGGCCAATTTTACAGTTATTAGAAATTTTAGAATTTCCTCTTATATGAGTATTTGCTTCGATTATTACATCTAGACCTATTATTGACTCTTCACTTATTGTGCAACTCGCTGGATTCATAATAGTTACTCCTCCAAGCATATGTTTCTTTTTAATTAAGGTTTGAAGAGTTTCTTCGCATTCTGATAATTGAACTCTATTATTAATTCCTTGAAGTTCTAAATTGTCTTCAACTTCAAAGCTATAGGAATTTTTTAGTAAGGTAATAGTGTCAGTTAAATAGATTTCTTTTTGTTTATTGTTACTTTTTAAAGTATTAATTATCTTGGATAAACTTTTCCAACTAAAGCAGTAAATTCCCGCATTCGTCAATACATTAGAACGTTCATGTTTATTGCAATCTTTTTCTTCGACAATCCTTTTAATTAAATCATTTTCAGTAAATACTCTTCCATAGCCATGGGGATTTTTTTTTCTAGAAGTTATTATGGAAACATCGGCTGTTTTTGAGTCATGATATCTTACAAGGTCTTTCAAAGTTTCGGCTTTGATAAGTGGAACATCTCCATTTAGAACCATCAATTTACCGTTATGTTTTTTAACTTGCTGAGAGAGAACTTGAATAGCATGACCTGTTCCTTTTTGCGGATTTTGAACAATAAAGTGAATATTTTTATTTTTTAGTACTGAAGCTTCAACATCCTTTGATTTGTGACCTACGATGATATATATTTTATCTGGTTTTAATTCATTACAAGAATTGATAACTCTTTGAAGGAGAGTTTTACCAGATAATTTATGTAAGACTTTAGGAAGTGTGCTCGCCATCCTAGTACCCTTACCTGCAGCTAATATCGCAACAGTTAGCATATTTATTCAGATATTTTATCTAAATTTTACTGTTTAAGTTCTATTTCGTCATGCCCCATTTATCTCTCCATTTTTTTGAATTCTCTAGATTAGATAACAATTGCTCTTGGACTCTTGCTTGGATAATATCTTTTTTATTTGAACTTAAAGTAGGATCACGATACGGGATACTTGCTTTAGTCAATAAATGTTCCTCTTCCATCGAAGATAAATTTTTAAAATATGAATTATTTTTTAAAAATTTTTTATCAATAATTTTTACAGCAATTGTCCCGTTACTCCATATATTTTTAGAAACTAAATTTGGCTTAATGTTGAAAATGTTCAAACCAAAATCTTTCAATGTTCTTCTTAACGCAGCTGAACAAGAGTAGGTTATTAAATATCCTTGAGGATTAAGTTTTTGAGTCACTTTTGCTAGAAATTCAACTGACCAAACTTCAGGACATTTTTGAGGTGAAAATCCATCTAAATAAATTAAATCGAACTTAACATTTGAAGGAATATTTTTTATTTTTTCTCTGGCATCGCCCCATAAAATATCACATACAAAAGATTGATCTTTATATTTAGAATTCTTTGATAATTCTTTAAATATTTTTAAAACTTTTGGATGCCATAACTTTTGAAATGATTTATTTCCTAAAGAATACTTCAGAGGCTTTTTGTCAATCTCTAAAGCGTACCAATTTATAAAAGAATTTTGTCTAATAAGGTTATTAAATAATGAAGCTGAATTGTATCCTAGACCGAAGCAGATATCTAAAACGTTCAAAGACTTATCGTTAAATCTTTTTAAATCAGAGGGATTGATGAATTTAATTTCAGTTTCTTTTAGAGCTCCTTCTAGACTATGAAAATTCTCTTGAAAAATCAGACTCCTTAGTGTAAAACTACCATCTTTTGTTAAGATCTCTTTTAATTCTGACAAGAATTCTCTCGGATCAGTTAATTAGTTTTTCTAGATCGTTCCAAAAAGTTGGATAAGAAACTCTAGAGGCCTCTGCTCTTAAAATCTTTGAGGAGCCCTTAGCTAAAAGTGAAGCAATAGCAAGGCTCATTGATACACGATGATCAGTTTCACTATCAACTTCAGCTGAATGAAACTTAGAATCACCATTAATTATTAAACCATCATCTTTTTCTGAAATATTTGCACCAAATTTTTTTAGTTGGGTTGCCATAACTTTTAATCTGTCTGTTTCTTTAACTCTTAATTCTTTCGCATCTTTAATTTCTGAAATTCCATTACAAAAACAAGCTGCTACTGTAAGTATTGGAATTTCATCTATAAGTTTTGGAAGAATATCTCCTTCTACTTTAAAAGGTTTTAAATTACTTGCATATTTTACATTTATAGAACCTATGGGTTCTCCTGCGATTGTAGATTTGTCTGAAATTTTATATTTGCATCCCATTTCATCCATTACATTCAATATCCCTGTTCTAGTTGGATTTAGGCCTACATTTTTAATAACAATTTCAGATCCTGGCACTATTGATGCGGCAATCATCCAAAAAGCTGCTGAGCTAATATCTCCAGGAATTAATATATTTTGACCGGTCAAATTAGTTCCTGATTTTATTACTATATTTCTTCCTAATTCTCCTCTTATACTTATTTCGGCCCCAAAAGCTTTAAGCATTCTTTCAGTATGATCTCTCGAGGATGCAGGCTCAATAACTGAAGTAGTTCCAGATGCATTTAAACCTGCTAATAATATCGCAGATTTAACTTGAGCACTTGCTACAGGAGTTCCAATTACACAACCCTTTAGTTTATTCCCAGTTATAGAAATAGGAGCTTTTGTCCCATTTTTTCTACCTTGAATTTTACCTCCCATAAGTGATAATGGCTTGCTAACTCTTCCCATTGGTCTTTCATTGAGAGACTTGTCTCCAGTTAAGATAAAATTACTACCTTCTTGTCCCGCCAAAAGTCCCATTAATAACCTCATTGTGGTGCCTGAATTTCCGCAATCAAGAATTTCTTTAGGTTCTTTAAAACCATCAATACCTAAACCTTTTATAGTAAAAGGATGATTCTTTTTTATTTCAGGAATATTTACACCCAATTTCCTAAGACAATCAGCAGTTGAGAGGGGGTCTTCAGAATATAAAAAACCTTCAATATTTGTTTCACCTTCCGCAATACTTCCTATTATCAAAGATCTATGCGAGATTGACTTATCTCCAGGTACTTTTAGGACCCCTTGTAAACTTCCTCCACCTTCAACGATGCGGATATGATTAGTGTTCAAATTAATAATTTGGTTTAATTTCTATAGATTTTTTCATAAGTACATAATATCAATAAGTTTGTTTTTAAAAAAAAATATTAAAAGTTAAGTAACTGTTTTCTATAATAATTGAAGAATGACAAATTATTATTAATCTTTCTTATTACCATGTCGCAGATGATGTTCCAGAAACAGATTCTGATATTGCTATTGTTATTGATGTTTTAAGAGCAACGACAACAATCTCTTGGGCATTAAAAAACGGGGCAGATTCAATTCAAGTTTTTTCTGATTTAGATTTATTAAAGAAGACTGCTAAAAAGTGGGACGCTGATAAAAGACTAATGCTTGCAGAAAGAGGTGGGAAAACGATTGATGGTTTTGATTTAGGTAACTCCCCATTATCTGTAACCAATAAGACTGTTCAAGGCAAAAGGCTATTTATGAGTACAACAAATGGTACTAAATCACTGAAAAAAGTTCAAAATGTAGAATATTTGTTTGCAATGGCTCTTCCAAATAGAAAAGCAGTGGCTAAAAGGATAATTTCTTTAAATAAAAAAAACGTTCTTATATTAGGTAGCGGATGGGAAGGGTCCTATTCTCTAGAGGATTCTTTAGCAGCAGGTGCTCTCGCCTTATATATTAAAGAAAACTCTAAATCTGAAGTAAATATATCTAATGATGAATTGCAGGCTTCATTAGCACTTTGGAACGTTTGGAAAAATAATATCCTAAAATGTTTAAGGACAGCAACTCATGGCAAAAGATTATCAAGCCTTGGTGATTATGAAGATGATTTAAAGTGCTGTTCTGAACTTGATTGTTTAGATATTGTTCCTACTCAAGTTGAAAGGGGTGTAATTCGTGCCTCTTAGATCGCGAATTTATTTTTTAGGAGTGAAATCTTGACTGATTTTTTAGTGGCTGCCTTACAAATTACGAGTACTTCTAATGTTGAAGCAAATTTTGCTGAGGCTGAGGAGCAGATTGAATTAGCCTCTAGAAGAGGTTCAGAACTAATAGGATTGCCAGAGAATTTTGCATTCTTGGGTGAAGATAATGAAAAACTTAGAATGGCTTCTGAATTATCAATAAAGTGTACTAATTTCCTAAAAACGATGTCTCAGAGATATCAAGTTTTTCTCCTAGGAGGAGGTTATCCTGTCCCCGCTGGAGATGATCGTCATACTTTTAATAGATCAGCTCTTTTTGGGAAAGATGGCCAAATTCTAGCAAAATATGACAAAATTCATCTTTTTGATGTTGATTTGCCTGATGGTAATTTATACAAAGAATCATCAACTATTTTGTCTGGGGAGGAACATCCTCCAGTTATTGATGTTCCAGGCCTTTGCAAAATAGGATTATCTATTTGTTACGATGTTAGATTCCCTGAACTTTATAGGCACCTTTCTTCGAAAGGTGCTGAACTTATAATGATTCCTGCCGCATTTACAGCTTTTACTGGAAAAGATCATTGGCAAATTTTACTTCAAGCAAGAGCGATAGAAAATACAGCTTATGTAGTAGCACCTGCTCAAACAGGTATTCACTATGGGAGAAGACAAAGTCATGGACATGCCATGGTTATAGACCCTTGGGGAACTGTTTTGTCTGATGCAGGAAAAACACAAGGGGCAGCAATTGCTCCTGCAGATAAAGAGAGAGTTAAAAAGATAAGAGAGCAGATGCCAAGCTTAAAACATAGAAAAACTAAAATTTTCGCAAAATGATGTCAAAGTTTTTTTTTAATAAACTTTTTCGCTGCTTATCAATATTCTTACTTTTAAATTCAAGTATTTCCCCAGCGAAATCATCTAGTGCACTGGCTGCTTGGAGCTTGAATTCTAATGGTATTTTAGAATTAAGAACTAAATCTAATTCAAAATTAAAGGCCTACTTTCAAAAAGGAGGGAATGTTTTCGGGGATAGATTTTGGATAGATTTCCCTGGAGAACTAAAAACTCCAAGAAAGATAGAGGGAAATGGTCCTATAAAAGAAATTAGATTAGGTAAACCAAATAAAGGTAAAACCAGATTAGTTATCGAATTTTCGGAAAATAATAATTTAAAACCTCTTAATTGGAGGTTAGTTGCTATTGATAAAAATAGATGGAAAATTAAATTATTTTCTTTACCAAAAAAATCTTTTCAGACAATAGGTGAAGGGCTTGTTAGTAAATCATCTAACAATCCTAAGGCTAAACAAAAGCCAATTAATTCAAGGAGAGGAAATTATAAGTTTTTGCAATTACCTAATATCAAGCGTAATAAGTTTTATGTTGTGATTGACCCTGGTCATGGGGGGCCAGATCCAGGAGCAATCGGTATAGGAGGGATAAGAGAAACAGATGTTGTACTTGATGTCTCTAAACGAGTAAAAAAATTATTATCTGATAAAGGGGTGATGGTTAGATTAACTAGATATAATGAAATCGACTTAGATTTACCTCCAAGAGTCTCAATAGCTAATAGAACTGGTGCTGATATTTTTGTAAGTATTCATGCGAATGCTTCAAGAGGTAAAAGAAGAGATATTAACGGGTTAGAAACTTTTTATTACACCGGATGGAGAGGACGACTATTGGCAAAAAAAATTCAAAAGCAAATACTTAAAGTTTCTCCTGGAAGTCCAGATAGAGGAGTGAGACAAGGCAGATTTTTCGTTATTAAAAACACCAGAATGCCAGCAGCACTTGTAGAAATAGGTTTTTTAACAGGAAGGTTAGATGCTAGAAGGTTAGAAAAATCTATTCATCGTGAAAGAATAGCTTATGCCATCACAAAGGGTATTCTTGAATATCTTTCTAGGATATAGTGAAACTTAAAATAGGAATATTTGACAGTGGTATAGGGGGATTTACGATTCTTGGTACTTTAATGAAAACCCGTGAGGATATTGAGGTTTTTTATTTGGCAGATACAAAGAGAGTTCCTTATGGAAATAAAAATATTGAACAAATAAGATTTATCGCAAAAGATATTTGTAATTGGTTTAAAGATAAAAATTTGGATGCATTACTAATAGCTTGTAATACTACAAATGCTTGTGCCTTAGATATTTTAAAAAATAACTTGCAGATTCCTTGTTTTGATCTAATTAATTCAGTTTCAGAAATAGTAACTAAAAAATATATTGGTGTTTTGGCAACTCCTGCAACTATTAAAACTTCGTATTATAAAAGAATAATTGAATCAAAGAGAGAAAATGTAAAAGTATTCCAACAAGCATGTCCTGAATTTGTTCCAGAAATAGAAAAAACAAACCTAGACTTAAATAAATTAAATCATCTATCGGATTTATATATTAATCCCTTATTAAAAGAAAATATTGAAGAGATAATACTGGGATGTAGCCATTATCCTTTGATTTATGACGTTTTAAAAAGTAAAATGCATTCAAATATTAGGATTATTGATCCTTCAGTGGCTTTAGTAAATAACTTTAATAATTCATTTTTAATTCCAAAAAATTATAGTTATGAGAGTACTTCCAAGGATAATATTAAATTTTTTGTCACCCAAAATAGTGAAGATTTTTCTAAAAAAGTAAAATATTGGTTGGAAATTAATAAAGAAATTAAGTTGGTTAACCTCCGAAGCAATGATTGATTCTTTAATATATGTAAGAGGTTAATTATGAATACAGTAACAGAACTTCTACAACCAGTTGAAAATGATCTTGATGATCTTATTCTCGAACTGAAAAATTTAATAGGTGCGGGTCATCCAATTCTTCAAGCAGCAGCTGAACACTTATTCAGTGCTGGAGGAAAAAGGTTAAGACCTGGGATAGTTTTATTGATTTCAAAAGCTATTTCTCCAAACTTTACTTTGACAACCAAACATAAAAGACTGGCAGAGATTACTGAAATGATTCACACAGCATCATTAGTTCATGACGATGTTGTAGATGAAGCATCCACAAGAAGGGGGGTTGATACTGTTCATAGTAGGTTTAATACTAGAGTTGCTGTATTGGCTGGGGATTTTTTATTTGCTCAGGCTAGTTGGCATTTGGCAAACTTAGATAATGTAAAAGTAGTTAAACTTCTTAGTAGAGTAATAATGGATTTAGCAGAAGGTGAAATAAAGCAAAATCTAAATAGATTCGATTCGGCACAAACTTTCTCTAAATATATAAATAAAAGTTATTGTAAAACAGCTTCTCTGATTGCAAATAGTACAAAGGCAGCTGGAGTTCTATGTAATTTAGAACATGAGCAATTGAATCGCTTATACGAATTTGGAAAGAATATCGGATTAGCTTTTCAAGTTGTCGATGATATCCTTGATTTCACCGGTAATGATAAACAATTGGGTAAACCAGCTGTAAGCGATCTTGCAAGTGGTTATCTAACTGCACCAGTTTTATATGCTCTAGAAGAAAATGAAAATTTGTCTGTTCTTATAAATAGAGAACTTGTAGAAAAGGAAGATTTAAATAATGCTTTGAATATTGTTATGAACTCTCAATCGATAAAACGTTCTAGAAAATTAGCTGAAGATTTTGCTCTCCATTCAAAAGAAGCATTGTTATGGCTCCCTGACTCAGAATATAAGAGGGCTTTATTAGCTTTACCCGAATTTGTGCTAAGTCGTCTCTATTGAATTAAAAAAGTTATTTTTTAAGTTAATAAATTTCCATTAAAAGTTTTTGAAAAATTTAGTTATTTAGATTAAATTTAAAAATTATTGATATTTTTAATGACATTAGATAAGAAAAATTCAATCAACAATATTCTTGAAGAAAAAAGAGTTTTCCCTCCCTCAAAAGAATTTGCTGAAAATTCTAATATAAAAAGTTTCGAGGAATTATCAAGTTTAAAAAAACAATCTTTAGATAATCCAATTAAATTCTGGGAATCTTTTGCAAATTCGGAGATTGATTGGTTTGAGCCATTTAAGACTGTTTTAGACAGCAGGGATGAGCCCTTTTTTAAATGGTTTACAGAAGGTAAATTAAATATTACTTACAACTGCTTAGATAGACATATCAAAAACGGACTTGGGAATAAAAACGCGCTGATATGGGAGGGTGAACCAGGAGATGATAGAAAATATACTTATCAAGAACTTCTTAAAGAAGTATGCAAAGCTGCAAATGCTTTAAAAGAGTTAGGAATCAAAAAAGGTGATTTGGTATGTATTTATATGCCTATGATTCCTGAAGCAATGATTGCTATGCTTGCTTGCGCAAGGATTGGAGCTCCGCATTCAGTTGTTTTTGGAGGCTTCTCCTCAGAGTCATTAAAAGATAGATTGATTGATGGAAATGCTAGATTTGTAATAACAGCAGATGGTGGCTTTAGAAAAGATAAAGTAATTGAGTTGAAAAGTGCGGTTGACGCAGCTATTCAAAGTGGTGCTAATAAAATAGTTGAAAAAGTTATTGTTGTTCAAAGAACTAAAAAAGATATTTCGATGGTAAACAATAGGGATTTTTGGTGGCACGAATTATTAAAAGATCAAAAAGATTGGTGTGAACCTGAAATTATGAATAGCGAAGATAGATTATTTGTCTTGTATACTTCAGGATCCACCGGTAAACCAAAGGGTGTTGTTCATACTACTGCTGGTTATAATCTCTGGTCTCACCTAACATTCAAGTGGATTTTTGATATAAAAGATGATGATATCTATTGGTGTACAGCAGATGTTGGGTGGATTACTGGTCATAGTTATATCGTTTATGGACCTCTATCTAACGGTGCTACAACACTTATGTATGAAGGTGTCCCAAGGGCATCTAACTTAGGGGCTTTTTGGGAAATTATTCAAAAATACAAAGTTACTATTTTCTATACAGCGCCAACAGCGATAAGATCATTCATGAAATCTGGACGTGAAATTCCTGACCAATATGATTTAAGATCTTTGAGACTTTTGGGGACAGTTGGCGAACCGATTAATCCTGAAGCATGGATGTGGTATCGAGAGGTAATAGGCGATAATAAGTGTCCAATAGTAGATACATGGTGGCAAACTGAAACTGGTGGTGTGATGATAAGCCCCTTACCAGGAGCCGTTGCTACAAAGCCAGGTTCCGCAACATTCTCCTTGCCTGGAATCGAGGTTGAAGTTGTAGATAAAAATGGAGAAAAAGTTATGGAAAATGAGGGTGGATATTTGATTGTTAAAAAACCTTGGCCTGGAATGATGCGTACAATTCATGGAAACTCTAAAAGATATTTAGACAGTTATTGGGAATATATTTCTTTTAAAGGTGAAAAAAATGTTTATTTCGCTGGTGATGGGGCTCGGATTGATAATGATGGATATATTTGGATTATGGGAAGAGTCGATGATGTTATAAGTGTTTCTGGTCATAGACTAGGAACCATGGAAATAGAGTCCGCATTAGTAAGTCATAAATCAGTTGCGGAAGCTGCTGTTGTCGGTAGAAAAGATGATTTAAAAGGTGAGGCTATTGTTGCATTTATATCTTTAGAAAAAGATATAAATAGTTCTCAAGAATTAGATAAGGAGTTAAAGAAACATGTAGTTAATGAAATTGGAATTATTGCTAAACCAGAAAAAATAATAATTTCAGATTCTCTTCCAAAAACGCGTAGTGGAAAAATAATGAGAAGAATTTTGAGATCTTTGGCAGAAGGCGAAAAAATAAGTGGAGATATTAGTACCCTTGAAGATAGTTCTGTCTTAGAAAAATTAAAGGAAATATCTTAAATTGATTTTTCAATCAAATTAGATATTTGTTTGATTGTATTTCTTTTAAAATCATCGTCAGCCCAATCACCTAAAAAATTTTCTCTTAGTCCTGCGCTAGCAATAATAGTATGAGTTCCCTTAAGCTTTATTCCTTTGGAGTTATCTTCTTTTCTTGCTCTAAGACAAGAAAGTAATTTATCTGTTTGATCTAATTCATCTGAGTTAAATTTTATTAGAAAATTATTTTTTTGATTATAAGTTTTTTTGATTATTCCAAATGTTCTTTCTGGGCTTGGGCTGAATTCACTATTGAATTCTAGTTTTTGAGAAATCTTTTTTAAAAATGGTATAGATCTGTTAGCACTAAAGTTATTAAAACTTATTGATATGAATTTCTCGCAATTCCTACCTCCATCTGGAGAAATTAAGTGAAGTTTACAACCAAGGCTATGTCCAATTCTTATTGAAGGAATTGATGTTCCTATTCTTTTTGATAAGGATCTTTGACAACTTTTAAAATCTTTCCATGCTCTAATCGCCAATTCTTGATGATCAAACTGAGGCGTGTATTTGTATGCATGTACTGCATAGTTTTTATCTATTAAGCTTTTTATAAATCTTTTGTAAGTTAAATCTGGTTTAGATGCTAAATAACTACCTCCAATAAATTCTATAATCTTTTTTGGATTTGAAGGCCAATAACAGTAATTATTAAATTGATATTTTGTAAAAGTCATTTAATATTCTTTATTTAAAACCTCTTAGGTTAATTTCTAACACGATTTAATTTCTTACTTTAATTGTTTAATTAATATTAATTTAAAAGAAAAAAATATTAAATGCGCCAGAATATATTAGATGTTTTTTGATAATTGGAAGTACCAAACAAAAAAAAATTAAATCAATTGGATTTTCTTAATAATGAAATTAAAAATAATGATAATGAGAAACCCAATTTTTTAAATAAATCAACCTCAAGCACCAAAATTAATAATCAAATTCAAACAATAGAAAACATTTTAATTCTTGATACTGAGACAACTGGCTTAGATGAAAATAAAGATGAAATTATTGAGGTAGGTTGCATTTTATTTAATGTAAATTCTAAATCTGTCCTTTCGCAGGTTTCGTTCTTATTCCCAGTTAGTTCAAATGAAGCTGAACATGTTAATGGGATATCTGCAGAAGTTACCAATATTAAACAACCTTGGGAGGACGGCTTGAATTTCTTTTTAAAACTTGTGGATTGTTCAGATTTAATAGTTGCTCATAATGTTGAATTTGACAAAAAATGGTTTGGAAAGGGTAGATTGCCCAAGCTCGAAAAAAAATGGATTTGTAGTTTAGAGGATATTAATTGGTCCTTTCAAAAAAACTTAAAAAATAGACCATCAGTTACTGATCTTGCGCTTTCTTTTTCAATACCAGTTTGGAGCTTACATCGAGCCTTATCAGATTGCTTCTATATTTCGGAGGTTTTCAAAAAATGTGAAAATTTAGAAGAACTTCTTATTAAAGCTACTGAACCAAGATTTTTATATAAAGCATTGGTGAGTTATGACGACAGATCATTAGCTAAGAAGGCTGGATTCCTCTGGAATAATCCTAAGCAAGGTGCTTGGGCTAAAAAATTAACAGTCGAAGAAGCAAATAGTCTTGATTTTAAAGTGCAGATATTGGATTAATAGTTCAGATTTTTAAATTTGAAAAATTTTTAGTGCATTTTACAGGGCATCCATTGTTCACCCATTTTATGCGCGCCGATACATCCATATTCTGATGCGGCTTTTTCGGCATCCTCTTTTGTTTTAAAAAGGCCAGGCATCAGAGTCTCTTTTTTGATTATTGAAGTCTTTTCATTAGGAATGTGAATCTCATGACTATGTGATTTAGGAGAATATTCCCATAGTCCCATAGTTGTAATTCCAGCAGAAATTATTCCCATGCCAACTATTGATAAATTTACTATTCCCATAGCAACAGCACCAAAAGAAAAAACACCCATTGGCACTACTCCAATACTTATAACACCCATTGGGACTATTCCAATAGAAACGATACCTAAGGGAGCAATACCGAAGGCAAATTTTTTTGGTTTTGTTCCACAATGCTGACTCTCTTTATTATTAGTTATTCCCAATATTTTGTATGAATGTTAGATTAAATTATGACATAAAGAATTTCAGCAAAATTTAATTTCTATTAAAATTAAAAATTTTGAATTATTAATTAGAACTTTGAATAACTTTAAAAATCTTAGAGGAACAGTAGATCTTTTACCTGATCAATTAATAAAGTGGCAAAATGTTGAAAAAATAATAAAAGAGCAACTTTTTAGGGCTTCTGTAAAGGAAATCAGGACTCCAATAATGGAAATGACTGAATTATTTATGAGAGGGATTGGAGAAGGCACCGATGTCGTTAGCAAAGAAATGTATACATTTTTGGATAGGGGTGAAAGGTCATGCACCTTAAGGCCTGAGGGTACTGCCTCAGTTGTAAGAGCTTTAATACAAAATGGAATCTCAAGTAAACCTTCTCAGAAACTTTGGTACATGGGACCAATGTTTAGATATGAGAGACCTCAAGCTGGTAGGCAAAGGCAGTTTCATCAGTTAGGTGTTGAATTTGTAGGTTACGAATCTGTAAGGAGTGATATCGAAATTATTGCTTTGGCTTGGGATATTTTGGAGAAATTAGGAATAAAAGAACTAAATCTTGAAATTAATACCTTAGGGGATCAAAATGACAGGTCAAATTTTAATAAGGCATTTTTAAAATGGTTAGAAGTTAATAAAAACTCCTTAGATTTGGATTCTCAAAAGAGAATAGATAAGAATCCTTTAAGAATTTTTGATACCAAGAATGTTCAAACAAAAAAGATTCTTGAAGATTCTCCCAAATTATTTGACTTTTTGTCTGAAAAAAGTGTCGAGAGATATTTAACTATCAAAGATAAATTAAAACTTCTTAAAATACCTTTTATAGAAAATTTTAATTTAGTAAGAGGTTTGGATTATTACACTCACACTGCATTTGAAATCACTAGTGGATTACTTGGTTCTCAAGCTACAGTATGTGGAGGTGGAAGATATGATAATTTGATTAGTCAAATGGGAGGGACAGAAACTCCTGCTATTGGATTTGCAATTGGATTGGAAAGACTCATTTTATTATCAGGTAAAGATCTTGAAGAAAGTAGAGAAACTGATATTTATATTGTGAATAAAGGGCTTAATGCTGAAAAAATGGCGATGGAATTATCTAGAAAGTTAAGAAATTATGATTTAAAAACAGAATTGGATCTTAGTGGCGCATCATTTTCAAAGCAATTTAAAAAAGCTAATAAATTAAAATCAAAAAGTATTATTGTAATTGGAGATGATGAAGCACTTGAAAATGAATTTATAATTAGGCTTTTCAACCAGGAGAATTTTGAAAATATGGAAGAGACCATATCAGTAGATGATGTTACCAAGTTAGATAATTGGCTGGATAAAAATCTTCTTTTAAAAAGGTCTTAAGTCAAATTATGATAATTATTATTTTTTTAGCAATCCTAATTTCTTTGTATATTTTTTTAAAAGTTTATAGAGAAAAAAAAGGTTTAAAAAATAAAAAAAATATCTCATTTAATAAAAATAATTTGAATCAATGGATGAATTTGACCAAGAAAGAAAGATATAATTTATCAAAAGAAGATTCTTCTTCCTATCTAAATAAAAGAAAAGTTTTATTAGATCAAATAAGGAAAGAATATAAGATTATTTCTGAAGGAGAAGAAAAATCAGATAGTTAAAAGATCATGAAAAGTATGTGGACTTCAAGTAAACCTATACATGGATTAAGACATTTTGTTTTAGTAAATAAGATTAAAGAAAAAGATCAAATTAAAAATTTGATGGTTTCTGTTCTTGATGTCGAAATTAACTTAAACATTTCTAATAAGGAATTAATTAATAGTGACGAATGGACTGAGGGATGGTTAAATCTTCCTAAAAGTGAATCGATTACAAAATATTATTTTGAATATAAGTTATCTAATGATCCAACAAAAGGAGCTAATAAAGTTTTTATTAACAATAATTCCATATTTAATATTTCTTAATTTTAATTCAAGGAAACATATTTATTAAGACTCATTATGAAGACTATGTTTTAATCAATTAAAAAATTTTTTAAAAATTAATGCCCCTTTCACAATAAAGAGATAAACGTTATTAAGGATTAATAATATTTATTTAAACAATGTTAGGAAATATATGGCAATCTTCTAATTATGCTGCTGAGGATTTAGGTACAAGTGAAATAAAACTTTCTTATTTTAGGGAGAATGGTTTCTTAAAACCTGGTATACATTGGAAAAGCTCTCCTTATGGACAAAAAAAACCCTGGAATCCTGAAGCTTTATACAATACAAAATTATGCAAAAAGATAATTGATAAATATTATTCTGAGAAACAATTTGATCAAGAAGCGGCCTAACTATAAATAATCTAAGTTCAATTAAGAAATAAATCCTCAGAAAAATATTAATTAACTAAATTTTCATCCTTACATTCAATCAAAGTGGTTTGAAGTATTGGATATAGATCAATCATGTTTATGTATTGCTCTGATTTTCTATAAGTTTTCGCAGCTTTTTTGTAATGCCCTTCAGATTTCATTTCTAGTGAAATTTGTCTAGAAGTTCTTTGGGAAATTGTCATGAGAAGAGTTGTCTTGTTCTCTTTTTAGTAATTGATTGAAAAGGAGGCAATAATTATTTATGTTTTCATGACATAAATAATTAATAATGTCAGCAAAGAGAGATTTTTTTTTAATATTTGATTAAGTAATCAAAAAAAAAGAATTTTAAAAAATTTGTAAAATCAATAATTATGCAGACTAAACCTATCTTTTAACATCAAAAAAAAACGTCCCAATTTCCTTTAAGTCTTTATAACTAGGATTAACAACCTTTACAATTTTGTTGTGAATTGAACTCTTTGCTGAAATATAAAGTATTCTCAAAACGTTTAAGCTAATCAATTCCTAAATGCAAACCTATGGCAATCCAGATACTACCTACGGATGGTGGGCTGGTAATTCAGGTGTAGCAAATCGCTCAGGAAAATTTATCGCAGCTCACGTAGCTCATGCAGGATTAATTGTTTTCTGGGCCGGTGCTTTCACCCTTTTTGAACTTTCACGATTTGACCCAAGCGTCCCAATGGGGCACCAACCTCTAATCGTTCTTCCTCACTTAGCAACTCTTGGAATAGGGTTTGATGCTAATGGGGTTGCGATGGGAGATACTAAACCAGTTCTCGCGATAGCAATAGTACACTTAGTTTCTTCTATGGTTTTAGCCGCTGGAGGACTTTTACACTCTTTACTTCTTCCTGGAAATTTAGAGGATTCTGACGTTGCAAAAGCTAGAAAATTCAATATTGAATGGGATAACCCAGATAAATTGACATTTATTCTTGGTCATCATCTTATTATTCTTGGATTCGCAGTTATTGCTTTCGTTGAATGGGCTAGAGTTCACGGTATTTATGATCCGGCCATTGGTTCTGTAAGACAGGTTGAGTATGAATTAAACTTAGCCAAAATTTGGAATCATCAAACAGACTTCCTAACTATTGATAGTCTTGAGGAAGTGATGGGTGGTCATGCTTTCCTTGCTTTTGTTGAGATTACTGGTGGCGCTTGGCATATTGCTACTAAGCAAGTTGGAGAATATACCAAATTCAAAGGTAAGGGACTTCTTTCAGCAGAAGCAGTTCTCTCATGGTCTTTAGCCGGAATTGGCTGGATGGCTATTATTGCAGCCTTCTGGAGTGCAGCTAATACAACAGTTTATCCTGTTGAATACTTTGGTGAACCTCTTGAATTGAAATTTAGTATTTCTCCGTATTGGATTGATACTGTTGACCTTCCTGATGGTGTATATACATCAAGGGCATGGTTAGCAAATGTACATTACTACTTTGGTTTCTTCTTTATTCAAGGTCATCTATGGCATGCACTAAGAGCCTTAGGATTTGACTTTAAGAGAGTTACAAATGCTATCAGTAACATTGATAGTGCTACTGTTACTCTTAAAGATTAAATTTTAGTCACTGATAAATATTAAAAGGCCTCAATTAATGAGGCCTTTTTTATTTGATAAATTTTATCTATTAAATTAGATTTAAAAAGTATTAGTTTAAAATAGTTGAATATTTCTCTCCTAAAGAATCAAAATATTTTTTCAAATTCCCTTTCAATAAGTCTAATAGGATTTTTTGTAATCGGTTTTTTCTTGATTTTTGGAAGGAAATTTAAATTTGCTGTTCAATTAGAAAGATTTGGATTACCCATAGCTGTTATATCTGGAATTGTAGGAATATCGATAGGTCCCTATGGATTAATAAATATCTTATCTAAGGAGACTACAAATGTCTGGAGTAATTTTCCTACTCCTCTCTTATCTCTAGTGTTTGCGACATTAATGATGGGCAGGCCAATTCCAAATATTAATGGTTTAATTAGACCCATTGTCAATCAGTTTTTGTTGGCTCTTTCATTAGGCTTTGGTCAATTTCTTGTAGGAGGATTAGTAGTCAAATACTTATTGTCTCCTTCTATGGAAACAAATCCTTTAATGGGATGTTTAATAGAGGTTGGTTTTGAAGGAGGACATGGTGCTGCAACTATTATTGGAGAAAGTTTTAATAAACTTGGATTCTCAGATGGCTTAGACTTAGGTCTTGCAATGGCTACAATGGGCCTTTTATCCTCTTCCTTATTAGGTAGTTTTTTTATTTTTGTAGGAAGAACTTTAGGAATTTCAGATACAGAGCAGATTGTTGATAAGACGGATAATGAAAATCCAAATCTGAAAATAGGCATTTTTTCAGATTTGAGAATTTTATTAATAAATCTTGGCTTTGTAGGGTTGGCAATTTCTTTTGGGGTCTTGATACTTAACCTTTTAAGGTATATTTCAAACTACTTTGGTGAATTCTCAAAAGAGGTAATCTTATCACTTCCTGTATTCCCGCTTATTCTTATAGGATCACTTTTGATTAGATATATCTTAGAAAAAACCAAAAATACAGAATTTATATCTAATCTTCTTCAAAGAGAAATTGGCATCTTGTCCACAGATTTATTAATTTTTACAGCAATGGCAAGTTTAGATATTGCTACTGTTCTTGATAATTGGAGATTGATTTTGGTACTTACTATTTTTGGTTTGATTTGGAATTTAATTTGTATTGCCTATTTTGCATACTTTGTATTTGAAAAATACTGGTTTGAGAGAAGTTTAATAGAATTTGGAAATTCAACTGGAGTAGTTGCATCTGGACTACTTCTTTTAAGACTCGCTGATCCAAAAAATATTTCTAAAACACTTCCGATTTTCACATCAAAGCAACTTTTTGCTCAGTTAATCTTATCAGGAGGATTTTTTACAGTATTAGCTCCATTATTGATCTCAAAAATAGGATTAGATTATTGGACAGAGATTTGTGCATTAATAACTCTTTTTACTATTTTGGTTGCATTCTTTTTTAACAAAAGATTTTCTACAAGTTATCAATAAGAAGTTAGGTTAGTATAAAAATATATTTTTGTTGATTTATGTCCTTCACTCCATATGATATTCCTCCTCAAGAAAGTAAAGAAAAATGGTTTAGGAGTCACTTGCTTGGAAGAGAAGTTGAACTAGGAGAATTATATAGTCTTGGATTTAACGAACTGGATTTAATTATGGCTGAAACCGCAGAAATTAGAAGTGATATTGAATTTAAAGAAAAAAATATTGGAAAATTTAGAACAGCAGGATATTTTTTAGAGTTAGCAAGAATTATTGAAAAAAGAAAATTACTTGAAAGCTAATTAAAAGGGAAATATTCTTTCTTTGTAGATGGTTCCCATGGATCAAATTTATGCATTAATTTTTTAAAATATTGATGTTTTTCAAAATGTCCTAACCACTCTTTTATGGGATCTTCAAAATAGCTTGTTTTTTTTTGACTTTCGCAAGCAATTTTAAATTGCCTTATAAATGGCCAAACACACCAATCGGCAATTGAAGGATTATCTCCCATTAGCCATCTATTATTTGTTAGTTTTTTATTCCATTTTTTTATGTATTTGGCAGCTTCTTTGAAATGATAATCTTCTTCGCTTGCGTTAAATCTAGCAGAATATTTAAAACGGTCTAAATGATATTTAAACCCATCGTCATTTTCGGAAATGATTTCTATAATTTTTTCCTCCTTACTAATAGGCATATAAAAATTTTTTATTTGTTTATTTTTTGATTCTGAAAGTGCCCAGATGATAATATCTAAACTTTCTTCTATGACTTCTTTATTTGTTTTTACTAGGATAGGAACTGTTTTAGTCTTTGATATATTTATAAATTCTAATGGCTTATTTTTTAAATCAACTTCTCTTATTTCTACTTTAATTTCGCAAATTAATAATGCCCATCTTGCTCTAATTGCATATGGACATCTACGAAATGAATATAAAATATCTGTTCTCATTTTGTAAAAAATAAAATTTTTTTTGAATCTTTTAGTATTATCTACATAGGACTAACCTTAATTTTACATTGCAAATGGCGGGATATGTTTACCTTATAAGAGTTGGAGATCTTTATCGAATTGGTAAGGCAGATAATCTTGATAAGAAAATTAGGAAACTCAAACCAGATGAATTACTAGCTTCGATAATGACTAAAGAGCCTGAAACGCTTGAAGCTAGGTTATTAAGAAAATATAAATCCCAAAGAATCCCTGAAACTGGATATTTAAAGCTTACTAAAAGGCAGATATATGAATGTAAAAAACAATTTGAATTAAAAGGAAATTTACCTCATACACTTGATGCTGAGGTTTCCATAACTTTATTTGCATCCTTTTTATTATTTGGAACAAATTTTTTAATTTTGAATTATTTTAATTTTGGATTTTTAAGAAATATTTCCTATTCATTTGGCCTCGCATCGATACCTATGATAATTTTGTTTCTTACAGGTAGCTTTGGAGGATATTTTTCTGAAGATTTATCTTTATTTTCATTATTAACGAATCGAATAAAAGGTTTTTTTATAGCTATTGCGATGATCACAATGGCTTTTCTAATGTTTAGACTAAATTAAATTTCATAATTACAATTTAATGCTATTTCAAATGGAACTGACTGCATTGGTAATTTCAGGATGGTAGAACATATTTCGGCTATATCCCCTGGTTGAGTCATTTTTGACTTTTCTAAGGATGATATTTTCTCAGCCATTTTTGTATTAACCCAACTAGGACAAATAGCAGTAACTCTAATATTTTCTTCCCAACCCTTGTTCTTCATTGTTTGACAAAGACTCATTAAAGCGAATTTTGATGAGGAATATGCTGCTAAATCTCCCTTGGACCTTTTGCCGCTCATTGACACTAAAACGATAATTCTTCCATTATTTGATTGACTTAGCTGTTTCCAGGAAAGTCTGCATAAATGCCAAATGGCTAAAAAATTTATATTAAAAGTATTTAATATCTCTTCTTCATCCCCATCTTTATATAAAAAAGGAACTTTTGAAAGGACTCCAGAACAGTTTATTAAAGTATCAAAACCTCCAAATTTACTAACTGTATTTTCTACCCACTCTTTGGCGGAAAATTTATCTAATGCATCATATTTATTTAGGAGTATTTTTTCATTAGTCCAATTATTAGGATCAATAACGCTTCCTTTAACAGACTCTAAATCTCTTAGCCCAATACTAATTCTATTTCCTGCTTTTAGTTCTTTATGTGCAATATTTAATCCAATCCCGCTACTAGCTCCGCTTATCAAAATAGTTCTCATTTTAATTTTTAAATTATATATTTGGTAAAACTATCCTCAATAACATTCTAAGTTCTTTACCGTGCATAATCATTAAACCTTTTTTTACACTCCAAGGGGCCTTTATAAACATTATGCACATTGCATACACAATTTCTCTTAAGGATAATGTATCAGTTAAGAATCCATACCATTGAGTTTTAGGTAATTTAAAGAAACTACCAAAAAATTCTCTTAACAGTTTTTCATCGAATCTCATAAGTTTTTCCAAACCAAATTGGTAGATTGATTTCTTTCTTATTAATTCTTTAGGCCATAAACTCTCCCAGCCTTTCCTAGCAATATGATAAGTACTTAATTTCTTATCATTCATAGCAGTTGATATAGCTTTTGCCACTAGTGGAGCTCTTCTTAAAACATTTCCAATTAGATATCCTGATGCTGGGTGAACCATTGAAGCTGCTCCACCGTACCCAAGTACTTGTTGTTTAAAGTCTGGGATAGGCATATTCATGGGTAAAAACAAACCAAGTTCTTCATGTTGCATGCTAGTAATTGAGATGTTTCTGTAAGAAAGTCTTTTTTCTAATCTTTCTTTTAAATTCTCCATTGTTAAAGGATTTACTAAACCAAGTGAAGTCTCTTCAAGAAAATACTTTCCATTTCCCATATCCATTGCATAGAGAAAAGTAGGGGGTTCTTTTTTTTGCTCCTCATTCAAATGATCATTACGATAATCCATCAAGACAAATTGCCCTTTTTTTAGTGGAGGCTTACTAAAACTTCCTACTATTCCATAACAAGTCTGCACTGCTAATGGTCCACATGATTTTAATTTAAGAAATACAGGGTCATATCCTGTCGCATCTACAACTAATCTTGCTGAGTAACTTTTCCCATCACTAGTAGTAACAATACTTTTATTTCTCTGAAAGTGTATCTTCTCTGCAAAACCCTCATGCCATTTAATGAAAGACTTATTACATTCATTTAACCAGTAACTATGTAATTTCTTTTTATCAAATAATCCATAATCTAAAGAATGCTCAGTTGCTTTATTCTCGTAGTGATGTTCCTCAAGAGAACCATGCCCAAAAAAACTAACTGTATTTTTCCATCTATATTCAAGTAAATCCTGAAGCCCAAGTTGATCTACTTCTTTTCCCCAAATCCCATAAGTGTTTGGCCAAGGTTCGTCAGGACCATTAGGGGAAAGAACCTCTACATCTAATTTTTCTTTCCCTAAAGCTGAGGCAATCGCCATCCCCGCGGGTCCTGCACCTAAAACTAGTACATCTGGCAATCTTTTGGAAGGCATTAACTATAAATTATGAAAATAGAAAAGTTTTTGAAAAAAATAAAAAATATCTAAAACTTAATTTTTATAAATCATTCAAAATTTTATAATGAGAATAAATTTAATAATAAGCAAGAGACTCTATAACTAGCTCTTTTGTTTTGAGTGTTTTAACAATAATTTATAAGAAAATAAAAGAAAAAATAATATATAATTTCCTTACTGCAAACAAATTATTGTTTAATTCATATGATAAAAGGTAAAAATATTTTAATAACAGGAGGTAATTCTGGGATTGGTTTTTTTACCACAATGAACTTGTTAAAGTCCCAAAATAATTTATATATTCCAATAAGATCATTATCTAGAAAAGAAGAATTTTTATTTAAACTTATAAAGTATTTTGATAAAGAATATCTAGAAAAATATTTAAACCTTATTGAAAATATTGATTTATCTAATTTGGAAAATATTCAAAAAGTTAGAGATTTTCTAATCAGAAAAAATATTTCTTTAGATGTGGTTATTTTAAATGCAGGCTTACAATATACTGGAGCTTTTTATCCTAAAGTCTCAAAACAGGGTGTTGAACTAACTTTTGCTGTTAATCATCTTGCGCACTTTTATTTAGTTAATATTCTTATGGAACTAATAAATAATAAAAATGAATCTAGGATAATTATTACATCATCGGATGTTCATGATCCAAAGAGTTCAGGAGGAAATGTTGGTGAGAAAGCAGGTTTAAATAATTTAGTAAATTTTAAAGAGGAAATTACAGGAAATTATACAAATTTTAATTCTGACAAGGCTTATAAAAATAGTAAATTATGTAATATTTTATTTGCTAAGCAACTTTCAAAAAGATTACAAATTAAATCTAGTAAAATATCAGTTATTTCTTGGGCTCCTGGTCTTGTGATTCCTAATGAGGATTTGGGCTTTTTCAGATATAGTATTAAATTTAATATCTTTGGATATATTGTTTTTTCAATTATTGCAAAAAATATTTTAGGAATATCTGAAAATGTAGAAAATGCAGGAAAGTTGCTTTCTGATATCGTTTTTAATACTGATTTCAATAATATTAAGTACTTACATTTAAGCAATAAGCTTGTCTTTTATAAAAAACATAAATTACTTAAAAGTGATGTTAGTAAGGAAGCTAGTCAAGAAGAACTTGCTTTAAGACTTTGGAGTTTTAGTGAGGAATTATGCCGATCATTTGGATTCGTTTCTTTCAATATTTAATGTTTGAGTTGGGAATGCAAATTCTATTTTATTTAAAGAAAATTCTTCAATAATTTTTAAGTTAATACTTTGTTGTGCTTCCATAGCAGCTAAATAATTATTGGTTGGGATGTAATAAACTAGTTCAAAATTAAGACTGAAGTCTCCAAAATCTGTAAAGTGACATCTATCAAAAGAAGCATCTTTAGTTTCTTCAATGATTTTTTGTATTATTTTTGGAATCATTTTCATCAGGGATGGAGAAGTTTCATAAACTACTCCTAATTTATGAACTAGTCTCCTTTTCTTCATCTGAGCATAATTTGAAATGATCCCATTAGTTAATGCACTGTTACTCATAACTATTACTTCTCCATTAATACTTCTTATTCTTGAAGATCTTACCCCTACTCTCTCTACCATTCCTAATACGCCATCTGACTTTATAAATTCCCCTTTTTGAAAAGGTTTATCAAGCAAAATTGTAATGTATTCAAAAAATTCTTGCACTGGATCTTTTAATGCTAAACCTGCCCCGATACCACCTGCGCTAAGCAAAGCCCAAATTGCGGTCATTTGTACTCCTATATTTTGTAAGAAAAATATTGATCCTATGGTCCAAGTAAAAGCTTTAATTAAAGGTGTTAATGATGAGATCATTGAACTAATTGAAGAATCATCAATTTTTGCTGTAGATTCTGTTAGCGATCTTATTAATACTTTATTTAGAGCTTTAATGATAATTATTAATATAAGTAATTTTTGAATATTTAATAGTACAGATATAAAAGTTATTTCATCAGTAAAAAAATAATCAATTGCGAAATAGGCTGATAGAAGAAAACCTATTGGTCTTAAAATTCCAGAAAGTGTTTCAAAAATAAAATCATCAAAATTTGTTTTTGTTCTTTTAGAAATCCTTTTAAAAATAACCTTGGAAATTTTCGATATTATTATTGATAATATTATTCCAATAAGAAATATAGAAATTGCCAAAAGCAAGTTTTCCGTAAATAATTTCATATCTAATAAATTCTTAAATAACCAATATTTAAAGTTTAAATTATCTCTAAAAATAAACCAGTCTTAATTATCTTTAATTTTTGATAATATTTCTAATTTCTTTAAATTCTTTTCTATCTGAGGTTTTACAAATTTCGAAAATTATTGATTCAGTTGTAGTAATAATTGCTCCTTTATGAAGCATTCTTTGGAGTGCTATTTCGTGATCTGAATTATTTCTACTTCCCATTGCGTCAGATATGATTAGTACTTCATATCCTTTTTTTAAAAATTCTAGAACACTTTGTTGAATACAAATGTGTGTTTCAAATCCGCAAATTATCAAATTACTAATTTTTTTATCATGAAGTTCCTCAAAAAGAACTTTACTAGTAGCTAAGCTGAAATCCATTTTTTTAATATTAGTAAAACCTACTTTGGGTAATAACTTTGGGATTGTTTTACCCAGTTTAAGAGGGTTTTGTTCTGAGACAAATATGTTCTCATCCAGGATTTGGTAAGCGCTTAATAGCTTTTGAATATTTTTGATTATTGAATCTTTGTTGTTAATTGGGGATATAATTTTTTCCTGAATATCTACTAATAGTAAAGCGTTTTTGATTGGTAATTCGCTTTTAGAAGAATGAGTCATTAATTTCTTTTCTAAAATATTTAAAGATATACCTTAAATATAGATATGTTTTTAATGTAATCTTTTAGAGTAACTTTAGTAAATATTTATTAGTTAAAAGTTGATTTAGTCTCATCAATAGCTATTATTGAGAATAAGTGTTGCTCTTTAGTTGTCCTTTCCTTCTCAATATCAAGCTATTACATCTCCTTTAGGAGATGACTTACATAAAGATGGTAAGAGATTAACTCCCCAAAGACTTAAAGTTTTAAATTTATTTGAGAATATTGGAGCAGGTAATCATTTAAGTGCGGAAGAGGTTCATGAAAAACTAATTAAATCTAGTTCTAAAGTTTCCCTCGCAACAATATATAGGACTTTGAGACTTCTCGTGCAAATGGGGTTATTACATGAATTAGAGCTTAGTGAAGGCGGACATAGATATGAATTATTAAGTAATGAAACACCAGATCATCATCACTTAATTTGTATAAGATGTGGAAGAACTGAAGAATTTGAAAGTGATGAAGTATTGAAGGCCGGGAAAGTCGCCGCTAAAGTTAATGGTTTTAAACTTATTGAATCTTCTTTAAATGTTAGAGCTATATGTCCTAATTGTATTTAGCAGAAACTAAGTTAAAGTTCCTCCGCAACTTGATCCGGCCCCTGCTGTGCAAGCAAAGCAATGTTCCTTAACAGCTACTCCATAATCAAATTTAAATGATTTACTCATTAAATCAGAAAGTGTCTTTGGACCTTTATTTCCTTTAAGATTTATTTGCTGATTAAAGTCACAATCATAGATTTGCCCTTGCCAATTAACACTTAACGTTCTTTTACACATAAGATTTTCTAAATTATTTTTATTAAAATTATCTTTAAGTAATTTGTAATATGAATCAAGTTTATTTTCTCTATTAAGAGAATCTGCGTATCTATTAATTGGCATATTGGTTATTGTATAAAGATTATTAAATGAAATATTGTACTTTTCAAAAAGTATTCTTTTATAGTCTTCTTCTAGGATTTTTTGTGATGGAGGAAGAATAGGATTTACGGGATTATAAACTAGATTTAATTGAAGTCCATCTTTTTGCTTCCCATATCCTAAATCATTAAGTATTTTTAAAGCGTTAATACTTTTATCAAAGACTCCATAACCCCTTTGCAATTCTACATTATCCTTTTCATAGCAGGGGAGTGATGCTATTACTATTACGTTATTCTTAGCAAGAAACTGGGGTAAGTCTTCGAATCCATCTTCAAAGAAAATTGTTAAATTACATCTATCAATAATATCAATATTTTTATCACTTAAAGTAGTAATTAAATTTCTAAATTCAGGATGCATTTCTGGCGCCCCCCCGGTAATATCTAAAGTTTTAATTTTATATTTTTCTATAACTTTTGGAATGAGTGAAATTATTTTATAAGACATCTTTTCGCTACGTAATGGGCTTGAATTTACATGGCAATGTTTACAAGCCTGATTACATTTAAGGCCAATATTTATCTGGAGTGTTTCAATATGTTCTTTCTTAATTAAAGGAAAACTATCTATCATGATGTGGGAAGTTCTTAATTACATTTTAAGTAAATATTAATTAAGTATTAGTTTTTTTAATTTTGATCTATTTTTTGCAAACTTAATAAACCAATTTAAATATTCCTTAGGACCATTCTGAAAAATCATATCGAACTTTAAGTTGTCATCCTCATCACTTATACCTTCTAGACCAGATATTTTTGTAGAAGGTCTATAAACTTCTCCTGAACTACTATCAACGAAAATTATTTTATTATTACTCTTAAACTCTTTTCCTAGTAATTGTATGAATTCTAAGAAAGATCGATCACTCCCTCCTCTTGAGTAACCATTATTTGGAATTTTTTGGGATGTAACTGTGTCACCAATCCCAATAATTGTTGGCATATCTTCTGTTTTTATATATTTTTTGCAGAAATTTACTTTTTCTATTAAAGATTTAGGAGAGTCTCTAAAATTAAAGTTTCTACCAAATGGAGCTTCACCAGTAGTACTATAAATAAATTTATTTAATAAAAAGAGAACTCCCGAGTCTTTGACTGCACCTTTAATAAGTAACTGTATGTCCGTTGATCCAATATCATTTTTACTAGAAAGTTTTATTATTTCATTTCCATCTTTACTCCCTAGATTTGGAGATATGTGAAGAAAAAATGAGTTTTCAAGTCCTTGAGCTTTGGCTTCGTAAATAATTTCATTCATCATATCTTCAAAGCTTTTTTGAATAAGTTTTCTTTTTTCAGAATCATCTTTTACTAAATCGAAAAGGCTATTAAAATTTATTGTTGGAGAGAACCTCGTTTTACATATCGATTTTGAAGCATGAGAATTTATTTCTTCTTGACTGAGATTAGGAAAAAATTTCTTTACTATTTGTTCAAAGCTAGGCCTCATTAAGTCAGGAACTTTGGCTAAGAAATCGACCTCTTCTTTTGATACTCCCTCAAAACTTATTTCCCCATTATTATCTTGATATTCGACCCCGCATGCAGCTAAACCTCTTAAATAAAGACCTTTTTCTTTTGGCTGATCAATACTTCTTAGGCTCCTTTCAACTATTCTGTTAACCCCTCTTGGCCCTTCATGTTCTCCGCAAGTTAAAACATAAAATTCTTTTTTTAAATTTTTAACGGCAAATATGAATTTCGATTCCAGTTTTCTTGTCATTGGGTCTTTTACCAATGGAATACATACTCCATCTATATCTTGAATAAATAAGATATTTTTAGAATTAATTACTGTTTCTTCAAAATCTAAATTAATGTTTTCCATTTTCTATTATAAAAATCCCATCTCTTTTGAATCCATAATAAAGCTTGAACTTGAAAATATAAAATTCAATATTTATATTAAAACGATTTGCGATGGCAATAAATTGGTTTAATGTATAAAAATGCTATTTATAGAAAATATTAAGATAATTTATGGATAAAAAGAACAAAATGAATAATAGTTTTTTTAGGCAGTTAAATAACAAAGAATCTTTTTATTCATTGTTAGAAGACATTGAAAGCTGCAAAGTGGGATTCTATAGTGTTGGATTATATCCAGCATCATTAGCATATAACTGTGCAATGCATTCTGAGTCAAATAATATTCTTTTAGCTCCAAGACCAGGAAGAGATTTATTAGGTGCTTTTTCTAAAGATGTTCTAGCCAATATGGAACACAAAATAATAGAAAAAGTAGAAGGTATGGGAAATTACTTTTTTGAGGGTAAAAGTAAGACTAATACACTTGAAGATCTTCTTCAAAAATGTAAGATCGTTATTCTCGCTTCAAATAGTAATCACATACAAAATGATATTCGTTATGCCATAGAATTAAGAAAATCTTTAAATCGTGAAAATGTAGTTCTTGCATGTCTTGTGGGCTCTTTTTGTTTTGATGATGAAGATGAAAAACCATATATTTTATGTGATCAATATCCTGATTTAGCTTTCTTTACAGGCTTTCATCGTCATGGTGCATTACGAAACCCTAAAGATAGTTTTACCGCTAATTTTTGTCATCCTGACTCATTAACAGCTCTAATTGGTGCAAGAATTTTAAATCAATTATCTCCAAATATTCAAGTATCCCCTGGAGTTCATAATATTGAATGCCAGTACATTAAGTCCATAAAAAATATTTCTTCAATATTCGCAGGGTTTGTTACTAACTTTCATTCAGAAAAGCCTGGAATGTTGCCCACAATCAATACTGTTTTATTAACTCAGTGCTTGGATCAAGCAGCTACTGTTTCTTTAAAAGTTAGAAAAGAAAATAAATTTCAAAACTTAAATTTTTCATTGAAAGAACTTGGATATGGTGAAGATATTATTATCGCTAAAGAAAATCTTGGGAACAAATATGTTGAATCAGCTGATTATACTTTTTCTCAACTAAATGCTGTTAAAGCTGATGTTTTAGGGAGCATGTCGTTGCCAATAGAGGGAAATCCAACAAGGAATTTTCAGGCAGGACAAGTTTTATCAGATATGCTTTTAAGACTAAAGAGATGTCCTAATGATGTTGGTGAATTTATTAATTGGTGTGAAAAATTTAGCTTAGGTCAAGGAGGCCTTGAGGGCCTAAAATCACTAGTATATTGGCCCAAAATTTACAGGGAATTTAATATTAAAAATAATAATTGCTCGATGATTAATCTAATTTATTTATGCTTTAATGCAAAAGCTGAAGAAAAAAAAGATATTTATGAAGTATTAATTAATTCAGATGCAATAACTAATTTTTGTCAGGAATCTGTAAAGCCTAATTTATGTTTAGAACTAAATTATAAACTTCAAGGAATAGATATTTTTGATAATAAAAAATTATTTTATGAGAAATTAATTTCAAATAATAATAAAATTAATTTTGAAAAAAAGTTATATGAAAAATTATCTTCAAAAAAAAATCCAAACTACATTAAAGCAATAAATATAATAAATAAATACTTCACTAATTAGTACAATACTTACTAAAATTATCTTAATCAATTGAGTTGCTCTTATCTATTATTTACTTATCTTAATTTCAGAGTTAGACTTATTAAGTTAAAGTAGGTTTTTTTTTGAATAAAGAATTATCACATCGCTCTCCTGAACTGAAAGCTCTTGGTTGGAACCAAGAAGATTTATCAAGGTATGAAGATTTATGGGACTATAGTCAAAGATGGGGATTGATAAATCTAGAAAGAGAAGACAGACAATTTTTGAAAAAAGCAGAGAAGTTACTTCCTAAAATTCAAAATAAAAAAGCATCTGTAAAAAAATCTATTGAAGAGAAATCTTATTATTTATGGTTAAATTTCTATCTTGAAGAAATTAAAATTTTTAGTGAATCTAATGTGCCCAAAAAACAAGTAAGTGTTTGGACTATTTTGATTGAAGAGGAGTTGAAACTTCTTAAAGAGCTACAACCTGTAATGGGATTACCAGATACTTTGAAGGCTAAAAATTTGTTCGTTAATAGAAAACAAATTATTGAAAAAGCTTTTAAAGAATACGATGCTAAAAATAATAACGAGCCTTTTGATTTTATTAATATATTTAATAAATCTGAAAAAGATGTGAGTAAAAGCTGGAAATCTATTATTGAAAAAGATCCTGATGCAAACAAAACTTTCCCTATTGTTGACAGTAATAATGTAAAAGATTTGAGATCTGAAATAAATGAAGATTTAAAATCATTTATGAGGGGAAATTATCCATCATTAAAAGAGGATTTATAAAGATTTATCTTCTTTATATTTATTTTTAGGAAGTTTTTAAGTTAAATAGATAATAGGAATTATTTAAAAATTTTGAGTAACCAAAAGTTCGAGACTCTTCAGTTACATGCAGGACAGGAGCCTGATCCAACTACTAACTCTAGAGCTGTGCCTATTTATCAGACAAGTTCTTATGTTTTTGATAACGCAGAACATGGAGCAAATCTTTTTGGATTAAAAGAATTTGGAAATATCTATACAAGACTCATGAACCCCACTACTGATGTCTTCGAAAAGAGGATGGCAGCTTTAGAAGGTGGTATGGCTGCATTAGCAACTTCATCAGGTCAAGCTGCTCAATTTTTGGCAATAGTAAATTGTATGAAAGCAGGAGACAATTTTGTCTCTACATCCTTCTTATATGGAGGAACTTATAATCAATTTAAAGTTCAATTTCCAAGATTGGGAATAGAAGTTAAATTTGCTGAAGGGGATAGTGTTGATAGTTTTAAAGACAAAATAGATGATAAAACTAAAGCAATCTATGTTGAATCAATGGGAAACCCTAGATTCAATATCCCAGATTTTGAGGGTCTTTCTAATTTAGCTAAGGAGAATGGAATTCCTTTAATTGTTGATAATACTCTTGGGGCGGGAGGAGCTCTAATTAAACCAATTGATTTTGGTGCCGATATTGTTGTAGAAAGCGCAACTAAATGGATAGGAGGACATGGAACTAGTATTGGTGGTGTAATTGTTGATGCAGGAACTTTTGATTGGGGAAATGGAAAATTCCCACTTTTGAGTGAACCAAGCGCTGCTTATCACGGCCTAGTACATTGGGATGCGTTTGGATTTGGGAGTGATATATGTAAATCGTTAGGTGTCCCTGATAATAGGAATATAGCCTTTGCCTTAAGAGCTAGGTTGGAGTGTCTAAGAGATTGGGGCCCAGCTCAAAGTCCTTTTAACTCTTTCTTATTATTACAAGGTTTAGAAACCTTAAGTTTAAGAATAGAAAGACAAACCTCTAACGCTTTTGAGTTAGCAAAATGGTTAGATTCAAATTCTCAAGTTACAAGTGTTAATTATCCTGGTTTGGAATCTGATCCTTATTACTCAAGAGCTAGAAAATATACCACAGGCAGAGGTATGGGATGTATGCTTATGTTCTCTTTAAATGGCGGATATGAAAACGCTGTTAAGTTTATTGATTCATTAGAATTAGCTAGTCATCTTGCTAATGTAGGAGACTCCAAGACTTTAGTTATTCATCCTGCTTCCACAACACACCAACAATTGTCAGAAGAAGAACAATTATCAGCAGGCGTCACTCCAACAATGGTAAGAGTATCTGTTGGGATAGAGCATATTGATGATATAAAAGCAGATTTTGAGCAGGCACTTTCAAAAATTTCTTAAATAATGGAGATTCTTTGGCTTTAATAATACCTAGCAATTATCACAAGATTAGTGATGTAGAGAAAAATCATATTTCTTGGATTGAACCAGATTTGGCTGAAAGACAGGATATACGACCATTAAGGATTGGTATTTTAAATATCATGCCTCTTGGTAAGCAATATGAATTTAATTTATTACATCCTCTTGGTTTGTCCCCTCTTCAAATTGAGCCTGTTTGGATCAAGTTAAAAACTCATTCATATAAAACATGGGATCTTAACCATTTAAATAATCTTTATACAACTTGGGAGCAGGCAAATGATCCAGAACCATTAGATGGAGTAATTATTACCGGAGCACCTGTTGAGCATTTGGCTTTTGAAGAAGTTAAATATTGGGATGAATTCGTAAATATTACTAATGAAGCAAAAAATTCATGTGCAAGCACCCTTGGGTTGTGCTGGGCAGGATTCGCACTTGCTTATTTGGCAGGCGTTAATAAAGAAGTATTTGATAAGAAATTATTCGGGGTATTTCCATTAAAGAGTCTCGCCCCAGGTCATCCTTTAATGGGTACGCAAGATGATGAGTTCATTTGTCCTCAAAGTAGATTTGCAGGGTTACCTGATCTTGAAATGGAAGAAGCTCAAAAAGAAGGGAAATTGAATTTGCTTGCATATGGCAAGGATGTTGGTTACACAATATTTGAAACCAAAGATCAAAAACAACTCATGCACTTAGGTCATCCTGAATATACAGTGCATAGAATAATTAGCGAAATTAACAGAGATAAAGAAAAGGGAGATGTACCTCCTCCTGAGAATTTTGATATTAATTCTTCAAATACATCTTGGAGATCTCATAGGAATCTCCTTTTCCAGCAATGGCTATGGTTTTGTTATCAGCAAGTTAGTCTCAGTTGAATTTAATTAGTGAGAGGTTTCAAGACCACCTAGTCTTTCAAATAAGTTCAAGCTTTCTTTATTTAAACCAATAATTTCAACTTTTGAACCGCTATTTTTGAATTTTCTAATAATTTGATCTAAAGCAACAACCCCGCTCTGGTCCCAAATATGAGCTAAAGACATGTCAATTAAAATATCTTTTGGATGCTCATGAATATCGAATCCTTGTAGAAAATATATTTTACTGACAAAAAATAATTGACCTTCAACTTTGTAAGTTATTTGGTTTTCACCTTTAACTCTTGAAACCGTTATTACTTTTGCAACTTTCCTGCTAAAAAGTATTGCAGCTAAACCAACTCCTGCAATAACACCTAGGGCAAGGTTATGTGGTTTTGTAAGCATCGTAACCGCAAAAGTCATAAGCATTACTGCAGTATCACTTTTTGGTATCTTTCTAATATTCTTCAAACCAGTTAAATCAGCAGTGCTTACTGCAATTGTGATCATTATTGCTACTAAAGCGGCCATGGGTATTGCCCCTATCCATGGCTTTAAAAGGATGATCATTAATAATAATGATAATCCTGAAATTAAGGTTGATAACCTAGATTTACCTCCATTCTCATTATTCATAACTGATTGCCCTACTAACGCACAGCCTGCCATGCCTCCAAATAAAGAGGATATTATATTGGCTATACCTTGTCCCCTTGCTTCTTTATTTTTGTTGGAACTAGTGTCTGTGGCATCATCTAATATATCTTGAGTTAAGAATGTTTCCATTAAACCAACTAGAGATATCGCCAAGGATGTTGGCAATATCACACCAAAAGTTGAAAGGTTGAATGGTACTTTCCCATTCGCTAATTCACCAAATGGTAAGGAGAAACTAGGGAATCCGTTTGGTAATGTCCCTAAATCACTTACAGTAGGGATTTCTAATTTAAAAAATAAACTTATTAAAGTAAGCAAAACAATTGCTACTAATTGAGAAGGAATTACTTTTGTTATTTTGGGAAATCCGTAAATAACAATTAATCCTAAAATTACAAGAATCCAAACGGTTGGTATTTGACTATTTGTCGGATATTTTGAAAGTTCATTTTCTAATAGTTTCCCTTCATTAATGCCAATTCCTAGTTGAAGGAATTGAGCTTGAAATATTAATAAAGCAAGAGCATTTACAAATCCGCTTAATACACCTGTAGGTACAAACCTCATTTGATAAGCCAGCCTTAGATAACCCCAGAGTATTTGAAAAATACCTGTTAATAATCCTGCTGCTATTAAATAGGAAAGACCAAGATTTGTCCCAGGGGCCTGAGCTTCTCCAATAGCAACAACCCCAGTCATTAAAAGAGCTGTTGATCCTGTCGCAGAAGTAATCATACCCCTTCTGCCACCAAGAATCGCAATTGTTATAGATAAGCAGAATGCACCATAAAGTCCAACTTTGGGATCAACCCCAGCAATTCCTGAAAAAGCAATCGCTTCAGGAATCATTGCAAAAGCTACTACTAATCCCGAAAGAATATTAGATTTTGGATCATCTAACCAATTTTTAGATAAATATTTGGTGAAATTTGACATTTTAATTTCTTCTTATACTTAAAAAGTTACCTTATAGAGGAGGCAAAATACTTTCTGGATCACAAATATTCTTTAAAGTTTTTAATTCACTAAGTCTTTCTCCAAAAGATAAATAGACTTCTTCTTCGTGAGAATTTAAATGATTATGAATCTGAGCTAGATGTATTTTTGGAAAAAATATTTTTAGTTTCTTCCACGATTCATTCATCCACTTCAAAACAATTTCTTTTTCTTTTAAATCACCTTTTTCCCATGCGGCATAGATCCAAGGTTTCCAAGTGCTTGCCCGATGAATAAAGAAACTTGATTTATGGTCTAATTCTTTTGTCTTTCCTCCAAGCTGTTGTGAGGCAATATAACAAGATTTATTTGGTTTGTCCCTAATGATTTCTTTCATACATTTAACAAAAATTTGAACATTATCTTTTAAATCTCCTCCAAGAAGGCTTATTACTTCTGAATGGTTATTCTTATTCAATTCAAATAGATCTAATTCTTTTGGAAAAAAGTTTATCTGATTATAGTTTTCATAACTTTTTATTTTGAGAGAATTAAATTTTTCAAGTTTTGTTAAATAGTTTTTGGTAATTTTGTTATCTGAATCATTTTTTATCTCTGCGAAGATATAAATATATATATCTTCGGCATAAATCCATTGTAGGCTTAAATTTTCTGGGAATCCCTCAGCCAAATTAATAATCTTTGATAGTTCATTATCATCTACGAATCCTTCTATAATTTTAATAGGGTGAGATTGGAATGTTTTAAGACCAATTTCAGTAATTATTGCGAGAAAAGGAGCGGCACCCTTAAGTCCTTCCCATAATAGTTTTTGGGCGGAATCCAGACTGTTATGTTCTAATGATATAAAATTTCCATTCCCTAAGTATCCTTTAATAGATTCAATATTATCAATAGCTAATCCATATCTTCGACTCATCGGACTTATTCCTCCGGTTAATATGTAACCTGCTCCGGGAAGTTTTGATAGGCCTGTAGGGAAGGTCTTATTATGTTTTTCTAAATAATTCATAAGATCCTTCATAATCACCCCACCTCCAATTTTTATTAAATTCTTTTCTTTCTCAAGATGAATTTGGTTATATTCTTTTCTTAAATCAAGAGTAATTAAACCATCTCTAGCGCAGCTTGATGTAGTACCCCCGCTGCAAACACAAAGATATTCTGATTTTTGGGATGATTTGTAATGGCTATTAAATAAATCAGCGTTTATTTTATAAATTAGGTTTTTAACTTGAGCATCACTGGAATTAATATTTGGGACTTCAAATAAATTATTTTCTTTTTTCACTACTAAATATTCTTCTTTACTATTATATTATTAGTTATTGCTTACAATTGGATACTTTTGATTCGAACTTAAATAAGCAAATTGGCATCCTCATTTGTGGTCATGGGAGTAGAAATAAATTAGCAATTACAGAATTTCAGGAGTTAACTAGGCTTATACAAAAAAAATATCCATCGATATTAGTTGAGTTTGGTTTTTTGGAATTTGCAAAACCATCTCTTACTGATGCTTTGGATAAATTAAGAAATAGTTCTATAAAAAAAGTAATAGCTATACCGGCGATGCTTTTTGCTGCTGGGCACGTGAAAAATGATATACCAAGTTTGCTTATGAATTATGCGAAGAAAACTGACATAGAGATAATTTATGGAAGAGAATTAGGAATAAATAATTTAATGATTAGTGCAGCCTGCGAGAGAGTTAAAGAAGTATTCCAAAAAAATAATTCTCTAATTCCTGAAGAATCATTATTAGTATTAGTTGGAAGAGGCTCTTCTGATCCTGATGCAAATTCTAACGTATCTAAAATTACAAGAATGGTTGTTGAAGGTGTTGGTTTGGGATGGGGAGAAACTGTATTCTCTGGAGTAACATTTCCATTAGTAGAACCTGGGTTACGAAATGTTGTAAGACTTGGTTATAAAAACATAATTATTTTTCCTTACTTTCTTTTTTCAGGTGTACTGGTAACAAGAATAAAAAGGCAAAGCGATTTAGTAGCACTTGATAATCCAAATGTTGAATTCCATGAGGCAAAATATCTTTCATCTCATAAATATGTTGTTCAAACATTTGTAGAAAGGATTGAAGAAATTTTTAATGACGAGAGCAACAATTTTATGAATTGTTCCCTGTGCAAATATAGATCGAACTTATTTGGTTTTGAAAAAGAAGTTGGATTAGTACAAGAAAGTCATCATGATCATGTTGAGGGCATAGGACTCAGTTGCGATTTGTGTGATTCTGAATGTAATGGGGCATGCGAAACGAATAGCCAAAATTTGACTGATATTGATAATCAGCCAGTACTTTTAGTAGAAAAAAATAACAATAAACATCATCATAAACATGAAGATAGTCATCATCATCATCATAGTGTTTACCCAAATTCAAAACATCCCTTGGGCCCTGTTACGCTTCGCTCGCTTAGTGATGATCAAATCTTAAGAAATTCAGTTGAAAAAGACTGAATCAACCGTCTCTTTCTTAGTTTAGTCTCAATAGACTAATCATATATAAGTATTCCTAATAGATATTTAGAAATGTATTTTGGGCTATATTTTCCACAGTTAATAATAAGTTTTCCACGTCCATATCCACATGGAATTAGGTATAAAGCCTTATCTCGAAAATAACAGCACTTCAACATTATTATTGACTTTTCTTAAAGCTTTTTTCAATTTACCACTTTGGAAAACCGTTTTTGTTAAATCTAATTTATAACATGAGTCTCATTTGATAATGGCGTAGAAGTGATAAAAATATATTTTTGACTTTTAAGAAAAAATGGACAATCATATTTGAACACGAAGTTTGTATTTATGAATCAAATAAATCAAGAGAATAACATTGAAGTTAAATTTGATAATTCTTTCCCATCAAAAGTTTCTTTAGAAACTGAGCTTTCAGAAAGTCTTTATGAAACTATGAAAGATTTTGTTTTACATAATCCTACTTGGGATCAATACAAACTTATAAATTCTGCTTTAGCTACTTTTCTTGTCCAAAATGGATGTACTGATAGTTCAGTTTCAGAGATTTATTTAAATCAACTTTTTACACCTTCTAAATCTTTTTAATATTTAAACAAGCTCTTCTGCTTATGGCCATCATCGTCAGCGTGGGACTTTGCCAAGAAGAAGTTGGCCAACATGCACCATCTAGTACAAGGACATTTTTGCACCTCCATAGTTGATTTAATTTATTAACGACACTTTCTTCCTCACTAAATCCCATAGCAGCACCCCCTACTTCATGAATATAATATCCCGGTGGTGGTGGATTTCCTGAAAGTGCAATAGATTTTTCTGTAAATAATCCTACATATGGGATATTTATGAGCTCATCAATTCTTCTGATTTTTCCATCTGCCGCTTTTATTGAATCTCTTATCGTACTTTCCATATGTTTAGCCATATTTAATTCGTTTTCACTCCATTTGAATTCAATATGAGGGATTGGAATCCCCCAGCTATCTGTTCTCTTAGAGAGAGTTACTGAATTTTCTTTTCTTGGTAGGACCTCACCATGGGCGATTAGAAAACCTGTAGAAGAATTTAATTCTTTTTGTAAAAACTTAGGGATCCCAAGCCTATCAATTGCGCCCCAAATTCCATAACCTCTTAAAAAGTTAATACTTTCAGGTTTAGGTAAGTTTGACCCAAAGGGTATGAAAAAACTCCCTGCGCCGGAGAGATCAGGATAAGAATTAGAATTAGATTTATTTTTTGTCTGAATTGTATTAGGCATTGAAAAAAACCTACAGATAGAAATATGATCCATCAAATATTTTCCTAGCTTACCAGAGGTATCTTTAAAACCCGAAGAATTTGATTTGGTTTCAGAGTTAAGTAGAATTCTAAGTGTTGATATTGTGGATGCACATAGGATAATTAAATCGCAATTTAATGATATTCTTTGACCATTTTCTAGATTTACAATGATTATTTTTGTAGCTAGTTCAGTTATTTTGTCTGTTTCGAATGATTCTACGAGGTGATTAGAAAGTATTTGAACATTTCCGGTGCTTAATGCTTTTTTAAAGGTGGTCCCGACACTTGAAGATCTAGGCCATTGCTCTTCTTTAACTGAGGAATTACGGTCAAATCCTCTAGATTGAATAAATGGGTATTTTAATTTTGATTTAACTTGATTCCCAAAAATACGTTCATTACTTGTGAGAGGTATTTCACCAATATATTTCCCGTTTGGAACTTCTTCAATGTTATCTTTTTGTCCATAAATTCCACAAAATTTCTCGATAAAATCATAATGAGGTGATAATTCATCGTAGGATATAGGCCAATCTGGTCCGTACCCATCTTTTTTTGATGGGTGAAAATCATCTGGAGAAAATCTCAAGGTAATACCTCCCCAAGTTAATGATCTGCCTCCATATTGCTTTCCTTGAGTCCAAAGGAATGGCTTCCCTTTTGATTGGCTATATGGATGATTTAATTCATTTGAATATAAATCAGGGTTATTTTTCCAATAACCAGGATGTTGACTTTGATTAGAATGTTTCTTTGAGATTATTCCCGATAATCTATTTAAGGTATCTTTCGGCTCATAACTACTGGCCTCATTTCTTTTGATTTGAGGTCCTGCTTCTATTACTAGAACTCTAATTCCTTGTTCGGCCAAAGTAAGTGTAGCTACTCCTCCTGTTGAGCCTGAACCCACTACGATTGCATCAAAAGGATCTATATCCAAAATCTACTTTTATATTTTTCATATCAACAAATATAGCATTCAGTTAAAAATATATTTCTTGTTTTAAACTTAAGAAGTTAGAATTTATTTAAATATTTTTATTTAAATGAGATTTATAATATTGATTATTTGTTCGATTACTTTAATCTTTCCATGGAGTTGTTTCGCAGCATTAGATTACGGCAAACAATCATTATTGGGAACTGATTTTTCAGGATCTGATTTACAAGGTGCAACTTTCTATTTGACGGATTTACAGGATGCAAATTTGTCAGATTGTGATCTTCAAAATGCAAGCTTATATGGAGCAAAATTAAAGGATACTAATTTAAGTAATTCTAATTTAAGAGAAGTTACTCTAGACTCAGCCGTATTAGATGGAACTGATTTAACAAATACTAATTTAGAGGATTCTTTCGCTTATAGTACACAATTTGAAAATGTAAAAATTCAAGGTGCGGATTTCACAAATGTCTACTTGCCAAGAGATGTTGTGAGGGAATTTTGTAAAGATGCCACTGGAACTAATCCCTTTACTAACAGAGAAACTAGGGAAACATTAGAATGCGATTATATTTAAATTTAAGCTAATGAAAGTTCTTTTTTGATTTTTCTCTGTTTATAAAGTGATCGCCCCACCGGCCAACCTAAAGTAGATAAATGTCTTATCAAGATATTTGAGTATCTGAAATTTAATCTATTAGAAAAATTTATATCCAATTCATTTAAAGTTTTTATTAATAAATTAAGGTCTTGTTCTTTGCCTTTCTTTTTATCTAATAAAATTGAATTGCTTTGCAAAACCTTATTTTTCAGGATTTTATCATTTTCAGCAAAGCCTACTTCTATTGAATTAAACCTATCAGAATAAAGAGTATAAACTATTCCAAATTTAGATTTTTGAGGTGCTAAATTTAAAGATGATGAAATAAATTTCCGAGATTCTGTATTTAATTTTTTTAATACCATTTTAGTTTTGTTCGTTTTGAGAAATTTCATATTTTTCTAATAAATTATTCACTTCTGCTAAGGCAATTCTTTTCTGACAAGCAGAATCATATCGATTTATTGCTATCGATGGAATTGAACCTTTGCTCTTCATTTCTCTAAGACCAGTTTCTAAACACTGAAATGCAACACTTGATAAATCGCGGCCTTCTGCAGCTGCCCAAACTTTTAAAAGATAATTGAGATTTGAAGGGACGGAAATTTGAACCTTGTTTGAATTAGAAGTATTTAAAGCAATGTCATCGAGGCTTACTTCTTTTGAGGATATAGTTTCTTTAACTTTTTTCTTTAAATTTCTAACTTGTCCTAATGCATCTTGATTATTTTTAAATTTTCTCTCTATTTCAAATAAATCTTCTTCCGTATTAATTAGAGCTTCTAACGCCCACTTTGCGTCATCCTCCGCAATAGTTGTGCTCTTAAGCCATTCATCTCTAATGTAAGACCAATTCTTGGACATAAATTCTTAGCTGTAAACTAAGAATAGTTTAATCTATTTAAATTGTCTATAGAATCTAATTAGAATATGTTTAGACTGTAGTATTTATATCGGTATGGTAAATTTTTTAAAACACGATAAATGTTTTCTAATCTGATTAAGATTTTCGATCTATGGGACGACACACAGTTCTATGCAAATAAAAATAGCTTTAAGGATTAAAGTCTTTACATCTTGATCTTTCGTTTTCGTAATCTTTGATTGCATTATCCCATTCTGATAAATCTGCATCTTTCCCAAAAATATATAAATCCATTTGCTTGGAATAATTTAGTGATTCAATCCAACTATTTATTGAGGAATTACAAAAAATTGTACTTCCAAATTTGTCATAGTCTATAGAATCCCTTTTTGCAGCAAATTCCGCATTTGCACGTTTCTTATCGAATTCTTTATATTTCAAATCCTCAATAGTAGGTTTTGAAAAAATTAAGGATGGTTTTTTCTCTAAGTTTATATATGTAAGAAGGCATCCTCCAATAAAAATAAGAACAGCCCCTCTAATTAGCCAAGTTATAGCTTTATCCATTAATACTTAATTTTGTATTGACACGGCAAAGTAAAAACAAGAAACCCTTCCAGAAATTCCCACTACTAGAAGGGTTATTAAATTGAATACACTACTATACGTAATCAATCTATGTCTTGGAGTTGAACATATATTCAACTCATTGAGGTTTGGCCTCAATTAATTTATAGCAAAATAATTAGAAACCAACCTATTTATTTACTACTTTTCCTCCATACTGCCTAACTATTTTATCTAACAAAATACGCATATCTTTATTTTTAAGTTTCTCTATTTGCTGCAAATTTTCAAGAAGATCACATATTTGATCCTGTGTATCTTCATTTAATTCAGAAATTGCCATAACTAATCTCTTTCAATAAGTTCAATCTTATATCCATCAGGATCTTCAACAAATGCTAGAACAGTTGTGCTGTTTTTCATCGTTTTTGGTTTAGTCGTAACATTACAGCCGTTATCTTCTAATCCCTGGCAAATGTCATATATATCTTTTACACCAATAGCGATATGTCCATACTTATTTCCAAGCTCGTAGTCTTCTGATTTCTTGCTCCAATTATGAGTTAACTCAATTACTGCATTATCTTTCTCAGAACCATAGCCAACAAAAGCTAAAGTAAATTCTCCATGAGGATAATCTTTTCTTCTTATAAGATTCATTCCTAATCTATTTACATAAAAATCAATAGACTTATCTAAATCACCAACTCTCAACATGGTGTGTAAGATTCTCATTTAAAGTTTAATTGTTTATATACAATGATATTTAGTAAAGTTAGTTTTTATGAAAATGCGTTAAATTAAATATTAAAGAGTAGGTTTTAATTGAATCAAATAATTCAACGAGCAACTTCAGTTATTTTTTATACTTTGCCATTAAAGGCTTCATTGCCTTTTGGATACTATTTATTATATAAATTCTCTGTTTTAAAGGTACTTTTATTGCTCACATTCCCTGTTGCGATAATTGAAAGATCCTTACCTTTTGGGGGTTTATTATTTTTTATAATATTGTTTGCAGGAGTTGTAAGAAATCCAAATGTCCCCTATTTCATAAGATATAACGCTTGCCAAGCATTACTCCTTGATATTGCCTTGATCATAATTAGTTATCTATTACGTATTTTACCTTTAGTTGAATTTGGTTCAATAGTATTTTTATTTTCACTATCTATTTTTATTTTTTCTATCTTCCAGTGTATTAATGGCGTTGAACCCGAAATACCATTTATTAGCAAATCTGTAAGAATGCAAATTTGAAGAACTTCATAAGTTTTTGTTTACTTGCGTATTTTTAACATTCATTGAAAATAGATTCCCATCTTTTTTGACTAGATTTTATAGCTTCCATCGGTGGTTCTCTTCCTTCTACTTCAAATGCTTTAATTAAGGATTTATTAGCTAATAATCCTAACCTTGCAGCTTCTCTCTGTCTTGAACATACATTTTTTCTAGAACCCTCTTTGAGATTAGTTTCTATTTCTTTGAGGATTTTGCTGGCTTCGTTTGATTTAGAGTAAAAATCATTCATATAAACATCAAGGGGTGTTTCAGCTAGCATTTTATTTGGTGAAAAGATGAATGTTAACAAAATTAAAAAAGATATAATGATAAATCTGCTCATTTCAAAATCTTAGATAATTTTTTTTCTGACCTTATTAATACTAAATAAAAAGTTATTACACTAATGGTCCCTGATGGGCCAATAAAAACATGCCAAATTTGGTTTCCAGTTATTGATAGATTTGTTCCAAAGAAAGTTGTAAAAACAATGCCAAATATTGGGTAAGCAATGAAGATCCAATCTTTAAATATCCGTTGCCAATTTATAATCAAGAATATACTAATAATTACTTGTAATGAGAGAGCGATCGTTTTATCAATTAACAAATAGGAAACTATTGAGCAAAAACATAGGAAGATATTTGTTCTAATAGCAAATTTATTTTTAATAACTGATATGGTAAAACATGTTAAGCCTAATGCAAGAAAAGTATAAAAAAACCAATTAAAGAGAGAAGAATGATCTATATAAATCCAATTTGTTTTTGTATGATCAATCATCTCAAACATTGAGGCCAAACCTAAAAAAATAAAACCAATGGGAATAAGAATATGGTTTTTTATATTTTTAAATTTATTAATTGATTTAATTCCAAAAATTATTGGAACAATTACTGCTTGCAAATGTGCAGAAAATAAGAGAAAGAAAAACAAATTTATTTAAATATCCTCAACTTAATTTAAATTTAAATTTAATATGAAGGTTTAAATTATCTCAAAAGAGAAATATACCATTGCCCAATCAAGACAATTAATAATGTGAGAACCAAGGGAAAAGCAGGATATCGAGTTTGGAAATTTGCTGGTGGCCAAGGCGACCATGAGATGAGTCTACCTTTGGGTTCTTTTGAGGTAATTATTTTTTTTGTTTTATTGGTACTTTGTGTTGTTGTTGCGAATCCTTTTTCCATAGCTATTGCGAAAAATTAACTTTAACAAAAACATAAATAAACAGTGTATTTAAAACCAAATAAGATCTGTATTGGATTACCATTTGAATAGTCTTGTTTTTAATATGGGAGAAGCTAAAAGAAGGAAAGATTTGGGTTTACCTCCTAGAGAAAAAGAATTTGTTTTACCCGAATTTAATAAAGATAAGGTCAAGCAGAAAGTTAGAAATACTTTATATAATTATCCGATTATTCCTTTCGTATTTTATGGTGTTGCAATTGTTATCCTTTTTGTTGGCGTATTTGGTGTCATTAAATACTATAAGTAATGATTGATTATTTTTTTTGAATAAACAATAATGTGGGAATTAGAAAAGATTGCAAAAGTTTTAAAATATAGAATGTTGAAATCAGAAGAAGGATTAGATCATAAACCCTCTATATTATTCTGTGGAATGGATTCCTATCAAAAGAGAGATCTTCATAGCGAAGCAAAAAAAGCGGGATTCAAACCTGTATATTCAATGAAGCATCCATCAATAAAAGTCTTAATGCAAAGGTCATCATCAAGAAAAATAGAAACTGATAAGTTCAAAACGACCACTATCGACATAGAACATTTTTGGTATATGTGTAGACATCTTTTATGAAAAATGATTTATTAATATTCAGATTAATGAAGCAAGCGCGCTAAGAGTTAATCAATAAAACCTTAAGATCAAACAATTAACTAGTTCTATTATCTAAATATAAATCCGCAACTTGGCAAGTCATCCATAGACTCGAAAGAAAACTAGAATTTAAACAGTCAGTAGTAGATCAATAGCAAAAGTCACAACAGGATCCCTTCAAAGTTGCAGTTTAACTATGCTTACTAAATCAATTGGTTAAAATAAAGTCAATAATTTTTTTTCGAGAGAATAACTAAATTTCAAATAATTAAAAGGTAACTTTGACAAAATGGCAACTAGAATAAATAAATATTTAAGTGAAGTCGGCTACTGCTCTAGAAGAGTAGCAGATAGTCTAATTGAAGAAGGAAAAGTAACTATTAATGGTGAAATTCCAGAAATGGGTACCAAGGTAGAGGAAGGAGATCAAGTAGAAGTTGAAGGTCAAAGAATAGAAAAATCAATTAAACATGAAAAAATATACTTAGTCTTTAATAAACCTGTTGGAATTGTTTGCACAACCGATAGAAGAGTAGAATCCGACAATATAATAGATTTTATTAAATATCCTACAAGAATTTTTCCAATTGGAAGATTGGATAAGCCCAGTGAGGGATTAATTTTCTTAACTAACGATGGAGATATCGTAAATAAAATACTCAGAGCAAGAAATAATCATGAAAAAGAATACATAGTAAGCGTTAATCGGCCGATTAATAGAGACTTTATTCAAAGCATGAGTAATGGCGTTGAAATATTAGATACCATTACTAAGAATTGTTTCGTAAAACAATTGGGGCCAAAAAAATTTAAAATCATACTCACTCAAGGACTTAACCGTCAGATTAGGAGAATGTGTGAGTCCTTAGGATTCAGAGTAAAATCATTAAAGCGTGTAAGAATTATGAATATTAAGTTAGACGTATCAATAGGAGAATATCGCGAATTTACCAAAGAAGAACTCTTAGAATTGAATGAATTACTCGAAAACTCTTCAAAAACATATGACTAATCAAAAATCCTATATTTCCAATAAAAAAGTGCTTTTGGTTTCCCAAAAACACAAATTAAATTTGCTTGTCTATAAATTATGGCGGAGAGGGTGGGATTCGAACCCACGGTACCGTTGCCGGTACGCTAGTTTTCAAGACTAGAGCCTTAAACCACTCGACCACCTCTCCAGATGAAAAATATTAAATTTTTAACTTTATTATTATAGCAAAAGAAGGTTGATTTTTTAGAAAACTTTTGTGAAACACATATATAATTTCATATGAAATCCGTTGATATAACTAGATATCAATCTAGTTTTCAAGAAATATATGACATTAAAGGAGTCAATAAATTATGACAACATATCTAGAAGAGAGACTTGAATGGTACGACCATAATTACAGAATAGGCAATTCTATAAATTACATATAAACAATTTTATCAGTTAGAAAAAAATCTTTTAAGAATAGATCCTGATTGTGAATACTTCACTAATAAAAAATCTCTCCCATTACCTGCATTAAAAAGAATTCTATTGATGAATTTTTAGAAGGAAGCTACCTGATACTCGATTGTTAATAGAACCTAAGATTTATGGCATTGCTATTGCTTTGCAATACAGAGATGGCAATTTAGAAAAGTCCATTTCTAGAAAAGGTATAGATGTCACAAACAAAATTGCTGAGATTCAAGACATTCCCCTCAAACTTCCTGTTTCAGGAATTTTGCAAATTAGAGGCGAACTTTTCACTCCAAATAGATCTCCCAACTTTTCCCAAAGAATTGCATCAGGCTTCGTCCGAGTTGCAGCAGGGTCTCCAGAAGGTATCAGCTTTTGCGATTTCCAAATTATTAATGGAAAGCTTAATCAATACGAAACCATTCAATATCTTAAAAAACTTAGCTTCAACACCCCAGACATTAAAAGCTGTAATTACACAAGCCAAGTCCAAGTCTTTAGGAAACAATGGTTAGATAAAAAATTATTTATTGAATATCCATACGACGGAATAGTAGTCAAAATAAATTCTAGAAAATTACAATTAACTAGAGAGAAATCAAAGATTGATTATCCTCACTGGCAGATCGCTATAAAGGATAAAGGTTGTATTTTGGAATAGGTAAAAAAGGAGATTTTCTTTTTAAAGACTCGTTATAAAGAAAAAACAACATGTAGCTGCGAGTGACTACTATACAAAAGGTGAAAAATGCTAGAGCCACACAAATAGGGCAATGTGGAAATCCCATTAAGATTACGTTCTAAAGTTTGTTTTTCATTCTGTCTATAATGTTTATCATTTCATCTAGCCATTCTGAGTTACTTTTTGATTGTCTCTTATGATTTTGACTTCTTTGAATACTCATAAAATAAACCTTTTATAAATTTCGTTCATATTATTGGAAGAATTTATTGGGATCAATAAGCAAAAATACTAGATTGATTGATATGACTTAGTTCTATTAATAAATCTATACAATTTACAAAAAAGAAAAATAGGGGGTATTACTCGATATTAATCTTCATGAGGGAACTAAAGAACAGGTTCTTGTTTTTTCAATGAAGAAGATATTAGATTACTTATTATCAAAATGAATTAGCCAAAATTAACATTTTGTTGAAATATCCCAAATAAATTATTACCAACTATGGCAGCAATAATTAAAACAAAGGCTACTATCGCAAAAAGAGCACTTACATCTTTAATATCATAAGGAGTTTTAAATAGAGGTTTTTCCTCTGTCATGATTTTCTTCTTAAGGTTTAGTATTTAATCATCTTATATCATTGTTTGAAAGTACGATTGAGTATTTCTTCGCTTGACTTCATAGGTTGACTCGTTTTAAAGAGTAACTAGTTACAAAGGAAGGTTATGAAACTTACAACACCTTTTACCATCCTCAATAATTCACTGAATGACATATGGAGGATGCACGATTTTAATTATCAATTACCAAAAGATACTTTTAATGAGTACTGGGATGAGGAATGTATTTTGCATCCTACAAATTCTCATTGTAAAATTTATGATGGTTAGTTATAAATTGAGCATCTGATATTTTGAGCCATAAAAAAAGGCCACTTTACGTGGCCTTTTTTATTTTTGTATAGTAATTAACTTGTGTAAGCTTTGCCTCTATAAGTTAATTCTGTATGCTGTTTTTTTGCAGCTACTTTGTTTTGGACGTATTTTTGTCCTCTGTAGATAAGTGTCATCTATTTTCTCCGGTTTCGCCCAAGTCCCCGTTCCATGGCTTGAGTCGATTTGCGGCTTGCATTATTACAAGTTGAACGTTTTGGTAGCGGTTGCTACAAATTAATATTAACACATAGGTAATTTTTTGTGAAGGCTTTAAATGACATTTATACTGCTAAATCGAATAAAATTTATCTATATAAGTGGGATGAAATCTTTTTTTAGAAGAATTTAATGATTTAGACAGGTTACATTTTGTTCAATTAATCTACTTATTTTTAATAACTTTACTTTTTAAATGTAAAATTCAGAGGATTATAACGATGTTTATGTTCTCAAGAAACAAAAAATCTCCTAGTAAAAAAGCTCCAGTAGTTGAAGAAAAACCTTTGTATGCGCAGTTACTTCCATTCGCGAATGTCATGACTGAGAAGGTTCAAGTGGTTAATGCTTTGGCTTTTACTTTAATAATGGGTGTTTCAATTTTTGGTATAGCTCTTTGGAGGCTTTCTGCTCTAACTTAATTATCTAATTTTTCAGAGAATTAATTTTTGACTCTTTGTCGTTAATCATTGTAATTAGCCACTTAGAAGCTAAAGCTCGAGATATAGATCTATTTTTAAGGAATCTACATATATAAATATGTAGATTTTTTTCGTTTCTAGAGTTAAATTTCTCTTCAAATTCTAATATTGATTCTTCTGTATTTCTTTTCCTAAGCTCGTCTACTAAAGCATGAGTAGATGAATCATTAAAAAAATTACCAATATTTAAGCTTAATGTCATAGTCAATTTGTATACCTACTTAAGATGTAGCCATAAATTAAATTTTTAAAAACAAAATTCAATTAATTTACAAATAATTTAATATTTAATTTTCTGGTTTAGCTAACGGAAGTAAACACTTATCTGAATCACAACCAGCTGGTCCTGCTTCGGATAGCTCTCCAATATCATATTTATTTAGTGCATCAAAGAAATCATTATTTACTTTCCTTTCAGTTACCTGTTCCTGCAAAGATAAATATTCCTCTTTACTTATAGGTTCAAAAGGTAATCTTGGGAATGTAGCATTTGCACTGAATCGAGCTAATAAAGCTGCAGAAATATACCCTTCGTTATTTTCTATTGCATTATGTATTGCTTTTGCTAAATCTTCAATTTCACTTTCTCTAAATTCAACAGTTGCAGAAGTATTATGTTCTGTATAAAACTTTTGAACTTGCATATAAAAATCAAATTGTGCAAGGGCAGAGAAGTTATTAATATCTATTTGATCTGCTCCTTCTATGTTTGCCCAACTTACTTCTGTTGGAATTTCAACGAGCCATTCAGTACATCTTGGGTCAAATGGATTATCAAGTAAGCATCCTTTTTCATCTTTATCGGATTGAGATGGAACAACAGAGTAACCATAATCCATACAAGCTAAAGCAATAGGATCATTCTTTCTGAAAGTTATTCTTCTTAAGAATCTTTGTGCTTTAGGTGGATGCCATCCAGGAGCAGCTCCAGTTAAAAGACTTTTGGTGCCAGCAGGTTGAACTGTTGTGCATCTATTAGGTCTTCTGAGATTATGTTTGTCGCAGTATTCCCAAACAGTTTCTTTTACAGTTTTTCTCCATGAATCTAAGAATTTAGCTTCTTGCTTTTTAAATTCTTTTCCTTCTTCGTTGTCAGGTCTCCCAGCTTCCCACCATTTCAACCAAGGGGTTCCAAACGCATGTACAAAGAAATCAAATAATCCTGTAAAACTAACTCCCACAATAGGATCATACTCCCTACTTTTTCTATATCTCTCAACTTCGAATTCATGATTTAGCAAACATGCCACTGAAAGAGCTGCAGCTTTAAAGGCTTTTTTTTGTTCTTCAATATTTTCCGGATCTATCTGATTTAGGTGAACTTCTGCCAAGTTACAATGAAAATCGTTGCCTAATATTTCTCCGCAAGGATTAAGTCCATATCTACTCATTCTATGATCTAGTTCTTCTTCAGAAAAAGGTCCGTAATTGAGATTAATCCAATTTCTTGCTTCATCTTTACCTTGTTCTGAATATATTTCTATGAATTCATTTTTGAGATCTTCTCCGTTCAAAATATCTGCATTTGATCTTGCTATTGCTTCTGGCGCAAATTGAATTGCTCCTTCACCTGAGTGAAATTGCTTGGTTACAGCATCCAGAATTGTTTGATAAGAGGGCTTTGTATGATAAACCCTTGTATGATTTGCCATTCTAAGAGCGTCCTTTTCGGGATCGATTCTCCAATTACCATCTTCGTCTTGACTCCATAGATTCTCTTTAGCTGATGCTGCTTCTTTGTCATCAGATGCAAACTGCCTCATGCCAGCGCTTCTTCTTATGTTACCTGCAACTATTGTTACAGCTGCTTCGTCAATAAGTAAGCAGCACTCGACTGTATTTAGCTTTCTACCAATCGCTTTTCCTAATAGAGAAGCAACTCGAGAGTATAGATCCTTTAATTTAATAGGATTCGCCATACCTCCAAAACCTTTTAATGATTCTCCTGCTGGCCTAATATCTTCTAAGTTAATATAAACATTAACTTCTTTTTCAAGACTTTCATTGCTTGATGCTTCAAGAAGATATTTATAACTATCTACCCAGCCTCTTCTGCTATCACCCACTTTTATAAAAATATCGTTGCCTTTAATTTCTAAAGAAGATTTTTCCTGCCTTTGATCCTTAGGAGTTATTCCTACTTCGCTTACTGATTTAATAGTTATTTTATTTTTTACTGTTGGAAGCTTATTTATAAAATGGGGCTCTATTATTGCTCCTGTGCCGCAACCCATCATTGCTAAATCCATCATTAGGGCAAAAGCTTCCCAATCAATTAAATTTGTCGAAGTACAATTATATGCTCCTGAAAAATTCTGGTTTTTATTAATCCATGGAGTCCCTCCGATCCATAACCATCTTCCAGATGGTTGAGCCTTTTGGTTACTCTGCATTTCTCTCATTAACATCAATTCTTGATCAGAGAGTTTTCCTAATTCTTTTAATCCAGATAAATTTCTTTCTCCAACTTCACTCCAATTCTCTCTTTTTCCGGAAACTGTCTTTCTGCTATATGACCTAAAGAAGACAGGATAAGCAGCAGGAGCTGTTTTTGGGAAGTCATCTTTCCTAAGATTATTAGAATTGCTCTCGGAGGAAGCTTTATTTGGTGCAATTGTCACGATAAAAAAAGTATGTAAATTTACCCGTAAAGGAAGAATAACTCTACCTGTGGCGTCTGCAACTATTCTTACCACTATTTAACGGTTTGTGTAAAAATATGTTTATTATGAAATCTTTGTTCACGGAAGTTTATGGAAAGAACTGTTGAACCTGAATTAATGGAAAGAGAAGACCAAGTTGATTCTTATGCTAAAGCTGATTTTTCAGAGGGAGAGAATAATCTTATTAGTCAAATAAATCATTACTTGATTAAAAATAATATTCATTTGAATGAAAAAGAATTGATTGTTGATTTAGGATGCGGACCTGGCAATATTTCTGAAAAGTTATCAACTAAATGGCCTAATGCCAATGTTATTGGTATTGATGGCTCCAAAGAGATGATTCGAATAGCAGAGTTAAATAAAAAGAATTCCTTAAATCGGAGTCGATTAAAAAATTTGCGTTACATTTGTGCAGATATAAAAAGCCTTAAATCAAGTGATATTTCTTTCGAAAAAAATATAAGTTTATTAGTCAGCAATAGTTTAATTCACCATATTACTTATCTGGATGATTTTTTTAATTGCATAAAGAGATTATCAAGTGATTTGACTATAAATTTTCATAAAGATCTGAAAAGACCGATTGATAAACAATCAGCCTTATATTTAAAAGAAAAATGCGGGGAAAAATATAATGAAATTCTGACTAATGATTATTACGCATCATTAAAGGCTTCTTACACATCAAAAGAATTAAAAGATTTTATTTTTGAGAATAAATTATCCTCTTTAGAAGTGTTCGAAGAAGGTGATCAATATTTAGTCATTTATGGTAAGGTTTAGAGTTAATGGGATTGTTAAAATAGAATTTAATGAGTTCAAGTACTGAAAACTTAAATAATAAAAATATCTTAGAGGCGGTAAATAAAAGAAGGAACTTTGCGATTATTTCACATCCTGATGCTGGTAAAACAACTCTTACTGAAAAACTTCTTTTATATGGAGGCGCTATACAGCAAGCAGGGGCAGTAAAAGCAAGAGGTAATCAAAGGAAAGCTACTTCTGATTGGATGGAACTTGAAAAACAAAGAGGTATCTCAATTACTTCAACTGTTTTGCAGTTTGAATATGAAAGATCAGTAATAAATCTGTTGGATACTCCTGGGCACAAAGATTTTTCTGAAGATACATATAGAACTTTAGCTGCCGCAGATAATGCAGTAATGCTTGAAGATGCCGCTAAAGGATTAGAACCTCAAACAAGAAAATTATTTGAGGTATGCAGAATGAGAAAAATACCTATTTTTACTTTTATTAACAAGATGGATAGACCGGGGAGAGAACCTTTTTCGTTGCTTGATGAAATTGAATCAGAGCTTGGTTTGAATACTTTGCCCGTTAATTGGCCAATTGGTATAGGTGAGGAATTTAGAGGAGTTATTGATAGATTTACAAGAGAGGTTATTTTATTTGATAAAGCTGTTAGAGGGAAACAGTCAAATGAGAAAAGAATGAGTTTAGATGATAAAGAACTTTCAAAATATGTAGAGAAAGAATTACTTGAGATCTCTCTTGAAGAGCTCGAGGTTCTTGATGAGGCAGGTTCGAAATTAGAAAAAGAAGAAATTTTTAATGGTTCACTTACTCCTGTTTTCTTTGGCTCGGCGATGACAAATTTTGGGGTAAGACCTTTTTTAGATAGTTTTTTAAAAATGGCTCAAAAACCAACTTCAAGAAATAGTAATAAGGGAGATATTGAGCCTGCAAGCGATGAATTTAGCGGTTTCGTATTTAAGTTGCAGGCAAATATGGATCCAAAGCATAGAGATAGAGTTGCTTTTATAAGAGTTTGTAGTGGAAAATTTGAAAAGGATATGTCAGTCAAGCACTCAAGAACAGGAAGAACTATTAGATTATCTCGACCTCAAAAAATATTTGGTCAAGACAGGGAAGTAGTTGATGATGCCTATCCTGGAGATGTAATTGGACTTAACAACCCTGGAATGTTTTCTATCGGAGATACTTTATATACAGGCACTCATCTTGAATATGAGGGTATACCCTCCTTTAGTCCTGAAATATTTAGTTGGCTAAGAAATCCAAACCCTTCAGCATTTAAAAACTTTAGGAAGGGAGTAAACGAACTTCGTGAAGAAGGTGCTGTTCAAATACTTTATGACTTTGATGAGAGCAAAAGAGATCCTATCCTTGCAGCTGTTGGACAATTACAGTTGGAAGTAGTTATTCATAGATTAAAAAATGAATATGGTGTAGATGCCAATCTTGAATCTATGCCATACCAATTGGCACGATGGGTTTCAGATGGATGGTCAGCCATTGACGAATTAGGAAGGATCTTTAATTGCAAAGTAGTAAAGGATTGCTGGAATAGGCCAGTGATTCTTTTTAAGAATCAGTGGAATCTTAATCAATTTATTGAAGATAATGAGAATTTAGATTTAAAAAAAGTAGCACCTGTTGTTAGTGGAGTGGAACCAATTGTTTTATAAAGACCTATTGGATAATAAAATTGGTTAATCTATAGTTATTGTAAAAATCAATTGGATCCAAATAAAAGCAAAAATAATCCCGATAAAACTCCCTATGAAATATTAGGTGTTGACGAAGGTGCCGATTTTGAAGATATACAAAAAGCAAGAGATCTTAAAGTTAAGGAGGCAGGTGAAGATCTACTACTTAAGGCAAAAGTAGAATCATCTTTTGATCAATTGTTAATGGGTAGTTTGAAAGCAAGGCAGTCAGGGAATGTTAGTTTCGAAGCTCAAAATGCTTCTAAGAAAGAGAAACAAATTAATAAACTCATTAATAATGATTTCCCGCTTTTATCAAAAATAAAAAATTTAAATAATAATGGTAACAAGTCAAACGAATATAGCCTTCCCAAAATAACCCCTCCATCTTTTGATAATCTTTCAATCAAATTATCTGTTGGATTATTATTTTTGATAATACTTTTAATTAGTCCTGATTCTTACAACAGACTTCTGCTCTCTATTTCAACTTTAATTCTTACTTATATTCAAATTAAATCAGGTAAAAAGTTTATTAGTTCTCTTGGATGGAGTGTGACATTTCTTTCAATAGGCTTAATATTTGGAGGTTTATTTGAAACTAACTCATTTATTCAGGAAATATCTAATAACTCTTTATCAATTCAAAAAATCCAAAGTTTACCAGCAATGATAATTTTGTGGATAGGAGTAATTTTCCTTTAAATTAATTTTTAATCATCTCTTTAATCTCTTCAGAATTTATTAGATATTTATTCTTGCAAAATTCGCAAACTAATTCGGCTTTTCCTTCTTTAATTAAAATATCTTCTAATTCTTTTTTATCAAGCATTTTCATTGCATTTAAACTTCTCTGTCTAGAGCACCTACATTCAAATCTAACCTCTTGAGTTCGAGCTTTCTCTGAAATTGATTTATCGTCAATATCAGGAAAAATATTTTTTATGAGTGAAAGAAGATTATCTTTTGATTTAAATAAGTCTTCACTAAAAGAATTAATTTCTTTACATCTTTCTTCAAGCAGCGAGACTAATAATGGATCAGTTTCTTTCTTTGGTAAAACTTGAGCTAACAAGCCTCCGCTAGAAATAATATTTTTATTTTGAATCTTTTCCCCAATAAATACAGCAGAAGGAGTTTGCTCAGAATGATATAAATAAGATGCTAAATCTTCAGCAATATTTCCATTAACTAACTCAACAGTGCTGGTAAAAGGTTCTCCAAAACCATTATCCCGGATAACATTTAAATAGCCTGTCCCTAATGCTTTTGTGAAATCAAAAGAATATTGATTAGACTTGGTTTTGACTAGATCTAATTCCAAATTAGGATTTCCTACATAACCTCTAACTTTCCCATCTCTGCCGGCATCCACAAGTAATCCCTTTAAAGGGCCATCAGATCTTACTCTTAAAGTGACTCTCCCATGCATTACTTTCATCGAACTTGCTAAAAGAAGAGAGGCGCTGAAAGCTCTCCCCAGTATAGAGGTAGTTAGATAAGACAATCCATGCCTTTCTTTCGCTTCCATTGATGCATCTGTTGTTAATACCGCAACTAGCCTTATTCCACCATTAGCCGCAGTTGCGCGTACAATTTTATCCCCCATAATTTTCTTTAGTTAATTCCTTAATCTTTCCTTGTTCAAGAACTAATATTTTAGACGGTATCCCCTCAAATAATGAGGGTTCATGAGTAACAATAATTATTGTATTTTTATTTTTGAGATTGAGAACTAAATTCTTAACATCATTTTTCATTGACCAATCAAGACCAGCAGTTGGTTCGTCAAGTATAAGAATACTTGGATTTCTCATTAGTTGAACTGCTACAGCTAATCTTCTCTGTTGACCACCACTTAGTTTCTCAGGAGGTTGAGTAAGATTTATATTTGATAGGCCAACTTTTTTTAAAACTTGCTCTATATTTTTTTCTCTCAATGATTTATAACCAATTTTTAATTCTTTCCCAATGGTTGTTCCTAAAAAGTATCTTTCTGGGAATTGGAATACTACTCCACTTATCCATCTTCTTTGCCTAGCAGTGATATTTTTATTTTTCCAAGTAATCTTTCCTTTCTGAGGAGTAATTAGTCCACTTATTATTTCCAATAGAGTAGTTTTCCCTGAACCACTTTTGCCACAAATTAATATAATTTCATTTTCATTAAGATTGAAACTAATATCGTCTAATATTTTTTTATTTCCTGTTTCAGGTTGATAAGTAATATCTTTTAAATCAAGCATTATTAATTTAGTTTTAGGTATGAAATTTAAACTTTGAATTATCTACTTATAATAACTATAGATCTAAAAAAAATAACATTAAAAATGAATATTGCATTTAGGGAAGTTGATCCTTTTAATTGTTGGATTTGGATAAAATTCTTTGAAATACCTACTGAAGCAGAAAAAAACTATTTAGATGGTGTTTTTGATAGTTGGTATGTATTAGGTAGGTTAGGTGGGTTTAATTCTGAGAATTTACAAACTCATGAAGAGGGTTCTGATTTAAGTTGGATGTCATACGATAATGAACAAAAAGAATCTGTCCTTCCTGCCTTGATGCATAATTTAGGTGTTATGGAATATCAAAATTTGTGGTCAAGAAGTTGGGTTGATTTTGGGACTTCAGATTCACTTTCTATTGATATTTTAATAAATGCGTTAAATGAGATATCTAATAATTATGTAAAAATTGATGAATTAATAATTGGGGGAGAAAATAGTGATTGGTCGATTGAGGAACATGAAGATTTGGTTTTTAAAAATTGATTTTTATATATGGATGATTTAACAAGATTATTTATACAGAATGAAAGAATAATTAATAATAAGAACAATAATTTAAAACTTACAAATAATGAAGCGCGCTATATAAATAAAGTAATGCGAATAAAAATTGGTAAAGAAATATTTATCACTAATGGCCAAGGTTCATTATGGAAAGCTATAAACTTAGAGGACAATTCTATAAAGATAAACAATATTAATAATCCTTATTTATTTCAAGAAAAAGAAAAAATTTCATTAGGAATAGCTGTTGTTATTCCTAAAAATGGTTTTGAAGATATTCTAAAAATGTGTACTGAAATAGGAATTGATTTTATACAACCTTTGTATTCAGATAGACAAGTTAAGAAGTATACCAACTTCTCAAATAAACTTATAAGATGGAATTCAATTGTTAATGAAGCTGTTGAACAATGTGAGAGATTATGGAGACCATCTATTTTGAGTGATATAAATTTATTCGACTGGATAAATTCTATAGAAAATAAAGATATTATTTCAGTATCTGTTACGAGAGATGTTAGCTCTGATAATTTGAATCAATGGTTAAAAAAAAAGCAAAGTGTTTTGGATAAAAAAGGAGGAGTTTTATGGAATGTAATTGGACCGGAAGGAGGCTGGTCCAAAGGTGAAATTGAATTTTTTATTAAAAATAAAATTGCTTTTGTTAAACTTTCAGAAAGCATTTTAAGAACTTCAACAGCTACTGTTAGTGCAACTTCAATTCTTAGTCAATGGCGTAATCATCTCAAATTAATTTTTTAAAAAAAATGAATTTACTTTCTAATGATTTTTTATTTGGCTTTTTAATTAATTTTATTCTAATTTTTTTGTTTTTTAGAGTCCCATTGATGACAAAAGGAGGGTGGATAAGTGCTGGGGTATTAGGGTCTATTTTATGGGGATGTTTGTCATGGCAAGGTTGGACCTCAGTTGTAATATATTTATTCCTTGGATCTCTTGTGACAAAAATTGGTTATAAATTTAAAAACGAAAAAGGCATAGCTGAAAAAAGAGGTGGTAAAAGAGGTCCTGAAAATGTTTGGGGTTCGGCTGCAACAGGATTGTTTTTTGCAATAATGGTTAAATTGAATGTTACTAATTTAGTCTTTTACAAAATTGGTTTTGCTGCAAGTTTTGCCGCAAAGTTGGCAGATACTTTTGGCAGTGAAATAGGAAAAAGATTTGGTAGAAATACATATCTAATTACTTCGTTTAGAAAAGTTGAAAGAGGTGCAGAAGGAGGAATTAGTTTAGAAGGCACAGCTGCAAGTGCCTTAGGTGCATTATTTATGTCATTAATAATGTTTATATTAAATATTATTTCAACAAAATATCAATTTTTGATAGTTGTAATTTCTGGTTTTTTAGCAACAATTTCTGAAAGTTTTATTGGAGCTAAATTTCAAGACAAATATAAATTAAGTAATGAATTGGTAAATTCTATTCAAACAAGTATTTCTTCTATAATTGCTATTTTTGTTCTAATTTTTTATCTCAAAATTTCTAATTAAATTACCTTTTATCAAAATTAGGATTCCTTCCATTTATTAAGAATATCCCAACTTTTAATACGTTGATAAATCCAAAGATGTCCATGCGCATTTAAGTGTATACCATCCTCTGCGATCCAATTCTTACTTCTATTATCTGAGTACATTTCTCTAAAAGTTGGCAGAAAAGGGACATTTTGATTTATACAGACTTCTTCCATTCTTCTTTCATAAGAATGACAGGAATCATTTGAATACCATAAACATCCAGCAAATGGCATTTTGTTTTCATCAACTGGGGTTAGCCCAATTACAAAAACTTGAGTTTGGGACTTCATTTCAAAAATTAATCTTTCTAATCCATACTCGAATCCATTTATCTCTAATTGGTGCCGCCCATTTTTTTGTCCAATTGTTGGAGTATCATTAAGACCAACATTTAAGAGGATAGCTTTGGGTTTATTTCTTCTTGTTTCTCCTCTTGATGACCATTCTTTTTCCCAACGTAAAGAAACCTTTTCAATTCCATCTCCTCTTACCCCTAGTGGATAAATAATTGGAAAATCATGAAATTTAGACCAATCTTTTCTTAGTCTTTCGCACCATCCTCCTCCTACAGTATCCCCCCATCCATATACTGAACTATCTCCGATTACAACCAATTGTTTTGGTAAAACAGGCACTAATTTCCTTTAAATATTTTCACTTGATTTGAGAAGATTTTTATTAATAATCAAGTTAGATTACTTTTGATTTTACCATTTATTAATTCTCCAATTATTGCAATTGAGCTATAAGCAAACAAAATTACTATAACTTCTTCCCATGCAAATGAACTCAATGATTCTTGAAGTTGCCAACCTAAACCAACACTACCAATTACTCCCAAAATGGCTGTTTCTCTAATTATAATGTCTGATCTATAAGCACAATATGCTAAGTAACTATTTGCTTGTTTAACAAATAATCCGAAAAGCCAACTAGACCTCTTTGCAACTCCTAATGATTTCATCGCAATATATTGTTTATTATCTTGGTTATGTAAATTCGCCAAAAGCAATTTGCTTGTTATAGCTGCGTTATGTAATCCTAATGTTATTGCTGCTAAAGATATTGAAGGATTATTAAACATTAAAAGTATTAGAATTAGTACAGGCGTTGGTATTAAACGAAATAAAAATGAGATTATTCTTATAATTGTAATTCCTATTTTATTATTTAAAATTAATATAAAAATGGGAGGAAAACTTATAGCTATTCCAGTAGATAAAAGACATAAAACTATTGTTTCTAATAATAGCTTTAAAAAGTCGTATGAAATAAAATTAAAGTTTGATATCAAAAGATTGTTGATTGAATTAAAAGGTATTGCATTTTTATTAAATATAAAATAAACAAAGAAAGATAAAGAAAATAAACTAATACAAAATAAAGCTATTACAAAAAAGGTCAAAAAATTCTTAGAAGTTTTAGAGAGGTTGAATTTTTTTAATAGTTCTTTTGAGATAATAATTAAAAAAGCTAAACCCCAAAGATAAGTCCATAGCTCTCGGAAATTCAAAGTTTGAAAGGATATAAATATACTTGTGCCTATTCCTCCAACTCCAAACAATCCCAAAACTGCTGTACTTCTTATGGCACATTCCAAACGGTATAACCCAAAATTTTTAAAGGTTTCTATCACTGGAGCCCAAACTAATGTTATTAAAGTGGAAGATTTAATACAATTAATTTGTTTAATTGATTCAATCGTTTTTAGATTAATATTTTCTATTTGCTCACTAAAAACTTTTGCATTTATAGCAACATAAGGAATGCAAATAGCTATTATTCCAATTGAAAAATTTATACCATATATTTGCATTAATATAAGTCCCCAAATTATTTCATGAATCGATCTAATAAAAGTTAAAAATAAATTTAAAAATCTCTTTAAAAATATAGGTAAATTTAATATTTTATAAAAAATTTCTGAAGATAATATTCCAAAAATAACCCCAAATATAATACTTATTAGCCAACTTAAAAATGCAATAAAAATAGTTTCATTTAATCTTTTTACTAAGGTTAAAATGATTTCATTATTAATTTTCGGATTTAAGGCAGAAATAATAAATTCTTTAAATAATTCAATTCCTCCAATATGAAAATTAATAAATAGTTCATAGGCTATAGGTATAAAAACTAGTATTGGTAGAAAAGTTATTGAAGAAGAATTTAATTTTAATTTATTCAATTATCTAATAAATCTTGTTTAAATGATATTTTTTTAATTTAGTTTTCTCTAAATCAAATAATATTTCACCATTTTTCATTCCAATAATTCTATTAAAACCATCTAATAAATCTAATCTATGCAAAGAAATTAAAGTAGTGTTAGGAACTTTTATTTTATTTTTATTTTTAGTAATTAATAATAGATTTTTAATATTAGAAGTTAGTTTTGGATCTAAATTATTAAAAGGCTCATCAGCAAGTAGGATGTCTGACTCTTGAATTAATGATCTTGCAATAGCGACTCTTTGTTTTTGGCCTCCAGATATTTTTCTAATATTTTTGGAAAAAATAGATTTCTTAAGATTACAAACTTGCATATATTGATGAGCTTTATTAAAAGAACTTATATTTAGTAAATTTTTAAAAGCAAATAGGAAACTTTGTTTTCCAAGAAGTCCACAATTAACATTTTGTTCTACTGATAGATCTTCTATTAATCTTAAATCTTGCCAGATAGTTGATATCTTACTCTTTTGGTATAAGTTTAATTTATCAAATTCTGTATTAAATAATTTGACACTACCTTTGTTAGGCTTGAGTGTTCCGTTAAGAATAGATATAAGGGTAGTTTTACCCGCGCCACTTTTGCCTAATAAGGCAACTTTTTCACCCGATTTAATTCGTAAACTTACGTTTTTTAAGGTGAAATTATTTTTATTTTTATAGCTTACCTCTTTTAATTCGAGAAGAGGATTAATCATCTGATTTTTTTTAATTTTCTCGCGATTTTCTCGATATTTTTATATTCACTAGATTCTGCTTCTATAAATTTTTTTGCGTTGAACATATCTAATATCTTTTTATGTTCTGTATTTTTAATATCTAAATTAAGAATTGTAGATTTAAGTTCTTTAGTAAAACCTTTTCGAAATCTATTATCAAGATTTCCTTGAGCAACCCAATGATAGTCAACATAATCAGGAGTTATCCAAAAAAGATTTACATTATTTGTTCGTTTAGGATTATTTTTAAGATTGTTTTCCCACACTTGTTTATTTAAAGCTCCTGCATCAAAGGCTCCACTATTAACTAAAGCGATAGTTGCATCATGACTACCGCTGAATCCTGCTCTTTTTCCTTTAAAGTTTTCTATTTTTATTCCAGCATCATTAAGGAAATATTCTGGCATTAACCTTCCAGATGTTGAATTTTCAGAACCAAAAGTAAATCTTAGATTCTTGAGCTTTTTAAGTCCATTTTTATTGAAAATTGAATCAAGTTTTAATTTCTTATTCACAATAAAAACGCTCTTAAAATCTTTATCAATATCTCGTTGAGCAATCACAATTGCATTAGGGGTTTGTAATCTTGCCTGAACTCCGGATAAACCACCAAACCATACTAAATCTAAATCATTTGTTCTGAATCCAGTAACCGCAGCAATATAATTAACAACGGGAATATACTTTACCTTTACATTTAAACTCTTGGCTAATTCTTTTGCAAACAAATTAAATCTTTTGTCTAACACCTCTTGATTTTGATCAGGAATTGCCCCGATCTTTAAAACTTTTGGATTTGCATTTAAGGGTGAAGAAAGAGTTGCGAAAAAAATAGTAGAGGTTACAATTATTTTTTTAACATTAATAAAAATCTTATTCATTTAAAAGTAATAATTTAAAATACCTTTCTCTAATCTTGATAAGCCATCAAGAATCTTTTCTTTTGAAGAGGCACATGAAATTCTAATACATTGATCATCACCAAAAGGTTTTCCAGGCACCACCACTAAACCATAATCATTAAGAATTCTTTTGCAAAATTCTACAGAAGTCATGGAATTATTAGGTAATCTAGGAAATGCATAAAAAGCTCCATTAGGTGGATATATAAATAGTCCTTCGATATTTTTTAGCCCTTTATAAAGGACTTCTCTTCTTAGATCATAATGGCTATTGATTTCTAAGAAAAATTCTCGGTTTACTTTTAAAGCCTCTAAAGCACCTCTTTGAACGAAAGAACAAACATTACTTGTACTTTGGCTTTGTAAGGCTGATGATGCTTTAATAACATCTTTTTGTCCTGCTAAATAACCAACTCTCCACCCTGTCATTGCCCAACCCTTTGCAAAACCATTGATTATAAAAATTCTTTCTTTTAGGTCAGTTGCTAGTGAAGCTAAACTTAAATGCTTAAATTCTTTTTTAAGAATTAATTCGTAAATCTCATCTGAAAGAATATTAATATTTTTATTTTCTCTTACTAATTCTGCAATTTGCAACAATTCTTCTTTTGGCATTACTCTGCCAGTTGGATTATTGGGAGAATTAATAATTATAAATTTCGTTTTTGGAGATATCTTAGATTTTAAATCTTGTATATTTATTTTGAATCCATCTTCAGCAGAAGAATTTAGGAAGACAGGCTCACCCCCTGCCAATCTAATCATCTGAGGATAGCTTAACCAATAAGGAGCAGGTATAATCACTTCGTCCCCATCATTCAATAAAACCTGGAAAAGATTATAAATTGCCTGTTTTGCTCCATTTGTTACCATTACATTTTCATAATCAACATATAAATTGTTTTGAGTTTGAAGTTTTTCAGCAATAGCTTTTCTAAGTTCTAAATCTCCTGAGGCAGGACCATATTTTGTATATCCATCAAATATAGCCTCACTTGTTGCTTTTAATATTTTATTGGGAGCATCAAAGTCTGGTTCTCCAGCACTCAAATTACATATATCTTTTCCCTCTTTTGCGAGTTGATTAGCTTTAGCACTTATCTGTAGAGTAAGTGAAGGCTCAATAGAGAGTGCTCTTTTTGATAAATTTACTTCACTCATTTGATCTAAAGTTCTTTAAATATAACTTTTAAAAAATTTATTTTATTAATAGAATAAGAATAAGTAAAAGTATCACAGATTGGTTAAATTTGGTTCATTTTCTTAATTTAATTTATTTTCGTATTGTCTTTTATGAAAAATTAAAATGTGGAGTGAAGAATTATATAGTTATTTTTATTTATTTAATCATTTTTAGTTTTAATATTATGTATAAGCTTTGAACTTAAATTTGCTTTGAAAAGATTAGTCATTAGTAGAGGTAATGTATTTGCAAATTTATTAATTATTGGGGAAGCACCTGGGGCTCAAGAAGACTTAGAGGGAGAGCCTTATGTTGGTAGATCAGGGAAATTGTTGGATGAACTATTAATAGAAGCAGGAATTGACTTACAAAAGGATGTATATTTTTGCAATGTAATTAAATGCCGTCCTCCAAACAATAGAAAACCAACTAATAAAGAAATAAATATTCATAAACCATGGTTAATGCAGCAAATCAAACTAGTAGATCCAAAATTTATTATTTTAACCGGTTCGATTGCTATGAGAACTATCTTGGAAACAAAGAATCCAATTTCTAAAACAAGAGGAAAATGGTTTAAGAAAGGTGGGAGAGAAATTATTACTATTTTTCACCCCTCTTATTTGTTGAGATTCTCTTCAAAAGAGGTTGAAAAACCATATGATCTAACTTTAAAAGACCTTAAGAATGTTAGTAGTAAACTATATGCTTTATAATTTAAGTAAGAATTTTTGAATTTCTAGAATTTAATGTCACTTACTCAATCAAAAGAGGTGAATAGTCTCTCAAGGAGATATTCAACTTATATTGAGAGAAGGATAACTAGAACAGTAATGGTTGGGAATATCGCAATTGGTAGTGATTATCCAGTAAGAGTTCAATCTATGATAAATGAAGATACTATGGATGTGAATAATTCTTTTTTAGCAATTAAAAGACTTCATGAAGTTGGATGCGAAATAGTAAGACTAACTGTTCCTTCTTTAGCTCATGCAAAGGCTGTTGGTGATATTAAAGAAAAATTAATAAAAAATAATATAGATACCCCCTTAGTTGCAGATGTTCATCACAATGGAATGAAAATTGCAATGGAGGTTGCAAAACATGTTGATAAAGTAAGAATTAATCCAGGATTATTTGTTTTTGAGAAGTCAGATCCTACAAGGACTGAATATACTGAAGATGAGTTTGAGACTATTAAAAAAACAATTCTTAAAAGATTTACTCCACTTGTAGAAGTTTTAAAGTCGGAGAATAAAGCTTTAAGAATTGGAGTTAATCATGGATCTTTATCCGAGAGGATGCTTTTTACTTATGGAGATACACCTTTAGGGATGACAGAATCTGCAATGGAATTCGTCAAAATCTGTGATGAGCTTGATTTTCATAACATCATTATTTCTATGAAAGCCTCAAGAGCACCAGTGATGTTAGCTGCATATAGAATGATTGCAGATAGATTAGATGCTGAAGGATATAACTACCCATTGCATTTGGGTGTTACTGAAGCAGGAGATGGTGATTATGGAAGGATTAAGAGTACTGCAGGTATAGGAACACTTCTTGCAGAGGGTCTTGGAGATACTATTAGAGTTTCTCTAACTGAAGCTCCTGAAAAGGAGATTCCAGTATGCTATTCAATTTTGCAATCTTTAGGATTGCGAAAAACAATGGTTGAATATATAAGCTGCCCTAGCTGTGGTAGAACGCTTTTTAATTTAGAGGAGGTTGTAGATAAAGTGAGGAATGCCACTTCTCATTTAACTGGTTTAGACATAGCAATAATGGGTTGTATAGTAAATGGCCCAGGAGAAATGGCAGATGCTGATTATGGTTATGTAGGCAAAGGTAAAGGTACAATTGCTCTTTACAGAAGAAAAGAAGAGATAAAAAGAGTACCTGAGGATGAAGGTGTTGATGCTTTAATTCGGCTCATTAAAGATGATGGGAAATGGATTGATCCCTAAACTTATTTTTAATTTATAATTCAATTAATAGAATATTTAATGCTTAGTACCGACCCTTGAAAATAAAAGAATTATTTAAAAATAAACTTGTCTTTTTAATAGTGACTACTTTTTCTGGAATATTGGTGAGTAATCATTCAAAGGCGACAATTTTAGAAAATAACTACAAAGAGGTTATTGATCACGTTTGGCAAATAGTATATAGAGACTTCCTTGATTCAAGTGGAAAATTTGAGAGATCTAATTGGATTAATTTAAGAAAGGAATTTTTAGCAAAAAAATATTCAGATAACAATGAAGCTTATGATGCTATTAGAGATATGCTTTCAAATTTAGATGACCCATATACAAGATTTCTAGACCCTAAAGAATTTAATCAAATGAGAATAGATACTTCAGGAGAATTAACTGGAGTCGGAATACAAATTGTTAAAGATAAAGAATCTGATTCTATAATTATTATTTCTCCTATAGAGGGAACTCCTGCTTATGAGGCTGGAATTAAAGCTAAAGATAAGATTTTATCAATCGATAATGTATCTACTAAAGGGTTGAATATTGAGGATGCAGTTAAATTAATAAGGGGCAGAAGAGGTACAAAAGTTAAACTTGAAATCCTAAGAAATGGGAATTCTTTTTATAAGTCTTTATTAAGAGAAAGGATAGAAATTAAATCAGTGACAAGCAAAATCAATGAAACTAAAGATGGATTATTAATAGGTTATGTGAGAATAAAACAGTTTAATGCTAATGCATCAAGAGAGATGAAAGATACATTAAAAGATCTAGAAATAAAAAAAGTTTCTGGATATGTTCTTGATTTAAGAAGTAATCCCGGAGGATTATTAGAATCAAGTATTGATATTTCTCGTCAATTTATTGATAAAGGCATAATCGTAAGCACCTTATCAAAAGATGGTTTGAGAGAAACAAAAAAAGGGAATGGTAATGCTTTAACAAAAAAACCTTTAATTGTACTTGTCAATGAAGGTTCGGCGAGCGCAAGTGAAATAGTCTCCGGAGCAATAAGAGATAATAACAGAGGAAAATTAGTAGGGAAGAAAACTTTCGGCAAAGGCCTTGTTCAGTCTATGCGAACCTTGGTCGATGGTTCAGGATTAACAGTTACGGTAGCAAAATACTTAACTCCTAATGGAACAGATATTAATAAGTTTGGAATTACTCCAGACATAGAAGTCAAGATGAATTCTAATCCAATTCTTCAAAGAGAAATTGGTACTAAAAGAGATAGACAGTATAGAGCAGGTGAGAAAGAACTTCTTAAAATTATTAAAAAAACTAAATTAGTAAGTCAGTTTCAACCTAATTCTTCAAATTTATTAGCTGTTTTTAAAAATAATGATAAAAATTTTGTTTATTCATTAAATTAGATGCTCATATCCAGCATTCTTTTTATAGGTTTGTAAGCTTTTTTAATTATTTTAGGGTCTAATTCAATTGAAGGATAATTGTTTTTTAAACAATCTAAAATCTTTTCTAATGTATTCAATTTCATATATGGACACTCATTACATTTACAACCATCAATATCTGGTACTTCAACAAAAATTTTATTAGGTTCTTTCTTTTTCATTTGATGAATTATCCCAGGTTCAGTTAAAACCATATAAGTATCAGAATTATCATTACTAACGAAATCTAATAACTTACTGGTTGAACCAATAAAATCTGAAAGTACTAATAAATTTTGGCTGCACTCAGGATGGGCTATTACTTTTGCATCGGGATGTTTGTACTTTAATTTTAATAAAGCCTCTTCACTAAAAGTTTCATGAACTACACAGCTGCCTGGCCAAAGTTTAAGTTTTCTCCCTGAGTTTTTTTGTACCCATCGACCAAGATTTTTATCTGGCGCAAATATAATTTTTTTATCTTTAGGAATTTTTTCTACTAATGAAACAGCATTGCTACTAGTGCAAATTAAATCACTTTGTGCTTTTACTTCTGCAGTACAGTTTATATAACTTACAACATAATGATCTGGATTTTCCTCTCTAAATTTTTGGAACTCTTCTGCAGGACAATCATCAGCCAAAGAACAACCTGCATCTATATCAGGTAATAAAACTGTTTTGTTTGGGCTAAGTATTTTTGCCGTTTCTGCCATGAAATGGACACCACAAAAAATTATTATGTCTGCATCATTATTTGCTGCTTTCCTAGAGAGGTCTAATGAATCTCCAATAAAATCAGCGATATCTTGAATTTCTGGTGCTTGATAATAATGAGCAAGAATTATCGCATTAGCTTTTAAGCAAAGCTCCTTAATTTCAGAAATCAAATCTTTTTCGTTTTTAATTGATTTCTGTTTTGCAGTAGAAGTTATACTGGTCAGGATTTACAATGTCTCTTAATAGATTATATGCCTTTAAATAGAAAAAATTCTGACAAATTTAAAAATTGCTATTGTTGGTGACTGTCACGGTCAGTGGTCTGAAGCGGATATTAGGATTTTATCGCTTATAAAACCAGATATTGTCCTATTTATTGGAGATATTTCTGATGGCAGTATCAAAATAATAAAGAAGATTAATCTAATAAAAATTCCTACTTTTGTGATTTTGGGAAATCATGATCGAGGTAAAGACTCAACAGGAGAGACTCTTTTAAAACAGATTCGTATTTTGCAAGAAAAATATTGCGCTTGGGATTTGAAAATATTTAATAATCAATTAAATATTTTAAGTGCTAGGCCTTGTAGTTCAGGAGGTGGTTATTATCTATCAAATGAGGTTAAAGCTGTTTATGGACCCATAAGCGAACAAGAGTCAGTTAATAAAATGCTTAAATGTTCAGAAAAAAATAGTAGAGAATTACCTCTTGTTTTAATGTCACATGCTGGTCCTTCAGGCTTGGGATCAGACTCTACAAGTATTTGTGGTAAAGATTGGAAAGAGCCATCTTGTGACTGGGGAGATAGGGATTTAGCCATCGCAATTTCAGAAATACAAAAAAAAAGAAAAATTGACCTTGTCATTTTTGGACATATGCATAATCGTCTGAAAAGAAATCAAGGTTTGAGAAATATGTTCAAAATTGATAAAGAAGGTACAGCTTATTTGAATTCTGCAATAGTTCCGAGATATAAAAAAAATATAGAGGGCGAATTATTAGTAAACTTTTCATGGGTTGAGTTTGTGGATAGTGAAATTTCACATATTTCTCACAGATGGTATTCAGAGTCAGGGGAGATATCTGAAGAAGAAATACTTTTTCAAAATGGAGATTTTTAGCTAGAAATTTTTAACTTTTTTTAGGTTTCTCGTATCTAGAGAATACGGTTTGTGATAATAGATATCCTGCAATTGTTGCAGCAGCAAAAGCAAGTCCATTTTTGAATAACGGTATTATTTCGCTTGTTCTAGAAATTATTGGTGCTAAACCAAAAATGCCAAATAGCATTCCCCATAAAGGAGAAAGAAGAGCTAAAAATCCAATTGATATGATTTGGCCCTCTTTTCTTGGGGCGGCAGCAAATCCTGCCACTAATCCTCCTAAGATAGAAGTACACAAAGTCCATATATATTGTTCTTTTGGTAATCCAGGAACAACTTGGCACCCTCCTTTGTTAAGACAAATTTTTACTGAATTAATTGCATCTAATACTGCTCCATCTTCTCCATGATCTTTTACATAATATTGATTTCCGAACCTTGTTTGAAGTTCCACCCAAAATAATCTTGGCATGAAAGCAAAATATGCTTCACCAACATTAAAATTTAATAAATTACCTCCTCTTGGATCTGCAATTACTAATAAACTTGTTTCATCTAAATCCCAAAAATCTTTAATAGCAATTCCAGGGACACTTTCAAATTGAGATAAATATTTAATCTTCCAACCACTTTCCTTTTCTAAGTTATTAAGATTTTCCTCTAATGATTTTTTCTGAGCTGGACTTAATGTCTTAGCTAAATCAATAACAGGTGTTTTTTCTTCAGGTAAAAGATTTGGATTATTAATAGCAAAAGAAGGTTCATTAAATATTAAAATTACTATAGATAGAAATATTACTAAGAAATAGTTAATCTTTGAATGCATAGAAGTTTTTTGGTCTTTATATATTTTCGCCGATGAAAAGCCTACCCGCGAATAATCAAGAATGGTTACTAAAAAAAATAATAAAAAAGGGAGGAACTATAAGTTTTTATGACTATATGGACTTCGTTTTGAATGACCTAAATAATGGATACTACGGAAGTGGTAAAGCTAATTTAGGCTCTAAGGGTGATTTTGTTACTTCGCCTTCAATGTCAGATGACTTCGCGTTTTTGTTATCGAAACAAATTTACGAATGGTTGATACAGGTAAAAAGTAAATTAATTTGTGATGATAAGTTATCAGTGATTGAATTTGGAGCTGGAGACGGCAGTCTTATGAGTGGTCTCCTTGAGTATTTATTTATTAAAGATAAAAAAATATTAAAAAATGTTTGTTTTATAATTATTGAGCCAAATAAAGGAATGATAAAAAAACAGCAAAAGAAATTAGAAAAATATTTAAAACTGGGTTTTGATATATTATGGAGAAGTTTAGAGGACTTGGAAGATAGAAGTTTAAATGGGGTTGTATTAGCTAATGAGGTACTCGATGCTTTGCCAGTGGAAAGAATAATAAATCTAAAAGGCAAAATGCAACGACAAGGAGTCTCTATAGATAAGAAATCAGGAAGCTTGTTCTTTGATGCAATTTCAATTACAAAAGAATTAGAAAAAAGTATTGCCTCTGCTCAGGAAACATTAGATATTAATATTCCCCCTAAATATGCTCCAGAAGGATGGACTACCGAATGGCACATAGATAACAAAAAATGGTTAAAGGCTATTTATGCAAAAATCAATAATGGAATTTTATTAATAATTGACTATGCCAAAGAAGCTAAAAGATATTATTCATTGGGTAATAGTAATGGGACATTGATTTCCTATAAAAACCAAAAAATTGTTGAAAATATTTTTGAGTCTCCCGGGGATTGTGATTTAACGTCTCATGTTTGTATTGAAAGTTTAATTTATGATTCTGAAACTTTAGGTTTTGAAACTATTGGAATAGTCAAACAAGGAGAGGCACTATTGTCACTTGGTTTAGCCGAACGACTTTTTGAAATTCAAAATGAATTAAAGGATGATATCTCAAAAGCTCTTTCTAGAAGAGAAGCATTGTTGAGATTAGTTGACCCAATCTGTTTAGGAGATTTTAAATGGTTTGTTTTTAGCAAATTTAACAATAAGAAATTCAAAATAAATTCAATCTGTATTCGCTAATCGAAATATTTTAGGAATTGCGTCTCATTTACATCATTAAAAATATCAACTTCTCCAAGCTCTATGGGTAATATAAATCTCATTTTTCCATTACGTACTTTTTTATCACCCATAAGTATTTTAGTCACTTCATTCTTTTTAATTTTGGGTGTTTGTATTGGCAGACCATAACTTTCAATAAGATGATCTTGCCTTAAAGAATGCTCTTTTGACCACAAATTCTTTTCAGTCGCAATATCTCCTGCAATTTTCATTCCAATTGATATTGCTTCGCCATGTAGATACTCTCCATATCCACACAAATTTTCTATTACGTGGCCAAAGGAATGACCATAATTTAATATTGCTCGAATTCCATTTTCTTTCTCGTCTTCAGAAACTATACGAGCCTTAGTTTTAATTGATTTATTGATTATTTTTATTAATGATTCGTTCTCGAGATTGAGAATCTTATTTCTATTCTTTTCATTTTCTAAGTATTCGAAAAGTGATTTATCTTTTATGACTCCATATTTGATCACTTCCGCCATGCCTGCCTTGAATTCCCTTGTTGGTAATGTTATTAGAGTTTCAGGGTCAATAAAAACTGCTTTTGGCTGATAAAAAGCTCCTATTAGATTCTTTCCTTTAGGATGATTAATGGCTGTTTTACCACCTACAGATGAATCAACCATAGATAATAATGTTGTAGGGATTTGAATATACTCAATACCTCTTAACCATGTAGCGGCGGCAAAACCAGTGACATCCCCTACAATTCCGCCCCCGAGTGCAATCATCAAGGAATTCCTATCTAAACCAACCTCAAAAGCAGCATTAAATATCTCACTTAAACTTGCCAAGTTCTTATGAGATTCTCCAGCTTTAATATTGAATATTTCAGCATTAAAATCATACTTTTTTAAAGTATTAAGAATTTTACTCCCAAATAATGTTGAGATTTCTTTATTAGAAACTATAAGAATTTTTCTATTATTATTAATACCAATTCGGGTTAGTTCTTCTCCAATGCTATTAATTAATCCTTGTTTTATAATAACTTCGTATGAATTATTACTAAGAGGAACTAGTATTTTGTTCTTATCCACAATAAATGTTTTAGAAGATTTTTTATAAATTTTAAAGATTGATTTTATTTATTCTAACCTTATATTGACTTAAAAATTAGATTAAAATAATCAGTTGTTAAGAATTAAAAATCATAATAAGATCATCATATGAATTTAAAAAAAAATATTGATAATATAAAGAAAAATTATTCAATAGGAATAATTGGAGGTGGCCAATTAGCTTTAATGCTTGCTGAAGCTGCAAACAATAGAGGAATAAAAGTATGTGTACAAACTAAATCTTCCAATGATCCAGCAGGTTCAAAAGCAGATTATGTAATTGAAGCTGATCCCTTAAAGGTAAAAGGGAATAAGGACTTAATTAAAGAGTGCGAAAAAATTATTTTTGAAAATGAATGGATTAAAATTGAAAAATTGAATTTAATTGAGTCTAAAGATATTTTTGTACCAAGCCTTGAATCAATTCAACCTTTGGTAGATAGAATCTCTCAAAAAATATTAATAGAAAGATTGAACCTCCCATCACCAAGATGGAAACCAATAGAAGAGTTTAAAAGTCTTAATGATGAAGAAATTGAGTATTGGAATTTTCCTCTAATGATTAAATCTTATAAAGGAGGATATGACGGTAAAGGAAATACAAAAATCAATACTAAAGAAGATTTGAATTCTTTTTTTGTTGAGACCAATTCAGAAGAATGGATAATTGAAGAATGGGTTGATTATAAAAATGAGTTTGCTTTAGTAGGATCAAGAGATTTTGATGGAACAATAAGATTCTTTCCGGTTGTCGAGACATTCCAAAAAAATAATATTTGTGATTGGGTTTTGTCTCCAGCTGAAATTGATTATGATTTAGAGACTTTTGCGAAAAATATTTTCTCATCAATAGTAAATGAACTTGATTATGTAGGAGTGATGGGAATTGAATTCTTTTTTGGTGATAAAGGACTATTAATTAATGAAATAGCCCCTAGAACTCATAATTCAGCACACTTTTCTATTGAAGCTTGTTCATCAAGCCAGTTCGATCAATATGTTTGTATATCATCAGGAATCAAGCCTCCCGAAATAATAATGCATTCCCAAGGATCTTTAATGATAAATTTACTAGGTTTAAATAAAAAATTTCCTTTGTCCATAAAAAAAAGATTAGAATTGTTATCTCAAATCGGAGGTTCTAATATCCATTGGTATGGTAAATCTAAAGAAAGTGTTGGACGGAAAATGGCCCATATAACGTTTTTACTTAACGAAGATAATCAGTCGAAAAGAGTTGAAAAATCAAAAGAAATTTTAAATCAGGTAAGAGAGATTTGGCCATCTCCAAATGACTAAAGAAATAAGTTAATATTTACTTACTGGATCTTTGGTCAAGTTCTTCTTTATGTGCTCTGATCTGACTCTTTTTCGACTTGAGGAGACTGTCGTGATGTGGACGTAAACCAATCCTGTAATTGGAAACGAAAGCCCACTTTGACTCCTCTTCTGGCTTTTCCAGGTCGATGCATCAGAGAACTGGCGGGGATTCGGTGTTACCTACCAAACTGCTTGCTATCACTTGCATTTGGTAGGTAATTTTATTTTAAGAATTAAGTGTGCAGGACTAGAATGCAGGACCAAGTTGCCAATTCAGGTACATCTTTATTTTTCTAATCGGTGGGAGTATAAAGAATACAGGATTCAAAAGCACTCACCTACTTTTAGATAATGAGTGCATAAGACTCGAAAGAGGCAATTAAATGCCCCTTTATTTTTTTTTAGATTTGAGTATCTATTGGCAATAAATTAGACAAAAAAAGACCCCTATTTCTAGAGGTCTTTTTCTGGTTTTACCGAATCAAGTGTTTCCTTGTTTCCACTTTTTTAGTAAAACCTCTCCTACACACACATTTACAATATGCCATATTTTTACCTTTCGTGGAAGGGGGTGAGTAATATTACTTAATTGTCACATATACTAGTTATACTTTTTAAGAATTAATTGCATTAAAAAACACCCTAATTCTTTCGAATAGGGGTGTTTAGTGATCAGAAATTAGTGTGTGAGGAGTTTCTGATGTATTTAATCTAATAGAAAAAATCTCAATTGACTGCAGTATTTACACCATCTTTAATTTTTTGATTTTGACGGATTAATTAAACATAAAATGTAAGATAGAAATTTATTTTGTATTTATGTTTTTTGTAATTCTTAGGTAAACATATAAACCAATACCAAGAAGAAAAGCATTTAAATAGTTATGCCAAGTAGGAAATATTTGATGTAGTAATTCCATTCTTTAACCAATTAAATAGATAATAAGTGTCATTATCTTTTCAGTAATACTCCTTACTTACTCCCTACCTCCTTATTGGTACAAATTTTTGGACAGTCCCAACAGTTCATTCAATAATATCCTCTAATTTGTATAGAGAAATAAATTCTATTTTGTTATCTACCCATACAATTTGATCCTCTATTCTATCAACGATTGCAACAACGCGATTAACAATGTAACCTGCATCACGCAAAACATTTACGGCTTTGATTGCACTACTGCCTGTTGTAGTTACATCTTCTAATACTGTAACGATAGATCCTTTAGGTGGCTTATTACCTTCAATAACTTCTTTTGTTCCATATCCTTTCGGATTCTTTCTTACGATCAAAGCGTCAATATGTTTATTTGAGTAGTATGCTTTCTGCGCGATACCACAAACTAAAGGATCAGCACCTAGTGTAAGTCCACCAACTGCTGCAGACTTATCTTCTATATGTTCAAACATCAAATGGGATATAAGTGCGTTTCCCTCACAAGATAAACTAACAGGTTTACAGTTAATGTAATGCTCTGATTCTTTACCAGAAGATAAGGTAAATCTTCCTTTCTTGTATGCTCTTTCTTTTATAAGATTTAGTAATGTCTTTCTATGAATATCCATCAGAGAATTAATTGTCTTGTTGCTTTTGATAATTTACCAATAATCTCAAAAAAAAGTCTCCTTCAGAGTCGACTGTTTAAATTTTGTATTTCTTTTTTTCTCAACAATAATAGTTTAAAAGTGATTTTTTCCTTTCAATAAGATATTTACTATTGATTAGTGTGAGTAAATCTACTTTGCAATTATTCCCATTGCTTTTCTTAGATCTTCAGTTGTAGGTCTGTTATACATCATTAATACCTCTGATATCCCTGGAATCTTATTTCTTACTACATCCTAAATCCTGTAAGGATAAACACCCTCATTTATTAGTGCAGTAATGCCAAATCTTCTTAAGTCATGTGATGGTAAACCATATTTATTTCTGAACTCATTGCAATGATGATGTCCCCATTAATCATCACTAATCTTATATCTATTCGGCCAGATAGGATCATCTGAACCTTTTATTAATGGCATGTCTTTGAGATGTATATAAAGCTTGTTATTGCGACGTTTCTTAGGAGATATTTTATTTACTTCTTTATGGATGTCTTACCAAAGTGCCTAGCCAAAATCCCGAAACAATGAGCCTTCCCAAGTAAATAAAAGTTAGTCATAATAAATAGACTGGAGTTATTCAACAGATTGTGAGATGAATGAATTTAAGAATTACTTGACATTGACAAAATAAGTCTGCTATAAATAATAGTACAAGTGTATTACTTACTAGATGACTCTTGGAGGAGCTAATGTTTGGTCTAATTTTTCTTATGGCAGTCTTATTGACTCCCCAAATGGCTGGATACTTAACCCGCAAAATAGCTATTTAATCTTGTTTGAAAGATGCAAGAAATCTGTACGAAAAAACATCAAAGTCTATACCCATCTTTTCTATGCAAACCAAATGGGAGAACCTGGTCGACTTAAAAATACAAGACTTCATGATCTGGAATCTGCGTTTGAAACATGGAATGAATTAATAGCTGGAGGATGGACTGAAGTTACAAATCAATTTCAAGAATCTGAATGAATGAGCGAGACCAATGGGACTATTTAAAGGAAGAGACATTAACAAGAAAACGAAAAAAGATTTTTATTACTTGCAATCACTTTAGTTACAGCAGGAATGTGGATTTTGCCAATGTCTTGATTTGTCCAATTCACGAAAAACTTATTCCTCAGGGTGATCACTTAATAAAGGGATGTAAATGTTGGAGAGAAAATAGAACTATCTTTGCACCTGAAGCTGCTTAACAAAAGGCATTAATAAATATTATTTATGCTTAAATATCTTTTAGTTCTTATTACCTTATAAATGCCTTATTCAGAAACTAAAGTAATTATTGGTGGTTTAGCCCATATACCAGTACTTATTTTTCTTTTTAATTTCATTAAAAATAAATTTGAAGCTAGGTCCCAATCAACTTCTATTAGTTAATGTATTTGCCTTATATATATTTTGAGTTATTTAGCTTTCTTTAAATAGAGATTCTTTTTATTAGCCTGATCTGATGTAAACAACATAACTAAAATAGTACCAACTAAAAATGAAAACATCGTTGTTACCTCTAAAACCGTCACCATTTCACTAGGCAAATAATTTGTAAACATAATAAAGTGAATCTCTTATTTCAAACGTAGCAACTATTTAATGTTTAACCATGGGTAATAACCTTATTTATTAAAGGTTTTAACATTGAGTTTATAAAAATAGAAAATAACACTCGCTAAAACAACTATATTACTACTAATATTTTTATATGAAAATTTCTGTCAACTTAGCTAATTCAGTCGTAGATCCAAAGACAATAAGAAGAAAATATCCAGAAGTAAGGATAATAGTTCTTGATGATAATTTTAATACGTTTGAACATGTGGCAAATTGTCTTGTAAGTATTATCCCTGGAATAAGTGAAAAAAAATCATGGTTACTTGCGCTCGAAGTTGATAGGGAAGGATCAGCAGAAGTATGGAGAGGACCCTTTGAGCAGGCAGAACTATATCATCAGCAACTTCTCATCAAAGGATTAACTATGGCACCAATTGAAAAAATATAAAAATTATTAAATACAGGGGTGAATTGATTTTTTCAGAGTATTAGCTATATAGGAACTCTTCTCACACTCATTTCTAATCACTAAACGCGCTGATTGAAAACATGGGGTTTTTTTATTACGTTATAGATTCAAGAGTTGTAATTATCACATAATACGGATAAGTAACGATACTCACCTTCATCCACAAAAAAGAAATATATGTTATATATTAAAAAAGTGTGTAGGAGAAGTTTTATTAAAACAGTGGAAACAAGGAAACACTTGTTTTATTAAAACTATTTAAAGATCTCTAGAAATAGGGATCTTTTTTTATTTTCTAGTTTTAAATTGCATAAAAGAAAATATTGTTAATTCAATAAATTTCATTCAGCGTTTAGTAGTTATATCTCAAACAGAAAAGTTTTCTTAAAATCTAATATCCTCTGACGATACTCAACTTAAGAAAGAAATTAGGCTCTAATACCATTATTAAACTAAAAAGTTTCGTTCGAAAAGGGTAGATAATATTAATTTTATTGTTGCTTTTGTTTTAATGCTTTTTTTAATTTTTCAAATTCGTTTTTAGAAACGACTCTCAATTTGTATTCTGGATATCTTCTTTTCCACCAGTTGTTTATAGATATTACAATTCCATCCAAGTTTTCAGTACAGATATGTACCCATAGAATTTTATCTTGATCTTGCTTAAAAAATTCCCAATTCGTAGGTGAATTCATTTAATAAAGTAAATAATTAAACCTATAAAAGAACTTCCTACAAGTAGCAATACCATTAATAAAGCTATTAACTTTGCTAGACCCATAAAGATAAATTCGAATCTACTGTTGATCTCTGCATCCAATGAATTTTCCAAAAATCACTCACTTTTTTGAAAATAGAAGTAACTGTTGGCAAATCATCATTAAGAGTACCTTTGTAGCTGAATTTTGAACTAAGAGTGAAAGTGGACATTGCGACATTATCACATAAAAATTCGAATCGGTGTATTTTTGTTATTGCTGCTTTTTCTTGTACTATATCTCCAGAGTTCATCATTTCTTCAAATCCTTTTGCACTTATAGGATTACCACTTGGCCTGATAAATAAAAAATCCGGAGTTGCATTGTTCATGAAAAAAGAACCCATCTTCTCTGGTGATGCGAGCTCATGTAATTATGAAATAATTTTTTCTTTATCAGTCATAAGAGATGTAAATCTTATCTATTTATTTTAAGCAGATTGTCAATATTCTATTTAGTTTTAATCATTTTAAATATTTATCGTCAAACAAACTAATTGTTTAAGTTTTAACTTGCTGTATCTTCTTGGGCCCATTCTTTATGTTTTTGTTCTAGATCTGTAACTGAATCCCTTTGATAAGTTAACTTTAAATGATTATGAGCTAGCTGATCTTTAGCTACCTTCATATCGTTTGAAAAGAAATTCAATGGCTCTACTTTCATGCTTTTTTTATTTTCCATAGCTTTTATCAATTATTAAATACGGATTATATTTATAAAATGTTTTTATAAGAAACCCCAGAAATTTAATCTTTTATTTGGATTTGCTTTACAGATTTAGAAGAAATTATTTATTTAGAGGGGGTTAAGATTTGAGTTGGAAGCCAACTGGGTTTATCCATAATCCATTTCTCTCTGTCTTCATATTCAACTGTCCACAAAAGAAATGAAGATATTTGTTTTAAAGATACTCCAAGTATGAATCTTGTTTTTGGACTGATAGTAATAAATCCAACCATTAAAATTAATAAAATTAATCTAGAAATAGTTTTAAACATTTAAAAATATTATGGATTAAATTAGGAAATTTTTCATTTAAGCCAAATACTAGGAGCAGTAGTCATATCTGCACCATTTTTTTAAAGGTAAAAAAATTTCGCTGAATATGTGTTTATCTATAACACCTTCTACAGCCTGAGCAATCATTATTGCTTTATGAGGATTATCTTTACTAACTCCTCTATATAAAACTTTTATATTTTTTTTTGTTCTAACTGGAGCTTCATCTTTATCATATTTATTGAGCCATTCATCAAAAGGGATATTTATATGTAATGTACAAACAGTTGTTTCGGTCACAAAAGAAAGAAGATTATTGGCTCTACTTTAGATCAATAATTAATGGATTTAATAACTCCTCAGTTTAAATCAATTAACAATGACTTTTATTATGGGCGTGAATATCAGCTTAACGAAGCCAATATTAACCACGCCTTTTATTTTTAGCAAGATAAAATCTTATGTATTAGGTTCGTGTTAATACAAAGTTATTATTGTTTTTATTTATGCGATTTTAAATTTCTGATAAAGCTTTCTAAATTAAATAAAGAAGAGGGCTTATCGCCCTCTTCACGTCATGCACCTCACATTATCCACAAATTCGATGAAGTGCTTTAGACTCCTGAATTATTTATACTCCTATCGACTATAGAAATATAGTGATGAGAATCCTAAAGCATTTATGCTTGAGCAAAAGCCACTATATAAATTAAATGCAAATTGGATCACTATCCTTTCAATTAATTAATTAATCCCTCTTCATATCTTTTTTCTTCTTCTTTTTTTTCTTATCTTTCTCTTTCTTCTTCACTTTTACTTTTACATCTTCTGCTTTTTTTTCAATATCTTCTAACTTATTTGAGATTTCCTTTATAACTCGTGCTTTCTCTTCTTTAACTTCAGTTTCTTTTATCTCTCCCGTTTCTGCTTTCACTGCAATCATTGGCTTCGCTTCAGTTTTTGATTCCACTACTTTTGACTTTAGTTTTATTGATTTATTTGTTTCAGCAAATAATAATGCTCTTTTATTAAAAAAGGTCATTATGAAATAAAAAAATGATATAACTATTGGGATATGAGCTAATCCACCTGTAATAACTTTTGCTTGAGAGTAAATCATTTATAAGTTGATAAGAATCTCAAATATTTAAGCATAAATCATATTATTCTCTATGAGTAATCTCACCTTTTAATAAGCCAACGAAAAAAAGAGATTGTACTCCCGCCTTTAGGAAACAATCTCTTTACTTAGTACTTAGTTATGTCTAGGAATTAATTAACAACGCACCTAAATCATTGATCCTTGTTGTTAATTTTGTTGGTTTTTAAAACCAATCTAACCAACTTCTCTGGTGGACTATCGATCATTTCTAATCCCTCCTTTTGATTAGTTGAAAGTTAGTACGAATAATTTTTTTTGTATATGCGTACATATGCTGATTTATTTAAAATTTAGTATGAACAAAATTTTCATTTTTTGTTCCGAAGTTTATAACAGATAACGCTTAATAATTTATTTAGGTATTCTTACGCTTGATTTTTATAAGTAGTACGTACTAGATAACACTCAAATCAAAGGAGGTTATCAAATGACCAACTTAGGATTAGAGCTACTCATATTGACAGTGTTACTTATTTATTTTGGAGTTTTTATGACTCAAAATATTTATGAAAAATATGAAAAAGCCTATCTACGCAAAACTATTTTTTGCAGTAAATCAAAAAGTGATCCTTATTGCATTATTGAATAAAACGGTTTGAAACATTTCTAAAAAAGGAGGTTAATCATGTCTTACGGGAATCCATATAAAAATATGCTCAAAAATGCAGTTAATTCTTTTCTAAATATTTTTACTGCTATTGAGTCAAACTCAAAAGCTTTAACTGATGACCAAATGGAATGCATGCAATTTGGGATTTGTTCTTTTGTTCCAAAGCCATCAGAAGAAATTCCTTATTTTCATTTTTAATTAGGGGGAAAACATGAAGATTCAAAAGCCTTTTACATTTCTACCAAAGTACTTTAATGACTTCCACAACTACTTTAATAACGCTAACGAAGAGTTAGTTTCATATACTTATATTCCTGAGTACTTAAGAAAAAATACTGAAAAAAATTTAGAAACTTTAATTAAAAATTATTGGGATAAAGAATGTTTAAGTCATCCAACTAATAAGCATTGTTTAGTCTATTGTGATTAACTTTTTTAACTCCTTCTATTCAAAATAGCTTATTGATTACAAGCTAATATCCCCATAACTTTTAGTCTTTTAAGACGAACTTGCTGATGGATTTGAATAAATTAAGCTTGCAATTATTAATACACAATTTAGATAACTGATAGAAAGTTACTCTGATCAATAAATTATTGAATCACTATTATTCAGTTACTATTATTGGAAGTAAGCTTCAAATATTAAATTTTAGGTTTGAAGGTATTTATTAGAATACAAAATAATTTCTATAGTTTATTTAAATGATATTTGAAAGCTTAACTATTTAAATAAATCCAGGAATTATCCATCCAAAAAAACCATAATTAACAACCAAGGCTAATAAACCAACCATGGCTAATCTTCCATTGGTTATTTCGGCATTTTTCCAATAACTTTTTTTTCTGTTGTACATTTTGGGGGATTTTTGGGTATCAATTAAATTGGGTTCTAAAGGCTCTTGTAATCTCTTTATAGTGTAAAGCGTAAATTGCAATGTTATAGCTATAACGACAATTATAAAACCAGTAAGTGGACTCATTAGATTAAACAAATCCAGGTATGATTTGACCAGTTGTTAAATAAGCTCCAACTGCCGCAATAAATCCAATCATCGCAAATCTTCCATTAAGTTGTTCAGCAACAATTTTTTCTTTTTCAACAGATTTGATTTTTGACATTTCTAAAAATATAATTATTAACAAATGTAACACATAATTTACTTAGTGTAATAAAATAAGGGAATTACAAGTTATTTCTAGTTAATTAGGTACATTGCTGTTACATAAATGTCGATATATAGCTATTTGATTTATGAATTCAAAAAGTTTTTTCTGTAAATATATTTATTTGTTAGTTATTTTTGTTTACTTGAGGCAGGTAAAACTTGTTTCCAAGAGTGTAGCCAATTGACATTAATACTAAACCTATAAGTTGAGGTAGATGTGCATTTGCTATAGTAATTTTATCCATTATTTAATCTAGTTAAAAAACCATAATAGTTAATAATTTTTTATTCTGTAGTCTTTTATTAAATTTATGATAATTGGAAAGTTTAATAATCTATTTCACCAGATTCTTTTAATGAATTAACAATTCTCTCATTTTCAGTTTTTAAATTTTCTAATGCTGATTTAGTAAATTGTTCTTTAGCTTCAAATTTTGCTGAGCGGATTATTTTTTTATTAGGCCATCTCTTATTTTGCTCTTGCTTCATTTTAAATTTGTTTCTGTATGAATATTAAAAGAAAGAGTTTTTTATTAAAGTATGAATTTTTACAAAAAATTAGATAATAATAATTATTCACAAACTTTTTTTAATTATTTAACTAACGATTTAAAACAAAAATTTTAAGTTTAAAATATCATTAAAATTTATCTTTGCTTCTTTTGGTATAAGTTAAATTGCTCAATCTTTTGGAAGCCTCAACCAACCGCTAGTCCATTTTGATTTTAGAGTTAACCAAGAAATCCTTATAATATGTTTTTTGTTTTTTGTTGGGAATAGATCTACCCATCTTTTGTCATTTTTACCTCCATAGGTCTTTACTTGATAATGACGATTTCCTTCGATTGTTTTTGGTGCTGTCCAGCATTTTGTGGGAGGCCATTTCATCTATTAATTTTCTAATAAAAAAGAATTTTATAACGTGCTATTGCCTGTTAAAACTAAACCATAGTATGCAAGAGTTCCAAGAATCAAAACTATACCCAATACTCGAATAATCATTTTTTAATAATATTTAATTTTGAATAATATTAAAAATAGATCAATGAGTAAAATAAATGTATTATTTTTTAATCTTATGAATTGTTAAAAAATTATTTTCTCATTTCTCATTCTTTTTGTGATTCCTAGCCAATGAGTGACATGATTCAGGATGCCACTCATGTTGGATTCTTGCAATGAAATCATAAATAAAAGAATCAGGACATTCCGTTATTTCTTGAAGCTCAGAAAGTTCCTCTTTAATAAACTCATAAACACTTGAAACTATTCCAATATTTTGTTCATGAGTAGGTTCCCAAGTTTCAAATTCCTTTTTCATGTATTTTTTTCTTTTCTAATCTTCTATAATATCGTAGTAAATAATATCTTCATAATCAGCATCTGAACAACATATATCTCCATATATTTTATCTAATAAATCATAAGCATCTGCAAAGTTTGAAAAAGTTTGCGATGTGACATCATCTTCTTTTCCATCAATTCTTACAATTTTATAGTTCATAACAAGAATTCTCTCAAACTAATCTAAATTTACTATGAAGCTTAAATTTTTTATTTATGAGCTTTAGGGTATAGCTTCCTAATCTTGTCTTTTTGTTTTTCTAATTTCTTTTTCTTATAATTTTCTGACAAAATTCTTCTAATTAGTAATTGTGGGATTAGCCATATCAATGCTATCGCGAAAGCCATAAATACAGGATTTCTCCAAGTAATTCTAATTATTTCTTGAGTAAATTCTTGATTTAAGATCTCCATATATTAATCTTCTGAAAGTAATTCATTGTTGGGAAATTTATCTTTAATTTTTAAAAGATATTCTTGTAAATTTTCTTTGTTATCGGAACACATTTTTTCTAATGACCTTTCCATAAATTGGTTTAAACCTTTACCCTCCAATCCTAAAGACTTTGTTCCGGATGCATACATCATTACTAATAATACTTTTGCTTCGCTCTCAGTCATCCAAGCATGCGATGCTATTAATCTATAAATTCTGTCTAATGGACTTTTGCTTTCTGACATTTATGAATTATAACCAAAAAATCGTTTCCATTACACTAAATGAATTAGTAATGAATTTTTTATTTTATGTCTTCAAAACTTATAATATTTGAAATTATCTAAAAATATGTCTACTTACCTCATAACTGGCTCAAATAGAGGAATTGGATTGGAATTATGTAAACAAATTATTGAGAGAGGAGATGAGGTAATAGCTACCTGTAGAGAGGCTTCTTCAGATTTAAAAAACTTAGGTGTAAGAATCGAAGAAGATATAGATATTTCATCAGAGGATTCAATCAATAATTTAAGGCAAGCATTATCAGGGGTCGAATTAGATTGTTTAATTCATAATGCAGGTATTTATGAATTTAATTCGATTGAAAATTTTGATCATGAAAGTATTATTCGACAATTTGTAGTAAACGCTTTAAGTCCTCTTTCTATGACTAGATCACTGAAAGGTCTTTTAAAAAAATATTCAAAGATTGGTTTTATTACAAGCAGAATGGGATCCATTAGTGATAATTTATCCGGTAGTTCCTATGGTTATAGGATGTCTAAAGTGGCTTTATCCATGGCAGCGAAATCACTTTCAAGAGATTTGTTTAAAGAAGATATTTATGTTGCTATTTTGCATCCAGGCTTAGTAAGTACTCGTATGACTGGATTTACAAAAAATGGTATATCTACAGAAGAATCCGCAAATGGACTCTTAAAACGTATCGACTCTCTTAATAAAAATAATACTGGGACATTTTGGCATACTAATGGAGAGATTTTACCTTGGTAGATTTAATTTATTTACTTCAACTCTGGCTTATAAAAAATGATTTGTTAAAAAAGCTTTAAATTTTAATATATTTAGTTTCTTTATTTAATCATCTTGGTTATGTTGAAGAAAATATTAGTAAAGGAGGTGATTCATTGTCGTATCTACCGAAAATTACGGTTACAAAAGAGACCGTGAAATCAGTATCTACAACCTGTTCATTGGTCTCTTATTCTTTAATAAAGAAGAAAGGTTTTATTATTAATAGATTTATATAAAAACAACCAAAATAAATATTAAAAGCTCTGTTTCTCAAGAAGTGACAGGGCTTTTTTATTTGCTTAGTAAATTAAAAAGTTTATTTATTAATTCCTTTCTTTTTAAGATTGTTTTTTCTCCATACTGTTTATCCTCCTCCCTTAGAATTGACTGACCGTTTGGACCTAATCCTTTGGTTATAAATAATTTATCCTCATTTATCCATCTTTCGGTCATTTCCTTATTTAACTCGACATGGAATTGTAAACCGTAAGCTAAATCCCCAATCTTAAAAAATTGCTCCTTACAACGCATACTACTGGCAATGAGTTCGGCATTTTTTGGTAATAAAATTCTATCGCCATGCCAATGCAGGACATGAAAAGGAGTTTCACAAAATTTCTTTAAGTCATTATTTGATTGATTAAAAAAAACTTGAGACCATCCAATTTCTGGTAAAGGTTTAGGAGGAGATCCTTGTTTTAAAATTTCGACATCTCCTCCTGCTGCGTTTGCTAATAACTGAGCTCCTAAGCAAACTCCGATAATACTTGTCTTTTTTTTTAATTCTGACTTTATAAAATCACTTTCTTTTTTTAGCCATGGATATTTTGTGCTCCCAATATCTTTGACTCCCATTGGTCCTCCCATTATTAAAAGTAAATCGTCTTTAATAATTTTAGGTAGGCCATCACCTTGGTCCAGACGGATGATTTCTATATTCATCTCCCTCTCCTTAGCTATCTGATAAAAAAGCCCTGGTCCTTCTATTTCTAAATGTTGTAAAACTATTAGCCTTTTCATTTGTAATTTTTAATCAGAAGTCAATTAAGAAATTTTATTTATGACATAATTAAAAAATTAATTAATGCTGTTTATTTTGTTTTCCCAAAATATATCAAAGCTAAAAAAGAAATTGTACTTACGATTGCTATTAAATACCAACCTGACGATGAGTTGCTAGAAATTTCTGACATTTATTATGGGGATTTTTCTGAAGACTTAACTATTTGAGAAAAAATTAGTAATGAGGCTAATAAAAATATCAAAAGTATATACGTGATGTTCATTTATAGAAATATACTTACGATGAGAAAAATAATTCCAATAACTACAGCAACGATTGCTCCGTCAACTAATAAGTCTTTCCATGTGTAACTATTTAGCATTTTTAATTTATCCTCCTCACTCATTAAATTCTTAAGCCAAGTCCAGTCCAAAATTTGCGTTAAAGCTATAGCAAATACTAAATGCCCAATCAAAATACCAACTAGGTCAATACGAGATATTTCTTTAGTAAAGCTTGTGATACTAAAAATTTCCACTATTTTTTATCTTTATTAGAAAGAGCGCCGCCTTCCTCTTTATACTTGTCCCAAGCTTCACTTATTTTTGCTTTTGAAAAACTTTCTTTACTTTCTTTCAATTTGTTTTTTAACCCATTAAAACTATTCGAAAGCTCTTTTTTTGTTGGCTCATCAAGAAATTTTGAAGTTAATTTCCAAAGATACCAGCTACTAGCCGCGAGTAAAATTAAACCTAATAATTGCATATGATTAGTTTTTTATCATCCTACAACTAATTACATGGAAACGATATTCTCAACCTGAAAAAATTAGAATTTATTTTTTAAACGATTAAAATTTTTCTTTAAAACTTTAACCAGTGAAAAAATATTCTTTCTAACAACCATATGGTTAATCCACCTTCAATAAAAGCTAACCAATACATTCCATAATCTGAAAATCCCATTTGCTCTTTAACCGTACTTATTAACTTTTTATGAGCTTGAATGAGATCTTTCATTTCTAATTAAATATTTAAAGAGTTAAAATCTTTGGATCTCTTCCATCAAAAAACCTTTTCCGTAACAGCAAAGACAAGTTCTGGCTTCGTCTAATGAGATTCTTAAGTAACCCACACCATTGCATTTAATGCAATTAGTCTTAGTTTTAGAATAGATCTTGGAGTTGAGTTTAGCAGCTCTATTCAAAAAAGAAACAGTTTCTTTGCGGCCATTTGCTTTATCTGCTTTATTTAAAAGCTTTTTGTAATTTACTTTTAATTCTTTTATGGTCATGGGTTCAAAAGGTGGATTGATTACATTAGGGATTGATTGGATAGAAAATATTAAGAATTTTCTAGAAAATTCACAATGAATATATATTTAATCTCAACATGAGATTTGAATAATATAACTACTATTAATTACTACCGTTACTGTTAAAACTAGATATTATAAGATTTAACAGAAAATTTATATTCTCAATTTTCAAGTCTAGTAGTTACCCTAAAAAGAAATTTATATCTTTTTAATTTGCGTAAAATTATTTTTGGAATTTATTTAATAAAAGAATATTCATGGAATATCGTAAGTTGAAAAATAATTAGAATATTAAGCAGCTCTATAAGAACCGCTGGGTCTTTTAAGACTCTTTAATAAGCGATCATTTTCTTCAGTAAGAAGATCAAGATTTGATTTTTTAAAGTCTTTTTGAATTTTAGATGAATGTTTTCTTATTATTTTTTCATTCATTGAATTTGAAAATCTACAAATACCAGAATTGATCTTATCGTTCCTAAAAAAATACCGCGTGACATTTTTTACAAAAAAAACTTATATTTTATTTCGCACATAGAAAAGTGAATTAAATCTACAACCTGTGGAAAAACCTGTTGAAAAATGGTTAAAAAGTGGATAACTCTTGGGGATCAAGTTAAAAACTGGGTTTTTCGACTTTTTTACTGAGTATTAATACTGCATCAATAAATTATTAAATGTAGTTTAATAATCAATAAAACTTACTGAAACAACAATGGGATCGTTCCTTTTCTATAAAAAAGATATTTTTATAAATAAAAATTTTTTGTCGTAAATCAAATACTTTTTTTATTTGCAACATGTTTCAAAATGAAAATTTTTTTTAAGGAAGATTTTACTCATTTATTTTTTTACAAATATTCTTTATAAATTAAAAAATAATATGTTAATTCGGTTTTCTCTCTGATTTAATTTTTCAGATTGAAAATCAATCGAATAGATTAATCAATATTCAAAAATTTAAAATGTCAGAAGAAAAAAAAGATTCTAAGAAATGCGGTGGAAAGAAAAAAATCATGTTTGCTTATGGTTTTATTCAACTTGGTTCTAGTTTCGTATCTGCAGTAGCTTTAGCGGCAATTGCTTTTGGATTTTGCTCTATAAAAAAAGAATCTAAAGTATTTAATAGTTGTGTAACTGAAATTGTAGAAAATGGTAGTTCTAATGCAGAGGCAGTTAGATACTGCAACGGTGGTAATTGAATTAGTTTAATTAAATGAACTCTACTCATGGTTTTCTGCTTGACTCTTTAAAAGAGGAACCAATTGGTGAGACAGTTCATTTTGTTTGGTACATAACGGATATTGGTATAGCTGCTCTTTTCAAGGGAAATGAAATTCTCAAGACTTATAGCATGAATGTTGAAAAAGAGGCAAAAAATATAAGTCTTGATATAAGTAAAGAAGAAAAAGAATATTGTGAAATCGAGGATAAAAAACTATTCATCTTTTATTCCTGAAGTAATCAGTTAGATCAATAGGATGGTTCTAAATTATAAGCTGACTCTTTGACACTCTTTTCACTAATTATCTCAAATGTAAGTTCCTCATTTAAAGCATTAATGTAGGAAGTATAGAGTTTGCCCCAAACGAATTCAAAATCATCCTTACTAAGGTTTTTAAAAAGAATTTCTCCTTTAAAATAAATGTGATAAGAATCAAACATCATGGAAAATTTTTTCTAACCTTTTTTAACGCAGTTAGATATGTCTGACGTATTGATGGCTACTAAAAGAAAATTTAGAAAAACTTCTAAATCCTTTTTTAATCCATGCGAGTATTCATTTTTTCCTTCTTAAATAAAGACACAGTTTCATCAAGATCTAAACAAGGTTGAATATTAATATCCATAAGTCTTCTCCATGGATGCCATTGTTTCCAAATTGTTTCTAAAGAATCTGCACTAACAACGGAATGACCAATGCCATTTTGGATCATAAAAATCCATGAATGAACTTCGTAGTTCTCAGGTCTATTTTGAGGACCTCCCGATTCATACCAATTAATAAGCATTTCCCCTCCTTCTTCTTGATCTTCACCGTCTGCAAATTCATAAGAAATTAAATATCTTTGCATATAATTTGAGATTTTTTAATATTTTAACTTGATAATACAGTATTGCCTTTCAATTATTTGATTGCTAAAAATCTAAAAGAATCCAGTCTTATCGATGATCCTAAGAATTGAAAAAATCAAAAAGAATATTTTAAGTAATGTTTTATTTATAAATAAAACCATTTTTGAGTATTTTCAAAAACATGACCTTTTTGTCTGATTTGAAGTATGTAAAATTTTGACTTAAATTTTTTCTGACTAAGATCTATAATATTTAGAGAATTTATATATTTGAGAAAAAGTAAATGAGTAGTAAGTCAAATAATTCTAATCCAACTGGTAAACTAGATTATGAGGAGATTCTTGAGGAGGAAATAATTAATTCATATGAAAATAAGTTTGAAGCTAGTTCTGATATCAATAATAAAAACAAAAGATTTTACAGACTTAAAAGAACGCCTCTTGAAGTAATAAATAGATTATTTTTCTTTTTCTTTGTTGGAAGTTTTATCTTCTCATTCTTTTTAGCTTATTCAGAAAATAAAGTCTGGTTCATTATTTATTTAATTAGTGCATTCTCATGTATTTTTTATACTCCCAATAGAAAAGCCCTTAAGGAATTGATAGCAGCCTGGCCTAACATTGAAGATCTTATTAAAGGAAGAAGCTTGTGGAGGAAGGATAGGTAAATAATGAATCCAATTAATTCTTTTAAAAAGTGGTTATTAAATATTCTTGTTCCTTATGTTGAGGGATCTAAAAAGAAAAAGGAGAAAAAATAATAATGAATGCGGTTGGTTTAGGAATAATAATTGAACTTTTTTTGTTAATTGGAGTTATGTTTTGGATAAGAAATTTGAAAACTAGTCAGAATAGACAACCCTCTTTATCAAAGAAGATAATCAAAAATCTAAAGTTTTGAAATTTTTAAATAAAAATTTGTTTAGAAAGATCAATTGGTTCAGGAAAATTAGTTTTCTTTTTGCTCTCACTTTATATAAAAAATCAGTTAGAACATTGGAATAGTTTTTAATAAGATGACTTTTACAGCCCAAGGCCTTGCTCCAGTTACAAACCCTTTAAATAGTGTTTTAGTGGAAAAGAAACTTATAAATGTTGATCAGAAATTTATTCAACTCGTTTCTTTAGCTGAGGGTTTACCTAGAACTGAAGTCCTTGAAAGTGGTAAAAATTACTGGAGAGGTGTTTGTAGAAGTGCAATATTCAGATTTCCAGATGATCTTGAGATTTTAAAACTCGATGCAAGGAGTTATGTTGATAGGTCCAAAGGGATAATTCAAATAAGATCAGCGGCAAGATTAGGTCAATCAGACTTAGGTGTTAATTTAAGAAGAGTAGAATATTTATTTAATCAATTAGAGAAAATTTAATTAGGTAATTAGTCTGATTTATATTTAGTTAAGGTTCTTTTTACTTTATAGATGTGCTTTAATTCGAAAGAATATTTGAACAGCCATGGTGAAAATAATTTTAGTTGCGATTATTGTCGCATTAGTATATTCACAACCTGATCTACGTTTGACTGTAGCCGATTGGTTGAGATCAGCTTCTGATTTTTTAATTGAGTCAGTAAAAGTAAAACAATAAAAAATTGTTTTGAGAGATTTAAATTACCCCTGAAACTGAAAGCATTTGTTTAATGCATAAAGCGACAAAAATAAATATTAATATCCGACTAAATATGTATTTCACAAAATTAATAAATTCTTTTAGATACATAATAGAAAAATATTGTGAAATTTTTGAATAGTTAACGATAATAAGAGATATGAAGCTTAGATTATTTGAGTTCTATTTTATTAAAGACTACTTAAGGCCTTGGTTTGGTCTTATTTATTCTTTATTCTTTCTGTTTTTTTTAGGTGCTATTGGGTATCGAATTACAGAAGGATGGGATTGGGGTGATTGCTTATGGATGGTTCTGATCACAATAACCACTATTGGTTTTGGAGAAGTTCAAACTTTAAGTCCTGAAGGCAGAATTATCACTGTTCTAATAATCGTTGGTGGATTAATTTTTATTCAATTTACCTTTCAAAAAGCTGTTAGATTATTTGAATCTGGCTATTTTCAAAGAGTAAACGAATTACGTTTTAAAAGACTTCTTAGAAAAATGGAAAATCATGTAATTTTGTGCGGATATGGGAGGGTAGGTCAGGAAATATCTAATCAAATAAAAACACAAAATATTCCTATTATTGTTGTAGAAAGCGATGAAGATAGAAAAAAGATTGCTGAAGATAATGGATTAGAAGTCCTTTGTGCCGATGCAACTCTTGATGAAACTTTAAAGTTAGCTGGATTAGATAAGTGCAAAAGTTTAGTTGTTACCTTACCTAATGATGCCGCTAACTTATATGTTGTTTTAAGTGCTAAAGGGATAAGAAGTTCAATTAGAGTTATTGCTAGAGCTGGAACGGAAGAAGCCGCTAGTAAATTAAGATTAGCTGGAGCAAGTATTGTTGTAAGCCCTTACATAGCAGCTGGAAGAGCTATGGCGTCAATGGCTTTAAGACCAATAGCTATTGACTTCCTTGATCTGCTTGCAGGAAGTGAATGTGAAATTGAAGAATTTGAATTAAGTAATGATATTAGCCTTTTTGAAACTGCAGAAAAGATAACTCTTTTAGAGCTTGGAATAGGTAAAAAAAGTGGAGCTAAAATATTAGCGATTAAGGAAGATGAAAAGTTAATAACCAATCCTGGGGGTGATTTTTTACTTCAGCCAGGACAGGTATTAATTGCTTTTGGAAGTAAGGAACAACTAACTACCCTTAATAGACTTTTAGGGAATCTTGTAGTATCAGTTGAGCTGTTGAAATAGACAGATCAAGAATTTTTTAAATATCAAAATAATTTGATGTTATTTTCTTTCAATTTTTAAATAAATTTAAGTCTGTAAATTATCTTATATTTAACAAACTTGGTTCTCATTTAATAATGGGCATTTTCAAAAAAGCTCTCATTTTCTCTTCTGCAATTTCATTAATACTTTCTCCATCTGCGATGGCTTCAAAAAGATTGAGTGGTGCTGGTGCATCATTTCCTTCGAAAATTTATACCAGGTGGTTTTTTGACTTAGCTAAATCTGGAGGCCCTAGAGTTAATTATCAAGCAGTAGGTTCTGGATCTGGAAGAAAAGCTTTCATAGATGAAACTGTTAATTTTGGAGCGTCTGACGATCCAATGAAAGAAGCTGATATAAAAAAAGTTACTAGAGGACTTGTTCAAATACCGATGGCAGGTGGAACAATTGCGTTTGGATATAACTACGATTGCGACTTGAAACTAACACAAGAACAAGCTGTTCAAGTAGCAATGGGAATGATAAAGAATTGGAAGGAATTAGGATGTAAGTCAGGTAAATTAACTTGGGCGCATCGTTCTGATGGCTCAGGCACGACTAAAGCTTTTACAAATTCTATGGAGGCTTTCTCTAAAACCTGGAATTTAGGTACTGGCAAATCTGTTAAATGGCCTTCGGGAGTTGGAGCAAAAGGAAATTCTGGTGTTGCAGGTGTTATACAAAATACTCCAGGTGCAATTGGTTATGTAAACCAGTCATACATTAAAGGTAATGTTAAGGCCGCTGCACTTCAAAATCTTTCTGGTGAATTCGTTACCCCTAATACTGAATCAGGCGCGATAGCTTTAAATGGAATAAATCTTGATAAGAACTTGGCCGGTAAAAATCCAAACCCCACCGCTAAAGGAGCTTATCCAATAGCAACCTTAACTTGGATACTTGCTTATGAAAAAGGTAATGGCAGGAATACTAAGGCAATTCAAGATACATTCTATAAATTACTCAGTGATGAATATCAAGATAAAGCTCCTGCCTTAGGTTTCGTTCCCTTGAAAGGAGAAATTTTAAAAAAATCAATTGAGGCTGTTGGAAGAATAGGTAGATAAATTTTTCAATAGATTTCAAAATATCATGACTTTCATATTCCTTTAACCACTCTTAAAGTCTTTTCAACCATTTAGTAGTAGATTTATAAAGATATTCTTTTTTTAATGGAAGAGAAATTAGCTCTTTTCAAGAATCGAAAAAGATTCGGGATTGAAAAAAATATAGATATTATTTTTAAGAATACTGCTCTAGTCTTGTCTAGTTTTGTAGCGATCATACTTTTAGGAATTGTTTTAGTAGTCTTTTTTCAGTCATTTGAATCGTTCTCAAGGTATGGTCTAAAGTTTCTTGTAACCTCTGAATGGAATCCAGTAAAAGATGAATATGGTGCATTTACTGCAATTTATGGAACATTAATAACCTCTTTTCTTTCATTATTGATAACTATTCCATTGGGGGTTGGCACCGCAATATTTATTACAGAGGATTTTGTTCCTAAAGTTTTTAGAGAAATAATCGGTTCTTTTGTTGAACTTTTAGCGGCTATACCTTCAGTTGTCTTGGGATTATGGGCAATATTTGTGATAGAACCTTTTTTTAGAGCCTTTTTTGTCTTTTTACATAATTTCTTTGGCTGGGTTCCTCTATTTAGTACAGAACCTACTGGCAGAAATTCCTTGCTGGCGATATTGATTTTAGTTGTAATGCTTTTACCAATCGTGACCTCTATTGCTAGAGATTCGCTTAATCAAGTCCCTAAAAAACTTAGAAATGCTTCTTATGGAATTGGAGCTGGTAGGTGGAAAACAATTTTTTCAGTAATTTTGCCGGCAGCATTATCAGGAATTATGGCTGGAGTTTTGCTGGCTTTAGGTCGGGCTATGGGGGAAACTATGGCTGTCACTATGATTATTGGTAATTCCAATGCATTTAGTTGGTCTTTATTATCTCCTGGATATACTATTTCCTCCATGCTCGCAAATCAATTTGGAGAAGCTGATGGTAGTCAAGTTTCCTCATTGTTTTACGCAGCATTTGTTCTGATGATTTTGTCTTTGGTGGTAAATATCTTTGCTCAATGGCTAGTTAAGAAATTTAGTCTCAAATATTAGATATTATGAATTCTCTTTTTTATCAGAAAAATTCACCACGAAATATAGGAGATAAAGTTTTTACTTCTTTGTCTTTAATTTGTGTAGTTATAGCGATACTTCCTTTGATATTTTTGGTAACTTATATTCTTATAAAAGGTGGAGCTCAGATAACTCCTGAGCTATTTACTTTAGAACCCAACCCTCCTGGAGATGATTTAGATGCAGGTGGGATTAACCCTGCTTTGATCGGGACATTAATAATAACTACCATTGCTTCAATTATTGCGATACCAGTAGGTGTTGGTGGTGGTATATATTTAGCTGAATATTCAAAAGGAGGACCTTTTTCAAGATTTATTAGATTTGGAGTTAATGTTTTAGCTGGCGTTCCTTCAATAATTGCTGGTGTATTTATTTATGCCTTAATCGTTTCAACCAAAATTTTATTTGGAAGTATGTATAGTGGCTTGGCTGGAGGAATGGCGCTCTCAATATTGATGTTGCCGACTGTGATAAAAACAACTGATGAGGGTTTAAAGTTAGTACCAAATGAATTGCGGTATGCTTCTCTAGGAGTAGGGGCAAGTATGTATACAACAATATTAAAAATAACCTTACCCTCTGCCTTTCGCTCTATTGCAACTGGCGTGGTACTTGGTATAGCTAGGGCTGCGGGAGAAACAGCTCCATTAATTTTTACTGCTTTATTCTCTTACTATTACATAACTGGATTTGGTGATTTGTTTTATGAAATGGGATCTCTTGCAGTTTTAATTTATAATTTTGCTTTAGAACCATATGATGCGCAAAATCAACTCGCATGGGCAGCATCTTTCATCCTTGTATTGTCTATTCTTTCAGTAAATATATTTTCAAGAATCTTAGCCGCATTAACTGAGAAGACAAAGAGGGTATGAAATGATTAAAAATACTAAAAAGGTGCAAAAGAATAATATTTTATCTCTTGAAGATGTTTCTATTAGCTATGGAAAATTTGAAGCTGTAAAAAATATTTTTTGTAATTTCAAGAAAGGAGATATAACTTCTCTGATTGGACCTTCTGGTTGCGGTAAATCGACTGTTTTAAGGTCTTTAAATAGGATGAATGATCTGATTCCTAATTGTTCTTTAAAAGGTACGGTCCTTTTTGATGGAACAAATATTTATGATAAAAGAGTAGATCCTGTAGAAGTTAGAAGAAGAATCGGGATGGTTTTTCAGCAACCTAATCCTTTTCCAAAATCTATTTATGAAAATATTGCATTTGGAGCAAGAATTAATGGATATGTTGGAGATATGGACGATTTAGTGGAACTTTCGCTTAAAAAGGCTGCTTTATGGAGTGAATGTAAGGATAAATTAAATGATAGTGGTTATTCCTTATCCGGAGGGCAACAACAAAGACTATGTATAGCAAGAACAATAGCAATTGAACCTGAAATAATACTTATGGACGAGCCATGCTCAGCATTAGATCCTATTTCAACTTTAAAAATAGAAGAAACAATGCACGAACTTAAGAAGAATTACACAATTATAATAGTTACTCACAATATGCAGCAAGCTCTAAGAGTTAGCGATATGACTGCTTTCTTTAATGCAATTGAATATGAAGATGGTGATGGAGGTAAGGTTGGATATCTAGCGGAATTCAATTCTACAAAGAAGATTTTTAGTTCTCCTAAGGAAAAAACAACTCAAGAATATATCTCAGGTAAATTCGGATAACCTTTATTTCTTACCCATAAAAGAAGAATTTAAATTATTTGAAAGAATTAGGACTAGACAAACAGTATAAATACCTATATAGTTGTTTCGAATTACCAAAGTAAATTTGAAAAACTTTCCTTATCTTCCTTTTTTAATCTTTGCAGGTGCATTAATAACAACAGCTACTATAGGCTTACCAGTATTCACATCTTAATTCTTATCACTTTTTTAAAGTTCTGATCTTATTGTGATTATGAAAAAGGAAGATTTAACTGCAAGTCCTCATATAACATCAATAGATATAGATTTATTTGACTTTATAAAAAACAGAGTGAAGATAGGGTTATGTGTGAGTGAAAATTTGTTTTAAAACCATCATTTCAATTGATGTATTTCTAACTAATTAACTATGAATAAAACTCAAGAACAATTGGAAAAACTAAGAGAAGTCGCGGAGGCTTCTCTAACAAAGACAGAAGAACTGCATAAAGTTTTAGCTCAAATAGAAGCTCTTATGTCTAGAGAAGAAATGCAAAAAGTATCTAAAAAAAATAAATAGAGAATATAGGGTAAATATTTAAATTGTACTTTTTATTACATCTGTACAATTTAAAATTCGTTATCAATTAATTAACAGAACCCGTTCCAAAGTTTCTGTCAGGTCTCGAGGTCTTACCTTCTTTAAGTAAAAGACCTCTTTTTATTTGAAATTACTTAAGAATAAACTTTTACTAATTATTTAAGGAATTAATTTATAACCTTACTTACTTCTTTCTTGCAAACATTTACATCGAAAGATTCAGTCCCAACAATTTCTAGGCCTGTTTTCTCAGTGACTTTTACAGTAGCATTACATTCATCTTGTTTAAGAGCCATATAGCTAGGCTTTTTATTATTTAGTTCTAGTTCAGTTTCTGGTTCAAGATTAATATCTTTTTCATATTGCTCCATTACTAATTTAAGGGCTTCAATCTCTACAGAAAAGTTTTCATTAGCATTCACACCAAATGGCACTAACAGAACCTGAAATATAAGAATAGTTATTAATTTTTTCATTATTAAAAGTTAAGTTTATTTTTTTTATAACGTAATTATCAAGTTAAGGAAAGGGTAAATAAATTTATATTCTTTTCTTGAGAGCTTATTTTTATCATTAACTATTTAAACTTTCAAATTAAATTTACTAAATGAGAAATAATAATGAGATTTATACGTATAAATTAATACTCTCAAAGGATGAATTTGATTATTATTTTTAATAATTTTGTAGATTCTATACTGCAATAATTTCTTTTTCAGAAATAATTGCCCATTTTCTAAATGAATTCTTACAAGGATATCCTCCCGTGAGATCTCCAAATGCTGGGAGGTATAATGTATTATTTTTTTCGTCCATGGCAAAACATTTAAAGGATAATTTATCTTTTGAATTTTTTAAAAATGTTTTCGGATGATAGTGTCCGCAAATATTTAAAATGTTTTTTTCAAATTTTCCTATTGGCTCGTGACTAAATATAAAATTACTAGATATTTTATATTCAAGAAAGCTTATATTTTTGACTTTGCAACCGATATCATGATTGCCAACTATTAGTTCAATTTTAATATTTAATGACTCTGAAAGATTTTCAACTTTACTTTTTAAAGATTCACTTATTGAATATTTACTATGAAATAAATCTCCTAAAATAATTAATTTATAAGGTTTATAGCTTTCTACAATTTTTTTTATGCTTAATAAATTTTGTTCATCTGAATTATTTGTAAGAGGAATCCCATTCTGCTGAAAATATTCTGCTTTACCGAGATGAACATCACATATTAATAGTTCATTTGTTTGAGGCAAAAGTAATGCTTTTGAAGGGAGCATTTCTAATGACGAATCCCCCCAAGTTATTGAAAAAGACTTTTTTTGCATTTAACTATTATATTTTTTTATAAGTTTTTCTACTCTTTTTTCTATAGATTCATTGCTTAATGTATTTTTAAGTCTTTCAACTAGTAAAGGAAAAGCAAATGGACTTGGATTTTTAGTCTCGTTTAATATTATTTCTAAATTAGATAACCTTTCTAGAGAATTAGTAATTCGTTTATTTTCTAACTGGTACTCTTTTACTTCTTCATGTGCCTGTTTAATAAGTAGATGATCTTCTTCATATCTAGTAAAAACATTATAAAAAAGACTCGAACTTATTTGTAGTTGAGATGAACTTTTTGTTTTGGTGGGATTATTTTGGTTCACTAATCCACTAATTTGCGCAATGTTTTTAAATCTTCTTTTTGTTAATTCTGAAAAATTTATAGCATTTTCTAAATCTTCTTCCAAATTTTTATTTTCTATAAAATATGAAAATTCTTTTTCAATAATTGAAAAGTCATAATTTTCTGAAGTGCTTAAGCTAAATCCAAAATCATTTGCAGAAATACTAAATGTAGATTGCTTTTTATTAGCAAATCTTAAAGCCCAAAGAAAGGCAATTCCTTCATTAACAAATTTTCCATCAAGCGTAAAAACAAAAAGACTAGTTAATTCTTTAGTTTTATAGATTTCAATAAGTAGTTGATTCCTTTTAGGAATATCTGAAAGATCTTTCTGTTTTTTTAAAATTGGAAGTAATGAGTTTAATTCTTTATTAATATATTGATCATTATTTTCTAAGTTATTGCAAATATCTATTTCGCTTCTTAAATTATCACTTAAAAGATCAGAGATAGCCATTTGACCTCCCACCCATGCTGGAATTAAAGAACTTTTTTTGGAAGATTTTTTTACATATAAAGTCATATCTCTAATTTTTATAAACTGAAGCATTTTGCCCGCAAAGTAAAAAGTATCACCTGATTTCAATTTACTAGCAAAGTTTTCTTCTAAATTGCCTAATGATTTTCCTTTTAAATATTTTACATTTATAAATTTATCGCTTGTTATTGTTCCAATATTAAATTTATGCATCCTTATTAAAGATTTATCTTTTACAAAATAGTTGAAGTTATGTTCATCCCCTTTTAATTTTTCTCTTTCTATCTTTTTATATTTTGGATAAGCTTTCAAACACTTTCCTCCATACTCCAAAAAATCAATACACCAATCCCAATCTTGATCGTTTAGATTTCTGTAACTCCAACAATCTTTAATTCTTTCTTTTTCAGTAGTAGGATTAAAACCTGGTCCACAAGCCAAACTAACGAGATGTTGAAGAAGTACATCAAAAGATAATTCAGGAAGCTTAATTTTTTCAGATACCCCACTTTTTATTATTCTCCTCATAGCACTAATTTCGAGTAATTCTAATGAGTTAGTGGGCATAAAAATTATTTTTGACTTTCCTCCAGGTCTATGGGCACTTCTCCCTGCCCTTTGAATAAGTCGAGCTAAGTTTTTAGCACTGCCTATTTGCACAATTTGATCAACAGGTTGAAAGTCAATCCCTAAATCTAATGAGCTTGTACAAACAACCCATTTTATAGATCCGTTTTTAACCCCATCCTCAACTATCTTTCTCTCATCTTTATCTAATGAACCATGATGTAAAGAAATCTTATCTTCCATTTCTGGTAGACAGAATCTTAAACATTGATACCATCTCTCAGACTGATTCCTAGTGTTAGTGAATAGTAGTGTACTTTTGTTTTTATCTAATACTTCGAGAAGTAAAGAATAACTCCTAATTCCTAAATGTCCACTCCATGGGAAGGTTGTTTCTTCTTCAGGTAAAACACTAAGAATTTCAATTTCTTTTTGAATATTAGTACTAATTACTGTTGGGAGTTCCCCTTTTATTCCAACAATAGCTCGTGCTGCTTCTGCAATATTACCGATAGTTGCAGACATTCCCCAAATTTGTAAATCTATTTTATTTCCTCTCAGCCAACTTAGAGATAATTCACATTGATTACCTCTTTTACTACCCATTAACTCGTGCCACTCATCAATAATTATTGAAAATATATTACTAAATATTTTTTTAGATTCTTTATTAGATAAGAGGAGAGAAAGTGATTCTGGAGTCGTTATTAAAATATTTGGAGGTTTAAGTATTTGCTTCTTCTTTTCATATGGGCTTGTATCACCATTTCGTATTCCAACGGTTATTTCTTGATTAAAAAATTGAGCAGCTAAATATACTGCATTTTTTAAATCTCTACTTAATGCTTTTAATGGAGTTATTAGTAAAATGCTTAATCCAGTTGGTTTTGTGGAACCTTTTAATTTCGAAAGAGGTCCCATTAAAGCTGCATAAGTTTTACCACATCCTGTAGGAACCTGAATGATTCCGTTTTCTCCATTCAAATATGCTTTCCATGATTCAATTTGATATGGCAGAGGTTCCCAACCATTTTTATAAAAAAATTTTTCTATATTCTTAATTTCATTTTTATTTATAAAGCTTTCCATTATTTATTTAACATTAATTTCTGAGCGTTTTCTAAGGTGTCAGCATCTTTAATCAGCTTATCTTTCCTCCATTTAGTTATTCTTGGGAATCTTACAGCAATTCCTGATTTATGACGTTTTGAAATTTGAATATTTTCGAAGGAAATTTCGAAAACCATTTCTGGTCTTACTGATCTAACAGGTCCAAATCTATCAATAGTATTTTGTCTAATCCATCTATCTAACTCTTTAATTTCAGTGTTGTTTAATCCGGAATAGGCACTGGCAAATTTGATTAATTCTCCATCTTTCCAAAGAGCAAAACTATAGTCAGTATATAATCCTGCTCTTATCCCACTTCCGCCTTTTGCATAAATGAGGACTGCATCAAGTTGCATTGGATCAACTTTATATTTCCACCAAAGACCTTTCTTTCTGCCAGGGGTGTAGATTGATTTTTTATTTTTAATAACTAATCCTTCTGTTCCATTATCTCTAGAATTGTTTTTAAAAGTTTCTGCCTCTTCCCAATTTTTTGGATGTATTAAATCACTTATTTTAAAAATATTAGATAATTCTTCTTTACTTTCATTTAACCAATTACATAAATGTTTTTCTAAATTATTTCTTCTAATTTCTAAATTTGAGTATCTTTGATCTTCTCCATTTATTTCTAAAAGATCATAGGCAATAAATATAATAGGTAAATTTTTTTGAATTTTTCTTGAAGGCGCCTTTCTATTTATTCTTTTTTGAAGTAAAGAGAAATTAAGAGGAAGACTTTGCTTAAAATCCCAGACCAATAATTCACCATCTATTACAAAGTCATCTTTGATAGATGAGATTTTTTCTACTAATTCCGGGAACGATTTATTTACTAAATCCTGACCTCTTGTCCATATTGAAACCTTTCCTGACCTTTTTATTAATTGAATTCTGATTCCATCCCATTTCCATTCAAACTGAAAATCGTTAATTGATTTATCTATAATTTTCTTTTCAAAAGTATTAGCTAGAAGAAAGGGGTAAGGTTTGTAATTTAATTCTAAAGGATTTATTTTTTTATCTATTAATAATTTATATGATTCTTCAGAGGGAATAAAATCGCCCATTAATCTATGAGAAATTATAGCTTCATCTAGATTAATTAACTTGGCTATTGATTTTGTTATCAAGCCTATAGAGACTCCAACTCTAAAAGTACCAGTTAAGATTTTATTTATAACTAGAAGATTTTCTATTGGAATGTTTTCCCAAATTTCTTTTACTCTTAACTTCTTATAATCTTCTTTAAGAATGGATAACTCTGGAAAAGATTTGTTTAATAATTCATCCAAAGAAATATCTTGATATTTTATATTTTTTCCAGTGATCATATTCCTTAATAATAGGGATATAACTTCTGCAGAATCCCCAACTTTTAAATAACAAGAATCAATTAACCATAAAGGGTATTCATAAATTTCAGAAAATAAAGTTTTAATGGATCTTCCACTTATAAATCGCTTATTTTTTTTTCCTGTAAGCAAATATATTGTCCATGAGTTTTCTAAAGCCTCATTTGAAGAAAAATATTTTTGTAAAATTCCAATCTTTTTATTTGTGCTATTACAAGAATCTAAATCTGTAAATAATTCTGAAAACTTTTTTAGACTCATTTTTTATATTCAAATTCAAGAACATTTATAGAATTTTTTTCTTTTAAATATTTATTTAAAGCTTCACTATCTCCATGATGAAAAAAAATATTATTAGCTTTAGATTCTTTTATTGTCCTTAAAATAGATATCCAATCAGCATGGTCTGAGATAGAAAAACCCTTATCATATCCAGACCTTTTTCTGAGTGCTCTAATTGACATCCATCCACTTGCAAATCCAGTTTGACTATCTTTGAAATTTTTTAGAAAAGAACTTTTATTTAAAGCGGGTGGAAGTATTATTAGACTTCCTTTAAGATCCGAATTATTTTTAGTTTGTTCTAATTTTTTTGTTTCAATAATATCAATTCCTAATTTTTTATAACAGTTATTCATCCTATAAATACTACTGTGTGTATAAATATTATTTTTAAAATTTGTTTTACTAATTTCATTCAATATTCTTTGTGCTTTTCCAAGCGAATAGCAAAATAAGATAGATGTTTTTTCTTGGGAGGAGTTCACCCATTTTGAAATATCAGTTGTCGTCTTTTGAGGTTCATCCCATTTGAAAATTGGCAAGCCAAAAGTTGATTCACTTATCAAATAATCAGTTTTTACTATTTCATATTCTTTGCAAGTATCATCTTTTTGACGTTTATAATCACCAGTGATTAACCATATTTCTTCAGCGAAACTAAATTTGATTTGACTTGACCCGAGAATATGACCTGAAGGATGAAATGAAATTTTGATACCATTAATTTTAAATTCTTTTTCGTAATCGTAAGTTTTAATATTGATTTCTTTTCCTATTCTTTCTTTTATAATTACAGCAGTTTCGTATGTTGATATATATTCATCGCACCCAAAGGTGAAATGATCCATATGGGCATGAGTAATTAGTGCTCTTTTTACAGGTTTAATTGGATCTATCCAAGCATCTGCTAGTTCACAATAAAGACCACTACTTGTGTATTTAATTAAATAACAACTATCCTCTTTCAAGAATTTAATTTATTTTAATGGTGTTAATTTAGCGAATTATGCCCACGCTTGTTTAGTTAAAGCTATTGCTGAAATAGCTAAAAGAGAAATAAAAACAAATTTATTACTCCATTTCATCATGAAAACCCCTAAATCAAATGATATTGTTTTTTTAGGTTGTGGAATCTGTTTTTGGACTATTTCTTTTTTTGATGAATCATCTTTATTAAAACTGTAATTTTTAATTTTATTTATTAGTTTTGACTCTATATTTGATAAATCTTCTATTTCACTTAATAGGACTTTGTCGTCTGGATTAATAAAATTAGTTAGTGTTTCAATTTCTTGTTGTTTAGAAGAGCAAAAGTCATTTACAATTTTTTCAGAGTTTTCACCATTCTTTATTTTTGATAGGATCTCTTCTCTTGACCAAGAATTTTCAAGAGATTTTAAGGCCTCAGTGATTTTCATTTTAAGTATTTTTACTTATATTAATTTATTAGATATTTCTTCTGTGGTTTTAAATTCTTAAAATAAGGAAAAAATTTGTTTTATTTAAGATTTGGCAATAAGTCTATTTGGGAAATAACTTATTTTTGTTTCTCTTTTAATTTTTTTTGTTTTGCTTTTAATTGAAGTTTTCTTTTGGTTAATTTCAACTATTTCTTCAGAAACGTTTTTACCTGTTTCAAAGTAATTTTTTACTTTTTCTAATTCTTCTTCATTTAATCGTTTTGTTGCTCCTTTCGCATTAATACCTATTGATTTGCAAGCCAATAAAATTCTATTACTATCAATATTAAGGTCCTTTGCAATACTATAAATAGGAGTGTTCGAAGCCATTATTTATTCGTAAATCAATATTTGTATTATATCCTTATTAATTCAGAATTTATTAAATATGATATTTTTATGAACTTTCTGTAGTTGAATCGAATTTATTTTAAGTATTCTTAATTTCTTAAATCATTAAATTTCTTCTTCATTGTGGGATTATTCTTAGTTAACTTTTTAACTGTTAAATCTTGTGATTTACTATCAGCAGATAAAAGATGTTTTTTAGATACCAGTAATGCCTCTTTCGTTTTTTGTAAATGACTTATTGATTTATCTATTTCAGAAATTGCGTCATTAAATCTATCCTGCGCTAATGAAACGTTTTTTCCTACAGCATTTTTAAATTGATCAAGAGTACTTTCAAAATTTGTTATGTCATAATTCTCTCTTTTCATTAAATCTATTTGAGTTTTATACTTTAAAGTTTCAAAAGAAGCATTTCTAAGAAGAGAAATAATAGGCAGAAAGAATTGTGGCCTTATTACAAACATCTTTGGATATTTATAAGAGACATCTACAATTCCCGAATTATATAGTTCACTTTCTGGTTCCAATAATGAAACCAATACTGCATATTCGCATGATTTCTGATTCCTATCTTTATCTAATTCTTTAAAGAAGTCTTCATTTTTTCGTTTATTAAAACCATCAGCACTTTGGTTTTTCATCTCAAACATGATAGACACGATTTCAATTTTATTATCATCAAACTCTCTAAAAATATAGTCACCTTTGCTTCCTGAACTTGCATCATTATCTTTTTCAAAATATGAGTTTTTAAAAGCAGTAGCTCGATTTAGATTGAATTGCGTCTCACAATGTATTTCTAATGTTTCTCCAACCATTTTTGTTGAAAGTTTAGATTTCATATCTCTTAGCTCTTGAATTGTTAAATCACGCTCAGTAATTTTGTTCTTAAATTTTTCTTCAATTTCTCTCTGGGTTATGGATTGTTCTAATTTCATTTTTTCAATAGAGTTTATTAATGTAGTTTTTTCTTTTTCTAAATTATTTACAGCTTCAATTACTTTATTCTTTGACGATAAATCACTAATTACGGATTGCCTTTCAATATCCTCCTTTAATTTAATTACTTCATTATTGAGTAAATTGATTTTGTTGGTAGCTTTATTTTTTAGTTCATTTAATTCATTTAATTTCTTTTCTTCAGCGATATTTAACTTAGACTCAAGTTCTTGAATTTTTGTATCTTTTTTTTGCCTGTCTTCCATTAATTTTATTTTTAATTCTTGTTTAGCAATTTCTATCTCTTTATTCTTATCTTCTTCAGCGAGTTTAAGTCTTTCCTCTATTTGCTTGTTAAATTCCTCGTCTTTAATTTGAAGAAGTATTTCTTGAAAGCTGCTTGGATCTATTCTGAATGTTTTTCCACATGATGGACATTTTATATCTTTCATTTTTTACTAATAAAGAATTTTTTTTTAGAAAATGACATGATACTTTATTTATTTATAAGGAATTTAATTATGGATATAGAATAATCATAGATTGAATATGATGCATCAAATAATTATAAGAAATAAAAATAATTCGTCTCCTTCTAAATTAAACCTGATTCTTTTAAGATATTGATTTTATTTGCTAGTTCAATATCTGCTGTTGAGATAGATCTATCTGAAGTTTTTTGGGAAGAGATTGTATATCCGCTATCATCAACAAACTCATCCTCTGAATCGGATATATTTTTAATGGGTTGATTATTAGTATAAGTTTCAGAATTAAATGATTTAGTTTTACTCAAATTGCTATATCCAAAATTTGCGATACCTCTAGCATCCAATGCTTCTTCTACTAGTATTCCAACAACTTTTGACCTGCTTATAGATTCACTTTTAGATATTTGATCTATAATTTCCAGAACTCTTTTCCTGGGTAAATATCCTATCCTTTTAACTGGATTTTCCATATGAATAAAGTATTTGACGTAATTGTAACACTTTTGTCAAATATTTCTAGGCGATAAAAATATTAAATATTTATAACGTAGTAACTATTTATTATGGTATCCATAACATTATCGTCTTGAATTATAATAAAAAAGTGTATTTCTAAGATTTATTTTCGATTGCTTTATTATTATTATTTTTAAACAATTTTTTAAGTAATTATTTTACGGGCCTTAAATTCTTAAACCACTTTTTATGAAAGATAAAACCTATAATAATGCAGACAGTTTTGCTATATCTTTTGATGATGAGTGGCAAAAAGTTGATTGTAACGATACGGCTCAAAAAATAGATAAAGTTATTGAAATTTTATCTGATCATCCATTTGTAATTTCAAATCTTGATAATGCAAGAAATATAGCAGAATTTAGAATTTATTCTCTTAAAAAATTTCAATAATCATAAATATTTTATAATTTATTTTATGGTTAGCTTATAGTTTAAAATTACAGGTTAGGAGAATTAAAAAATCCTTTAGTAAACAAAAATATTATAATTCCAATTATTGGGCCAATGCCAAATATAAATAAAATTAATTTGGCTGAATTTTTTGTCTGTCCTAATTTATTATTTGCATCTTTTATTAATTTTTTTGGATTCTTTTTTGATGATTTTTTCTTCATGAAAACTATATTACAACAAACCTATAACGAAATAATAAATAATTTATGTTTTGGTTAATTTGTATTCGTTTGAGATATCTCATTAAAATATAAAAAAAATACAATATTGTATAATAATTATTAATGTTCGATAGATATGAGTGCATCTAAAAGAGAGGAAGTAAGTTCCCACCTTAGATATATAAGGTTAGAACTTAGAGAGATGCATCAAATGCTTATAAAGGATGATTTATTACCAGATCTTAGCGAGGCAAAGGAAGTACATGCACAACTAGATGCTCTTTATGAACTGTTGTCTGATAAGAGGAAAAAGAAGGTCAAGAATGAATTTGAAAATTTCTAGTTCTCAATTCTCAAATTTTTTCTGAACAATTAAGAGCTGAATTCTATTTTCTTACGTTTGTCGTGTAACAACTCTAACTTATTATATATTTCTTTTATTTGTATTTGTAAGATATCCGTTGAGTTAATGTTACTTAATGATTCCATCGCTAGTAATAGACTTTCCTTAGCCTCAATCAGATGTCTACATTCTTTACTACCCGCTTCGTAGGACATAATTATGAAAAATTATATTATTATAAATATACTAAGTATAGTTCAGTATTGTCTGATACTTTTATTGAATTAATGCTTATTATTGTCATATGTAATACAAAAATGTAGTAATAACTTATTAAGCTAAAGAAAAAATTTGTTCTATGAAAAAAGATTCTTTAGATATTAAATTTTACATAAATTTAGCAATTGATAATGCTGAAAAAAGAATAAAATTATTAGAAAAAAGTGATCAAAAATGTATTTTGGAAGAATATAAAGAGTGGTTAAAAGATAGCGTTGATTTTCAATCAATCTTATTACTAAGAGAGGACCCAATTATTTAAAGATTAAATTTAGAAATTAATCAAATTAATCTTTTGGTTTAGAAGTTACTTTAAATAAAAAATATAGACTGAGAACAAAAATACTTATAAGTATTGTAGTTAAAGTTGAAAAATTATACATCTACTAATATCTCTTTAAAATTGTTAGCAGTATCATTTTAACAAATTATTGATTTGAAATTATTTAGTATTAATTGTCATTTATTAGGAAATTAATAAACTTAGTAAATTCTTCCTTTTCTAAATTAATATTTTTGGAGGTTTTTTTTAATTTGTTAAATATGACTTCTAACATATATTTCTTCTTGTTACTCATAATTTTTAACTATTTTTCTAATAAATAAACTTTCTCTTCACCTATTTTATCAGGAGTTGTTATTTTACAACCTTTGTCTTTTTCCATATCGCAATCTTTAGTCGCAGGAAATGATTTCCAGGTACATATTTTTTCTTCTGTATATTCTTTAGAAATAATCCATCCATCATTGAGGAAATCAGAAATGCCATCTTCTCCACAGGAATATCTTACTTCCATTTTGCTTTTTGATAACTTTATTTGCTGACTCTTCTGTTCTTCAGAATCTATTATTAATTCCTGTTTATTAGCTTTTGATTTGCAAGAAGTTAAAAAAATTAAAAGTAAGAATACTTGAGTAATCTTGATAGAATTTTTCATCTAATTTCAATATTTGGAAAATATGTATTTATTTTTTTTAATTATAGTTTATTTTGATTCGATTACTTTCAACAATTGATCCATTTTATATATTAAAATTTTGACCTCATCTGGTTGCGGCAATAATAACTCTTCAGTAACGGTAAGGTGTATTCTTTTTAATTCTTTTCTAAGATCCTTTAAATGCATCTTCACATCTTCTTTTTTTTGTCTAACATTAGTCATAGAATTAATAATTGAAATTGAAATTGAAATTGAAATTAAATTTATAAAATTATATAAGTTTTAGTAATTTTATATGGAAATAAATCATTAGATCAATCTTCGAGGTTTTCGATTTCATATATTTCATCCCCCCCATTACAAAAATTAGTTGATAACATTCTTAATTCGTTTCTTTTTATATTCATTAGATTTTTATTTTTTACAATATAATTTTGAGCATTATTCTCGCAATCTAATCTATTTTTGGAATATTTAACTAGTGGATAAATATAAGTTAAACCAGCTAAAAAGAACAAAAATATAATTATTAACTTCTTCTCATTTTTAAGAATCTCGGTATATTTTTTCTTTGACTTTAATACTTTAATAAGCCATTTATCTGGCAATCCAATTTGAACAAATAATAATTCGACCCACCAAGGGAGGGATTTATCTTTTTTATTATTTGAATTTGTTGAAGCTTTTAATTTTTTATTTTCAAAGGTTGGATCATTTATCTCTTGTACCTTTCTTGATTCTTTTTTCTCCATATCATCAAATGTCTTATTTGGAATATAGTGGTTTTATTTTGATTTGAAAACTATATTTTTATTTTTTAAGTTTTAATTTGATTTATACATGATTTTGATTATTCTAAATTTGTAATTTAAAATATAGATTTATAATGCCTAAAAAAAGAAGAAAGTTAAATAAAGATTTCGAGAAAAAAATATATACTTCAAAAAAAAATGTGGAATTAGTTTTGGCTAAAATTTATGATATTGACGATGAGGATATCCAAAAAGAATATATGACAGCCTTTAACGATGTTGTTTATTCTTATGATCAATTAAAAAACGACTATGAATTAACTGGCTTCAATGATAATTCTGACAAATTGATTGCCGACTACAACAAAGCTTTTTCTACTTTTGAGTCAGAGTTTGAAATATAAAATAGATTTATTTTTTGAGAGGTATTACAGGAATTTCAATTTTATTACCTTGTAATAAATTTAATTTTTTTAATTTTAGGTTTTTTATACAAGTAGATCTCTTTGACTTCTTTTGACATATTTCTTTTATTTGATGATTAGAAAGTGAATAAGCAGTATTCTCAAATAAAAATAAAATAAAGAAAAATGAAAGGGTATTTAAAAATAATTTCATCAAATTTTAATTTTTAAAGAAAGTTAAAACTTATTTTTAAGATTAACCATAATTACAGAAATCTAAAAGTTTTTTTAATTCATCTTTACTTAAGTCTGTAGAAATAAAAACTTCTTGAGCTGTTTTACCCCTTCTTGCAATTGCTTTATAACCGTTAATTGTCTTTACAGAAACCCTTATAACTAAATTAGTAGATCTCCCTCTTACTCTTGATATTATCGCTGGGGTTATAGTTTTAATTCTTATGTTTAAGGCAAGTTTTTTAAGAACTGGAATCAAACCCTCTATATGTGTACTATGATTTAAAACAACTCTTCCCAAATTGGTTACTCTTTAATTATATAGTGTCTATTGTATTTAATAGAATTCATTTCTGAGAAATAAATTTTTGTTTGAAAAGGATTCAATAAAATTTTTTTTTTGGAAGTTCTGTTATATTGGGTCTATTATTTAAATTATGATGATTTTTCAAATAGGTTGGGCAGCATTAGCAGCAATTTTTACTTTCTCAATTGCTATGGTTGTTTGGGGCAGAAATGGTGACGGTTCTATTGATATATGATTTCACATCATTTAACTATGAAGATTATTTAAGCAAATTTCTTATTTTTGCATCTTTTGCTCTACTAAGTCTAATCACCATAGCAGTAATTTATATTTCTTATATTTCTTGGAAGGATAAGAGAAGAATGGAGAAATGATTTTTTAATTTTAAAACTATTTGTTCTTTTCTTTCTTATCTTTTAATTTTGCTTCTTGAAGAAGTTCTTTTGCTTGTTCCATTTTTATAATACTGCTTTTATAGATTCCAATATCCTTTTCTGCTTTATTAAATGATAATTTTAATTTATTAACGATATCTGAAATGATTTTATTCTTTTCAGAATCTTTAATATCCTTGAAATCAGTGGCATTAGCTATAATTAAGTAGATTCCTAAATTCAATATCCTTGAAGGGTATAAATTAGTATTTGATTTTTCTTTTAATAAAATAGAGATTTCTTTGATAGATTTATTTTTGTAGCATTCAAGAGTTTTCTTGGAGGCTTCTTTTATTTTTTTAGGTTCAAAATTTGTGGAATTACATAATGATTCAAAAAGTATCACTAAATGTTCCTCGGGCTTATAACCTTTCGTTAATTCTTTGAATGTTTCTGTAAGACCAACACAAAATAAATCATCTTGTATGAATTCATTTTGGTGATTTAAAAGATTTAGTTCAACAAGCATTTCATCAACTATCCTTTTATATAAACCTGGAATTACGTAAGGGAATTGTTCATGAAATAACTTTTTGCTATCTGAGACAGTCAATTTTTCTTTCAATTGTTTATATGTAAACCTTAATAACCATAGCGTATGTTGAGTCAATATCGTTAAGATCTAATAAACAGATAAATATTATTATGATCCCTTTAGTTTTAGAAGAATCTGGCGGAAGTGAAAGAGTATTTGATATTTACTCTAGACTTTTAAGAGAGAGGATTATATTCTTAGGAGAACAAGTAACTAGTGATACTGCTAATAGAATTGTTGCTCAATTACTTTTCCTCGAAGCAGAAGATCCTGAGAAAGACATCTACATGTATATTAATTCTCCTGGAGGCTCAGTTTATGATGGTTTAGGTATCTTCGATACTATGCAACATGTAAAACCTGATATACATACTGTTTGTGTTGGTCTAGCAGCTAGTATGGGTGCCTTTTTACTTGCGGCTGGAACTAAAGGTAAAAGAAGTAGCCTGAGACATTCAAGAATTATGATTCATCAACCTCTTGGTGGTGCAAGAGGACAAGCAAGCGATATAAGAATTCAAGCTGATGAAATTCTATACTTAAAAGAACGTTTAAATAGCGAGCTATCTGAAAGAACAGGTAAAGAACTTGAAACCATTAAGGAAGATACTGATAGAGATTTCTATATGTCTCCGAAGGAGGCAGTAGAGTATGGTCTGATAGATTTGGTTTTAGATAAAAAACCAATTAGAAATACTTAATTAAGTATTTGTGGAGTTCTTTCCTTTTCAGGGATTTGTGTGAATTCAGAAAGTATGTTTACAAACTCTTCACCATCCAGGGTTTCTTTTTCTATTAAAAGATCAACTAATTTATCCATTGCCTCCCTATTTTTACTAATAATTGAATAGGTTTGTTTATAACAGTCTTTTACCATAACTCTTACACTTTCATCAATTTGTTTAGAAATAGAGTCAGAAACTTCGCTTCTTGTCATTAAATCTCTTCCAACAAAAACCTCTTGATTACCACCTTCAAGAGCAATTGGACCTAATTCACTCATTCCAAATCTTGTAACCATTTGTCTAGCCATTGAGGCTACTTGTTGAAAATCCCCTCCAGCTCCAGTTGTTATTTCACCTTTACCAAAAACAACATCCTCAGCCGCTCTTCCTCCAAGAGCACCCATTATTCTTGCCTTCAAATTTGCCCTGCTTATAAGAGATTGATCATCATCAGGAGTAAACCAAGTAAGACCTTTTGCTTGCCCTCTTGGAATTACAGTTACTTTCTGTACAGGATCATGAGCTTTTACTAGGGTACCTATTATTGCATGTCCAACTTCATGATAAGCAATCAATCTTTTGCTTCTTCCATCTGTCAGTGGAGAACCTTCCATTCCTGCAACTATTCTATCAACTGAATCATCAATTTCTAAAATGCCTATTGACTCTTTTCTTCTTCTCGCGGTTAAGATTGCGGCTTCATTTAGAAGATTTGCTAAATCAGCTCCAGTAAAACCAGGAGTCCTTCTTGCAATACTTTCTAAAGTTAAGTCTTCTTGAAGAGTTTTATTTTTTGAATGAACTTCCAGTATCGATAATCTTCCTTTAATATCAGGAGCATCAACTGTAACTTGTCTGTCAAATCTTCCTGGCCTCATTAAGGCGGAATCTAAAACATCTGGACGGTTAGTTGCCGCAATAATAATAATTCCACTGTTACCTTCAAATCCATCCATTTCAGTTAAAAGTTGGTTAAGAGTTTGTTCTCTCTCGTCATTCCCACCACCGATACCAGCTCCTCTTTGCCTTCCTACTGCATCAATTTCATCAATGAATATTAAACATGGACTATTCTCTTTAGCCTTTTTAAAAAGATCCCTAACTCTGCTAGCACCCACCCCAACAAACATTTCAACAAATTCTGAACCTGCAAGTGAGAAGAATGGAACTCCTGCTTCTCCTGCAATTGCTTTTGCTAAAAGTGTTTTACCCGTTCCTGGAGGACCTACAAGTAAAACACCTTTGGGAATGCGAGCACCAACAGAAGTAAATTTTTCAGGTTTTTTTAAAAATGTTACTACCTCTTCTAAATCTTCTTTTGCCTCATTAACTCCTGCGACATCGTCGAATACCACTCCAGTATCAGCATCCATAGCAAATCTAGCTTTCGATTTACCAAATTGCATAGCTTGACCTGGTCCTCCAGGCATACCATTCGATCTCCTAGCTAAAAGAATTAAACCTCCTATCAATATTGCAGGGAATAGAAGATTACCGAGAATTCCTAATGCTGGTGGTGTGGTTTTTACAGGGTGAACATCAAAACTTATACCTTCATTTTTGAGATTAGTTATTAATTCAGGTGTAAGACCAGGCAAGTCTACTCTCAATCTTTGGACCTTATTATCTAAATCTGAATCTATGGTTTCAATAACAGCATTTCTACCCCCATCAAAAATGTCAACTGATGTAACTCGACCTGACTTAATATAATCTAAAAATCTTCCGTAACTTACTCTCGCTACAGCTGAATTTTTGGGAGCAATTGTAGTACCATTAGATTTTAATGAATCAATATTGCTTGTTGAAAGGAATTGATATGAAAGAGCTATAACTAAAATAATTGGAAGAGCCCATAAAATTATTGTTTTGAATTTTTGATTCATTAATTTATTTCACTTATAAATTTTTACAATTCTAGAATGAAACGATGCATTTCGTTGATATTTTTCTTAACTTAATTTTTTATAGTAGATTTAACATATGTTCGTTTATTTTAATGGAATTCAATATACAGGATAAAGTAAAACTAAAGAATCCATTGTCTTATCTTAAAACCTCTGACAATATGCCTATGCTTAGACCACCTGACTTAGTAGCTATTGATGAAGTTGGAGAAATAACAGCTATAAAATCTCCTAATACAGTCGAAATTAAATTTAGAAGAGGATCTTTCCTAATTGATACTGATAAGATTGAAAAAACTCAGACTTAAAAATTTTTTATCCAAAGTTTATTAATTTCATTACATATTTTCTCGTCTCCGTAGATACTTAAAAAAGGTTTTTCTAGATATTTTTTAGTTACATTCAAAATATCTGCAGATTTTACATAATTTATTTTATTTAAAAAATCATAATCTTGATCTAGTGCATACCCAATATATTGAATCTTTCTCTTTAATATTTCATCTAAAGTTTGGTTAGATATTAGAAATGAACTTTTCAATTTAATCTTTGCTAAATTAATATCCTTTTCGATAATTGAAGAAGACAATAATTTTCTCCATAATTCGGATAGGATTTCAAAAGCAAGAAGCGCATTTTTATTTGAGACAGAAAAGTAAACTAAAAATGGAGAATTTTCTTTTCTACAAGGGTTATAGACCCCAACTTCATAAGTTAAACCATTCCTTTCTCTGAATAATTTGAACAATACAGAGCTCATACCATACGAGAGATGTGATTCTAAAATTTTCAAAGGTAAGTATTCATGGCTTGATATCGAACATGTTTGATTACCTAACATTAAGATTATTTGATTGGACTTCTTATGTGTACTTACAAACCTTTTCAAAAGATTAGTATTATTGTTGTAATTTTTGCTTTTTACTTTATGAACAATTTTATTTTGGTCAATATTTTGGTTTAATAAATCAAAACTTTTATTTTTGATGTTTAAATTATTAGAAATTAAATACTTATTTCTATTTTTAAAATTCTCGTATTCAGATAAAATATCATTGTGAGTAATTTTTAAAATATCTCCTTCATATCCAGAAGAGTTATAAGCGTAAGAATGTTTTAAATAAACAATCTTTCTCCATTTTTCAAAAGTAATGTTAAATGGATTTTCCCTATCTTTTTTTAAGTTATTTATAGTTGATTTCTTTACATTTTGGAATTGGTTATATGAGAGTGATGGTTCATTTATTATTAAATTTAATAAAGGTAAAAGTTTATTAAAATGTTCATCTAGTGATTTGAGGGTTATTATCATACCGTCCTCTAACGTCTCTAGATTTAGTTCCGCTCCATGAGAGTCGACATACTCTGAAAAAGCTAAATTTTCAAAACCTTTACATCCTTTGGTTAATAATGAGCAAAGAATTTGATTAATCCCTTTTTTCTCTTCAATATCCATATTGCTTCCACCATTTATCCAAACCATTGCAATAGAAAAATTTCGACTAATTTTTGTTTCGCAATGTGCTTTTATCATTTTCCTGTTGATGCAATCAAAGTGAATTTATTGCTTGATAAATAATTTATGATTTCCTTAAAATTATTCGTATTATTCCAGTAATCTAAATGATTATCTAAATTATTTAGAGTATTTTTTCTACCCCACAAAAGCTCATTTCCAAAAAATGAAGTTAATTGTGTTGACGTTTCTAGATTGAAAATATAGTTGCTTTTAACAATATTAATTGCTTTTCTAATCTCATTTAAAGTTAAATTTTTACAACTTATAACTTCTTGAATTGTTTCATTAATTTCTTCCTCTACTTTTTTTAAATTTATTTCTTCGCAGCAAGCTTCAATTACTAATAAACTGCCAAATTCTCCACCATTTACATCTACATATATTGACTCAACTAGGTTCCTTTCTTCCTTTAAAACTTTTACTAATCTGCTATTTCTTCCAACACAAAGTATTGATGCTAATACTTCAAAGCCGATATTAATTTTTTGATTCTTTAGGCTGGGTATACTCCATGCCATGAATATTCTAGACAATTCAATATTCTTAAAATTAATCTCTTCTCTTCCCGTTCTAGTGACTGCATTTGAGTTGTTATTATTTTTTATATGATAAGTCTCATCTTGATGTAAATAAGAAAACTTGTTTTCTTCATATATTTCAAAAGTTTTCTCAGATATATTTCCAGCAATTGCTACACAAAAATTATTCTTTTTGTAAAAGTTTTTGTGAAATTTTTCTAAATCAGCTTTTTTTAAAGATTGGAGATTTTTTTCAGTGCCTAATATTGTTTTGCCATATTTATTATCCTTCCATACTCTGCTCAAAAAATAATTAAAAAGTTTTTCATCAGGCTGATCATTTTGTTGTTTAATTTCATCAATGACAACACTTTTCTCTTTTTCAAATTCATAAATATTAATACTTGGAGATAAAACAATGTTTGTCAAAAGAGCCAGTGATTCTTTAAAGTTGTTTTCAGGTATTAATACATAGTAATGTGCATCATCATATCCAGTTGAAGCGTTGCTCATCCCACCAAGAGATTCGATCTTATAATCAAATTCTCCTGGCATTAATTTGTTACTACCCTTAAAAATCATATGTTCCAAAAAATGAGCTGTTCCGTTTCTATCTGATTCCTCAAATGCAGAACCTGCTTTAAACCAAAAATCTATGCATAAAAGAGGTAATTCTTTATTTTCCACAAAAACGCATTTAGGTTTGCTTGAATGGTTAAAGTATTTAACTTCTCCTGGGTTCATTGAAATCCTTTCCTTATTTTAATTTTGATACTTTTTTAACTTGTTGTCTAAACCTTTAACCAAAACTAAATTAATTGACCCACTTATTTTGGCTTTATTGCAAAATATAAAGGCTCAGAGGTCTAAGCTTAATGATCTCAATTGCATAGAGGTAGATCCTAAAATTTCAAACATAATTTCCAATGTAGAAGGTAAGGAACTATATATAGAAAATGAATTTCATAAAGCAAAAGGATTTAGAAAGTTACATATTGAAGTGGCTGAATTTTCAAAAAGTTTAAAGATTCTACATTGCGTATTTTTCCCAGACCCAAAGTATGATATTCCAATATTTGGGATGGATTTAGTTAAAGTTAATGAATTAGTTTCAGCAGCTATTGTTGATTTATCTCCTTCATCGAAGAATCAAAATTTAAAATATGATCATTTATTGTCTCATATCGATAAAAGTGTTTTTAGATCTAAAAGGGAAATTCCAGTCTGGGGAAATATTTTCTCTAAAAATGTTTTTTTTGCTTCTTTAAAAAATGAAAGTGAAAAAAATGCTTTTTGTAAAATAGTTGATAATTATCTTTCTGTTTTAATTCAATTAAGTCAAAACACTAGTCCTGATTATGATTATGAAATAATTGATGAAAGAATTAATTATCAAAAAAATTATTGTGTTCAGCAAATGAAAAATGAAAAAACAAGTTTAGTTTTGCTTAAATATTTTGATAAAATATGGGTAGATGAATATATCAAAAAAGTTTTATTTGATTTTTGATGATTATAAATAATTTTAAAAATCTAATCTTTTATTTTTTGATATTTTTACCATTATCAATCGGAATAAGTTCATGTTCTCAAAATAAAGAATTAAATTCCAATTCTAATATAGAAAATAATTCTGATTTTATTACTGTAATAGACGCAGTTGCAGCATTAGGTCAACTTTCTCCAGCTGGGGAGATTAGACAATTAGCAGCGCCAATCTCTCAATTTGGATCATCTCCTCGTTTGTCTGAACTACTTGTGAAGGAGGGTGATTTTGTAAAGAAAGGTTCAGTTTTAGCCATTTTTGAAAATAGAAAGAAATTAGTTGCAGATCTTGAAAAAAAGAATAAACTTATCAAAACTAATATTTTAGAGATTTCATTAAAAGAAGATCAAATTAAAAGATATGAATTAGCCGTTAAAAATTCAGCATATTCATTGGTACAACTTTCTCAGAGAAAAGATGAATTGTTAAAATTACAAAAACAAAAAATAATTAATGTTGGGGATAAAAAAGACATTGAGATAGATCTTTTTAACTCTCAACTTAGAAGCCCAATTGATGGCTACATACTCAATGTTAATACAAGAGTTGGAGAAAGATCTAAAAACGAAGGGATACTTGATATTGGCTCAAGTCAGAATATGGAGGCTCTCATAGAAGTCTATGAATCTGATATAAATAGAGTATTTATTTCGCAAAATGTTGAATTAAGTAGTGAAAATGGAGGCTTTAAAAAAATTCTTAAAGGTGAAGTAATAAGAATAAGCCCACAAGTAAAACAAAGAAAGGTCTTATCCACAGACCCTACAGGTGATGCGGATGCTCGTATTGTTGAAGTTCTTGTAAAACTAAATCCGGAATCTATAAAATTAGTTGAAAATTATACTGGTATGAAAGTCATTGCAAAATTCCTCCCTTGATGAATTTTTCTTTCATAAAATTTAGAAAAATTCCTTTAGCTTGGTTGTTACTAACAAGACAGCCACTCAGATTAATAGTCGCTATTGCTGGAATTAGCTTCGCGGGGATATTAATGTTTATGCAATTAGGCTTTCGAGATGGATTATTTGATACAAGTGTAACTATTCATAAACTTTTGGATGCTGATCTTGTGTTGATAAGTCCAAGATCAAAAAGTTCTATAAGTATGAGTGGGTTTCCAAAAAGAAGACTAATTCAAACTTTAGCTTTAGAAGACGTAGAAAAAACTGCCCCTGTTAACTTAACTTATCTTCTCTGGAGGAACCCAGAAAATCTAAAAACAAGATCTATTTTAACCTTAGGATTTAATCCTTCAGATTCTCTTTTACTAGATGATGGATTTTCAAGAAAGGCTGATAAACTTAAAAATCCAGGAAGAGTTCTTTTTGATAAACTTTCAAGGCCAGAATTTGGGCCCATAGAAGATTGGTTTCTTTCGGATAAGAAAGTAGAAACCGAAGTTGCTGGTAAAAGAGTATTAGTTGAAGGCCTTGTTGAGTTAGGTCCCTCTTTTGGAGCAGATGGAAACCTCATAACAAGTAGAGAAACATATCTAAGGCTTTTCCCTGCAAATCCAAAAGGAAGTATTGAAATTGGTTTAGTGAAACTGCGAAGTGGTTCAAATCCTATTATGGTAACTGAAATTTTAAATAAGTCTTTACCGAATGATGTTCGTGTTTTAACAAAAGATCAATTTATAGAATTTGAAAAAGATTATTGGAAAAACAGTACCGCAATTGGCTTTATATTCAGTTTAGGAGCTTTGATGGGCTTTGTAGTTGGTTGCGTTGTTGTATACCAAATTCTTTATAGCGATGTTACTGATCATCTCCCTGAATATGCAACCTTGTTGGCTATGGGTTATAGACTAAAGTCTTTGTTTTTTGTTGTAGCTAGAGAAGGCTTTTTATTAGCATTATTTGGCTATTTGCCTGCTTATTTTTCTGGACAAATACTTTATTCAATTGTCAGAAATTCTACAAAATTGCCTATAGTAATGGATGCTAATAAAACAGTTTTAATTTTTATTTTGATCTTGGTTATGTGTATGGGTTCTGCTGGAATTGCTATGCGTAAATTAGTTGATGCAGATCCTGCTGAAATATTTTAACTAGAATTATTTTTATGCCTAAAGCCATTAATAAAAAAATTAAAAATTCAAAAACTGTTTCTATAAATAATTTGAGTCATTTTTATGGTATTAATGAAAATAAGAAACAAGTACTTAATAATGTAAATTTCTTTATTGAGAAAGGAGAGTTAGTTCTTTTAAAAGGACCCTCTGGATGTGGCAAGACAACTCTTCTAACTTTAATTGGTGCATTGAGAACATGCCAAAGTGGAGATTTAACGGTTTTAAATAATCAATTAAATGGGGCTTCAAGAAAAACTAGACAAAAACTTAGAAGAAATATAGGGATGATTTTTCAGGGACATAATTTACTTAGATGTTTAACAGCAGAACAAAATGTTCAGATGGGGGCAGATTTAATTACAAATTTAACGTACTTGCAAAGAAGAGAAGTAGCAAGGAAGTGGTTATCTGCTGTCGGTTTAGAGGATCATCATAAAAAGCTGCCAAATGGGTTGTCAGGAGGCCAGAAACAAAGGGTTGCAATTGCAAGGGCATTATCCGCGAATCCCAAACTTTTGCTTGCGGATGAACCTACTTCAGCTTTGGACAGTGTCACTGGAAGGGAAATAGTTTCACTTTTACGGAAATTAGCAAAAGAGCAGAATTGTTCTGTCCTTATGGTTACTCATGATCCAAGGATTTCAGATATGGCGGATAGGATATTAAACATGGAAGATGGTAAGATATTTAATGCACTTAGTGAGCTAAGATAGTTAAAAGTAAAAAAGATTTTTTATGTCAAAGAGAAGAAATTTAAAAAAAGAAAAGCAAGACCGTAATCGTGCATATGCTAGAAAATTCAAAAAAAGAAAGCTTAGATCTGATGGTAGACCAGAAGGAAATAACGTAACTGGAACAGCTAATAATGGCGGAGCGGCTGATTAGTAAAAATTTGGATTTTTTATATTTTTAAATTACTTATATTAATAAATAATATATGGTTATGAATGTAAGCATCGTTATTCCAACTTATAACAGAAAACCAATATTGGAAAAATGTCTAAAGGCTCTTGAGAATCAGAACTTAAACGAGAATATCAGTAATTATGAAGTAATAGTTGTTGATGATGGCTCTACGGATGGCACAACTTCATGGATAAAAGATAATAATGAATTTCTCTCTCATGTTGTCTTATTTGAACAAGAACATGGCGGACCTGCTTTAGGAAGAAACCTAGGTGTAATGAAATCTAAATATGAAATTATCATTTTCATCGATAGTGATCTTATTGTTTTGGAAGACTTTATAGTCTGTCATGTAAATAAACTATTATTCTCTTGGAATAAAAATAATAAAAAATGCTTTACTTATGGTTCAGTTATAAATACTTCTAATTTCTTGAATCCAGAAAGTGAAAGATATAAATTAACTGATTTTTCCTTTGCATACTTTGCTACTGGAAATGTTGCTATTTCAAAAGAATTACTTTTAAGCGTTGGATTATTTGATAAATCTTTTAGCCTTTATGGGTGGGAAGATCTAGAGTTGGGAGAGAGATTAAAAAAAATAGGGACAACATTAATTAAATGTCCAGAAGCTGTTGGATTTCATTGGCACCCTCCTTTTAATTGTGGACAAATTGAATCATTAATATCTCAAGAAAAAGAGAGAGCAAGGATGGCTTTAATATTTTACAAAAAACACTCAAATTTGAGAGTTAGATTTATGATTCAATTAACTCCTATTCATATTTTGCTTTGGCAAATAATTTGTCTAGGGGGATTGATAAGTATTAAAAGATTATTCCCGTTATTAAAATTTCTAGTTGATTCAGGTAGAAATAGAACTGCATTAGAGATTGTTAGAATCCCCCTTAATTTAATTTATGTAAAAGAACTTAGAAGATTAATTTAAATTTTAAAGATTAATCTTAAAAGAAATTCTTTTAGGATTTCTGATTATTTGCTACAATATTAAAAACTAAAACCACACATCTGACTGTTTCGGGTGATTTAAATATTTAAATTTCCCGTCGGATGGAGGCTAACCCGAAACTTATTTAAACATGGCTGTTGTATCACTATCTGAAATGATGGAAGCTGGTGCCCATTTTGGGCATCAAACTAGACGTTGGAATCCCAAAATGTCTAAATATATATATTGTGCGAGAAATGGGGTTCATATCATTGATCTTGTTAAGACTGCTCTATGTATGAATAATGCTTATAAGTGGACAAGGAATGCTGCAAAAAGTGGAAAAAGATTTCTTTTTGTAGGTACGAAGAAGCAAGCATCAGATGTTGTTGCTCAAGAAGCTGTTAGATGTGGTGCTGCTTATGTGAATCAGAGATGGTTAGGGGGTATGCTTACTAACTGGACTACTATGAAAGCAAGGATAGAAAGATTGAAAGATCTTGAGAGAATGGAAAGTAGTGGGGCTATCGCTATGCGACCTAAAAAAGAAGCGGCTGTTTTGAGGCGAGAACTAGAACGATTGCAGAAGTATTTAGGAGGTCTTAAAGGTATGAGAAGATTACCTGATGTAGTTGTTCTTGTAGATCAAAGAAGAGAATCTAATGCTGTTCTCGAAGCTAGGAAATTAGATATTTCTTTAGTTTCAATGTTAGATACTAACTGTGATCCTGATTTGTGTGAAGTACCTATTCCATGTAATGATGATGCTGTAAGGTCTGTTCAACTTATTTTAGGACGACTTGCAGATGCAATTAATGAGGGAAGAAAAGGTTCTAACGATCAAAGAAAAAATTAATTTATTTTCAAACTTTAATAAAAACAAAAAACATTATCTTTTTAAATGGGAAACATTACAGCAAAACTAGTTAAGGATCTTAGAGATAAGACTGGAGCAGGAATGATGGATTGCAAAAAGGCTTTAAACGAGACAGATGGAAATGTTGAAAAAGCCTTAGAATGGTTAAGGAAGAAAGGAATAGCAAGTGCGGAGAAGAAATCTGGAAGAGTGGCTGCTGAAGGTTCTATTGGGAGCTATATACATACGGGTTCAAGGGTGGGTGTTCTTTTAGAACTAAATTGTGAAACTGATTTTGTTGCTAGAGGAGATATATTTCAATCTCTTTTAAAAGACGTATCTATGCAAGTTGCTGCATGTCCAAATGTAGAGTACGTATCTGTTGATGAAATACCTAAAGATATAGTCGAAAAAGAAAAACAAATAGAAATGGGCAGAGATGATTTGTCTGGCAAACCAGAAAATATTAAAGAAAAAATTGTTGAGGGAAGAATAGCTAAAAGACTAAAGGAGTTAGTATTGCTTTCTCAACCTTACATAAAAGATAGTGCAATAACAGTTGAGGACCTTGTAAAACAAGCGGCAGCTAAAATTGGTGAAAATATCAAAGTTAGACGTTTTACTAGATATACATTAGGAGAGGGTATTGAAAAAAATGAGATGGACTTTGCTGATGAAGTCGCATCTTTAAAGTCAAACTAAAACACTTGAGCAATAGTATCAAAGGTAGAAATTCAAAAGAAGTAACAATTCAGCTCGAGAGGGCTGAAATCCAAAAAAATATAATAATAAAAAATATTTATAAAGAATATGAGGCTTATTTTAACATCGTAAGAAAATCTATACTTACCTCCGCTAAAAAAGGTATAACTGGCATTTATTCTAATTTTTATATTAGTGACAAAGCATTACATTCAAAAGAACTAAAAACATTCTTAAATAAAAATATTAGTCTGCTTATCAATTCAAAACTTCCCTTCATAACTATTGAACAACTTAAGTTAGGTGATATTGGTGATCCTATAAAAGAGTTAGTAAATGTAAAGGCTTTAAATGAATTGGCAAAACCAAAAAAAAATCAAACAGTAAATATTGATTATGAGAATGATTTAATTGCTAACGAATCAATAGAATTTCATTGCGATAATAATTTATATACATATGAATATTATGAAACTTTAAATGAAGATGAAATTTACTCTTTAAATTTAGATGAAAGTAGTTACTTTAATTCTTCTTCTAAAGAAATAAGTATTGAAAAGATTGAAGATGGGAAACATATAGTTAATGATGTTCTTGAATTAATAGAAGAAACAATTGATAATAAATTGAATGATTATAAAAAAATAAATGATCAAGAATCTGATGTTTTTATCTCAAGTGATAATTTAAATATTTTTGAATTTATTGATAAATCATTTAGCAATTTTTTATTTAATCTTTCATATAAGATTAATTTAGAATTATTTAAAATAAAGTTAATAAAAAAATTTATATCGAAGGAAACTTTCAAATGTTTATCAAACAATAATTCTATAATTAAACATCCATATCCTTTTGTTATTAGATATGATTTGTATACAGATAAGTTATCTCCAATTAATAATAAGTCTTATGATATTTATTTATTTAATATAACTAATGTTGAATTAGAATTTTGTAACTTAGATCTTTCAATCTGCAGAAATAATATAAATGATTTAAAAAGTAGGTTTAAATTATTAAATAAAAAGCAAAGATATTGGAAAAATAAGGAACTTATCTCAAATAGTTCAAAGTAATTTAAATTTAAATTTATCTTGTTGATAAAGTGACTAATAATGAAGAATATATTAACTTAATTAAGGATTGGATTAGACCCCTTCAAAAGGCTCTTACGCTTGAATCAGAAAATAAATTTACTAATCTACTAGGTAAAAAACAACATTTTAATGATTATTTAAATAAGTCATTAAGTAATCTAGATAATTTGAAATTAACTAAAGAATTTATTAAATTATTTGGTGAATTCTCAATTAAATATTCTGAATATAATGATTTAGACGTCAATCAAAGAAAAAGATTAGTAATTGATACTAGAAAAGGTCTACTAAAATTAGGTAAATCTATTGATTTAAATTATTCTAATAAAAATATAAATAGTTATTACTCAAAAGTCATAGATTCTAATCTATCCTTAAACTCAGATATTGGGTTAATAAAAAGTATAGGCAAGATTAATAAAAATAAGCTAAATGAATTAGGTATATACGTTATAAAAGATATAATTAATTATTTTCCACGAACTTATTTAGATTATACAAATAGAGTTAAAATAATTAATTTAAAACCTGATAATCTATATACCTGTATTGCAACTATAAAAAAGTTTTACATTTATAAGAGTCCAAATAATAGTAATTTATCAATAATGAATATAGTGATATTTGATGAGACCTCCTCAATAAAAGTCACGAAATTTTTTTTAGGCAAGAGATTTAGATCTTATTCTTTTTTTTCTTCTCAGAAATCCCTATATATTCCAGGTATTAAATTAGCGATATCTGGTAAGGTCAAATTATCTGAGTATGGTAAAAATTTTGTAGACCCGCAGATAGAAATTTTAAATACAAATGAGGAATCTTTTAATTTCTCTGGAAAAATTATGCCTTTATATTCGCTATCAGAATCATTTTCAAATTTAAGTTTTATAAAATTAGTTAGAAAAGTAATTATTTATTCAAAACAATATCCAGATCTACTTAATCAAAAACAAATTAACTCCTTATCTTTATTTTCAAAAAGTGAATCTTTAATAAATATTCATTTACCTAAAAATCAGAATGCTCTGATTGAGTCAAAAAAACGATTGGTATTCGATGAACTGTTTTTATTGCAATTGAAGTTTTTATTAAGAAAAAGGAAGAATAATAAAAAATTAACTATTCAAAAATCTATTAAAAAGAATTTTTTACTTAAAGATTTTTTAAATAAGGTTCCTTTTCAATTAACAAAATCACAGAAAAAAGTACTCGATGAAATTAAATATGATTTATCAGATTCAACACCTATGTCGAGACTGCTACAAGGAGATGTTGGCAGTGGTAAAACTATTATTGCAATCGCTTCTCTTTTAATTGAACTTGAAAAAGATCAACAAGGTGCATTAATGGTTCCAACTGAGGTACTTGCCTCACAGCACTATAAAAATTTAATACAATTATTGAACCCACTTTTAGTTTCTGTAGAACTTCTTACAGGTAATACCACACAGAAAAAGAGAAAAGAAATACTTACAAACTTAAAAAATGGAATGGTAGATATTCTCGTAGGTACTCATGCATTATTTGAAGATAAAGTTGTTTTTAATTCATTAGGGATGGTAGTCATAGATGAGCAGCATAGGTTTGGTGTTACACAAAGAAATCGATTACTTAACAAAGGAGTTAACACTAATTTACTATCAATGACAGCAACTCCGATACCTAGGACTCTCGCTTTATCACTATATGGTGATTTAGATATTAGTCAGATTACAGAACTCCCCCCAGGGAGAGTTCCAATAACCACCAAAATTATTTCAGAAGAAGAGTTAAATAAACTATTTAAATGTGTTGAGTATGAGATAGATAATGGGAAGCAAGCTTATGTGATTTTGCCATTAATTGAAGATTCTGAAAAAATGAATTTAAGTTCTGCAAAAATGATTTTTAAATATTTATCAGAGGAAATTTTTTTAAAAAATAAGGTTGGATTATTACATGGAAAATTAAATTCTGAAGAGAAGAATAATGTCATTAATTCATTTGTAAATAATGAAACAAATATATTGGTTTCTACTACAGTTATTGAGGTAGGAATTGATGTACCTAATGCTTCAATTATGATTATTTATAATTCAGAAAGATTTGGCTTGTCTCAATTACACCAGTTACGAGGGAGAGTTGGGAGAGGATCCCATAAATCATTTTGTTACTTAGTAACTTCTGACAAAAATGGATTAGAAAATAAAAGGCTAAGTGTTTTAGAAAAATCTAATGATGGTTTTTATATCGCAGAAAAAGACTTGGAACTTAGAGGTCCCGGTCAACTCTTGGGATATAAACAGTCGGGATTACCCGATTTTGTTTTAGATAATTTACCAAATAATAAAGTTTTAATTGAAAAGGCTAGAGAAGAGGCTCAGAGGGTAATAAATGAAGATCCTGACTTAAGAAAAAATATTTTATTAAAAGATTTGCTAATCGACAATTCTGACAATAAATTTATTCATGACTTCTTAAATTAAAACTTTTAATTGTCAATTTTTAAATATATGCAAATATAAAATCAATAGGTAAAGTTCATTGAAAATTTGGAATGAGATCCCAATTGTGGAGAATAAAGATAAATTAATTGCAATACCAAGTTGTTTTAAATTTCTTAGTCCTCATCCTTATTATGATCTAGGTGCTCCTTATAAGGAAAAAAAGTCCATTTGGAAATTAAGAGAAGAAGTTGTAAAGAGATTAATAAAAGTAAATGACTTTTTAAAATTAAAAAATAATTGTTTATCCCTTTTGATTTATGACAGTTGGCGACCTATCGAAGTTCAAAAATTTATGTTCAATAGAGCTTTTATTTTGGAATGTAAAAGGCTAGATATTGAAGCTTCTGAAAAAGATATGGATCTATATCCAATAGTAAAAAAAAATGTTGAGAAATTTTGGGCATATCCTTCGCTCGATGACAGATGTCCACCACCACATTCAACTGGAGGTGCTTTAGATATCACTTTGGCCGATAAGTATGGAAATATTATTGATATGGGAAGTAATATTGATCAGATGGATGATAAATCAAAACCAGATTTTTATAATAATATTGATAATGAAGATTCAATTATCTGGAATGATAGAAGAAAGTTACTAAAAGAAATTATGATTAAATTTGAATTTGTTCAGCATCCAAATGAGTGGTGGCATTTTAGTTATGGAGATCAACTATGGGCTTGGAAGAATAAAAAGCCTAATGCTTTGTATGGGAAATATGATATTTAACTCATCTCGCTTAGTAAATTTTTAATGAAAGATTCTTTTTGATTGTTAATAAAATCGCCAAAATCTTTTTTGGCGTTGCTTTTTTTCCAAAGCTCTAATAAGGGTTGAATAGTTTTTTCTAAATCATCAAGTTCCATTCTTTGCAAATATGGTTTAGCTAGTCTTTGAAGGTTTTTACTTCCCCCCAACCACAGTTGATATTTATTTTGCCCACTCCCAACAAGAGCTAATTCTGCCATATAAGGTCTTGTACATCCGTTCGGACATCCTGTCATTCTAAATAATATTGTCTTTTCTATATTCATATCAATTAATAGGTTTTCTATTCTAGTAAGAACTTCAGGTAAAATTCTTTCAGCTTCCGTCATGGCTAGACCACAAAGAGGAAGTGCTGGACACGCTAGAGCGTGTCTTTGAATTTCATTGATATCATTAAGATTCTCATATCCGATCTTTTTTAAGGCCTTTTTAATTTTGCTTTTGTTTTTATTGTGAATATTACAAAGCAAAATATCTTGATTAGGAGTAAGTCTTAAATTAAGGTCATTTTCTTTAACAAGATCTCTTATTAATGATTTCTTCTTTCCAGAAAGCCTTCCTGATAATAAAGGTAGTCCAACAAAAAAATAATCTTCATTTTGTTTATGCCAACCTAGATAATCAATTAATTTATTCTCGGGTTCTTTTCTTAAAGGCTTAATTTCTTTTCTAAAGTATTTATCTAAAAGTATTTTTTTAAACCATTTAATACCTTTCCTATGCAAAAGGTATTTCATTCTGGAATTTTTCCTTGATTTCCTATCTCCATAATCTCTTTGAATTGCAACAATACTTTGAATTAGTTCATACGTGTCTTTATTTTCAACATAACCAAGTGGATCTGCAATTCTTGCAAAGGTCTCTTCATTATTATGAGTTCGCCCCATACCTCCACCGATATAAAAATTACATCCTTCGAAGGATCCTTCTTTTGATGTGAATGCAACTATTCCAATATCATTAGTGAGAAGGTCAACAGAATTATCACCTGGGACGGTAACAGCACATTTAAACTTTCTTGGTAAGTAGGTTGATCCATATAAAGGTTCTTTTTTAGTCCCGCTAAAAATATTCTCTTTGAACTGTAATTTTCTATTCTCTTCAATTTCTTTATCTGGTTTTATCGTGTATTCCAAATCTCCATCAGCCCATAGCTCCAAAAAGGTTCCTTGTCCGGCTACAGGGGTTAAAAGATCAGCAACTTTTACTGCCAAAGTTCTTGCGGTTATGTATTCTGCTGTTTCAAAAGGTGCTGCTGGAGCCATGACGTTTCTATTAATATCTCCACAGGCAGCTAAAGTTGAGCCCATAGAATTTACAATAGATTTAATTACTTCCTTCAAATTATCTTTTCTGATCCCATGCATTTGGAAAGCTTGTCTTGTTGTCACCCTGAGTGTGCCATTTCCAAGCTTGTCAGATAATTCATCTAGTGATAGAAATAAATTTCCTGGGATTTCCCCACCTGGACTTCTTAGCCTAAGCATCATCTGCCAATCTTTACTTTTGCCAGGTTTTCTATTTTCTCTATTATCCTGCTGATAACTTCCATGGAATTTTAATAGTTGAACAGCATCATTAGTAAAATGATCGCTCTCATTTTTTAATTCGCTTGCAAGTGGCTCCTTAAGAAATTCACTACCTTTCTTGAAATTTTCAAATTTAGAAACTTCAAGACCATTTGCCAAACAAACTGTCTCTTGTTTCGCGATATCTTTTTTCTTTTTTACTTTTTCTACCTTGATCAAGGGACCAAAACATATCTCTTTTTATACATTAGCGAAAAGCTTATTTAACTGGTAGTAAATTATAGTTGTAATAGCCATAAATTATTCTTGTCTAAATATTTACTTGAGATAGGAACAGAAGAGTTGCCAGCCAAGTTTTCTCATTCTGTAATAAACCAAATCAACAATCTTATAGAATTTGAATTTGATAAGAAACTTATCAAATTTAATAATATTATTTGCACCTCCACACCAAGAAGAATAGTTCTATTTCTAGAGGGATTAGTTGATCAGGCGGATGATAAGACAGTAATAAGAAAAGGTCCAAAAGCTACTTCTGCATTTCTTAATGGCGTACCAACTAATGCTGCTATAGGTTTTGCAAATAGTTTAGGAATTAATATAGATGAGTTAGAAATAAGAGATACAGAAAAGGGTGAGTTTGTATTTGGAACAAAAATTGAGAAAGGAGAATCTACAAGATCCTCTTTATCTTCAATAATTCCTAAAGTAATAAAAAATTTGCAAGGCCCTCGTTTTATGAAATGGGGAGGTGGAAGTTTTAAATTTTCAAGACCAATCAGATGGATAGTCTCACTTTACAACGATGAAATTCTTGATTTTGTTTTTGATGAATGTGATCCTAAGATTTCAATAGGCAACTTATCAAAAAGTCATAGATTAATTAATAAAGTTATTGAAATTCATTCTCCAGATAATTATTTTGAATTAATGGATAAGAGTGGAGTTTTTGTTAAAAGAGATGAAAGAAAAGAAAAAATTATTAATCTCATTAATCATCAATCTCAATTGATAAATTTAGATCCTGATCTTTCTGATAATTTACTTAACGAATTAACTGATTTAGTTGAATCTGCTAATTTATTAATTAGTAACTTTGATAAGCAGTTTCTTAATTTACCTGTTGAGGTTCTCTCAACTGTAATGAAAAATCACCAAAGATATATTCCTCTTCTAAAAAAAAATAGAACATTTTCTAAATTAGATTTGAGTTCTGAAAAAGTTATAAGTACAAATTTCTTTGTGTTATCTAATGGTCTTAGAGAATCTAATAATATTATTTCTAAAGGAAATGAAAAAGTATTAAGGGCTAGATTCTCTGATGCGAAGTTTTTTGTAGAAAGTGACATAAAAGTTTCTTCTAAAGAAAGGAATGAAAAACTTAAAACGGTTTCTTATTTGAAAGGGATGGGTAATGTTTCGCAGAGAGTAAAACGAATTGAGGTTACCTCAGAAAAGATACTTAACTATTTAAATGATCAATCTTTAGATAGTGAAAAAACTAAAGAAGCTGCAAAGTACTGTAAAAACGACTTGTGTAGTGAAATTGTTTATGAATTTCCTGAATTGCAAGGGATAATGGGGGGGAAATACTTACGAAATGAAGGCTTTAGCAAAGAAATTTGTATAGCTGTAGCAGAACATTATTTGCCTAGTTTTTATAAAGATGATTTACCTTCTACAAAATATGGAGCTATTATTTCTATCTCTGACAAAATAGAAACTTTAATAAGTATATTTATATCTGGGAAAAGACCAAGTGGTTCATCTGACCCATATGCACTTAGAAGAAATTTAAATGGAGTTATTCTAATTATTTGGCAATTCGAATTTGACTTGGATCTTGAAAATATTTTTGAGGAACTTTTTGAATATTGGAAAATTTCATTACCAAATTTGAAATTCGTGAAAGAAAAAGTTTTAAATGACTTAATTGAATTTACTAATCAAAGAATTTTAAGCCATCTTGATGAATTATCAATCAGTAAAGATCTAATTAAAGCTACTTGTTTTGTTGATTCATCAGCTGAAAAAAAAATAATGAATATTTTGGATTTAAAAAATAGAATTAATACAATTAACCAACTTAAAAGGAAACCAAATTTTGCTGAAATTCAAAAAGTTATCTCGAGAGTAAGTAAATTGGCTGAAAGTGGAAATCTTAAAACAACAATTTTTTCATACAAATTTTATGTAAATCCAGATCTGTTTGAAAAAGAATGTGAAAATAAGGTGTTTGAATTCATCAAAGAATTAGAAGAAATTATTAAATTAACTAATTGGGATTATTTTCAACTATTTAAACTATTTGAGTCTAACTCTAATAATCTTAATGAACTTTTTGATAATGAGAAGGGTGTTCTAATAATGGCGGGAAATCCTGAAATTAGAAATAATCGTCTTAATTTATTAGGTTTGGTAAGGAACTACTCTTTAAAAATTGCTGACTTTACCCTTTTTAACTCTTAACTTTAATTCCACCTTTAATTGAATAGTTCTTTAACATTTTTTCTACTTCTTTTTCTTCTCTTACAGCACTATTAACTGGTTTATACTTGAGTGGTGCTAATGCTTTTCCTCTTAAAATTGATCCAAGAGTAAGCATGGTAAGTTTAATTTGCTGAAGGGGTTTCATCGCAACAACTCGTTTGTACAGGTAACTATCAAAAGTGAGTCTTTGAACATCCATGTCATCACACATTTCTACAAAAGCTTCTCTAGCAGAATCATTTCTATAAAAAATATTTTGAAGAATTTCTAGTACCTTGTATGTTGTTCCATATTTCTTGTCCCATTTTTTTAAATAATTTTTTAAATCTTTTTCTGATGGAATTTCTTGCCCATTTTTTGAAGCTTCTACGATTTCTTCAGCACACATTCTCCCACTTTTCGCAGCAAAATAAATACCTTCTCCAGAGCTTTTTGTTACATAACCTGCTGCATCTCCTACCAGAGCCATTCTCCCTACAACTCTTCGAGGTCTTGGATGCTCAGGAATAGGATGTGCTTCAACTTTTATAACTTCACCATTTACAAGTCTTTTCTTTGCTCTATTTCTTACTCCTTCTTGAAGGCCTTTTATTAAGGATTGGTTTTTTTGCATTGTACCTGTCCCTACTGCGACATGATCATATTTAGGAAATACCCAGCCATAAAAATCGGGAGAAACATCAGTCCCTACATACATTTCAGCGAGATCTTCGTAGTAACTCATCTCTTCTTTAGGCAATTTGATTCTTTCTTGGAATGCAATTGCGACTTTGTAATCGCCAGCGTCCATAGCTTTGGCAACTCTACTATTGGCACCATCAGCTCCAATTAAGAGGTCTACAGTTAACTCTTTAAGTTCTCCTTTCTTGTCTCCAGAAGAAAAATCTGAATATGAAAGTTTATATGGACCTTGATTATCATTTCCAGTATCAATTGAAGTAACTAATCCATTTATTAATGTTGCCCCAAGTTCAGAAGCTCTGTTTCTCATAAATGCATCCATCACCTCTCTTCTGCACATTCCTATATATTCATTATCACTTTTGCCATAAACATTATCCAAGCTAATATCAACTTCTCTATTGGAGGGAGATATCATTTTCATATGTCTTACTTTTCTATCAATAATGTCTTCTGGCAAGTCAAATTCCTCAACCATGCAAAGAGGAATGGCTCCTCCACAAGGTTTTGCATTATCTAACTTTCTTTCAAAAAGCCAAGTTTTTATCCCAGATTTAGCAAGTATTTCAGCAGCACATGAACCACTTGGACCTCCACCGATAACAGCAACTCTCAACATATTAAAAAAATTGTATCCTATTAAAAACTACATCAATTTCCTTATAAAAGTGCATTTCGTAAATTAATAGTTAATATCGAAATATCTTTTAGATTAAAAATTCTATATTGGAAAAAAATAATATTATAAATGAAGACATCGATATACAAGTTGCTGAGAGAAGAAATTTAAAGGGAAATAATTTCAAATTTAAGAAATATCTTATGTTTATATTTTTTTTTCTAATATTTTTATTACCTTTTATTGTCCTTGCATTTAAGAGTAATTTAAAATTAAATTTTTCTGGAATTAATGCTGTTAAAGAAACTATAAATGACGATCTTAGTATTTTAGGTCATTTACCCTATAAGGAAATTTCGAAAGAAAAATTGGTTTTTATTGAACCTAATATTGAAGTTCATATTGACATGAGAAAATCCCTTCTCAAAATGAGGGATGATGCGCAAAAAAATGGTATAAATTTGGTATTTCTAAGTGGTTATAGATCAATAAGTCTACAGAAAGATATTTTCTATTCTTTAAAATCTATGAGAAATCAGATTGCTGCTGAGAGGGCCAAGGTCTCAGCACCTCCTGGTTATTCTGAACATAGTACGGGTTTCGCTATTGATATTGGAGATGCTTATAAAAGAGAAACAGACTTTGAAGTTGAATTTGAGAATACGGATGCTTTTAGGTGGCTTAAAGAAAATGCAGCTAAGTACCACTTCAAATTATCTTTCAATAAAAACAATAAAAATGTTGATTATGAGCCTTGGCATTGGAGATATGAAGGATCGATTGAAGCACTTAAAGTTTTTGAAGCATCAAATAGGAATTTGAAAAAGCAAAAAAATTGAAAAACTAATAACAATTTTTTTTATATGATTTTCAAAGTCTTATGGGCAAATCTTTCAGAATAAGCATTCTTTGAGTTAGCCTTAATATATAAATTATTGGTTTGTAACTTTTTAGATGTCAGCTTCAATTAAAGAAATAAGAAATGTAGCAATTATAGCCCATGTAGATCATGGAAAAACAACCCTAGTCGATGCATTATTATCTCAGTCCGGAATATTTAGAGATAACGAAGTAGTTCCAACTTGTGTAATGGATTCTAATGATCTCGAGAGAGAAAGAGGTATAACAATACTTTCAAAAAATACGGCTGTTAATTATAAAAACACGAGAATCAATATTATCGATACACCTGGACATGCTGACTTTGGAGGAGAGGTTGAGAGGGTTTTGGGCATGGTTGATGGTTGTTTATTAATCGTTGATGCTAATGAGGGTCCAATGCCTCAAACAAGGTTTGTATTAAAAAAAGCTTTAGAAAAAGGTCTTAGGCCTATAGTTTTTGTAAATAAAATTGATAGGCCTAGAGTCGTCCCAGAAATTGCGGTGGATAAAGTTCTTGATTTATTCCTTGAATTAGGTGCAGATGATGATCAATGTGATTTTCCTTATTTATTCGGTAGTGGATTATCTGGTTTCGCAAAAGAAGAAATGGAATCCAATAATGATAATATGATGCCCCTTTTTGAAGCTATTCTTAGGCATGTCCCACCACCTGTGGGGGATCTTAATAAGCCTCTGCAGCTTCAAATTACAACTTTGGACTATTCTGATTTCTTAGGAAGAATTGTGATTGGAAAGATTCATAATGGAACTATTAAAAGTGGCCAACAAGCAAGCCTAATAAAAGAAAGTGGGAAAACTATCAAGGGTAAAGTAAGTAAGCTTTTAGGATTTGAGGGATTACAAAGAATTGATATTAATGAAGCTTTTGCTGGAGATATTGTTGCTGTATCTGGTTTCGATGATGTAAATATTGGAGAAACGATTGCTTGTCCTGACTCTCCTCATCCACTTCCTTTAATTAAGGTTGATGAACCTACACTTAACATGACTTTTGTTGTAAATGACTCCCCATTTGCTGGCAAAGAGGGAAAATTTGTTACGAGCAGACAATTAAAAAATAGATTGGAGAGGGAATTATTAACTAATGTAGCTCTGAGAGTTGAAGAAACGGATTCTCCAGATAGATTTTCTGTCTCCGGGAGAGGTGAGCTTCATTTGGGGATTTTGATAGAAACAATGAGAAGAGAGGGGTTTGAATTCCAAATCTCGCAACCCCAAGTTATTTTTAGAGAAATTGAGGGTGTTCAATGTGAACCTATAGAAACGTTAGTTTTAGATGTGCCAGAAGTAGCTGTTGGCTCTTGCATTGAAAAATTAGGATCAAGAAAGGCTGAGATGAAAAATATGCAGACAAGTTCAGATGGAAGAACTCAATTAGAATTTCTTGTACCATCAAGAGGTCTTATAGGTTTTCGTGGTGAATTTGTTCGAATAACTAGAGGTGAAGGAATCATGAGTCATTCCTTCTATGAATATAAACCTAAAGCTGGAGATTTCGAAACGAGAAGAAATGGTGTACTTATTTCTTTTGAAGAAGGTGTCGCAACTTTCTATGCATTGAAAAATGCCGAAGATAGAGGTGTTTATTTTATTAAACCAGGAGTGAAAGTTTATAAAGGTATGATTATTGGCGAGAATAATAGATCACAAGATTTAGAGTTGAATATTTGTAAAACAAAGCAATTGACTAACATGAGATCTGCTGGAGCAGAAGAATTAGATACTTTACAATCTCCTGTTGATATTACTCTTGAGAGAGCACTTGAATATATAGGTCCTGATGAAATGCTTGAGGTGACCCCTGATTCTATAAGAATGAGGAAATTAAATAAGAAGAAGGTAATGAAAAAATAAAATATTATGAGAGAAGAAGATAATAAAAGTTTCGACGATAATTTTTTAGATGCTTTAAATCTTTTTAATAATCAAAAATGGTATGAAGCTCATGATGCTTTTGAAGATATATGGAATACTCTTGAAGGAGACGAGAGACAAATTATACAAGGTATACTTCAAATATCAGTTTCTCAATTCCATTTAAGTAAAGGGAATCTAAATGGAGCGACTATATTAATGGGAGAAGGCTTAGGTAGGATAAAAAATAGAACTTATATTGACTTAGGGATAGATCTCGAATCTTTTTGTAAATCTCTTGAGAAATTATTAAGGAAACTTCAATATAAAGAGACACTAAACGAAAATGACAAGCCTTACCTAGTGAGAAAATAGAAAAATGAATTTCGAAATAAAGAATGTCTTTCTTACAATTGAAGGAAAATTAATAGTAAATGATGTGTCAATAAAGGTTTGCCCAGGCGAAATTGTTGGTTTGATGGGACCAAATGGTGCAGGTAAAACATCTACTTTTAATCTTGCAGTTGGTAATTTAAAACCTGATAAAGGAGATATATTAATGAATAGCAAATCTATAAAAAATTTACCTTTGCCTACCAGAGCAAAACTTGGTTTAGGATATTTAACTCAAGAAGCAAGTATCTTTAGAGATCTAACAGTTAAAGAAAATATTGACTTAGCATTGCACAATTCATTTTCTAGTAGTGCAATAGTAAGAAATAAAAGAGAAAAAATTATTAATGAGTTTAATCTGAATAAAGTTGTTGATAATTATGGTTATCAACTATCAGGAGGGGAGAGAAGAAGGTGTGAAATAGCAAGAGCTCTATCAGTTGGTAGACAAGGACCTAAATATTTACTTTTGGATGAACCTTTTGCAGGTATCGACCCCTTAGCTGTAAATGATTTAAAGAAACTTATTATTAAACTTAGTGAGAATGGAATGGGAATTCTCATAACAGACCATAATGTAAGAGAGACTCTTTTAATTACAACTAAATCATATGTTTTAAGTGAAGGAAAGATACTTGCGCATGGATCATCTGATGAACTTGCAAATAATCAAATAGTGAAAAAATTTTATTTGGGGGATGATTTTCAACTTTGAGTACTTAATTAAGAAATAAATTAAAATATTTGATATAAGTATGAATTTTTTATTTTTTTTATTATTTTATAGTTAGATATACTAAAACAATTTTATATTTTACAGATGATATTTGATGGTTTTATCAAAAATTTAATTTACGATCCAGTATCTTCTATAGGCCTTTTAATTTTTTATTTTTTATTAATTAATTTGCCTATTTCTCTATTAGCCTTATTTAATAAAAAATCCTCTTCTTACGTTAGATTAATTACAATATTAATTAATCTCTTTATAGCTTTACAGCTTATCTTAAGATGGATAGTCTCTGAACATTTTCCAATAAGTAATTTATATGAATCTCTTTATTTCTTGGTTTGGGGTATAACTTTAGGTCAATTATTAATTGAGAAAGAATACTCGACTCCGATAATCCCTGCAATAGCAATACCTATTGAACTTTTAACTATAGCTTTTGCTTGCTTTGTTTTGCCTGAAGACTTAAAGCTATCATCTAATCTTGTCCCAGCATTAAGATCAAGTTGGTTAATTATGCATGTAAGTGTAGTCATGCTTAGTTATGCCGCCCTTATCATTGGCTCTTTACTTTCAGCTTCTGTACTGTTTATTAATAATAGTCAACCTCTTCAACTTAGAAGTAGTTCTACAGGTGTAGGGGGTTTCAAAATATCTAATTCTTACTCGATTGATAATGTCATTGAGCCTATAAATTTTTCTCATTCTGAGGAACTAGACACTCTTAGCTATCGATCTATATTAGTAGGATTTGTTCTTCTCACTCTTGGATTAATAACCGGAGCTATTTGGGCTAATGAAGCATGGGGTACTTGGTGGAGTTGGGATCCTAAGGAAACCTGGGCTTTTATCTCTTGGTTATTTTATGCTGCCTATTTACATATGAGAATAAGTAGGGGTTGGCAAGGTAGAAGACCTGCATTACTTGCTACCACTGGCTTTTTTGTCGTACTTATATGTTATATCGGAGTAAATTTCTTAGGTGTAGGTTTGCACAGTTATGGTTGGATATTTGGAATATTTAATTTGTTTTAAATTCCAGATATTAAAGTATTAAGGCTCCGAAATTATCTTCCCATTTTGAGCATCTTGAGCGACAGACCTTAATTCGTCACAACCTTCTTTTAAAGTTGGATAAGCAAACATCCCACTTCCCGCAATGAAACAATTAGCACCGGCTTCTGCACATTGCGAAATCGTCCAATTTGCTTTTATTCCACCATCAACTTCAATATCTATATTCAAATTCTTTTCAATTACGTATTGTCTGATCTTTCTTATTTTATTTAACATTGTTGGTATGTAGGCTTGGCCTCCAAATCCTGGATTAACTGTCATCACCAAGACATGATCAACCATATCCATAATGTTTTCAATCATTTCAAATGGTGTATGCGGATTTAATGCAACCGATGGTGATCCACCAAGATCTCTTATTTTTCCAAGAACTCTGTGAAGGTGAACATTAGCTTCTGCATGAGCTATGACAACTCCAGGCTCTCCATTAGGACCTTTGGTAGCTTTTACATATGCCTCAAGCATCGTCTCGCAATTATATTGACTTACCATTAATTGAGTCTCAAAAGGAACTTCGCAATATTTTCTACATGCAGCAATCATTTCAGGACCAAATGTAAGATTTGGTACAAAATTTCCATCCATGACATCAAATTGAATACGGTCTACACCTGCTTCTTCAAGATCTTTAACGCATGCCCCCATATTTGCCCAGTCTGCAGGTAGTACGGAAGGAATTATTTGAATTGGTCGATTTACACCTACTGAATTTTTAGAATTAGTTTCGGGCATTTCATTTTTAAAATATTTAATAAAGATACTATATTTGGTTGCTTATTCCTAATTTCAAGTCACGGCCTGATAAAGTAACACCTGCAAAGAGTTAAAAAAAACTAATAAGCAAATTAATTCTTATAAAAAAGGCATTTTTTATGAGAATATGTTTTAAACCTCTTAGAAAATCTTTTAAAATTTAATTGTGAATCAAACTTTAATTCAAGAAATTCTCGAAGTAGTCGAGCAAGCCGCAATCGCATCAGCGAAACTTACAGGTTTAGGTCAGAAAGACGAAGCTGATGCAGCTGCTGTTGAAGCAATGAGGTTGCGTATGGGCAAAATTGAGATGAAAGGAAAAATTGTAATAGGTGAAGGTGAACGTGACGAAGCACCAATGTTATATATAGGGGAAGAGGTAGGTAGTGGAAACGGTCCAGGGGTTGACTTTGCTGTAGACCCTTGTGAAGGAACTAATCTATGTGCTAACAACCAACGAGGATCCATGGCAGTATTAGCTGCTTCCGACACTGGGGGGCTTTTCAATGCACCTGATTTTTATATGAATAAATTGGCAGCACCTCCAGCGGCAAAAGGAAAGGTAGATATTAGGAATTCAGCTACTGAGAATTTAAAAATTTTAAGTAATTGCTTAGATCTAGCGATTGATGAACTTACTGTAGTAGTTATGGATAGAGCAAGACACAAAAATTTGATCAAGGAGATTCGAGAATGTGGAGCAAAAATTCAACCAATTTCTGATGGAGACGTTCAAGCTGCAATTGCTTGCGGATTTGCTGGTACAGGAACTCATTGCTTAATGGGTATTGGAGCAGCTCCAGAAGGTGTTATATCTGCTGCTGCAATGAGAGCTCTTGGTGGACATTTTCAAGGACAGTTAGTTTATGACCCTGCAATTGCCCAAACTTCTGAATGGGCAGACTATACAAAAGAAGGAAATATAAAACGTTTAAATGAAATGGGAATTACAGATATTGACAAAATCTATGAGGCCAATGAACTTGCATCAGGAGAAAATGTGATCTTTGCGGGAAGTGGAATTACTGATGGATTATTATTTGACGGAGTCAAATTTGAAAAAGACTGTACTAGAACCAGTAGCCTTGTAATAAGTACATTGGATAGCACTTGTCGATTTACAAATACAATACACATGAAAGATGGTGCTAAAAGCATTAGCCTTTAATATTTCAATTTAATTTTATGCATATTGTTGTCGTCGGACTAAGTCATCGCACGGCACCTGTCGAAGTGCGTGAGAAGTTAAGTATTCCTGATCAATCGATTTCTGAATCATTAAAAACTCTGAGTATCAATTCTGATATTTTAGAAGTTTCTATTTTAAGTACTTGTAATAGGTTAGAAATATACGCTCTTGTTAAAGAGATAAATATTGGTATTTCAACTATTAAAGAATTTTTAACAGATTACTCGAGCTTAAATTTTGAAGACTTAAATCCTCATCTTTTTGATTTTAGACAAGAGGAAGCTGTTTTACATTTAATGAAAGTCTCAGCTGGATTAGATAGCCTCGTTTTGGGCGAAGGGCAAATACTCTCGCAAGTTAAAAAAATGATGAGATTAGGTCAGGAGAATCAATCTACTGGGCCAATTCTTAATAGGTTATTAAGTCAATCAGTTAGTGCCGGGAAGAAAGTTAGATCTGAAACAAATTTAGGAACTGGTGCTGTTTCAATTAGTTCGGCCGCTGTAGAACTGGCTCAATTAAAAATTGGACAGGATCATGGTGTTGATGGGCTCGTTAGTTTGAAATCAGAAAAAGTTCTAGTCGTTGGAGCTGGAAGGATGAGTAGACTTTTAATAACTCATTTGAAATCCAAAGGATGCCATAAGCTCACTCTTTTAAATAGAAATATTGATAGAGCAGTTAATCTTGCAGGAGATTTCCCAGATCTTGAAATAAATTGCAAGAGTTTAAATGAATTGGATGAAAATATATCTTTATCCTCTCTTGTCTTTACAAGTACTGCCTCTGAAAAACCTTTTATTGATTTAGCAAGAGTTGAAAATATTAGTTTAAATAACAAACTTAAATTTATTGATATAGGTGTTCCAAGAAATATATCAAATGATGTTAAACATCATGCTTCTATAGAGTCTTTTGATGTTGATGACTTGGAGGAAGTTGTTTCTAGAAATCAAGAATTTAGACAAAAAATAGCAAAAGAGGCTGAATCTTTAGTTAAAGATGAAAGAATTATTTTTTTGGAGTGGTGGGCTAGTTTGGAAGCAGTTCCAGTTATAAATAAATTAAGATCTGATTTGGAATTAATAAGAAAAGAAGAGTTACAAAAGGCACTAAGTAGAATGGGACCTGATTTTTCTGCTCGAGAAAGGAAAGTTGTAGAGGCTTTAACTAAAGGGATTATTAATAAGATTCTTCACACACCAGTCACTAAATTGAGAAGTCCTCAGTCAAGAGATGAAAGGCAAGCATCATTAAAAATCGTAGAAAAATTGTTTTCTTTAGTAGATGATGAACAAAATTTTTAAAAATAACTGACTTTATATTAAGTTTTTCATTAGATTTTTCTAAATACCTTTGTAAAGTGGCCATTCCCATTTTTAAATTTGCACATAATCAGTTAATTTTAATAATTGAGTATACCTCCATTAAATTGAATGAAGCGTGTGTTGGCAATCATCCTCGGTGGAGGAAAAGGTTCTAGGCTTTATCCCTTAACAAAAATGAGGGCTAAACCTGCAGTTCCTTTAGCAGGTAAATATCGTTTGATTGATATCCCAATTAGTAATTGTATTAATTCTGGGATTAATAAAATGTATGTTTTAACTCAGTTTAATAGTGCTTCTCTTAACAGACATATTGGGAGAACCTACAATTTAAGTGCTCCCTTTGGGCAAGGATTTGTGGAAGTACTAGCTGCTCAGCAGACTCCTGATAGTCCAAAGTGGTTTGAAGGTACTGCTGATGCAGTAAGAAAGTATCAATGGTTATTCCAAGAGTGGGATGTGGATGAATATTTAATATTATCTGGTGATCAGCTTTACAGGATGGACTATAGTTTATTTGTTCAACACCATAGAGATAATAAAGCTGATTTAACAGTAGCTGCTTTACCTGTTGATGAATCTCAGGCTGAAGGTTTTGGCCTTATGAGAACAGATGATTTGGGTAATATTAAAGAATTTAGTGAAAAGCCAACCGGTGAGAAATTAAAATCAATGGCGGTTGATACCTCTAAGTTCGGATTAACTAAGGAATCAGCTCAAGAGAAACCGTATCTTGCCTCGATGGGAATTTATGTTTTCAGTAGAAAGACACTTTTCGATCTCTTAAATAAGTTTCCTAGTTATACAGATTTTGGTAAAGATATAATTCCTGAGGCATTAACTAGAGGGGATACATTAAAGAGTTATGTTTTTGATGATTACTGGGAAGATATAGGAACTATAGGAGCATTTTTCGAATCAAACCTAGCACTAACACAACAACCAAAACCTCCGTTTAGTTTTTATGATGAAAAATTTCCTATATATACTAGGCCTAGGTATCTTCCTCCATCAAAACTTGTAGATGCTCAAATTACTGATTCAATAGTTTGTGAAGGAACTATTTTGAAATCTTGTAGTATCTTGCATTGTGTTTTAGGTGTGAGAAGTAGAATTGAAAGCGATTCTGTTATTGAAGATACTCTTGTAATGGGATCTGATTTTTTTGAATCGCTAGAAGAGAGGATTGAATTAAGAAAAGGTGGTGGTACTCCTCTTGGAGTAGGGGAAGGTTCAACAATAAAAAGGGCAATTCTTGATAAGAATGCAAGAATTGGAGATAACGTGGTGATAGTAAATAAGGATAGAGTAGAAGAAGCAGATAAACCAGAGCTAGGATTTTATATAAGAAATGGAATTGTTGTTGTAGTTAAAAATGCAACTATTGCTAACGGAACAATTATTTAATTTAGTTTTTCGATCATTTTTCGCTGACATAAGTAATGTTTTTTAAGCAATTTCTCTAAGTTGCATGCAATATATATTTATTGCGTTTTTTATTTTTTATGTCCAAGGCACATTTTGGTTTAATCGGTCTTGGAGTTATGGGGGAGAATTTAGTTCTTAATGCAGAAAGAAATGGGTTTTCTAGTGTGGTTTTTAATAGAACCTATTCAAAAACTCAAGAATTCTTAGAAGGTAGAGGTTTAGGAAAGAATGTAGAAGGTGCTAAAACACTTCAAGAATTTGTGAATAAGCTGGAGAGACCAAGAAGAATTTTAATGATGGTTAAAGCCGGGGCAGCTACAGATGCTGTTATTGATAATATTTCTGAATATCTTGAAGAAGGTGATTTATTAATTGATGGAGGTAATTCTCAGTTTAAAGATACTGAAAGAAGAGTTGCGACTCTTGAGAGTAAAAGCTTTGGATACATAGGAATGGGTGTCTCTGGAGGGGCTAAAGGGGCCTTGGAGGGTCCAAGTATGATGCCTGGGGGAACTAAAGCTTCTTATGACGCTATAGAAAGTTTATTGACTAAAATGGCTGCGAAAGTAGAAGACGGTCCTTGTGTTGCTTATGTTGGACCCGGTGGTTCAGGTCATTTTGTTAAAACTGTTCACAATGGTATTGAATATGGCATTGAGCAAATTCTTGCAGAAGCTTATGACCTTATGAAAAGAGTTAAAAATATGAATGGATCACAAATGGCTGAGGTTTTTGGTCTTTGGAATAATACTGATGAATTGGCATCTTATCTTGTAGAAATAACCCAGATATGTTTAAACACCAAAGATGAACTAACAGGCGAAGATGTTGTGGAAAAAATATTGGATAAAGCTGGCCAAAAAGGTACTGGATTGTGGACTGTTGTTAGTGCCTTAGAACTTGGTATATCAGTCCCCACTATTTATGCTTCATTAAATGCAAGGGTTATGAGTTCCCTTAAGGTTCAACGTAGTGAAATCGAGAAAACAATTCCGATGGAAGCTATTGAAGATTTTGATTTAGGAGAAATTTCTAATGGTATGAAACCTTTGTTTGATGCAGTCGTTCTTGCTACTATTGCTAGTTACGCTCAAGGGATGGATATATTAAGTGAAGCTTCATCAGTATATAATTATGAGCTAAATATGCCATCTATTGCTCAAATATGGAAAGGTGGTTGCATTATTAGATCAAAATTATTAAAAAAGATTCAAGATGCATATCAAAAAGATCCAAATTTGAAGAATCTAATTTTTGATGAATGGTTCAATAACGAAATTTCTACAAGAATTGATAATTTAGCAAGTGTCGTTTCTTCTTCAACTAAGGCTGGTATTCCAGTCCCTTGTTTATCAAGCACTTTAGATTATTTAAATAGTTACAGAACAAACAGACTCCCTCAGAATTTAGTTCAAGCCATGAGAGATTGTTTTGGGTCACATACTTACGAAAGAGTTGATAAGGAAGGTAGTTTTCATACTGAATGGATGAAATGATTGAACAATCTTATGGTGGATACAAACTTTACATATATAAAGATAAACTTGAACTCTCATCTAATGTCTCTAATTTTATAGAAAATCAAATTGTTCAAACATTAAAAACTAAAGACAAATTTCAATTTTGTGTAAGTGGTGGATCAACTCCTAAATCTGTATATCAATTACTATCAGAAAGAGATATTGAATGGGAGAAAGTTGATATATTTTTAGGTGATGAGAGGTGTGTTGATCCAAAATCTGAATTAAGTAACTCTCTGATGTTAAAGAATTCCTTGCTAACTAAATATGGTTCTAAAGCCTTCTTTTATGAGATTTTTAGTGATAAAAAAGTTGACGACGATATCTCTAAAAATTTATTAATTTCTAAATTAAATGAAAAATGTAATGGTAAACCTCCATCTTTTGATTTAACTTTATTAGGCCTTGGAGATGATGGTCATACCGCTTCATTATTTCCATATCAGAAAGATAATAATGCTGATGATTTAGTAATTTTTAATGAAGGTAAGGGGCTTAAAAGAATTTCTCTAACACCTAAAGTACTCTCTGCTTCTTCAAATATAATATTTTTAGTTAGTGGAGCTTCTAAACAATTAGCACTCCAGAGGTTATTGGATAAAGATGAATCTCAAGAAAGGACTCCTTCTAAACTAATTAAATCAAGTAACCAGATATCAATATTTTGCGATGAAGAATCTTCAAAAGAATTATCAATTTAGTTAAAGTCTATATTAGTTCTAAACTAATTAATGAGTAATAAAAAAGTTTTATTCCAAAAAAAAGAGTTTGAAGGATGGAAAACCTTAAACGATACTGTCATGGGTGGTTCAAGTTCAGCTTATTGCGAAAATACAAATTCTGGGTTGCTATTAAAGGGAAATATCATAGAGAAAGCTGGAGGCTTTGTTAGTTGTAGATCATCGATATATAAACCTTCATTAGATATTAAGGAGTATCAATCTTTTGAATTAATAATAGATGGTCAAGGAAGAACCTTTAAATTTGCAGTCGCATGCGAAGATGACATCCTTGGCCTGACAGAATTTATTCCTGGAGGTCTGAGATGGATAAAATCATTTCCTACTAAAAAATTTGGAACAACTAACATAGAAATTCCTTTTGATTCTCTTAATCCATCAGTAAGAGCTAATAAGGTCCGTTTCCCTTTTAAATTCAAACCATCAAAAATCAAGAGATTACAACTGCTGCATTCAAAATTTGGAGATGATGGTCTACTTAATGATGGATTCAAATCGGGTCCAATAAAAATTTTAATAAAATCAATCAGTGTTCTTTGAAGATTTTGATGAAAAATTTAATACTTTAATTGCCAAGTCTGCAGATTTAACAAATAAACCTTTTCTGCACTCAGTCGTAAAGATTAATGGGGAATATGAAAGAGATAATGTGGATATTGATTTAACTGTAAATATTTTATGTAGGGATAGTGAAGGGAATAGATTGGATATTTATGATCTTGAGTTAGAACTTTTTAAATCAAATAGTGAATTAGTTTTAGTTATTACAAAGCTGAACTTTCCTGATGAACCTATTTTATGGAGTGGTGTAAAAACAATATGGATGAATAGTAGTGATGGCAAAAAATGCTCTCCACCAAAATATAGTTCAAGATTGGAGAACCTTGCTACGAGGATAAAAAATTTTATTACTTAGAACAGTTTATTCGGAGATTATTCTTCCAAATCTGTAACGGCTCCTAGGCTTGAGGTGCTAACAATTCTTGAATATTTAGAAAGAACTCCTTTTTTATATTTTTTACTAGGCTTTTCCCAGTTAATTCTTCTCATTTCTAATTCCTCATCAGATAGTTCAACTTCGATTAATTGGTTTGTCGCATCAACAGTTATTAAATCGCCTTCTTTTATTAACGCTATATTTCCTCCAACTGCTGCTTCTGGTGCAATATGGCCAACAACTAGGCCATAGGTGCCTCCACTAAATCTACCGTCAGTTATTAGAGCTACTTTTTCTCCAAGTCCTTGCCCAACAATTGCGGATGTTGGTGCCAACATTTCTCTCATCCCTGGTCCGCCCACAGGACCTTCATTTCTTATAACAACGACATTACCAGCTTTAATATCATTATTCAAAATTGATTTGAGACAATCCTCCTCACTCTCAAAGATGCGAGCAGGTCCTTTTAATACAGGATTCTTTATTCCACTAATTTTGGCTACACAACCTTCCGAGGCTAAGTTACCTTTTAGAATCGCTAAGTGACCTTTTTTATAAAGCGGATTATCAATATCTCGAATGACATCCTGATTCTCTGGAGGTTTATCTGGAATATCTTTTAAGGATTCAACTATTGTTTTACCCTCTATGTTTCTACAATTACCATGTATCAAACCTGCGTTTAGAAGTATTTTCATAACTTGTGGGATTCCACCTGCTTTATGAAGATCGACTGTTACGTATTTACCGCTGGGTTTTAAGTCGCAAATTACAGGCACTTTTTGTCTTATTCTTTCGAAATCATCAATATTGATATCTATACCTGCTGTATTTGCTATTGCTAATATATGTAAAACGGCATTAGTTGAACCTCCAATTGCCATAATGACAGATATTGCATTCTCAAATGATTCTTTAGTCATGAGAGTTAAAGGTCGAATGTCTCTTCTAATTGCATCAACTAATATTTCAGCACTTTTTTCAGCGCTAACCTCCTTCTCATAATCTTCAGCTGCCATTGTTGAACTATAAGGAAGACTTAAACCCAAGACTTCTATAACGGCAGACATGGTGTTAGCTGTAAACATTCCTCCACAACTTCCAGCTCCTGGGATACAATTTTTTTCAACTTCAATTAATCTCTTCTCATTTATTTTTCCAGAAGTTAATTGCCCAACAGCTTCAAATGCACTGACAACTGTAAGATCTTCTCCGTTTAATTTGCCAGGTTTTATTGTTCCTCCATAAATAAATATGGATGGGATATTCATTCTTGCAATTGCAATCATTGCTCCTGGCATATTTTTATCACAACCTCCAATAGCTAAAACCCCGTCCATACTTTGCGCATTGCATGCTGTTTCGATTGAATCAGCTATAACCTCTCTTGAAACTAGGGAATATTTCATTCCCTCTGTTCCCATAGAGATTCCATCACTTACGGTGATGGTTCCGAACATTTGAGGCATTCCTCCTGCTTCTCTTATTGACTCTTCAGCTTTTAGAGCTAACTTGTTTAACCCCATATTGCATGGTGTGATAGTACTAAATCCGTTAGCAACTCCAATAATGGGTTTAGTAAAATCTTCATCACTAAAACCAACAGCTCTTAACATTGATCTGTTGGGAGATCTTTGGACACCTTGAGTTATTGCAGATGATCTTAATTTATTCATATGATTTGAGAACCTTTTTTATTTTATTGTCCTAACTCCTCAAGTTGCCTCCTTACATCAGCAATTGCAGAATTAAGCTCTTCAACTTTCTGCTCTAATTTATCCCCTTCAACGTCTTTAATGTTTTCGTTAGTATCAATAGCCTCTGAACCATCTTGAATTCTAGATGAATACATCATTGCTTTTTGTTTCTTTTCTTCTTTTCTTTTATCTGCTTCGGAGATTAACCACCATGCCAAACCTGCTGCTCCGATAAAAGCCCCACTTATTAAAGATAAAAAATTATTTGAAGACGAATCTCTATATTCAGACATTGGTAATTAATTTCTATTTATATTATATCTTAGTTCTTATCTGAAAATATAGTACTCAAACGCAATAAAGGGTTTCCAATCCCGGGCTTCAACAAATCTGAATTTTCGTCCTCTTCATCAATACAAGATGTATATATAACTTGTTGAGGAAATATTTTTGCAATTTCATTTAGACCTTTATTGCTGCAAATGGATGATATTAATAAAATCCTATTAGATTCAACCCCTAATCTTTTTAAGTTAATAAGAGTTTCAATTGGATTTGATTTCATCTTTATTTGATCTGAATAAACCATAACACCTACATTTTCTTCGATCTTTTTTGGTAATTCTCCTAACAAAAGAGTTGAATTGGGGATCACTTCTTTTGCTCCGTACCATAGGGATAATCCTTCAGGCATTATCGCTATTACTTTTATTGGATAATCATTATTTATAAACACACCTTCTGCCTCTCCATTATCTGTTTTTATCGACTCTTTTTTATATGGAAGCCAATCTCTTAACGCTTCATAAGTAAGCCATTTTCCTAATTGTTCATAGCCGGTTGAATATAAAATATTAGGAGTATTTTTCTCTCTTAAAATTGAAAGCCAATGTTTTATTAATGGATGAGGAGGAACAATAACCTTTAGTGACATTGCCATATATTTTCCTTTAAGATGGTAATACAAACTTTAAAACCCTAGATCTAAAATACATTTTTATTATGATTAAATCAATTAATTTTCCTTCCCTCAAGAATGCTTTAATAACTATATTTTTTATTGGGATCCTATTTTTTAATTTTGTAAACTCTGCTTGGGCTAAACGACCTCCAGAAATAAGAAACCAGCAAGACCTTGATTTAGAGGAAGATATGCATGGTCAAGATCTTAGTGGTAATGAATTTGTAAAGTTCAATTTAAATGGATTTGATTTTAGTCAAAGTAACTTGGAGGGAGCAGTTTTTAATAATAGTAAATTGCAAAACGCAACTATGACTGGAGCTAACCTTAGTGACGCTTTAGCATATGCAACCGATTTTACAGACGCAGATCTTTCAGATGTGAATTTCACAAATGCTTTATTAATGGAAAGTAATTTTGAAGGAGCTAAGATTGATGGCGCAGATTTTACTAATGCAGTTCTTAGCCGAATACAGCAAAAAGAATTATGTGAAATAGCAAATGGTACCAATAGTTCGACAGGAGAAAGTACAGAATATAGTCTTGGTTGTTAGGAAAAAATATATGAATAAAAGAATACCTGTAATTGTAATTTCTGGATTTCTTGGGTCAGGAAAGACTACTTTTTTAAGATATTTACTAAGAGAGAGCAATAAAAAATTTGGGTTAATAATTAACGAATTTGGTGATGTTGGGATTGATGGTGACTTGGTTAAAAGTTGCAATGGCTGTGACGATTCTGATGAAGGTTGTATTATTGAATTAAATAATGGTTGTTTATGTTGCACCGTTCAAGATGATTTTATTCCCTCTATAAAATCACTTGTAAATTTTAATCCTGACATAGAAGCAATAATCATTGAGACGAGTGGACTTGCCTTACCCTTACCATTGATACAAGCACTTAATTGGCCTGAGATTAGGTCATCAATATATCTTGATTTGGTAATTGGCATAGTCAATGGAGAGTCAATGCTTAAGGGCTCTCCAATAAATGATTTAAATGAAATAACTAATCAGTACGATGAGTTAAATAAGATTGACCATAATGCATCCATTGAAGAACTCTTTGAAGAACAGTTAGAGGTTTCTGATATCGTTCTAATATCAAGAGCAGATGTTTTAAATGAAAAAGATTTTAAATCTATCAAAAATCTAATCAAAGAAAAGTTTAAATCAACTGTTCCTATTCTTAAATCTTTTAATGGCAAAATTGATTTAAAATATATATTAGATATTGATTTAAAAAAGGATAATTATAAAAAATTTATTTCTGAAGAACATGATCATAATCACGTTGAACTTGTCTCTGATTCGGTAAAGTTAAATTATTTTCTTGACAAAAATGAATTTGAGAAAGAGATAGTAAACGTTTTAAGTGAAATTAATATTCTTCGAATAAAAGGACGTATATGGATTCCAAATAAATCTTTGCCTTTACAAATACAAGTAGTTGGAAAAAAAATAAATACATGGTACGAAGAAGCACCTCTTAATTGTTGGAGACCAATTGAAAGTGGGGGACTTGAATTAGTCATAATTTCCTTTGATAACGAATCAATTAAGAAATTTATAAAAAAAATTAAAGAGAAATTTAAGGTTTTAAACGTCCATAAATAAGCATTTAATTTTATAGTAAATTCTGGAAAAATTTCCTTGATTTCAAAATTGAAAATGGAAGATTCAAAAATTGCTTTTAAAGCTAGTATCCTTAATGAAGATTCAATTTCTTGTTTTAAAGTTATTTGTTCTAAATGTGCTGGGTCAGGTAATTTTAAAACTCCTGAAAACTCAAGAAGAACTTGTTTAGAATGTTTTGGTAAGGGTTATGTAAACGTTTAATTAAATTTTTTGTTTTTAATGATAAAAATATTTGTTTATTAATTAAGAGTACTTTTTTATTAAAATTTAAACTATTCTTCTATTAGAAATAATTTTTTAATTGGATCAATTTGAAGTTAAAGTTTTTATAAGGTTAAGACCTTCAGTTCTTGATCCGGCAGGAGAGGCAATAAAGTCTGCTTCCAACAAACTTGGAGTCGCAGGAATTAAATCTTTAAGAATAGGAAAAATGATTGAAGTTAAAATCGAAAGTAATGAAGAAGATATTAAAGATAAAATTGAATTATTATGTGATCGTTTATTTGCTAATACAGTCATTGAAGACTATGAGTATTCAATAAATAAATTATAAATGGCTAGTTTTACTGTTGGTATTGTCGTTTTCCCTGGTTCTAACTGTGATCGTGATGTTTCTTGGGCTTTAGAAGGTTGTTTAGATATTAAAACAAAATTTTTATGGCATGAATCATCTGATTTGAATGATGTTGATTCAATTGTTTTGCCAGGAGGATTTAGTTATGGTGATTATTTAAGATGTGGAGCAATAGCAAGATTCTCTCCATTAATAAATTCTTTACATGACTTTGTTAAAAGCGGAAAACGTGTATTAGGCATATGTAATGGGTTTCAGATTTTAACTGAATCAGGTTTTCTTCCGGGAGCACTTGTTGCTAATAAAAATCTCAATTTCATTTGTGATGATATTGACTTGAATGTGATCACTTCGAAAGGAGGTTGGTTTCAAAAGTTAAACGAAACACAAAATATAAAATTACCAATAGCTCATGGAGAAGGTCGTTATCATTGCGATCAAGATACACTTAAAAAACTTACTGATAATGATTTAATTGCATTGAAATACAAAACTAATCCTAATGGTTCAACCTCTGACATAGCAGGTATAACTAATGAAAAAGGAAATGTTTTAGGATTAATGCCTCATCCTGAACGAGCTTGTGATGAATCCATTGGGGGAATAGATGGTCTCTATACTTTGAGGTCTTTAATTACCCAATAAAAAAAGACCTCGAATATTGAAGTCTTTTTTTATTTTATCTTTGCTTAAATATTAAACTGCTGCTTTTACTTTTGGATCTAAGTTACCTTTGGCATAAAGATCAGCGTAATAATTTGTGCTGCTTTGTTTGATCTTACTTGCTTGACCTTCGCACCAGAATTGCTTATATCTATCTAGACAAACTTGCTTCATGTATTTTCTTGCAGGTTTATTGAAATGTCTTGGGTCGAAGTTGGCTGTGTCAGCAAAAGCAGCTTCTCTAACTGCTGCTGTAAATGCAAGTCTATTATCAGTATCGATATTTACCTTCCTTACCCCGTTTCTAATTCCCTCTTGAATTTCTTCTACGGGTACGCCGTATGTCTGTGGAATTTCTCCACCATATTTATTAATGATATCTAACCATTCTTGAGGAACTGAACTTGAACCATGCATCACAAGATGAGTATTTGGTAGAGCTTTATGGATCTCAGCAATTCTGCTTATAGCAAGAACCTCTCCAGTTGGCTTTCTTGTGAATTTATATGCCCCATGACTTGTTCCTATCGCTATAGCTAAAGCATCGACTTTAGTTTTCGCTACAAAGTCTGCAGCCTCTTCAGGATCAGTCAAAAGCATATCTGTTGAAAGTTCACCTTCGAATCCATGACCATCTTCAGCTTCACCTTTACCTGTCTCTAAGGATCCTAAGCAACCTAATTCTCCCTCAACACTAACTCCCACTGAATGTGCGAAATCCACTACTTTTTTTGTTACGGCAACATTATATTCATAACTTGCGGGTGTTTTTGCATCTGCCTCTAAAGATCCGTCCATCATTACTGATGTAAAACCATTAATAGCTGCTGAATAACAAGTTGATGGCTCATTACCATGATCCTGATGCATTACAACTGGAATATTTGGATAAGTTTCTGTTGCGGCTAGGATCAGGTGACGAAGGAAAATTTCTCCAGCATAATTTCTTGCTCCTCTTGAAGCTTGAAGAATTACAGGGCTATCAGTTTCGTAAGCAGCCTCCATGATCGCTTGAACCTGTTCAAGATTATTGACATTAAAAGCTGGTATACCGTAACCATTCTCGGCTGCGTGATCTAAAAGTAGTCTCAGTGGAACGAGGGCCATAATTAAAAATTAATTAGATGCTTAAGAAAAATAAGCAATATGTTCCGAGAGTTTAATATATAGAGGTATCAAATGTCACGTCATTAGATATACAAATCACTAAAAATATGAAACTATTTAAATACCTAAGTGTATATTTTCTGTTTTCTTTTGTTAGTAAGTATAGCCAGCAACAAATAATTGCTCATCAGATGAGGGTTGAGATCCTGCTACATATGAACCTTTTGAAGCTTCAGAGTTTGCCTGAGCTCTAGCAATCAAAGCTTTTTGCCCAGCATCTGTTTCGCTTCCTTTCCATGCCTTTAAGCAAGAATGCTGTAAAGCTCGTCCATAGGAGAATGAAACGTTCCATAAAGCTTTTCTATAAAGAGTATTCATGTTATTTAAATACACTGAAGCAGCTTCTTCACTTAAACCTCCAGACAGAAAAACAATTCCAGGAACTGATGCAGGCACGCATCTTTCCATTGTTCTTATTGTCATTTCAGCGACCTTCATAGGATCAGCTTTTGTTGGGCAATCAGCCCCATTAACAGTCATTGAAGGTTTTAAGAGTGTTCCTTCAAGGAAAACTCCATTAGCCTGACAAGCTATGTATACCTGCTTAATAACTTCTTCTTGAACTTCGGCAGTTTTCTCAATAGTATGATTACCATCCATTAAAATTTCTGGTTCAATTATTGGTACTAAGCCTGATTCCTGAACTGATCTAGCATATCTTGCTAATCCCCAAGCATTTTCTTGTATAGATAATTTTGATGGGCTACCATCTTCTGTTATTTGTAAAACCGCCCTCCATTTTGCGAATCTTGCTCCTTGCTCGTAGTATTTTGCTGCTCTTTCAACTAATCCATCTAGACCAGAACAAAATGTTTCTACGTCTCCACCACCTGGAAGAGGATTTAAACCTTTATCAACCTTAATACCTGGTATGATTCCCAACTCATTAAGCTTTTGCACCATTGATTCCCCATCCTGATGGTTCTGAAAAAGTGTTTCTTCAAACAAAATTGCGCCACTTATATATTTACCAAGACCTTCTGTGGTGAAAAGCATTCCTCTATATGCTTTTCTATTCTCTTCAGTATTTTCTACTCCAATACCTGCTAATCTTTTTCCTACTGTTTTAGTTGATTCATCTACAGCTAATATCCCTTTACCTTTGGAAGCTAAATTTTGAGCATTTTCTTTAAGCTCTTTTTTGTAGTAATTTAATGCCATTCTTTAAAATTTCAGTTCAGTTGATTTTTCCAGAATATGAAGAAAAAATAAAATCAATTCAATACTTTATCGCGTAATAATTGTTACTCAGCAATGTATATAGCTAAATTTTTATAGAAATACCACTCTCAGAGGATCTTCTTATTGCTTCACAAACTCTTTGACTAAGAAGTCCCTCAGACAATCCAGGGATTACGGGTGTTTGATTATTGATACTCTTAGCCCATAAATTGTGAATTCTCTTAACAGGTGCAATTCTTCCATCAGACCAAGTTTTTTCAAAATTGTAGAGAGGATCAGCAGGCAAATTATATGTTTTATCCTCTTTGTTTGAAACTTTTAAATCAAAACCATGTACGTAATCTTTTTGATTTTCACTACTTAGGAAAAGTGAGCCTTCACTTCCGTATACTTCCAAACTAAATCCTCTTCCATTTTTTGAAATCGAGGATAATGAAACCTGACATGGTATTAAAGCGCTACCATAATTATTTATTTCAAGGTTAGCTATACAAATATCTTCACTTGTTACTTCCAACATCTTGGAGGAATTAGGTAAAGATCTTTCATTAATTGATGTTGATATTTTTCCAGATACCTTTATCGATTCTCCAAAAAACCAGTTCAACATGTCGAATGCATGAGTTCCCAAAGCTCCAATTACTCCTCCCCCTTTTTCTTTTAATGAATACCAGTTCCATGCTCTCTTAGGATCAGATCTGCTGCCCATTAACCAATCAAGCTTAATTAAATAAATTTTACCTAAAATATTCTCATCAATTATTTTCTTGGTTTGTAGAAAATGAGGCACTGCTCTATATTCAAAATCTACGCAAACACTCAAATTATTAATTAAGGATATTCTTTGGAGTTCTTCAATTTCTTCGCAAGTTAAGGCAACAGGTTTTTCTAATAAGAGATGTTTATTATTCTCTAGTGCTTTCTTTGCTAATTTAAATCTTGATTCAGGAGATGTAGCGATTATTATACCGTCTATATCTTTAGATTTAACTAATTTTTCCCAATCATGGTAAAAATTTAAACCGGTTTCTTTCTTTAAGGATGGTCCTTTTTCTTTTATATAATGATAAATTGCAGTTGGAATTAAGTAATCTGATTCTTTTAAAGCTTCTAAATGAATTTTTTTTCCAAATCCTAAGCCAGCAATTGCGATTCTTAATTTTTGTGAAATATTAATGTTGGTCATTAATTTATTTTTTCAGAACAACCTTTTTCAATAACAACATCAATAAGCTCATCATTATTTGAAGTCTGCCAATTTGAACCGAACTGTGGGATCCCATTAATTGAAGTATCTTTAAATGTTTTATCATTACAATTAATTCTCATAACATAAAGAGATAATTCTTCTTTATCACTCGATTCTCTAGGATTTTTAAGAAACTTTGTTAAAACTGTTATTTCTTCGGCAGTTATTTCCCTAATACTTCCCATATCAATCCATTCCTTACCATCATTATTTTCTTTTAAAAGTACCCAATCTACATTACTGACAGCATATGCAAGTTCAGAGTTATTTAAAATTAAAATTAAAAAGGTAAAACATAAAGAAAAAAATTTAAAAATAATTTTCATTTTTTTAATTTGTCTGAACCAGTTCTTTAACACCATGGACTTTTAAAAGTTTTGTCAAAGTGCTTTTAAGTTCCTTCCTATTTACGATTACATCAACGAATCCATGTTCTAAAAGGTATTCTGCTGTTTGAAAATTATCAGGTAATTTTTCTCTTAAAGTTTGTTCTATTACTCTTCTCCCTGCAAATCCAATAAGAGCTTTTGGCTCCGCCAAAATTAGATCTCCTAACATCGCAAAACTAGCAGTAACTCCCCCTGTAGTTGGATGAGTCAATAAAGGCATATAAAGAAGATTTTTAGCTCTATGTTTTTTTAGTGCACCTGAAATTTTTGCCATTTGCATAAGGCTTAACATTCCCTCTTGCATTCTTGCTCCACCAGAGGCACAAACAATTAAAATTGGATAGTTTTTAATTGTTGCTCTTTCAATAATTCTCGTAATCTTTTCTCCTACTACCGATCCCATTGATCCTCCCATAAATCTAAAATCCATTACTGCTAAGGCCAAAGGCATTGAATTGACGGAGCATAAACCAGTTATTACTCCATCTTTGAGACCAGTACCCTGTTGACTCTCCTTTATTCGTTCTGAATAAGATCTCCTATCCTTAAATTTTAATGGGTCAGTGGGACTTAATGATTCATCAAACTCTTTAAATGAATCTTTGTCAGCGATTATATTTATTCTTTCATCGCTATTAATCCTATTATGATGGCCACAATTACTACACACATTAAAATTTGAAATTAAATCTTTTCTATAAGCAACTTGCCCACATTCTGAACATTTAACCCAAAGACCATCACTTTCCTCAGGATCTTGTGATACCTTCCCAACAAATTGATCTTTTCTCCTTGCGGCAAACCAGTCGATTAAAGACACTATATTCTCTGTTTTTTTCTATTTAAGTCTAAATAAGGCCCCTTTATCAAGGAAGATATATAAATATTTGAAATTCCTTATTAGATAAATTTTATAAAAGTCATAATAAGTTTATTTTCATGAATTTATGCCTTCAAAAATTAAGACTATTTCGAAGGCTTAAGTAAAAGTAACTAAAACTATCTATGAATGTTTTTTTTCTTCAATCATTTTATGGATTATAGGAGTGAGGATCAATTCCATGGCAAAACCCATTTTTCCTCCATTAACAACTATGCTCGTTGGGCTTGACATGAATGAATCATGAATCATTCCCAAAAGATATTGAAAGTCAATCCCCCATTTTTCTCTTGCCCCTTTTCTGAAATGTATTATTACAAAACTTTCATCTGGTGTAGGAATGTTTCTACATATAAAGGGATTTGATGTATCAATAGTAGGTATTCTCTGGAAATTTATATCCGTTTTACTAAATTGTGGACAAATATGATTTATGTAGTCTGGCATTCTTCTCAAAATAGTATCAACTATGGTTTCTGCTGAATAACCTCTTTCAGCATTATCCCGATGAATTTTTTGTATCCACTCTAAGTTTGTAATAGGCACAACACCAACAAGTAAGTCTGCATAGGAGGAAACATTATATCCTTCTCCTTCAACACCACCATGTAAACCTTCGTAGAAAAGAACATCTGTTCCATTTGGAATATCTTCCCATGGGGTGAATTGACCTGGTTCTAATGATGTTCCAAGTCTTGCATTATGTTCCTGTGCTTCTTCAGTGCTGTGAAGATAATATCTTTTTTTTCCTCCACCTGATTCACCATAAATTTTAAAAAGTTCTTCTAATTTGTCAAAAAGATTTGCTTCTGGCCCGAAGTGAGAAAAATTCTCCCCTTTTGATAGTGCTTCTGCCATTGCTTTTTTCATTGGCATTCTTTCAAACCTGTGATAACTATCTCCCTCCACAACAGCTGGAACTATATCTTCTCTTGCAAAAATATGCTCAAATGCTCTTTTTACTGTACTTGTTCCTGCACCTGATGATCCTGTTACAGCAACTACTGGATGACGTTTAGACATTTAATTAAAACAATATCTATTGATTCTGACAGGTCATATGCCAACTTTTTGTTCAAGTTAAAGATATTTTTTAATTTATTAATTTTTTATTCAAATCTCTTGGATTATTTTTTCTCCAATTTCACTACAAGAAAGAACTTGGCAATTGCCATTATCTAGATCTGACGTTCTATAACCTTTCGATAAAACATTATCAATTGCTATTTCTATATCATCTGCTGCTTCTATCTCATTTAGACCAATTTTAAGCATCATTGAAGTAGACAAAGCCATTGCTATAGGGTTGGCTATATTTTTTCCAGCTATATCAGGAGCAGAACCATGAACAGGTTCAAAAACTCCAGGTCCTGAATTGCTTAATGATGCTGATGGAAGCATTCCAATCGAGCCAGTTATCATTGCGGCCAGGTCACTCAAAATATCTCCGAATAAATTGCTAGTTAAAATTACATCAAATTGGCCCGGATCCTTTACGAGTTGCATGGCGGCATTATCAACATACATATTACTCAAAGCTAAATCGTTTTCTTTTGAAGCGACTAATGAAACTGTATCTCTCCATAATTGGCTTACTTCTAAAACGTTTGATTTATCTACCGAACATATCTTTTTACTTCTTTGATTTGCTATCTTAATCGCAACTTCTGTAATTCTCTCTATTTCATTTGAATCATAGACCATTGTATTGAAAGCTTTTTTGAGTTTTGTGTTCGTGATTTGTCCTCTAGGCTGTCCAAAATAAATTCCACCTATTAGCTCTCTTACTACAATTAAATCTACATTTTCAATAACTTCTTTTTTTAAAGAACTTGAATCCAGTAAGGATTTTCTTATCTTTACGGGTCTTATATTAGCGAATAAATTTAATGCTTCTCTTAATTTAAGTAAACCACTTTCTGGCCTTAATTCTCTTGGTAAAGTATCGTATCTCACATCACCTACACAAGCCAAAAGTACCGCATCACTTGCTTTACACTGATCTAATGTCTCTTTCGGTGCTGGATCATTATGTTTCTCATAAGCTATACCACCAAAATATTCTTCCTTAATATCAAGATTAAAACCATACTTTTCAGAAAGTCTTTTTAATATATTTATTGAAATTTCTGATATTTCTGGTCCTATACCATCTCCAGAAAGTAGAACAACTTTATATTTCTTCATTTAGATTTTAATTTATTAAAAGAATAATTTATTTCTTGTCTAGTTGTCTAAGCTTTTTTGCTAATTCAGGTAATTTTTTAAATATACTTGAACTTCTTAACCAAGATTTATTTTTCATAGCTGGGAAGCCGCTAACGACTTCTCCATCTTCAATATCACAATGAATACCACATTTTGAACTAGCTATGACATTATTACCAACTTTGACTCTGTTATTAACTCCTACTTGCCCAGCTAGGATTACGCCATTTCCTATCACAGCTCCTCCTGCTATCCCAACTTGTGCAGCAAATGCACAATTTTTTCCTATTTTAACTCCATGACCTATTTGAACTAAGTTATCCATTTTAGTTCCTTCATCTATAAATGTATTGCCAACCGATGGCCTATCAATACAACAGTTGGTCCCAATTTCTACAAAACTCTTTATTATTACGGCGCCTTTTTGGGGCATTTTAATCCATTTGCCATCTTGGGGTATAAAACCAAACCCTTCAGAACCTATAACAGTATTCGAATTTATTACACAATTATTTTCAATACATGTATTTTCATAAATTACACAATTCGGATGAATAATATTATTATTACCTAGCCGCACATTTCCTAAAATTGTTGTGCCAGGAAAAATCTTGTTATTGTCGCCAATTATTGTATTTTCGCCAATAAAAACATTGGGTCCCAAATAACAATTTTCCCCTATTTTTGTAGATCTTTTAATAACAGCTGAATCATCAATACCTGGATTGAAATTAATTCCTTCATAAAGAGAATTTAGTACTTCTGCAAATGCAATTCTAGGATTCTCCACAACTATATTTGAAATATTTAGTGACTCTAATAAACGTAATATTTCACTATTATTTGATGTGATAATTGCTGAAACATTAGTTTCTCCTAAATTCTCTTTTAAAATATTATTTTCTTCTAAAAAGGATATTTGATTTCTTGATGCGATATCTAGAGAAGCAGCATTCTCAATATCTATATTTTCGAATATATTTGCTTTGATAAATTTTGAATCTCCACTCTTTATTAGATCAACTAATTTACTTAATAACATTTTTTAATTTTTTTATGTAAGAGCAAGAACATCCCTATGAACAACGATCATTGATGAATTAATAGTTTCTTTTTTATATAAGATTCTTTTTAGAGAATCACTACTCATTGATGTTATACCTTTTGCAACTTCTTTCTTATTAGTATTTACAATTCTAACAGCCTGATTAACAGTAAAATCTCCCTCTACTTCTTTAACCCCCACTACTAAAAGGGATGCACCTTTTTTCTCAATGGCTAAACAAGCTCCTTCATCTAATGTTATTTGTCCAACGGTTTTAATTGCATGAGATAACCAACTTTTTTTATTACCTACTGGTTTATCTACAGGATGAAATATTGTACCTATTTTTTTATCATTGAAAATATTTATTAAATTTTTTTCATTTCTGCCATCTGCTAATTGAACTTCTACCCCTCCTTTTGTAGCGATTTCGGCAGCGATTAATTTTGTTGTAATACCACCTGTCCCCCATTCGTTATTGTAGTTTTTTATATTTTTATCTTTGATAATTTTTAATTCATTAATATTAACTTCTTTTATTGGGCGAGCATCTTTATTATTTCTTGGATCTTTAGAATATAAATTTTCTATATCAGTTAATAAAATTAGCTTATTAGCATTTATTGCTAAAGCAACTAAAGCAGAAAGAGTATCGTTGTCTCCATATTTAAGCTCTTCATTAGCAATAGAATCATTCTCATTGACTATAGGTACGACATTAAGATCAATTAACTTTTTAAATGTTTTTGAAGCATTATTGAATGATTCGCGCGTATCAAAATCGGTTTTTGTTATTAGTATTTGAGCTACATTATGACCTAGCTTTTTCATTGTCTTCTCATATAAAGTCATTAAATTTACTTGTCCCACTGCAGCTACAGCCTGAAGTGTACTAAGTTCCTTTGGTCTTGTATTCAAATTTAATTTTTTACATCCTAATCCAACTGCACCACTTGTTACGAGAATGACTTTATTGCCTTTTAGAATAAAACTTGTTAGAAATTTGCATAAACTTTCTATTACTTCTTCTGTAGTTTGATTCTCATTTCCTCTGAGAATACTAGTACCAATTTTTACGACCCATGTTTTCATTTTAAGAATATAGAAATCATTTTTTCTAGGATTAATGTTAAATTCATTTTTATCGGCAAACCCTTTTTACTTAAACGTTTTACTAAGATTGTCTGAATATTACATCTATTTCCTACAATAATATCCGTAAAAATTCTATCCCCGATTATAGCAATATTTTGTGAGTCCTCATTCATTTCTGAAATTACAGCCAAAGTGATTTTTTTTCTTGGTTTTAGTGCGTTTGATTTATATCTGATATTTAATTCTTTAGCAATATTTCTAATGCGTTCATTAGAGGGGTTATTACTAATTAAATATAAAGAGAATAATTTTTTAGATTCCCTAATCCAATTTTTTACATTTGTTGGAATTATGTTTGATTGACGACTTAATAATGTACCATCAACATCTATTAATAAGCTTTTAATTCCTTCATTTTGTAGTTTTAAATGAGATATTTCATATATAGGAAGTTTAGAGTCCCAATGGATATTTACAAGAGAACTCATTATTCTACAAACTACTCTTTTCTAACTCGGATTCAATTAAAGGTTGAACTTTATCAAATTCATCATCCTCAATTAACAATGCCCCTTGATCTAGAAGTTTTCCAACGATAAAAAAAGGATCAAGAGGAATATATAATCCATATTCTTGTTCGAATAAATTAAAACTAACAAGTAATTCGTATGTTTCACTTTCTTCATCTATACCATCTTCTTCTAGCTCATCATAAATTGGCTCTTCGAGTTCTCCGGATACAGTTAATGTAACCGCCGATCTTATAAGTTTTAGATCATGTTCTTGTAATACTGCATCAGCATTTTTTAGGATTTGTTCGTTTTTCTCGATTTTTTCAATTAATTCTGGCTCGTCTTTTTCATTAATTTTAAATAAACTTACTGGTGTATCAACTGGTGTTAATAATGCATATTCTTTTTCTTCAACTTTAACTATTTGTTCAAGATAACAAAATAGTTCATTTCCATTTGAATCATTTAATATAAGGGTCCTCGCCTCATAATTATCTTTGGTTTTATAATCATTCATTTTTGATTTTCATATACATATATTTATATTAATATTATATTGGTTTATTCCCTACTAATTCTTTTAATTCAGGACCTTCTTGAATCCATTGTTCAAGAATTACTTTGGCAGATAAGCTATCAATAAGTCCAGATTTATCTTTCTTTACACCAAATCTATTTATTGATTCCCACGTTGAGCTATGCTCATTGACAAAAGAAAAAGGAAGTTTTAATTCATTAAAAAGAAATTCACCATAAGTTTTGCAATCAATAGCTTGAGATGTCATATTCCCTGCATCATCAAGAGGTAAACCAACTATAAAACCAGTTAAATTATGTTTTATTATGTGTTTTTTTATAGTAGTTATCTCGTTATTATTTCTTTCTCTCTTTACTGCAGGAAGAATGTTTACCGTAATAAAAAGTGAATCACAGTATGCTAATCCTATTCTTTTTATCCCAACATCTAAACTTAATATTGACTTAGATTTGGGCTTGCAATGTTTCACTTAGACTTCAAAGGAAGAGGAGACGGGTAAGCGTTACCTTGTGGATTTAATTTTTCAAAAATTGATTCTAATGATTGGTTTATTTTATTAATCTGCTTAGATTCATTTTTAACAATAGTATTTCTGACAAGGATAATTTCTTGATAATTATCACGAAAACCAGAGTTCTCTAAATATGAATTTAATTCAGTATTTTCTTCATAAGTCTTAATTATAGAATAAGGAGATTTTTCAAAAAATTTATTTAAAATATTTTTTAAAATAGGACTTAATCTATCGTCCCAACTCTTGCCAATTGTTAATGTATAGATTTTACTATCTTGAAAATTTATATCTTTTAAAATTGTACATATAACTGAATTGCTATAGATTATTGCACCGCTATTTAAATCATTTCTATTGGAAATATCTTTTTGATCAAGATCCAATATCGTTCTTATTAAAGGAGATTGATTTGAACGAATAAAATTAAGTACATTTATCAAATTAAATTTGTTAATTTCTTGAAATTCATCAATAAAGTAAGAATTTTCATTTGTTTGTTTAATGGACTTATTAATATCATTTTTACTCCACAGTCTGACCTTCTGTAATGGTTGAAAACCTAATTCTCTTGCACTTGAAATGAGGTGATTATTATCTATTTCGGAATTAATTACCCAGCTTGAGGTTTTTATATCTTTAATTGAGATTGATTTCTTTATAAATCCCAGGGTCAAATCTTTTTCAGTGATAGAAGACTTTATATTTGTTAAAATAGGCCTTGATATTCTTAAACAAGTACCTTTATCATTTAAAGGGAATATATTTAAATAACCCACAATTTTTTTTTCTTCAATTGCAATAATACATTTATGCTTATTTTTTTTTAAATTATTTAAAAAACTTTTTAAGTCTTCAAAAGTTTTTATAATTGCCATTTTTAAAAACCAATTATTTAACTTCTTAATTTTTAAATCTATTAACAGTTTTAAATGACGAATATGAAGTTCTTCAAAGGTAATTTTTTGGTTCTCCTTAGAATTTAAAAAATGATTTGTATCTTGTTTCATTTATTTATTATTCCTAATTAATACTATAGGTGTTTTTTCATCAGAATTGCCTGCTGGATTAACCTTTAAGATTTCTTTGAGTATATTATTTACTGATTTATTTGAACTGGCTAATATTTTTACTCCGCCAAGATCATTAACATCAACAACTGCTACTTCTACTTCAAGCTGTTTTGATAATTTATCGCAAAACAATTTCGTTTTAATTGGACCCATAACTATGCTTTTATCATATGGAACAACTGTTCCACTAATGTCATCGATTAGTGAAGATTCAAAACCAGTTAATCTATAAAATATCCCTTTAACACCAATACATTTAAATAAGAAACCCAAAATCAAGGAAAATGTTATTCTTGTTATACCTATTTTATCAATTAGTAATTGCATACCGCAGGCGGTTGCTAGACTACTTGTAGGATGAAAACCATAACATAATATTTTAGAAAATATACTATATTCTAAATTCTGAGGAGCTATATACCTTCCTTGCATTATTGCTAGAGGTGTTTCACCTATAGTTAAAATATCATTTTTTTTTGTGATGTCCTTACAGTAATGCATAACAGTTTCTATTGGATTATCAAAGGTTCCAAGCAAATCAGTCTTAACAGCGATAGCCTTGTAGTCTTGCTTTAAAGGGATTTGAATAAGCTCTTTTTTGCTTTGATTATTACGATTCAAATTCACTAATAAACCATCTTGTTTTTTAGTTATTCCAAAATGACCGTAATTATCCCAAAAAACTTTTAACCATATATATTTGATTTTGTTTTTTAAATCTCTATTCTTAAATTTTAAAATTACTTGTATAAAAACTTCTGAGTTAGCTTTTATAATTGTCGTTGGCCAATAATTATTTATGTTTTTTTTAGTAGAATCAGTATAAATATAAATACTTTCCTCATACTCTAGCTCTTTAAAATATTGATTTTTTATTCCTCTAAAAAAATCAACATCTAGATTAAGATTAGAAACCATTGTTTCTTTAGAGTTACTTTTATTGATTATTTTTAAATCAATAGCCACTTCGATATTATTATTCTTTTCATTTGATTTATAATCTACAGGTACTAAAATTAATTTTGATTTAGGAAAGTAATAAATAAATAAATCTGAACAAATTATTGTAAATAAAAATATGAAAACTATATTTAGAATAAGCATAAAATAGTTATTTTAAAGAAGCATTAGTAATCATTTTTTTTCTGAGATAATACTGTTATATTCGTTAAAGCTTTCAATTGAGAATTTAGAATCACTTATATCAATTCCTTTTAATTCAGCAATTACTCTGTTTAAATCATCAATATTTATCATCCCATTCATATCAAATCTAACTTCCCCCTTGCTATCCAAAATTATAGTCTGAGGAATTAAACCATTCCAATAGTATTTAGGTTGATTTGATTTTGATTTTGATTTGTCGCTTTGTAATTCATCTGTAGTAAGAGCTATCAAGTCAATATTATTTCTCCATATAAGATCTAAACCAGAAATTACTGGAGCCATTGCTTTACTATCTGAGCTATCGTCAAGATAAAAAAACAAAACTGAGATCCTTTGTTTTTTTAATGATTCTTCAAGAGTGGTTTGAGGAGGAACTATTGCTCCATTGCCTGCATATATTGGAAAAATGTTTCCGTCATAACTATTATTATCTCTACTAGCATTAGCTGGATAAGAAGTACAAAGTATCAATAATATAAGTAATAATTGAAATAGCTTCATTAAAGAGTGGGAATTTATTTAGTAGATCTACCTAAACCTTGTAAGATACCTTTCCCAACTAATCCAATAGCTTTGCCAACTACTTTTGTTAAGAAATTCACGAAAAGATTTCCAATATATTTTACAGCAATTTCTAATTGTGGAGCTATTGCATCTCTAATTTCTACTAATAAAGTAACTTGTTTTTGAAACCATTCTAAATTTTCTAGTTCTTTTTCTCTATTCTCATTTTTATAGTATCTAGTAAATTTAGAATCAATAATATCAATATATTCACGTTTACTTTCATATAAATAGATAGGCATATAGATATTTTCATGCCACCTATTGTAGTTATTAATATTATTTCTAAACCTTTCGAAAGACCTTGTAGATTGCAATTGAGGATTTATAAGTATAGTTCTCAATTCTGGCCAACTTGAACAAATATTAAATACTTCAGAAGCTAATAAATTGCAGTTTCTTATTATCCAATTAGATATAATGTTTTCTAGAACAATAAATGATTCTGTTTCATATAAAGGTAATATTCTTCCATCATAATCTATGGGCTCATTTTTAATTATTGGATCGATAAACATTATTGATTCATGAGATTCTCTATCTATTTCGTTGCATGTTACCTCTTTATAAATATATTCATTTATTGAGATTGACTCGCCATTTTTTTTAACTCTGAAATAACTTTCAGTTATATTTGAAATAGTATTTAGTTTAAGTTCTTCAATAAGTGAATTGAAATCCTCTTTGTAGTCTTTTTCTTTATAGTTTTCTTTTATATTTTTTATTAAATTATCAAGTTCATCAAGCATTTTACATATTAGACGAGAAATAAACTCCTTTTTTATTCCAGACAAAATGATAGATGAATTATTAAAGTCAACATCTAAATTGGTCGAGTTATATCTCTTACTGAGACGTTCAAGAATTAAATCCCAAATTTCGAATGTATTTTTATTTTTTATAAAGATAGTATTAGTATCTTTATTTTCTATGTTAATTTTGTCCTCAGTATAAATAGCTTCAGAATAAAGGTCTAATGAATTACCCCACAAAAATATAAGAAAGGATTTAGCAGTAATAAGCTCTCTTAATCTTCCTTTTAAAATGAACTTATAAAATTCGGGAGTGGAGTCAGAATTTACATATTTAAAAATATGATTTATCTCTGTATCAATTTGTTTGAGACCAGATGACAATAATTTCTGATTAAATGTAAGTTCTTTTTCTTTCTTAATTTTGACAGAGGGATTTATTTCTAGGTCAAATACTCTGCCGCCATCTGTAATGATATTTATAGATTCAAGAACTTTATCTGCACTAGGATTTAAAAGTAAACCTTCGCTATTTAAAGAGGGAGTTACTTTTGTTTTATTTATTAGCTCACCTGAGAAAATTACAAGAATTTTTGATTCATCCCATCTTTCTTTTAATTTTAATAGTTCCAATCTTATTAGGTCTTCTGATTGGTAATTTAGAATGTTCCATATTATTAAATCTGGATTTAAATCTTTACTGCCACTATTTAGTGTAATGTTTAAATTAGTATCTAATGAAGTTAGCTTTAGTGATAAAGATTCTGCAATTAAGCTTGGAGCAATAATTAGTATTGATTTTTTCGTAATTAATTCCAATGCTAAAAGCTTACCTCTTTTTTAAAATTAACTAATAAATCTGGTAAAAACCAGTACTGTATAAATATTTTTTTGTTTTTTAAGCGTAATAGTCTTTATTAACTAAAATATCATTCATTCTTTCTGGAGATAATATGTTGTTAGCTTCACAGATCTTAAATTTATTTTCATAAAGAGCTTTTCCAACTATTATTCCATACAGTCCAGAATGTTCATATTTAGTTAAAGATAATAAGTCAGATATTGAACCTATACCTCCTGAAGCAATAACAGGAATATTAGTAATATCAAGAATCTTTTTTATAAAAACTTCATTTGGCCCTTCTAGGGTTCCATCCGTATTGATGTCCGTGACTATAAAACTAGAAATTTTAAAAGAGGAAAATTCCTTTACTAATTCTGTGGCTAATACATCTGATTTTTTTAGCCATCCTCTTGTACTTACTTTACCCTCCTTTGCATCAATTCCAATAATAATTCTTCTTGGGAATTTGGTTGATAAACTTTTAACTAATTCTTTATTTTCTATAGCGGAGGTTCCCATTATAACCTTATCCACACCGTAAGAAAATAATTTTTCAATCCTTTCTAGTGATCTTATACCTCCTCCAATTTGAATAGGAATATTAACTGATTTGATAATCTTTTGAATTGATTGATCATTTGTTGGGATACCGGTCTTGGCAGCATCCAAATCAACGATATGAATACATTTTGCGCCCTCATTCTCCCAGTATTTTGCCTGCTCACAAGGTTCTCTGGAGAAGTCTTTTCTTTTGTTAAAGTCACCTTTAAAAAGTCTTACACATTTACCATTCATTAAATCTATTGCTGGAATTAGTTTCATGGATTTATCCTTTTCATTAATTACTTCTTAGTAGTACTATTCATTATGTAGTTCCAACTTATGTTACTACTTTAGTTTAGTATTTTTTGAATATGAAAATTCTTGTAATGGGTGGAACAAGATTTGTTGGCAAGTCTTTGGTTAGTAAGCTGCTAAATCAAAATCATGATATTGATATCTTTACAAGGGGTAATAAATCTAATCCTGACAATACAAATTTAATAAAAGGTGATAGAAATGATATCGAATGTATTCTTAAACTAAAAAACAAAAAGTATGATGTAATTTTCGATATCTCTGGTCGTGAACTAGAGCAAACTAAACTTCTTATCGAGAATTTAGACGATTCATTCCTTAGATATATCTATGTTAGTTCAGCTGGAGTCTATAAAGATAACTATGAATTACCTTTATCCGAGGATTCTCCGCTTGATACTAATAGTAGACATAAAGGAAAATTTGAAACTGAAAATTGGTTAGTTGAGAATAAAATACCTTTTACAAGTTTTAGACCAACTTATATTTATGGACCTGGAAATTATAATAAAATTGAAAATTGGTTTTTCGAAAGACTATTTCATCTTAAAACAATCCCAATTCCTGCTGATGGTTCCTTGATTACTCAGTTAGGGCATGTTTCTGATTTAAGTGATGTAATGATTAAGTGTTTGGATTTTGAAAAGTCTAAAAATAGTATCTATAACTGTTCTGGAGAAAAAGGAGTAACTATTAAAGGTTTAATTTATTTGTGCGCAGAAGTTTGTGGTTTGAATAAAAACGATATTTCTCTAAATAAATTTGATTTTGAAAAATTAGATCCCAAATCAAGAAAAGGATTCCCAATAAGATTAAATCATTATCAAACGGATATTTCTAAAATTAAAAACGATTTAAATTGGAATCCAAAATTTGATTTACTTAGTGGTTTGAAAGACAGTTTTATCAAAGATTATCAATTTAAAAAGGACAATGAATTTGATATAACCTCAGATAGTGTTCTTTTTAACTCGTAAATAATCTATGAAAGTTATAAGTGTCAATATAAATCCCAGCCAATAAAATGTTATTCCTAAACTAGATAATAAATCTTTTGTAAATGGTTGGAAAAATATAACTAATGCAATAAAAAAGGATAAGGTTTTATATTTCCCTAGTTGCGAGGCAGGTAATCCATCTTTCTTAGTAGTTCTTAAAGCAGATATGATTAATTCTCTAAATAATATTATTGATAATGACCAAAAAGGGATTATTCCCATCTTACTTAGCCACAATAAAGGTATTAACAAAAATATTTTGTCTGCTAATGGGTCGATTATAGCTCCAAACTTGGTTGCAAGATTAAATCTTCTTGCAAAATATCCATCGAAATAATCAGTTATGCCTCCAAGAATAATTAAAGCAAAAACAAAATTGGTTTTGTTTATTTCTAAAAATATTATTAGTGGAAATGTAAGAAATAATCGAGATATTGTTAATATATTTGGAATATTTGCTATTGATTTTTTAATATTTTTATTTTTGTTTAACAAAATTTTTTTTATAAATAAATTTTATTTTACACTCATATTATGTTTTAAGTTTTAACAAAATTCTAAAGATTATAAAAGTTCTTCTATACAAGAATGATTATATTTTATATTATTTAAGTACTATATATACCTAAATGAAGCCTCATAGCTTAAAGCTATCTCCAGATTCTGATTTGATTATTTGTATTAAAGAATTTTCTTTCTCAAATAATCTATATGGTTATGTTTCAGGTGTAGTAGGTAATCTTAGTAAAGCTTGTATCCAGTGCCCTGATAGCCAAGAAATTAGTAAATTTGAAGGTAACTTAGAAATAGTATCCCTCAATGGAAATTTTAATAATGGCGATGTACACCTTCATTTGAGCTTCGCTGATGAGGGATGTAATGTTTTTGGTGGGCATTTAGAAGAGGGTTCGATTGTTAAGAAAGGAACTGATATCTTATTAATTTCTTTTGAAAATAAGACTATTGATATCTCAAAAATAAATTCAAATGATAATCAATCACGAGTAAAAGCATATGTCCTTAAAAATTGTCCTTGGTCTAAGAGAAGCATTAGGTTGCTTGATTCTTTATCTGTTCCGTATGATTCGATTTTAATAGAGAATGACAAAGATTTTCAAAAGGTAAATTCCTTAAGTAACCACAATACTTTTCCTCAAATATTTTTAGATGATGTTTTTTTTGGAGGTTATGACGAACTTTCAAAGCAAGCAAAATATGATTATTTAAATTCTTTTAAATAAACATATTTTGCTTAATTGTCTCGATTTATAATTTTTTCAGAATTTAATTCATCCTCTAACTGCTTTATTAATCTTGAAACAAGAATTTGAAATTCCGGCTGACAGCCTTTAAATGCTGCTTTATGCCTAATAGGTTCATTTCTTGTTCTTAAATCAGTAAGCATCAATTGTAATGCATCAATATTTGGGTTAATTTTCATGTTTTTTATTTATTTTTGCATCTTTTAAATATTTTGCATAGCCTTTTTAAAAGATACTCTCTTATTCTCACTGGAACTTGTAACTTCGATTATTTTATTAAAAGATTGTTTGTTACTTAATGAATCTATACAACATTTTGCTACCAGTCTTCTTGGAATAGAACCTTTAAATTGTGTATCTTCCTTTGTGTAATCTATATTCTCATCTTTTATTTTTTCAATTTCTTTTAATCCTCCAGGTCTTATTATGGTCCAATCAAAATTTTGATTTTTTAGAAAGTTCTCACCAATTTTTTTCCAGATAAGAATTAAACCAAATAAGTTTAATGGGTGAAAAAATTTACCAGTACATAGAGAGCTAACTAAGATAACCCTCTTTATTCCGACTCTTTTACAACTTTGTAATTGTCTGTAGACTCCAAGTGCATCTACCTTTGCAGGTCCAGTTAAATCTAATGAAGCTCTTGCTCCAGTTGCAATTATTAATGCATCCACATTTTCTAAAGCCTTATCTAATGCAACTTTATTATCTAATGAGATTTTAAAGGTTTCGGTATTTTTAAGATTCTCTGGAACCTTTGAATTTTTCCTAACTATCTGCTTTACTTTTATTCCTTTCTTAACTGCTTCTTCAGTTATTCTATATCCTGTTTTACCTGAAGCTCCGGTAACCGCAATTTTCATGTAGATCTACTTTATTAAATATTATATTAGGTTTTTAAGGCTTTTTACATATGAACTTCTTTTTTCTATTGGGATATAGAGTTTTACACATTAAGCATTTTGTACCATCACAACCTCTTGCCGTACAAAATTCTCTTCCATAGAAAATTATTTGCAAATGTAAAGTGTTCCACTCTGAAATTGGAAAAATTTTTTTAAGATCTTTTTCGGTCTGCTTTACATTATCTCCATTTGAAAGCCCCCATCTTTGTGATAAACGATGTATGTGCGTATCAACAGGGAAAGATGGAATTTTGAATACTTGTGACATTACAACCGAAGCTGTTTTATGACCAACTCCAGGAAGTGATTCAAGCTCTTCGAATGAATTGGGAACTTGCCCATGAAATCTTTCGATTATTAATTTTGATAATAAGTAAATATTTTTAGATTTTTGATTGGAGAGTCCTAATTGTTTTATGTAATCATAAATTCTGGAAACACCGAGTTCTTTCATTTTTTCAGGAGTATCTGCTACTTTAAATAATTTTTTAGTTAGTTCATTAACTTTTTTATCTGTAGACTGAGCACTTAATACTACTGCCACAAGCAGAGTGAAGGCATTTGTGTGATCAAGGGGGATTGGAGGAGATGGATATAATTTCTTAAGTTCTTTAAGTATAATTTCGGCTCTTTCGCTCTTTTTCATTTATTTAATTTCTTCAGCGGATGTATAAAATTATACAAGTGTTATTAAGGATGAATGTTTTCTGCTAACTTTATGATTCTAAATACTTTATTGTTTTAGTGGAAAAAGAGGCGTTAATAATTGATGATTTACATCATAAATACGATAATCAAAATATTTCCAATTGGGTATTAAAGGCAATTAACTTAAAAATAGAAAAGGGTCAGTTATTAGGACTTCTTGGACCTTCTGGTTGCGGTAAAACAACTCTTTTAAGATTGATAGCAGGATTTGAATACCCTTTAAAAGGGAGAATAATTTTAAATGATCAGGAAATTTCAAATAGATATAAATCTATAACACCAGAAAAAAGAAAAATAGGAATGGTTTTCCAGGATTATGCGCTTTTCCCTCATCTAACTGTTTTAGAAAATGCAATGTTTGGTATAAAAGATAAAAAGGATAAAACTAGAGTAAATTTTCTAATAAATATTGTAGGTCTCGATAGGCTTATAAATAGATATCCACATGAATTATCAGGAGGACAAAAACAGAGACTTGCTATTGCTAGAGCTTTAGCTCCGGGAACAAATTTTATATTATTAGATGAACCATTTTGTAGTTTGGATATGCACGTAAAATTAAAATTAAGAAGTGAACTTCCAAATATTCTTAGAAGTTGCAATGCTAGCGGATTAATGGTTACTCATGATCCTGAAGAGGCAATGTCCATATGCGATAAGGTTGCTGTTATGAATGAAGGAAAAATACATCAAATTGATTCACCTATAAAACTTTTAGAAAAACCTAAAACAATTTTTGTTAGTAGTTTTCTTCTTGGCAATAATATTCTTAACCTCAAAAAAGAAGGAAACTCTTTTTCATGTTGTATTGGTGAAATAAATACTTCTTCTTTGGTGGGTAAAAATAATATCAAGTTTATTTCTATTCCTCCGAAATTTATTTCTATTAAAAGTTCTGTAGATGGCGATGCAAAAATAGTCTCAAAAGAATTTATGGGTGAATATTTTATTTATAAACTATTTCTTAAGAGAGAAACATTAAGGGTCAGAACTAACATTAATGATGATCTTAATGTTGGAGATAATTGTTTTTTAAGTATAGATAAAGATTGTTTCTGTTTTTTATATCCTGGAGCGCATAAGGTCTTTTTTAATTAAATTTTATTGGCAATTACACTTGCCCCCCTTCCAGTTTGAACATTTTTTCTTTTTACATTTCTTTTTTTTGTTTGCATATAATTTATTAATTAGTAGAAATTCAGAATAATCTTTTCTAAAATTCATTTTATTTATATTGCTATTGATATTCATTATCATATTAAATCATATATTTTTAATCTTTTTATAGTTACCAATTTATACAAAATGTTGTATTATTTATATATTCTGTTTGAAAAGACTATGAATAATTTACAAACAACAAAAATAGTTAATTTAGGTCCTTCTGGTAGAGCTGTTGCTCAGCCAATGGATGTTGGCTTATTGGATAACTTTTATGAACATCTAACCATGGAAAGATATGCAAATGTTCAATATTTCTCTATCCATTTATGGTTCCAAGAAAGAGATTTAGATGGCTTTGCTTCACATTTTCTAAGTGAATCTCAAGGAGAAATGGAACATGCCTATAAATTCGCTAATTATTTTATTGCTCGTGGACAAACTGTAAAATTGAAGGAATTACCAGCTCCAATTCAGACATGGGATTCTATTGAAGACATAATATCTTATTCTTTTAATATGGAAGCTGATTTAACTTCTTCATTACAACAGCTATATTCAATTTCCGAGAGAATTTCAGATACCAGAACTAGTGTTTTCTTAGATCCAATTGTGGATGCTCAAACAAAATCTGAGGATGAATTTGCTCATATATTAGGAAAAGTTAAATTTGCAGCTAATCAGCCTTCTGCAATACTTTTAATTGATAATGATTTAAAGAAAAAATAAATTTTTTTCTATTCTTTTTTGATCAATAGTTCTTTTACATTTCTCGACTAATAAACTAGAAAAACTAATATTTTCATAATTTCTATTTTTTAATACTTTTGCTATTGTAAATATCTCATTTAATCTTTTCGAGATATCTTTATTTTCATAAAATAGTCTATCTCGCAAGCCTACATGTGAAGTGTTGGAATAAGCTTGATGAATATTCGTTAGCCTATAACTTAATGAGTCAACTTCCGTTAGTAAGTTATTGATTATGGATTCGGATTTATACATATTACGTTTATAAAGGTGCGGATTCAATAAAAGATGGGGCCACGCTTACTGTCTGTGTTCCAATAGGAGCTATTAATAACTCTAATGAACGGAGTTTTGAGATTAATCTTGTAGATGTTACCCGTGTTGAACCTATTAATTCTCCTATCCTTTCATGAGTAAGTCTAAAAGGTAATTCGCACCATTGACCGCATCTTCTTCCGAGACGGTTCACTAATATTGAAAATAGAGCTTGCAGTCTTTGCTCTGCATTTCCAAGATGTCTTATTCTTAAGAGTTGAAGAGTCCATTCATTAACAGCATCAAAGCCAGAATTTTCAGCAATATGAACATTACTTTGGAAGGACAAATCAGTTAACGCTTCTATACAAACACCTTCACTGCATAATAAATCAGTTCTTAATTGATCTCCTGATTGCAAGAAAGCAAGAGTCATTCCTTCTGTTTCCTCACATGGGCAATATACCCTTGCAATACCGCTCTCAACCTCAAGACAGGTCCCCTTTGGCCTTGATGCGGGATCTATAAGAACTGACTGCCCAGTTACTAATCGAACATTTTTTGATGAATATTCTCCATAATTATGGAAATTCATATTATTAATAATTTGATAATGAGAATTATTATCAATTATGAACCAAAGAATTGATTATTGCAATAGATTCTCATTATCATTGTTTATTTTGAATTTTTTCTTTACATTATTAATACGAATATAATTTAAAAATGAAGAATTAATTTTAGAATTAGATATGAGCTCTAATAAAATCTGTTTAAATTGTGGCAGTTCCGATCTTGTCTCTGACAGATCATTGGGAGGTCGGATGGTCTGCTTTAAATGTGGTTCCTCTTCATTTAAAAATAAGTCTTTTTCACGCATTCAAAACAAAACGATTATTTATTTATTAATAGCCTTGGTTATTCTATTGCTTGTAGTTCTCTAGGTTTTCTGTAAATATGCCAATACCCTTTATGTTTAATTACCTCGATATTAATATCAAATAAAATACTTAAATTTTTGCTATTTAAAGTTTCACTTTGTGTTCCATCTGCAATTATTATTCTGTCTTTGATCATTATGACCCTGTTGTATATTGCTGTAATCATTGAAATATCATGAGTTACGCAAACTATTTTCGTATTTAATTTACTTAATTCATTAATTTTATCTGTTACATAAAATTTTGATTTTAAATCTAAATTAGCAATTGGCTCATCTAGAATTAATATCTCTGGATTTTTAACTAAAGCTCTAGCAATTAGAACAATTTGTTTTTCACCTTCAGATAAATGTGAAAAAATTTTTTGAGATAATTTTGTTATTAACATCTTATTTATAAGATTTTCCGCTAATAAAACATCCTTTTCAGATTTATTTGAAATTTTGCAATACTTACCATATAAACCACTAATAATTAAATCAAATACCGTTATATTTGTATTTATTCTTGCCTTAACATCGTGATTTACTGTACTAATCTTTTTTCTAAGTTCCCAAATATTAATAAGTCCTTTATTAAATAGTTTAAAAACAGTATCTTTCTTTAAAACTGGGTATATATTTCTATTTATTAATTCTAATAAAGATGACTTTCCAGAGCCATTAGGTCCAATCAAAATTACATTTTCACTATTTTTTAGTTTTAAGTTTAAATCCTTCACTACCTCGTATTCATTTTTAAAGCAACTGATATTTTTTGCTTCAAGCCAATAATCATTAGTCACTAAAATTTGTTACTCCAGAACATGAATAACTGTATTGAACTAAGGACGAATATTAAAAGATAAAGCCAATTAAGCCATGCTGGTCGATTAACTTTTTTCATTGAAGTTATATTATTAGCAAGAAAAACAGGAGTGGTGCTGCATATCTTATAAATGTTTTTCTTATTATATTTATATTATTAATTACTTCCAATTTCTTAATTTCTGGAGGATATTTTAAAATTATCTCATCATAAACATTTAGTTCCTTATTTTTATTTATGTATTTCCAGGGATTATCCTTTTCTTCAGATTTTTTATACCAGTTCCAGAAATAATTTATTATTCTATCTTCACCTAATAATTTTATTTCGTCATTTTTTATTAAGCCTAATTTTTGATTATAAGTTTGGGTTTTAAGAATCATATAATCTTCATCAAAGATTTTGTAAAAGATCTTTTTTTGAATCTCTTTGAATAATATTAAGTTATTAAGAAATTTATTTTTAAGGAATTTCCTATAATGTCTAACTATTACTCTCGCTTTGTTATCTCCTAGAGGTATATGATCAAGAACTTGCACATATCGTGAAGCGGCTGGATCTCCTTTATATATTAAAATCCTTCCAGGCGGAATATACTTTATTCTTATAAATTCTTTTGTAGGATTATTTTTGTAGAAATATATACTTTCAATATAATTTGCATTGATAGTTATTTTTTGATTAAAACTTACTAGTACATTTTTATTTACATCTTTATCTGGAATTGTATCACCATGAACCCAAAATATATGAAGAATATCTAAATGATTTTCGATAATTCTTGACCAATCGCATTTAAAATCAACTAAAACTTCTTCAGAAACGGAATCTTTAAGTGAAAATCCATTAGAAGTTAACTCATAATTACTAATTAATGAATCATCGTTAAAATTATTTAAATCTGTCTCTGACTTGTTAGTAAAATAAATAAAAATATAGCTTTCCTTCTCTACTACTTTGTATTGAAATAAATGAATTCTCTTTGCATAATTATCATAATTATTATCAACAATATGACTACAAGTTATCCTATCGATATTTTGACAGTTTCCTTGAGAACTGAATCTTGCCCCATGGTATGGGCATGTTAATTCACCATTAGAAAGTGAACCGCCATAAAAAGAGGAACCTCTATGAGGGCAAATGTTTTTGACACATCTTACATTATTATTCTTGTCTCTAAAAAGAAGAAGAGGTTCATCAAACAATGAGAAATAATGAATTTTGTTTTTTTTAAGCTCCCTCGAAGGACAAATTGCATACCAACCATATAAACCTAAATTTAAATCTTTTTGTTTTTCTCTTACCTCCAAATTATCTATATTTACTACAGTTCCTTTTTTAAAAGGTTTTAAAACCGTATTAATGTCTTTAGCTTTAAAAAAATTAATTTGCTTATTTTCCATAAACTAATATCTTTTTTTAATTGACCAGTTATCTTTGGGAACTATAACTCAAGTAAATAATCAATTTCTGTTATAAAAAAAATTCTCTATCATTTGTAGCAATATTTGTAGAAGAAATTTTAGATTATCATCCCCTAAACAAATAAAGTATCTTTTAATCGGTTGATAAGTAAATTTTGTTCTATTCTTAAGTTTTTAAATTACTTAGTAGATTTATTAAAAATTTTTTGCAAATATTTTATTTTCTATATAACTTTACTTTCATCTAAATAATTCATCTTTACCAATGAATTATCAAGTTTCAAAGAATACGATAGTTTAATAATTCTTGTTAAGGTAAATTAAATCAATAATTCTTGGTATTCAATGATTAAAAATATTTTAAATATTCTTTTATTATTTCTTTTCTTGATATTTGATACCCCTGCTTATCCTATTGACTCTACACAAAAGGCCATTGAAAAATATTCTTTAAAGATTTCCAGTAAGTTTGCGAATACTTATTGTAACTCGATAAAATTTGGTATTTCCAATGAGGGAGCCTTAAGATTTTCAATAGGAGAGACAAATAAAGAATTTTCAAATAGTAAATTAAATAAATTTATTGACCATGAACTTCTTAATAAAAACATTCTTCTAAGCCTAAAAAATAATTGCCAGATATTCGACTTCCCTGAATATGAATTAGACAAATTGGCATTTAAAAATTAAATTTTAAATATTTCTTAAAATAAAGCTTTATTCCCTCCCTATCCAATCATTTGGTTTCTCCATCATCCAGTCAAAAACTCCTTTTGCATCAAGATTTCTTGAGGCAATTATGAATAATATTGGAAATAACAAAAACACTATTCCGATTACAAATATTTCTAATTTTCCTATTCCAATTTCAGATAATGTTAAAGCAAAAAATTTGATCATTATTCAATAATATTACTAGTTTCGTGACTAATACTAGTTGATAAATAAAGATCAGAATAATAATTTATTTTTATGACAATTACATTACTAATTAAGGCTAAATTTAATTTAATATTTTGTATAAAGTACCTATTTAACAAGTCATATTTTATAAATAACTTATATGAAGAGATTAATTTTTAATGACCTTTAATTTATTACCCATTTTTATAGTATCAGCTTTAGTATTAATGACAATTTTATCAATTGCTAAAATCTTTTTTAAAAGTAAAAAGAGAAGCGCAGAAAGTATTTATAAATTAATTGATGATTTAGAAAAGAAATATATATATTAGATTCATTCAAACTTCTAATGGATTAAGTTATTTAGTATATTGAAAAATATTTTCACTTAATAATAAAGTTAATCAAATTCAATGCCAACTTCTTCTTTAGCATCTCTATCTAAATCAGGAAGATGTGGTTCTACCCAATGTTCTTTGTTATCTATACCTGCTGCATTGACATAGTTCATAATGTGTTGATCAACTTGCTTATATAAGTCATGAAGGTTTAAATCCATCCGAATATCATGAGCAATTTCTGAAACTTGTTGTTCAGTTAGACAATGATCCGGATGTAATAAATCACAACAAGGAATTCTTTTTTCAATCAACTCATTTATGTTGATTTTTATTTCGTAATCTTGATGTACAGTCATTACTGTATAAGTTTATTAATTTAAATAATAATTACTCTTTTATTTATTTATGTGTTCGGTTATGAAACGAAGTTGTTTTGTTCAAGGGCTTTACCTTTTTCATTAATTTGTTCTTAATTTTTATATGAAATGAGAAGAAAATTGGAAATACACTTGCATTGATATATTTTTATGTTTGATTTAAATAAAAGACATTAATTATGAAGTCATTAAGGATCTATAGAGGTGCTAATATTTTTTTTCCAAACATATTAGATAATTTCAAAAAGAAGAAATCAAGTGAAGGAGCTTTCGTTAAATGGTTTTTTGTATGGTATTTTGGTTCTTCAATACTATTATTACTTAGCTTGCATTCATATTACATGGGCTTTGGTAAATACTAATTAAGGCTAAATAAATTTAATTATATAAATAGGTCTTCCAAGTCTTTATATAAATCATCTTGATCTAATTGATTACTTGGAGAATCAAGTTTCTCTTCTTCTACTAAAGATACTTCATCTTTCGACTTGTAATAAAGATATCCAATAGCCCCGAATAAAAGAGTGAAAGGTATGATCATAATAAAAATTATTGACTTGTTTTGAATATAGTGCAACACTTAATTTAGTCAAGTGCTGAACTTTTATATGCCTACAAAGAAAAGAAGAGTTGGTTTTATCCCTAGAAGTGATGTATTGGATCTAATAAATAAATTAAGCTTTGAAAGCAATTTAAGTATTTCCAAAATAATTAATATTCTAGTAGAAGAAGCACTATATAAAAGAGGGATATTTAATATAAACAATGGGGTAGTTTTTAATTATGGAAGCAAAAATTATTTAGAAAAAGAAAATCAAATATTTATGAAAAATGATAATAAAGATTTCTCTAATGGATTAAATAATTTTAAAAATAATGAAAATCAACATTTTAAACAGGCAAGTGATGAATTTATTGACAAGGAAATTTATGAAAAATTTTTAATGTTCCTTCAATTTCAAGAAAAAATGAAAAAAAGAAATTAATAAATTAAGTGTGGCACTGTTCAGTACAGTAAGTTACTATTTATATGATAGTTATTTTACATTAATGAGTCTTTATCGAATATTTATTTTCTGAGAATAGAAAATGTATTCAGTTTTAAGTCCTTTTCATTTCCTTTAACTTTTACTATGAATTTTTATACTCAGGAATTAAAGCTTAACCTTTTGCCTCCAGATAAATTATATTGTGATTTTAATTATTGGAGTTCTTTGTTTACTCAAGATATCTCCATCCTTTGGGAAAAAGGCCATTGTATTCCTTTAAAGAATCTACCATCCGAAATTTCTGATATGATATACCCTTATTTGTTACTAGCCTTATCAGACTACAAGATTTTGAATAAAAAGACTTTGAAAGGAATTGGACTTGATAACTTATTAAACCTATGGTTTGATAAATATTCTTTAAATAAAAATGGCTATTTCCAGCTTACAAGTTTAACTAGAAAAAATATAATTTAAACAATACGGTATTTTAAGATCATTTTTATATTAGAAAGATTATCTGAAGAATTAATAGTTGGATTTTGTTCTTTAGTATAAAAATTTCATGCGTAAAAATAATAAATCCATCCTCATTTAATAATTAAGTAAGTTAATTAGATCTCTATTTGAATCAAACCATTTTTTAGTTTTCTAAATGATTTATTTCGCATAATTGCAACTAACTGTTTCAGCAAGGAATTTTTAAATAATTTACAGCCTATATAAACAAAAAAGTTTTAAATAAAATTTGTTGAAGCAAATAAAAGATTTAAATTGATTTGGCGAAATATCTTATTTAAAACGAACGATTGGCTGTAAATCGATTCGGCTAATTTTACAAGTATCGAGTAAAAAATTTTTTATTAATTTTTTCTTCAAAAGTATTCAGTAAATAGATTAGATAACTTTAAAATGCGATTTAATTATAAATAAATTTTTTAAAAACTAATCAAATAAAAAAAAATGTAGATTTATTTATCGAAAGCGGACTAAATCCTCGTGGAGAATTGGACTTTAGTCCGCTCTATCTTTTTAGCAAAGGAATATTTAAGTGGCAAGTTAAGTCTCTATTTTTATTTTAAAGATATCTTTTAACTCTTAATTTTGAACACTATATTAATCAAGTTAATTTGTTAATTAATTTAGCTTCAATATTTATAAATTCCCATTCACTTACTTACAAATAAAATTAGTCCACGAATAAAGATAATTGCAACCGCGAAAAGATAAATCCAAAACAATACCATACTAATCTTGTTCTCTAAATTACCTTTGTGATAATTGTCTTTCATTAATAATAAATAGCAATAATATGCCATTAAAGATAAAAGGAATTCTATATTTCTATCAATAATTGTAACTTCCTGAAAATTTTTTTAGAAAAATCCCATAATATCAGTCAAAAAATAAGGGAAGAATGTTTTGATCATTTTAGATCAAGCTTCATATAATTACTATTATTTCTTTTTAGGACTCTTTTTTAATTATACAAATTAAATTCTAAAGAAAAAACACATCAAAAAATATTGAGTAAACGTTATTTTCGTAGCTTATAACCAAATTGAATCAATTGGTTATAAGTAGATTTAATTTGTAAATGGTTTAGAGATAGACGTCTTTCTTCATTCTTTCGGACATAAAAAAAACCTTTATTATCTAAATTTTTCTCAATTGTTACATATTGCTTCCCTTTATTTAGAATCCAAGGCTCTTTTTGAAAATTCTCATCTCCAAATTTATGATCCCAGGGGAAGGTTTCGGCAAATTTATTTTCTTGTGACAAGTAAGGTATTTATCTCTTATGATTCTTTAACTTTAGTTTATTTTATTGTTGTTGGAATAATTGATGGCTATATATTTACTTTTTGATTTATTAGGTCTCTCCACAAACAAGCCATTACGTAAATTAACAGTGAACTTGAAAATATTAGAAAAAATGATGTAGTAGTCATGTTGTTATTTTTTAAGTAAAGTCTAATGATCCCGCTTTTTAACCGATGGTTAAACATAAGATAAAATCAAGTAAATCTCTTGGAACAGAGTTAATAATTAAACTAAGTCGAGACAATTTTTATGACCTTACGGTTTTGTTTAATTCAGGCTTTTCAGCTTTTTTAGTTTGACACTCAGTGTCATCTTTAGCACATTTGATATCTGCTTTTTTATTCATATGACTGCTGCAACTGCCTGCAATAAGAGGTAAACCACTTGTTGATGTTAATCCAGTTAAACAAAAAAAAGCAATGGTTGGAATAATTCTCTTCATCTAATTGTTACTATTTGTAAATATATTATGTTACATTAAACGCCTAACTGTGAGTAGATAGGATATTTATTTGAGTTTAATTTAATAATCAATGAATGAGTTTTGAGTATTTTCATGTATGTTGAACGATATGGGAAATAAGTAAATATTGGTCTTTTATTAACAAGTTTTTAATAGCCAAAAAAAAAGACTACTGCAAATAATGCAAAGCCTAGGTGATGGGGACTTTTATTATTGCAGAAATATTTATAGAGATCAACCCCACAAATAGCTCATATTATTTTTTAATTAACCATATGTAGTGTCATGAATTTTAACTTCTTATTATTTTTTGGTAAACACTTAGTGATGTGGATTAATTGGTTATTAAGTTCCTTATC
>QCGO01000002.1 GCA_003279855.1 Prochlorococcus sp. AG-388-E21
ATTATCACAAACTAATACACTTCCTCCTAATAATCTAGACTGTCTTTTTGCAAATGATTTTGTAAATTGAGGGCCAGCACCAGGAAGAGAAATAGAGGGTATACCAAGACCAGTTATTTGTTCTGTAGCAGTTCCTGCATTTGACAGTCCAACACAGGCCATATTAGCCCACTGATTAAAAGTACTTTTGCCTAACAAAATATATTTATCTTTATTTTTCCAAACTGAATCTTCACCAACCAAAAAATTCACATTATTTTCTTCCAAATAACCATTATTAGATAAATGACGCTTAATTGTAAAAACATTTGCATTAATACTTAGAGGCAAAAGAATAATCAAATCATTTGATATTTTTAAATCTTCTAAACATTTTAAAAAAATATCAAGATTATTTAGAGCTTCAGGGAATCGACTTCCTATTATTAAAATTAACCTGTTAAACATAATAATATTAGAAATTTTTTCATTTTTTGTATCTACAAAATCCATCATTGGGTTCCCAAAATATTTAGCACTAATCTTTTTTTTATTTAAATTATTTGCTGTAATTTCATCTCTCATTATTAAACTTTTACATCTAGAAGACCTCATTAGAAAAATTTCCCAAGGGTCCCATTCAGAGCCTTTCAATTTATGATAAAAATCACTCACTGCCCATCCAGGTCCGTTACTCCATGTATGGTCACTTTTAGGCATGCCGACAAAACTAAATTCGCATTTTGAAATCCACGCGAAAAATAAAGGCAATAAGTCACCCACGGCAATAATTTTATAATTATTTTTTGACTTGCCTCTTACAATTAAAAAGTTTTTAAAAGTATCTACTAAAAACCCTGCAAAAAAATCAAGGAGAAAGCCTTTTAAGCTTTGATTACTGAAACCTCCGCTTGGTAATTCCTTGAGATAACCAATTTTCCTAAAATTCTTGGATTGTATGGAATCAAAAATTTTACCATTTCCGACCAATGGCATAACTTCAATTCTTTTAATTTTTATTTTTTTTAAGAATCTTTTTATTATTTCTAATGCGATAACATCTTCCCCATGTCCATTACATATAATTAATAGAGAATGAGACCCGTTACTGGTAGGATCATTATGTGATTCAATCATATCTCTATCGGCGGCATGGCCAAGTGGTAAGGCAGAGGATTGCAAATCCTTTATCCCCAGTTCGAATCTGGGTGCCGCCTTTTTCAAATCAGTGATAATATTTGCTATAAAGCATTCAAAGAGCTGAAGTTTTTCGTAGCGATTTTCGTATTTCAAGTCCTTCAGACTGAACAGTAAAGTTAAGGTGAGTTACCCGATAAATTATCAGGTTTGATCAACCTATTTTTATTATCCCATTAATAGCTCATTGGGAAAGTTTTCAAGTAATAAAGAAATGTCGCTGGAAGATACTAAGAAATAGAAGTATCGTGTTGTTTTCCCTTCAGAAAAGAATTAAAAAATTAAATCAACTAAAAAAGAGCAAATTTTAGTATTTTTTGCTTATGGATAAAAATTCTTCAGATAAATCAGTAAAAATTTATAAAAGGAGATTACGAAATACCAGAAATTAATCAGCCAAAAATCTTATGTTTTCTCGAGAGATAAGAATAATACAGAATGGTTAAATAAATAATCAATATTGAAGATATCAAAAACAAAATATCGGAACTTACATAAACAAAATAGGGGAGGGGGGATTGTTTACCCCTCTTGAGTCTTCAACCAATTATATAAAAAGTCATTGAATGCTTTTTTGAATCAAATAATACTTATACTTTTGGCGATAAGATAAATATCGTGCTAAGACGATAAAGAAATTCTAAAAGGGTAAAGATACTCTATTAATTTTAAATTTATTGAAGGAAAATAAAATGTGGATCAAGGAGGTTTTATGAAACTATTCAATCAATTCAATGCCCTTCCAAAATACTTATCAGCATTTAACTATGCGGGGTTAAATCTAAATGAAACTCCAAAAGAACTTGATCAATACACTGTAGAGTTGCAAAACTTCTGGGATAAAGAATGTAGAGAAAATCCAACTAATCAGAATTGTTTAATCTATTGCGATTGAACACTGTTTCTTTTTTCAAATAGAAAGATTTAGTAATCATTTTTTTTTAAAGTTAATTTTTCTAATAGTCATTATCAGCAACACATATACCTAAACAACGTATCCGGTTCGAAGCAGTTCTTCTACAGTGATTACACAAAATCTTTTCTTTATCTAGAGAAACTAGAGATTCTTTTTTGGTTTTATCACTTATCAAATTATGGTTAAGTTCATAAGCTTCCATTATCTTATTTTTGTTTTATTCGATATTAACAACAAAAGAAGGATTAGCGTTAGAAGAGGGTATATCCATAATCTTTACAGATTGTTTGGGTTCATCAATAACTTCGCTTTCCTTAGGATTATCATCTACCGCGCAAGCCTCTAGGGCTTCTCTAAGAAGGGAATCAAAAGTCGCCCCAGGTAATCTATGTCTTGCAACCTCAAGAAAAGTTCTTGGTAATGATTCAGAAGCAGCATCTCTTAACGCAGGATTATTCTTTCTATGATCTTGTTCTTCTTCTATTGATTTGATAAATCTAAGTGTTACATCTCTTTTAGTAGACGCTTTTATCAAAGTATCATTTTCAGAATTTGTAGAACCTGAGTCATTCTCAAGATCACTTAGCCTTTTCTCAAGACTATTTAAAACCTCATTAGCTTCTTTACTGATATGAGCTAATTGTCCGTCAGATAAATTTGGTAAATCAGCAACAAAAACCTTTCCATGATCCCTTAAAGTTAAAAAAGTCGGACGGGGACCTTGATTTTGACGCCCATTAAAATCTGAATTATTACCTATTGGCCTTTTAGGAGGTGTAGGTCCAGCTGAGCTACGTCTACGTGTAATTCTTTGATTATTTTCAAAGGGCATTGAATTAAAGTTAAATCTACTTACTTAAATCTCCGATATAACTCGGCGGTATTTTATTATTTTACACATAACTTTTTCATTTGTGTAGATAAATTTAATTTGTAATTTCTCAATAGAATTCTACTCAAACGATTTAAATTATTATTTCAGGTAAAAAATTATTCTTTTTTGAATTATCTTTCTTAAGAACCTTCCCTAAGACCCAACTCGATATATCAAAAGAATCACAAATATTTAAAATCTCATCCTTATATTTCTTATCAATTATTAAACAAAATCCAACCCCAAGATTAAAAGTATTCCAGAAATCTTTTTCAGGAATCTGACCGACATCCTTTAAAAATTCAAATAAAACAGGAATCTTCCAAGATTTCGTATCTATGTAAGGAATATAATCAGAAGACATACACCTAGGTAAATTCTCAGGAATTCCTCCTCCAGTGATATGGGACATTCCCTTTATTTGAATATTCTGAGATAAAATTTGATTTACAATTTTAAAATAGATTTTTGTAGGTTTTAATAATTGATCATAAAAATCTAAGTTATATTTTTTTTCAAATTGCTTATCAATTTGATTATTATTTTCAATTATTTTTCTAACTAAACTAAATCCATTACTATGGATTCCATCACTTTGTAATGCAATTATCAAATCATTTTCACATATTTTTTTGCCATTAATTAATTTTTCTTCGTCAACGATTCCAACACAAAATCCTGCCAAATCATACTTGTTCTTTGAGTAAAATCCTGGCATCTCTGCAGTTTCTCCTCCAAGTATAGAGCAGTTATTTTCTCGACAACTATGCGCAATACCTTTAACAACCTCTAATAATTGATTTTTTTCAAGCTTGCCGGTAGCAATATAATCAAGAAAAAATAGCGGTTTTGCACCAGTTGTAATAATGTCGTTGATACACATTGCTACTAAATCAATCCCAACTTCAAAATGAAAGTTTTTGATTTGCGCTAATTCCAATTTTGTACCAACACCATCAGTCCCTGATACTAAGACGGGTTTTTTTACACCCTCAAGAGGGATTTTAAATAAACCGCCAAATCCTCCAATCCCCTCCATTACATTCGATGAATATGTTGATTCAACAGCTTGCTTTATTTCTGAGACAAATTCTCTTCCGGCTTTTATGTCAACTCCTGATGTTTTGTAATCCATAAAATAAAAATGATAGACTTCCCTTATATAGATATTCCTCCGAAGATTGCTTTTGTCCAGTAATTATTTATTAAATAGATTTATTTTTTAAAACAAAGTGAACAAGATAATAATAAGAACAACAGAAGAACTGAAAGAATGGAGACGAAATCTCAAAAGTAATATTAACTTTATCCCAACTATGGGTAATCTTCATGATGGCCATCAAAAATTAATATCAACTGCAAAAAGTTCAAATTGCAATACAAACTTATTAAGTATTTTTGTTAATCCACTTCAATTTGATAGCAAAGAAGACCTTAAAAGCTACCCCAAAACTGTTGACAAAGATATTGAAATTGCTTTTTCTAATGGGGCAGATGCAATTTTCATTCCAAATATAATTGATATCTATCCTAAAAATAATAAAAGCATAAGTTATTTGAAAGCCCCTAAAGAATTATCTTCAGCTTTGTGTGGGATTACTAGAGTGGGACATTTTGATGGGGTTTGCACTGTTGTTTATAGATTACTGAAACTTATACAACCCAAAAATCTTTTTTTAGGAGAAAAAGACTGGCAACAACTATTAATCATACAAAACCTTGTAGAGGAAAAACAATTTAATATCAAAATTATCCCTGTTCCTACTCAAAGAGATTCTGATGGGGTCCCATTTAGTTCGCGTAATAAGCATTTATCTAAAAATGAAAGAAAAACTCTAAAATCATTCTCAAATGAACTAAAAAATGCAAAAATAATTTTTAAAAAGGCTAAAAAGATTGACTTAAAACAACTAACAAACAAACTCAAATCAAAAAATATTTCAATTGAATATTTAGAACATTTACATCCCTACAGCTTGAAAAAAGTTAAAGCAAACGATAATATTTCAATTTTAGCAGGTGCGATAAAATGTGGAAAAACAAGATTAATTGATCACGTTTTTCTTATGAAAAGAAAGCCAATTATTGCAATTGATGGGCCAGCTGGTTCAGGTAAAAGTACCATAACAAAGTTAATTGCAAAGGAGTTAAATCTTTTATATCTAGATACTGGAGCAATGTATAGAGCAATAAGTTGGCTCTTCAAAAAAGAAAAGATTGATTATGCTAAAGAATCAGAATTAAAAAAAATTCTTAATAATATTTCTATTATTTTTAAGTCAAATTCTATTTCTCAGCAAGATGTATTTATAAATAATTTTTGTGTAACTGAAGAAATTCGTTCACAAGAAATAAGTTCTATTGTTTCTAAAATTTCATCAATAAAAAAAGTGAGAGAATTTTTGGTTAATGAGCAAAGAAAAATTGGCCAATCTGGAGGCTTAGTGGCTGAAGGGAGAGACATAGGAACAACAGTTTTTCCAGATGCAGAACTTAAAATATTCCTAACAGCTAGTATTGACGAAAGAGCTAAAAGAAGAAAGTCAGAATTAGAATTAAGAGGGAGTGAAGAAATAGACTTCAATCAATTAAGAGAACTTATTAGAAAAAGAGATTTTGAAGATTCAACAAGAAAAATTTCTCCTCTCAAAAAAGCAAACGATGCTATTGAACTTGTTACTGACGGATATTCAATTAATGAAGTAGTAGAAAAAATTGTTCACATCTACAACTTAAACATTCCTAAAGAGATTCAACTCGAATAAATTAACAAATCTTATCTAGAAAACCACTGACAGAGTCCTCTAAAATATCAAGGACATTATCAAATCCCTCATCTCCTCCAAAGTAAGGATCAGGGACTTCTATCTCTTGAAAAATTGATCTGAAATTTTGTATCTTTTTTATTAATGCAAAATCAGATAATGATTTTCGAGATTTCATATCAATAATGTTTTCATAGTTTGAATCATCCATAGCAACTATATAGTGAAATTTTTCAAAGTCATTAGAATTTATTTGTCTAGCTCTACTAAAGATTTCTATGCCCCTTTTTCGCGACGCTATTCTCATTCTAGTATCAGCCTTCTTCCCTATATGCCAACTACCAGTCCCAGCAGAATCAACAATAAAACTATCATTTAATCCTTTTTTATTAATTAAATCTAGAAATATAGCTTCGGCAGCAGGAGATCTACAAATATTTCCTAAACAAACAAAAAGAACTGATTGTTTTTTCATCTAATCTAAAATATCCAACATTATAAAACTTTATTAGTAGAAAATAATACTTTATTAATTAAGGATTCTGTAAAATCCTTACCAAATAAACTAGATAACATTGGCCTTGCTGGGTCTTTATCCCTTCTATAGTTCAAATAATCATTTTGACCATTAATTAACTCTTGTTGTAAACCTTGCCCAACTTCCTCACTTTCAAAAAGAGTTTTTAGATACAAATTCAAATATTCTTTGAATGAATAATAAAGCTGATTTTCTATCAAATTATCACTATCTTGTTGCTTTGGTAATCTAGACCAAATCAATCCTGGGGAAAAAAATTTTGCTACATCTTCAGACATTTTTTCAGCTACAGGTAGAGATGAATGACATGATTTTTTAAGTTTTATTAGTTGTTCTAATAATTCAGAATTAAACTGATATTCGACTTTTAAAGATGGCTGAAAATCTAAAACTAATAAATGACTGGTAGGTAAAGAAACAAAATCTACACCAAGGAATGGAATGTTATAAGAAGTATTTGGGATAATTAAAAAATTCAAAACAGAATAATTTGGACTATTAATACATACAGCCCTTGCGAAGTTAATCCTTTTTTGATGAGTTGCTCCCCATGTAAAAAGATTAATATTATTTTTTGATTTTTTTGAGCCATAGGTTGACTCTTTGTAAGAAAAATCAGAGGGTATTTTATATTCTACGCAATGATATTTGGATAATTGAGAAATTAAGAATTTTATAAATTTAGCCCATCGCCATTCTTGGCTGTAAAAAATAGTATTTTGAATTAGCATCTATTCTAGGGGTTTATTATTTAAGGTAAAAAGAAAATTATTAATGAAATTTTCAGTCCAAGTTTCACCAAAAAATGTTTTAAATAACTTGTCAGCAGGATCTTTTTCAGCACTGTATTTATCGTAATCTATTTGATTATTTTTTATTTGTTCCAAATCCAAAAATTGATTATTTTGATGCAGTTTATTAATTGTTAAATAATTACTAACAAAGGAACAAAAAATATTATTTAAATCTCTATCAAGATTCAATTTATTCCCTCTACAAATCATTACCCATGGCGAAAAATATTTTTTTGAATCATATATATTTTTCATTTTATGATTATCAAATACAGAATACTGATTTTTTATAAAATCTAAACTTGAGCAATATTTCTGAAGATATTTTTTTTCCTGAATTAATGGTTGATAATCAAAAATAGCTAGTAATTTTTGAGAAGTTCCAAACCATAAAATATCAGCACCTAATATAGGAAACTCACTTTTGAAATTTGGATAAGCAACAGTGTTAAAAACCTGGAGCTTATCTCCTCCATCTAATTTAGTAATTCTCCACTTTCTATATTGTTGGGATTCAAAAATCCAATTTTTAATAATATATTTAGAGTCTTTATTATGATGTTCTTTGAATTCTTTTGATATTTGTAATTCTTTACCATCTAAATCTTCAATATTGGTCTTCACAAAATTTTTTAATGATTCAAACATAGATATTAAGTTTCTGTACTCCCCTTCCTAACTTTCTTTGTAAGATAATTAAATACAATTTTTCCTAATACTGCTATTAAGTTACCTTCAAGCTCCTTAAACATCTTCATATTATAAGTAAAAGCTTGATTAGCTTCATCAATTATTTGATCAGCAATGTTTTGATTTATTGGGAGCTGATTAAGAGTCTTAGAATATTCTTCTTTGAATTTTTTTTCATCATCAATATTTTTAAATTCATAAAAATTTAACCCGTTATTTCCATCTAAATTTAAAGCTTTTTTTGCTATTTTTTTTAAAATTTGGCCGCCAGATAAATCTCCTATATAGCGGGTATAGTGATGACCAACCAGTAATTCAGGAGATTTTTTTGCTACCAAGTGAATTCTATTGACATATTCTTTCGCTGATTTAGAAATATTAATTTCATTCTGCCAGTTATCTCCAAAATAAAATTTGAGATCATTTTCAAGTGTTTCTTTTCTAAAAAGTGATTTAAAGCCGATATGTTTTATTACGGGATGTTCCTCTTGAACTAATCTTTCAATTTCTTCTTCCATAGCTTCATAAACAAAATATAAATCACTTATCAGTTTTCTGTAGGATTTTTTTTCAACAACCCCTTTCAAAAAACAAGCGACAAAGCCAGTATTTTCAGCCATAGTATGGGATTTCTTTGTCCCTTCTCTTAATTGTCCTGCAAGAGCAACTGCCATTTATTTATTTTCAGTAATGTACATATATTTAATCTACAAGGAAAATATATAAAACAGCTAATTTTTGTTACCAGTGGATGTTGTAGAGAATAAATTGTAAAGTTCTTTACAAACTAAAAAAAGATTATCCTTTTGTTCCTTCTGAGGTAAATGAGTCCCTGTCATCTCCCACTCTCCAATAGTAGCTACTCTCCATCTTTCAGCAGGAATTATCATTCCGCGCATTATTATTCCCAGCAACTTAGGTACTCCATTTTCACAATTATTTTCAATTCTCAATTGAAGTAAAACTGCTCTGCATTCTATGCTTGGACTCCAACCCGGAAAATGGAAAGAAAAATCAAGCGTATCAAACCAATCTCTATCATTTACATTATCCCAAGGACTAAAATTAACACTCGCATCTGGGAAATATTTACGAAATAATGCAGCGGTAGTAGCTACCTTATTAGCTATTTCAAGATTACTAACATTTGAACTTGCATTCATAAGCGGTAATAAACCTTTGATTGAAGTTGACATAATTTCTTCAACCTTGCTTATTAAATTCTTTTTCTTTTAACAAAGATGTTGAAATGCTGATTAACAAACTATTATCTATTCACATTTGAATAATTAATTTCTAGTTTTTAAAGAATATCCTTAATTTCAATTTAAGATACAAAAATACTATATTAATTGACTTTTTTACTATTCAATCAAGTGCTATGCCTAAATTTGAAAAATTAAATTTACCCACAGAAGGAGAGTTAATTACTTTTAATCAAGGTAAGCCTAATGTTCCTAATAATCCTATTGTCCCTTATATAAGAGGTGACGGTACTGGGGTAGATATTTGGCCAGCCACTCAACTTGTTCTTGATGAAGCAATAAAAAAAAGTTATGGAGATAAAAGGAAAATAAATTGGTTCAAAGTCTATGCCGGCGACGAAGCTTGTGAAATATACGGAACTTACAACTATTTACCGCAGGATACTATTGAAGCCATAAGACACTTTGGAGTTGCAATTAAAGGCCCATTAACAACTCCTATAGGAGGGGGAATTAGATCTTTAAATGTTGCATTAAGACAAATTTTTGACTTATATAGCTGTGTTAGACCTTGTAAATACTATTCAGGGACTCCTAGTCCTCATAAAAATCCACAAAATTTAGACGTAATTGTTTATAGAGAAAATACAGAAGATATTTATATGGGTATTGAATGGGAAGCCGAAGATAATACATGCATTGATTTAATTAATCACCTGAATAATGTCGTCATTCCAAATAGTAAAAATTTAAAAAATAGATCCATACCGGACGGTTCAGGTATTGGGATAAAACCCGTAAGTAAGTTAGGAAGTCAAAGGCATATAAGAAAAGCCATAGAACATGCAAAAAGATTATCAGGGAATAAAAAGCATGTAACTCTAGTTCATAAAGGCAATATCATGAAATATACAGAAGGTGCCTTTAGAGATTGGGGATATGAATTAGCCGTAAATGAATTCAGAGCAGACTGCATTACGGAAAGAGAAAGCTGGATTTTAGACAATATTCACAAAAATCCAGAAATTACAATCGAAAATAATGCCAGAAAGATAGAGCCAGGCTATGACAAGCTAACAAGTAATAAAAAAGCATTTATTTGTGAAGAAATTAAAGAAGTAATAGCCTCAATATCAAATTCTCATGGAAATAACAACTGGAGAGAACTCATTATGGTTGATGATCGAATAGCTGACAGTATTTTCCAACAAATTCAAACAAGGCCTCAAGAATATTCTATTCTTGCGACCTTGAACTTAAATGGAGATTATGTTTCTGATGCGGCTGCCGCAATTGTGGGAGGCTTAGGTATGGCTCCCGGAGCTAATATTGGAGATCATTCCGCAATTTTTGAAGCAACACATGGAACAGCTCCCAAACATGCAGGATTAAACAAAATTAATCCGGGTTCGGTAATTCTTAGTGGAGTAATGATGCTTGAATATTTTGGTTGGAATGAAGCAGCCAAGCTAGTGACTTCTGGAATTAGTAAAGCTATTGAAGAAAAAAACGTCACCTATGATCTAGCACGCTTAATGGAACCAAATGTAGCGCCACTATCCTGTAGTGGTTTTGCTGAAGCAATTATCTCAAATTTTTAATTGGAAGAATTGTTTTTATTTTCTAAAATTCTCCATACTTTTACCAATGAATCTTGGTTACCAATATTTCCAGGAAATGTGACGATTGGAAGATTATCATCACTTTCAAGTTTTAAAGTAACTAAGGAAACCCCAGTAATTATTTGTCCTTGCAAATAAACATAATTTGCTTTAAATCCATTACTGAGAATTACATTTGATGTGATTCCCCCTTTAGATACTAAATACCCTATTTCATTTTTCAAACCTGAAACTAATTCAGAAATAAAATGAGCAAGAGAATTATAAAAATTCACTTGCTCATCGCTGTTACCTAGAGAAACTTCTTTTCTTGAGGTAAATAAAACGGGAGTATTTTCTTGCTTTAATATTAATCTGATTTGCGCTAATAATTTGTTTTTAAACAAAACCAATTGATCCTTATTACTTTTTAATTTAGAAATTCTGAGAAATTCAAAAACATCCAATTCTATTGGTATACAGTCACTTATTTCTAAGAATTCCTTTAGTTGCATTGTTGAAAGTTCAACATAAGATCCTATTACTAAAAATCCTGGAAGAGATTTTTTTTCACGATTTTTTCTTCTAATAAGGGAGTTAAAAAATGGTTCTTTAGGATTATCTTTTATAGACGAAATTGAACTTATAAAACTTGCAGCGGTCCTAAAGAGAAATTTCTTTTGTTTAATTAATTTTTTTATTGATAATGAAAACTTGTTAAGTTGTGAATAATTCTCAATATCAACAATTACATGAGAATTTTCTTTTAAATTTCTGATCTTATTAAAAACAATATTTTTTTCTTTACTTTCAAGAACTTTTAATTCGGATATTTTTAAATTTTGAATATCATTAAATTTAATTTGAGTTTTACATTTCTGAAATAATAATTGTTTGACATTACTTGTTTTATATCCAAAAATTTTATCTTTGGCAAAAATCGTTTGACTTACAGGAACATTATCAACAAAATGGTCTCCATCAATTGTCATTCTTTTACCTTCAATAAATGCTGGAATATGGAAGGTAGCATCAAAAGGTCCTAGACAATCGTTAATAATTTTAGGCTCTAAAAAATTATGACCACGAAGAGTGGAATCACCTCTACTTACAAAAATAAATTCTTCTTTATATGATTCTTTTGAGATAACTTTTTTAAGGGCATTACAAATTTCTACTAATCTTAATTTTGCGTCATTTTCTGATAAAGACCTAGTATTAGCCAAAATGAAAAATAAATTAGATTTGCTTTGAAATCCTTTGATTAAAGTAGAATAATCCCATTTCAGAAGCAATAAACAATTATTTACTGTTTGAGAACCTGTTGGATCATCATCGATCACTATAACTTTCATAATTATAAGTAGTTACTTCAAAGTATTTATTAGTATTGAGGCATCTAATATTTGGGAGGAATTTGGAGGAATCGAAATTTTCCTTAATCCATTTACTAAAGAATTACGTGGACTAGTCCATGGCTCAAGACATACCATTTTCCTGGGAGGATCACTCCAAATCACACCCAAATCAAAAGGCGAAGGGTGCAATAAAGTAACTTGTCTTTTAAAAAAATTATCTCGAAAAGAAATTCTTCCTGAGGTATACATAAGTAAATCAATTCCATTATTTATATTTTTTAACTGGTCAAAAGTATTTCTCAAGCAATTATTTTTTTGATCCTGACAATTTAGCGGGTTATCTATAAATTTTAAGTTTTTAAAATCTGAAATATTAAGATAAGGATGCAATCCAAAATTTATTGGCATCTCAATATTAGTTTTGTTCTCAATGTTAATAATAAATTTTAAGCAATTAATTTTTAGAGATACCTCAATTTTGAGCTCAAAATTAAATGGATAAAAAGTTTTTGTTTTTTCAGTATCCTGTAAAATTAAAAAAAGAGAATTTTTTTTCTTATTTAGGCAGTGTTGCCATTGCAAATCCCTTGCAAAACCATGTTGCATAAATGGCATATAATTTTTTCCAAATAAAGAATTGGGGATATCAAGATTTCCACAAATCGGAAACAGGATTGGGATTCCTCCTCTGATACTTTTTGTTTTATCAATAAATCTTTTTTCATCAAAATATAATATTTCTCTCCCTTCAGAAACCCAGTTAGTTATAAGCCCACCCCTCTTAGGACAAAATTTAATATAATTTTTTTCGTTTAATTGAAAAATATAAATACCTTTTTTATTATCAACAGAATTAACTTTCACAAAAATCTCTCTACAAAGAATCAATCCAATCAAGTATATGTTGATTAACTAATTCGGGGACTTCATCATGAGGACAATGCCCAGCATCAAGAATCACTTCTTTAGTCATTTCAGGAGCATACTTTTTATAAAGAAGTCTTTTGCTTGCTGTGTTCATCCAAGGATCTTTACCTCCCCATAGGAGTAAAAGTGGAGATTTCAACTTTTTGAACAATTTATCAAATGGTTCTCCTTGGACACCTGAAGGGTTGAAAACACTTTTAAAAACGTTAAAGGCACCAGGATCAAGTGAAGGTTTTCTAATTGAATCAATAAGATAATCATCAACATTAGTTTGGTTTTTATAAACATTGTTTAATGCTTTTTTTATATTGACTCTTCGTCTCATGCTTTCAAATATAGTTCTTTGAAGAAAAACATTGCCTCGCAAAAATGTTTCAAAGAAAGTTTTTAAAGATCTTTGTAAAAGGCTGTTATTTGATACTTTTTCTTCACTAAACATTCCAGCAGCATTAAGTAAAACTACTCCAGCAGATAATTCTTTTAGTTCTGCACTTGCTGCTAGAGATGCATACCCACCTAAAGAATTACCAACAATAAATGTTGGTTTTTTAATTACTTCTTTCACATATGTTGCAACTTGATCTTTCCAAAGATGACTTGAATACTGGACATCTGTTGGCTTTGGACTTTTTCCAAACCCCAAAAGATCTATCGCATGAACTTCATATTTATCACTCAAAACAGGGATATTAAAACGCCAATGATCAGTGGAAGCACCAAAACCATGTATCAACAAAATTGCGCATGATTTTGAACTTTCTTCTTTAGGTTTTGCAGTAATAGTGTGTATTGGATAATTCAAAAAATTCCATGCATAATTTACCTCATCACTTATAAACACAGGTTTTTTCATTTAATAAACAATTATATTTATCGATTCTAATAAAATTATTCGTTAAAGAAGACCTACTGGATCAGCCGCAACATCATCTGAAATTTTATTATCACCACCGGGGGGCTTATCTTTCAAAACAATTCTTAAAAGAACAGGAGCTAGGAATGTCGTTCCAATGACCATTAATAATATTGCCGCCTCAAGGGATGGAGTTAAAAGCTTAGCGCTTGTTCCTAATCCAAGAAAAATTAATCCCACTTCTCCTCTAGGCATCATTCCTAAACCTACAACTAATCTGTTTGTAGGCTTATCACTTGAGAAAACCCATCCAGCAGCAATTTTTCCAATAATTGCCACGACTAATAAAAATCCTGCTACTACAAGAGCAGACCTACTTGCTGGGTCAAGTGGATTAATAACTGATAAATCCATACCAGCACCTACCAATACGAAAAAGATGGTCGCGAATAATGAAACCAATGGCAAAACTGATTGCTGGATAGCATGGTTATTTTTGGAACTACTAAGAATTAAACCGGCGGCAAAAGCTCCTAAAGCTGCTTCAAGACCTATCGCTGTAGCCACAAAACAACATAAAACAAGTATCACAAAAGAGGCTACAACTACTGCTCCAGGTGCTTTCAATCTATCAAGAAGCCAATCAAATCCAGGAGCTGCTGTACGACTTAATGCAATAGCAGCAATTACAAATACGACAGCTGCTGCAACTAATTTAACTATTGGAGCTATTTCTAAGGAACCTCCAGCAGCAAGAGCTACAACCACAGCTAGTATGACAATCCCTAAAATATCGTCTAAAACTGCTGCTCCAATAACAATTTGACCTTCCCTAGTTTTTAAATACCCTAATTCGCCAAAAACACTTGCTGTAATACCAATACTCGTAGCCGTCATTGATGCTCCTGCAAATACTGCTGGAATAAGATCTACCTGGAAAATAAACATTAATCCAAAAGTACCAAAAGCAAAAGGCAAAATTACGCCTGCCATAGCGACTGTAAAAGCTTGCGCACCAACTGCAACTAATTCTTCTAATTCACTTTCTAATCCTGTTAAGAAAAGAAGCGCATATAATCCAAGTGTCGCAACAGCTTGAAGAGAAGGAAAACTTTCAAAATAGACGTCAGGAACAACTTCTGGCGGTATTGATGCTAAAGAACTTATTACGTTTACCAATCCTTGATTTAATTCTGTATGAGCAGAGGGTGGTATTAATAAATGGAATCCAGATGCTCCAATAACAACCCCTGCTAAAAGCTCTCCAACAATAGTAGGTAAACTTAGTCTTACTAATACTTCCGCTAATGCTCTTGCAGCTAAAAATATCAATAGAAATCTAATTACTCCGATGAGCGTCTCAGCAACTTCTAAATCATGTGCACTTAATTCAGCAAGTAAAGGATACATTTTAAATGCGAGAAAAATTAAACTAACTAATTGGAAGATAGTTTATGGAGGGCCCACTTTACCAAGTATGTAAAAAAAAGCAAAAATACTCAACAAGTGTGGATCTGAAGGTACAACAAAGAATTTATATAAAAACTGGCTAATGTCGTATATATGTCAAATCTAATGAACTCCAACGAACCCTTTGATCTGCGCTTGCCTACTCCAGGCTGCTATCTAGATCCTGAGAAAGCTGGCATGGATTCTGATGCGCTCTTCAAAGGAATGACAGAGCACTTATTCTTTACTCTTGGTAAATTAGCGACTTCCGCTAGTCCTCATGACTTATATATGGCGCTGAGTTACGCGGTTAAGGATAGATTAATGACAAGATATTTAGCTAGTCAAGAAGTAATAAGAAAAAAGCCCCAAAAAACAGTGGCTTACTTATCAGCAGAATTTTTAATCGGACCACAATTAAGTAATAATTTATTAAATCTTGGCATAACACAAGAAGCAGAAGATGCCTTAAAAAGGTTTGGAATAGAATCACTTTCAACAATTCTTGAAGTCGAAGAAGAGCCAGGCCTAGGTAATGGTGGTCTTGGAAGACTTGCAGCTTGTTATATGGAGTCTTTAGCTTCGTTACAAGTTCCTGCAGTTGGTTATGGTATTAGATATGAATTCGGAATATTTAACCAATTAATACGAGATGGTTGGCAAGTTGAGGTTACGGATAAATGGCTTAAAGGTGGTTGGCCATGGGAATTGCCTCAACCTGATGAATCATGTTTTGTTGGTTTTGGGGGGAGAACTGAGAGTTATAGAGACGATAAAGGTAAATATCGATCAAGATGGGTGCCCTCAGAACATGCAATTGGTGTTCCTCATGATGTTCCAGTATTAGGCTACAGAGTAAATACATGTGACAGATTAAGATTATGGAGAGCTGATGCAACAGAGAGTTTTGATTTTTATGCTTTCAATATTGGTGATTATTATGGGGCGGTAGAAGAAAAAGTTGCCTCTGAAACTCTATCTAAAGTTCTTTATCCAAATGATGGAACTGATGAAGGGAGAAGATTAAGGCTTAAACAACAACATTTCTTTGTCAGTTGTTCTCTCCAAGATATGTTGAGAAGTATTGAAAAAAGATCTATCCCCATAACAGAATTTGCCAAACATTGGACTGTTCAATTAAATGATACTCATCCAGCAATTGCAGTTGCTGAGTTAATGCGTCTATTAATTGATCAGTATCAAATAGGTTGGGACAAAGCATGGAATATAACTACTTCATCAGTGGCATATACAAACCATACATTACTTCCTGAAGCATTAGAGAAATGGGATTTAAGTCTATTCAGTGATTTACTTCCCCGTCATTTAGAAATTATTTATGAAATAAACTGGAGGTTTTTACAACAATTAAGGCTTCGTTACCCAGGTGATGACAAGATCTTACAAAAACTTTCTATTATTGATGAAGATGGTTCCAAGTCAGTGAGGATGGCTCATTTAGCTACTATTGGAGCTCATCATATTAATGGTGTTGCTGCACTTCACTCTGACCTAATAAAAAGACAACTTCTCCCAGAGTTTGCAGAGCTATGGCCTGAAAAATTTACTAATGTAACTAATGGAGTAACTCCTAGAAGATGGGTTGCATTAGCAAATCCATCTTTATCTAATTTGTTAGAAAAAGAAGTTGGTCCAGATTGGATTACGAATATGGAACTACTTAAAAATTTAGAAAAGAAAAAAGATGATACAAATTTCCTTCAGAAATTTGAGGAAACTAAATTACTTGGAAAACGAAAGTTAGCAAGTTTTATTCATACAAAAACAGGAATTCTTGTTGATCCATCAAGTCTTTTTGACGTCCAAGTTAAAAGGATCCATCAATACAAAAGACAACATTTAAACGCTTTGCAAATTATTGCTCAGTATTTAAGAATCAAAAATGGTACAAGTAATTTTAAAGCTCCGAGAACAGTTATTTTTGGAGGGAAGGCTGCTCCAGGTTACTTTATGGCTAAATTAATTATCAGATTTATTAATGGCATCGCTGATGTAGTTAATTCAGATCCTGATATGGAAGGTCTTTTAAGAGTAGTTTTCTTACCTGACTATAATGTCAAACTTGGGGAAATAGTTTATCCAGCAACAGACCTTTCTGAGCAAATTTCGACTGCTGGTAAAGAAGCATCAGGCACAGGAAATATGAAATTTGCAATGAATGGAGCTTTAACTATAGGAACTCTTGACGGAGCAAATGTAGAGTTAAGAGATCTTGTTAAAAAAGAAAATTTCTTTCTTTTCGGAAAGACTGAAAGTGAAATAATGGATTTAAAAAATAATAGTTATTCTCCTAAGACTTTCATTGAGAAATGTCCTGAATTAAAAGAAGTAATTCGTTTAATCGAAATTGGCCATTTTAGTAATGGAGATAAAGAATTATTCAAACCTTTATTAAATAGTTTGACTGGAAATGATCCATTTTTCGTAATGGCTGATTTCGAAGACTATTTAAACAAACAAGATGAAGTTAGCAACTTTTGGAATAATAAAAAAGCGTGGAATAAAATGGCTTTATTAAATACTGCAAGATCAGGATATTTTTCTTCTGATAGATCTATAAGAGAATATTGCGAATCGATTTGGAAAGTTTCACCTATGCCAGTTGAAATTACATGTGATATTGAAGAAGTAACTACTTAAAGTTATTCTTATCAGGTAAATCTGGTGTTTGATGAAATAATCTTTTCAATATTAATTTATCAAGATTTAGTGGATCAGGAGCTAACTTTTTAGAAATTTTATTAAATTCAACTTCCACATTTTTAGCAACTTTGAAATCCAAAATCTTCTCAATTAAAGCTTTATTAGAGTATGAATAAACATTTACATTTTTAAGTTCTTCTATTACATCTGTAATTTCTAAATCAGAATTATGTTTATTATTTTCAACAGATTTTTTTTAATATCTTTATCAGATAATTGATTATGTAGTTCTTCTTTAACTTTGCTGCAAAGAGTTCTAAAAGATTAGATAGAAGCCCAGTTTAATTCCTCTTGTTGTTTGAGAGTAGGAAATTCTCGAAAAAAACGATCATTCTCTTTATAAAATTTCTAACAATCAGAGCATTGACATGGTTTATCTTTTCAAAAGAATAAAGAACACCAATTCATACTATTGCATTATTTAGGCACAATTGTAGGACCATCAAATAATTCGTCATTTTCATCAAGAGAGTCTGGACTATCAGGCAAAGGAATTTCAATAGTAGTCACCAAATTAATAACATCTCTTAATCTCATTGAGTCTGCAAACCATCCCATTGCTTGTTCAGCATCACCTCTCTTTTCGGCATCATTTGCTTGATCTTCATGAGCTTCTGCTAATAAAGTAAGCCAACAAAGGCATCTTGCTTGAACTATGGACAGATCTAGATCATTAGGTTGAGATTTAGAAATACGTTCATGCTCTTGCTGAATTAAGAGTTTTAAACGCATATCGTGCAGCTTAGCCATAAAAGCCTAATTACTAATTACACGCTAGCTAGAGAGTTGTAAATATGCACGCATACTACATATAGTTTATTAACTGAAACGGGACTGGAGGGAATCGAACCCACGACCTACGGTTTAGGAAACCGTCGCTCTATCCTACTGAGCTACAGCCCCAAGAGATGTTTTTTGGGTTAATAAGCATTATGCTAAGTGAAAGCAGGAGAGGCAATCGCAAAAATGTTTTATTTTGTTTTGAAAATAAATCTTTTTGAGGAAAGTCCGGGCTCCCATATGGTCAGGCTTGCTGGGTAATTCCCAGTGCGGGTAACCGTGAGGATAGTGCCACAGAAACATACCGCCTAATACTTTATGTATGGCAAGGGTGCAAAGGTGCGGTAAGAGCGCACCAGCAACATTGAGAAGTGTTGGCTAGGTAAACCCCGGCTGGGTGCAAGGCTAAGTAGATTTATGACCATTAAAAAATCTACTTTTAAGCGCCGCTTGAGGCTGTGAAGTAATTCCAGTCCTAGATAGATGATTGCCCATCTTATTAAGATGAACAGAACCCGGCTTATGACCTGCTTTCTACTTAATGAAAACACTTAATTTATATGGATACCTTAATTGATGACAAAAGACTTGAACAAATTATTAATTTTTTAAATTCGCTTGAAATAGACTCAAAAAGATTTATCAAAATTATCAACCAAAAAGATAAATTAATACTTCATACTTTCAATGAAGCATTAACACATTCCTCCGCAAACAAGATAGTTAATTATGAAAAATTGGAATTCTTTGGAGATGCTGTTCTCAGATTATCAGCATCAGATTTTATAGAGAGAACATATAATAGTATGAGTGTAGGTACTAGATCAGAACTAAGATCTCAAATAGTAAGTGATGAATGGTTAACTGAATTAGGTAAAAAAATATTTATAGAAAAAGTAATAATAAAAGGACCAAAAGCAATGGGTGATGAGAATTCAAAAGATACAATAATTGCTGAAACTAGTGAAGCATTAATTGGCGCAATATATAAGTGTTTTAATTCAATATATGAAGTCAATATATGGTTAGATAATTTTTGGAAAAAAGATGCAGAATTATATTTACAAGCACCACATAAATACAATGCCAAGTCAGCTTTACAAGAATGGTGTCAAAGCCAAGGATTTGATTTACCTATTTATAAAATATATGAAGTATCACAAAATCACGGAGACCCAAAAAGATTCTCTTGTGAAATATATATAAATGGATCTAAAAAAGCTTTCAGTTTTGGACATTCTCATAAAAAAGCCGAAAAAAATGCTGCAAGTATTCTTATACAAAAGATTTTCCAGAGAAAGAAAAATTAACTATTCAAACAAGTTCCAAATTATTTAATTGAAATGTTACTAATTTATCCCAATTGCCCCCCTCAAAAAGAACAGCAGCAGTTTTATTAGTTACTCTTTGTACAAACCCTTTATAACCTCTATAAATAGAATTAACGTCTTTAACAACTACTATAGAACCGGGGAGTATTGGTTTATTCGAAAATTCCATAGAAATAACTTACATATAAACTATGATAAATCATGATGAGTGGTTAATTGTTGGCTTAATAACATCTCCTCAAGGCATTAATGGAAAAATCAAGGTTAAGTCTCTAAGTGATTTTGAAGAAAGATTTACAGACCCTGGTAAAAGATGGATACAAAAAGGTAACGAGACTCCTAGAGAATTCGAGCTTACGCGTGGTTTTAAAAAACCAGGTAAAGAATTATTCATAATTACATTTAAGGAGATAAATAATAGGACTCAAGCAGAAAACTTAAAGGGACAAAAAATCCTCGTCAGAGTTGATGCAATTCCAAAATTGAGTTCTGGAGAATATCACTTAACTGAACTAGTGAATTTGAATGTCAAAATTTTAGAAAATAACCAATTACACATAATTGGAAAAGTTATTAACTTATCTAATGAGAAAAATAATTTACTTGTAATTCAACTTTTGAAAAATAATAAAGAGGTTCTCATACCATTTGTTAAAGAAATTGTTCCAGTAGTAGATATTAAAAAAAATTTTATATTAATTACTCCTCCTTCAGGTCTGTTAGATTTGTAAACTAAACTTTTTCAAAATGTTTACTCTACTGTTACGCTTTTAGCCAGATTCCTTGGTTGATCAACATCAAGTCCTCTATGAGCAGCAATGTGATAACTCAATAATTGAAGAGGAACAATAGCAAGCAGAGGTGAAATCCACTCATTTGTTGAAGGTATGGTCATTAAATAATCAAATATTTCAGTCCCATTACATTGAGGGGCAACACCAATTAAAAAAGCATCTCTCGCTTTTGCTTCTTGAGCATTACTAATTACCTTATCAAAAACTTGCCCTGGAGTAGCTATTGAAATTACAGGTACTTTTTTGTCTAGTAAAGCTATTGGCCCATGCTTCATTTCCCCAGCAGGATAACCAGCAGCATGTATATAACTAATTTCCTTCAACTTCAGAGCCCCCTCAAGAGCAATGGGATAATTTATTCCTCTTCCTAAAAAAATAACATCTTTAATATTAAAAAAATCATGTGCAAGTTTTTCAGAAGATTCATTATGTTTTTCTAAAAGTTCTTCAACTAATGCCGGTAATTTAGTTAATTCTGAAACTAATTGATTAATATTTTCATTACTTTGACTTCCTTTTATTTGAGCAAATTTTATAGCTAATCCATAAAAAGAAAGAAGTTGCGCAAAGAAAGTTTTTGTAGCAGCAACACCAATTTCAATTCCAGCACTAATATTAATAATATTTGGTATTAGTCTGCCAATTGAGCTTTCAACTCTGTTCGTAATAGCAATTAAATTTGGTTTAAAGTTATTACCCCCTATTGAAGATCTCCTCTTAATTTCCATACTTATAGCCGCAATAGTATCGGCAGTTTCTCCTGACTGAGTCACTCCAATTGTTAAGGTATTAGGAAGTAATGGTGGTGGGGAGTATCTAAACTCACTCGCAAAAAAAACATTAGTTGGTATACCTGAGAATTGTTCTAATAAAAATTTACCCACCATTGCAGAATGCTTACTCGTACCACAAGCAACAATATCTATTCTTTCAATAGCGTTTAAAAAATCTGTATCAAAAGAGTAATTAATCTGTAATTGATCAGTCTTTAAATCTTTAATTAAATATTTTTCTAACCAATATTTAGCAATATCAGGCTGATCATAGATTTCCTTTAACATATAGTGTTTAAAATTTTTTTTATCACTTACTTGGTCTGCAGTTTGTAAAGAAATTGGATTTCGATATTGTCTCTCGTTATTAGAATCATAAATTTCTATTCCTAAAGGAGTTAAAAGAGCTATTTCCTCATCCTCCAAAGGTAAAATAATTTTTGTAAAGTTTGCTATTGCTGGCGTATCACTTGCACAAATAAATTCTCCTTCCCCTAATCCAATTATTAAAGGTGCCTGCTTCCTAGCAACAACAAATGCTTCAGGAGCACCAGACCATAATACTGCTAATGCATATGATCCTTCTAAATCTGAGATTACGTTTTTTACTGCTACTAATAAAGTTGAACCGTTACTTTCGAGCTTTAATTGACTTAAAGCCAATAATTCTTTTTTTATTAAGTGTGGTATGACTTCTGTATCAGTATCAGAATTAAAAACAATTCCTTCTTTTTGTAATTTAATTTTTAATTCCTGATAATTTTCAATAATCCCATTTTGGACAACTGCAACCTCTCCTGAACTATCAATATGAGGATGCGCATTTTTAACCTCTGGTTTTCCGTGAGTGGCCCAACGTGTATGACCTATTCCCACAGTTCCAGGTATTTCAATATTTTTTAAGTTATTTTTTAAATTTTTAAGTTTTCCTTCTGCTTTGTTACAAGATATATTCTTTGTTTCAGAGTTGATTATGGCAATACCTGCGGAATCATACCCTCTATATTCGAGTTTTTCCAATCCATTAATAAGTAATGGTAATGCTTTTTTATAACCGGTAACAGCAACTATTCCGCACATATAAATAATTTTCTTCAATTATATTGAATAAAATTAAGTATTTAATAAGACATGGACTCTCTTCCAACTGCACTATAAAAATTAATAAGCTAAGCCCATACTTCTTGATGTTTCATCACCTAAATAAACCCTGATACTTAAAAAATCTGTTGGGCATGCTGTTTCACACCTTTTACATCCTACGCAGTCCTCTGTCCTAGGAGATGAAGCTATTTGGCCGGCTTTACAACCGTCCCATGGAACCATTTCCAGAACATCTAGTGGGCATGCCCTTACACATTGAGTACATCCAATGCATGTGTCATAAATTTTAACTGCGTGTGACATGTAAAAATTGTCTTTAAGAACCTCACAACATAATACTATTGTCTTACAAAGAAATTAAAAAAATTAAGATATGCTTCACTCTTGTTAACTCTAGGGCATAAAATCAAGTAGATAATTAGTAAATTCCATAAACTATGTCACAAGAAGAAATCCTTCAAAAAGTTTGCTCTATTGTTTCTGAGCAACTAAGTGTTGAATCAGCCGAAGTAAAATCTGATTCAAACTTTCAAAATGATTTAGGTGCAGACTCCCTAGACACCGTAGAGCTAGTAATGGCACTTGAAGAAGCATTTGATATCGAGATACCTGATGAAGCAGCTGAAGGTATCGCAACAGTAGGAGATGCTGTTAAATTCATCGAAGAAAAAAAAGGTTAATTTAGGATGCCAAATTTCCATCGAGTAGTTATTACCGGTATAGGGGCAGTAACTCCAATTGGTAACAACATTGATGAATATTTACTCGGCCTACAAAAGGGGTCAAATGGAGTTTCAGATATTACTCTCTTTAATCCTGAACAACATCCCTGCAAGTTTGCAGCAGAAGTTAAAAATCTTCAATCCGAAAATTTTATTGAACCTAAAGAATCTAAAAGATGGGATCGATTTTCACAATTTGGAGTAATAGCCGCAAAGCAAGCTTTCAATGATTCTGGACTTGAAATAACTGAAGCCAATGAATCAAGAATTGGAGTAATAATTGGCTCTGGTGTTGGAGGCTTACTTACAATGGAAAGTCAAGCTCAAATATTGAGTCATAAAGGCCCAAAAAGAGTAAGCCCATTTACAGTGCCAATGATGATCCCAAATATGGCGACAGGCCTTGCTGCTATTGCTTTAGGAGCAAAAGGTCCTAGCTCTGCTGTATCTACCGCCTGCGCTGCTGGATCAAATGCTATTGGAGACTCTTTTAGATTGTTACAGATGGGTAAAGCAGATGCGATGATTTGCGGAGGAGCAGAAGCAAGTATAACTCCTCTTGGAGTAGCAGGTTTTGCAAGCGCTAAAGCACTCTCTTTTAGAAATGACAGTCCTCAAACTGCAAGTAGACCTTTTGATGCTGAGAGGGATGGATTTGTGATTGGAGAAGGATCTGGGATTCTTGTTCTAGAAACTCTTGAAAATGCAAAAAAAAGAGGCGCAAAAATCTATGCTGAAATTATTGGTTATGGGTCAACTTGTGATGCTCATCACATTACTTCGCCTTCTCCAGGGGGAACTGGAGGGGCAGAAGCAATAAAGCTAGCCATTAATGATAGTTCAATTAACCTTGATCAGGTTGATTACATAAATGCTCATGGAACTAGCACTGCAGCAAATGACAAAAATGAAACTTCTGCAATTAAATCCATATTTAAAGACAGATCTTACCTCATTCCTGTAAGCTCTACTAAGTCGATGACTGGTCATCTCTTAGGAGGTTCAGGAGGTATAGAAGCTGTAGCTTGTATTCTTTCTTTGACACATAATTTTGTCCCTCCTACAATAAACTACGTCAATCCTGATCCAGATTGTGATCTTGATTATGTACCAAATAATGCTAGAGATGCTCAAATAAGAGTTGCTCTTTCTAATTCATTCGGCTTTGGTGGTCACAACGTTTGTCTAGCATTTAGCAAACTTGATTGATGAAAACCAACTCTGTATTCCAAAATTACCTTACTTAAAACAATGGTCGCTGCATCTGTTTCATTAGAATCACTATGTGTAAATAGTATAAGAATGCTGGCTGTAGATGCAGTAAATAAATCTAATAGCGGGCATCCTGGCTTACCTATGGGTTGCGCGCCTATGGGTTATGCATTATGGCACAATATTCTCAATCACAATCCCAATAATCCAAAGTGGTTTAATAGAGATCGCTTTGTATTATCAGCAGGACATGGGTGTATGTTGTTATATTCTCTTCTGCATCTGACTGGATACAAATCAGTTTCCATTGAAGATATTAAAGAATTTAGACAATGGGGATCTAAGACACCTGGGCATCCAGAAACGTTTGAGACTGAGGGTGTTGAGGTAACAGCGGGGCCATTAGGGGCAGGGATTTCTAACGCCGTTGGTTTAGCAATTGCAGAAGCACACTTAGCAGCTAAATTCAATAAAAAAGATTGCGAAATTGTTGATCATTATACCTATGTAATAATGGGAGACGGTTGTAATCAAGAAGGTATTGCCTCTGAAGCATGTTCACTTGCTGGACATCTTAAGCTTGGAAAATTAATAGCTCTTTATGATGATAATCAAATCACAATTGATGGACGTACAGATGTTTCATTTACAGAAGATGTTTTAAAAAGATACGAAGCTTATGGATGGCATGTGCAACATGTTGAAGATGGTAATCATGATGTAAAAGGGATTACCAAAGCTATTGAGAGTGCGAAATCTGTAAAAGATAAACCTTCTCTAATCAAAATTTCTACAATAATAGGTTATGGTTCACCAAACAAGTCAGATACTGCAGGAATTCATGGAGCTGCAGTAGGAGAAGAAGAAGCTTCCTTAACCAGAGAGTTTTTAAATTGGGAATATCCTCCTTTCGAAATACCTGAGGATGTATATTCTCAATTTAGACAAGCTATTACTAAAGGTGAAGACTCTGAAAAAAAATGGAATTTAAAATTTCAAGAATATCAAAACACATATCCCTCTGAAGGAGCAGAATTCAAAAGAATGATCCAAGGTGAATTACCAGAGAACTGGGATTCAGATCTGCCTTCATATACGACAGATGATAAGGGTCTCGCAACAAGAAAACATTCTCAAATATGCCTAGGAGCTCTTGGGCCTAATCTTCCTGAATTAATTGGAGGATCTGCGGATTTAACTCACTCTAATTACACAGATATAAAAGGAGAAACAGGATCATTTCAGGCACACTCTCCAGAAAAGAGATACTTACATTTTGGTGTGAGAGAGCATGCCATGGCAGCAATATTAAATGGAATTGCTTATCACGACAGTGGTTTAATACCTTATGGAGGGACTTTTCTTGTTTTTGCAGACTATATGAGAGGTTCAATGAGACTATCTGCTCTCAGTGAGCTGGGAGTTATTTATGTACTTACTCATGATTCAATTGGAGTAGGCGAAGATGGTCCAACACATCAACCTGTTGAAACGATCCCCTCACTAAGAGCAATGCCAAATATGCTTGTATTTAGACCTGGAGATGGTAATGAAACAAGTGGTGCTTATAAGCTTGCTATCAAAAACAGAAAAAGACCTTCTGCTCTTTGCCTAAGTAGGCAAGCCATGCCAAATCAAGAGAATACCTCTATTGAAAAAGTTGCATTAGGTGGATATATAGTTTCCGATTGTGAAGGAACTCCTGATGTAATATTTATCGGTACTGGTAGTGAACTACACCTCTGCATTGAAGCAAGCAAAGAAATCTCAAAATTAGGCAAAAAGACTAGAGTTATTTCCATGCCTTGCGTAGAACTATTTGAAGAGCAAGAATCTTCTTATAAAGAAAGTGTCTTGCCAAGTAGTATCAAAAAAAGAGTTGTAGTTGAAGCGGCCCATTCATTCGGATGGCACAAATATACTGGGCTTGATGGAATTTGTATTACTATGGACAGATTCGGTGCATCAGCTCCTGGTGGAAAATGTATGACTAGTTTTGGATTTACAGTTGAAAATGTTGTAAATAAGACTAAAGAAATCTTATAAACTTAAAATGCAGTATCGCATTTTGTAAGTTTATTATTCAATTCATCAAGAGTTTCATCAGAAATTTTGGAATTCATGGGGCAATGCTTAGGTCCGCACATTGAGCAAAACTCAGCTTTTTTAAATATTTCTTCTGGCAAGGTTTCATCATGGTACTGTTTAGCCCTTTCAGGATCTAAAGAAAGTTCGAACTGTTTGTTCCAGTCAAAAGTATATCTTGCATGACTGAGCTCATCATCTCTATCACGAGCACCTGCTCTATGCCTGGCTATGTCAGCTGCATGTGCAGCAATTTTATAAGCTATCAAACCCTCTCTAACATCTTCCGCATTTGGAAGCCCCAAATGCTCTTTAGGAGTGACATAACATAACATCGCAGTTCCATACCACCCTGCCATGGCTGCACCTATCGCACTTGAAATATGATCATAACCTGGAGAAATATCTGTAACTAATGGGCCTAGAACATAAAAAGGAGCTTCTGAACATTCTTCCATCTGTTTTCTAACATTGAACTCAATCTGATCCATAGGTACATGTCCTGGTCCTTCAACCATAACCTGAACATTATGAGTCCAAGCTCTTCTTGTAAGTTCACCCAATGTTTTCAATTCAGCTAATTGCGCATCATCTGATGCATCATGTAAACATCCTGGTCTAAGTGAATCTCCTAAAGAAAAAGTACAATCATATTTTTTGAAAATTTCGCAAATATCATCAAACCTTGTATATAAGGGGTTTTGCTTGAAATGATGCAACATCCATTGAGCTAAAATTCCTCCCCCTCTGCTTACGATGCCAGTAATTCTTCCTTTGACTTTAGGTAAATGTTCTATTAATAAACCAGCATGAATGGTTTGATAATCAACGCCTTGCTGACAATGCTTTTCGATAATGTGTAAGAAATCATCCTCTGTTAATCTTTCTATTGATCCATGCACACTTTCTAAAGCTTGATAAACCGGAACAGTTCCAATAGGAACAGAGGATTCTTTGATTATTGCTTGTCTAACCTCATCAAGATTAACTCCTCCTGTGGATAAATCCATAACTGTATCAGCACCATATTTTACTGCTAATTTAAGTTTCTCAACTTCTTCACTAATATCACTTGCATTGGGAGAAGCACCAATATTTGCATTGACTTTGCATTTAGAAGCAATCCCAATTGCCATTGGTTCAAGATTTACATGATTTACATTAGCTGGAATTATTAATCTACCCCTTGCAACTTCTTCCATAATTAATGAAGGTGGAAGGTTTTCTTTTTTAGCAACATAACTCATCTCTTCAGTAATATGACCATTTTTAGCGAAATTCATCTGAGTAATATTCTTCTGCCCAATACGTGGCTGTATCCAGGAATTTCGCATGACTTTTAAGATTTAAATTGTTTATTACTAGAGTTCGATCAAATTGAAACTTTCCTTCGTCAGTTTTAACTGTTTCAGGTTCGAAGGGTATGATCTCAGCTAAGTAATTTACTTAGCACCCCTAGCTATTTCTAAAAATAGCTCTTTTTAACAAAAAGTCATCTTATATTCTCAAAAAATATAGAAAATATTTTTATTTAGGTTGTTTATAAGATTTTATTTTATTTAAGATTTTTTTTCTCTTAATTCCTCTACTAAATTCTTTTTCAGAAATTATAAAAATTCCCATCAAACCAATTGGTATATAAAAAATCCTCTTACTTTCTCTCCTTGATAAGAATCCTATTATTGATAAAAGAATCATTAAAGGTGCAACAAGTGAAAAGATATAAACTTTTTCAAATTTCATTTATATATCTTTATCCCATTAATTATTTAATCTTACTATAGATTCAGTTATTACTTTAACCCCTACACTAATAGCTCTTTCATCTGGATCAAATTTTGAGCTATGTAGTGGAGCGCAACCTTTCTCACCTGAGACACCAAGCCTAAACATTGCTCCAGGAACTTCATTTAGAAACTCAGCAAAATCTTCAGCACCTAAGGATGGTTTTTGTAATTCAATAACATTTTCATGACCTAAAATGCTAATTGAGGAGTCTCTTAAAACCTTATTTATTTCATAATCATTATTTACAGGTGGGACTATTTCTCTAAATTTTACTTTAGCTTCTGCCCCACAACTCTTTGCGATAGAGGAAATATTAAAGTTAAGCCAATCACCCATATCCCTAAATAATTGCAAATTTGTACATCTTATTGTTCCAGTTAAATTAACCTTTTCAGACAAAATATTATATGCATTTCCCCCATTTATTTTCCCAAAGGTAATGACAACAGGATCTAGAGGATCTAATTTTCTAGTTATTGCTTCTTGAATACCAGAAATCACTTTTGATGCTGCCCATATAGCATCTACACCTTCATGAGGTCTCGCACCATGTGCTGATTTTCCTAATATTTCAACTGTAAGTTCCCCTGCCGCTGCTGTTAGACTTCCTTCTTTAATCCCAATAGTCCCTACCAATAAGTCAGGGAAAACATGCACTCCTAAAATTTGTTTTAACCCAATAGTCACGCCATCATCAATCATCCACTTAGCACCGCTAGCAATTTCTTCAGCAGGTTGAAAAATTATTCTTGTCCCAAATTTAAGGTTTAAATCCTTAATAATTTTAGCCACACCCAAACCAATACATGTATGTAAATCATGTCCACAAGCATGCATGATGCCATCAATTTTTGAAGAAAAACTTAAATTAGTATTCTCGTATATTGGGAGGGCATCCATATCAACTCTCAAACCAATAAAACCTTTATCTTTTGGTCCGAAATCAGCTACAACCCCAGTTCTGCCAACTGATTCTGTAACTCTCCCACCAATTTTTTTCAGATAACCACTTATTAAAATTGCCGTTTGATTTTCTAAGCCACTTAATTCTGGATGAGCATGAATGTGCCTCCTCATATTAATAAGTTCATCCTTGAATGAATCAATTTTTTTTAACAATTGATTTCTTTCCATTTATTATTTCAGAGCTATAAATTTCATCAAATCTTTCGTTGGTTTTTGAGGCCATCTGCGAACGTTTATTAACCATTCCTCATCAGCATATCTTGAATCTAATTCCGTAACTGTAATCCAATTACTTTCAGCTTCACCAGACATCCCTTTTGACCAGTCCAAGGCTGTTAATGCTGCTCTTGCATCAGCAAAAGTTGGATAACGTCTGATCAAATTTTTTAATTCTTTTTCACTCTCTTCCATATTTCCTAATTGGTAGTCCGCCAAAGCCATACTTGATCTTGCCATAGCAAAACCAGGATTTGATTCTGAAGCTTTAGAAAACAAATTCCTTGCACTCTGCCAATTTGACAAAGACCCTTCAACATTAGCAAAATTATATAAAGCAGAAAAATTATCTTTATCTTTTGAGATTACATATAAATAATCATTTTTTGCCTGTAACCAAAGCCCTAAAGATTCTTCTGCTATCCCTCTATTAATATAAGGATCAACCTCTCCTGGATCTAACTCAATGGCTTTATCTTGATCCTCTATTGCACCTTCAGGATCACCATTAACAAGTTTTATATTTCCTCTATTACTTAAAGCTGCTGCATCATCAGGAAATATTTCCAAATACTTATTCCATTGCTTTAACGCGAGATTAAATTCTCCACTGGAGCTTAATTTTAAAGCATTTTTAAATAAATCTTCCTGTGGGCTTAGTGAATAACTAGGAGTGACATATACAATATTGATTAAAAAGCAAATCAATAAAAGATAAAGCTTAATCTTTCTAATACTTTTCATTTCTAGAACTAATGTATTTTTTTCCTAAAGATGTAAGTTTTCTTCCTCGGGGAGTTCTCATAATAAATCCAATTTGAATTAAATATGGCTCAACTACAAACTCTAACATTGATGATTCCTCTCCCAAACCTGCAGCAATTGAATCTAAGCCAATCGGATTATTATTATTAAGGTTTAAAAAAGACAAAAATTTTCTATCTATGTTATCCAAACCTTTATTATCTATTTTTTGAGAATTTAAAGCTTTTTCAACTATTTCTAAAGAAATTTTATTAGTTTTTTTAACAACTTGAGCATAGTCTCTTACTCTTTTTAATAATCTCAAGGCAATTCTTGGAGTACCTCTAGAAATCTTTGCTAACGAGCTACAAGCATCATTTTCTAATTGAAGATTTATCAAATTAGCAAAATTAAAAATTATTTGGTGCAATTCATCATTTGAATAAAATTCAATTTTGTGACATAGTCCAAATCTATCTCTAAGAGGAGCACTAATTGATGCAAGTTTTGTTGTAGCCCCAATCAAAGTAAATTTCGGTAGATTTATTGTTCTGCAGCGAGTCCCTCTATTAGCTCCCATTGTTAAATCCAACCTAAAATCCTCCATTGCAGAATATAAAAGCTCTTCAGTTAATTTATTTAAACGATGTATTTCATCAATAAATAAAATCTCTCCTTCTTTTAATCCAAGAAGTAATCCCACAATATCCCTTGGCCTTTCAATTGAAGGTGCACTTGCTAATTTACATTTTGTATTCATCTCATAAGAGATCAATAACGCTAAGGTAGTTTTTCCTAAACCTGGTTGGCCATATAAGAGTGTATGTTCTAATGCTTCCTTCCTGTATTTAGAAGCCTCTATAGCTATTTTTAATGAAGATTTAATTTGCTCTTGTCCAATAAATTCTTTAAAGGAATTCGGCCGAGCTAAATTTGAGTTTTTGTTTATTTTTTCTTCAGCAATTATCTTTGAATCAACTAACCTCAGCTCTTTTCTTGAGCGAGGACTATTAGATTCATCTAAACTTGAAGAAATTATTGCCATAATTAAAGATTAATGGCAATTGTTCTTTGGGGAAAGATTTTTTACAACTGCAATGGCAAAAGTTTCAAAAAAAGCAAATAAAATCATTAAAAAAGAAGCGGTTTTTAAACGACTTTCAGAAAATCGATATGCAAAATTTCAGTATGAAATACTTGAAACAATCGAAGCTGGAATTGAACTTTTAGGAACTGAAGTAAAATCTATAAGAAACGGCAATGTAAATTTAAGAGACGGGTATTGTTCTTTCAGAGATGGTGAAATCCTTTTATTAAATGTTCACATATCACCACATAAAAATGTGGGCCCTTTTTTTAATCACGACCCATTACGAAATAGAAAATTATTGTTGCATAAGAAAGAAATAGTAAAGCTTAAATACAATACTGAAAAAAAGGGATTAACTATTATTCCCTTATCTATTTATTTAAAAGGGTCATGGATAAAATTAACTATTGGTATTGGTAAAGGTAAAAAATTGCATGATAAAAGACAAGCCGATAAACAAAAGGATATTAAAAGAGAAATAAAAACTGCTCTTAAGAGATAATAAAAGGTATATTTCTTTAAATAATTTAATCAGAGTCTAAACTTACAGTATCGGGAGGAGGAGAAGGATCTGGATCAGCAATTAACATATGCTGCAAGACAGTTTCAGGCCTTTCGCTATCTCGCCAGCGAATTCTATAAGCAGGCATCTTAGTACCTCTACTCGTAGTTTGTTCAACTGGTTCCATAACCCAGCCTCTCCTTGATCGGCCTTGAGGATTTCTTTTCACTACTGCATCTGCGTGCTTGAAGCGGAAACCAACACGTTCACCACTCATTTAAAAATTTTCGTATTGGATCAATTTTTATTTTACTTCATTCGAGGTTGATTTTTCAGATTTAGTAGAAGTTATTTCTGGTTTTAACAATGGGAAGGGTATGACATCTCTAATTGAAGGACTATTTGTAAGTAACATAATAAGTCTGTCAATTCCAATTCCTAAACCTCCTGTAGGCGGCATACCTATTTCCAAAGCTTGTAAAAAATCTTCATCAATACAATGTGCTTCAAGATCACCCGCATCTCGCAAAGATTGCTGTAATTGCATTCTCTGCCTTTGATCAACTGGATCTATTAATTCACTGAATGCATTAGCAAGTTCGCGGCCTGCAATAAACAACTCAAATCTCTGAACCATCTCTTTATTTTCGGGATGAGGTCTCGCAAGAGGAGAGATTTCAATTGGATAATCGATTACAAAAGTTGGTTCGACGAGTTGAGATTCAACCTTTTGCTCAAAAACTTCATTCAAAAGTCTGCCTAAGGTATTTATTTTTGGAGAAATTTCAATATTTATTTTCTCTAAATCCTTAATAGCTTTATTCAAATCACCATTAAAAGAATCAAAATTAATCCCTGTATATTCCATAACAACATCTTTCATTGATATTCTTTTCCAAGGTTTTGAAAAATCAATTACCTTTTCTTGATAATTTATAACTAAGGAATCACAACAACTTGATACAATATTTCTGATCAAATCTTCAGTTAAATTCATCATATCAATGTAATTAGAGAAAGCCTGATATATTTCCACTGAGGTGAATTCAGGATTATGCTTTGTACTTATCCCTTCATTACGAAAAATTCGTCCTAACTCATATACTTTTTCAAATCCTCCTACCACCATTCTTTTAAGATGTAATTCCGTAGCTATTCTTAAATACAATGGTATGTCTAAGGTATTGTGATGAGTAATAAATGGCCTAGCTTCAGCCCCTCCAGCCTCAGATTGAAGTATCGGTGTTTCTATCTCTAAAAAATTTTTTTCATCCAACCACCTTCTTATTAGACTAATACATTTTGCTCTTGTTTTAAATACATTTTTTGACAATGGATTAACTATTAAATCCAGATATCTTTGCCTATACCTTTTTTCTATATCTGTTAAGCCGTGCCATTTATCAGGCAAAGGCTGTAATGATTTAGACAACATTTCCCACTTGGATACTTTTATTGAAAGTTCACCTTTATTAGTTTTCTTAATAGTTCCATAAACACCAATCCAATCTCCAATATCTACAATTTCTTTAAGATCTTCAAAAGAAAGTAGTTTTGCATTAATTTCAAAATCATCAAGAATTTTTTTTTCTAAATAAAGCTGTATTTTCCCTTCTTGGTCAGCAATAGTATAAAAAGCAATTTTTCCCATCACTCTTTTTGCTAAAACTCTGCCAGCGAGAGCAACATCTAAGTTAAATTCTTGACCATTATCTAAATATCCGAATTTCTCAGCGAGAAATTTAGTAGAATGAGATATTTTAAATGTTTCTGCGTAAGGTTCAAATCCTTTATTAACTAGTGAATTAGCTTTTAATAAGCGAGCATCTCTTATTTCAGACAAAATTTAATTCGATATTTATGTTTTATTTAATCAAACTATCAGAATAAGGATCAACTTGCCAAAGATGTTGCTTTTTCTCCAACTCTTTGGGAAGCATAACCTATTCCTCTAACAGTAAGTATCAACTCTGGATTTCTTGGATCTGGCTCTAACTTACCCCTTAGCCTAGCAACATAAACATCTACAACTCTCAAGTCAGCTGCTCGTCTTGGAGGATATCCCCAAAGCTGCTCAAGTATTTCAGCTCTTGGAACTACCTTACCTGGCTCATCAAATAATAATTCAAGAAGGCTAAATTCTGTGTAAGTTAAACTAATTCTTTCTCCAGCCCTAGAAACTTGTCTTCTATTAGTATCAACTACTAGATTTCCAAATTTCATAACTCCTTTTCCAGAAGGAACCTCTTTAGTTTCAGTAACTGTAATACTAGGACCCATACGCCTTAAGATTGTGGCTATTCTGGCTTCTAATTCCTTAGGACTAAACGGTTTTGACAAGTAATCATCAGCTCCTAAATCTAAACCGGCTACCCTTTCAGAGATAGCCTCTAAAGCAGTTAAGAATATGATAGGTACAACTGATTCAGCTCTAATTCTTCTACAAACTGCAAATCCATCCATTTTTGGAAGCATGACATCAAGAACTATTAAATCTGGAGATTCTCTGTGAAAAGTCTCAAGAGCCTCTTCTCCATTGGTGGCTTGGTGAACTTGATATCCTGCTAATTGAAGTCTAGTAACTAACACCTTCAAAACAGCTGGTTCATCATCAACAACTAAAATACTTGCTTTTGACATCGTGAAAATTTTTTTGCTGATATTTCAAGGCAAATTTATTTTGCAATGAACATCTTATTAATATAATCTAACAATTAAAAATATAACATTATGTACCCTAAATGATAAATTACTCAAATTTACAAAATTATTTTATTATTGAATAAATCCATTATTACTTTTTAGAGTCTATTGTTTATCTATGAAGCTTATTGAATTGTACCTTCCTTTTGATTTTTGGAAGAGCCTAAAGAGTAATGAACATATTAATGGAGCTAATAAACCGGTTATAAAAACTTGACAAAAAATATTTTTAGTACTCGGTAAATACAAAAAGATATTATTATTAGACCAATACTTTATCAAGGCTTGGAAAAAATATAGCGAACCACAAAAAAAACTTGCAAGAGAACAAATTAAACCAAATCTGAAATGCCCTACAAAAATATTATTTGAAATATTTAACTTTCCAAACCATATTCCACATAAAACCAATCCTGGAATTTGCGTGAAACTACTATCAAGACTCAATGAATCTAAAATCAGTCCTAAAAATAAACCAATTATTAAACCATTAAATGATCCATAGATCATAGACCAAGGCAATAACCAGAATAAAGGCCAATAAGGCTGAACTCCCATGAATTCCAACCAATTAGGATCCCAGAAATAAACTATTGGTATAAATAAAAAGGAAATTAAAGATATTTTTTTTTTAAAGTTTTTTCCCATTTAAATTTTAACTTTTAAGATTTGTACCCAATCAATTGCTTGAGGTTTTCCTAAAAGCAAAATATTCGCTGTTTTTTTTACTTTGAATTCTTCATCAACAGATTGAATAATACCTATGGGAATATTGGGAGGTAATAAAGTGCTTGCTGGGGAAGATAAAACAAAATCTCCCACTTTTATATCAATATCCTTATTAAAAAAAATCACTTTTGGATAATCATTTCCTGAACCCACTAATAATCCATGCATCTGAATCCTTTCAACCCAGACTCCCACTTTACTTTCAGGAGAAGTTAATAATCTTACTGTCGAAGTAAATAAAGAAATATTCTCTACTCTTCCTAATAAGCCTCCTGGACCAACAACAAAACTCCCAATTTCTACTCCGTCTTTTGCACCTTTATTTAAGATAATTTGCCTCCAAAAACTGCCGGTTTTTCTTGAAATTACACTCGCTGAAATATTTTCAGAATCGGACAATCTTTGTAGAGATAAAATTTCGCGTAATCTTTTATTATCTTTCTCTAGCTGTTTCAACCTAATCAAAAACTCTTGTTCAACACTTTTAGTTAAAACTTCCCTTTGATATTGTCCTGGCCAAAAAGGTTTTGAAATTAAATAATAAAAATCTTTATATAAAGATCCTTTTGATATTCTCACAAAAAACAAGAACGATAAAAATATAAATAAACCCCAATTTTTCTTATTATTCCACCAACGATTAGTTGATATTCGTCGAATATCTAACATTCAATTAATCTCTAATCGCATTCCTTATAAAATCAGGTGTATCAACAACTCTCTTGAGTTTTTTGAAATCGTCCAATACCACTCCACAACCGTTTACTACGCACAGTAATGGATTCTCTGCAATGTGCGTAAAAATTCCAGTTTCATGGCTAAGCAAATCACTAATCCCTCTTACAAGAGCTCCACCTCCAGCGAGCATAATTCCTCTATCAACTATATCTGCCGCTAATTCAGGAGGAGTTCGCTCCAAAGTTCTTTTTACAGCTTCAACAATTTTGGAAAGAGGATCAGCCATAGCCTCTCTAATTTCTCCAGAGGTTAAGGTAATAGATCTTGGCAGGCCAGATAAAAGGTGTAAACCTCTAACTTCTATAGAAGTATTATCAAATTCATCATCTGGAAATGCCGAGCCAATTTTTATTTTAATATCTTCTGCAGTTCTCTCACCGACAACTAGATTATGTACTTTTTTAAGATAAATTGCTATCGATTCATTAAGTTCATCACCTGCTATTCTTACAGATTCACTTAGGACCGTTCCGCCTAGACTTAAAACTGCTACTTCAGTAGTTCCACCCCCAATATCAACGATCATGGTTCCAATTGGTTCAGTTACTGGCAATGAAGCTCCTATAGCTGCAGCGACAGGTTCATCAATCAAATGAACCTCTCTAGCTCCAGCTAATCCAGCTTCTCTAACGGCTCTTCGTTCAACACTAGTAACCCCACTCGGAATACCAATAACTATTCTTGGAGCTAAAATTCCCCGTCCTTCATTGCATTTTTGAATAAAAGTTTTTATCATTTGTTCTGCCGCATCAAAATCAGCAATAACTCCATCTCTCAAAGGTCTCACAGCTCTTATATTTCCTGGGGTTCTTCCAAGCATTAATTTTGCTTCTTCACCTACGGCCAAAGGAACTCCCTCTTCAAGATCCATAGCTACTACTGAGGGTTCTTGTAGAACCACACCTTTACCTGATACATGAATAAGAGTATTAGCAGTACCCAAATCAATACCTATATCCCTAGAAAATTTAAATCTGTTAAAAATCACAATAAGAAATCTATTAAACAAATAATATATCTATTTTCTAAATACCTCAAAAAAAACTTTTATTTAGTTATGAATAGCTTGCAAAACTTAAGCAAAAACAAAAAAGATGAGTAATATAAAAAAAAATAGCTTATGGAAATTAACACTATTAATTTGGTTGGTAGAGCTGGAAGAGAGCCTGATGTGAGATATTTCGAATCTGGAAGTACAGTTGCCAACTTCACTCTTGCAGTAAATAGAATAAGTAGAGGTGATGAACCTGACTGGTTTAATTTAGAAATATGGGGCAAACAAGCACAAATAGCTGCTGACTATGTCAAAAAAGGTTCTTTAATTGGTATTACAGGAAGCTTTAAAATTGATAGTTGGAAAGACAAGAATACAGGAGAAGATAGATTTAAACCAGTTGTTAGAGTTGATAGATTAAATTTATTGAGCTCTAAGAAAGAAACAGATAATAGCAATTTTTCAAATAATAATAACTCTGGAGATATTCCTTTTTAAGTTATTTTTTTATTATAAAGTCTTTTAAAAAATTTTATTAAAAAATAAACAAATATCAGAATTAATATGGGTTTGACAATAAATTTAATTTGATTTAGATATGTTTCAATAATTGGATAATTTTCGCCAAAGACAAATCCTGCATAAGTTAATAATGTAACCCATATTAAACTTCCTAAACTAGTCCAAATTAAAAATTTACGAAGTGGCATTAATTCCATTCCAGCAGGTACTGAAATTAATGTTCTTATACCAGGTACTAATCTCCCCCAAAAAACTAACGAAACCCCATATTTATCAAACCATCTTCTGCTCTTAATAAGATCATTAGAAGTTATTCCTATATATTTACCCCTTTTATCTAAAAAGTTTGATAATCTCTTTTCATTTACTAATTTACCCAAATAATACCAAGGCATAGAACCTAGTATCGTTCCAAATACACCCCAAAAAACCAAAATATAAAAATTTAATTTTTGTTGATAGACAAAAAATCCACCTAAAGGCATAATTATTTCCGATGGAATTGGAGGTATGATGTTCTCCAAAAACATCGCCAAACATATCGTTAGGTAGGCTATTGCTGAGTTTGTTTCAACAGCCTTACTAATATATTCAGGAATGGAAGTGAGTAAATTAATAAAAATTAAACTCAAATTTAATATCTATATTGCTCTGGTTTATAAGGTCCTTCAACAGAGACATTAATATAGTCTGCTTGATCTTTAGTTAGTTTTGTTAACTTAGCCCCAATTTTATCCAAATGTAATCTAGCTACCATTTCATCTAAATGTTTAGGTAAAACATAGACCTCTTTAGAGTATTCATCTGACTTATTGAAAAGTTCAATTTGAGCTAATACCTGATTAGTAAAAGAATTACTCATAACAAAGCTTGGATGACCTGTTGCACAGCCTAAGTTAACAAGTCTTCCCTCTGCTAAAAGAATAATTTTATTTCCACTTGGCAAAGTAATATGATCAACTTGAGGCTTAATATTTTCCCATGGGTAATCTTTCAAAGAGGCAACATCAATCTCGTTATCAAAATGTCCAATATTACAGACTATCGCCTCATCCTTCATTTTGATAAGGTTATCGTTAGTTATAACTTGATAATTACCAGTAGCAGTAACAAATATATCAATATCTTCAACAACATCATTTAATGTGACAACACTAAATCCCTCCATAGCTGCTTGAAGAGCGCATATAGGATCAACTTCAGCAACTTTGACTATTGCTCCAAGTCCTCTTAATGATTGAGCAGATCCTTTACCAACATCTCCGAATCCCATTACTAATGCAACTTTTCCTGCAATCATTACATCAGTCGCACGTTTGATACTATCAACTAGAGATTCTCTACAACCATATAAGTTATCAAATTTACTCTTAGTAACTGAATCGTTTACGTTGATAGCGGGAAATGGTAGTGCATTTTGTTTTTGCAATTGGTAAAGTCTTGCAACTCCTGTTGTTGTTTCTTCAGTAACTCCAATAATATTTCCCTTAATACGAGAGTAGAAGCTACTATCTTCTTGCAATTTAGACCTAATTGACTTAAATAATGCTATTTCCTCTTCGTTACTAGGATTATTTAAAACTGACAAATCCTTTTCTGCCTTACTACCAAGTATTAATAAACCTGTTGCATCTCCCCCATCATCAAGAATCATGTTTGGAGAATCTGTACCCCAATCTAAAATGTAATGAGTATATTGCCAATACTCATCTAGACTCTCACCTTTTTTTGCATAAACAGAAATTCCTTGTTCTGCAATAGCAGCAGCAGCATGATCCTGAGTTGAGAAAATATTGCATGAAGCCCATTTAACTTGTGCTCCTAGATCAACAAGAGTTTCGATCAAAACAGCAGTTTGAATAGTCATATGCAAACTACCAGCTATTTTTGCACCTTTTAGAGGCTTATCCAAATGATGCTTATCTCTAAGTGCCATTAATCCAGGCATTTCAGTTTCGGCAATTTTAATTTCTTTACGCCCGAAATCTGATAAAGAAATATCTGTAATTACGTAGTTTGGTATAGAGGTTTTAATCGAATTAGCAATAACCATTTCTAAAATATCTTATACTTTAAACTATAAGCGATTTTTATATAATTTAGTGTTTGTTGGGAATTTAAAAGAAACAATTCAATTAGGAAGTGATTTCGCTCGAGGATTAAATCCAAAATCGGTTATTTTACTACAAGGTCCTATTGGAGCTGGAAAAACTTCATTCGTCCAAGGAATTGCACTAGGTCTATCTATTTCAGAAGATATTACAAGTCCAACATTTGCTTTATCGCATCATTACAATTCTGGAACAATTCCACTAATTCATATGGATTTATATCGGCTAGAAAATAGTTTGACGGCAAAAGAATTCTTTATTTCTGAGGAAGAAGAGGCTATACAAAATGAAGCTATAATGGTTATTGAATGGCCGGAATTAATAAAGCCATGTTTGAATAATTTCTGGAAAATAGAAATAAGTTACGCTACAAATTTTGGGAGAAATTATAAAATTTGGGATCCAAAAAATTTATTAACCGTTGAATAGTCTGGTTGTTGTTCAATCGCACCTTCACCAAGACAGGTGAGTAACCCACAAATACTTGCGAATTTTACACAATTTTGTATTTCTGATTCATTTGAAGGATAATCAAACGAAAGTAATTGTGAAATTAATCCAGCTAAAAAAGCATCACCTGCTCCAGTAGTATCAATAATTTTTAGAGACTTTAATACCTCAGTCGTTCCCTGTACTCCATTTATTGACCAAAAAATAGGATTTTCTCCATCTGTAATTATTACATCAGGACGGTTTAACAATCTTTCAGATATTTCCAAAGGATTTTCATTTTCAAAAAATAAAATTGCTTCCTCTTTAGCCAACTTTAAAATATGCGCCTTGTTCAATAGATTCATAATTAAATCAACTCTCTCTTTTTTACTAGTTTCTGATGAAGAAGTTGCAAAATCCCAAAAAACCTCTCTCCAGTTCAAGTCAATTATTATTTTTACATCAAATTTATTAGCTAAACTCAATAAAAAGTTAATAGAATCAGCTGATATTGAAGACGATAATATGATTGTTCCACAAACTAAATATCTTGTTTTTGAAAAAAGGTTTTCCAAACTTATCAAATCTTTTTTAATTTCATTTTTATCAAAAGCTTCATCAGCAAAAAATGTATTTAAGCTTGTATCAAAACCAGAAAAATATCGATCTCCAGAATTATCTCTATTTACCTTAACGATACGAGTAGGAAGACAATCATCCAATTGCAAAAAATTTATATTTACCTCTAATTCTTTAAATTGATTAATAAATTTCTTACCAAATTGATCACTTCCTATACGTCCAATAAATGCTGAATCTATTTTTAATTTTCTCAATGCACAAGCTACATTTGCAGGAGCTCCTCCCAAAAAATCTGTAAATTCTTGATTTGATTTATTCTTGATTCTATCTATTAAAGCCTCTCCAATACAAATAACTTTTGTTTTTTTCATAGACTAAAAATTTTTTCTAAACTAAGAATAATTAATCAAAAACGAATATTTTTTTTTTGAATTAAAGTTTAATTAATATTTTTCTTCTAATGTCTTTTAAAAAATCCGAAAATTGGAAATGGAAAGATTGGGACATATCATGGTCTTCAACAAAACAAACCTCTAGTGATAGTGATTTAAATATTTTATTAATTCATGGTTTTGGAGCATCAAAGAGGCATTGGAGACATAATCAAGATTTTCTCGGAAATATTCATAATTGCTATTCAATTGACCTACTAGGCTTTGGAGAAAGTAGCCAACCTGGAGCATTATTAGATTATGAACCTTACAAAAAAAATCATATTAAATATTCTTTTGACTTATGGGGAAGTCAGGTCGCTACTTTTTGTAATGAGGTAATTAAATCTCCTGTTTATCTAGTAGGCAACTCAATCGGTGGAGTTGTATCTTTAAAAGCGGCTGAAATTCTCAAAAAAAATTGTAATGGCCTTATTTTAATTGACTGTGCCCAAAGAACAATGGATGACAAGAGACTTAAAAGAAAAGATGTATTAATGAACATATTGCGGCCGGTAATAAAAACACTTGTAAGTAAAAGAATTATTAGTAACACCCTTTTTGAGAGAGCTGCCAATCCAGCAGTTATTAAACAAATCCTTAAAAAAGCATATCCCTCAGGAAAAAATATTGATGAAGAATTAATAGAAATTTTATATCACCCTTCTCAAAGAAAAAATTCAAAAGAGGCTTTTCGTGGATTTATCAATCTTTTTAATGACTATCTTGCAACAGATCTTTTTGATAAAGTTGATGCTCCAATCCAGTTGATTTGGGGAGAACAAGATCCTTGGGAATCTCTCGTCGAAGCTAAATTTTGGAAAGATAACTTTAAAAATATAAAAAGACTAGATGTTATCAAAGGTGCTGGACATTGTCCTCACGATGAAAATCCTGAGGAGACTAACAATTTAATTTGTCAATTTATTCAAGATATGAAATAAGCTTCTACGCTTTCGCTAAGTCTTCTTAAACCTCTTAGACCATCTCTTTCTAAATTTCTTACCCTATCTCTACTAATACCTAAAACACGTCCAATACCAGTTAGGGACATTGGTTCGTCTCCATCCATACCATACCTCATTCTTAAAACTCTACATTGTAAATCAGGTAACTGATGAAGAAGTGAATGTAAATCACCTCTCATACAGTCCATTTCGATTTGCTCATCTGGTAGATCCTCTCCTCCAGCTAACAAATCTAGTAAAACCGTATCTTCACCATCACCTACTTTTGTTTCTAAACTGACTGGCTGACCAGCTTTGCACATTAAATCTTTAACATCGTCTTCTGGTAACTCAACATATTTGGCAAGTTCACTTATTGTAGGTGTTCTTGACATTTCTTGACTCAACTCTCTTTGACCTTTTTTTAACTTATTAAGCATTTCTGTTATGTGAATTGGCAATCTAATAGCTCTACTTTTTTCCGCAATTGCTCTTGTAATACCCTGTCTAATCCACCAATATGCATATGTTGAAAATTTGTATCCTCTAGCAGGATCAAATTTTTCTACACCCCTTACTAGTCCAATCGTTCCTTCTTGAATCAAATCAAGAAGTTCCATGTTCCTCTTGGTATATTTTTTTGCAACACTAACTACTAGTCTTAAATTTGCAGCAACCATCCTTTCTTTCGCTCGCTGACCAGCTCTTAGTCTTTTTTTGATTTGTGAAGAAGATAAATTTAACTTTTCAGCTAATTCTTCAGCGGAAGGTTTATTATCAGTCAATTCTATTATTTCAACTTCAGCTCTCTCAACTTGCATATATTCTTGAACTTGCCTACCTAAAGTTATTTCTTGTTCGTGGGATAGTAATGGAACTCGACCTATATCTCTCAAGTAAGATCTAACCAAATCTACATCGTTGCTGGATTTTAAAGATGAAATAGTAGCTAATTTATTCTCAACTAATGTTTCGGATGACATAAAAGTTAATGTTGTTTTGTAAACAATACCATTAAGAAATGTAAAGTTAAACAAAAAAATCCACAATTAAACAAAAATGAGAATAAATACCTAGTAATTTTTATAAAATTGAAGATTTAAGTAGCCAATTTGCAGTACTAAGATAAATAAATACCCCAGCAATATCTGTCACAGTGGTTATAAAAGGGGAAGACATCAAAGCAGGATCTAAACCCATCCTGTCGAAAAGCAAGGGGAGAATAGCTCCGGCGGTTGCAGCTAGCGTTGTTATTGAAATCAAGCTAATTCCAACTGCGAATGCAATTAATGGTCCCTCGCCTTGCCACCACGCAAAGGGGAAAACTACCAGGATCATTAAAATTCCCAACAAAGCACCAGTTATGGCCTCTTTAACCACTGCCTTAAATGCTCCTAATGATTTTAATTTTTGAGTACTTAAACCCCTTATAACGACTGTTGAGCTTTGAGCTCCAACATTTCCTCCGGTACCGATAAGCAATGGGATAAAAGCAGCTAGTAAAACTATTTCTTTTAAAATCTGATCATTCATTGCAATAACTTTTGTAGTTAAACCATTCGCTAAAACTAAAATTAATAACCATAGAATTCTCCTTCGAGCAATTGTAAATAAACCACTTTGAAAATAATCATCCTCATCACCAAGCTGAACAGCGCCCGCAGCATAAATGTCTCTAGTAGCTTCTTGTTCAATAACATCAATCAAATCATCAACAGTAACAATGCCAACTAATCTTTTTTCTTTATCTACAACAGGAAGAGCTAAAAAATCATATCTTTGAATTGCTCTAGCCACTTCTTCTTGATTAGTATTAGTAGAAATATTAACGACATCTTTTGTCATGACCTCGCCAATAGGCCTGCTAGGTTCTGCCGTAACAAGATCTCTTAAGGATAGAATTCCAGTTAGATGTCTCTCTTTATCCGTAACATATAAACTATAAATTGTCTCAGTAAAAGCAGCCCTTTTTCTTACTATAGACAAAGCCTCTTCAGCAGTTTGCATTTCTTTTAAATCTATAAATTCAGTAGTCATTAATCTACCAGCCGTTTCAGGCTCATAACCTAATAATTCTGCTGTTACTTTTCTTTCACCAGGACTTAGTGCTGAAAGAAATTTTCGTACAACCTTTGCGGGTAATTCGTCAAAAAGTTGAACCCTATCATCAGGAGACATTTTTTCAACTATTTCCAAAACCTCTCCAGAACGAAGTCTATCTAGTAATGTTTGCTGAACTATTGGATCTAGATACTCATAAACCTCGATTGCCTCATTTTTTTTTAATAACCTAAATGCGAGAGCTTGCAGTATTAAGGGAAGACTACCAATTGCATCAGCGATATCAACGGGCTGGGAAGGTTCTAGTAATAATTTGGCTTCATCATAATTTCCTGCAACTAGTAATTCCTCAAGCTGTATTGTGATCTTTCCACGTGTAGTTAAATCCGAAGATAAAGAGGTCATTACCTCGATATTATTATTTTCTTCCATGATATTGCTCTTAATCGTATTAACATTAATAATATATAAAATTAAGTAAATTTTCTACTTAATTGAAAACCGACATACATTATTATCAAATTCAAAATAACAATTACATTCATATAAAGAAATAACTTTAGATAGTAACCTTGAATAATAAATTGATATAAAAAATCAATAAACCCACTAAAAGATGTAAAGCAAGCACAGAAACCACTTAATAAAATTTCTTTTTTTGACTTACTAATTTTCCTTGCAATAAAAAAGCCATATAAGAAAGAACCTATAATAGAAATAAAAAAATTATTATCAAAAAAAAACCTTAAAAATGTTGCAAAATATGCCGTTAACAATAAAATTAATAAATATTTTTTGTTCAACTTATCCAGTTCGAAGTAATGAAATATCCTAAACAAAAAAATGAAAAAGATAATACAAAAGCATCAGTATAGTAGAGCAATAATTTAAAATATTTTCTTTCTTGAATCAAATGAAACAACTGATATATAAAAGAAGAAAATGTACTTAAACAACCTAAAAAACCAACATAAAAAAATAATACTAGATTCTTATTTGTTATATTTAAACCTACGAAAATACCTAAAAATAAAGATGCTAAAACATTTACTATTAAAATATTATTAGAAGTAAATATTTTCTCTCTTCCAGAAATATATTTTATAAACATTCTTACAATTAATCCTAAAGTACTTCCTGCTAAAATATGAATAATACTATCTAATTCCAAACTCTATATTTTAATCCAACCCCTTTTAGTTCTATTAGGATTTTCAATAAATCTATTTGTTAGCAATTCTACTCGTGCCCAAGTATCATTTTCATTGACTACCCATTTTTGCAACACTGATAATGAGGAACCGGTATTAAGAGCTAACAATTTTTTAGCGTTAATTTTAGGAAAAGTATAAAGTGAACAATTAGCATTTAGAATGATTTCCTTGGAATTATTAAGAATATAGTATTCATTCAAATTCCTTTGTATTCCTCCTGCAGGCAATGTAATTGGGCCAATCAGAGCGAATCCTATTAAACAAATATTTTTTATTACATTCTTCATTATATATCTAGTGCCGCCATATCTAAATTGGCACTATGAGTTTCAATAAACTCTCTTCTTGGTGCCACTTTATCTCCCATCAAAATATTGAATATTCTATCTGCTTCTAGAGCATCTTCAATTTCTACTCTTTTCATCATTCTTGTCTGAGGATTCATTGTTGTATCCCATAATTGTTTAGGCATCATTTCACCTAAACCTTTAAATCTTTGAATATTATAATTAGCTTTTTCTCCAAAATCTTCTATAGTTTGCTTCAATTGATTTTCGTTATAGCAATATTTATGATTTTTTCCTCTTTCAACTTTATATAAAGGAGGACATGCAATGTATATAAAACCTTTTTCAACGAGATCCCTTTGATATCTATAAAAAAAAGTTAATAGTAATGTTCTAATATGAGCCCCATCTACGTCTGCATCAGTCATAATTACAACCCTATGATACCTTAGAGAATTTACATTAAACTCTTCACCCTTTATACCCAATCCCAAAGCAGTTATTAGTGATTGAATTTCTGTATTTTTATATATTTTTGCATCATCTGTTTTTTCAATATTTAATATTTTTCCTCTCAAAGGTAAAATTGCCTGGAATCTCCTATCTCTTCCTTGTTTAGCTGAACCTCCAGCGGAATCACCCTCAACTATATAAATCTCTGCACCTGAGGGATCTCTTGAACTGCAATCTGCCAATTTACCAGGCAAAGTTGAACTCTCAAGAACACTTTTTCTCCTTACTAAATCCCTCGCTCGTTTCGCTGCTTCTGCCGCATTAAAAGATTGAATTGCTTTTTCTAGAATTAGATCAAAAACATTAGGATTGAATTCCATATACTTTATTAATGATTCTCCTATGAGCGAATCAACAATCCCTCTAACTTCAGTATTTCCCAATTTTGTCTTTGTTTGACCTTCAAATTCCGGTTCTGGAACTTTTACAGATAATACGACTGTCAAACCTTCTCTGATATTTTCTCCTGACAAATTTTTATCAACTTCTTTTCTTTTACCTCTTTTTTTCGCGATGGCATTAAAAGTTCTAGTCAATACAGTTTTTAAGCCATCAATATGTGTGCCGCCATCTATTGTTCTGATATTATTTGCAAATCCTAATATATTATCTGAATAAACGTCCGAGCACCATTGCAAAGCTGCCTCCACATAAACATTATCTTTTTGTGAATCGACATAAATAACCTCAGAATGAATAGATTCCTTTTCTTTATTTATATACTCAACATATTCTTTAATGCCGCCATCGTATAAGTAAATTTCTTCTTTGAAAGAACCATCCGATAAATTTTGCCTCTCATCTCGAAATATAATTTTGACGCCGCCATTAAGATAAGCCAATTCTCTTAATCTTGAGGATAAAATAGCATAATCAAATTCAATGCCATCAGTAAATATCGATGTATCTGGCTTAAAACAAATTGTTGTGCCTTTTCTTGATGGTTTATTTTGTTGTTTTTGGGATTTTAATTCACCTTTTGCAATTCCTTTCTCAAATCTTTGATTAAACTCATTACCATCTCTTAAAACAGTAACATTTACCCACTCGCTTAGAGCATTCACAACAGATATTCCGACACCATGTAATCCACCAGACACCTTATATCCACCACTTCCAAATTTCCCCCCTGCATGAAGAACAGTAAGAACAGTCTCCAGAGCACTTTTACCTGTTCTTGGATGTATATCTGTAGGAATACCCCTGCCATTATCTGAAATTAAAGCTGATCCATCTTCTTTAAGAACTATCTCAATATGATCACAATGACCAGCCAGGGCTTCATCTACAGAATTATCTACGACCTCATATACTAGATGGTGAAGCCCTCTTGGACCAGTAGAACCAATATACATTCCTGGTCGTTTACGAACAGGTTCTAAACCCTCTAAAACCTGTATCTGGTCAGCACCATAGTCATTAGAGATTTTATTAGATCTTTTTTCCTCACTCATTTAATATAAAAAATAAAATAAAACTTTTAAAATGTTATTTTTAAAAGGTGTTTCATTAAATTTACCATCGGTATAAGAGAAAGGCTTGAAGTAAATGCAAAATTTAATCACTTTAATCATATGAATCGAATATTTCTTCCAAAAAATCACATATGTTTCAACCAAAACCATTAGTAATAGTTTTAATCGGACCTACAGCGAGTGGCAAAACCGAGCTAGGAATCGAAATTGCTAAATATTTTAATCTCAATATACATAATATCGACTCAAGACAACTTTATCGATTTATGGACATAGGTACAGCAAAGCCAACTAAAGAACAACAAAAAACAATAAAGCATTTTTTAATAGATCTTGAAGAACCTTCTAGCCAAGTAAATGCAAAACAATTTCAAGAAATTGCTACAAAATCAATAAATCGAGAACTAAATCAAAAAAGAATTCCTTTTCTAATAGGCGGAAGCGGGCTATATATGAATTCAATAATAAAGGGATTCTTTGCTCCGGATGTCCCCCCTCAAAAAGCTTTAAGATCACAATTCGACAAACTAGGTCAAGAAAAATGTTGGGAACTTTTAAAAATTTGTGATCCTGTCCTAACAAAAAAAATCAATTGCGCTGATCAAGTTAGAACGATAAGAGCTTTAGAAGTCTTTTATGTAACAGGTAAACCAATATCATCTCAAAAATTCCAGAATCCTCCCCCATGGAAAATATTAGAATTAGGTCTACATAGAGAAGATTTAAAAGAACGTATTTTCAAAAGAACAAAAAATATGTTTGAATTTGGAATTATAGATGAGACTAAAGAGATTATTAATCAGTATGGATCAAATTTACCTTTACTAGAAACGATTGGATATAGGGAAGCCAAAGAGGTAATAAAGAAAAATTTAAAAATTGAAAAAGCTATTGAACTAACTACAACAAAAACAATCCAATTTGCCAAGAGACAAAAAACATGGTTCCGTAATAAAAACAATCCAATATGGCTTAATAACAAAAACCTACTAAAAGATGCAATAATCAATATAAAGTACGCATTACGCTAACTTTATAAAATAAGTAGATCTTTTCATCATCAAAACAATCATTTTAAAAAACTGAATGCCACCACGTCCACGCTTTGATCGCCGCGCTCCAGTTAGAGAGCTCCCAAATATTAATGAAAGAATAAAATACCCTCAACTAAGAGTTGTTGATTCAGATGGGAAGCAACTAGGAGTTATTGATAGAATAAAAGCACTAGAAATTGCTGATCAAAGAGGGCTGGACTTAGTTTTAGTAAGCGAGAAAGCTAATCCACCTGTTTGTAGGATTATGGATTACGGAAAATATAAATTTGAACAAGAAAAAAAAGCAAAAGAAACAAAGAAAAAATCTCACCAAACTGAAGTTAAAGAGGTGAAAATGAGATACAAAATTGATAAGCATGATTATGATGTAAGAATAGGTCAAGCTGTGAGATTTTTAAAATCAGGCGATAAAGTTAAATGTACTGTTTTTTTTAGAGGTAGGGAAATTCAGCATTCAAATTTAGCAGAAACACTCCTTTTAAAAATGGCTAATGATTTAGAAGAACAGTCAGAAGTTCAACAAAGGCCAAAAAGGGAAGGTAGAAATATGATTATGTTTTTAAGTCCTAGAAAAACACCTTTAATAAAAAAAGAAGAAGGGTAAATTAAGACAATTTATCAATACGAAATTGATTCAAAAATTTTGATGGGTGTTAAAGTATCACTTATGAACATTAAAGAAATTAATTAGGTTTTTTCTAAAGTGAGATTTCATATTCAACAAGAAATTGATATTCCGGCATCTACACAGTTATATAATCAAATTTGCTTTGCTATTGCAGCTAGATATTATTCTCCAGGTCATCGCTTACCTAGTACTAGACAATTAGCTATGCAAACAGGATTGCATCGCAATACTATAAGTAAAGTTTATAGACAACTCGAAACAGACGGAGTCGTTGAAGCAATAGCAGGATCAGGAATTTATGTGAGAGATAATCTTAAAAAAGGAGATCTTAAAAAATCATTTAATTCCAAAAACAATTTAAATATAACTCCTGATCTAGAGGCAAAAAAAGCAGTAGATAAATTAATCAAACTTGGATGTACTCTTCAAGAAACGAGAAATCTGTTGACTAATGAAATTGATTGGCGTATTAAATGTGGATCAAGAATAATAATTAGTACCCCTCGGGAAGATATAGGTGCTTCTATGTTAATTGCAGAAGACCTCTCTCCAAACATCAACATACCAGTAGAAGTTGTCCCTATGGAAGAATTAGAAAAAGTCCTTTGCAACTCCAATATTGGGACAATTGTCACAAGTAGATATTTTTTACAACCTTTAGAAAAATTAGCAAAACAATATAGGGTTAGAGCTATTGCTGTAGATTTGAGCGACTTTCAGAAAGAATTAAAAATAATCAAAGAATTAAAACCTGGAAGTTGTGTAGGTATTGTAAGCATCAGCCCTGGCTTATTAAGAGCTGCAGAAATTATCATACATAGCATGAGAGGAAGTGATATAGTAATCATGACTACCATCTCAGATAATAGTAGTAGATTATTAGCCCTTTTAAAAGCTTCCAACTATATAGTATGCGATGGACCTAGTTTATCCCTTATTGAAAATACTCTGTTAAAAAATCGTTCTCAATTGGTGAGAGTACCACAAATTATATGTGCAAAAAATTATTTAAGCGTAAAAACTATAAATCATTTAAAAACCGAGTTAGGAGTTATTAATTAATTAATCATGCTAAGAAATTTAAAGTCAGATATTGAAATAATTAGAGAAAGAGATCCTGCAGCGAGAGGAATTTTAGAAATTTTTCTTTGCTATCCAGGTTTTCAATCAATTATCTTTCATAGGTTTACCCATAAATTATGGCTATTAAAGTTACCCTTAATTCCGAGATTATTAAGTCAATTAAATAGATTATTCACAGGAATAGAGATACATCCAGGTGCCAAAATCGGGGAAAAAGTTTTTATAGATCATGGCATGGGTGTTGTCATCGGCGAAACAGCTGAAATTGGGAATAACTGCTTACTTTATCAAGGAGTTACTTTAGGAGGAACTGGTAAAAGTCATGGCAAAAGGCATCCAACATTAATGGAGAATGTTGTAGTAGGGGCAGGAGCAAAAGTTCTAGGTTCAATAATAATTGGGCAAAATACTAGAATTGGCGCAGGATCAGTCGTTGTTCGTAATGTCGAAGAAAATAGTACTGTGGTTGGAATACCAGGAAGAGTTGTTCATCAAAGTGGTGTGAAAGTTAATCCTTTAGCACACTCTGCTTTACCAGATGCTGAAGCTAATGTAATCAAAAATTTAATGGATAGAATAGATCAGCTTGAAAACCAAATCCTTAAACTACAAAACACCCTTCAATGTTTGGTAAATTCAGAATCTATTGATATTTCTAAAGTTGGCAATGCACAAAATCTAAAAGATAAAGAAATAATAGAATTCTTAGGAGATGATTGATTTTAAATTAATTAGTAGTTTCTTTTTCAGTTTTAGGTTGAAACATGAACATCGAATAAATGACATTTCTTCTCATATTAGTCATCATTTCAAGGAACATATCATAACCTTCATTTTTATATTCAATCAAGGGGTCCTTTTGACCATAACCTCTTAATCCTACAGATTCTCTTAAAGAATCCATTGATTGAAGATGTTCTCTCCATAAATTATCAATTTGCTGAAGTATAAAAAACCTTTCAGCTTCCCTCATTAAACCTGGGCGAAATTTCTCTATTTGAGCCTCCTTTAAATCATATGCAATACGTAATTGCTCTTGAAGATAATTTTTTAATTCTTCAATAGATAAGACACTAATGTCTTCTGATTTCAGATCATTTAATAAATAAATGAATTCTTTTACTTTAGAAATCAATTGATCAATGTCCCATTCTTCTGGAGGCAAATCAGGATTGATATAAGCTTCTACAATTTCTTCCATTGTTCTTTCTCCATACCCTATGACTTGTTTCTTCAAATCATTACCTTTTAGAACTCTTAATCTCTCATTATAAACCGCTTTTCTTTGATTATTCATTACTTCATCATATTCAAAAACTTGTTTTCTGATGTCATAATAATAAGTCTCAACTTTCTTCTGTGCACTTTCTAAAGATCTAGTAAGCATTCCTGACTCAATAGGCATATCTTCATCTACCCTAAAAGCGTTCATTAAGTTTGCTACCCTATCTCCTCCAAATATCCTTAATAGATTATCTTCCAGAGATAAAAAGAATCTGGTACTTCCAAGATCTCCTTGTCTACCTGCTCTTCCTCTAAGTTGATTATCAACTCTTCTTGACTCATGCCTTTCAGTTCCAATGACATGAAGACCCCCCGCATTCCTAACATTTTCTTCTTCATGAATCAATACCTTTTCATATTCATTTTTCACCTCTGATAAAGATTCTCTCAAAGATTGTATTAGTTTATCGTCAGTTGGAGCTTTTTCAGCAGCAGTAGCGATTTTATCATCTAATTCCAGAATAGTTAGGCTTCTATCTCCCCAATTTTTTACAAGTTCATTAGATAATAAAGATAGTTTTCTTTTAATATCTTCGCCTAACTGACATGGGAAAAGACTGTCTACACCGCTTTTAGTATTTTTATTTGAAATTGAGTCAACTTTGGCAGAAAATCCTCCCCCAGCTTTTGAATTTCTTTGTTGAGGTATTGGCGGTTTATGCTCATTATCTGGCTTAACTAGTAAAGGCATTAAAGTCTCTTTTAATTTTAGCCTTGCCATATAGTCGCTATTACCACCAAGAATAATATCAGTCCCTCTTCCCGCCATATTTGTTGCGATCGTGACGGCACCTGATCTTCCAGCCTGAGCTACAATTTCTGCCTCGCGTTCTACATTCTCTGGTTTTGCATTTAACAAATTATGTGGAATTTGCTGCTCGAAAAGAAGCGTACTTAATAACTCACTTTTTTCGACACTTGTTGTACCTACTAAAACAGGTCTGCCGCTTCTATGTATATCTGCTGTCTCATTAGCTACCGCTTTCCATTTTCCAAGCTCTGTTTTAAAAACTTGATCAGCCCAATCTTGTCTCTTCCTTATCTGATTAGTTGGAACAACTGTTGACTCTAATTTATAAGTTTTTTCAAATTCCACCTCTTCGGTCTTAGCAGTTCCTGTCATGCCAGCCAATCCTGGATATAAAAGGAAAAAGTTCTGATACGTTATAGATGCTAATGTTTGGGTCTCAGGTTGAATTTTAAGACCTTCTTTTGCTTCGATTGCCTGATGTTGTCCATCACTCCATCTTCTTCCAGGCATAACCCTTCCTGTAAATTCATCAACTATTACTGCTTCTTCTTTTTTAATGATGTAATTTACATCTTTAACGAATAATTCTTTAGCTTTTAAAGCATTAGTGATGTAATGAGCCCACGGGTCTTGAGGATCATATAAATCATTAACCTTCAAGGACTCTTCACATTTAGCAAATCCTTGATCAGTTAATATGCAGCTACGTTGTTTTTCGTCCACTTCATAATCACCCTCTGGATCAATACCATCTTTACTCAACTCTTTCGCCTTAATAAGAGACAATGATAATTGTGCCGCTTTTTGATATTTTTCTTGTGGCCTTTCGATTTGACCCGAAATTATTAGAGGAGTTCTCGCTTCATCAATTAAAATTGAATCAACTTCATCTATAACGCAATAATTGAATTTTCTTTGAACTACTTCTTCGATTTCAGTAGCCATGTTATCTCTTAAATAATCAAAGCCTAATTCAGAATTAGTTGCATAAGTTATGTCACATGCATAGTTTTTTTTCCTCTCAGAAGGACTCATATCTTGCTGAATTAGACCAACTGATAAGCCCAAAAAACGATGCACTTGACCCATCCACTCGGCATCTCTTCGAGCTAAGTAATCATTAACAGTAACAACATGTACGCCTTTACCAGTTAAAGCATTTAGGTAACAAGGTAGCGTTGCGACCAGAGTTTTACCTTCTCCGGTTTTCATCTCAGCAATTTGTCCTTCATGGAGAACCATCCCACCAATTAATTGCACATCAAAATGACGCATTTCTAAAACTCTTTTACTTGCTTCTCTTACGATTGCAAAAGCTTTGGGTAAGATTTCTTCTAATAGTTCCTTTTGTTTTTTAATATTTAACTCTAAGGAGATTTTTGATTTAAGTTTATGAGTCTCGTTCCGTAATTCATCATCAGTTAATATAGATACTTCTTCTTCTAATAAGTTTATTTCTTCAACTATTGGTTGATATCGCTTTAACTTTCGTGTATTCGGATCTCCCAACAAAAGTTTGAGCATAATTGTTTTTCCTCTAAAAAATTAATCCTATTACAATCATTATAAATTAGTGCGTTACAACTAAATGGGTAAATCGTATATCTCTTTATTTTTTTAAAAGTTATCGATTAAGGTGTTAAATCGAAGTTACCAAAGAAGTTATTACATTTCTCTCAAAATTTTAAAATTTCCAAACTTATGAAACCATTTTTTTTAATTAAACATTCAAAAGGTGCTCTTGGATTAAGATTATTTGGATTAGGTCCTAATCTCAAACCCACGAAAGGATTATTTAAACTTCAACAATTTCTACATCGTAATGCATTTTGGGCTAAGAATAGAACAATTAAAGACCTAAAAAAATGTCTTGCGAATAGCGATGTTGTTGTAAGTATTTGGTCTAATAATGAACCAGTTGGTTTTGGGAGAGCCTTGTCAGATGGTGTTTATAGAGGCGTTTTATGGGATATAGTAATTGATCAAGATCATCAAGGGAAAGGTTACGGCAAGATGATTGTGAAAAACCTATTAGATTCAAAGAAAATAAAAAATACTAAGAAAATATATTTAATGACTACGAGCAAAAAAATGTTTTATTCGCAAATTGACTTCAAAGAAGTTACTTCACAAAATCTTTTAGTACACGAAATTTAAATTAAATACTAAGAAATTTATAAATGTTGCAATTAAACCTGAGATAAAAAATCTTAATATTTGAGATTAATTTGCTTTTAAAATATTATTCAAAATTTTAAAGATTTTACTAATATCTTTGATCTTTAAGAAATAAATCTTGCATAAAGCCACCTTATAAACGGACCCAAAATAGGAACGGGCCCAAAAGTAGGACCACAAAAATCAAAATAATCTCTGTGTTCTTGGATTAAGCCATTGTCAGAAAATATCAAACGTGTCGTGCCAGGATATATAAATTCTTTACCCATAATTTTTAAACCCATAGTCCATTCTACAAATCCATAGTTTCCACTGATTGATATTGCATGAGTTTCCAAATAAACATCATCGCATCTTTTAACCAGCTTTTCTTGGGCCTCCACATAAGAATCTAATCCTTTGGTTTCCTGGGTTGGATCAATGAAAGTAACATTCTCATTATAAAACTCTGCCCACTTTGCTTTTGTTGGTGCATCTTCCCCGTAGGGCTTAGTAAATAATTCTCTTAAATCCTCAATAGAAACATTAAGTGGCATTTAACAACTTACATTTATTTATTATATTTCAAATTTTTTATTTTAAAGAAAGAAATCATTCAAATAATCTGATTTAGCAGAATAATAACCATAATAAAATACATTAATAAGCGGATGAAGAGATTCGAACTCTCGACATTCTCCTTGGCAAGGAGATGCTCTACCACTGAGCTACATCCGCATAACTAGTTCATTTTATCTTAAAAAAGGAATGAAATGAACAAAACCTTACTTTTTTTGAAACTAATTTAAATTTTTAATTAAAGAACCCATCTCAATTGCTTGTAAAGCATAGTTCCAACCAAGGTTGTTTTTTATCCCAGCTCTTTCTAAAGCCTGTTGCATACTATCAGTAGTTAAAACACCAAAAATAATTGGGACATTATTTTCGTATGAAACTTGTGAAATTCCCTTACTAGCCTCAGAAATAACGACATCATAATGAGAAGTTTCTCCTCTAATAACAGCCCCAAGAGCAATTACAACGTCATAGTTAGATTTTTTCAAAAGCGTTTTAGCTGCTATTGGCAGTTCAAATGATCCAGGAACCCAAACAATATCAAGTTCTTTACTTGTTTCTGAAGTATCTAAACCATGCCTTTTAAGACAATCAAGACACCCAGATAATATTTTATTAGTAATTAAATCATTAAATCTTGCTACAACTATACCTACTTTTAAAGTAGAAGCATTGGTAAAAGATCCCTCAAAGATAGTCATTAAATTTTCTTTCTTATATATCTACACTCTCATGAAAAGGTACTAAGTTCAAACCAAGGCTGAAACAATCCCTGTAGCAAAAACTAAAACCACCCAAACTGCAGCAATAGAATATATTTTTCTTCTGCTTTCTTTCTGTCCATCTTCAGTAGAGGGTTGAGTTACATATAAAACAGGAACTCCTACTACTGCGATAAGAGAAGCAAATAAAAGAGCATTTACGAAGAAAAAATTAACTGCCTGCATGATTCGAACTTATTTTAAAATAATTATAGATACTATGATCTCATGAAAATGAATATTTTTGGAGAAAATTTACATACTTTTAGTCAGTTTTAAAATGCAAAACTAAAATTAGTTCCTAATATCTATTTAGAAATGATAAAAAGATGGAAGAAGATACGATAATTCAGAGGGATTTATTTGCAATTAATCAAGAACTTAAACTCCCAAACAACTCAAGTCAAATTCCTGAAGATTTATCTACTGAAGAATTAAAAAAAGAGTCGCAGAAAAGGCCCAGACAAAGAAAAAATTCTACTAATTTAATAAGCAAATTCAAAAATAATTCAAATTCCGAAAGAAAAAATGATTGTATCAATGAAAAATCTTACAGTTATAAAACTGTTGAAAAACAAAAATTAACTCCAATTCTCAAACATTATGTGACATTAAAAGAAGAAAACAGCAATAGATTATTGTTATATAGATTAGGTGACTTTTTTGAATGTTTTTTTGAAGATGCTGTATTCATATCTAACCTATTAGAAATAACCTTAACAAGCAAAGATGCGGGTAAAGATATTGGTAAAATTCCTATGGCAGGAGTCCCTCATCATGCAATGGAGAGATACTGCGCCGAATTAATTAAAAAAAACCATTCAGTAGTTATATGTGATCAGTTAGAAAAAAGTACTGGAAATTACGGAACACCACTGAAAAGAGGAATAACAAGAATAATTACGCCAGGGACTGTAATTGAAGAGGGTATGTTGGTTGCAAAAAAAAATAATTGGATAACAGCAATCCACTTATCTGAAAACATTTCAGAAGATTTATGTGAATGGGGTATTTCAAGAGCTGATGTGAGTACAGGAGAATTATTAACAATGGAAGGGCAATCAATCTCTAAATTATTCGATGAAATTATTAAATTAGATACATCAGAAATCATCATAGGAAGCAATGAAGAGAAAAAGTTATTAGAAAACCAAAATCAACAAATTACATATACTGTCACCCAAGAAACTTTTTTCAGTATTAATGAAGCATGTTCAACTATAAAAAACTATTTTCAAATTCTTAGTTTAGAGGGCCTAGGACTCAAGAATTTAAATAATGCGACTAAAGCACTTGGTGGCTTAATAAATTATTTAGAGAAAATCAATCCTTCAAATTTAGAGAACGATTCTTCTTTAAAAATTTCTTTAGATTTCCCACAAATACAATTTCCAAAAGATCATTTAATTATTGATTATCAAACTCAAAAAAATTTAGAAATAAAAAATACACAAAGAGAAAATAATTATGCTGGTTCACTTCTTTGGAGTATTGATAGAACATATACCTGCATGGGTGCAAGATGTTTAAGAAGATGGATAGATTCTCCATTATTAAATATTGATGAAATTTTTAAAAGACAAAATATTATTTCAAACTTTTTAGAGTCTAAAAAGTTACGGACAGATACCCAAAATATACTTAGAGCAATGGGCGATTTAGAGAGACTTTCGGGGAGAGCGTGTGCGGGGCATGCCAGTCCAAGAGATTTAATTGCAATCTCAGAGGGGTTAAAAAAATTACCTAGATTAAAGTCAATTGTTAAATTATTTAAGTATGAAATCCCATCCTGGACGGATCAATTAAAAAATATTGATAATGAGCTTTTAGAGTTAGCAGATCTAATAAGCTTCAAGCTAGTAGAAAATCCACCTTTAAATACTAGTGAAGGAGGCATTATCCATGATGGAGTTGATAATGTGTTAGATGGATTACGTAACTTAATAGACGACTACTCAGATTGGTTGAATCAAGAAGAATTAAAAGAAAGAAAAATTAGTAAAATATCAAATTTAAAAATTCAATTCCATAAAAACTTTGGTTATTACATATCAATTAATAAATCTAAAGTTAATTTAGCACCTGATCATTGGATTAAAAGGCAAACTCTTACTAATGAGGAAAGATATGTAACCACAGAAATCAAGAATAGAGAAAGTAAAATATTTCAAGTCAAAAATCGTGCGGCTGCTAAAGAATATGAATTATTTTGTGAGGTAAGAAATCTTGTATCTTCCAAAACGAAAAGGATTAGATCCATAGCAAAAGCTATTGCCTGTTTAGATGCATTACTCGGTTTAGCTCTTACATCATTAGAAAATAATTTTATAAAACCGACTATTTCACCCATCACTAATTCAACAGACCAGCAAAGCACAAAGATTGTTGGAGGAAGAAATCCTATCGTTGAACAACTATTAACTAATAGACAATTTATATCTAATGATATTTTGTTTAATAATAAGCAAAAATTAATAATATTAACTGGCCCAAATGCAAGCGGAAAGAGTTGCTTTATTAGACAAATAGGATTAATACAAATCCTAGCTCAAATTGGAAGCTTCGTCCCTGCAAGCAAAGCCGATATTCAAATTGTTGATCGAATATTTACAAGAATTGGTGCCGTAGATGATCAATCAACTGGGCAATCGACATTCATGGTAGAAATGTCAGAGACAGCATCAATACTAAATCAAGCGACATCAAACTCTCTTGTCTTACTTGATGAGATAGGAAGAGGGACATCTACTTTTGATGGGCTATCCATAGCATGGTCAGTAAGTGAATATCTTGCAAAAAAAATTGTATGTAATACAATCTTTGCTACTCATTATCATGAACTAAATTATCTTAAAAATACAAATAGAAACGTAGAAAATTTTCAAGTATTAGTAAAACAGAAGAAAGATAAACTATTTTTTTGTCATAAAATCGAAAAAGGTGGTGCGAACAAAAGTTATGGTATTGAGGCCGCTAAGTTAGCCGGGGTTCCTAAAGAAGTTATTAATAAAGCTAGATTAGTTTTAGATTATTTAGAAAAAAATAATCAGTTGAATTCTCAAATTAAAATTAAATAAAAACTTTCAAAAAAATTATATAAAAATTATTTTAAATAGTTTCTCTTAATAAGGCATTAACAGCTGCTGCTGCCATTGCAGCCCCTCCTCTCGTAGAGTTCATAACAATTCTAGGATAATTAGTTTTGAGTAATTTATTTTTACTTTGCCTAACACCAATAAAACCTACAGGCATTCCAATAATTAGACTAGGAATCTGTTGTGAATTTTTTATAATCTCTAATAAATTGATTAATGCAGTTGGAGAACTTCCAATAACAATAATTGGCGATTGACTTCCTGAATTTTTAGCAGATAATTCAATCCAACCTTTTTCTATCCCATAAGCAGTTTTAGTCAACCCTGATAAATCTCTATCATTAATCCATTGTTTCGCGGAAACAACTGAGTTTCCGTTTGTATTTTTTGCCATTGATTTAATAGCTGCTGCAGCCATATCAGTATCAGTCAATATTGGTGCTCCGGCTTTAAGAGATTTAAGAGCTTTTTCACACGCTCCTTCACTAAATTCCAAAAGTTTCTGAATATTAAAATCACCGGAAGTATGCACTAATCTTTCTAAAACTTTATTTTCCAAGTAATTAAAATTATTTTCAATCAAATTAGATTTAATAAACCTAATACTTTCTAAAAAAATAGGATGATCTTTTATCATTAAAATTTAATTTATTTTATTTTAAAGAAAGCATAATTATAATAAGCTTCTTTTTTGCAAATATGCCAATTCAAATAATATGGGGAAATGATTTAAATGCAAGTAATAAGTTTATAAAAAAAATAATTGATGAAAAAGTATCCAAAGAATGGGGAGAAATAAATATTAGTTACTTAAATGGTGATGATGACAATCAAATAAAACAAGCATTTGATGAAATACTAACGCCTCCTTTGGGAGATGGATCACGAGTAATTGTATTAAAAAATAACCCATTATTCACACATAAAAATGAAGAAATAAGAATCAAATTTGAAAAAATTTATCAAAACATCCCACGAAATACTTACTTTCTTTTACAAAATACCAAAAAACCAGATTCAAGACTGAAGAGTACAAAATTTATTCAAAATTTAATAAAAAAAGATTTAGCAATTGAAACGTCATTTTCTTTGCCCGATATCTGGGATTTTGAAGGCCAGAAAAGATACCTAGAAGTTACCGCAAATTCGATGAATATTCACCTAGGTAAAGGGGCCGCTGATCTAATTATTAATTCAGTTGGAAATGATAGTTTTAACTTAATGAGCGAATTAGCTAAGGCAAAGGTATATCTATCTGCATCGAATAATAATGAAAACAAAGAACTTATTCTAAAAAGTGATGATGTAAAAGAAATATTTAATGATCATCAGTCAAATATCTTTAAAATAATCGATCATCTATTAGAAAATAATATATATGAGGGTCTTATAGAAATCCATTATTTATTAAAAAAAGGAGAACCTGCTTTAAGACTCAATGCGGGATTAATAAGTCAAATCAGAATGCATACCATAGTAAAATTACTTCATAAATCTGGTGAGCAAGATTTATCAAAAATATGCAAACTTGCAAATATATCTAACCCAAAAAGAATTTTTTTTATCCGTAAAAAAGTAAATAATACATCCTCAGATTTCTTAATTAAATTGATGAGTAATTTACTAGATATTGAATCATCACTAAAAAAAGGCAATAATTCTATTAATGTTTTTACGGAAAATCTCGTTAACTAAAGTTAATCAAATATTAAGTTTGGTAATTTATATTATGATTTAAATATGGCTTTATTAATTAAAAAATTTGGCGGCACTTCGGTCGGAGATATTACAAAAATTAAAGTGATTGCCCAAAATATTGTTCAAAGTAAAGAAGCTGGAAATGATATTGTCGTAGTTGTATCTGCAATGGGTAATTCTACAGATCACTTAAATAAGTTAGCAGAATCAATCAGCAAAAATCCCAATAGTCGAGAATTAGATATGCTCTTATCTACAGGGGAGCAAGTAACTATGGCACTTCTATCGATGTCATTAAATGAATATGGAATTCCTGCAATATCTTTGACAGGTAGCCAAGTTGGAATTATTACTGAATCAATTCATGGGAAAGCAAGAATTCTAGATATAAAAACAGAACGAATACAAAACTATATTGATCAAGGTTATGTCGTAGTAGTTGCTGGGTTTCAAGGCTCCACGCTAAGTCATACTGGCTCAATGGAAATCACAACTTTAGGAAGAGGGGGGTCAGATACTTCAGCAGTAGCACTCTCCACAGCATTAGGTGCAGAGACTTGCGAGATATATACAGATGTTCCTGGGGTTCTTACCACTGATCCTAGAATTGTACCTAATGCAAAATTATTAGATATTATTAGTTGTGAAGAGATGCTAGAACTTGCGAGTGTAGGAGCTTCAGTACTTCATCCAAGAGCTGTAGAAATTGCTCGCAATTATGGAATTAAATTATATGTGAAATCAAGTCAAACCCTCTCAAATGGCACTCTTCTACACAGCACAATAAAACCATTAGCTCTCAAAAGAGGTGGGTTAGAATTAACAAAAACTGTTAATAGTCTTGAAGTATTAGAAAACCAAACCGTATTTAGTATTTTCAACCTACCTGATAGACCTGGAATTGCAGCTCAAATATTTGAAACTTTATCTAAAGCGAGCATTAATGTTGATTTAATAATCCAAGCTACACATGATGGGAAGAGTAATGATATAACTTTTACAGTTAATGAGTTTGAGTTAACCAAAACAGTTGATCAATGTAAATTGATAACAAATCAATTAGGTGGAGAATATAATTTCAAAACAAATATGACTAAGTTAAGTATTCAAGGAGCTGGAATAATGGGGAGACCAAGTGTATCGGCTGATTTATTTGATACTTTATCCCAAGCAAACATAAATGTAAGATTAATAGCTACCAGCGAAATCAAAGTTAGTTGCGTAATTGATATTGACAATATTCCAAAAGCTATTAGATTTGTCGGTGAAAAATTTAAATTATCTGAAAAACAAATATTTATTAATCCAGTAATTGCCAGAGAGGATCAGCCTGAGGTAAGAGGAATTGCATTAGACAAAAATCAAGTTCAAGTTAGCATTCGGAACCTACCTGACAAACCTGGGGTGGCAGCTTCAATATGTTTAGCTCTCGCAGAGAATAATATAATTTTTGATACTATTGTTCAATCTGAAAAGTTAACATCTTTCAAAACCAAAGACATAAGTTTTACCATGAACAAGCAAGATAGAGAAAGAGCTAATACAATTTTCCACTCTTTAACAAAAAAATTAGCAGGATCATTTATCGAAGATGGACCAGCGATAGCTAAAGTAAGTACAGTGGGAGCTGGAATGGCATTTAAGGTTGGAACAGCTGGGAAAATATTTAGAGCACTTGCTAATAAAAGTATTAATATTGAAATGATTGCTACAAGTGAAATAAGAACTTCTTGTATAGTATTAGAACAAGACTGCGACCAAGCAGTAAATGCAATTCATTCTTATTTCGAATTAGATAAATAAATAATCAACTAACTATTTCTAGATAATTTTTGCCTGAGTTTCTTAATTCTATCTCTAAGATTTGCTGCCTCTTCAAAATTTAATTCTTTTGCTGCATCTTTCATTTTATTTTCTAACTTATCAATTAAACTTGGCATTTCATCCAGAAGGCATTGATTATCTTTCGCATTTAAAATGTCGTCTGTTTTATTACTAACAATATTTATCAAATCTTTAGAAAATCCTCCAGTATCTAATTTTCTAGAAAGCTCTAAAAAAGATAAAATAGAATTCTCTATTTTCTTACCTGCAGGTTTTGGAGTAATACCATTGATCTGATTATATTTTTTTTGGATAGTTCTTCTTCTATCAGTTTCAGATATCGCTCTTTTCATTGATTGGGTAAAGTTATCTGCATAAAGCAAAGCTACTCCCTCAACATGTCTTGCCGCTCTACCAATAGTTTGAATTAGGGAACGCTCTGCTCTCAAAAATCCCTCTTTATCCGCATCTAAAATAGCAACTAAAGAAACTTCAGGCAGATCAAGTCCTTCCCTTAGCAAATTAACTCCAACTAATACATCATATTCACCCAATCTAAGATCTTGAATAATCTCTATCCTTTCAATTGAATGAATTTCAGAATGCAAATATCTCACTCTAACTTTATTATCCGATAAAAAATCTGTAAGATCTTCTGCCATTCTTTTTGTAAGAGTAGTAACAAGTACTCTTTGGTTCTTTTTAGCTCTAACTCTTATTTCTGATAAAAGATCATCTATTTGTCCATCACTAGGTCTTACATCAATAATGGGATCTAAAACGCCTGTCGGTCTAATAACTTGTTCAATAAAATTGCCTTCGCATTGATCCAACTCCCATTGACCAGGAGTGGCACTAATAAATAATGTTTGTCTGGATTTTTCCCAAAATTCTTCACACTTTAAAGGTCTATTATCTGCAGCACTCGGCAAGCGAAAACCATGATCTATTAATACCTTTTTCCTAGCTTGATCTCCGTTATACATTGCATGTAATTGCGGACATGTTACGTGACTTTCATCGACTACTAATAACCAATCTTTTGGGAAGTAATCTATTAAACATTCCGGAGGAGTTCCTTCTTCTCTACCAGCTAAATGACGTGCATAATTTTCAACACCATTACAGTATCCAACTTCTCTAAGCATTTCCAAATCATATTTTGTGCGTTGTTCTAAACGCTGCGCCTCCAACAACTTTCCTTCATAGGCAAATTTATCGAGTTGTTCTTTTAATTCACTTCTAATAGCACTAATTGCAGCCTCTAGCCTCTCTTTTGGAGTAACAAAATGCTTCGCTGGGTAAACACTCACTTGATCTAGACTCTCAAGAATCTCCCCAGTTAATGGATCAACAAATCTAATAGCCTCAATCTCATCACCAAATAATTCAATTCTTATCAATCTATCTTCATAAGCTGGTCCAATTTCTAATACATCTCCCTTAATTCTAAATCTGCCTCTATTTATTTCTACATCGTTTCTTGTATATTGATTATCCACAAGTGCTCTTAATGAAGAACGTAGATCTATAGATTCACCAACAACAAATTTAACAGCAGCTTTTAAATATTCACTAGGTATTCCTAAACCATAAATACAACTAATTGATGCAACAACAATAACATCTTTCCTCTCAAATAATGATCTAGTAGCCGAATGCCTAAGCATATCAATTTCTTCATTGATTGAAGCAGTTTTTGCTATGTATGTATCACTTACAGGAACATAAGCTTCAGGCTGATAATAATCATAGTAAGAAATAAAGTATTCAACGGCATTTTTAGGGAAAAATTGCCTTAATTCATTACATAATTGAGCTGCTAAAGTTTTATTATGAGCGAGAATCAATGCTGGTCTTCCAGTTTGCTCAATTACATTAGCAATAGTAAAAGTTTTCCCAGTTCCAGTTGCACCCAAAAGAGTCTGAAACTCTTTACCACTATTAACTCCTTGCACTAACTTTTTAATGGCTTTAGGTTGATCACCATTTGGTTCATAAGGTGCTTGAAGCTTATAGTTGCTCATTTAGCTAATAGCTTGACATTTATTTATATTAAGAAATTTTTTCTTTAATCATTGAATTTTTCAAAGATTCTTTTATGCCTCTAACAACAGCTATCATTGATAATAAATTATTTGATTTATTAACTACAGATCCAACTCCAACTGCGGAAGCTCCACATGATACCGCCAAAGGACAAGTTACCTCGCTTAAGCCTGAAGCACTCATAATAGGAATATTAATAGATTGTTTCTCAAATTCCTTAAATATTGCATATGTAGCGGCCAATGTAGGGACTGACTTTTCTAACAAGCCTTGAATTCCTGAACTATATGGATTAGCGTTTTTACCTCCTTCAGTTTGAATAATATCAGCACCCTCAAAAACTAATTTTATTGCAAGATCAACTTGCCTATCAATAGGCAAAGTATGAGGAACCGTAACAGATAGAGGAATATTAGGTAAAAAATCTTTTGTTTCTTTTGTAAGATTTAAAATTTTCTCTTCCGAGAAAGTAATACCTTTATCGTAAAAAGTATCGTAATTACCTATTTCTATTAAAGAAGCACCTGCCTTTACTGAATTTATAAATAATTTAGGATCTACGGAACTTACGCAAATTGGTAATGATGATATCTCAATTGCAGATTCAACTAATTCTGGTTTACAAGCTATGTCAATTAAATCAGCTCCGCCAATAGAAGCTGCTTCTGAAATTTTCTTAACAGATTGGGTCTCAAAATTACTTAATCCTGAAATAACTTTGAGTAAAGATTTACTGCTTAGCTCTTCTTGAATTTTTTGTGGCAAAAGATTAATCAGACTCATAGATTTGATGAATTTATTACCTGATTGTGACATTGTTTTATTAAAACAGTGAATTTTTTAAAAAATATTATCTGAGTTAAACAATATGTCTAATAAAAATTCAACGCAAAAAAATTGGACATCCTGGCACCACATTCTACACAAGGAAATTTTAGGCAATAAAACATTAATTCCCGATGGAGCAAATCTATTAATAGCAGTTTCAGGAGGACAAGATTCAATGGCTTTATTGAACCTAATCAACGATATGAAAAAGAAACATAATTGGGTTGTAAATGTTTGGCATGGAGATCATCAATGGCATGAAAAATCTGAAAAATATGCACTTGAATTAAAAAGTTACTGTAATAAAAAAAATATTACATTTTTTTCTGATCAAGGTGATAAAAAAACTATTTCTTCTGAAGAAAAAGCGCGAGATTGGAGATATAAGAAATTAAGTGAAAGGGCAAATCAATTATTTGTTGCGAACCAGAAAGAAATCGATATTTACTTATTAACGGGTCATACGAACACAGATAATGCAGAAACATTTTTATTAAATTTAGCTAGAGGAAGCAATTATGCAGGACTAAGCTATATCGACAAAAAACGATTACTTGAAGATCACATTTATTTAATAAGACCATTATTAATATTCAGTAGAGAGGACACCAAGAAATTTTGCCAGCTTCAAAACATTCCTATTTGGGAAGACCCGACTAACTACGATCTAACAATAAAAAGGAATTTAGTCAGGGGGAAAATTATTCCTATTTTAGAAAATATATATCCTGGTTGTTCCAAGAGGATAAATAGTTTTGCAGAAAAAATGAGCAATTATAAAAATGAGCAAAATGACCTAAGTAAGCTTGCTTTCCTTTCTTGTGAAGATGAAACTGGTGTAAAGAGAGAATTATTAAATAGCTTATGCATTGAAGCAAGATGTACTATTTTAAATACTTTTCTCAGGAAGGATTGTAGAAAACAATTAAGCTCAAAGAATATAACTCATTTAGCCTCTTCAATTTTTGAAAAAGATAGAGGCCAAATAAATTTACCAGATGGATTACAGATTATTTGGAATAAGGACTATATAAATCTAGAAAAAAACTAGGATGATATTGCAGATCTCCTTCTTCTAGTTCTACCTGCAGGTGCCTCCTCTACCTTAGCTACTGGAGACTTAACTGAGTCTTTTACAGATTGATTATTCTTTCCTTGATTTATATTTTTAGTAGATAGATTATTTTTATAATTATTTTGATTGCGGTTTATATTTTTATTTACATTTGGATAATGTTTATTTTTTGGATGCTGATTTTGCTCATTAACTATTTGAGGTTTATAGGCTCGGGTTCCGCTTGGTGCAGGTTGAGCTAAACATAAAATTAAAGGCTCTACTTGTAATTCTCTTCGCATCCTTCTAGTTAAACCATTTTCAATCTCTCTTTGGACCCCAATCCAATCAACTTCAAAACTGTTGGGACTTGTTTGTCTTGATAATTGTTTCCAGCGGTTTTCCAATACCCAATTTATCTCCCTTTCGGTCCACATTGACATTTTTCTTGGATCAGCTGATATTACGACCCCTCTCAAACTTACTCTTGGTGGAGCGACCATATTACCATCTGTGCTTATAGGAGCTAAAACAGTAACTATTCCATCATCTGCTAACTGCTGTCTCTCTTTTAATGCTCTTGCATCTACTACACAAGTTCTCGTATTATCCAACATTTCAATTCCAGACTTTACTGGATCTCCTTGAATCATTGAATCAGATCTAAGCTCAATAGTATCTCCATTATCAAGGATGAGTATATTATTAGGATCTACGCCCATCGATTCAGCGGTTTTACCGTGAAGAACTTGCATTCTATATTCACCATGTACGGGGACAAAAAACTTTGGTTTAATTAACGCAAGCATCAATCTTTGATCATCTCTACATCCATGGCCAGAAACATGTATTCCATGTTCTTTACCGTAAATAACATTAGCACCCAATTTAATTAATCTATCAATACTGTGAACAACAGAAATTGTATTTCCAGGAATTGGGCTGGAAGAAAAAATAACTGTATCAGTAGTTTTAAGTTTAACGTGAGGATGTTCATCTCTTCCAATCCTACTTAATGCAGCCATTACCTCTCCTTGGCTACCTGTCATTAAGAGTAAGGTTTCTCTATCTGGTAAATCTCTTATACTTTTAATCGGAAAAAAGAGATCATCAGGACATTTGATATAACCTAATTCACGACATTTTCCGACAACATTTAGCATTGAACGTCCCATTAATCCAATTTTACGTCCATGCTTCATTGCTAATTGAATCACCATAGCAACTCTGTGAGTTGAACTCGCAAAAGTGGTAAGCATCACTCTACCTTTGGCTTCAGATATTATTCGATCTAAATTTGGAAAAACAGAAATTTCTGAAGGAACAAAACCCTTTACTTCAGAATTTGTAGAGTCTGAGAGTAAACAAAGAACACCCTTCTCTCCATAAAATGCCATTCTTTCAATATCAGCATGTTTGTTATCAGGTGGCAGATGATCAAATTTAAAGTCTCCAGTAAAGAAAACAACACCTACTGGAGTAGTTAGTGCTAAAGAAAAACTGTCGCCAATTGAGTGAGTATTACGTATAAATTCTAATGAAAAATGCTGGCCAAGTCTGACAACTTGCCTTGGTTCTATAGTCTGCGTTGTTGTCCTATCAGCCACTCCTGCTTCTTCCATTTTTCCTTTAAGCATTGAGATTGCTAAAGGTGGGCCATAAATCACGGGAATATTAAATTTCTTTAAATGATGAGAAATTCCACCAATATGGTCTTCGTGACCATGAGTTACTATCATTCCACGAAATCTATTTAAGTTAGCTTGCAAATAGGATGTATCAGGCATAACAACATTCACACCGTGCATGCCATCACTTGGAAAAGCGAGTCCCCCATCTATTAAAATGATGTCATCTTGGTATTCAAAAACACATGTGTTTTTGCCTATTTCATGAAGACCCCCTAGTGGAATAATTTTTAAAGCAGGTTCATTTGATCTTTTTGATTGAGATAAGGTTTGATTATTATTTGATTTGATTTGATTTGAGTTCATAGTAAAAGTATTTTAACAAGCAAAAAATGTTGTAATTAAAGTCAAAGTAACTTTATTAAAGCGTTAAAAAAAGTATTTACAAAGACAGATTTTGAATTATCTGAAGTAAGCTTTCTCTCTTTTCTTTAATAAGAGGCGTTAATGGATTCCTAGGAGAACCGACTTTCCAGCCTTGTAGTTCTAAGGCTGCTTTAATTGGAATTGGGTTTGTGGTTTCAAAGAGTGCCTTGAAAAGTGGTTGCAGTTTTTCATGAATATCAAGAGCAATAGATATTTCACCTTTTTGAAATGATTCAATCATTATTTTTAGCTGCAACCCAACAATGTGACTCGCAACGCTTACTACACCAACAGCACCAACAGATAACATAGGAAGCAATAAAGAATCATCGCCACTATATATTGAAAGTTTAGAGCCGCACGCTGCCCTTAACTCTGTTACTTCCTCTATTCTACCGCTTGCTGCTTTAATACTGAGAATATTTGGGAAATCCATAAGTTTATTTACAGTGGTGGGCAATAAATTGCAACCAGTTCTTCCAGGGATGTTATATAACATTAAAGGTAAATCACTAGCTGCATTAGCGATAGAACTAAAGTGTTTATAAAGACCTTCTTGAGGAGGCTTATTGTAGTAAGGGACAACAACTAAAGCCCCATCGGCTCCAAATTTATAAGCTTTTTGGGTAGCTTCTATAGCCTCACTGGTACAGTTACTACCTGTACCAACAATCACTTTAGACCTTGGCTTTAAAGAACCTTTTATTGCAACAAACAAATTATGTTGTTCAGTCCATGTAAGAGTTGGAGACTCTCCTGTGGTCCCACAAAGCACAATTCCATTAGAGCCATTTTCACAAAGGTAATTAGAAAGTTTAATAGCTAATTCATAATCAACCTCGCCATTGTCTTTAAATGGAGTAACCATTGCTGTCAAAATTCTTCCGAATAATGGATTAGAAAATTTAGTATTGTTAGGAATCATTTTTTTGCAATTAATAATTCAGCTATTTGAACAGCATTAAGTGCTGCTCCTTTTCTTATTTGATCTCCACATAACCATAATTCTAATCCATTAGGATTACTAATATCAGTTCTTATTCTTCCTACCGCAATATTATCTCTTCCCATTACATCATTTGGCATGGGGAACCTATTTTTTTCATAATCTTGAATTATTTCTAAACCTTTAGCTTTTTTCAATTGATTAATGGCACAAGAAGGTTTGATAACATCATCAAATTCAATATTAACTGATTCAGAATGGGCTCTAAGAACTGGAACTCGAACACATGTTGAAGAAAGTTTTAAATCAGTAATATTTAGTATTTTGCGAGTTTCATTGGTCATTTTCATCTCTTCTTCGCAGTAATTATTTGAAAGCATTGGTGAATTATGTAGAAAGAGATTAAATGCTAAGGAATATGGTAAGACTTGACTTTCTTTCGGATCTCCCTGCAAATATTTTTTAGTTAAAAACTGTAATTCCTCCATTGCTAATTGCCCAGCTCCACTCACCGATTGATAAGTTGAAACGATTACTCTTTTAATCGGAGAAATTTTATTCAAAGGAGCTAAAACTAGAGTCAGTAATATTGTTGTGCAATTCGGATTAGCGATAACACCATTATGCTTTAAAGCTTCACAAGCATTTACTTCCGGAACAATAAGAGGAACATTATTTTCTAATCTGAATGCACTTGAGTTATCAATTAGTACAGCATTTTGATCTTTAACTGTAGATAACCATTGTTTTGAAATACTTCCACCTGCGGAAGCAAGAACTAAATCAACATTCAAAAACTCTTTTTTGGAAGCTTTTTTAGTAATAATTTCTTCTCCTTTCCATTTGACTATTTTTCCTTCTGACCGCTGAGATGAAAGCAAAACTAATTCTGAGATAGGAAAATCTCTTTCTTCAAGAATTTTAAGTAGTTCAGATCCAACAGCACCTGAAGAGCCTAAAACAGCTACTTTTAATGGTCTATTTGGCAGAAAAGGAGAATTTCTCACTATATAAATTAAAAAATTATGAAATTTAATATTTTTCTTACTGTATCAAAAAAGTTAACTTCAAGGAAATCACTTAATGTGGAATAATTAAGATTCTGCCTATTGTAATAATTTTAAAATTCAAACATGATTAAAGAAGAATTAATAGTAAAAACAACCGCACTACCCCAGAGTAGAGTTGCACTTGAATTAGAAATACCATCTAATACATGCAAATCATGCGTAAATGAGACAATAAATTCAATTAGTCGTTCAGCCAAAATTCCTGGATTTAGGCTTGGCAAAATTCCAAAACAAGTATTAATACAACGAATCGGCATTACTCAACTACATGCATCTGCCCTAGAAAAAATAATTGATAAATCTTGGAACCAGGCTTTAAAGATGGAATCAATAGAGCCACTAAGTGAACCAGAATTAGTTGATGGATTTGAATCAATACTAAAAATTTTTAATCCGGAAAAACCTTTAAAAATTACTCTACAAACTGATATTGCACCCGAATTAAAATTAAAAAAATCAAAAGGTCTATCAGTTGAGATTAAAAAAAGTAAGTTTGACCCCAAATCTATAGATGAAGCTTTAGAAAAATCAAGAAATCAATTAGCAAATATTATTCCAGTTAATAATAGGCCTGCTAAGTTAGGAGACATAGCGGTAGTTAGTTTCAAAGGTATTTACAAAGATTCCAAAAAAGAAATCGACGGGGGATCTAGTGATTCAATGGATCTTGAATTAGAAAAGAACAAAATGATTCCAGGCTTCGTTGAAGGAATTGTAGGTATGAAAATTGATGATAATAAAACTCTTAATCTAAGATTTCCTGAAGACTATTCTCATGAAGATTCCAGAGGTAAAGAAGCAATCTTTGAAGTAAGTTTAAAAGATCTTAAAGAAAAAGAATTGCCTGAACTTAATGATGATTTTGCAAAACAATCTGGAAATAAAGATTCATTAAAAGAACTAAAAAAAGATATAGAAAAACAACTAAAGGACAATTTTGATAATACTCAAAAAAATTTAAAAATTGAAGCTTTAATGGATGCACTATCCAAAGAGTTAGATGCTGAGATTCCAAAAGCAATGATTGATATTGAAGTTAGAAATAATATTGAACAAACAGCGCAAAGATTTGCTCAACAAGGCATGGATATTAAATCAACGTTTACTCCAGAATTAGTGAAATCTTTAGCAGAATCAACTCGTCCTCAAGCTGAAAAAAATGTTCAAAGAAATTTAGCTTTAAAAGCATTATCAGAAAGAGAAAAAATCACAGTCGAGGATAAAGAAATAGATCAGAAAATGAAGAAATATGAAGATGAAATTTCTAAATCACCAAAACAAATTGACATTCAGAAATTAAAAGATGTAGTTCGTAACGATCTCCTACAAGAAAAGTTAATCACTTGGCTTGAAGAAAATTCAACAGTAAAAGAAATAAATGAAAAAGCAGCAAAAACAGCCACAAAAACAACCAAAAAAACAACCACAAAAACAACCACAAAAACAACTACAAAAAAAGGAGTTAAAACTAAAAGTAAACCCAAGGTAAGTAAAAAAGAAAAAAATTAATTTATAAAAAATTTAACTATTCAGCAAAAAAACCCTTAAATTAGATAAAGAAAGAGACTAACTAAGTGTATTCTGAAAAAAAACATTTAATCCAAAGCTCAATAAATTCTCGCAATGTTATTGATAAATCGAGATCTGCCGTTCCTACTGTAGTAGAACAATCTGGAAGAGGAGAAAGAGCATTTGATATTTATTCAAGACTATTAAGGGAAAGGATAATATTTTTAGGTACCGGGATTAATGATCAAGTATCAGATTCATTAGTTGCACAATTATTATTTCTAGAAGCAGAAGATCCTGACAAAGACATACAAATATATATTAACTCTCCCGGTGGTTCTGTTACTGCAGGATTAGCTATATACGATACGATGCAGCAAATCTCTCCAGACGTCGTAACAATCTGTTTTGGTGTAGCTGCAAGTATGGGGGCATTCCTCCTTAGTGGAGGGGCGAAAGGGAAAAGGTTAGCTTTACCTAATTCGAGAATAATGATTCACCAACCACTTGGAGGTGCTCAAGGCCAAGCAGTTGAAATTGAGATACAAGCAAAAGAAATACTATTTCTCAAAAAAACATTAAATTCTCTTTTAGCAGAACATACTAATCAATCTTTAGAAAAAATTAATGAAGATACGGAAAGAGACTATTTTCTATCACCTGCAGAAGCTGTTGAATATGGACTAATTGATAAAGTCATAAAAAATGACAAGTAAAAGGAATATTTTAAGAATATGATGACGAATCCAATTTTATAAGCAATCCTAATAAGTAAGGGATATTTAACCTTATTTAATTCTAAACAAGCTTTGATAATCGATGGCTAAATTCGACGCCCATCTAAAATGTTCTTTTTGTGGTAAATCACAAGATCAAGTTAGAAAACTTATAGCTGGTCCTGGGGTTTACATTTGTGATGAATGCATAGACCTTTGTAATGAAATTCTTGATGAAGAATTAATTGATACTCAAGCAAAAATCAATAACTCACCTCAAGTAAAGAAAAAATTACCAACTAATAATTCTGATAAATCTATTCCTTTAGAATTAACTTCTATCCCCAAACCACTTGAAATTAAAACTTTTCTTGATAACCAAGTTGTAGGTCAAGAATCTGCAAAAAAAATACTATCAGTTGCTGTTTATAATCACTATAAAAGATTAGCTTGGAGATTAAAAGAAGAAAACAAAGAAAATAATTCGAATAATCTACAAGCAACTAAACTACAAAAATCAAACATCTTACTAATTGGCCCAACTGGAAGTGGTAAAACCTTATTAGCACAAACTTTAGCTGAATTTCTTGATGTTCCTTTTGCAGTAGCTGATGCAACAAGTCTTACTGAAGCTGGATATGTTGGCGAAGATGTTGAAAATATCCTCTTGAGACTTCTACAAAAATCAGAAATGAATGTGGATTTAGCTCAAAAAGGGATCATATACATTGATGAAATTGACAAGATCGCTCGAAAGAGTGAAAACCCATCAATTACAAGAGATGTATCTGGAGAAGGAGTTCAACAAGCATTATTAAAAATGCTTGAAGGAACAATTGCTAATGTCCCACCACAAGGAGGAAGAAAACACCCCAACCATGACTGTATTCAAATCGATACAAGCCAGATTTTATTTTTATGTGGAGGTGCATTTATAGGTTTAGAGGATATTGTTCAAAAACGTTTAGGGAAAAATTCAATTGGATTTACTACCAACCCTGACGAAAGCAAAATAAATGCAAAAAAAATAGTTGATTCCCGAGATGCTCTCAAGAATTTGGAACAAGATGATCTAGTCAAATATGGATTAATTCCAGAATTCATCGGAAGAATTCCTGTATGCGCAGTATTAGATCGTCTTACTAAAGAAACTCTTGAATCAATTCTCACAGAACCAAGAGACGCACTTGTAAAGCAATTTAAAACTTTATTAAGTATGGATAACGTTGAATTAAATTTCGAACCAGAGTCTGTGGAAGCAATCGCTAATGAAGCTTTTAAAAGAAAAACGGGAGCCAGAGCTCTTAGATCAATAATTGAAGAATTAATGCTTGATTTAATGTATACACTTCCATCACAAGAAGAAGTTAAAGAGTTTACCATTACGAAAAAAATGGTAGACAAACTGTTCTTGTCGAAAATTGTTAAACTTCCATCAGGATCTCAAAGGATTATTAAAGAATCTGCATAAAAATTAAGGTTATCGTTTTCCATAATTCAACTTTAATCATGTAATTAAAAATAATAAATGCTTAATATACATAAACCTTTTCATCAAAAATATAGGCCTCTTAACCTTGATGAGCTGGCTGGTCAAGAATTTATATCAATCACTCTTAAACAAGCATTAATATCTCAGAAAATTGCACCTGCTTATCTCTTTAATGGACCTAGGGGAACAGGGAAGACATCAAGTGCAAGAATATTTGCAAAATCATTAAATTGTCTATCATCTAAACAACCTACACCAAATCCATGTGGAAAATGCGAATTATGTATACAAATTGCGGAAGGTAATGCGCTAGATATTATTGAAATTGATGCCGCATCTAATACTGGAGTTGAAAATATACGAGAAATAATTGATAGAGCAAGATTTGCCCCGACTCAAGCTAGATGGAAAGTATATGTTATCGATGAATGTCATATGCTTTCAACAGCTGCATCAAATGCTTTACTCAAAACTATTGAAGAGCCCCCTGAAAGAGTTGTTTTTATTCTTGCAACAACAAACCCTGAAAGAGTCATAAATACCATTAAAAGTAGATGTCAGAAATTTGATTTTAAAAGAATCAGCTCAAATACTATTTTCCAAAACCTTTCTGCAATAGCGAATAAAGAATCAATTAAATTTGAAGATCAAGCTCTTAAACTAATTGCAAAAAGATCGAATGGAGGGATGCGCGATGCACAAAGTTTACTAGATCAATTAAGTCTTCTTCCTAATGGCGTAACTACTAAAAATGTTCAAAGCTTGCTTGGAGAAGTATCCGAAAATGATTTGACTGATTTAATAAATGCATTAATTAATAATGAGCCTGAGTCGTTATTAATTAGTTGTAATAACTTATATGATGCAGGAAATGAACCAAATGAGATATTAGTTGGATTATTAAATATTACTAGAGACCTTTTACTTAAAACTTTAAATAATAATTATTCAGAAATGTACTATACATCTATTGAATTTCAAAATGAATTAAATAAATTTTCTTACAACATTAGTAAGAACAGAATTATTGACTGGCATAATAAGCTTAAGAATGTTGATTATCAAATAAAAACAAGCGACAATCCGAGATTATGGTTGGAAATACACTTAACAAGTCTTCTTGAAGAAAATATCAATCAAACAATAATTAATAAGAAAGAATTAATTAATAAACAAGTTAACTCAGAAGATAATACAAACCAAAATGAATCAGGAGATTTCAATAAAAAAGAATTAATTAATAAACAAGTTAACTCAGAAGATAATACAAACCAAAATGAATCAGGAGATTTCAATAAAAAAGAATTAATTAATAATCAGGATATTAACCAAAATTCTAAAACTGATAATCGAACTGATTATTTAAAAGAAAAATGGGAGTTAATTCTTTCTAAATTAGAATTGCCATCAACAAAAATGTTACTTTCTCAGCAAGCAGAACTTGCCAGTATTGATTCGAATGAAGTTTTAATAGCATTATCTCCCAACTGGGAAAATATGATAAAAAGTCGAAAAGTAATAATTGAGAATGCTATAAAAAAAGTATTTGGAGAAGAAGTAAAACTTAACTTTTCTAGCAAAAAAATTAATATTACTAATACTGCAAAATCACAAGAGAAAGTAATTAAGAAATTAAATGAAAATAATCAAAGGCAAAGCACTGATTTTCAAAATTCACCCCCTACAACTAATAAACCTCAACCAGAATCCTATGATAATAGTTCCAAAAATTTAGCAAATTTTTTTAACGGAGAAATTATTGATTTAGATGAATAATTTAAACACCAGTATGAAGTGTTTTCTTCCAAAGAATCTTTTTAGGAAAAATAGACATTTTTATTGTTACCCATGGTATGACTAAAAACCAATGAGATAGATATATAAGAGAAACTAACATCATCATCAAATTAAGATTTTGTAAAACTGGACCTTCACTCTTGCATGAAGAGCCATACCAAACTGCAATTCCCGACAAAGTAAATGCTGTTATGGAGATTGGCCAATAACTGGGTGATTCCGTTAGAGCAATACTTAAAATCAAATCAATCAAAGAAATAATAGGCAAGGCATATTGCAAGATAAAGAAAAAGGTTAAATCAAGCTTTTGAATAAGTTCAATTTTTTTTGAAAATAATTGGTCGCCATAATCAAAAAATCTTTGCAAACCTCCTTCAGCCCATCTTTGTCTCTGTAAAAATAAAGCAGATATAGTCTCAACTGCTTCTTCCATAACAGGAGGATCCCATAAAATCCCAATTTTTGCTTTAGAAAGTAAAAGCCTAAGGCTTAAATCCAAGTCATCTGTAACTGTATCTTCATTAAACGAACCACATTTAAGTAGAACTTCTTTATTAATTAATTGGCCATTACCTCTCAATTCAGATACTCCTGCCACAGATAATCTCCCATATTGAAAAATCGCATCCATTGCCATTTCCATAGACTGACAAGTGGTTAAAAAATTCTTGCTTACATTTATTACGGATTTCCTTAATTGCACTGCTGACCAAGATCCCTCATAAACGAAACGAAATAGTCTTGGTAGAGTATCATTTTTTAATTGAGCATCAGCATCTAATATTAAAAGCCATTCTCCGTGTGTAAACTTTAAAGCATAATTTAATGCTCCTGATTTACCACCTCCAGCATTTGCAGATCTAGTAATAATTTTTAATTTATCAAACTCTTTAGATAACCTTTCCAAAATTAAAGGAGTCTTATCAGAACTACCATCATCAATGATATAAATATTTAATTTATTAGTTGGATACTCTAAGTTAAATAATCTTTCAACTAATCTTTCAATAACATTTTCTTCGTCTCTAGCAGCAACTAAAATATCTAGAGGAGGTAACTTATCATCACTAATTATCTTTTCATTATTTTGTGAAAAAACACTTCTTTTTATGTTTTTTGAAATTACATTTAATCCATAACAAGCAACTAAAAAAGAAATCGTTATTGTAAAAAATAGAAAATGTTTGAATTGAAAGATATGAGGAATAATACTTACTAATAAACAAACAGCAAAAAATAAAAATGATTTTAATCTTCGATTTTTATAAAAACCGTTACTCATAAATGCTAACTTATAATTTTTATTTTAATTATTGAGACATTATCTCAATTTTTTTAATTTTTGTTCCCTTATAATAATGATTCAATATTTGTTCATAAGTAAATCCTAATTCAGCCATTTCTATTGCTCCTGATTGAGATAAACCTACACCATGACCGAAGCCACCTCCTTTAAAAACCCAAAGATTATCATTTAATTTATTAATAGTAAATAAATTACTTGGCAAAAAACTAAATATTCGACGGATATCATCTTTCACGAGAACTATTGGTTTCTTTAAATTTTTAAGCTTGATTTCTAATTTTATTACTCTTCCACTGAAACCTCTATCAATAATATTCAGATTAACCAAATCTGTTTTCTCCTCAATTAATTGATTATTTAATAGATTATTTTGGATCGTCTCATTAGAGAGTATTTTCTCCCATCGAAAAAGAGAATGCTTTCTACCATAAACTTTTTCATCTGTAAACTCGAGGAATTTACTTAATTCATCCCCACTTTTAATTGGAAGTATAAAAGTTTTTTTTAAAGAATTTGAACCATCAATCATTGAATTAAGATAACGATAATCTTTTATTTGCCAAGATTCACTTGCACTAGCTGATATGCCTCCATTAGATCCATGATAAAAGGAATTAATTGGTTTATTTTTATAAGTGATTATTAAATTTGAAGTATCTTCTATCGCTTTATGTACATTTTTATATTCAATCAAAGAAGGTTTATAAACTTGGCATTGAGTAGTTATACACAAATGATATTGATCTATTTTAAATCTATCGGAATTATGAAGTGCCCAAGTTCTCGCAATTACTGCTTGTGCTTTCAATGCTTCTAAAGGTGAATTAGAACCAATTTCATGTGGCAGAACACCTTTTAAGTAATCATCAAATTTGATTTTCTGGATCAAAGTCCAGGTTCCATATGAATCTTTAGCTAAATAAAACTTTTTACCAAAATTAATATCATTAATTCTTATCTCTTGAGATGAAGATATATATATCGGGCCTTGGAGTTCATGCTGCGAATATTCAGTTACAAGGAAAGGGGTAATTTTGGACTTGTAGGATTTTTTAAACAGTCTATAGTTTAGTTTTTTGTCAGGAAGGTTTTTACCAACTGGAATCCAAACTTCCCAATTGTTTGGAAAGGCAACTAAAGCTTGATAACCTTTTTCTTTTAATTTTTCAGCTTGCTTTTGTGCCGATTCATAGCTTGCAAATGGACCAAATACTAGTCTTTCAACAGTGATAGGGGTTATCAAGTTTTTTTTCTTCAAAACAATATTTATTTTTTTAGATTTGTGCTTTACACCATTAGTAGAATGGAGTTTTAAAAAATCATTTTTTGTAGTAAAAGTAATGTTATTTTTTTCTGAAAAGTTATCAGTCCTAGCTCCTAAGTATTGTTTTAATCCAATTAAAAAATTACCTTTTTTTAATTCTTGAGTAAGATTTATTTTTGAAGATTCTTCTGCAAAGCCACTTAATAATAATATTGGCGAAATTGAACAAAATAACCAACATCCATAAATCAGAAACTTTAAGTTCAATTTTCGCAGCATAATTTCGACATTACCTTTTCAATTCAAAACTTTAATTTGCACCAATGCATATAAAGGTTTAGATTATCTAGATTAAACATTATCAAGGGAAATGTCTAAACTTAAAACTCGTAAATCAGCAGCTAAAAGATTTAAAGCTACTGCTACGGGTAAATTTACTAGAAGAAGAGCTTTCCATAATCATTTATTAGATCACAAAAGCTCAAAATTGAAGAGACATCTTAAAACAAAAGCTGTTGTTGATGAAAGAGATGCTGATAATGTAAGATTAATGATTCCCTACGCTTAAGAGCATTCAAATTACTTTTAAAATAAATTTATGGCACGCGTTAAAAGAGGCAACATAGCCAGAAAAAGACGAAACAAAATCTTAAACCTCGCTAAAGGTTTCAGAGGAGGAAACAAAAATCTTTTTAGAACAGCAAATCAAAGAGTAATGAAAGCTCTCTGCAACGCTTATAGAGATAGAAGAAGAAGAAAAAGAGATTTCAGAAGACTTTGGATATCAAGAATAAATGCCTCTGCAAGAATTAATGGCACAAATTACAGCAGATTAATTAATGGGATGAAAAGCTCTGACATAATTATCAATAGAAAAATGCTTGCACAATTAGCTTTAAGCGATCCACAATGTTTTGAAAAAATAGTTTCTACAGTAAGCGATTAAATTAAAAAAATAAAATTGTTCAAAATATCTCATAAGTAATGGAAATATCTTCCTTTCAATCCTATTTGATCATCCTTTTTATAGTTCTTGTAATAATCTCTATTTTTGTATTTCGACAATTTCTTAGGACAAGAAAGGAAGAATTAAATTTAGTAATATTTGAGCAAAAAGGCTTAAATTCACTAACAAAAGCTTCTGAATTATATGAATTTGGCTCTATCCAAATTAAAAAAAGGTTATATACAGAGGCTACTAAGACTTTTCTGAAAGCTGTTGAATCTTATGATAATGAACCTAATGAAGCAAAAGCTATTATTGATAATGCTCTCGGTTTTTCTTATGCAGCACAAAATGAGTTTAAAAAAGCAATCAAGTACTATAACTCAGCTATAAAATCACTCCCTGGATATACAGTCGCTTTAAATAATCTTGCATCCGCACAACAACGATTGCTGGAATATGATTTGGCATATGCAACTTATAAGAAAGTTTTAGTAATCGATCCAAACAACAAAACAGCAATTAAAAATAGTAAAGAACTTGAAAAAAGAATTAATTACGCCCCTTACAAAGAAATAAAAGATAAAGGATTTTAAAATGAAAGAAGATTCAGGTTTACAAATTGGAGGTAAAAGCTTCTCAAGTAGGTTGATGGTTGGTACAGGAAAATATACGTCTTCAGAAGTAATGATAGAGAGTTTAGCTAATACTGAATCTGAAATTATTACTGTTGCAGTGAGAAGAATTCAAAATAATCAAAATGGAGAAAATTTATTGGAAAAAATTGACTGGAAAAAATTCTGGATGCTTCCTAATACTGCTGGTTGCACCAATTCAGACGAAGCAATAAGAATAGCAATTTTAGGAAGAGAACTTGCCAAATTATCAGGTCAAGAAGAAAATAATTTCGTCAAATTAGAAGTTATTCCTGACAAAAAATATTTATTACCTGATCCTATTGAAACCCTTAAAGCAGCTGAAATATTGATAAATAAAGATTTTATTGTTCTTCCATATATAAATGCTGATCCAATATTAGCTAAAAAGTTAGAAGAGATAGGTTGTTCAACTGTGATGCCCTTAGGTTCACCTATTGGCTCTGGTCAAGGCCTTTTAAATTTATCTAACATATCCATAATTATTGAAAATTCTAATATTCCAGTAATAATTGATGCCGGCATAGGTGTACCTAGTGAAGCTTCTCAGGCTATGGAACTTGGAGCAGATGGAGTTTTGATCAATAGTGCTATCGCATTAGCTAAAAACCCGTTAAAAATGGCTAAAGCGATGAATTATGGTGTAAAAGCAGGAAGAGATGCTTTTTTAGCTGGAAGAATTGAAAAGCAGAAGATAGCAAACGCAAGTTCACCTGAAAAAAACATCTCAATAAAGTAATTTGATTCTTTAAAAATAATTTTAATATTAAAAAAATTGCAAGAATAACCAATTTATTAATTAAAGAGAAAAGATTTGAAACTTTTTACAATCTTTTTTCGCATTTTGGAAGCACTCTGTAGTAATTTAATAAATATAAAATGACATTTCAATTCTGGAGTTTTGAGTGAAAGTAATTGTTCTTGGCGGAGATGGTTTTTGCGGTTGGCCTTGTGCGGTGAATTTAGCAGAACAAAATCATGAAGTTATTATAGTTGACAACCTAAGTCGCAGAAAAATAGATATTGATCTCGAAGTAGAATCGTTAACCCCAATTTCCTCAATAAATGAAAGACTTCTTGCATGGGAAGAGACCGGTGGAAAACCAATAAAATTTATCAATATTGATCTTTCGAAACAATATCAAAAATTACTAAATTTACTTATTGAGGAAAAACCTGATTCGATTGTACATTTTGCTGAACAAAGGGCTGCACCTTACTCAATGAAATCAAGTTATACCAAAAGATATACAGTTGATAATAATGTGAATGGTACACATAATTTACTTGCTGCAATTGTAGAAAGTAATTTAGATATTCATATTGTTCATTTAGGAACCATGGGAGTATATGGATATGGATCACATAGAGGCGCAACAATTCCTGAAGGATATTTAAAAGTTGAAGTGCCTCAACCAGATGGAAGTCGTTTTGAAGAAGAAATTCTTCATCCCGCCAGTCCTGGCAGCGTTTATCATATGACAAAAACATTAGATCAATTATTATTTCTTTATTACAACAAAAACGACTTGATTAGAATCACAGATTTACATCAAGGCATTGTTTGGGGCACAAATACAGAAACAACATTAAGAGATCCAAGATTGACAAATAGATTCGATTACGACGGCGATTACGGTACAGTTCTTAATAGATTTCTCATGCAAGCAGCGATTGGATATCCCCTTACTGTTCATGGGACAGGTGGACAGACAAGAGCTTTTATACATATTAAAGATTCAGTAAAATGCGTCCAACTAGCTCTAGAAAATCCTCCACAATCTGGCGAACGAGTAAAAATTTTCAATCAAATGACAGAAAGTCACCAGGTTGGAGAATTAGCTAAAAAAGTTGCTTCTCTTACTGGAGCCGAAATCAATTATTTACCAAATCCTCGCAATGAAGCTGTCGAAAATGATTTAATAGTTGATAATAAATGTTTCATAGAATTGGGGCTTAATCCCACCACTCTTGATAATGGCTTATTAGAGGAAGTTGTTGAAGTAGCCAAAAAATACTCTATGAGATGTGATAAAAAAAGAATTCCTTGTATTTCAACTTGGACGAAAAAACAGGCTAAAGCAATAAAAAACTAATTAAAAATCGTTTTAATATCTAACTTAACAAAGTGAAAATAGCATTCTTTACTGAAACTTTTCTACCTAAAGTTGACGGAATAGTAACAAGACTAACTAAGACCATTGAATTTTTAACAAAAAATGGTGATGAAGTTATAGTGTTTTGTCCTGAAGGATGTCCTGATTCTTATAAAGGAGCAACAATAGTAGGAGTTGCTGCAATGCCACTACCTTTATATCCTGAATTAAAATTAGGCTTACCTGGCCCTGCAGTCTCTGACAAGTTAGAAGAGTTCAAGCCAGACTTAGTACATGTAGTTAATCCCGCTGTACTTGGACTTGGAGGCATATGGCTAGCAAAAACAAATAATATTCCTCTAATTGCAAGTTACCATACACATCTTCCGAAATATCTTGAACATTACGGAATGGGAATGTTAGAACCCCTTTTATGGGAGTTATTAAAAGCAGCTCATAATCAAGCCTTATTAAATCTTTGTACCTCAACTGCAATGGTTAATGAACTCGAAGATAAAGGAATACAGAGGACTGCTTTATGGCAAAGAGGTGTCGACACTGAAAACTTCAGACCAGAATTAAGAAGCGAAAAAATGAGAGAAAAATTATTTGGAAAATACCAAAATACTGATTCTCTTTTGATTTATGTAGGTAGATTATCCGCAGAAAAGCAAATTGAAAGAATTAAACCTGTATTAGAAAATATACCCGGAGCATGTCTTGCTCTAGTGGGAGATGGTCCCTACAGAGGACAGTTGGAAAAGATTTTTGAAAACACAAAAACAAATTTCATAGGTTATTTATCTGGTGAAGAGTTAGCCAGTGCATACGCATCTGGAGATATATTCTTATTCCCATCAAGCACAGAAACTCTCGGGTTAGTATTGTTGGAAGCAATGGCTGCAGGATGCCCAGTAATAGGGGCTAATAAAGGTGGTATACCAGATATTATCAATAATGGAATAAATGGTTGCTTATATAACCCAGATGAAAAAGATAATGGAGAAAGAAGTTTAATTGAGGCTACTAAAAAAATCCTAGCAGATAAGAATAAAAAAGAAGCCATGAGAAAAGAAGCTAGGAAAGAAGCTGAACGATGGGATTGGAACCAAGCTACTCTTCAATTACAAAAATATTATTCAGAAACACTTGAAAACATGTCCTAAATTTCTATAAATTAAGCCACATGTGGGGGTGGGGTAGGATTAATAAATGTATTGATTGGGAGTATTAAAGTAGCTATATTTTGATTCTTATCGGGCCTCTGTTTTTTAGGAAATCTTTTTCCAAATGGCACTCTAATCACATTAGTACCTTCAACAGAATTTACCTTTGTATTATTCCCTAAGGAATTATTAACAAAATTTGGTAAATTCAAATTATTGATTGGCAAGCGCTTAACCTTACCAGATTTAAAATCTTTGCTCATAGCTTCAAATACCCCAAATAAATTTGATGCTTGATAATAATAATAAAAAAATCTAAAAAAATTCTATAAGAAAATATTAAATTTTTTATTCAACTTGACGATAACTAAAAAACTTGAAGAATGCTAGTCTTCATGCACATTTTTTGTCATCTAAAAAATCTTTATCGTTGACATTACAAGAACAAATTAAATTTCTATCTCCATAAGCATTATCAATTCTTGATACAGAAGACCAGAATTTATGTTCGAATTTACCTTTATAAGGATATGCAGCCTTTTCTTTTGAATAAGGATAATTCCAATTATCTGAAATCAACTCATTTATAGTATGAGGAGCATTACTAATTAAATTATTATTTTTGAGAGTAATATTATTTTCAATTTCTTCAATTTCTTCGCTTATTAAGAGCATAGCTTCGCAAAATCTATTTAACTCCGTCAAACTTTCACTTTCAGTAGGCTCGATCATTATAGTTTCAGGAACTGGCCAACTTATCGTAGGAGCATGAAAGCTATAATCTATTAATCTCTTAGCTATATCATTTACACTTAAACCTGTTTTTGACTTCAACTCTCTAAAATCAAGGATACATTCATGTGCGACAAAATTATTTTGTCCTTTATATAGAATCTTAAATTTATTTTTTAATATATTAGCAATATAATTTGCTGACAATATTGCATGACTACTCGCCTTTCTTAAACCACTTTGACCAGCCATCTTTATATACATCCAGCTTATTGGAAGAATGCTTGCACTTCCATGCAGCGAAGAAGATACAGAATAACCGAATTGACTAAAAGTATTATCTTTCAAAGAATGGGAAGGAAGGAAAGGACTTAAAGTTTCAGATGTTGCAACTGGACCAACTCCAGGACCACCACCTCCATGAGGGATACAAAATGTTTTATGTAAATTTAAATGGCAAACATCCACGCCATAATCACCAGGCCTGCATAATCCGACCTGAGCATTAAGATTTGCTCCATCCAAATAAACAAATGCACCAACTGAATGAATTAAGTCACATATTTCTCTAATTTTTAATTCAAAAACTCCATGAGTAGAGGGATAAGTTAACATTAATGCACCAATTTTATTATCAAATTCTTGGACCTTAATTAATAAATCCTCATAAGAAATATTACCCTCAGAATCACATTTAATAGTTACAACATCAAATCCTGCCATCACTGCGCTTGCAGGATTTGTTCCATGAGCACTTTGGGGTATTAGACATTTTTTTCTTAATAAATCACCTTTTGAAGAGAAGTAAGAATTAATAGCTAATAGACCCGCAAACTCACCTTGAGAGCCTGCATTCGGTTGAAATGAAACGGAATTCAAGCCAATTAGGTCACTAATCCATTTCTCAAGGTCGCTTATTATTTTTGAATAACCCTTTGTTTGATTAGCTGGAGCGAAAGGGTGAATTGACGATAAATTAGCCCATGAAATTGGACTAAGCTCTGCTGCAGAATTTAATTTCATCGTACAACTTCCTAGTGGAATCATTCCATCAACCAGTGAAAAATCTTTCTCAGCAAGTTTAAAAATATACCTCATTAAATCAGTCTCACTTTGATAATTTTCAAATACATTTTGTTGCATCCATTCTTCGCTTCTTAGAGGAATACCCTCAAACTGAAAACAATTATTAAGTGTAATGTGCTTTAAATCTTCTTTTCTTCCTAGCCCATTTGCTACGCAAGTTACTATCTTATGGATTTCATTTTTATCAGTAAGCTCATCTAGGGAAATTCCAAATCCTGTAGATTCCTCAATCGATGAACCCAAAGGTAAAATTCTAAAGTTGAATCCGTTTTTTAAAGCTTCGTTATGAATCTTTTCAGATTTCTCACAGTAAATATCAAAACTATCGAACCTACTACCCAGAGGTATTTTTAAACCTAACTCAGAAAGTAAAGATTCTAGATATCGTCTTAAAACAACTAATCTCTTAGCCATTTTTGTTAATCCTGAAGACCCATGATATATGGCATAAAAAGAAGATATTATTGCTAACAAAGATTGAGCTGTACAAATATTACTAGTCGCCTTTTCTCTCCTTATATGTTGTTCTCTTGTTTGCAATGCCAATCTCAGTGATTGTTCTCCAGTTCTAGATATAGTTTGTCCAACGATTCTTCCAGGTATAAGTCTTTTATATTTTTCAGTACATGCAAAAAATGCTGCATGGGGACCACCAAAGCCCATGGGGACTCCAAATCTTTGCAAACTTCCAACGGCTATATCAACTCCAAATTGAGCTATTGGTTTTATTAAAACTTGCGCAAGAGGATCAATAATTGATGTGACCACTATTTCTGCTTTATGAGCTTGGGAGATTAAAAATGTTGGATCAAATAAATCTCCATTTTTACCAGGAAGCTGGATTAAGATACCAAAAACATCATCATGATTATTAGAGTACTTTTGATTAAAACGTTTTAAATTAATTCCTAATGGTTTAGCTCTGGTCAATAAAACATTAAATGTATGGTCAAAAACATTTTCATCTACTAAGAAAATATTTGAGGACTTATTTTTCCTTGAAGAAAAACTCATTGTCATTGCTTCTGCAGCAGCTGTTCCCTCATCTAAAAGAGATGCATTTGCTATGGAGAAACCCGTTAATTCACAAATTAAAGTTTGAAAATTAAACAAAGCTTCTAATCTGCCTTGAGCAATTTCTGCTTGATAAGGGGTATAAGCGGTATACCACCTTGGATTTTCTAGTACATGCCTTTGTACAACTTTAGGGGTATGTGTTCCGTAATATCCAAGTCCAATTAAAGATCTTAATTTATGATTTTTATTAGAGATTTCCTCTAATTCGTTCAATGCCTCAATTTCAGAACATCCTTTTGGCAAGACATCTGAATATTTTTCTTTTAACTGAATATCTTCAGGAATAACTTGATTAATAAATTCATCTATATTTTTAAAACCTAGTTTTTGAAGCATTTTTTTTTCATTATTATCCTTCAATCCGAGATGTCTATCAATAAATAAATCCGAGTTACTTGTGGGATTCATATTTAATTTATTTTTCTTTAAAATAGCCGGTTTTTAGAAATTTGCTTTAATTCGGAACAACCTTTGATTTATATTCATCTGAATTCATTAATTCGTCTAATAAAACTTTTGATTCTGATTTAATAATTAGCAACCATCCATCACCAATTGGATCATTTTGCAAAATTTCTGGATTATCGATAACTGCTTCATTTACAGAAATCACTTCTCCTGAAAAAGGAAGGTATACCTCTTCAACAGCCTTAACAGATTCAATCGTTCCGAAAGTTTCTCCTTTTTGTAAATGAGTTCCCTTCTCTACTAATTCAACAAAAACAATATCTCCTAATTGATCAATAGCAAACTCACTAACACCAATTTTTAATAATCCATTTTCTTCCTTCACATATTCATGTGTATCAGCATATTTTAGATAATTTGGAAACTTATAGGACATAATAAAAGTTATGGAAAAATGATAGATTCCTTTTCAATTAGATTTTCTTCTAACAATTCAAATACTAATTGAATTAAAGCAATTTTGATGTGAGCCATGTGAGAACCACCTTGGACAAAAATATTAAATGGATCTCTTAAAGGAGCATCAGCTGAAAATTCACTTGTACTTCCTTCAATAAAAGTACCTCCAGACATTAATAAATTTGAATCATAACCACTCATTGGAGAAGGAATAACATTTAAAAAAGAATCTATCGGCGAAGAATTTTGAAAGGACTGACATACTTTTTGTATTAAAAATGGATTATTTAATCTAACTGCTTGAATTATGTCTGATCTGTACGATTTAGGCTCGGGTAAAACAATAAAGCCTAATTTTTTAAATACTGCAGCTACCAAATCAGCACCTTTTAGAGATTCGTGCACCATTTGTGGTGCTAAAAATAATCCCTGCAGAATTAATCTTCCGAAACCAAAGTTAATTCCAGCGTCGGCACCAATTCCTGGTGCGGTTAATCTACAACATGCCATTTCAACTAATTCAGAATCACCTGCAATATATCCGCCAGTAGGAACAATAGTCCCACCCAAATTTTTAATTAGCGATCCAGCGATTATATTTGCGCCATTAATAATTGGTTCGCTATCTTCTACAAGTTCTCCATAACAATTATCCACAAAACAAATACACGCAGGATTGAGTGAATGCACAAGGTTACAGATTTGTTTTATTTGATTATTATTTAAAGATTTTCTCCAACTATAACCACAACTTTTCTGAATAAATACTAATTTGCATTTATTATTTTTAAAAAAATCTACAAGTTTATCTTCGTAGGAATTTGTTTTTTCATCAATACTAATTTGACGATATTCAACTCCTAACTCTAATAAAGAACCTTTACCCTTTCCTCTTATACCTATCACTTCCTCCAATGTATCGTAAGGAGTTCCAGTTACAGATAACATTAAATCCCCTGGGCGCAGAATACCAAAAAGAACGGAGCTTATAGCATGGGTCCCACTTACAAATTGCATCCTTACAGCTGATTTTTCTGCGAGAAAAAATTTAGCGAATACCTCATCAATCTTTTGCCTCGAAAAATCATCATGTCCACTGCCTGTAGAATGATTAAAGTGACTAGTTGAGACTTTTTCTTCTTTAAAAATTTTCAAGATATTATCTAATTTGTAATAGATTTGATTTGATCTTTCATTAAAAATATCCTTTAAACCTTCTTCCACAGACATAACCATTTCTGCGGCTAAGCTAAAATTATAATTTTTATTTTTCATTCTTTAAAACTTTCTTTTTTTGTGAAGCTATATCTCTTAAATGCGTAAGAAAAGCATTTGGTCCTCCTCCATTGAAATAAGACAGTTTTTTTGAGGTCTCATAAAGATCTAATAATTCACCATCTAATTCTTCTGCTGTAAAATCTTTTATTCCAGCTATCACTTCTGCAAAACGGTCTCTTCTTAAAGACTTAGAAACTGTATATGCGTCCATAACGATCATTTTACAAGATCTCCAAGGCCTATTTTGACAAAAATGATCAGAAAGAGCTTCACTTAACGTAGACGCCTCATAATCTTCTATATACCAATCAAATGATGAAGGGAGAGGTTTTAAACCAGAAAAAATTTCAAATAATTCCCCGGCTGACAATGGCTTGCCAGAATCATTCTTTAATGGAAGAGCAGAATCTTGTAAAGATCTCCATAATTCTGGATGATTCTTTTCTAATTGATCCCTTATCGATTCTATTCCTTGATCAAGAATCATATTGACCTGTGCTAATGCGAGAAAAACCTCCGGTCCAGGTGATGACAATTTTCCATTCCTTAGATTTGAAATCTGAGAATTATGTACTCTTCCTAAATCAAGTATTTCAGACAGCAAGGGTAAAACCCTGTGGGACCAACCATTCCTCTCGTGCCAAAGATGAATCAAATGAGCCATTGCTCTGCGACCCTTCAATAATTTATCGCGATATCCTAAGCTCACGGATAATTAAAATAATCAATAGTATAGTATGATAATATTACATATCGGTCTATTTGAAAATAGTTTTTCCAATATTATGAAATCAGTTATCTTCCAAGAAACAGCCAAATTAAAAAAACCTGTCCCTGCAGAAAAAGTTATAGAACTCTCGGATAAATTACTTGAACCTTCTAGTCACTCTAAAAGATATCCTCCTAGGTTACACAAAACATGGGGAACAATCTTTTTTATGATTGCCATACATTTATTATCCCTAGTAGCATTACAACCTCAGTTTTGGAGCATGCCTGCAGTAACGGCATTATTTTTTTTCTACTGGTTAACTGCTTGCTTGGGCGTAACACTTGGCTATCACAGATTACTTTCGCATAGATCATTTGTAGTTCCAAAATGGCTAGAAAGATTTTTTGCAACTTGCGGAGCTATTAGCTGTCAACATGGACCAATAGATTGGGTTGGATTACATAGACATCATCATTCTTTTTCAGATACAGAAGTAGATCATCACAATAGTAAGAGAGGATTTTGGTGGAGTCACATGGGTTGGATGTTTAAGGATGTAGAGGCATTAAAAGCTGTACCAAAATTAAGTGCCGATTTAATTAAAGATCCATATTATAGATTCCTTAATAAATATTTTCTCTTTTTACAAATTCCTATCGGCTTATGTTTATTTGCCATAGGGCAAAAATTAGGAGTTGGAGGCTGGGCATTAGTATTATGGGGAATACCTCTAAGGCTTGTAGTGGTTTATCACATTACTTGGTTAGTAAACTCAGCTACCCATTGTTGGGGTAAAGCTCCTTTTGAAAGTGGTGATGGATCAAAAAATAATGTTTGGGTTGCAGCTTTAACTTTTGGAGAAGGATGGCATAACAATCATCATGCATTTCCTAATTCAGCTAGACAGGGATTATTTAGAGGCCAAATTGATTTAACTTGGGAACATATTAAGATTCTTGCCAAATTAGGATTCGCAAAAAAAGTAAAATTACCCTCTAGGTCTTATTATTAAATATATAAATAAATATTCCCATGGCTAAAAGAGTAAAAGTAGTTTTAACAGAATCAGTTACCACTCTTGGTAGAGATGGTGATGTTGTAGAAGTCGCCCCTGGTTATGCAAGAAATTTCCTATTACCATTTGGTAAAGCAGCTAATGTAACTCCTTCAATTCTGAAACAAATTGAACGAAAAAGAGCAAAAGAAAAAATTGCTGCAGAAAAAGTAAAACAAGAGGCTACTGACTTTAAAATCGCATTAGCAACTATTGGTAGATTTACAATCAAAAAACAAGTTGGTGAAGATGGTGTCCTTTTTGGAACTGTTACTAATGGAGATGTTGCTGAAGCTATAGAGGCAGCTACGAAAAAAGATATTGACAGAAGAGACATCACTGTCCCAGATATTCATAATCTAGGTACTTTCGTTGCAAAGATAAAACTACATCAAGAAGTAAGTGCAGAAGTAAACATTGAAGTAACAAGTTAATAACTTTGTTGCATTATTTGGAAAAGTAGTCAGAGTATATATCTAAGTCTTTAAGTAAATGGTTTCAATTCCTTTTTCAAATAATGGGTCTAATAAAAATTTTAAAAAAGACTTTAATAATGAAAACGCTGGTTTAGTTCCTCCCCAAAATATTCAAGCAGAAGAGGCAGTTTTAGGGGGAATTTTACTTGATCCTGATGCGATAGGAAGAATTGCAGACTTGATTAAACCAGAAGCCTTTTATATAAATGCTCATCAAGAGATATATAAAACCGCCTTAATGTTGCATACACAAGGCAAACCTACAGACCTAACTTCAATGAGTGCATGGCTTGCTGATAATGGATCACTTGAAAAGATTGGAGGCAATTCTAAATTAGTAGAACTTGTAGAAAATGTTTCTTCAACAGCTTCAATAGAACAAGTTGCGAATTTAATTAGTGATAAATTTATAAGGAGACAACTCATCCGATCTGGGAATGAGGTTGTACAACTAGGATTTGATCAAACACAAGAAACTAATGAAGTTTTAGATAAGGCAGAACAGAAAATTTTTGAAATAAGTCAAGAAAAACCAACAAAAGGTCTAACCCAAGCGGCAGAAATTCTTACAAGTACTTTTAATGAAATAGAGTCCAGATCATTAGGAACATCTGTAGCTGGTATTCCAGTAAATTTTTATGACCTTGACGCAATGACTCAAGGCTTTCAAAGGAGTGATCTAATAATTGTGGCAGGAAGACCCTCAATGGGGAAAACTTCAATGGTTTTAAACCTAGCAAAGAATGTAGCTCAATCTCAGGATCTTCCTGTTTGTGTATTTAGCCTTGAGATGAGCAAAGAACAACTTACATATAGATTACTTTCAATGGAAGTGGGTATAGAAAGCGGAAGATTAAGAACCGGAAGACTACAACAAGAAGAATGGCCTTTACTAGGAGAAGGAATTAACTCTTTAGGTCAACTGCCAATTTTTATTGATGATAAGCCTAATTTGAGTGTTTTAGAAATGAGGTCTCTATGCAGAAGATTAATAGCTGAACAAAAAAAAGAACTTGGTTTAATAGTTATTGACTACTTACAACTAATGGAGGGTACAACACCTGATAACCGAGTTCAAGAGCTATCTCGTATTACTAGAGGTCTCAAAAGTATGGCAAGAGAGTTAAAAGTACCAGTAGTAGCTTTATCTCAATTAAGTAGAGGAGTTGAATCAAGAACAAATAAAAGACCTATGTTAAGTGACCTTAGAGAATCCGGATCTATAGAACAAGATGCCGACTTAGTATTAATGATTTATAGAGATGAGTATTACAATCCAGAAACTGAAGATAGAGGAATAACTGAAATTATTGTCACGAAACACAGAAACGGGCCTGTTGGAACTGTTAAATTATTATTTGAACCCCAATTTACAAGATTTAGAAACTTAGCCAACTAATCATCACGATAATGAAAGATCCACTATCCCCAAATGAGTCTTTTGACATTATTGTTATTGGAGGAGGACATGCAGGTTGTGAAGCTGCAATTACGACAGCAAAATTAGGATTTTCTACTGCGTTATTTACAATAAATTTAGATAGGATAGCCTGGCAACCATGTAATCCAGCTGTAGGTGGGCCCGCAAAAAGTCAATTAGTCCATGAGGTTGATGCTTTAGGAGGAATAATTGGAAAATTAGCTGATGAAACTGCAATTCAAAAAAGAATTTTAAATGCGAGCAGGGGGCCAGCCGTTTGGGCATTAAGGGCTCAAACAGACAAAAGAGAATACTCAAAGAGAATGATAGAAATACTCCAAAACACAGATAATCTTTCGTTAAAGGAGGCTATGATTACTGAATTAGTGATAAAAGAGACAGAAACTTTTACCAATAATTCAAAGAATATGACTAAACAAATCAAAGGTGTAAAAACTTTTTTTGGAACTTACTATTCTGCAAAATCAATAATAATTACTGCAGGAACTTTTTTAGAAGGAAGAATCTGGATAGGTAATAAATCAATGTCTGCAGGGAGATCTGGAGAGCAAGCGGCACAAGGATTAACGCAAAGCTTACATAATCTTGGAATAAAAACTGAGCGATTAAAAACTGGAACTCCTGCAAGAGTAGATAAAAAGAGTATTTCTTATGATGAATTAGATATTCAACCAAGTACAGCTGCAGATAAATATTTTTCGTTTGATCCCATAATCAAAAACAATATGCCACAAGTAAGTTGTCACATAACAAGAACAACTTTAAAAACTCATGAATTAATTCGCAATAATTTGCATTTAACTCCAATCTATGGAGGATTTATAGATAGTAAAGGTCCTAGATATTGCCCTTCAATCGAAGACAAGATTGTAAAATTTGCAGACAAAAATTCACATCAAATTTTCTTAGAACCTGAAGGGATAAATACACCAGAAATATACGTACAAGGATTCTCTACTGGATTACCTGAAAATATTCAATTAGAACTTTTAAGAACATTACCAGGATTAAATAACTGTAAAATGCTTAGGCCTGCTTATGCTGTTGAATATGAATATATCCCGGCGACACAACTTAAGTCATCATTGGAAACAATTGAGATAGAAAATTTATTTAGTGCTGGACAAATCAATGGAACAACGGGCTATGAAGAAGCTGCTGCTCAAGGATTAGTTGCAGGAATTAACGCAACCAAAAAACTAAATATGAAAGATCCAATAATATTTTCAAGAGAGAGCAGCTATATAGGTACTATGATCAATGACTTAATTACGAGAGATCTTAAAGAACCATATAGAGTCCTTACAAGTAGAAGTGAATATAGACTTACTTTGCGAGGAGATAATGCTGATAGGAGATTAACTCCTTTAGGTTTTGAAATAGGTTTAATAGATGAAAGAAGATGGTTAGCTCATAAGAAAAAAATGAAATCACTTAAAGAAGAAAATTCAAGATTAGAAAATACACGTATAAAATGTACTGCTGAAGTCGCTAAAAAAATAGAGTTAGATAGTGGATCAAAAATTAAAGGATCAACAACATTAAAAGAACTTTTAAAAAGACCAAATCTTCACTACTCTGATTTGATAAAATATGATTTGGTAGACAAAACTCTTCCGATATCAGTAATTGAAGGAGTTGAAATAGATATTAAATACGAAGGCTACCTTAAAAGACAAAAAAATAATATTGATCAGATGAATCGTCAAAGTCTTAAATCACTTTCATCAGAAATTAATTATGAACAAATAGATACTCTATCTTTAGAGGCTCGTGAAAATTTAAATAAGATAAAACCAACTAATTTTGGTGATGCATCCAAGATACCAGGTGTCAGTAAAGCTGATTTAACAGCATTACTAGTTTGGCTCAAAATTAAGGAACTAAAAAAAGAAAAGACAACTAGTTTTGTTGAAAAAAAGTTATCATCTTAAAAGATATTGGTAACAGAACTGAATAATAAACTCCTCAACTCACCAAAAATTTTATGGGAAGAGAAAGCCACTTCTTTTTTAGTTGCAAATGCTTTACCTAAAATATCTGGAGCATGGAAATTAATGTTACTAGGGGATGGCAGTCCAACAAGACATTTACAGCTTTTAACTAATCACGAAACAAAAATCAGATTAATATCTATGCAGATAGATCCTCTATTTAAAAAAGAAGGTCCAAGAGAAATCGATCAATTAAAAGAACCTTTAATTAGAAGGCAAGTTTGGATTAGAAATCAAAACAAAAATCTTGCCTGGGCTGAAAGTTGGTGGAATTCAGAACAAGTCAGTCAAAATTTAAAAGCAAAAGAAGAACCAATCTGGAAAAACTTAACTCAAGATAGATCAGAACTATTTAGAGAAGTTGACAGCATTTCAATAGTTAATTCAAATTGGTTAGAGGAGGAATTTTGTTTTGAAGGCCCATTTTGGTCAAGAAATTACAGATTTTTTCGTAATAGAAAACCTCTAACTATTATTCGAGAAGTCTTCAATCCTCTTTTAGAAACTTGGTTAGGTCCATCAGGAATTCAAAATTTTTCTAATCTATATTCTTCTTCTTCTAGACCTTGGAATACTTCTTCCATTTTTTGAAACGCTTTTTGGATTATCTTTGTTTACATTAATCTCATTAATTTTTTCAGAAGATCTTTGCCATCTATCAACTTTTAAATCTGAATCATCCAGCAATTCATCAAAAGAGTTTGATTTTCCATAAGGCAACTTCTTTTGTTCCTTGATCTGGATACTTTTAGGTTGCCTTAAAGATAAAGCCTCTAAAGGACGCTTAGAAAATGGTTTCTCAACATCAATAAATTTAGATTCTCTTGAAAAAGATTTAATATCTTGTACCTCTTCATAACTATTTTCCTGATCAGACCAATCATCGTCTTCTTCCTCAAAAAACATATCCATTTTATCTGATACCCATCTTCCAACATTTTTAACATTCCTGCGAGATATTCCTTGAAAATCAGTACTTCTTTTTTTACCGGGTCTAGAACCTGATACACCATCAACAAATTGTCTACCTGTTGCAAAAATTTTATCAACTTGTTTATCAAGTATTGTTCTGTCAAAATTATTTCTAAAATTTCTATTTCTGCGAGAATCCATAAATTATCTTTGTTTTTAAATATCAAGTTACAACAACATAATAGGAAATTCTAAATAAAGAAACAAAATCACATTTTTAAATTATCAATCAAACAAAATTAAACAGTTTTTATTCCAGGATCCATTAAAGAACAAATTACAACATTTCTTACAAGCAATATTTCTAATTCTTTTTCTATACATATATTTCTCCCCGCAATTTAAACATTTGCCAGTATATTTTAATGCCTTTCTTTCAACAGGAAAATTATGTCTAATACTTATCTGAAAATTATTTTCAACTTTGTTAATTTCATTCATTTTACTCAAAAAATTTGGCCCATGTATCTCACTTATATTCAAAATCCTATCTACCCATGCATGAATCATTTCATGACATAAAGTACTATGAATTTCATTACAAGATAATTTACTTAAAATTGGCTTTGACAAAATTATTTCAGAATCAATGACTCCTTTAAGTAGTTTACGCTTATAAAAACCTGCAGTTGTCTTTAATCTATTATCGCTCCATCTAACTTTTACTAAAGGTTCTCTATTAGTTGTTAAAGATTGATCAAAAAATTGCCTATTAAACTTATGAAATACTGGTAAAAGAGGAATTAAAGCCATTATCGATTAAACTTAATATTATTTTGACAAAAAAAGTCATCAAAAACGATTTATTTTCTTAAAATTAAGTAAAACTAACTACAAAATGGATGCATTACTAGTAAAAGATATTGGTGTCAAAGCTTTATTGGTAGGAGGAGCAGTGCTTGTTTCTTTTTGGACCTTCAATGCTGTTAAGCTTGTTATAAGCGCTAGAGGAATCAATCCATTAGTTCGGAAATTTTTTGATCAAGTAGCAGCGGGTAGAATTGACGCTGCATATGGACTAACTACTAAAACTTACAAAACACATGTAAAACGTCAGGACTTTTTAAAATTTTTAGCTGGCTTAAATTTAAATAAGTATAGAAATCTTAAGTCAGGAAGACCCAGAGTTCAAGAAGATCAAATCATAATTACTTTAAATTTAAAATCTGAGGATAAGAAAGATGAGCTTCCCTTAGATTTTACTTTTTCAAAAAGTGATAAAGATTGGAAGATAGACAGAATAGCTAAAGTAAAGTAGGAAAGGTTCAAAAACTTGTGAAACATGAAGAACTTCGGAAAGAAGAAATAATAAAAAAATTAGAATTACATCCAAGCAGATTAGATAAAGAAAAAATCATTTTTGAAGCAATGGAAAATGGACTGGATGATTTTTTTGAGGGTATAACTATGGCCTTAGATCCTTTAGTAACTTTTGGTGTAAAACAAGTACCTGAGAAAGAAGTAGAGACATCTAGTCAAGGTTGTAAATGGATTATTTTTAAAGTACTAACAAATCAATTAATCAAAAGACAACTTACTGGGCATGCCGCTAGAGATGCGATCAATTTAGTTATGAATTCTGCAACTAAAGAACAATGGAACGGATTTTATAGACGCGTATTGATTAAAGATCTTCGTTGTGGGGTTTCTGAAAAAACAATAAACAAAGTTGCAAAAAAATTTCCAAAATACGCTATACCTATCTTCTCATGTCCCCTTGCGCATGACAGCGCAAACCATGAAAAAAAAATGATAGGCAAGAAACAAATTGAGATTAAATTAGACGGAGTCAGAGTATTAACAATTATTAGAAAAAATAAAGTAGAAATGTTTTCTAGAAACGGCAAACAGTTTAATAACTTTGGTCATATCATTACAGAAATAGAAAAAGTATTAGCGAAAGAACCTGCCCCCTACGATTTAGTCTTAGACGGTGAAGTAATGAGTGCTAATTTTCAAGACTTAATGAAGCAAGTGCATAGAAAAGATGGTAAACAATCCAAAGATGCAGTTTTACACTTATTTGATATCTGTCCAATTAAAAATTTCCAGAAGGGTTTATGGGAGAAAGATCAAACTACTAGAAGTATGTTGGTAAAAAATTGGGTAACAAAAAATGCAACTCTTTTAAAACATGTCCAAACACTTGACTGGGAAAATGTGGATTTAGATACTCCTGAAGGACAAAGCAGATTTGTAGAACTTAACAAATCAGCCGTAGAGGGAGGATATGAAGGCGTGATGATTAAAAATCCTCATGGTTGGTATGAATGCAAAAGAACACATAATTGGTTAAAAGCAAAACCATTCATAGAAGTCACCTTAAGAGTTGTAGCAATAGAAGAAGGAACAGGCCGAAACGAAGGCAGACTTGGAGCAATCCTGGTTGAAGGTAAAGATGATCAATATAATTATCGTCTTAATTGCGGAAGTGGATTTAGTGATTCTCAACGTGAAGAATATTGGAGTGGAAGAGATAAACTAATTGGCCAATTGGTAGATATCAGAGCTGATGCAAGAACTCAATCTCAAGATGCTGAAACATTCAGTCTTAGATTCCCAAGATTCAAGTGCTTTAGAGGTTTCACACCGGGTGAAAAAATATAATTTTAAGGAAATTAGTTTCATAGAAGTCAATGTTTACGTTAGCAGTAAATTATGAAAAACTAAAAAAGTAGATAATGAAATACACTATTAATAATTAATAAATTACTACTTAAAGATATTGATTTTTATGGATAACAAAAATCTTTTCAAATATATTAAAACACCTTGCGGTCAAGCAAAATATATAGAATTACAATCTAATAAAAGTTTACTTGGCAAATTAAGACTGTTTTGGTTTGTAATTATTGCTTCTATAAGAGATTGGAATATTAGAGATTAATTTCTTTTGACTCATTAATATATTCTTTAGCGTACTTTGCTGAAAAATAAACAACCATCAAAGTAGAAACCACACTTATAATTGTTATTAATAAATTATTTGATGGCTGTAAATTTTTTAAATCCTGCAAACTTTTTGCCAAGCTCCCTATAGAACAATAAAGAAATGTTCCAGGAATGATTCCTAAAAGACCAAGAGTAAAGTTTCTGAATTTAATATTATTTAATCCATAAAAATAATTAAGAATACTAAAAGGAAAGAGAGGAGAAAGTCTGGCTAAAAGGATTAATTTGAGACCACCTTTCTGCACTACTTGTTCCATAAGACTTAATCTGGGGAAACGATTAATAACTTCTTTAAGCCTTATTGATAAAAAACTTTTTGAAATAAAGAATGCTACTGAAGCTCCAATAACTGCCGCAAAAAAAACTATTATTGAACCGAGATAAGCACCATATAAAAAACCAGACAATAAAGATAACCAAGAGGCAGGAAGAATTAATAAAACAATTAAAATATATAAAAGGATAAATGCAAAAATCCCAATATCTGTATTAAAAAAATAGGCTAAATCATAGATATTTTCAAAAAAAGGAGTCATATCATTTTAATAATTTAAGTTTTTTATTTATTCTTTCCGATTGCAAATTTCCTTCTTTCAACTTGAGAAAACATTCCTCAACAATATCTTTAGGAGCTTTGTCTATAAAGTTTTTGTTAGATATTCTCTTATTTAATGTTTCTATATCAGAATTAACTTTTTGCAGGTCCTTAGTAAGTCTATCCTTTAAAGCTTCTAGATTTACAAAATCATTAAAGGGTAAATAGACTTCTATATCACCAATAATTCCAGAAAAAGACTTAGCAAAATTGTTTTTATCTATATCCTTAGATTTACAGATAAAAACTTCAGATGACTTAGTAAAAGTTTTAATATCAGCTATTAAAGTTTTCAGAAAGTTAGTTAATTCAATATTATCTGAAATTAAGTAAACAGGAACCAGTTGAGATGGCTTAAGTCCTAACTCAACCCTAAGATTTCTAATCAATCTAATTATTTTAAAGAGCTCTTGAAAGGATTTATCTATTTGAGAATTTATATATTTTTTTTCTAATACAGGCCATTTCTGAAGAGATAATAAGATTTCTTCAGGTTTTATTTGCAATTTATGCCAAAGTTCTTCAGTGATATGTGGCATAAAAGGATGCATCATAACCAACACATCCGTTAGTACTTTGATTAATATTTTTTCCGATATTTTTCTGTTATGGGATTCTTTATTATTAAATTTTTGTTTTGCAAATTCAACATACCAATCACAAAAGTCATTCCATGCAAATTCATATAATAGTTTTGCAGATTCGCCTAATTTATATTCAATTAAAAGATTAGATACTTTTGTATTCAACTGATTTAATTTTGATAAAATCCACTTATCAGATAATTCAAAATATTTTTCATCACTCTCATTTAAAGAATAATTTTCAGAAAAAGTTTTATTTATTAAAACAAATTTAGTAGCATTCCACAGTTTATTTGCAAAATTCCTTGATGCTTCAACCGTTGAAGAAGTATTTTCTTTCCTATCAAAATCAAGCCTTATATCCTGACCAGCGCCAGCTACTTCACGAAGTAAAGCAAATCGCAAAGCATCAGAACCATATTTATCAATCAAAAGCAAAGGATCAATTCCGTTACCTGAACTTTTACTCATTTTTTTATTATTTTCATCACGAACTAAACCATGAATATAAACATCTTTGAATGGAATATTATTCGTAAAAGTTTTGCCCATCATTGTCATTCTTGCTACCCAAAAGAAAATAATATCGAAACCAGTTACTAAAACACTATTTGGATACCATTTTTTAAAATCTGCATCATTCGTATTAGGCCACCCCAATGTAGAAAAAGGCCATAAACCACTTGAAAACCAAGTATCTAAAACATCCTTATCACGAATAAGTTGCAAATTAGACCCAAATTCTTTAGTAGCTTTGCTTAATGCTTCTTTCTCATTTCTGGCAACAACATATGGAGTATTTTGATCTATTGAGTCTTCTGATTGTTTTAATACATACCATGCAGGAATTTGATGTCCCCACCATAATTGTCTACTAATACACCAATCATTGATATTATCTAACCAATCTTTATAAACTTTCTCCCAACGCTGAGGAATGAAGGTAGGCTTTTTAGAATCAAGTTCTTTTAGACAACTTAAAGAAATATTGCCCATTTTCAAAAACCACTGAGTTGACAATAATGGCTCAATTGGCACTTTACCTCTATCAGAAAAAGGTACTGTATTTTTATAGTTTTCTATTTTAGTTAATAAACCTAAAGTATCTAATTCCTTTATGATTTGTTTTCTAGCATCAAATCTATCTAAATCCTGAAACTTTCCTGCATTAATATTAAGAGTTCCATCTTTATTCATTATATTGATTTGCTTTAAATTATTCCTTTTGCCGATAGCAAAATCATTAGGATCATGAGCTGGGGTAACCTTTACACAACCTGTACCAAAATCCTTATCAACATGTATGTCAGAAATAACAGGTATTTCTCTATCAACAAAAGGTACTTTTACTTTTTTATCAATATATTTTTTATATCTTTCATCGTTTGGATTTACAGCTAGAGCGGTATCTCCCAATAAGGTTTCAGGTCGAGTTGTTGCTACCTCTAAATATTCATCTAAGATTTGACCCTGATCAGAAATTAGTGGATATTTAAAATGCCATAAGTATCCATTCACCTCCTGCATTTCAACTTCAAGATCACTAACTGCTGATTGAGATGCTGGACACCAATTAACTAAATATTCCCCTCTATAAATCAGTTTTTTCTCATGCAAAATATTAAATGCTTCAACAACTGCTTCGTTCAATTTTTTATCTAAAGTAAATCTTTCCCTTTCCCAATCTACGGAATACCCAATCCTCTTTAATTGGGATATTATTTTACCCCCACTTTGCTCTTTCCAAATCCAGGCTCTTTTTAAAAACTCTTCTCTGCCAATATCTTCGCTATTTTTTCCTTCAGTTTTTAATTGTTTTTCAAGAATAGTTTGAACGGCTATTGAAGCATGATCAGTACCAGGTAAACACAAAACATTTTTGCCAAGAAGTCTTTGAAAACGAATAATCACGTCTATTAATGCAGTATTGAAGGCATGGCCCATATGCAAAGACCCTGTGACATTTGGAGGAGGAATCACTATACAAAAAGGATCCCCTTTATCACTAGGATTCGGACTAAATGCTCTTAAACTATCCCATTGCTTTTGCCATTTTTGTTCTACCTGTGATGGCAAATAATTATTTAATGTAAGTTCATCATTCGACTCATTCATTTGCAATAGTTATTTCATTAGCTTTTTACTTATTTTATATTGAGGGAAGCGAATAATTTAAAAAAATATCAGTTTGCAAAAAATATGTAAAAACTATAAGAGTTTAAAACCAGAACCGCAAGCGCACCTCTTGGCATTTTTAGGAGTTGAAATAAGAAAACCTCCACCACTTAAATCACTGTAATAATCAAGTTTTAAATCTTTTAACAAGGCGAACTTTTTAGTATCAGCATATAAAGTTATACCTTCAGTTCTGGATATTGGAGATCCATTACATGTACCTGGTTTTAATTTAATATGCATCCATCCTTCTGAGCCTATATCATCTTTGATTAAATCAATAGACATTTCACCTGGCGATCCACCAAAGGATGCTTGCCTTGAAAGTTCTGATGCTGCAGTTTGACTGATTGAAAGATTAACGATCTCAGTCATTGTTATAAAAAGAAGATGGGCGATCCAGGGTTCGAACCAGGGACATCCTGCTTGTAAGGCAGGCGCTCTACCGCTGAGCTAATCGCCCTATAATTACCTATTCTAGTAGATGAAGTTGATAATTTTATACTAAGTATTTAAATATTTCATGATTAAGGCAAAATTGAATAAATAAGATACAGTTTTATGAACTTAAACAATGAATATAACAATCAGAAAGATAGTGATCTTAACACTTTAGAGAGTTTCAAGACTTTAATATCAAATATTAAATATTTAAAAGATAAAACTTGGGGCTGCCCATGGCAAAAAATACAGTCACATAAATCCTTGATCCCATTTTTAAATGAAGAAAGTAGTGAATTTATTGATGCAATATATGATAAAAACGCGAATAATATTTGTGAAGAATTGGGAGATCTCTTATTACAAATAATGCTTCATGCGGAAATTGGCTTTGAAGAAAAACAATTTGATTTAAAAGATGTTATTGAAAATTTAAATAAAAAAATTATTAATAGACATCCCTATATTTTTAAAAAAAAAGAAAAAGTATCTTTAAAAAAGTCACAAGAAATTTGGGAAAGTATTAAAAATTCAGAGAATAAGACGTTCTATAAGAAATCATCAATTAGTAGACAATTGAATTCAAAAATAAAAAGTTTACCTGCAACTATAGGATCAAACCAGATTACCAATACTGTTAAAGAATACGGTTTTAAGTGGAAAAGTAGTAAAAAGATTTTTGATAAATTAGATGAAGAAATATCCGAATTAAAAGAGGCAATAAAAAGCAAAAAGGCACATGATATAAAAGATGAATTTGGAGATGTTTACTTTACTTTGATAAGTCTTTCAAACTTTCTAAAAATAAATCCAGAATCATCTCTTCAAAAAACTAATAAAAAATTTTTAGACAGATTTGCAATAATTGAAGATCAGATAGGAGATAATATTAAACAACAAAACCCAAAAGATTTTCAGCGGCTTTGGGAAGTTGCTAAAAAAACACTAATGAGAGAAAAATTGAAAAAAAAATGAAAGATATGCCAACGTGGATAGATGAGTACCACAAAGGGTCAAGATTTGGGCTCAATGGGAAAGTATTACTTAAAAAAAATTCTAAATATCAAGAAATTCTCATTATAGAGAATGATTTTTATGGTAAAGCTTTAATGTTAAATGGATGTTGGATGACGTCATTGAGAGACGAAAAATATTATCATGAATGTCTTGTTCATCCGGCATTAATTAGCATTGATAAGAAATCTCACGTACTGATTATTGGAGGGGGTGATGGTGGAACTGCAAGAGAATGCTTAAAATACTCTCAAGTTGCAAAAATTGATTTGGTAGAAATTGATGAAGAAGTCATAAAAGTATCTAAAACATTTTTACAAGAGATTGGAGGTGAAGCTTGGAGTGATAAAAGATTAGCTATACATATTGATGATGGAGTTAAATGGGTAGAAAAAACTAAAGATAATTTTTATGATGTTATTTTTATAGATTGTTCAGATCCATCAGAATTTTCTGATTTATTATTTACAGATTCCTTTTATGAAGAATGTAAAAGAATACTTACGAAAGAAGGGATATTAGCGACTCAAAGTGAATCGCCTGAATCATTCAAAAATATTCATATACATATTTTGAAATCACTTAATAAAATATTCAAATTATCTGAAACTATGTATTCATTTGTGCCCATATATCCAAGTGGTATTTGGAGTTGGACATTTGCTTCAGAAGAAAAATTAAATTTATCAAAAGTCAATTACAAAGATGTCATGAAAATAGAAAAGAATTGTGATGTTTGGAATTTAAATTTTCAAAATGCTGCATTCAAAATGATGCCAAATAAAATTGTTAAAGAACTCAATTCCTAAAAATGATCAATAACAATTTATTTGATAGCGAAAGTGCAATTTTTATGGGAGCCAAAAGAAATCCGGATGATTGTTCAATTGGAATATTTGGAGTCAATTATGATGGTACATGCTCTTATAAGTCAGGGACTAGATTTGGTCCAAATGCCATAAGGCTAGTAAGCACATGCTTAGAAACATTTTGTCCAAGATTAGGAAAAGATTTAGAAGATTTTAATTATGTTGATTTTGGTTCACTAGAAATAAATAAAAATGACTCAAAGTCTGTCATTAAATCAGTCAAAACAGCAACAGATTTCATTATGAGTAGAAAGCTTACTCCCATTATGCTTGGAGGTGAGCACTCTATTACTAGTGGTGCTATTGAGGCGTTAGTAAATAAATATCCAGATCTGATTTTAATTCAACTAGATGCTCATGCAGATTTAAGAACCTCATATATGGGGAATAAACATAGTCATGCCTGTGCTATGCAAAGATGCTTAGATGTCTTACCTGAAAAAAAGATTTTGCAAGTCGGAATAAGAAGTGGCACCAAAGAAGAGTTTAAATTTATGAGTCAACAAAATCAATTGGTAAAATTCTTGCCAGGAGGAAATGCTCAAGAATTTAAAACAGCTCTTCTTCCTTACTCTAATTATCCAATCTATTTAACAATAGATTTGGATTGGTTTGATCCAAGTTTATTACCTGGTACGGGAACTCCAGAACCAGGAGGTTTTTTTTGGAATGACTTTGAAGTGATTCTTGAAACTTTAAAAGACTTTAGAATTGTCGCTTCAGATATTGTGGAATTATCTCCAGAAATTGATAACAGCGGAGTGAGTAGTGTAGTTGCCGCGAAAGTACTGAGAAGCTTAATTATGTCATTAAAAAATATGCAATAAAAAATTTCTAAACTAGAGTATGAAAAACTAAATAACTCATTAAATATTTCATGGATTTGCTTAAAAGTCCACTTTATTCAAAATATATTAATTCAAATGCAAAGTTAGTCAATTTTGCAGGATGGGAAATGCCCATATCCTTTTCGGGATTAATAAAGGAACATGAATCAGTAAGAACATCAGCCGGATTCTTTGATATTTCTCACATGGGTGTAATTTCTCTTAGAGGAATTAATCCTAAAGAATATATTCAAAAATTTTTTCCTACTAATTTATACTCCTTTTCAGAAGGACAAGGACTTTATACACTAATGCTCAATGAGAAGGGAGGAATAATAGATGACCTAATAATTTATGACCTCGGTCAACAAGAAGGGGATATCTCAGAAATTTTTTTAATAGTAAATGCAAGCAGATACCAAATTGATTTTTCTTGGATTAAAAATAATTTAAATACTAAGAATATTTCTATATCAAACGCTAAAAAAGATAAGGTCCTTTTTGCACTACAAGGCAAAAGTTCCTTTAAATTATTTGAAAAATGGATTAAATCATCGATTTCACATATCCCTTACTTTGGTTGTGAATATAAAATTTTTAAACATATTTCAACTGAAGAAAAAATTTTCTTTTCGAAAACAGGATATACTGGTGAAAACGGTTTAGAAATTCTATTATCGGCAAAAGCAGCAACTAATTTATGGGATTTCTTAGTTTCAAAAAATATTGAGCCTTGTGGATTAGGTGCAAGAGATACCTTAAGACTTGAAGCCGGAATGCACCTATATGGACAAGATTTAGATGAAACAACTACACCATATGAAGCAGGACTAGGTTGGGTAGTACATTTAGAGAATAATCATGAATTTTTTGGGAGAGATTTTCTTGAAAAGCAATCAAGATTAGGTATTAAGAAAAAGTTAGTGGGTCTAACTATTGAAGGAAGAGCTATTGGAAGAAAAGGATGTGAAGTATTTAAAGATGGAGAAAATATTGGTACAATAACAAGTGGAAGTTGGTCCCCTACTAAGCAAAAGGCAATAGCTTTTGCATATATTCAAAATTCTTATGCTACTTTAAATAATATTGTTGAAATTTTAATCAGAGGCAAAACATTCAAAGGAACCATCACGAAAAGAGCTTTTTATAAAAAAGATAATTAACTAAATTTACCCTTTAAGAATTATTATTATAAATTATTGCTCAATAAGTCATTTCTAGATGCGAAACAAAATTTGTGAAGAACTCAATAAGTCAGATATTGGGAAAGTAGTTGATTTATGTGGATGGGTTGATCGAAGAAGAGATCATGGTGGGGTAATTTTTATAGATTTGCGAGATCATAGTGGATTTATGCAAATTACTATTAATCCTGAAGATGGTGAGACTCTTTTTAAACAGGCTGAGATTCTAAGAAATGAAACTGTGATAATGGTTAATGGAATTGTTAATAAAAGGCCAAAAGATTCGATAAATAAAAATATTCTCACTGGAGAGTTAGAACTAAAAGTTAAAGATCTACAAATTCTTAATCAAATAAAAAATAATTTACCATTTCCTATCTCAGTACATGATTATGAAAATACAAAAGAAGAGCTTAGACTAAAATATAGATATTTAGATCTAAGAAGAGGAAAATTACTCGAAAATCTAAAAATAAGGCATAAAATTATTAAAGCAGTAAGAGAATATCTTGATAATTCTGGATTTACAGAGGTCGAAACACCATTACTGACAAAATCGACTCCAGAGGGAGCTAGAGATTTTTTAGTTCCAGCTAGGCTTTCAAACGGTGAGTTTTTTGCTTTACCACAATCTCCACAATTATTTAAACAACTTTTAATGGTAGGGGGGTTAGACAAGTACTACCAAATTGCAAAATGTTTCCGTGATGAAGATCTAAGAGCTGATAGACAACCAGAATTTACTCAGCTTGATATTGAAATGAGTTTTATAAGTGAAGAAGAAATCATTTCTTTTAATGAAAAACTAATAAAAAATGTATGGAAAAATGTACTAAATATAAACTTCAATGAGGAGTTTCCAAGAATGACTTGGCAGGAGGCCATGGACAATTATGGAACAGACAGACCAGATACAAGATATGAAATGTTACTTAAAAATTTAGGTGGGATACTTGGCAATATTGGTTTTAACATTTTCACTAAAGCAATTCAGAATGGCGGAGCAATAAAATCCATAACTATTAAAGATGGCAACACAAGTATTAGTAACGTTCGAATCAAGCCTGGAGGAGATATTTTTAAAGTTGCCCAAGATGCAGGAGCTGGAGGTTTAGCGTTTATAAGAGTTAAAGGAGATGAACTTGAAACAATTGGGGCAATAAAAAATAATTTAAATAAAGATCATATTACTAATATTTTAAAAATAACAGAAGCAAAAGATGGGGATTTAATTCTTTTAGGGGCAGGAAATACTAAAATTGTAAATCAATCATTAGATAGAGTCAGGCAATATATTGCTAAAGATTTAAAAATAGTAGAAAAAGATAAATGGAACTTTTTATGGGTCACAGATTTTCCTATGTTTGAAATGAATGAAGAGGAAAAAAGATTTGAAGCTTTACACCATCCGTTTTGTTCTCCTAAAAATATTAAGCTTGAAGATTCAAAAGAATTAAAAGAAAAAATAGAGAGCTCTACAGCACATGCTTATGACTTAGTACTAAATGGATTAGAGTTAGGTGGTGGTTCTCTGCGTATCCATCAAGCTGAAATGCAAAGAGAAGTTCTTAGAACAGTTGGATTAACTGATGATCAAATTAATGAAAAATTTGGTTTTTTAATTGAAGCTCTGGAAATGGGTGCCCCACCTCATGGGGGGATAGCATTTGGTGTAGATCGGATAACAATGCTTATTTTGGGGGAAGATTCAATTAGGGAAACAATCGCTTTTCCAAAAAATCAACAAGCAAAATGTCTTCTTACCAATGCACCTTCAAATGTCTCCAAATCCCAATTAAAAGAGTTAGATATTGAAATAACAATTGATGAATAAACTATTTATGGATGATCAATAAATTTTTTGTTTAAATAAAGTATAAGGAGGTTGTGCTTAATTAAAAATATTGCATGTCAAAATTTGTTTTTGTTACGGGAGGAGTTGTTTCTAGCATAGGTAAAGGTATAGTTGCCGCAAGCTTAGGAAGATTATTAAAATCAAGAGGATATAGCGTTTCAATACTTAAACTAGATCCTTATCTAAATGTTGACCCAGGAACAATGAGCCCTTTTCAACATGGCGAAGTTTTCGTTACCGAAGATGGAGCTGAAACAGATTTAGATCTAGGTCACTATGAGAGATTTACTGACACTGCAATGACTCGTTTAAATAGTGTCACCACAGGATCAATCTACCAAGCAGTCATTAATAAAGAAAGAAAAGGGAATTACAACGGAGGGACAGTACAAGTTATTCCTCACATCACAAGAGAAATAAGAGAAAGGGTTCATAGAGTAGCAGCTAACAGCAATGCGGATATTATCATAACTGAGATTGGTGGAACAGTAGGAGATATTGAATCTCTACCATTTTTAGAGGCAATAAGAGAATTTAAAAATGATGTCAATAAAAATGATGTTGCTTATATTCACGTAACTTTACTTCCTTATATCAAAACGTCTGGCGAGATAAAGACTAAACCTACTCAACATTCTGTTAAGGAGTTAAGATCCATTGGTATCCAACCAGATTTACTTGTATGCAGAAGTGATAAAGAAATTAATGAAGGGCTCAAAAGAAAACTCAGTGGTTTCTGCGGAGTAAATCTTAATTGTGTAATTGAAGCATTAGATGCTGATAGTATTTATTCAGTTCCTCTTTCTTTAAAGAATGAAGGTTTATGTAAAGAGACTTTAAATTGTCTAGAACTCGAAGATAAAGAATGTGATTTAGAGAATTGGGAGAAAATAATTCATAATCTTAGAAATCCCGGTAACCCTATAAAGGTTGCGTTAGTTGGAAAATATATAGAACTTGGTGATGCATATCTTTCAGTAGTGGAGGCATTAAGGCATGCCTGCATTGAACAAAAAGCTTTATTAGATTTGTATTGGGTAAATGCTGAAATGATCGAAGAGAAATCAGCCGAAGAGTATTTAAATGATGTTGATGCAATTGTAGTTCCAGGAGGATTTGGAAATAGAGGAGTGAATGGAAAAATTGAAGCAATACAATTCGCAAGAGAAAAGAAGATTCCTTTCCTAGGTTTATGTTTAGGTATGCAATGCGCAGTAATAGAATGGGCAAGAAATCTAGCCCAATTACCTGGTGCATCTAGCTCAGAATTAAATCCAGATTGTCCAAACCCAGTTATTCATTTATTACCTGAACAAGAAGACATTGTTGATCTTGGAGGGACTATGAGATTAGGAGTTTATCCTTGTAGACTTCAAAAAGATACAACTGGCAAAGAGTTGTATAACGAAGATGTTATATATGAAAGGCATCGACATAGATATGAATTTAATAATTACTACAAACAAAGTTTTTTAGATTCTGGATACAAAATCAGTGGCACGTCACCAGATGGAAGATTAGTAGAATTAATTGAATTAGTTGATCATCCATATTTTTTAGCATGCCAATACCATCCTGAATTCTTATCAAGGCCAGGGAAGCCACATCCATTATTTAAAGGGTTGATCAAAGCATCGCAGGAAAAATTAGAGCAATCAAATTAATATTATTTATTTTGCTTGAATGAAATAATGACAAATTTCTTACCGTTAGTAGAAAAATTTCATTCATTACAAGGAGAAGGTTTTCACACAGGCCAAAGTGCCTTTTTTATAAGACTAGCTGGCTGTAGCGTTGGATGTTCATGGTGCGATACTAAACATTCTTGGGATAAAGAAAAATACCCTTTAATACCAATCAAAAAAATCATTGATGAAATAAAAAAGGCTCGAAAACAAGGCGCATCTTTTTTAGTTATCACTGGTGGTGAGCCTTTACATCATAATTTAGATAATTTGTGCAAAGCTATAAATAAAGCAACTTCTGAAAAGGATCAAAACCCAATGAAGATTCATATTGAAACAAGTGGCGTAAACAAAATATCAGGTAATTATGATTGGATTACTTTATCTCCAAAAAGACATTTACCCCCCAGAACTTATTTTTTGGAAAATTTTAATGAATTAAAAATAATTATCAATGATAAAAAAGATATTGATTTTGCAATTGATATAAAACAAGAAATAATGAACAAATATCAGAACTTATCATCAAAAGACAATTTTTATAAGTTAGATAAAAAATATTATGTACAACCCGCTTGGGAAAACGCAACTGGATTTTCACTCACGATTGATTTTGTTAAAAATAATCCTGAATGGAACTTAAGTCTTCAGACACATAAATACTTAAAGATTAAATAATTTATATGGATTTAAAAAATAAATCTGCAGTAATTTTGTTATCAGGAGGCCTAGATTCTTCAACTGTTACAGGCTTAGCAAAAGCGTCCAAAGCTAAAATATTTGGCTTATCTTTTGATTACGGACAAAGACATAAAAAAGAATTAGATTCCGCATTCACAATAGCCAATCACTTTGAAATAGAGGAATTCAAAATAGTAAAGCTTGATTTATCTTTGTGGGGCGGGTCATCTCTTACAGATATAAAAAAAGATTTACCTATTGATGGCATACAGCAAAACACAATTCCAAACACCTATGTGCCTGGAAGAAATACGATCTTCATTTCTGTTGCGTTAAGCTATGCTGAGGCAATAAATGCTGATTTAATAGGCCTAGGAGTTAATGCACTAGATTATTCTGGTTATCCTGATTGCAGACCTGATTACATTAAAAAGTTTCAAGAACTAGCTAATCTTGCTAACAAACGTGGAAGAGAAGAAAATCCAATTAAACTTTGGACACCTTTACTAGATCTAAATAAAGAAGATATTATTCAATTAGCTTTTGATAATAATGTTCCTCTAGAAAAAACATGGAGTTGTTATTCAGGGAATTTAGAACCCTGCGGAAAATGTGATAGTTGCAGAATTAGACAAAAAGCCTACAAAAAATGGCTAATAAAACAAAATGAGAATTAAGACAAAAAAATTATCTAAGTGGCTCGACCCAGAATTAGTAGCTAATCATTTTGCATTGAAATTTGGAGACCATGGATTGTCTTGGTTAGATAGTGATGGGAAAGATAATGGAGAATGGTCTATTTTAGGAGTCAACCCAAAGAAAATTATTTGCTCAAGAAATATATCTAATTTAGATAAAGATAATAATCCATTTTTTAAATTAAAAAAAATTGATAGAGGATTTTGGATGGGATGGTTAAACTTTGAGGCGGGAGCTTACATCGAGCCAAAAAATCCATGGAAAAATAATGAAATATCAACTTTGTGGATTGCATCTTATGATCCAGTTATTAAATTTAATCTAGTTTCTAATGAAATAATTCTTGAGGGAACTAGTTCTGCTGAATTAAATAAATTTGAAAAAATAATTTTTAATATTAATGCTGAAACAGAAAAAAATTCTGTTAAAAATAATCTGAAATTTGATTTTTCAAAAATTAATTTAAAAGAAATAACCAACGAATTTCAAACAAATATTTTAAAGGTTAAGAAATTAATATCTATAGGAGATATTTTTCAAGCAAATCTAACAACTCAATGTGAGGTTAAAGCTTTAGAAACTTATAGTTCTTTAAGCATATATTCAAAAATAAGAAGAAAATTGAAAGCCCCTTTTGGAGGGATAATAATAAATAATTCAAAGGGAATCAACGAAGCAGTGTTATCAACTTCACCTGAAAGATTTTTGAAATTAGACAAAGAAGGATATGTCGAATCAAGACCTATTAAAGGCACAAGATCCAGACACCAAGATGTAAATCAAGATGCATTAAATGCCATAGATTTGATAACAAATGAAAAAGATAGAGCTGAAAATATTATGATTGTGGACCTCTTAAGAAACGATTTAAGCAAAGTATGCGAAATAGGAAGTATTGAGGTTCCAGAAATATTAAAACTTGAGAGTTACTTAAAAGTACATCATCTTACATCAGTAATTAGAGGAAAACTAAAAAAGGATAAAAGCTGGATTGACTTACTAATTGCTTGCTGGCCAGGAGGCTCAATAACTGGGGCTCCAAAATTACGTTCATGCCAAAGGCTATTTGAAATAGAAAAAAATGGAAGAGGACCTTACTGTGGATCCTTCATAAAAATTGACTGGGATGGAGAGTTTGATAGCAACATACTAATAAGATCATTTATAGTAAAAAATAAGCAAATTAATATATCTGCTGGTTGCGGAATAGTTAGTGATTCTGATCCTCACAATGAAACAGAAGAACTAAAGTGGAAACTTTTGCCTTTAATAGATTCATTGAAATGAAACTGAGTATAGGTTGGCATAAAGATAAATGGCTAGATATTGAAAATATTTACATATCAGCAAATGATAGAGGTCTAAAGTTTGGAGATGGAATATTCGAAACTGTTTTAATAAAAAATAATAATGCTGTTTTGATAGACGAACATATTCAAAGACTAGAAAATAGCAATAAAGTTTTAAATATGAATTTGAATATTAATAAATCATATTTAAAAAACATTATTAGTCTAGGTATTAAAAAATTATCTCTTAAAAACGATCAATTAGGATCAATCAGAATTAATTACAGCAGAGGCTTGAATAAAGGCAGATCAATTAAAATTAATAAAGATCAACTGGAAGATTATAAAAATAATTTATGGATTGAATTTTATAGTATAAAACCTAGTTTTTCTCCAATAAGTACATTTATTAGTCAAACAGAAAAAAGAAATCAATATAGTTTAATTAATCAATGTAAAACTTTCTCATATAATCAATCAATACAAGCACTAATAGAAGCTAATAAAAAATTATTTGATGATTGTTTAATATTAAATACAGCTAATGAATTATGTTGTGGGAGTACTTTTAATATCTTACTTAAAAGAAATAATGTATGGATAACACCAAGAAAAGAAAGTGGATGTCTACAGGGAATTATGGTTAAAAAAGCTATAAAATTAAATATAATAAAAGAAGCATTAATATTACCTAAATTTTATAATGATGATATTTTAATTGCAATTAATAGTTTATCTTGTAGGCAAATTAATAGAGTTAATGATATAGAATTTATAACAACTTTTAATCCGAAGTATTTCTGGAAATTATTGTATAATTAAAGTCTTTTTTTTCTAGCAAAGAAGCATCAGATAGATTATTTATATAGTTATTAACTTTAAAATCAACAATACTTCCAATAACAACAATTGATGGTGAAGTGAAACCTTTGTTCCTAATTGTCTCTACTAAATTCTTTAATTTTGAAATTAAACATTTTTGATTAAGCAAAGTTGCTTCTTGAATAACAGCACATTTAATATTCTTGTCCAAACCGCCTAAAAGTAATTCTTTAACAATAAATTCTATATTTCTCATACCCATATAAATTACTAAACCATCAGATGATTTAGCTAGCATTCTCCAATTAACAGTCTTTTTGTTTTTATTAATATCTTCATGTCCAGTGACAAAAGTTATAGAGCTTCCTGCTTCTCGATGAGTTAATGGGATACCAAAATTTGAAGGGGCAGCTATTCCAGAAGTTATACCAGGCACAATTTCAACAGAAATCCCATTTTTTTCTAAAAAAGATACTTCTTCACCACCTCTTGAGAAAACAAAAGGATCACCTCCTTTTAGCCTTACAACATTCTTTCCCTCTTTTGCTAATTTTACAATAAGAGAATTAGTATCAGCCTGAGGAACGGAACATAACCCAGCCCTTTTACCTACATTAAATATTTCAGTTTTCTTGTTAATTTCCTTTATAATTTCGGCAGAAATTAACGCATCATGGACCAAAGCATCACAACTTTTGATAAGTCGTAAAGCTTTTAAAGTTAGCAGCTCAGGATCCCCTGGACCTGCTCCAACTAAATAAACTATACCGGGCACATTCTTATCCATTAACAAGTATGGTAGTAGAAGAAAATCGTATTGTAGATAAATATCGTGAAAAAAAGTTTATTTAAGCCAAGTAGAAAATTCACTTTGCTCAGTGCTTTTGTAACTCTCCTAAATGATCGATTAAGCGAAAGTATTCTTTTGCCAATTTTGCCTTCTTTTGTTTTACTTTTTGACTCGAAGGCTAGTACTTATGGTTTACTCTCTTGTACTTATCAATTAGCACAATTTACAGCTTCTCCTTTTATAGGGCTTATGAGTGATAGGTATGGAAGAAGACCTGTAACTTTATTTTGTATAACTGGCTCGATCATCGGAATATCAATATTATCTTTTACAGTTTTATTTGATTGGTCAACATCACTAGCTACTATCCCCCTATTTTTATTATTTATTGCAAGACTCATTGACGGTCTAAGTGGTGGAACTGCAGCAACAGCGACTACTATTCTTGCAGATATTTCAAGTCCTGAAAAAAGAGCAAAAACATTTGGACTTATTGGAGTTGCATTTGGATTAAGTTTTTTCTTAGGAAATATATTTGTTGTCATTTTTGCTAAAAATACAGATAATAATTTCATTATCCCAGTAATAATAGCTTCAATAATTCCAATTATTAACTTCATACTTGTGTTCTTTTATTTACCAGAAACCAAGCCTCAAAAAGAATTGAATAAATCAACCCAAATTTTAAAAAATCCTCTAAAACAATTATTTAAAGTATTTAAAGAAGAAAAAATTAGAAAATTATCTCTAGCTTTTTTTATTTATTTCATTGCTTTTACTGGACTAACTAATATTTTAATTTTCTTCCTTCAAGAGTCTCTCGATTGGACAACTAAGGCATCCAGTGGGACTCTTGTAGTTGTAGGCGTAATAGCGATTATTGTACAAGGTGGACTAATTGGGCCTTTAGTAAAAACATTTGGAGAAATGAAACTTACATTAGTTGGTTCAGGTTTTATTCTTTTAGCATGTTTTCTTTTGATAACTACCCCTAAAGAAAATGCAACAGTAAATATTTATTCTGCAGTTTCATTCTTAGCTGTGGGTGCGGGTTTAATTACACCTACACTAAGAGCATTAATATCAAAGAAATTAGATGGGGATAACCAAGGCTCTATATTAAGTAATTTGCAAGGTCTTCAAAGCCTTGGTGGGGTTTTAGGTATCGGAATGGCTGGAAGAGTTTATGATGATTTTGGTCCCAAAGCACCATTTATTGCAGGATCAATTATTTTACTTTTTATGATTTACCTTATTGCTGAAGGAAAAAATAAGAAGATTTCTTATAGTTAACCAATAGAATCCATTAATGAAATACGAAGCTAACAATTTTATCAATAGAGAATTAAGTTGGATCGACTTTAATAAAAGAGTTCTTCTTACCGGCATGGAGAAAGAATATAAAGTACTAGATAAAATTAAATTTTTTTCAATTTTCAGTAATAATCTTGATGAATTTTTTATGGTTAGAGTTGCGTCATTAAAAGCTCAAGTTGAAGCCGGAATTAGAAAAAAAAGTATTGATGGACATACCCCTAAAGAACAATTAAAAAAAATTAATAAAGAAGTAAAAAAACTCACAATCCTTCAAGAAAAATATTTTAATAATGAATTAAATAATGAGCTTAAAAATGAAGGAATTTTCATAAAAAAGTATTGTGAACTCAATCAAAATCAGAAAAATTGGTGCAATAGCTATTTCCTATCTTCAATTTTTCCTTTATTAACACCATTAGTAGTTGATCCTGCGCACCCATTCCCTTTTATAAGTAATTTAAGTCTTAATTTAGCTGCTCTCATTAATGATGGAGAAGAATCAAAAAATCAATTTGTAAGAATTAAAATACCGACCAAAAATATTGGGAGATTTATACTCATTCCCAATGAAATTATTGAAACTGAAGATGAAAGAGAGCATTTTTTTATAACTGTTGAGGATTTAATTGGGAACAACATCAATTCCTTATTTAATGGAATGGAATGCTTAAATTATTCTTTTTTTCGAGTAACAAGAGATGCAGATTTAGAATTAAAAGAACTTGAAGCTGACGACTTACTTCTTGCAGTAGAGCAAAGCTTGCAAAAAAGAAGATTAGGGGGAGATGTAGTTAGATTAGAAGTAAATGAAAATATTCCACAAAATATTTTAAAGTTACTCATTGAAAGTATTGCAATACCAGAAGAATATATCTACTTTTGCAAAAGCTTATTAGGACTTGACGATTTAAATTACCTCATAAAAATTAATCGAGAGGACTTAAAAGAAAATTTATTAATTGGAGATACACATCCATTATTAAAATCGTTAGATTCTTCTAAAGATAAAAATTTCAACTCTATTTTTAGCATTCTTAGAAAACAGAGTATACTCCTACATCATCCATACGACTTATTCAAAACCTCTGTAGAAGAATTTATCAACAAAGCTGCTGACGACCCACTTGTACTAGCTATTAAAATTACTCTTTATAGAGTTTCAAAAGATTCTCCAATTATTGAAGCCTTAATGAGAGCAGCTGAGAATGGGAAAGAGGTAATGACTCTTGTTGAGCTCAAAGCAAGATTTGATGAAGATAACAACATCCAATGGGCAAAACAGCTTGAGCAAGCTGGAATTCATGTTGTTTATGGAATACTTGGCTTTAAAACACATACAAAGATTGCTTTAGTGGTTAGAAAAGAGAAAGGTAGACTAAGAAATTATTTTCATATTGGAACGGGAAATTACAATTCAAACACTTCTCGCTATTACACAGATATAGGATTTCTTTCAACAGATCCTGATATCTCCTCTGATTTAATTGAACTTTTTAATTACTTATCAGGTTTCTCAAAACAAAAGGCTTATCAGAAATTATTAGTATCTCCGACATCATTAAGAAAAAAATTCATCTTTTTAATAAATAGAGAAATTGAAAATATCGAAAAGGGCAAGAAAGGTGAAATTATTGCAAAAATGAATTCATTAGTAGATCCAGAAATCATTCAATTGCTTTATTTAGCTTCCCAAAAAGGAGTAAAAATTCACCTGATAATAAGAGGAATATGTTGTTTATATCCCCAAAGAGAGAATTTGAGTGAAAATATTAAGGTTACAAGCATTATTGGGCATTTTCTTGAACATTCTAGAATTTTTTGGTTCTACAATAACAATAGTCCAGAAGTTTTTATAGGCAGCGCAGACTGGATGAGAAGAAATTTAGACAGAAGAATAGAAGCTATTACACCTATAGAGGACATAAAATTAAAATCTCAACTATATGATCTTTTACAAACTTATATTGATGATAATTATTACTCCTGGATCATGAATCAAGATGGAATATACGAAAAAAAGAGAGGGGATACAAACTCAAATCGTTCTCAAATTGATCTAATAAAAAGAATAAAAAAATAAATTTTTTATAACATTTTAAAAAACTTCTTAATATTGATAAAAATTTTATATTTATAAAAAATCAAGTCATATCAGTTATTTTCAAGTAATATTCATAGAAATCAATTTTTTTGTCTTTAAAGTTTCAACGCAAAAGTATTTTTTTTCTTGATTTCAGTGCTAGCTTTTTAAAAAATCCACTTAAAGAGGCCAGGGTGATGGGGATCCTTCTGGAATCTGGAAATAGTTCTTCAAAAAAGAAAACTGAAGAACCTAGATTACCAAACACTGCGGGCAAGACTCGCAAAACAAAACCGAGCTTAACTGCTAAACAAAACCAAAAAAAATCTGCAAGACTTGCTTCAGATTCAATAGGTTATTACTTAAGCAGTATTGGAAGAGTTCCTCTTCTTACGGCAGCAGAAGAAATAGAGCTAGCGCATCATGTTCAAAACATGAAAAAAATGCTAGAAATTCCTGAAATAGAAAGATCATCAAAAAATCTTCGCCTAATTAAAATTGGGAAAAGAGCTAGAGATAGAATGATGTCAGCCAATTTAAGACTTGTAGTATCTGTAGCCAAAAAGTATCAAAATCAAGGGTTAGAATTATTAGACTTGGTACAAGAAGGTGCTATAGGTTTAGAAAGAGCGGTTGATAAATTTGATCCTGCTATGGGATATAAATTTTCTACTTATGCTTATTGGTGGATTAGACAAGGCATGACAAGAGCTATTGATAATAGTGCTAGGACAATTCGATTACCAATTCATATCAGTGAAAAGCTTTCAAAAATGAGGAGAGTTTCCAGAGAATTATCTCAGAAATCTGGAAGGCAACCAACCAGATTAGAAATGGCAACAGCAATGGGAATTGAGCAAAAAGATTTAGAAGACTTAATCTCTCAAAGTGCTCCATGCGCATCTCTTGATGCTCACGCAAGAGGCGAAGAAGACCGTAGTACTCTTGGTGAACTTATTCCCGATCCAAATGGAGAAGAGCCTATGGAAGGGATGGATAGAACTATTCAAAAAGAACATTTAGGAGCTTGGCTGACTCAACTAAATGAAAGAGAACAAAAAATTATGAAACTTAGATTCGGCTTAGACGGAGAAGAACCTCTTACATTAGCCGAAATAGGAAGACAAATAAATGTATCCAGAGAAAGAGTTAGGCAACTAGAAGCTAAGGCAATATTAAAACTAAGAGTAATGACCACTCATCAAAAAGCAGCCTAAATAAGTTGTTGAATTTTGTTTTTATTTTAATTTATATATTTATTATTTTTTGTATATCAATAATTTATAAAAGATTTAATCCAAATAATAAAGAAGTACTGAGAAAAATTATTCATATTGGAATCGGACCTTTAATTCCTATCGCAAAATTCCTAGAAATAGATCAAAATACTGCTCTTTATTTTACAGGACTTGTTTCATTATTAACTTTCATAAATTACAAATCTAAATTATTTCCAACTATTGAGGATGTAGATAGAAAAAGTTATGGAACATTATTTTATTGTTTAAGTTTATTTATTTTAATTTACCTTTATTGGGAAAAAGATCCGACTTCACTCATTGCTGGTTTTTTTATAATGACATTTGGTGATGGCTTTGCAGCATTAATAGGAAAAAACTTTAAATCCAAAAGTTGGGTTTTACTAAACCAAAGAAAATCCTTGTTTGGAACAACCACTATGTTTATTACAAGTTTAATAGTAGTTTTTAGTTTAAGTTATATCCAAAAATACACTTTTAATATAAATATTTTTACTATTGCTTCTATTTCTACAATGCTTGAACAATTTAGTATTTATGGAATAGATAATTTTATCGTGCCAATTTCAGCAGCATTTTGCTTTAACTTTTTTATTACAGGTTTATAAATTACAAAATTGAATCATACAGAATCTGAAGCAAATTTTTCGTTGTATCTATATTTATGCAAGCATCAGTAATGCTCCTACCATATTCAAGATCTTTTCTATTTGAAAGTTTTTGATTACCCTCCTTAAGATGACTTTCAAGCATTACTCCTAAAATATTTTTTTCACCATTCTTAATCTGATTTGCTACGTTTTTAAGAACATCAGATTGCTTCCTATAATCTTTATTAGAATTTCCATGGCTACAATCAATCATAACTTTGTAAGGAAGATCAACTACTTTTAATTCGGAAGAAATACTTTTTACATGTTGATTTTGAAAATTAACTCCTTTAGAACCTCCCCTTAAAACTATATGTCCGTCTGGATTCCCGGTTGTATTTACAATAGAAGCATAACCTTGATCATTAACACCTAAGAAATGATGAGATTTTGAAGCCGACTGCATAGCATTAATAGCCGTGCTAAAAGAACCATCAGTACCATTTTTAAAACCAATAGGCATTGATAATCCCGAAGCCATTTCTCTATGAGTTTGACTTTCAGTAGTCCTTGCACCAATTGCTGTCCAACTGATTAAATCAGCAATATATTGAGGAACAATTGGATCTAGCAACTCTGTCGCTGAGGGGATGCCACGAGTTGCAAGATCAGAGAGTAAGCTTCTAGCTCTACGTAAACCTGTATTGATATCATAAGAACCATCCAGATGAGGATCATTTATCAATCCTTTCCAACCGATTGTAGTTCTTGGTTTTTCAAAATATACTCTCATTACAATTTCTAATTTATCATTATATTTTTTTCTAAATTCTTGAATATATTCTGCATATTCTTTAGCAGCTTCAATATCGTGAATTGAACATGGTCCTACAATGACTAATAGCCTAGGATTATCATCATGCAAAATATTTTGTATCGATCTTCTAGTATTGGAGACAGTATCAGCAGAGGTATAATCTAGAGGTATATCATTATGAAGTTTGCTTGGAGGTATTAATGGACGTGTTTCAACAACATGCAAATCAGATGTTCTTTCTAGAGATTGATTATTTGATGAAGTCGTCATTAATTAATTAAGAAGTTTGAATATTTAAAAAAGCATTGATGAATACTCTCCTTATCAATATTAAAAATAACAATAGATTAGGCATTAAACCTCACAAATGAATAAATTGGAAACATTGCTCAAAGATTATGCAGACCACGTAGCTGAAAGAGAGGCTCAAAGTATACCCCCATTGCCTCTAAATGCAGAACAAATAAATTGTGTGACACAACTATTAGAACAAGAAAATATATCCGAAAGTGACTACTTATTAGATTTACTTATAAATAGAGTGCCACCAGGAGTTGATGAAGCAGCGTATATAAAGGCAAGCTGGCTTACAGCGATTGTTAATGGAGAAAAACATTGCAAATTAATTAATGCCCAAAAAGCAATACAAATTCTTGGAACCATGATCGGAGGATATAATGTTAACTCGCTTATTGAGATACTTAAAAGTAAAAACAATTTACTTGCGAAAGAAGCAGCAAAAGTTTTAAAAGATATTATTCTTGTTTACGATTCAGCAAATGATATTTTTGATTTATCTCAAAATAATATTTATGCAGAAGAGGTTGTAAATAGTTGGGCGAATGCAGAATGGTTTACAACTAAAAATTCTCTTCCAAAAGAAATTACATGTTTAGCATTCAAAATTGATGGGGAAACAAATACTGATGACTTATCTCCCGCAGTTCACGCTACAACCCGTCCAGATATTCCACTACACTCATTATCCATGCTTGAATTCAAGAACAAAGATGGACTAAAAATTCTTGATAATCTTAAAAAACAAAATATACAGATAGCTTATGTCGGAGATGTTGTTGGGACAGGAAGTTCAAGAAAATCTGCAATTAATTCTGTTATTTGGCATTTAGGCGAAAATATCCCCTTTGTTCCTAATAAAAAAACCGGTGGGATAATTATAGGAAATAAAATAGCACCAATATTCTTTAACACAGCCCAAGATTCAGGCGCGCTTCCAATTGAAACTGATGTCTCTGAGATAAAGACTGGAGATTTACTTAAAATACTGCCTTACGAGGGTGTCATTAAAAAAATAGATAAAATTTCAAATACTGAATTAGTCATTAGTCATTTCAAATTAAACCCATTAACACTTACAGATGAAATTCAAGCTGGGGGAAGAATAAATCTTATGATTGGAAGATCTCTGACAGATAAAATCAGAAAAAAACTTGGATTAGAACCTAGTAAAATATTTATCCGTCCAAAAAGTCCAAAAAAGATTGATACTGGATTTTCTCAGGCACAAAAAATAGTAGGTAAAGCATGCGGATTAAAAGGAGTTCTTCCTGGTATGACATGTGAACCCATTATGACAACTGTTGGCAGCCAAGACACCACGGGTCCAATGACTAGAGATGAACTTAAAGAGCTAGCTTGTTTAGGTTTTACCGCAGATTTAGTAATGCAAAGTTTTTGTCATACTGCTGCATATCCTAAACCAGTTGATTTAGTTACTCATCAAGAATTACCTGATTTTATTTCACAAAGAGGCGGTGTAGCTCTTAAACCTGGAGACGGCATAATTCATAGTTGGCTTAATAGAATGCTACTTCCTGACACTGTAGGAACAGGTGGAGATAGTCATACAAGATTCCCCCTTGGAATTTCCTTCCCTGGAGGCTCAGGTATTGTTGCTTTTGCTGCAGCAATAGGATCAATGCCATTAAATATGCCGGAATCAGTATTAGTAAAATTTACAGGAAATTTACTGCCAGGAATAACGCTAAGAGATCTTGTAAATGCAATTCCACTCTTTGCAATAAAACAAGGTCTATTAACCGTTGCTAAAGAAAATAAACAAAATATATTTAACGGTAAAATTATGGAAATAGAGGGTTTACCAGATTTAAAACTTGAACAAGCATTTGAATTAACTGATGCTACAGCTGAACGATCATGTGCTGGAAGCACAATTCTCTTATCACATAAAACTGTAGAAGAATATTTAAAAAGTAACATTTGCCTCCTAGAAAAAATGATTGAAAGCAATTATGAAGATGCCAAGTCGATATCAAGAAGAATTAATGATATGAAAGCTTGGCTAAAAAAACCTGAATTAATTCAACCAGATGAAAATGCCTCTTATGAAGAGATAATAGAAATTAACCTATCTAAAGTTACACAGCCAATAGTAGCTTGCCCAAATGATCCAGATAATGTCAAAGAAATTAAAGATGTAGAAAATACTAAGATCGATGAAGTATTTATAGGATCCTGCATGACTAATATCGGACACTACAGAGCTGCTGCGAAGGTTCTTGAAGGTATAGAAAAATTAAATGCAAAACTATGGATCTGTCCTCCTACAAAAATGGATGAAGAAACACTAAAAGCAGAGGGATACTATAAAATATTTGAAAAATGTGGAGCAAGATTAGAGTTACCAGGTTGTTCATTATGCATGGGAAATCAAGCAAGAGTAGATGAAGGTTCTGTTGTCTTCTCAACCAGCACCCGAAATTTTGATAATAGATTAGGGAAAAATGCCCAAGTATTTTTAGGAAGTGCTGAATTGGCAGCAGTTTGTGCTCTTCTAGGAAAAATACCTACAGTAAATGAGTATCAAGATATTACTAAAAACAAAATAAATCCATACTCTGATGAACTTTATCGTTATCTTCAATTTGACGAAATAGAAAATTTTAGTTTGTCAAAATGATAATGAACTATGCAAAAGCTAATAAAAGAAAATATTCAAAAAACCAGTACTAACTCTTCTCGTAGCATTAAAAAATTACTTAAACAAAGATCTTTTGTTGTCGTCATTTCAATTCTATTTACAGGATTAGGAGCATCAATAACTAGTATTTTTTTTAAAACTGGTATTTATTTTATAAATAATTGGAGATTAGAACTTTTAGATCAATTTCCATCCATTGCAGTCTTACCAGCATTTGGTGCTGTAGGTGGAGCCATAGCGGGATTTTTAATTAAAAATATTGCTCCAGCCGCAAAAGGTTCTGGAGTAAGTCAGATTATGGGATTCTTGAGACATAAAAAAGTACCTATGAATCTTAAAGTTGGATTAGTTAAATTAGCTTCTGGAATAATTGCAATTGGTAGTGGTTTCCCCTTAGGTCCTGAAGGCCCATCAGTTCAAATGGGGGGATCAGTTGCTTGGCAAATGGCACGATGGCTAAAAGCACCTTTAGCGTTTAGAAGGGTACTTGTTGCAGCAGGTGGGGGTGCTGGGATAGCTGCAGTATTTAGCGCTCCTTTGGGTGGATTCATTTACGCAATTGAAGAATTATTAAACTCCGCAAGACCAGTAGTCTTATTATTAGTTGTAATAACAACTTTCATAGCAGATTCTTCTGCAGATATTATTCAAGCTTTGGGGTTGGACCCTAAGGCTGGAGGTTTTGACTTCAATTTAGGATTTTTAATCCAAAAAGAATATGATCCATCTGTCTTTTTCTTGCCTATAGATTTTATTTATCTTGTTTTGCTAGGAGTTATTATTGGATTGTTTGCAGAACTTTACAGCAAATATGTTCTTGCTATGCAAGATCTTGGGAAAAGATGGTATAAAAACAAATTTATTTTAAAAATGAGTATTTGCGGACTTTTACTTGGAAGCATTTATTCGCTTTTGCCAAGCTCTTTTCACAATTTAGATGAATTACAAAAAATTATAGCTGAAAAAAATACCAGTATTGAAATAGCTCTTTTAGCTGTATTTATACTTTTTATAACAACTGGATTGGCTGCGGCGTCAGGGGCCCCCGGAGGATTATTTTATCCAATGCTCACTTTGGGTGGAGCCATAGGTTTAATAATGGGAAGCTGGGTAGAAATTGCTACAGGTCATGCCCCAAGTACATACATCTTTGCTGGGATGGGAGCATTTGTTGCAGGATGTTCTAGGACTCCAATAACGGCTATGTTTTTGGCTTTTGCACTAACAAAAAATTTATTAATAATGAAACCTGTTCTTATTAGTTGTATTACAAGTTTTTTAGTAGCAAGAGCTTTTAATGAAAAATCAATTTACGAAAGACAGATACAAATTGAATTAGAAGAGTAATAAAATTGATTTTTAATCAAAAACAGCCGTTTTACTATCGTATACAAAAATCTGATGATTTAAATGTAATCTAACTGCTCTTGCAAGAGCTATCCTCTCAATATCTCGTCCTTTTCTAATCAAATCAGCTACCTCATCTCTATGACTTACATTTACAGTACATTGCTCAATTATTGGCCCTTCATCTAAATCTTGAGTAACGTAATGTGCGGTTGCTCCTATTAATTTCACTCCTCTCTTCCATGCCCTATGATAAGGTTGCGCACCTTTAAATGCAGGCAAAAAAGAATGATGTATATTAATAATTGAAGAATAATTGTCCAAAAAAGAGTCACTTAAAATTTGCATATATTTTGCTAATACAACAAGTTCAATATCAAAATCTTTTAACAAATTTAAAATTTGATTTTCTACACTAGATTTGGATAAATTAGTAGTATCAATACAAACAAATTGAGCTTTAAAATCCCTAGCAATATTTTCAAGATCAGGATGATTAGAAATGATTAATGGTACATTCATTTGTAATTCACCATTTCTAACTCGCCAAAGCAAGTCAATTAAACAGTGGTTTTGCTTACTTACAAAAATACCTACGTTTGGTATTTCATCTGAATAATTAATATTAAATTTGCCATTTATGTCTATTGCAATTTTTTCAAATTGCTCATAAATTTCAGATTTATTAATTGGTAAATCATTTCTATCCCATTCAATTCTACTCAAAAATAATCCTGCATCTTGATCGGTATGATGATCTGAATGCTTTATATTGCCGCCATAATTAGATATCCAACTAGTTAATTGACTAACTAGTCCAGGACGATCTGGACATACAGTTCTTAAGATAATTGATGGTTTTTCCAAAAAGAAATCTAAACTATGAAAGTTTTTTGATTAATTACTTATAATATACTAATGAAAAGATCGAAAAAGAATTTTAAAAATGCTCATATTTTAATTATAGGGTCAGGAATTATTGGAAAATTTAACGCATTAGAGCTTTCTAAACAAGGTTTTAAAATTACCATTGCAGATCCACAAAAACAGAAAAATAGTAGCAGTGCAGCACTAGGTCTCCTAATAGGTAAAATGTATCAGAAAAGTAAAGGTAGAAGTTGGGAACTTAGAAAAACAAGTAATGAATTATGGCCAAAATGGATAAAATTTCTTAAGCAATACAATAGTAATTTACACATTGAAAAACCATTAATCCAACTAACAACAGAGCAAAAAAACTTTGAAAAACTAAGTCATTTTATTTCTCATCATCCCAATCGGGGTCTAAAGGTTTTAGAAAGAGATTCAACCATTATTCAGAACATTAGTAAAATATTCAATATGGATAACCTGAAAGGAATCATCTCTAATGAAGACGGCAGAATAGACCCTATTACATTATTAAAAACAATAAATATTTATCTAAAGGTTAAAAAAATAAATTTTATTAAGGAAAAGGTTATAAAAATAAGAAAATTTAACAATCAATGGATTTCAACCTGCAGCAATAAAGTGGACATTAAAAGTGATGTAATTATTTTATGCAACTCTCTTGATGCCCTAAAATTGATCGACTTGAATTTTCATAACATAAAGTTAAAACCTGTATTAGGTCAAGCCATAGAAATTTCGCTTAATAAGGAAGAAATTAATTTACTAACTCTACCTAAGCATTTCAGCATAAATGGTACGAATTTTGTTCGGACAGATAAAAACAAAATAATTATTGGATCTACAGACGAATATGATATCAAACCAAAAGAGAATACATTTGAAGAATTGACAGATTTCCTAGAAAATAAACCTCAATGGTTAAATAAAAATAATATTTCTGATAAATGGTTTGGTATTAGATCTCGCCCAGAAGGTGAAGCATCACCGATATTGAAAAGTTTAGAAAAAGGTTTAATCTTGTGTACCGGTTTTTATAAAAATGGCATATTACTTGCCCCTGCTTGCTCTAACTGGATATCAGAAGAGATTGAAAATCACCTTCTTTAATCTTTTGTCTCTGTAAAATCTGCATCAATCACATCGTCGTCACTCCCTGTATCATTAGATTCATTTGACTCTGGTGCACCTGATGCTGGAGGCTGATTACCTGGCTGTTGATATACAGAAGAACCTATTGCATAAAGTTCTTGTTGAAGTTCTTCTAACAATTTCTTCATAGATTCATAATCTTCTTTAGAAGTTGCCTCTTTTAATTCTTTACTTTTTTCTTCTACCTTAGTTTTAGCTGAAGCATCAACTTTATCACCAAGTTCACCCAACTGTTTTTCTGTTTGATAAACAAGGGTTTCAGCTTGATTTTTTAAGTCAATTTTCTCTCTTTTTTCTTTATCAACTGAGGCGTTTGATTCTGCATCTTTAACCATTTTATCAACCTCATTGTCTGAAAGAGTTGAGGCACCAGTTATGGAAATAGATTGTTCTTTACCACTTCCTTTATCTTTCGCAGTAACACTTAAAATTCCATTTGCATCAATATCAAATGTTACTTCTATTTGCGGGACACCTCTTGGGGCAGAGGGAATACCGTCAAGTCTAAAGGTTCCTAAGCTTTTGTTATCTGAAGCCATTTCTCTCTCACCCTGCAAAACATGAATCTCAACATTAGTTTGACCATCAACAGCAGTTGAATAAGTCTCTGATTTTTTTGTTGGAACAGTTGTATTTCGAGTGATCATTTTTGTCATTACCCCACCCAACGTCTCTACACCAAGAGATAAAGGGGTAACATCTAACAGCAGTATGTCTTTAACTTCACCTGCTAAAACTCCACCTTGAATAGCCGCACCCACAGCTACAACCTCATCTGGGTTAACAGTTTGATTAGGATCTTTACCAGTGACTCGCTTAACTAACTCTTGAACAGCAGGCATTCTAGTGGAACCACCAACCATTACTATTTCATCAATCTCTCCTGTAGATAGCTTGGCATCCTTAAGAGCTTGTTCTACAGGAACTCTACATCTGTCAATTAATTTAGAAGCAAGCTCTTCAAAATTAGCTCTAGTCAAATTTAAATCAAGATGTTTTGGACCTTCAGGAGTAGCCGTTATGAAAGGTAAGTTAATTTCACTTTGAGTAGCATTTGAAAGTTCAATTTTTGCCTTTTCAGCCGCTTCAGTGAGACGTTGTAAAGCTTGTTTGTCCTGTCTTAAATCAATACCTTCATTACTTTTGAAAATACTTGCTAAGTGATCAACAATACATCTATCAAAATCATCACCCCCTAAATGAGTATCTCCAGAAGTTGATAAAACTTCGAAAACGCCATCTCCAACTTCTAAAACGGAAACATCAAAAGTTCCGCCGCCTAAATCAAAAACAAGTATTCTTTCATTACTTTTTTTGTCTAATCCATAAGCTAAAGCAGCAGCTGTGGGTTCATTTATTATTCTTAAAACTTCAAGACCTGCTATTTTACCGGCATCTTTTGTAGCTTGTCTTTGAGAATCATTAAAATAAGCCGGAACAGTTATAACAGCTTGAGTGATATTTTCTCCTAAATATTTACCTGCATCTTCAGAAAGTTTTCTTAAAACTTGAGCACTTACTTCTTCAGGAGAAAATTGTTTGTCTAATACTGGACATTTTAATTTTACATTTGAACCAGCCTTTTCAATTCCGTAACTTACTTCTTTTGATTCTTCATTAACTTCATCAACTCTTCTACCAACAAAACGCTTGGCCGAGTAAAAAGTATTTTCAGGATTCATAACAGCTTGTCGTTTGGCTATTTGGCCAACAAGTTGATCTTGATTCTTTGTATATGCAACAACAGATGGTGTTGTTCTGAAACCCTCCGCATTTGCTATTACAGTAGGTTTACCACCCTCCATAACAGCAACACAACTATTAGTTGTCCCTAAATCGATTCCAACAACCTTCCCCATGGGTAGATACTCTATTTAATATTCTCCATAATCGGTCATAGACGACATTATTGTTACTCTAAAATGAGGTGTGGTTCCCGAACAGATCACAATTATCTGCAAAATTACTTTTAATAATGATTACGAATAAAACATCATTTCTTGCTTTGATTGGAAACCCAGTAAGTCATTCTTTATCTCCAATTATGCAGAATGCAGCTATTCAATATTTAGGCCTTGATTTAATTTATTTGGCAATTCCTTGTAAAAATGAAGATTTAGAAATAGTTGTTAATTCTCTAAAAAAAATGAATTGTAAAGGTCTGAACATCACAATTCCTTTCAAACAAAAAGTTTTTGATATTTGTAGTGAAATATCTCCAGTTGCAAAAAAAGTAAAGGCAATAAATACCCTTAAATTGACCGTCGACAAAGATTGGATTGGAACAAATACCGATATTGATGGATTTATCTATCCTTTAAAAAAACTTAATTTAGTAAAAAAGAGTTCATTAATTTTAGGATCTGGAGGAGCAGCAAGATCAGTAATTCAAGGTCTAATAGAATTAAAATTATCAAAAATTACCGTCATTTCGCGGAAAAAAAAATCTTTAGATGAAATAATTACTAATTTTAAAAATGACATTAACATACAAGGTTTGCTAAGTACTAATTCCAAAATTGATAATTTAATCAAAGAAGCTGATTTAATAATCAATACAACTCCAGTAGGAATGATGGATACCAAAAATGATGTTGACATACCATTTGGTGAAAGTTTTTGGAATTCTATAAACTCAAAAACAATTGTTTATGACCTAATTTACAATCCTTCTCCTACTCCGTTCTTAAAATTTTGCAATAAGAAAGGATGCATGACCATAGATGGCACACAAATGCTAATTGCTCAAGGAGCAAAATCATTATCATATTGGACAAATGGATTAGAAGTGCCTTTTGAGGTTATGCATGATGCATTAAAAAAATATCTTTAATCAAATAAATTAATAATAACCATAAGTAATTTGACCTTGATAATGTATCGTAAGTAATGAACAGACGCTCATAATACAAATTCTGAGCCAAAGACCTTGTCTGAAATTATGACCGATCAAATTTTTTACGAAACAATGTACATTCTTCGTCCCGATATAGCGGAGGATGAAGTTACTAATCACATTGATAAATATAATAAGCTTCTTGAAGAATTAGGGGGCAAAATACTTGATAGTCAAATGAGAGGTAAAAGGAGGTTAGCTTATCAAATAGCAAAACATAGAGAAGGTATTTATGTGCAATTAAGTCATCAAGGTGATGGCCAACATATTTACAAAATAGAAAAAGCGATGCGTTTAAGTGAAGATGTCATAAGATATTTGACAGTAAAACAAGAAGGGCCTTTGCCAACGCCAAGATCTTCCAGCAAAGGATCTAACCAATCAGAAAAAAAAGAGATTGAAAATATTGACTCAACTAACAAATCAGAACCCAAAGAAGACGAAACTAATGATAAAAAGACAATAAGTTCTGAATCTCAATCTCCTCAAGTTAAAGAGTCTCAAGAATCTTGAACGCTAATTAATCATTTTTTTGAATTTAATTCTGCCCATATTTTATTAGACATACCCCACATATAAATAAATCCTTCCGCTTGCTTATGATTAAAAATATCATCTTTACTATAAGTTGCCAGATCTTCCCTGTAGAGAGAATTATTTTCAGAAAAACGACCAATTACTATTGCATTTCCCTTATGTAATCTTATTTTGACCTTACCATTAACAGATGATTGAGTGGAGTCAATAAAACCATCTAATGCTTGCTTGAGAGGACCAAACCAAAATCCCTGATAAACTAATTGACCCCATTTTTTTTCTACTAAATTTTTAAAATCTAATACATCTGGATTTAACGTTATGCTTTCCAATTCTTTGTGAGCTTTTATAAGAAGTAAAAGACCTGGCGCCTCATAGATTTCTCTGCTCTTAATACCGACAACTCTATCTTCAATCATATCTATTCTTCCAAAACCATGTTCTCCTGCTAAAGAATTAGCCTTTTGAATGATCTCTAAAGGACTTAAAAATTCATTTCCAATTGCAATTGGAAATCCATTTTGAAATACAATTTCTATATCTTTAGGAACATTTGGCGCGTCATTAATAGATGAAGTCATATCAAAAACATCTTCATTTGGTTCTTGCATTGGATCTTCCAATAGACCAGCTTCAATACTCCGACCAAGAAGATTTACGTCAATCGAATAAGGAGACTTCTTAGAAACAGGAGCTGGAATTCCAAATTTTTCACCATATAAAATAGCTTCTTCTCTACTCATCTTCCATTCTCTTGCAGGTGTAATTATTTTTAAATCAGGTCCTAAAGCATGAATAGCCAAATCAAATCTTACTTGGTCATTTCCTTTTCCTGTACAGCCGTGCGCCACTGCATCAGCATTAAGTTCTCTTGCCAAATTTACGAGATTTTCAGCTATAAGTGGTCTAGCCAAAGCGGTTGATAAAGGATACTTTTCACCATAAAGTGCATTCGCTCTAATAGCAGGAAAAGCATACTTTTCTACAAAATTATCTACTAAATTACCAATCACAGATTTTGTCGCACCTGATTTTAAGGCTTTTTGTCTAACAATCTCTAAATCATCTCCTTGGCCAAGATCAGCTACAAAAGTTACGACTTCTGAAATACCGTATTCATTTTTTAAATATGGAATGCAGACACTAGTATCAACCCCTCCAGAATATGCAAGAACAACCTTTTTTACCTGCTGCATTAAAATTTACCTCCAGTGAAGAAAGCTATAAATAGGATTTCAGCTTTCTAAATTTTATTAAAAACTAATAGTATTGTAACTACAATTGATGGACCAAAAACTAATAAAAGTACAAGATAATTATTAATTAATAAAATGTCTGGATTTAAAAAGCCATAGTATTTAAAAAAAATGGCTAACAAGACTGACAATGGCCAAATTAGAAAAAATTTTAAATTTTCTTTATCAAACAAAATTCTTCAAGTAGATGTTTATGTATTATGGTATATAAGTAAAGATTTTTTTAAATGGATTCTAATAAACTCAAAATTAGATTAAATGAAATTGCTGAAGTAAATCCAGCCTTAACTTGCTATCACAGAGAAGAACCTGCTCCTGTATTGCCATTAAGAGAAGAACCTGATTTACTATCTTGGCTAGAAGAAACAGGAAGACTTGTAAATGAGAAAGATGGAGATTCGCAAGAGATCAGTACGATTGAAGAAGAGGAACTTTCAGCTTTAATGGGAGAAAAAGAAGATTATAAAACCGAAGAAGACGTTTCAAATGATGATTGGGAAGACTAGATCACTAACTTTTACATCATTATTTTTTTTACTTGTAATTTCATTAATAGTAAATTCTTACATTTTCAATAATTTACTAATAATTAATGTTTTTTTGATATCTAGTTTAGTTTCCTTCGTAATAACAAAATACGGTTTAAAAATAATTAAACGATTAAATTTATTGCAAAATATAAGAAGCGAAGGTCCATCTCTTCATTTTTATAAAACAAATACTCCTACGATGGGTGGAGTATTTATTATTTTACCGTTTTTATTACTACTTTTAATAGTTAATAATAGCTTTGATTCTATTGGTATATTATTATTATTTTTTTGTACTATAAGTTTTTTTATTATAGGATTTTTAGACGATTATTTAGGTATTTCAAACAAAAAAAATACAGGTTTAAAATCAAATGAAAAATTTACTTTACAAGCTTTAGTTTCAGTTTTATTTATCATATTTGCAAGTCAAAGCAATTATATTAATCCTTTGATCTCTATATCTGATAATTGGAGTATAGATACAAATATAGTAATTTTTCCAATCTGTTTTTTTACCTTAGTAGGTTTAAGTAATGCAGTAAATTTAACTGACGGCCTAGACGGATTAGCGGCTGGATGTAGCACAATAGTTTTTTTTGGACTTGGTACGGAAATATTTATTAAAGGTCAAAAAGATTTAATAATTTATGGTCTTATTTCCTATGCAATGTCAGGTTTATGTATAGGTTTTCTAAAATACAACAAATATCCTGCAAAGATATTTATGGGAGATACTGGATCATTAACAATTGGTGCGGCGTTAGGATCTATTGCAATATTAACAAATAGTTTTTTTACGTTATTTATTATCTCAGGAATATTTATTATTGAAGTTATATCAGTCATAATTCAGGTGGGTTTTTTTAAAATCACCAAGAAAATGCTTAAAACTGGGAAAAGAATCTTTTTAATGACACCAATTCATCATCATTTTGAACTAAAGGGTATCAAAGAAGAAAAAATAGTTGAAAACTTTTGGAAAGTAAACATATTACTCGTTGTTTTAGGTATAGTTTTAAAAATAAATCTTTGAATTATTCAGTATGAGTTTCTTTACTTGGAAGGATGACGGCTTAACAAATGACTGTGTCAGTCTTGATGCAATGGCTTCTCGATTTGAAGAAACAGCTAAGCTAATAAAAAAATTATCTGAAAAAGGCTTTAAATTAAAAAAAACGCAAAAGAATCAATTAATCATTCATTCTGATCCACAAATTTTTGATCAATGGGGTTTTATAAGTGAAGAACTACCTTTCAAACAACTTTCTTTGATTCCAGATGATGAAACTATAGTCGATTTTTGATAGTGACATTGCAAAATTGATAAATAATTTCTGACATGAGTATTCCAACTAAAATGTCTATGAACACCTTCGATTCCATTTCTACTCCATAAGTTCCATTGAGAACTATTTGAAATACTTTTTTCAAGAGCAATTTTCAACTGATTGATGTCAGTTACATCTACTAATAAACCATTTTCACATTTTTCATGAATTTCTTTAGGACCTCCATCATCTGTAGCAATAATCGGTAAGCCACATGAAGAAGCTTCAAGTAACGTTAAGCCAAAAGGTTCTGTTAGGGCAGGATTGACGAAAATGCCTCCCCTACTAGCTGCCCATCTATATAAAGAAGGAATATTTGCTGGAGAATGTTTTTTGGGATAAGCCACTTTTCCATATAAATTATATTTATCTATCATTTCAAAAATCTTTTGAAAAACATCTCTTTGTTGAGAATCAAGTTTAGATGTATTGTCTCTACAACCTAAAACTAAAATTAAGTTAGTTTTTCTTTTTAATTTTTCTGATCGTCCATAAGCTTCAACTAAAGAAGGAATATTTTTTCTTCTTACTGCTCTAGAAATAGCCAGTATAGGAGGCTTTCTTAAGTCTTTCAAAAAAGGAAGCATCATATTATCAATTTCAGAGGTCTCAGTTGTTGAATGAATATGATGAAATTTAGTATGATCAACTCCAGGAGCAATAACTTTTGATTTTTCAGGAGAAAAAGAGTGATATTGAGAATATTGATATACAGATTCTTGTTTAGTACTTGTCACAACTATATCCGCATATTTTAAAGACTCTTCTTCTGCATTAATTCTTTTGCTAATACAGTACAGCTTTTCGATTTGATTAATTTTTAAACCAGCCTCAAGTAATTTTCTTTTTTTCTCTCTTCCTAAAGAATGCCCTGTGAAGATAAAAGGTACTTTTAAAGCTTGACTTAATCTAACTCCCACATAGCCAGCATCTGCGTAATGAGCATGGATAAAGCTTGGTTTATTTTCGTATTTTTGATAATACTGAATAAGATTTTGAGTTAATTCGTCTAAATAAGGCCAAAATAATTCTTTTCTTAAATACTTATTGGGTCCAAATTGAAATCTTAATATTTGTGCTCCCGGTGCAATAAATTCTTGATCTTTTGAATAAGAACTATCAACTCTACTATCTTTAATAACACGAGTAACTAAATCAACTTGATCAACCTCTGAAGTATTAGCTAAGCTTTTTACCAATTCCAAAACATATTGCGTTTGACCGCCCGTGTCTGAATCTCTACCCAATTCAAGATTATTAGAACGAATTAAACCATGCAAATGTAGATATAAAAATTTCAAACTCATTTTACGCTTTTGAATAGATTATTACTAATACGCTGTATTTAAACTTAGAAATATTAAGAAAGCATTATGATTTTTTATTTTATAAAAGTTATAACTACCAAAAGTCAATCTATGATTAATTTTTAACAACTTAATAAAGAGATAATTTTAGAAATTATTTATTAACAATGCGAAGAAATGTAACTAGTTAAAAGCTTAATTTAGAGCTTCTTTTAGATATTTAGCTGTATAACTTGTTGAATGCTTCGCAACATCTTCAGGTGTACCCTCTACTATAATCTCTCCACCTTTATCACCTCCATCAGGCCCAAGATCAATTATCCAGTCTGAACATCTAATCACATCCAAATTATGCTCAATAACAACTACAGAATTACCTTTATCTACTAAACGTTGAATAACATCCATTAATTTATGAACATCATAAAAACTTAACCCAGTTGTTGGCTCATCAATTAAATACAAAGTTTTTCCAGTAGCTCTTTTAGATAATTCAGTTGCTAATTTTACTCTTTGTGCTTCACCACCAGATAGTGTTGGAGCTGGCTGGCCCAACTTAACGTAACCAAGTCCTACATCAACTAATGTAGATAATCTATCAGCTGCTTGTGGGATAGCGGAAAAAGTTTCTGCCGCCTGCTCAACAGTCATTTCTAAAACATCAGAAATATTAAAGCCTTTGTATTTAACTTGAAGAGTTTCTCTATTAAAACGAGCTCCCTTACATACATCGCATTGAACGTAAACATCAGGTAAAAAATTCATTTCAATTACATTTACTCCTTGTCCTCGACAAGCTTCACATCTACCTCCTTTTACATTAAAGCTAAATTGCCCAGCTTGATAACCCCTGGCTTTAGCTTCAACAGTCGCAGTAAATAACTGTCGGATTGGATCAAAAGCTCCGGTATAAGTGGCAGGATTTGATCTAGGTGTTCTTCCGATAGGAGATTGATCAATAACAATGACCTTATCTATAGCTTTTATTCCTTTTAAATCCTTAACACCCTTAGGGAAAGGTACTTTTAAACCAAGAGAATGACATAGCGCAGGATGTAATAATTCATTAACTAATGTACTTTTTCCACTTCCACTTACGCCTGTAACCGAAACTAATCTCCCTAAAGGAAATTCAACAGATATATCTTTTAAATTATTTTTTACACAGTTATTTAAAATTAAACTTTTCTTGACTGAGGATCTACGTTCTTTGGGTGTAGGAATCGATTTTCTTCCACTGAGATATGCTCCAGTTAATGACTTCTTTGAGTTTAAAACATCTTCAAATGTACCTTTTGCAATAATTTCCCCTCCATAAACTCCTGCACCTGGTCCAATATCCACTAAGTAATCAGCTGATTTCATAGTATCTTCGTCATGTTCAACAACAACAAGAGTATTTCCCAAATCTCTAAGACTTTTTAATGTTTCCAGCAATCTATCATTATCACGTTGGTGTAAACCAATACTAGGTTCATCCAATACATATAAAACACCAGTCAAACCGGCTCCAATTTGAGTTGCTAATCTTATACGTTGCGCTTCCCCTCCTGATAAAGTCATTGCTGGTCTATCTAAAGTTAAATAATCTAAACCGACATTAATTAGAAATTTTAAACGCAATCGAATTTCTTTTAAAACAAGTTCACCTATTTGTTTTTGTTTCTCAGATAAAGAGATGTTTTCTTTTATATTTTTACTTAACCCCATTATTTTCTCAATATGAAATAAAGTTTCTGAGACACTAATTGAGGTCAAGTCAGTAATATTGTAAGGTCCAAGCTTAACGGCAAGTGCTTCAGGTTTTAACCTTTTACCTGAACATGTTTTACAAGGAACTAGTTCTAGATATTTTTCAAGCTTTTGCTTAACTGATTCTCCGTTAGATTCGCTTAATTGCCTTTCTAAAATTGGCAAAATTCCCTCAAAAGGTCTTTCGAAACCACTAGAACCGTTAAAACGACTATCAGCTTGAATTACAATTGGCTTATCAGATCCAGAAAGTAAGACATTTTTTTGCAAGTCACTCAAATCTTTCCATGGGGTTTTTAATTCAAAACCATAAGCTTGGCCAACTGAATAAAGTAATGAAAAATAATAGGTATTATCTTTTTCACTCCAAGGAGCTATAGCAGCATAAACAGGTAAAGAAGTATCAGGTATTACTCTATCTGCAGTAAATTTTTTTAAATATCCAATACCATGGCAATCAGGGCAAGCACCATAAGGACTATTAAAAGAAAACAGTCTTGGAGACAACTCTTCAACAATAGATCCATGAATTGGACATGCATAATTCTCTGAATATAACTTTTCTTTATCTAAATTCGGAGGTAGAGTTTCTCCTTTTTTTGGAACGACTTCTACGATAGAAAGTCCATCCCCTCTTTTAAGACAAGTTTGTAAAGAATCATTCAATCTTTCTTGGATTCCCTCTCTCGCAATCAATCGATCAACTACAACCTCAATATTATGTGTCTGATTTTTGTCTAATTCAATACTATCTGAAAGCTCTCTCACCTCACCATTAATTCTTACTCGAGCAAAGCCTTCTGCAGCTAATCCACTAAGTAATTTTGCATGAGTTCCTTTTTTACCTCTTACAACAGGTGCAAGTAGTTGATATCTTGTTCCTTCAGGCAGCAAAACTATTTGATCAACCATTTCATCAATTGTTTGAGGAGCAATAGGTAAACCACAATGGTGACAATGAGGTTCTCCTGCTCGCCCAAATAATAATCTTAAATAATCTTGTATCTCAGTTACAGTTCCAACAGTTGATCGTGGATTATGACTAGTTGATTTTTGATCTATGGATATAGCAGGGGATAATCCCTCAATATTGTCTACATCTGGTTTATCAACTTGACCTAAAAATTGTCTTGCGTAAGCAGAAAGACTTTCTACATATCTTCTTTGACCTTCAGCAAAAATAGTGTCAAAAGCCAAAGAACTCTTACCACTTCCGCTTACACCTGTAAAAACAATAAATTTATTTCTTGGGAGAGTTAGATCTATATTTTTTAAATTATGTTGTCGAGCACCTCGAATCTTTATTGAACTATCTTCATTAATACTAATATTTTTATTAACCATGCTTAAATCTTAAAATGATTTAAAGAACACTCATTATAGTGCAAATTTGTTGATTTATGCGGCTGCTCTGTCTATAAGTGTCGATGCATAATTATTTGCTTCACTAAAACCACCACCTATTAGTTCAATTAACTCATTTTGCCTTTCTTTTTTTGTAGTTAATTTCGAGATAGAAGTAAAAGTCACACCATTAATAACATTTTTCTTTACTTTAAAATGTGTATTTCCAGTTGCTGCTAAAAAAGGCTGATGGGTAATACACAAAACCTGCCTCTCCTGAGCAGTCGATTTTATTAAATCCACTAAAGAATGTAATGATTTTCCACTTAAACCATTATCGATTTCATCTAAGAAAAAAGTGTTAGGTTTTTTAGAAATGCTAGATTTTATGGCTAATAAAAATCTTGACATTTCTCCACCAGAAATAACTTTTGATAGTGGAGCCAACTTTTGATCAGGATTTGCAGAAAAAAGGAAGTCTATATTTTCATTGCCTTCTGGAGAAGGCGCAACTTTTAAAAAATCAATTGAAAAATCTGCATTTTCTAAACCTAAATTTTGCAAAATGGAAATTACAGACTCTTGAAGCTGATTAGCAGTTTCTCTTCTTTGTAAAGACTGAATTTCAAAAAGAGTATTTAAATTAGCCTGCGCATTATTAATTTGAATATCCAATTCCTTAATCTCTTCCTCAAATAAATTTGTATCCATAAATGTTTTTAATTCGTCTTTCTTCAAAATCAATTTTGGAAGTTCTAAAGAAAAAGTTCGCTCTAAATTTTGCAAATAAAACAATCTTTTTTGAACTTCTTCCAAACTAACATCCTCATTCTCAAGTTCTTCCAAATATTCTGTTAAAGCAAAAATTAAATTTTCTATATCAGTTTGAATATTTATTAAATTTTCATTTAAAAACTTAATCTTGGAATCAAATTGGTAAACTTTACTTAATTGTTTAATTGATTGAGCAATTAAATGACTTACTGATGAAGCTTCATTTTTATAACTGTTTAAATTATCAAGTGATAATTGTATAGAGTTTTTGATATCAAAATTATTCGATAGCCGCAATTCCTTTGATTGTAATTCAAAAATTTCATCACCGGAATTTAAATTAGCTTCCTCCAAAATTTTATACATCTCTTTAATTGCAAAATTATTTTCTTCTTTTTGTTTATATGATTGCATCATGTCTTCTCTTCTTTTTCTAAGATTCTGAAATTCTTGCCATATATTCTTGATTTGAAAATTTATCGTCTTTAATTTTTTAGAACCTAAATCATCAAGTATAGTTCTTCTATAGTCTTGATTATCGTATAAAACTCTATCAAATTGACCAGCAAAATCTACTAATAATAAACCTAACTCTTCCAAAAGCTTTTTACTAATAGAAAAGTTATTTATCGTATATTTTGAAAGTATTTTATTATTTTTTATATAAGATTTTCTTTTTACGAAGATTTCCCCTGAAATTTCATGAAAACCATTTCTGGAGAACCAATTAGTGACTTGAGAAGAATTTGAAAATTTCGCCTCAATTAAACATTCTTCTTTTCCTGGACGAATTAAGTGATTTAAAGGTATATTAGATCCACCGAATAAAACATTTAAGGAATCTAAAATCAGGGATTTTCCTGATCCTGAATCTCCAGTAAAAATATTCAAACCTTTTTCGAAATTAATTTCTATAATCTCTATTAAGGCAATATTTTTTAAAGTTAATTGTATTAACATGATAATTCTTTCATACAAAAAAATTAACTTCTTTTTGAAGAAAATAAAAGGGTTTAAATAAATAAAGTTATGAATGAAGATTATACAGATTTTATAGAAGCATCAGGATTACTAAAATATGATCCTGAAATAATTTCAAAAATTTATCAAAAAAATCCCAGTCGACTATTTAAAAGACTTTGGCAAACCTTAATCCCAATATTTGTATATATTATTTCAGTTGGATGGGATAAATTAACAGGACAATTAAAAAAAGAATCAAAAGCAAGATTTAGAGCAAAACAATTAACCAATTTACTAGTAGAATTAGGCCCTGCATTCGTTAAAGCAGGTCAAGCTTTATCAACCAGACCAGACATTATTCCTGTTATTCTTCTTGAAGAGCTATCTGAACTTCAAGATCAATTGCCGGGATTTGATGGAAATAAGGCGATGGAATTAATAGAAGAAGATTTAAGCAAAAAAATTGATGAAATTTTTTTAACCATCGATACAGAACCTATTTCTGCAGCCTCTTTGGGACAAGTTCATAAAGCTGTTCTCATAAATAAAGAAACTGTAGCTGTAAAAGTTCAAAGACCAGGTTTAAGAGAACAAATCACTCTCGATCTATACATAGTAAGAAATATTGCTAATTGGTTAAAAAACAATATTGGACTTATAAGAAGTGATCTTGTTGCGTTAATTGACGAATTGGGAAAAAGAGTCTTTGAAGAAATGGATTATTTAAATGAAGCTGAAAATGCTGAAAAATTTAGAAATCTACATCTCCATAACTCAAAAATTGCTGTACCAAAAATTTATAAAGAAACTACTTCACGAAGAGTGTTAACCATGGAATGGATAGATGGGACAAAGCTAACTAATCTTGAAGGCGTTAAAAATTTAGGTATTGATCCTGATGAAATGATAGAAATTGGAGTGCAATGTAGTTTAGAGCAATTATTAGAGCATGGTTTTTTTCATGCTGACCCACATCCGGGCAATTTATTAGCTTTAGAAGATGGAAGATTATGTTATTTAGATTTCGGGATGATGAGTGAAGTAACTAGAAGCTCCAGATCTGGTTTAATTCAAGCAGTAGTTCATCTTGTAAATAAAAATTTTGATAAATTATCTCAAGATTTCGTTAAGTTAGGTTTTCTTTCGAAAGAAGTTAATCTTGAACCTATTGTTCCAGCTTTTCAAGATGTATTTGTAAATGCAGTAGAACTTGGTGTGTCAAAAATGGATTTCAAAAGTGTAACTGACGACATGTCTGGAGTGATGTATAAATTTCCCTTTCAGTTACCTCCATATTATGCTCTTATAATTAGATCTCTACTAACTTTAGAAGGAATTGCTTTAAGTGTAGATCCTGACTTTAAAATACTTGGTGCGGCTTATCCATATTTTGCAAAAAGATTAATGGAAGACCCTGATCCTCAATTAAGAGAAAGTTTAAAAGAAATGCTTTTTGATAACAAACAGTTTAAGTGGGATAGATTAGAAGATTTACTTTCTAATGCTGCAAAACAAACGAATCTAGATTTAGAAAAACTTCTTGATGAAGTTATAAATCTCCTATTTTCTCCAAAAGGTGGATTTCTAAGAGATGAAATTATTAATGGTTTGACCAGTCAAATAGACTTAATAGGCTTAAATTTGTTAAAAAGCTTCAATAATTACCTTCCGAAATCAATAAAATTAAATATTGCTAAAGATAACAATAATTTAAATGATTTAATATTATCTATTGAACCGTTCAAGAACTTTTTAGAGATCATACAAAAGATACCAGGCTTTTCTATTGATATCTTTTTAAAAAGAGTGCCAAGACTTGTAAATGAACCTTATACAAAAGAAATGAGTTTTAAAATAGCAAAAAAAGTGACAGAAAAGAGTGTAGTGAGACTTGTAAAAATTGCTGCTGGTGCAACAATATAAATGAAATTTTCAAGAAGTTTAATTCCTAAAATTTTTTTAATATTATTTACTAGTCAAATTTTTTTTAATGCTCCTAAAGCTCAATCTGCGGAAAAAATCAAAATTATATACAGTATTTTTTCAAGGACAGTAACTGTCGATTCTTTAAAAACTTTCGCTGAAAAAGGTAATTCAACAAAATCATTAAGAAGAATTTTAAATGCTACTGGTTCTTCAGATGAAAAGATTCAATCAATATTAAATAACAATTTTGAGATACCTATAACTATTGCAAGTAAATTAATATATTCCGAAATAGGTAATGTCTTTTTAAATAGACTTTCATCTATACTTCACACCCCTAATACAAATGATGAAAGAACAGGTATGTTAGCCTTAAGGTCTAGTGTTATAAAAGGTTTATATACTGGGAAAGGAAAAATAAGTCTTGTGAGTTTTTTTGAAAGTTATCCCACTAAAACTGTTATTTTAAACGTAAACGCTTTAAGTAAAGTTATGAATAAAGTACAATCAATATCAGAATTATTAGATTTCTTTACTAGCAAGCCCTTAGAAAAGATTAAAAACAATTAAGTAACTATGTCAATATTAACTAAAATTAAAAACAAATTTTCTTTTAATTATAGAAAAAAAAGATGGCCAGGATTAATCAATGCATATAAACAATATCTACCAGTTTCCTCTAAGACTCCCATTATATCTTTAAATGAGGGGAATACTCCTCTTATTTTCAGCAAATCAATTAGTGATTTAATTGGGAACGATACTAAAGTTTATTTAAAATATGATGGTCTTAACCCTACTGGTTCTTTCAAAGACAGGGGAATGACGATGGCGATAAGTAAAGCAAAGGAAGAAAGACGTGAAGCAGTAATATGCGCTAGTACAGGAAATACTTCAGCAGCTGCAGCTGCTTATGCCTCAAGAGGTGGTTTAAAATCATACGTATTAATTCCAGATGGATATGTAGCTCAAGGTAAACTTGCTCAAGCTTTAATGTATGGAGCAGAAATCATATCCATACAAGGAAATTTTGATAAAGCTTTAGAAATTGTTAGGAAATTATCTTCTGAATATCCGATAAATCTTGTGAATTCTGTTAATCCTTACCGAATACAAGGTCAAAAAACTGCAGCATTTGAAATAATAGATGACTTAGGTGTTGCTCCTGATTGGCTTTGTATACCAATGGGAAATGCGGGTAACATAACAGCTTATTGGTTAGGTTTTAAAGAATATGCAAAAGTCAAGAAAAATTTAAAATTGCCATTAATGATGGGATTTCAATCTGAAGGATCTGCACCTTTAGTAAAAAATATTATAGTTCAAGAACCTGAAACAATTGCGACAGCTATTCGAATTGGAAATCCTGTAAATAGAGATAAAGCAAAAATCGTTAAAAAAGAAAGTAAAGGAGATTTTCAATCTGTAACTGACGCAGAGATTATTGAAGCTTATAAAATGCTTGCAAAAGAAGGTATTTTTTGTGAACCAGCAAGCGCAGCTTCAGTTGCGGGACTTATTAAAAATAAAAACAGAATAAAAAAAGAATCAACAATAGTTTGTGTATTAACAGGAAATGGGTTAAAAGATCCTGACTGTGCAATTAAAAATAATGATGCTTTATTTCAGAAAAATATTGAACCTTCGTTAAAAAACATAACAAAAATTTTAGGATATTAATTAAGCCGAAAATAAAAGTGACTGTGGAAATAATTTAAAACCCATAAGAAACTGTTGAATAACTATCGAAATAAAAACTGGAATGTTAATAAATTAAAAAAAGTATTATGTTGATTCAAATTAATTAACATCCAGAGTTTTTTTTCCACCACCTTATTTTTTTTAGTCATCAAGTACAACAATGGATTTAACCTGTTTTCCACAGTTTCCACAAATACTACTACAACTATATAAATTCTTAATTAGAAATTTTTATATTTAGAAGGATTGAAGATTTAAAGAAAAATATTTAATTGCAATAAATAAGAAAATGGCTCTAGTATGTGTATAAATTTACGAATTCAGATGGAGATTGTTTGTAATCAAAATGAATTTAATAACGCTATTCAATTAGTTAGTAAAGCAGTTTCTTCAAGACCTACTCATCCAATCCTTGCAAATTTACTTCTTACAGCTGATCAAGGTACTAATAAAATCAGTTTAACTGGTTTTGATTTGAATCTAGGAATACAAACTTCATTTGATGCGTCTGTAAACAAAAGTGGAGCAATTACTATTCCATCCAAACTTTTATCTGAAATAGTTAATAAATTACCAAGTGAAACTCCTGTTTCTCTTGATGTCGATGAGAGTTCTGATAATATTTTAATTAAAAGTGATAGGGGTTCTTTTAATATTAAAGGTATTCCATCAGATGATTACCCAAGCTTACCTTTCGTAGAAAGTGGTACATCCTTGAATATCGATCCAAGCTCTTTCTTAAAAGCTTTAAAATTAACTATATTCGCTAGTAGTAATGATGATTCAAAGCAATTACTCACAGGAGTAAATTTTACATTTAATTTGAAATATTTGGAGTCAGCTGCAACAGATGGGCATAGATTAGCTGTTGTCTTGGTCGATAATAAAGAAAACTTTGATGAAAAAGAAGATTTTGTTTCTAATGAAGAAAACTTATCAGTTACTATTCCAACAAGATCTTTAAGAGAAATTGAAAAGCTTGTTAGCCTTAGAAGCTCAGAAAATTCAATTAAACTTTTCTATGATAAAGGTCAAGTAGTTTTTATTTCTTCAAATCAAATAATTACTACTAGAACTCTTGAAGGTTCTTATCCGAATTATTCTCAATTAATACCTGATAATTTTACAAAGCTTTTTACATTTAATACAAAAAAAATAATCGAATCACTTGAAAGAATAGCAGTTTTAGCAGATCAACAAAGTAGTGTTGTGAAGATTAAATTAAATGAAAAGGATATTGCATTGGTCAGTGCTGATGCTCAAGATATAGGAAATGCCAGTGAATTAGTTCCTGTATCTTTTGATTTTGATCAATTTGATATAGCTTTTAATGTAAGGTATTTATTAGAAGGTTTAAAAGTTATATCAAGTGAAAATGTAATTTTTAAATGTAATCTTGCAACTACTCCAGCTGTTTTAGTTCCAGAAGATAATATTAATTCGTTTACTTATTTAGTTATGCCTGTTCAAGTCCGTTCATAAGTTGAAACTACCAAAAGAATTTTTATTAAGTGAATTATTAAAACATAACGTAAAAGGTAATGCTACTTTAAATTATGGTAATGGTGAAAATGTTTGGATGCATCCACCTGTTCACCGAATTTTAGGTTGGTATTCTCGGCCCTCAAATTTAGATTTAAAAAGAAATGTATGGAAATTAAATCAAATTAGTCAAATAGTAGATAATGATATTTTCGTAAGAGGTAATCCTGCAATTTCAGACCTTGCTACATTAAATAGATTTCCTAACTTAATAGAAGCTAGTTTAGTTAATTCAGAAGGTTCAAAGATAGGAGTCATAGCAGATTTCTTATTCGAAATGAAAACAGGCAATATAAAGTTTTATTTAATTTCTCGTTCTAACCCAAGGATTCCAGGATCAAGTAGGTGGAAATTAAATATAGACAATATTGTTGACCAGCAACCTGGTTTGGTTTTTTGTTCTTGTGTTTCTTTAGATGATTTGCCTTTAATAAAATCAAGCATTAAATATGAATTTTTTAAAAAAGGAAAGAAAATAATCGATCGCTTTGACGATATGAAAAATACTGCAGCAAATAGATTAGAAGATTGGCTTGAAGAAGATGAAGATATAAACCAAAAATCAGGATTTAATCAGAATAGTTTTTATAATGAAGAAGAACAACCAAGATCTTTCAGAAATAAAAGAGAAGATGACCCTTGGATTTGACTAATGATAGATTCTTTAAGTAACAATACTTATGATGTTAATGAATCACTTAAAGTTGAAAACTTAACTAGTGATGATTATGAAGAGATATGCAAAAGATTAGGAAGAAAACCTAATAGAACAGAATTGGGAATGTTTGGAGTAATGTGGTCTGAGCATTGCTGTTATAGAAATTCAAAACCATTATTAGCTAATTTCCCTACTACTGGAAAAAAGGTATTGGTTGGTCCAGGAGAAAATGCAGGCGTTATTGATGTAGGAAACGATCAGAAACTTGTTTTCAAAATTGAGAGTCATAATCATCCTTCTGCTATTGAACCTTTTCAAGGAGCTGCAACAGGAGTGGGTGGCATATTAAGAGATATTTTTACAATGGGTGCGAGACCTATAGCAGTTTTGAATTCTTTAAGATTTGGCAATCTTGATAAATCATCTAATATTTCTTTACTTCGAGGAGTAGTTGCTGGGATATCTCATTACGGTAATTGTGTTGGGGTTCCCACCGTCGGTGGAGAAATAGATTTTGATGACAGTTATTCTGGTAATCCTCTTGTTAATGTTATGGCTTTAGGTTTATTAGAAACTGATGAAATTGTTTGTTCAGGAGCAAAAGAAGTAGGTTCTCCTGTTTTATATGTAGGAAATACTACAGGAAAGGATGGAGTAGGAGGTGCTAGTTTTGCTAGTTCAGAATTAACTACTAATTCTTTGGATAATAGACCGGCAGTACAAGTAGGTGATCCATTTATTGAAAAAAGTCTTATTGAAGCTTGTTTAGATGCTTTTAAAACAGGCGATGTACTTGCTGCTCAAGATATGGGAGCTGCGGGATTAACATGTAGTAGTGCTGAAATGGCTGCAAATGGGAGTTTAGGTATTTCAATTAACCTAGATTTAGTTCCTGCAAGAGAGAATGATATGTCTGCCTACCAATACTTATTATCTGAATCTCAAGAGAGAATGTTGATGGTTGTTAAAGAAGAAAAGTTAAATAATCTTATTAATCAATTTAAAAAGTGGGGACTTTTTGCAAATGTTATTGGTGAAGTCATATCTAAAAGAGAGGTTATTATCTCTCAAAAAAATCAAATAGTTGCACAAATTCCTACTTCTGCTTTATCTGATGAAACCCCAATCAATATTCATAATATTATTAAGGAGCCTCCTAATCATTTATTAAAGAAATGGGAATGGACAGAAGAGGAATTGCCAGATATTAGCGAAAATAAAATTTTTTCTTTAAAAGACCAACAAAAATATTCTTTTTCTGAAATTATTTTAAAACTTTTATCTAATCCTTCAATTGCTTCTAAAAGGTGGGTGTATCGACAATATGATTCTCAAGTACAATCAAATACTGTATTTAAGCCAGGAGAGGCAGATGCAGCGTTAATAAGACTTAGACGTCAAGATGAGAAAAATAAAAATAACGAATTTTCTGGTGTTGCTGCTTCTGTAGATTGTAATAGTAGATGGGTTTTGTTAGATCCATATAGAGGAAGTATTGCAGCAGTTGCAGAATCTGCTAGAAACGTTAGTTGTGTTGGTGCTGAGCCAATAGCCATAACAAATAATTTAAATTTTTCGTCACCTGAAACTGAAATAGGATATTGGCAACTTTCATCAGCATGTGATGGGATTTCCAAGGCTTGTATTGCTTTAGAGACACCTGTAACAGGAGGAAACGTTTCTTTATATAACGAATCAAAAAATCAAAACAATCAAGTAACTCCTATTAATCCCACTCCTGTTATTGGAATGGTAGGAACTATTAAGAATGTAGATACAGCTATCAGTTCAGGATGGAAGAATATAAATGATCAAATTTGGATAATTGGTTCAAATGCTTCTGAATCTTCAATAGCTGCAAGTTCTTATCTAGAATATTTTCATGATTTAGTAACAGGAAGACCTCCTGAAATTCATTTACAAGATGAAAAATACTGTCAAAGTTTTTTAAGGGATTCAATTCAAAAAAATTATATTGCTTCCTCTCATGATGTTAGCGATGGAGGTTTAGCTGTCGCTTTATCAGAATGTTGTATTCTTTCTTCTAAGGGAGCTTATATTCAATTAGAAGAAAAAAATGCTCGTTTAGATAATTTATTGTTTAGTGAAGGAGGATCAAGAATAATATTTTCACTTAATAAAAAAGAAGAACAAAATTTTTTGAATTTTCTTGAAATTAAGAGTAAAGATTTTGGAAGAAACGTATACGTTAAAAAAATTGGATCTGTTTCTGAACATAATCTTGATATAACGCTCGAAGGTCAAACACTTTGCAAATTAAGGGTTGATGAATTAACCGAAAAATTTAATAATAGTATTTCTAACTGTTTTTAATAATGAACAAAATTATGAAATTATCTACAAAATTCGAAAATTAATTATGTGTGGAATTGTTGGAATTGTTTCTTGTGATGATGTAAATCAACAGATTTACGACAGTCTTTTGCTACTTCAGCATAGAGGTCAAGATTCAACTGGAATAGCTACAATGGAAGATACTGTTTTTCATATACATAAATCTAAAGGACAAGTGAATACTGCTTATAGAACAAGAGATATGAGGAATTTGATAGGAAAAATTGGATTAGGGCATGTTAGGTACGCAACTAAAGGTTCAGCAGAAAGTGTTGAAGAAGCACAACCGTTCTATGTTAATGCTCCTTATGGAATAGTTTTGATTCATAATGGAAACCTTACTAATACAAGAGACTTAGAGAAACAATTATTTAATGTAGATAAACGTCATACAAATTCTTCAAGTGATACTGAAATGTTGTTAAACATATTCGCTACTGAATTACAAGAACAGATCCATAATCAAGATTTACAGCCAGATATTATTTTTAATGCAGTTAAAAACTTACATAAAAGAATTCAAGGTTCATATGCTTCAATTGCATTAATTTCAGGGCATGGCTTATTAGCTTTTAGAGATCCTTTTGGTATAAGACCTTTAGTACTTGGAAAAAGAATTTCTCTTAATACCCAAAAGGAAGAGTGGATGGTAGCAAGTGAGTCTTTAGTATTAGAAAATAATGATTATCAAGTTGTTAGAGATGTTGAGCCTGGCGAGGCAATTTTTATAACTCATAATGGTGAATTCTTTTCAAAGCAATGCTCAGAAAACCCAAGGTTATTTCCTTGTGCTTTTGAATATGTTTATTTAGCTAGACCAGATTCTGTGATGAACGGAATTTCCGTTTATCAAGCACGTTTGAAAATGGGTGATTATTTAGCTGATACAATTAAGCAAACAATACAGTCTGGGGATGTAGATGTAGTAATGCCTATTCCTGATTCTTCACGTCCTGCGGCAATGCAAGTCGCTAGGCAGTTGGGGATAGAGTATAGAGAAGGGTTTTTTAAAAATAGATATGTTGGAAGAACTTTCATAATGCCTGGCCATCAAAAACGTAAACAATCTGTAAGGCAAAAGTTGAATGCTATGAGTACAGAATTTAAAAACAAAAATGTGCTAATAGTCGATGATTCTATAGTGAGAGGCACTACATCAAAACAAATAGTTCAAATGGCAAAAGATGCTGGTGCAAATAAAGTTTTTTTTACTTCAGCAGCTCCTCCAGTTAGATATCCTCATGTTTATGGAATCAATATGCCTAATAGGGATGAATTAATCGCTCATGATAGATCAATAATTGAAATAGCAGAAAAGCTTGAAATAGATCATCTTGTATATCAAAGTGTTGATAACTTGAGAAAATCTATAATTAATGATTCTCCTATTCAAGAATTAGAAATGAGTTGTTTTACTGGTTCTTATGTTACCGGTACGGTAAATCAAGAATATTTAAAATGGGTTGAAAATGAATATAATTCTTAATTGATATAATTTTCTAGTCGATAACAATTTTCAAGATATTCATCTTTTTCCAGATTCAAAAAATCTACTTTAAGAATATTTTTGCCAGAATTATTATCTAATTTGTTTAAGTTTAATCTTGCAGATTTATTTTTATTTGTCTCAATATCGATATATTGGTTGCTAGATAGAACTGTTATAAAATGATCATCCTTAAGTTGAATTTTATCATTCACATAACCTAATTTAGAATTATAAGAATTATAAATATCATCAATTTTTAGTTTAAAAAACTTACCTTTTTTAGAAACTAAATAAAGGATCTCTTTATCCTTACTTTTACAACAAGAAACTATTTGTTCTTTAGGTAAAAGATTAACCAATAATAGTCCTAGCGATTGTTTTGTACTTGGGTTTAAGCTTTTATTAGATAAATCAAATTTAAAAAGTCTACCAATAGAAGTCAATATTACTAGTTGTTCTTCTTTATTGAAAATAAATGAATCAATAATACTTGTAGAATTTTTTAATTTGGTAATTGAAAAGATCCTATTACTTTTTATCATATCTTCATCAAATAAAACTTTTTTAAACCTTCCATCAGAATTCAAAATGCATAAATAATTTTTTAATTTACTATCTAGATAATGAAAATTTATTATTTCTTTTGGGTCAATATTTCCTAAAACTTTTTTATCTATTTTATACTCAGTATTAATGTTTGATTTCCAATCTATTTGAAGAATTTTTCCTGAAGATGTAATTCCAATAATTTTTAAACTTTTATAAATCTTACATATAAACTTTTGAACATTTTTATTATCTATAAATTTATTTTCATGATCTAATATTTTTTTATAGTTATTATAAAGTATCTGTTTAAAATAAAATCTATTATCTACTGATATTTTTGTTTCTTTGTTTATAAGATCTTCTAATATTTGATTTTTTATAGTATCTATTTCTTTTTCTTGATTAATATTTTTCAAAATTTTTGTTTTTCTTTTTACATTAAATTTCTCTTTTAAACTCTTCAGTTCTTCAATCAAAGTGTCAAGCAATAATCTTCTATTATTTAAAAGATTGCTAAGATATTTTTTCTTTTCAAGTAGTTCCTTCATATCAATTTCAATTTGCTTCCTTTCCAAGGTTGTTAATTTTTTTAGAGGCATGCTCAATACCGCATCTGCTTGTTTTTCAGTTAGTTTGACTTTGACTATTAATATTGATTTAGCTTCAGTTGCATTTTCTGAGTTTTGAATAATCTCAATAATATCTTTTATATTTTTAGTTGCTATTGAAAATCCCTCCAATATTGCAAATTTTTCTGATGCAATTCTTAAAAAATAATTTGTTCTTTTTCTAATTGTTTCTTCTCTAAATTCTAGAAAATAATTTAGATACTTCCTTAGTGTAAGTTGAATAGGTTTACCGTTAACTAAAGCTAAAAATATTGCACCAAAATTAGATTGTAATGCTGTTTTTTTGAATAAATTTGATACTACAATTTCAGAATTCGAATCTTTTTTTAATTCAATAACTATCCTCATCCCGTCTCTATCACTTTCATCTCTAATATCAGATATCCCATCAATTTTTCCTAGATTTACTAATTCTGCAAGCTTTTCGATCCATCCTGCTTTACTTATTTGATAAGGTAGTTCCGAAATTATAAGCGCATTTCTTTTATGCCTTCCTTTTCCTAAGTTAATCTCTTCATTCTTAATTACTCCCCTTACCGTTACAGAGCCTCTTCCGCTTAGGTAAACTTCATTCATTGCGCTATTACAAATTAATTCTCCTCCAGTTGGAAAATCAGGTCCTAATATAATTTTTGACAATCTCAAGTCGCTTATTTCTTTATCGTTTATGAGGGCAATTAAACCATCAACTATTTCACCAAGATTGTGTGGGGGGATATTCGTTGCCATACCAACAGCGATTCCTGAGGAACCATTTAATAATAAAAAGGGTAATTGTGCAGGTAATATGTCTGGTTCTTGTTGTGAACCGTCAAAATTATTTGAGTAACTTACTGTTTCAGATCCAATCTCTTGAAGGAAACATTCATGAGCTATTGGCGCCAATCGTGTTTCTGTATATCTCATTGCAGCTGGCGGGTCATTATCAACTGATCCAAAATTCCCATGACCATCAAGAGTTGGATATTTTGTAGAAAAATCTTGAACTAATCTAACCAGTGCCTCGTAGACTGCTTGATCTCCATGAGGATGGTATTTCCCTAGTACATCGCCCACAACTCTGGCACATTTTCTGAATGGTCTATCTGGAGTAAGTCCTAATTCATGCATTGCGAAAAGAATTCTTCTTTGAACTGGTTTCAGTCCATCTCTTGCATCAGGTAAAGCACGTCCTATTATTACGCTCATTGCGTATTCCAAATATGAACGTTGCATTTCTTCCTGCAACGATATAGAAGTGAATTTTTCCTTAGTCATTTAACAGGAAATCTATAGAAAGCTTTCATAAACTAAATTAAGATTAATAGGTAAATAAATATTTACCAGTATTAATAGTTTGGGAATTTATTTAATTTTTGTTTTTGCAATTAATATTTCTTTTTTAATTTGAGGATTTTCAAAAAGTTTTTCAGTAGAAATTTGTAGTTTTTCGCCCCAAAGCTGTTCTTTTCTATAATTAAAGTCAACATAACTTGGGTCTTTATTTAAAGCTTTTTTTGCTAAAACTATTGCATTATTAATGTCTTTATTTTTTAAGCATGAAGCAAGTGCTAAAAGTGGTTCTGCGTTTTCCTCAAGTTCTATAGCCTTTTTAAAAGACATAATAGAAAGATTAATTTTATTTAGTTCAAAATATGCTAAGCCTTGATTGTTAATTGCTTGCCAAAAATCTTTTTTAATTTTTACTGCTTTATCAAATTCCTCTATGGCTTTTTCATAATTTTTCTCCATTAAATAGATATTTCCCAATTGAAAAATTGCTTTAAAGTTTTCAGGAAGGATTTTAATTCCCGATAGTAAAGAAATTTCTGCTTTTTTTATTTTTGATTGTTTCAAATATATAGTACTTTTTGCCAAATATATTTCACCCATTTTGGGGTTTATCTTCTGAGCATTATCTAGTGAAATCAATGCATCATCATATAATTTGTTCGCAATTTGTGTTTCAGCTAAAATAGTCCATAATATTTCATTTTTATTATTCATCTTTACAGCTAATTTTGCCAAATTCAGACTATCTTTGATTTGTCCAAAATATAAAAGCTGATAAGCCTCTTTTCCAATAGATAAACCTTGTTTTTCTAAGCTTTTTGTTTCTGGTAAGTAATAATATGGTATTAAAGCTTTTAAACTTTCAGCGAAAAAAATATGGCTACTAATTATTGAAAAAAATAATATTTTTAAAAGAGACTTTTTCATATTTTTTACGTATTTTTGAGCATTGCTTTTATATTTCTTTTCCACATCCATGGTTTTATTCTCTTTAATGTAGTTCCTTGAAGATTTTTATTCCATTTTTTTTCATCCCAACTTAATGCTTCAATATTTAGATTTTTAACCCATGATTTTGGATAAGCTTCAATGCTCTTATTTAATGGCACTTTTTTATTCCAAGGACATACATCTTGACAGATATCACAACCAGCAATCCATCCATTCAAATGTTTTTCTACATGTTCTGGAAAAGTTTGATTTCTATTTTCTATAGTATGGTACGCAATACACTGTTCAGAATCAATAACAAAGGGTTCTGTTATTGCATTTGTTGGACATTTTTCAATACATTTTTCACATACACCACATAGAGATTGGGAAGAATTGTCAGGCGTCAAATCTTCCGAAAGAATTAAAAAACCTAAGGTTAGCCATGATCCAAATTCTTTATTAATAAGATTACTATTTTTGCCTATCCAACCTAAGCCCGCTTCTTCTGCCCATGCTTTTTCAAGAAGAGGCGATGTGTCAACGCAAATTTTCCACTTGCAATTTGGAACTTCAGTATTAATCCATTTACCTATTTTTTTTAATTTTTTAGTAATAACTTTGTGATAATCTTCTCCTTGGCCGAATTTTCCAATTTTGAATTTTGCTTTTTCTTTATGTTCATGACTTAAATAATTAAAACCAACAGTTAAAACACTTTTCGCTCCATTTAGGATAGATTCTATATTTTTTCTTCTTTCGGCTTCCATCCATTTCATTTCAGAATGATAATTATTTGCTAACCATCTTTCTAATGCTTGAGTTCTTAATTTGAGTCGAGAACTTCCTGGTATTGATGCTATTCCGGATACCGCAAAACCCTCAAATATTGCTCTTTTTTTTAGTTTATCACTGAATTCTTTTTTATTTTGAATCATATTTATCATATTTATATTATGAATTAGATTCGAATAAATGGTGTTTTTAAACTAATAAACTAATAAATAATTTAAATTTATTGAAAATAAATATGTCCCTATCAAGGAAAACTAGCTAAATTGTTAGTAAAATGAATAAAATTAGGAACTGTAATTTTGGTTGAATCTACTCAAAGTCAAGATTCGAACCTAGGAACTAGGCTCCAACAAGATTTAAAAAATGATCTGATAGCAGGGTTGTTAGTTGTTATTCCATTGGCAACCACTATTTGGCTTTCTTCTATTGTTAGTAAATTTGTTCTTACATTAGTTACTTCAGTCCCTAAACAATTAAACCCATTTATTACATTAAATCCTTTATTACAAGATTTAATTAATTTAACCCTAGGTTTAACAGTACCTTTATTGGCAATTTTGCTTATTGGTTTGATGGCGAGAAATTTTGTTGGAAGGTGGTTGTTAGAATTTGGAGAAGGTACTTTATCAAAGATTCCAGTAGCAGGGGCAGTTTATAAAACTCTAAAACAATTACTTGAAACTTTTTTAAGTAATAAATCCAATAGATTTAGAAGAGTTGTTTTAGTAGAGTATCCACGAGAGGGTTTATTTAGTGTTGGGTTTGTAACTGGGGATGTTGGTCCTTCACTTCAATCAGAATTAGATGAGAAATTATTAAGTGTTTTTATACCTACTGCCCCTAACCCAACGACAGGTTGGTATACATTAGTTCCTGAATCGTCTGTTAAAGATCTTGCTATTTCAGTAGAAGATGCATTTAGAACAATTATTTCTGTTGGTATTGTTAATCCTGATGAAAAAGATAGCTCTTCAAATCCTACTTTTTCGAAATTATTTTCCCAACTAAGAGCTTCTACAAATACTTCATCTAATTAATTGATGTATAACAGATCGCTATCACGAGAATTGTCTTTACTTTCATTAGGTCTTATTAAAGATACGGGAGATTCAGAATTAAATAAAATTCAAATTGATAAAATTTTTGAATCCGCTTTAGATTCTTTAATAAATCACTGTAGGGATGAGTTAGATAATTGTGAAGCAGATTTAGAAAATGTATCGCAACATATTTTAGATAGTGAATTAAAGGAAGGTAGTAATTCTTCTTTTGCAAATGTTCGAGATGAACTTAAAAAAGCTTTTTATAAAATGGAATCAGTAATGAATTCACTTTCAGTTACTTTAGATTTTCCAAAATTGATTGTATCAAGTAATCAAAATGACATTAGAGAAGATGTAAATCATAGAATTTTAAGTATAGTTAATAACTTTAAATCTATAGATTCCGAAATTGACCAAGTAATGGATGGATGGAGATTAAAAAGATTGCCTAGGGTTGATCGTGATATTTTACGCTTAGCTTATGTTGATATTAATTTTCTAGATACTCCTGTTGCAGTTGCATGTGATGAGGCTGTAAATTTAGCAAATAAATATTGTGACACTCAAGGTAGAAAAATGATAAATGGGGTTTTAAGGAGATTGCAAAGAGTTAAGGTGAAGTAATTATTTGATATAAATCAATAATTTTTTATAATTGAATTAAATGCGATTTAAAAATATTTATGACTAATAATGAATCCGATAGTTCTCGTGAATGGGCTTCGCAAGCTTATGCTTTGTTAAAACAAAAACAAGAATTAAAAAAACAAGAAGAACAACTAAAAGAAGAAGAACTAAAAGCTGAACAACTAAAAGCTGAACAATTAAAAGAAGAGCAATTAAAAGAAGAGCAATTAAAAGAAGAGCAATTAAAGGTAGAAGTTAATAAAAAGAATTTTTCTAATTTACAAGATGATACAGAAGTTAAATTAGGAGACTTTGACGATGATTTCACTTGGTCAGCAATGGTCTTGGCTGCGCAGGGAAAAAAAATAAATGAAATATCAATTGATGAAATAGATTGGTTGAGTAAATTACGAAGAGGATTAGAAGAAACAAGAAAAGGTTTTGTATCAGAATTATTAGATAAATTAGGTGATGATCCACTTACACCAGAATCTTTAGATGATTTAGAAACGCTATTAATAAGAGCTGATGTTGGTATTGATTCAACAGATAAAGTAATTAATACACTTAGGAAAAAATTAAATGAAGAAGTTGTTGGAGGAGAAGAAGGAATAAAATTTTTAAAAGATGAATTACGAGCAATCATTGAAAAACCAATAAAAAATTCTGGAACAAATATTCTTGTTCCACAGAAAGGGAAGTTGAATGTTTGGCTAATAGTGGGAGTAAATGGAGTTGGCAAAACAACAACTTTAGGGAAACTTGCTTATTTGTCATCAAAAAGTAACTACAAAACTTTAATAGCAGCAGCAGATACTTTCAGAGCAGCAGCCGTAGAACAATTACAGGTATGGGGTGATAGAAGTAAAGTAGATGTTATTTCGAATCAATCAAAGAATGCAGATCCAGCAGCAGTAGTTTTTGATGCTATTAACGCAGCAAATAAACGCAAAAGCGACCTATTACTCGTAGATACTGCAGGAAGGCTACAAAATAAAAATAATCTTATGGATGAATTATCAAAAATAAAAAAAATTATTGACAAAAAAGTTCCTGATGCAATCATTGAGTCTTTATTAGTTTTAGATGCTAGTCAAGGACAAAATGGATTAAAGCAGGCAAAAAGTTTTGCAAAATCTGCAAATTTAAGTGGTGCAATTATTACTAAATTAGATGGCACTTCAAGAGGTGGCGTTTCTCTTGCTGTTTCTGCAGAAGTCAATCTGCCGATAAGATTTATCGGCGCTGGAGAGGGTATAAAAGATTTAAGACCATTTAATAGCTTTGAGTTTGTTGAGGCTTTGCTTGCTGATAGATAAAAATTTAATTAATTTTTTTTAAAAACGTATTTTTAGTGTTAAAACATACCTAAGGTTTTAATGTGTTTTGTCTAAAATCCAAAAAGAAAAATTATTGTCTAATGACGTTATTCAAGAATTTTTAGAGAAGGATTATAAATTTCCTCTCCATGAGAATGATAAATTTATAGAAACAGTATCTTCATTATCCTATTATTTAAAATCTTTTTCAAATATAAAAAGATTTCTGGATTATATTTCTTTAATTTTAAAACATTCTTTTAATCATCAATTAAGTTTTATTATTCCTTTGAATGAAAAGGGAGAAATATGGAAAGAAAATATTAAGTTTGCTGGTGCAACAAAAAATCTAAAAATGGATGATGAAATTAAAAGTTATTTTAACAATTTTGATTTCTCTAAAAATTTTAAATTAAAAGATGAGATGTCTTTTGAAAAAGTTTTAAATAATCAATTTAAAGAATATGTAATTAAGTCTTATAAAGTTTTGTCACGGGGAAAATGTAGAGGATTTGTATATACCTTTAAAAAAGATACTTTTAATGATTCTTTAAAATATGAGCGCAATTTAAACTTTATTATTAGTTGTTTGGCAATTGGTTTAGAAAATTATTCGTTAATTAAAGCAAAAAAGAAGCATGAAAACGTAGATAGAGAAATTTCTATTGGAGCAGAAATCCAATCGAAACTTTTACCCGATTATTGTCCAACCATTTATGGTGTAGATTTAGCTGCGCACTGTAGGCCAGCTCTTCAATTAGGAGGAGATTATTATGATTTCATGTCTTTGAAAACAAATATTTCTGAGAAGAGACGCGAAAAGGCAAGGTGGGCTTTAGTTATTGGAGACGTTATGGGGAAGGGCCTTCCAGCAGGTCTTTTGATGACTATGTTAAGAGGAATGCTAAGAGCAGAGGTTTTGACTGGGTTACCTCCAGATAGAATATTGCATGATTTAAATCAGTTAGCTATTTATGATTTAGATCAATCGCATAGATTTATAACTTTATTTTACTCTGATTATGATCCTAGAACCAAAAAATTAAGGTATGCAAATGCTGCACATAATCCTCCTTTGCTTTGGAAAAGTTCTGAGCAAAAAATTATTAAATTAGATTCAGAAGGTTTTGTTCTTGGTTTGCAAAATGATGCTGAATATCAATGTGGTCAAATACAACTTAATAAAAACGATGTAATTCTTTATTATACAGATGGAGTAACTGACACTTCTAATGCTTTAGGCGAAAGATTTGATGAAGAACGTTTAATTCAATCTTTTTCAAAATTATGTCAGCAATCACTTAAATCTAAAGATATTTTAAATAAGATTTATAAGATATTAGATGAATTTACTGGTAAAAATAGACAATTGGAAGACGATGCTTCTATCGTAGTCTTTAAGTTAGATTAGATTTTTTGTCACATATATAAAATAATGCTTTATTAGAAGTAACTAAAGTTTAATTCATATGTCCAAAGTTTGGAGTAATAGGTTTGATGGCAGTCTGAATCCTTTTATTGAAGAGTTTAATGCTTCAATCAGTTTTGACAAAACACTAATTTTAGAAGATATAGAGTGTTCTATAGCTCATGCCAAAATGCTTGGTAAAACTAAGGTTTTGTCCACTGATGAGTCTTTAAAAATTATCGAAGGTTTAGAAATTATAAAACAAGATTTTATTGAAGGCAAATTTTGCCCCGGGGCTCCATCGGAGGATATACATTATTGCATTGAAGAAAAACTAATTCATTTAATTGGTGAAACTGGAAAAAAATTACATACAGGTAGAAGTAGAAATGATCAGGTAGGAACAGATATTAGATTATGGTTGAGAAAAAAAATTGATAATATTGATAACTTATTGGTCGAATTACAAAATTCATTGTTTTCGATTGCTGAATCAAATATCTATACATTAATACCTGGTTATACCCATATGCAAAGAGCGCAACCTCTATCTCTTGCCCATCATCTTTTGGCGTATCTTGAAATGTTTCAAAGAGACCGTGAAAGGCTTAAAGAAGTTAGAGCTAGGGTTAATATTTCGCCCTTAGGCGCAGCAGCTTTAGCGGGTACTAAAATTAATATAGATAGATATTTTACTGCTGAAGAATTAGGATTTGGAAATATTTATAGAAATAGTATTGATGCTGTAAGTGACAGAGATTTTTGTATTGAATTTGCTTCAAGTTCTGCTTTAATAATGTCTCATTTGAGTAGAATTTCCGAAGAAATAATCTTGTGGGTTACCGATGAGTTTTCTTTTGCAAAATTAACTGATAAGTGTGCGACTGGCAGTAGCTTAATGCCTCAGAAGAAGAATCCAGATGTTCCTGAATTAATAAGGGGTAAAACGGGTCGAGTTTATGGACATCTTCAATCTTTATTAACCATGATAAAGGGAGTCCCTCTTTCATACAATAAGGACTTCCAAGAGGATAAAGAGCCAATCTTTGACACAGTAGATACTATTTCTTCTTGCTTGAAAGCTATGACAATTTTATTAAATGAAGGAATAGAGTTTAATGTTGAAAAGTTAATGGATTCTGTTTATAATGATTTTTCTAATGCAACCGATTTAGCAGATTATCTAGTGCTTAAGAAGGTTCCTTTCAGAGAGGCATATCAAGTGGTTGGAGATATTGTGAAGTATTGTTTGAGTAAAAATATATTATTTAAAGATTTAAAATTAGAAGAATTTCAAACATTTCATAATGAATTTAAAGAAGATATTTATGAAAACCTCAATCCTATGAATGTAGTCAAGTCTAGAAATAGTTTAGGTGGAACAGGATTCGATCAAGTCAAACTTGAATTAAATAATTGGAAGAAAAAATTATTCACCTAAATCTCAAGTAATTTTCTACAACAAGGTATGTATTGAAGTAGAATAATATAGTAATGTATATGAACTACTTAATAGGTAGTTTTTATCTTGGTTATTATTTTAAAGTTGAGTTTCAAGTGAGTATTTTTGTTGGCAATTTGCCTTTCCGCGCAGAGCGAGAAGACATCCTAGAACTATTTACACCGTACGGTGAAGTTATGAATTGTTCTCTTCCCTTAGAAAGAGATACAGGTAGAAAAAGAGGGTTTGCTTTTGTCGAGATGGCAGATGAAGCACTTGAGACATCCGCTATTGATGGTCTTCAAGGGACTGAGCTTATGGGAAGGCCTTTAAGAATCAATAAAGCCGAGCCAAGAGGCGGCGGCGGCGGTCCTCGTCGCGGCGGCGGTGGCGGTAGAGGTGGTTACGGCGGTGGCGGTGGTTACGGCGGTGGCGGTAATGGCGGCGGTTACGGCGGTGGCGGTAATGGCGGCGGTTACGGCGGTGGCGGTAATTATTCTGAACCGGCTTCTTCTTACGTTAATAAATCTTCTGGAGCAGAAGGTTGGGAAGATAGAAGTTATGGAAATTCTTCCGAAAATTCTGACTTTGAAAACGGCAGAAGTAGAAGAAAAAGAAGTGTTGCAAGCAATTCTGAAATATCTCAAGAAGGGAATTAAAAACCCATTTTTTGTAATTCTGAAGCTTTTTTGCTTAAGTAATCAATACTTAATTCTTGTCTAATCGATTTGGTAGAAATTTCATTTCTCCAAACTTTTGCATTTGGGATACCTTCTACAAGATTTATAAGATGTTTACATATATCCCAAGTCTTGCCTTCATTTTTTAAATGTTTTTCAATATAAGGAACCAATGAAAAAATGATTTCGGAAGCTTTTTTGCTTTTAGGATTTTCACCATATATTTTTTGGTCAATTTCAGACCACCTTAATGGATATTTGTAAGCTGATCTTCCTATCATTACACCATCTAAATCATTAAGTACTTTTATGCATTGATCAATATGCGTAAAACCTCCGTTTATTTCTATAATCAGCTTTGGATTGTTTTCCTTTAATTTCTGAACCACATCATATTTAAGTGGCGGTATTGTTCTATTTTGCTTGGGATTTAGACCTTTTAATATTGCTTTTCTTGCATGAACAGTAAATCTGTCTGCTCCAGCATTTGCAACTTCTTTTACGAAACTATCTAATTTATCAAAACTATCTTCTTCATCAACTCCAATTCTATGTTTGATAGTAACGGGTAAACTACAATTATTTTTTAGGGATTCTATACATTTTGCTACTTTGGTAGGTTCTTTCATCAGTGAAGCACCAAAGTTACCGGAACAGACTCTTGGGCTTGGACACCCCACGTTAAAGTTAATTTCATCGTATCCCCAATCTTGAGCCATTTTTGCAGCCTCTTCAAGCATTTTTGGGTTGTCTCCTCCAAACTGAATCGATAATGGATGTTCTTCTGAATTAAAGTCTAAAAATCGCTCTTTTTTGTCTGTATAAATTAAACTCTGAGCCACTATCATTTCAGTATATAAGAGCGCTTTAGAGCTTATTTTTCTAATTATCATCCTAAAATGTTTGTCTGTACAATCCATCATTGGAGCAACACTTATTTTATGTGGATTGTTTATAGTATTAATCTGATGACTTTTCATTAAATTCTATTTGATATATTCGAAAATATGAATCAATTATTTTCTAGAAGATCCTTTATTTTAATTCCTATCATGTCAATTTTGAAATTTATTCTTAAACCAAAGAAAGTATTAGCTGCATCTGATGCTTCTGATGAAGACTGGAATTTATCAAAAGAGGAGTGGAAAAATAAACTTAGTCCGGAATCTTATTATATTTTGCGTGAAGAGGGTACTGAAAGAGCATTTAGTAGTCAGCTAAATAATGAGAAGCGGAAAGGTATATTTTTTTGTGCAGGCTGTAATCAACCTCTTTTTACTTCTGATACTAAATTTGATAGTGGTACTGGTTGGCCTAGCTTTTGGGATCCAATTCCAGGTTCTGTAGAAACGAAGGTAGATTTTAAATTAATTGTTCCAAGAACAGAATATCATTGCTCAAGATGCGGAGGTCATCAAGGTCATGTTTTTAATGACGGTCCTTTGCCAACAGGTAAAAGATATTGTAATAATGGCCTTGCTTTGAAGTTTAAAGCCGAATAACTTATTAGTGCGGCCTTCCGCAACTTGTTTTGTGCGTAAATTTCATTCACAATGGTTTTAATAAAACTTTAGGGTAATGATTGAAAAACAATCAGATAATGTAGAAAATCAAGAAGAGAACGTTTCTGAAGAGGTTAATGAAAATAAAGATTCTTCTGTGATTGAAAATCAAATCAGCGAAGATAAACAGTCACTTGATGTAGATGATGAAAATATTTATGCAGAAGATTTAAAAAATACCATAACTAATAATGACGCAAGATTAGAACAACTAGAAAAAGAGCATGAAACTTTAAAAAGTCAGTATGTAAGAATTGCTGCCGATTTCGATAACTTTAGAAAAAGACAGTCTCGAGATCAAGATGATCTAAAAGTTCAACTTGTTTCTAAAGCTTTAACAGCAATATTGCCCATTGTTGATAATTTTGAAAGAGCAAGACAACAACTAAAACCCGAAAGTGAAGAGGCTCAAACATTGCACAGAAGTTATCAAGGATTATATAAACAATTAGTGGAAGTGTTAAAACAACAAGGAGTTTCTCCAATGAGAGTAGTTGCACAACAATTTGATCCTAAGTTACATGAAGCGGTATTAAGGGAACCAAGTCAGGAGTTTCATGAGGATATAATTATTGAAGAATTACAGCGTGGATATCATTTAGAAGGCAAGGTTTTAAGACACGCATTAGTTAAAGTTTCAATGGGGCCTGGCGAACAAAATTCACAAGAGCCTGAAGAAAAGGATAAAGTTGAGGAAGATATTGATTCAGAGAATCCTATCTCTGAAGAAAATTAAATCCTTTTATGAATAGTTGAGTATTATTTAATGGCTGATTTTTATCAAATACTTGGCGTTTCAAGAGATGCTGATGCTAATACTTTAAAAAGCGCTTATAGAAAGTTAGCAAGACAATATCATCCTGACGTTAATAAAGACCCAGGTGCTGAAGATAAATTCAAAGAGATAGGCAAGGCTTATGAGGCTTTAGCGGACCCCGAAACTAGAGCTAGATACGATCAGTTTGGAGAAGCTGGAATAGGGGGAGCGGCTGGTATGCCAGATATGGGTGATATGGGTGGTTTTGGAGACTTGTTTGAAACTTTTTTTAATGGTTTTGGTGGACAATCTTCACAAGGTGGTAGATCACAAAGAAGAGGACCACAACAAGGCGATGACTTGAGGTATGACTTAAATATTGATTTTAAAGATGCTATTTTTGGACAACAAAGAGAAATAAATATTCCTCATTTAGAAACTTGTGAAGTATGTAGAGGCACCGGAGCAAAAAAAGGCACAGGTCCAACAACTTGCACAACATGTGGAGGAAGTGGACAGGTTAGAAGAGCTACAAGAACTCCATTTGGTAATTTTACCCAAGTAGCAGAATGCCCAACTTGTAATGGCGTTGGACAAATAATTTCAGATCCATGTTCAAGTTGTGGTGGCAATGGTGTCAAACAAGTTAGAAAAAAATTACGTATAAATATCCCTGCAGGAGTTGATACAGGAACTAAATTAAGAGTCTCTGGAGAGGGCAATGTCGGTTTAAAAGGTGGTCCACCTGGAGATCTTTATGTTTTTATTAAAGTTAAAAATGACCCAAATTTAAAAAGAGAAGGTATTAATATTTATTCTGAAATATCAGTAAGTTATCTTCAAGCTATTCTTGGAGATACTGTTGATATAATTACCGTTGATGGGAAAGTTAACTTAAAAATTCCAAGCGGGACCCAGCCAAATAGTACTTTATCATTAGAGAATAAAGGAGTGCCTCGATTGGGTAATCCAGTTGCAAGAGGCAATCATCAGGTTTTAGTAAAAGTTAAACTTCCAACTCGAATTACAGAAGACGAAAGAAATCTTCTTGAGAATTTAGCTTCAAAATATTCTGATCAAAACGCTAACTCTAATAGTGGTTTGTTTAGTAAATTCTTTGGAAAGGAATCTTGAAGGAAGTTTCAAAGGTATTAGATTTGGAATCGGTTCCTTGTCCTTTGAATGTCGTGAAATGTAAACTAGCATTAGAGAAATTATCTCTACATGAAATTTTAATAGTTCATCTAGATAAAGGAGAACCAGAAATAATGGTTAAGAGAGCTTTAACAGAAATGAAATATTTTTTTAAAACTATAGAAGAAAATCAAAAAACAATAAAGTTAAAAATTTTGCATGAAAGTTAATAAAAAATATAAGGGTCTTGTCACAAAAAAATTTAATGAATTTTATTTGGTTGAATTAGATAAAGATGAGACCTCAGTTATTAACAAAAAATTTTTATGCAAAATCAAGAAGTCTGTAAATTTTAGAAATCAATTCGTTTTCGTCGGAGATGAAGTCATTGTCTATCAAATTGACTTACAAAATAAAAGAGCAACAATAGAAAGTTTAATCAAAAGAAATAATCTTTTAGAAAGACCATCCGTTGCTAATATTTCAAATATATACGTCATTTGTTCTGTTGAAGAGCCAAAACTAAATTTATCTCAAGTCAATAAGTTTTTAATATCATCTGAGCAATTAGGGGTAGAGGTTTCATTGGTTCTTACGAAATGTGATTTGATAACAGAAGAAAAACGACTTTTTTTAATTGAGAAATTTCAGCAGTGGGGATATCAAGCAATAACTTTAAATTTAAATAATCCAGAAAATTTAAGAACTTTATTGATTGAGTTAAAGAAAAAAAAATGCTCAATATTTATGGGACCATCTGGCGTTGGTAAAACTACTTTACTAAATATGATAATTCCAGGTCTTGACAATACAACTGCCCCAGTATCAAGCAAAATAAAACGTGGAAAAAATACGACGAGAAATGTTGAGCTATTTTCTTTATCAAGTAAAAGCTACATTGTGGATACACCTGGTTTTAATATGCAAACACTTGAAATAGATATTCGCGAATTATCTAACTTATATCCAGAAATTTATAAACAAGTTGTTAATGAAGGCATACATTGTAAGTTTCGTAATTGTCTTCACGTGAATGATCAGGGTTGTAAGTTAAATAAAAATTTTGAAAGATATATTTTCTATAAAGAAATGGTTGAATCATCTAAGAGTCATTATTGTCTAATCCAGGAAGATTAAGATTTAAGCCACCAGTTAAGTCATTCATTCTCTCTTTCATTGTTGAAGTTGAACTTTCATGCGCTTTTTTAATAGCTTCTAGTATGTTTTTTTCTATTTCTCCTTTATTAGCAGTTGAAATTTTTTCATCGACTTCAACTCTCAGAGGGAGTTGGTTTCCACTAATCCATACCTTTATCATTTCATCATCACTTTTACCCTCAATTTCCATGCTTTCAAGTTCATCCTGTAATTTTTGAGCATTTTGTTGAATTTCTTTAGCTTTTTTAAAAGCTTCTGTTAGTTGTCCAAAATTTGGAAGTCCAAAACCTGCCATTTTTATAAAAAAGTTTCTTTAATTAAGGATAGTCAAAACCGATCATTCTTACTTCCGGTTCAAGAAAAATACCTTTTTTTTGTAGTACTTTTTGTTGAATTACTGTTATTAAATCTAAAATATCTTTCGAATTGGCAGAAGAGTTATTAACTATAAAATTTCCATGCATAGTTGAAATTTCTGCGTCGCCTATTTTAAAACCTTTTAATCCAAGTTCTTCAATTAATTTACCCGCATAATTATTAGCCGGATTTTTAAAAACGCTTCCAAAGCTAGGTAAATGGTAAGGCTGCGTATCGGTCTTTTTTTTAAGATTTTTCTTTGTAGTTTCTAATAATTGTTCAATATTTCCTTTTGGTTCAAATCTCAGTTTTGCACTTATAATCATTAGATTATTTTGCTGAAAAGGACTGAATCTGTATTTAAAATTGATATCCTTTTTTTCAATTTCTGATATTTTTAGAGTTTTAGTATCAATTACTCGAACTGATAAAAGATTATCTGCTAATGATAATTTTTTTGAACCTGCATTCATGCAAATAGCACCCCCAACGGTGCCTGGAATTCCTACAGTCCATTCACCGCCTTGTAATCCTTTTTTTGCAAGTATATTAGACATTGTTGGTAGCATTACTCCAGCCTCTGCTACTACAATTCCTGAATGAGATTCAATTTTGAAAGAGTGCATTTTTTTGGTACATATAGTTAAGCCTTTTAAGCAAGTATTATTTATTAATAAATTTGAGCCAGCTCCTATTATTCGACATTTTTGATTATTTAAACGCGCCCAATTTATTAAATTGATGAATTCATCAGCATTATTTGGTTTTGAAAAATATTCTGCAAATCCACCAACTTTTATAGTCGTATAATTAGCAAGGTTTATTTTTTCTTTAAAAGTAATATCTTTCATTAATTATTTAATTACTTAAATTATTCTTATTATTTAAGATTGACCATAAGTTATGACAATCTCCAGCTCCCATATTTACAATAAAATCATTTTTTTTAGTTAATTTTAAAAATTTTTTATTAATTTCATAATTATCTTTTAAATATATAACATTCTTATTATTTTTATAAATAAGGTTAGCAATTAGTTGTGAGTCAATATTCTCAATATTTTTTTCTCCAGCTCCAAATATATTAGTTATGAGGATAACATCTGCTTTTGAAAGTTCTTGTACAAATTCATGAATAAATTCTTTTACTCTAGTAAATCTATGAGGTTGAAAAATAGCAATTAGTCTCCCTGTTTGCCTGCTATTACTATCATTTATATCTTTAATAAATAACCTGGCTAAATTAATTGTTGCTTTAATTTCGTTAGGATGATGTGCATAATCATCATAAATAATTCTTTTATTTAGTTCACCTCTAAATTCAAATCTTTTTTTTGGTAATTCTAAAGATTCAGTATTTTTTTTAATTTCTTTAAAGCTTACTCCTACCATCCTGCATGCTGCTATAGCAGCAGTAATATTAGAAAGATTATGTAATCCAGGAACTGGAATATTTATCATATCAATGAATTTACCACGCTCATAATATTTACCAATGGTTTTGTCTTTATTTACAATATTTGGAATTATTGAATACGCAATATTATTTGTTTCTTTAATAGACCATTGATTTTCTGAAGTAAAATTATTTTTTGTAATTTCACAATCATAATTAATTAATAATTTTTTGGAGTTTGAAGCAAATTTTTTAAATGAAGATAGAACTTCATCGATATTTGAGTAATGGTCACAATGATCGAAATCAATATTATTAATTATTCCAATATCAGAATTGTAATTCTTAATTGTTCCATCAGATTCGTCAATTTCTGTTACTAAGTATTTTGTATTTTCGATATGAGCATTGGATTCATATATTGGGATTATCCCACCAGTTATTGAAGAAGAGTCGTGTGTGCACAATTCTAGTAGCGTTGAAAGGAAAGTACTTGTAGAAGTCTTCCCATGACTACCTGCTATTGCTAATGATGTGTAAGATTTCATTATCATGTCAAGAATTTCTGAACGATGCTTTACTAATAAATTATTTTTTTTGCAAAAGCATAATTCTTCGTTCTCATCTTTAATTGCTGAGCTAACTACAAAATTGATTACGTGATTCTGAAATTCTGAAATCACAAAATCAATATTTTTTTTAATTTGAGAATTAAAAATTATTGCCCCTAATTTTTTCAAACTTTTTGTTTCTCTATTTTGAACTAAATCAGAGCCAGAGACTGAGTACCCCTTTTTTATTAAAGCTATAGCTATTGCAGACATTCCAATACCACCAATGCCAATAAAATGAAAATGATTTTTATTTATTAATTTTTTATTCAATTACTAAATTTAAACTTAAATCAAGATAACTTCTAAGTAATTAAAATGGCATTTAATTTTTACAAAAAATGTTGGTTTTTTTATGAATTAATACAAAAATAGAATTATTTGCTTAATAAATCAAAAAATACTTACGTTATTGCACAAAATTCTGTATGATCAGCAACTTAGGTTAATCATTAGAAAATTTTTTAGTTATGACTTTGCGTGTTGCTATTAATGGGTTTGGCAGAATTGGGCGAAACTTTATGCGTTGTTGGTTAAGTAGAGGAGCTTATACCAACATCGAAGTAGTTGGCATTAATGTAACTTCAGACCCTAAAACTAACGCTCATCTGCTCAAATATGATTCAGTATTAGGAAAATTGGATGGTGTAGACATTCAATATACTGATGATACTTTTGTAATTAATAATAAAACTATCAAGTGTTTCTCTGATAGAAACCCAATGAATTTACCTTGGAAAGATTGGGGGGTTGATTTGGTTATAGAATCAACTGGTGTTTTCAATACTGATGTTGGTGCAAGTAAGCACCTTGAGGTTGGTGCCAAGAAAGTTATTCTTACTGCTCCTGGTAAAGGGTCAGGTGTTGGGACTTATGTAGTAGGGGTGAATGCTGATCAATATAAACATTCTGATTATGATATTTTGAGCAACGCTAGTTGCACTACTAATTGTTTAGCTCCAGTAGTAAAAGTTCTTGATCAAACGTTTGGGATTAATAAGGGATTGATGACAACAATTCATAGCTATACTGGTGATCAACGTATTTTAGATAATAGTCATAGGGATTTAAGAAGGGCTAGAGCAGCAGCTACAAACATTGTTCCTACTTCAACAGGAGCTGCTAAAGCAGTTGCTTTGGTTTACCCTGAGATGACAGGTAAACTCACTGGTATAGCGATGAGAGTACCTACTCCTAATGTTTCAGCTGTAGATTTCGTTTTTGAATCTTCAAAATCTGTTACTAGTCAAGAAGTTAATAACGCACTTAAGGAATCTTCTCTGGGCTCAATGAAAGGAATTATTAAATACGGTGATGAGCCACTGGTTTCAAGTGATTATGCAGGAACTAATGAATCATCAATAGTAGATAGTGATCTGACAATGTCAATTGGCGATAATCTAGTAAAAGTTCTTGCTTGGTATGACAATGAATGGGGTTATAGTCAAAGAGTTGTAGATTTAGCTGAGATAGTAGCTCAAAAATGGGAATAATCAAAAGTGAGAAAAAGACTTATTTTTAAATAAATTTTTATTATTACAGTTTTTAAAATCGACTGATACGTCTCCTTCGAGAAAATATCCGATTTCTGTAATAGTTTTATCTTCACATAAAAGATTATTTGCCCATTTTCTTGGGAGAGAAAACACTAGCTCGTAATCTTCTCCCCCAAAAAAATAATATTCGTCCCATTTATTTCCTTTAGGCCAATTTTTATGTTTAGGAACTTTTGCATAATCAATAATTGCTTTGCAATTACTTTCAGTTGCTAAATCTAATAATGCTTGAAATAAGCCATCACTACTGTCAGTACAACCAATCATATTAATACTTTTATTAGTACGAGCTTTAAGTATTTTTTTAAGAAATTTAGGTTTCAGTTGTGGTCTGCAAAATTGTTGTAAAGAACTATTGATTAATGAGTGTGTAAGAACAATATCACTATCAGAAATTGTTTTATTTTTTATCATTAATCCTAATTTGCTAAGGCCATGAATGCCTGTAGTCAATATAATTTCATTTGGTTTACATGAATTTCTTCGTAATTTTATTTCACCCTGTTTTCCTAGAGCAGTCATTGAGATTACTTTTTCTTTTCCCACAGAACAATCTCCGCCAAGAATTAAGCCCCCAAAATGGTCTAAAGCTAGATTTATTCCTGTATATAAATCTTTAATCCAAATCCAATCTGTTTTTGATGGGACTACTAATCCAATATTAACTCCTATAATTTTGCTGCATCCACTTGAGATTAAGTCAGATACATTACATGCTACGGCTTTCCATCCTATGTCTAACGCAGAAATCGTATCATCATTAAAATGTATATTTTCAACTAATGAATCAGTATTAATAAGTAAGTTTTTATTTTTAGTTTTAATCAATGCACAATCATCAGAAACTTGATTTTTAGGCATAAATTCAGCGAGCCTTTTTATTAATTCTTTTTCGCCAATATCCTCTAATAATTCTTTATGCATTTAATTTGAGTTTATCCATTCCATTTAAAACATCAATTGAAATTATCGTGTCATCTTTTGTAAGCTCTTCTAAAACTTCAAAACCCTCTATTACATAACCAAAGGCGGCATTTCTTCCATCAATTAAATTGCGACCTGCCGGATTTAGCTCTGCTTCATATAAAAAGAAGAAAAACTGCGATGATCCATCATCAACAGCGGTACTGGAATGGGACCACCCCAAGGTTCCAAGTGTTGCAAATGGCAAAGTCGGTGTTTCTGTATAAAGGCCTAACTCTTCAAAGGTTTCATTATAAAAAGTTTCGCTTTCGTTAGGTATTCTTATTTCCAGAGGAACATGTCTTTCCATATTTGTTTCGGGATCTATGTATCCAATCTCATTACCAACTGGATCACCAGTTTGAAGTACAAAAAATTCCTCTGCCCTATTAATTGGCATATTACTATAAAAGTTTTTTGAAGATAAATCTATAAAGGCACCAGCAGTAAGCGGTGCATTAAATCCATCTATTATTGCTTGCATATCGCCTTTAGAAGTTTTTATATTTACTTTTGCCCTGCCGAGTAATCTCGGAAGATCATCAAATTCGCTTGGAATAGAATAGGGAAATTCATTTGGTAAAAAAAATTCCTCTAGGCCCCCTATTTTATCTAGTGCTTCTCTTCTGGTTGTTATGAATGAATATTTATCTTTAGATTTAGCTTCATCTTGAAGATTATCAAAATCATTTTTAAGATCTAAAAATGTGTTTTCTGCAATTTTTTGTTTTTCGCTTGGTAATTCCTCAATAATTCGACTCTTATATTTTTTTAGTAAAGATTGACATTTTGTAACAGTTTTTGAGAGAGCTGGCCATCTTCCTCCTCTTACCAGGTCACTAGTATCCTCTAACTTATGTTGAATTTCCTGCAGCTCAACTTGCTTGATAGGGAGTGCATTTCTGAGTATTGCATTGGGATCTTTTACTGCGTTTCCAGTAGGTAAATCAGCCAATACTTGTGTTGGTTTTAAGAAGCAAACATGTATTAAAATTAGAATTAAAAATAAATAATGTTTGTTCTGATTTGATAAGAAGTTTTGCATAGCACTCTTACAGGTTTATGATCCTTGGGTATGTAATTCAGGAATGATTTCCAGTAACGATTTTCGCACAGGTACCACTATTGAGATAGATGGACAAGTTTGGCGTGTAGTAGAATTCCTACATGTCAAGCCTGGTAAAGGTTCTGCTTTTGTGCGAACAAAATTAAAATCAGTTCGAAACGGTAATGTAGTCGAAAAAACTTTTCGAGCTGGAGAATCAGTACAACAAGCTGTCCTTGAAAAGTCTAACCTGCAACATACTTATGTGGAGTCAGGAGATTACGTTTTTATGGATATGATAAGTTTTGAAGAAACAAGACTCTCCTCTGATCAAATCGGTAGAGGTTCAAAGTATTTAAAAGAAGGTATGGAGGTTAATGTGATTTTTTATAAAGATAAAGTTTTAGAAGTTGAACTTCCAATATCTATAACTTTAAAAGTTACAGAAACAGATCCTGGAGTTAAAGGAGATACTGCAAGTGGGGGTACTAAACCAGCTATTCTAGAAACAGGTGCTCAAGTTATGGTTCCTTTGTTTATTTCTGTAGGAGAAATGATTAAGGTCGATACCCGTAACGATAGTTATCTTGGACGTGACAACTAATGGCTATGAAATTAGATCATGATGACCTAGATCGCTTGATAGAAAAAATTTCTACAAGTGATATTCAAGAATTTTCTCTAGAAGGGGAAGATTTTAAACTTGAAATAAAAAGAAATTTGTTTGATCAGAATCATTTAACTAACAATTCGACAAAAAACAATTCTTTGGAGAAGCAAATAAATACTGCTCAATCAACATCAACAGATAATATTGCCTTGACAAGTAACGCTGAAGTGTCTCAGGTGGCCCCTCCAGGACGCTCTGATCTTACAGATATTACTTCTCCTATGGTTGGAACGTTTTATAGAGCTGCGGCTCCAGGAGAGGATCCATTTGTTGATTTAGGAAGTAAGATTACTACTGGACAAACGATTTGTATACTTGAAGCCATGAAGTTGATGAACGAAATTGAATCAGAATTTAATGCTGAAATTGTAGAAATTCTTGTTGAAAATGGAACACCGGTAGAGTTTGGACAAGTATTAATGCGCGTTAAACAGTCTTGAATCTTTAGTTAAATCAAAAGCTGCTTTTATTGCTTCAACCATACTTTGAGATTGAGCTAAACCCTTTCCTGCAATATCAAAGCCAGTTCCATGATCGGGAGATGTTCTGATAAAAGGTAAACCAATAGTTGTATTAACTGAGTAATTAAGGGCTATAACTTTTATTGGAATTAATCCCTGATCATGATACATAGCAAGAATTCCATCATGTGTTGGAGCTGTTTTATCTTTCCAAGCTCTTGCAGATGAATTCCAGCAAGTATCAGGAGAAATAGGGCCTGATACTTGAACTCCTTTATTTTGATCGCCCCAGCTACTAACCGCATTTTTGATCCAATCTTTTTCTTCACGTCCTAATATGCCTTCTTCACCAGCATGAGGGTTTAATCCAGCAACTTTTAGAAGTGGTTTGTTGACATAGGTTTTGCAAAATTTTGCAAACAAATCTAATTTCGAATGAATTAGGTTTCTAGATAATTGTTTTGGTACGTCGCATAAAGGTATATGGGTAGTAGCTAATAAGGTGTTAAATCTCCAACCAGTGATTGGAGATTTAGCTGTAAATAACATGCCGACGTCCTTAACTTGACAAGATTCTGCCAATAACTCTGTTTGACCTGAATAATTATGGCCTGCTAAAGCCCATGACTTTTTACAAATAGGTCCAGTAACTAGTGCTGCATTTGTATACTTCTGAACAATTTCAATAGCTTTTTTTAAGTAAAAGAAACTTGCATTCCCATTACTTTTTTTCGGTTTATTTATTTCAAATGGAATTCTAATATCATATATTTGGTAATTATTAGGATCTACAATATTTTCGACTCCCAAAGATTTAAGATTTTTATAAGTATTTTCCAGGTTATTTTTTGATCCAACAATTATAAAATCAAGATTATGTGGAATTTCTTTTGAAAAAAGAGCTTTCAAAATAATTTCAGGTCCGATCCCTGACTCATCTCCAACGCTTATGATAATTTTAAATTTATCTTCAATACTATTGCTTTGATTAATCATGATTTAATTTTAATAAGGCAATTATTTAATCCTGCTTTGTAGTTTTTATAAATAAGTTTATATCCTAATTTTTCACATAATAATTTATTTGAAACTCTTCTATTTTCTTTCCAAAATGATTGGGCTATTGGCGATAAATCTTTTTTAGCTTCTTCAAATAATATTTTTTTGGGCATTTCTAAACCAAGTAATTGGTAGGCATATCTTATAACTTCAATTTGTGAGCAAGGCTCGTCATCTGCGACATTAATAATTTGATGAAAATCTAAATTATTTTTATTTTGTATTAAATAAATAATCGCATTTGCAATATCAGCGACATGAATTCTTGAGAAGACTTGATTTTCTTTATCTATCACTTTGATTTTTTTTGTTTTAATAGCCTCTAAAGTTGACCTCCCTGGACCATAAATACCAGGTAATCTAAAAATTTGTATTGGCAAATCTGAATTAATCCATTCTCTCTCACAATTTAATCTCCTTTGACTTCTTTCTTGAAGAGGATTGGGTTGATCTTTTTCATAAACCCAATCACCATAGGTGTTGCCATAAACACCAGTTGTAGAAAGATATCCAACCCATGTTAGAGATAAATTCTTAATTTTATTTTTAAGCCTCTTTAATACAGGGTCATTACCATTTTTATCTGGAGGTATACAACTAAGAATATGAGTTACGCCCTCAAAGATTGAATCTTCAGGTATTGAATTATCTTCGCTATTAAAAATAAAACTATTTGGCTCATTACTTATAGATCGAGAACTTGCTAATGCTATGGAGCCAAGTTTTCTGATTGATTTTGCAAAATAGTCTCCGCTAAAACCTCCTCCAAAGATTAGGAATTTATTTTTAGCTGTAATCGGACTTGATAAATCGGTCATTATGTATTATAAATAGTACATATGTATTATTAAAGAAAATGCAGACTTTAATTCAGCCTAAGGTAAAACTAAAGATAGTTGGTTTTGCTAATTCCAAGTCTCAAGTTAAAGAAAAATCAAATAATTCAAAATCCGGTATAGATTTTAAATTCTATCAAAAATTATTTGTATTACTTTTAGTGTTGTTCGCATTTTTAATATTTCCTGAATCCCCACAAGATTCAGAAGTGTTATGCAAAAAATATCATTCTACAAAGGCCTGTATGGTCTGGTAATTACGCGGCATTATATTCATCATCATCAAATTCGTAATTTTTATTTTTTTTATTCGTAAAGGTAGGATTTGCCCATTGTAATAATCTTAAAGCTAATCTCAGATCACCATCTAACCATGCTCTAATAGCCATAGCTCGTCTAGGATCATAAAATTTTTGTTTTCTATACCAATACAAAGCATTATCATCTGATTTGTCGCCGTTGCATGATAAGCATGCTGGGACACAATTTTCGGTTGTACTCAATCCTCCTTGGCTTCTAGGAAGTACATGGTCAATGGACTCTGAAGGTTTTCCGCAATATATGCAACTTTTTCCTGTAAATGTATGAATTGATTTCCGCCATTGCCTGAATCTGAATTTAGGGCATAAATCTTCTAAAAAGACAGCATCATTAATGTGCATTCAGATTATCTAATTTCTTATAATTTTGACCGATTCAAGATAAAAGTCAATAGGTTTTTTATTATTTTGAAGACTATATTTTTTATATTGGATATATTTAATGTATTTAATTATACCTAATAAATAATATTTAATTTATAAGCTAAATGTAATTAAATATACTTTTAAACTTAGTAGCTATATCTATCAAAAGTTTCTTTTGAGTATTCTTCACTTTCTTTTTCTTGCAAAAGTTCTTCTTGCTTTCGCTTCTTTTCTTTTCTATTGTTTTCTAATTGCAGCTTTCTATCAGGATGAAGTTGATCTAAAAATTCAACACAATAAGAAAACTTATCTCTTTCTCTAACAACTGTTTCAATAATTTGCCCAGCGGCCTGCTTTGGAGAGGTCTTAAAAATACCCCCTTTTTGTTTCTTAATATAACTATAAGCCGCTTGCCAACTGCTTTCATGGTCATTCCCTCCATCTCTCATCGTACAAAATATTTCTGCTCCAAAGGAACCTGCAATCGCTTTAGGAGCAAATAATAGTAATGGAACATACATTGCAAATACAGGAAAAATGAATCTTATCTTTTTATTCCACTTCATTAGTTTTTTATCTGTCTATATAAAAAGTATCTTTAATTTGGATTATGTCTAGATAAATTTAAGATTTTATTATTCCAAATAGGTTGAGCATTTTTACAACAAATGGCAGAATTAAAAGCACAGTAACCAATCTAACTGCATGAAGGGTTGCAACTGCTGCCCCTACTCCATATTCTGTACCAACTAAACTCATACCACTTATCCCGCCTGGGGCAGCACCAAGAATTGTCGTGATTATATCTACATTAAGTAATCTGCTAGTCCATAAACCAATGGCTAAGCCAGTAATTACTAGTGTAAATGTTATTAAAATTGCAGGCTTCCATAAAGTTTGTAATTCAACTAATGAGTCCTTCGTTAAGCTTGTTCCAATAACAGTACCAATGCCTATTTCTAATATAGTTCTTGTTCCATTTGGCCAAGCGGCAGGGTCAACTTTCCCGCTTATGCTTAAAATACTTGCACCAATTAAAGCACCTGCAAGTGGAGCCGCTGGGATCCCTGTTTTTAATGCTAATGCTCCAAAAGCGGTACCAGCAATTAAATAATAAATTAGATTTATATTTGACATTTAAGAAATCCAGTGTCTGGTCATAATATTAGGAATAAATTCAAAGGCTCGGGTATATATTCAAAATATAATGTTATTTACTTATTACATATGCCTTTATGAAATTTAATAGGCTTTATCCGCGTTAAATAAAAATTAACTAGCTTAAATATTAACCATTAAAACTTATTTTCAAAGATTAATTGAATTTTTGCTGCATAATGGGCCTTCGAGTTGGCATAATGATAAGAAAGCACTATTTCGTATGGCTTCACAAATTTCTTATAGGGGTAATAAAAACCCAATCAAAAAGAAGTTATCTTTTTTTGAAGGTGGACATCAACTTGAAAAATTAGAATTCGCTCTTGCCGTAGCTCAAACTAAGGGTGACGAACAAAAATCGTTGGTATTAATGAAAAAAATTGTTGAATTAGGTGGAAATGTTGAAGAACCTGGAACTTAGGTTACCTTGCTTATAAATGGCAGGATGCAATATTCAAGGCCTTTCCTGCTAGGTCCGTAGAAATTATATTTTTTTCGACTAAAGTATTGCCAATAGCTGCTATTACTGTAATTATATCTCTATCATTTACGTAACCTAAGTGACCAACTCTAAATATTTTTCCTTTTAAATGATCTTGTCCTCCAGCTAATAAAATATCATATTTATTTTTTATATTTTTTCTAAACTGTTCCGCATCTATATCTTCAATTTGAATTGCAGTAACTGCAGGACTCAGATGGTTTTCATCAGCAAATAATTTTAGGTTAAGTGTTTTTACAGCTTCACTGACTGCGAGTTTATGTCTTTCATGTCTTTTAAAGATTTTATCTAGTCCTTCATCTTTCATCATTTTTAGTGATTCATCTAAAGCAAAAACTAAATTTACTGCTGGAGTATAAGGATTACTATTACTTAAAAGACTCTTTTTATATGATTTTAAATTTAAATAGAATTTAGGTAAATTAGAATTTTCTGAGGCTTGCCAAGCTTTTTCGCTCATTGACACAAAGCTTAAACCTGGAGGTACCATATATCCTTTTTGAGATCCTGAAGCAACAACATCTAGTTCCCAATCATCTACCGGTACATTACAAGCTCCAATACTTGTTACGCAGTCAATAATTGATAACGCTTTTTTATGATTACGTATATGAGAACTTATTGTTTGTAAATCATTAATAACTCCAGTTGACGTTTCGGAATGTGTAAGGATAACTGCTTTTATTTCTTTTTTATCATCTTTTTCTAAAATTGTTTTAAAATTTTCCGGATCAAGTGGTTTTCCCCATTCTGCTTCAATTTTAATCACTTCGAGTCCGAATTCTTTTGCAACTTTTACCCATCTTTGACCAAACTTTCCATTTTCACCACAAATAACTTTGTCTCCTTTGCTTAAGGTACTAATCATTCCTGCTTCCATGGCAGCTGTTCCACTTCCTGTAATCGTTAAAACATCATTTTTTGTTTGATGTAGCCATTGTAGATTTTTAGTAGTGATTTCCATAAGGTCCTGAAAATCTTTACTTCTATGTCCTATGGGATGCCTTCCAAGTGCTTGTAAAACTTTTTCTGGAACTGGCGTGGGACCAGGTATCATCAATGATAATTTTTGTTGTATGGCCACTTTTTAATTAATAGGTCATTCTAAGATTAGTAGTCATAAAATATTTTTCAATTACTTGATTTGAAAAAAGGATTTTCTTTACCTTTATGGGTAACTGGAGCTGCTAAGTCAGCAATAAAAAAATTAATAGGATTACCATTTGAAGATTATGAATTAATTAAAATTCCAAAAGAAAAAAATTTAATAAAAATCAAGGTTCATTCTGCTGGGCTAATTAATGAAGAGTCTCAGGCTCTTGGAATTTCATTTGTAGATTCTGGATTAGATCTTGATCTAACACAAAACTTAGAAATATGGACAATCGCTTCTTTAGAAAAAACTTATAAGACAAGTAATAGGCCATTAGATCGAATCAATATTATTCCTGGTTACGGAGTTGGTATCGATCAAAAGACCTCTAAGATCTGCATTTCTGATTTTGCTCGACAATTATTAGTTGAAAATTTATTAAATATCATTCCAGAAGGATATACGCTGAATTTAGAAATTGTATTACCAAATGGAAAGTTTTTGGCCGAAAGAACTAGTAATAAATCATTTGGAATTGTTGAAGGGCTTTCAATTATAGGTACTAGCGCTGAAACTTTTGCAAGTGCTTCACCTGATCAATTAAAAAATGCAAAAGCTCAGCTAAAACAAATTATTGCTAATCAAGTTTGTGACACAATAATTTTTGTTATTGGTGAAAATGGCTTAAATTTAGCAACAAGTTCTAATATCAAATTTCCTATTGTTAAAGTAGGTAATTGGATAGGACCATTATTAGTTGATGCTGCAATACAAAAGATTAAAACAGTAATCCTTTTTGGTTATCATGGTAAATTAATTAAATTAGCTGGAGGAATTTTTCATACTCATAATCATTTAGCAGATGCAAGAATTGAAATTCTTGTTTATTTAGCTGTCAAAGAAGAAGTTCCATTAGAAATAATTCAAAAATTATCGCAATCAAATACGGTTGAAGATGCATTGTTAGTTATTGAAAGTTTTAGTCTTTCTATGGCCGACAAACTATGGAATAAATTATCAGATACTATTGAAAAGCGCTCTACAGAATATATAAATAGATATACAAAAACAGATATGAAAGTTGGAGCAATTATCTTTGATAGAAATAGAAAAATTCGTTGGTCAGGTAACAATAGTAAAGACTATATTTCTGCTTTTAAAGGTTTCTAATTTTAAGTGGGTTATGTTTTTGTAAATAAATTGAGGTAACTTTTAGACATGAGTAAAAAATTACTAAAAAAAGAGAGAGATCCCTCAATATTGATTCTAGATTTTGGATCTCAATATTCTGAATTAATTGCAAGGAGAATAAGAGAAGCAGATGTATTTTCTCTTGTAGTTAGTAACTTTACCTCTGTCAAGGAGATTCAGGATATAAATCCAAAAGGGATTATTTTAAGTGGTGGCCCAAGTTCTGTTTATGAAGATAATGCACCTAAATGTGATGCAAGGATTTTTGATTTAGGTATTCCAATTTTGGGTATTTGTTATGGAATGCAATTAATGGTTAAAGAATTAGGAGGTGAAGTAACTCCAGCAATTAATAAAGCTGAATATGGCAGAGCACCAATAAATATTGATTGCGAAAGTGATTTGCTATCTAATGTCCAAGATAAATCTATTATGTGGATGAGTCATGGAGATTCTATAAATAACTTGCCTGAAGGATTTATTAAAATTTCTCATACAGAAAATACCCTGCATGCTGCAATATCAAACAAACAAAAGAAGTTATTTGGTGTTCAATTTCATCCTGAAGTTATTCATTCAGAATTCGGAATGACGGTAATTAAAAACTTTGTTTATTCTATTTCCAAATGTAAAGCCGATTGGACTACTGAAACTTTTTTAGAGGAAACAATTCCAAGAATTAAGCAACAAGTAGGTGATAAGAAAGTTTTACTTGCTCTTTCTGGCGGCGTAGATTCATCAACCCTCGCTTTTCTTCTAAATAAAGCTATTGGTAAACAGCTTACTTGTATGTTTATTGATCAAGGCTTTATGAGAAAAGGTGAACCTGAATTTTTAATGGAATTTTTTGATAAAAAATTTCATATAAAAGTTGAATATATTAACGCTAGGGAAAGATTTATTAATAAATTAAATGGAATAACTGATCCAGAAGAAAAACGCAAGATTATTGGTAGAGAATTTATTAGAGTCTTTGAAGAGGAGAGTAATAGATTAGGCCCTTTCCAATATTTGGCTCAAGGTACTCTTTACCCAGATGTTATTGAGAGTGCTGGAACGAATTTAGATCCTAAGACTGGTGAGCGAATCGCAGTGAAAATAAAAAGTCATCATAACGTAGGCGGTTTGCCAAAAGATTTACAATTTAAGTTAGTTGAACCTTTAAGAAAACTTTTTAAAGATGAAGTAAGAAAGGTTGGGGGTGCTTTAGGATTGCCAGATGAAATTATAAAGAGACATCCATTTCCTGGCCCTGGCTTAGCAATAAGAATTTTGGGTGAAGTTTCTCATGAAAAATTAAACTGTTTGAGAGATGCAGACTGGATAGTAAGAGATGAAATAAAAAAAGCAGGTCTTTATAATGATATATGGCAAGCATTTGCAGTTCTTTTACCTGTCAAGACTGTCGGTGTAATGGGAGACAAACGGACTTATGCTTGGCCAATAGTTTTACGATGCGTATCAAGCGAAGATGGTATGACGGCTGATTGGTCCAGAATCCCTTATGAAACCCTAGAGAGAATTTCTAATAGAATCGTTAATGAAGTAGAGCAGGTTAATAGAGTTGTTTTCGATATTACTAGTAAGCCTCCAGGAACAATTGAGTGGGAATAACAGATAGGTTATAAACCTAGTTATAGGCGCAAAAAGTTGGTTTCACGTGGGTTTCACGTAGAATATTTACTACCTATTTGCAATGGTTTTCGATGGCGGTCTTTCACGTAAGTTTCACGTGATGCAAAAAGTCCGTCTCTATAGAGAAATCATAAAAGAACTTATGTCTCTACACTTTCTTTTTTTATAGAGCGATATTTTTTGATTTATGGGTATAAAAGGCAGAAATACAAAAATCTAAATGGAGTTATAAATCCTTGAATTTACTTTTTTGCTTCAATTGATTCAGAAATCGTAACTAGATATCTATTTTGGATATATCTATTTGATTACTTTTATTAAAAATAAAAAAGATACACAAAGTGTTTACCTTCAAGAAATTTAAGTCTTTATAAAGGTTGTCATTTAGCACATAAATGAGAATAAAATAATTTACTTCAAATAAGTGTGTATAAGGGTGTATATGTGTGTTACTATAAAAAGAAGTATTTAAATTTAGTAATTTTTAGTAGGTATATGTTTTGGAATAGATTTCAATTTTCTAGAGACATAGGTATTGATTTGGGTACTGCCAATACTCTTATTCATGTATCTGGGAAAGGCGTAATTCTGGAAGAACCTTCTGTAGTAGCTATGGATTTAGAAGAGGGAACTCCTTTGGCAGTAGGTGAAGAAGCAAAATTAATGCTTGGAAGAACCCCAGGAAATATAAGAGCAGTAAGACCTCTAAGGGATGGGGTTATTGCAGACTTTGACGCAGCGGAACAAATGATAAAAACTTTTATTCAAAAATGTAATGAAGGAAAGGGTCTTTTAGCTCCAAGAATAGTTATTGGTATTCCAAGTGGCGTTACCAGTGTTGAACGAAGAGCAGTTCGAGAAGCAGGATTAGCAGGGGCACGGGAAGTCTATTTAATCGATGAACCTGTAGCTGCCGCAATAGGAGCTTCTTTGCCAGTAACGGAACCAATTGGAACTATGATCGTTGATATTGGCGGTGGAACAACTGAAGTAGCAGTATTGAGTCTTGGAGGAACAGTTGTAAGTGAATCTCTTCGAATAGCAGGAGATGAAATAAATGAATCAATAGCTACCTATCTTAAAAAAAAGCATAATATGGTTGTTGGTGAAAGAACATCAGAAAAGATAAAAATTAAAATAGGTTCTGCTTTCCCTGATGACAGTTTTGACAATACATCTTTTGAAGTTAAGGGATTACACTTATCTTCCGGCTTACCAAGATCTATTACCTTAACCTCTGGAGAAATTAGAGAGGCTATGGCTGATCCTCTTAGTAAAATAATTGAAGCTATAAAAAGAACTCTCGAGCGAACTCCTCCTGAATTAGCGGCAGATATTGTTGAGAGAGGAATCATGCTCGCGGGAGGTGGAGCTCTAATAAAGGGAATTAATGATTTAGTAACTCAAGAAACTGGAATTTTTACTCACATAGCAGAAGATCCATTGTTATGCGTAGTTAATGGCTGCGGAAATGTACTTGATGATTTCAGAAGACTTAGGAGGTGTGTAGACACGGTTGATTTAGGAACTAATTCAATAAGGACTTGATTACTTTTATGATGAATTTTTTACTAGTAAAAACTAGATAAAAAATCATACTTTAATAAAAAAATTCTTTCTTTTAATATCCACTGAGAAACAATTTAAAAATGAATCAAGAGCAAAGAAAGAAATTACCTAATAAAAAAATAATTCGCTCAGCAAAATTTGAAGCAAAAGAACAATTTACCAAATCTGCATTAGAAAATTTAAAAAATGAAAACGAAAGAATTGTTAATTCATTAAAAGAATCTGGTGAAATCGATTAATTAAATAAAGAACTTTCTACATGATTTATTAAAGCCTAAACGAAGAAAAATTTAAGATTTATTTTTTTCTAATAAATAAAATTTCTCTTCACCAACTTTGTCTGGTTTCACTATTTTACAACCTTTATCTTTTTCTAAATCGCAATCTTTCGAGGCAGCAACTGTTTTCCATGAACAAACTTTTTCTTCTGAGTATTCTTGTTTAATCGTCCACCCATCGTTGATATACTTTTCGAGATTACTATTTTCTCCACATGAAACTGTAATTTCAATACTATTTTCTTTTTTAATACTTTCTTCTGATGATTGTATTCCAAAACTGTTTTTAATTTCAGTCGCTTTTTTCTCCAATATTTTGCAACCGCCAACTAGAAATAGGATCATAAATATATAAAGTAACTTTTTATATTCTTTCATTTATCTATCATGCAAGTATTAAATTTTCTATTCGCTGTTTCTGTAAAGCCAAGATCCAAAAACTTTATGTAGTCACTATTTTTGTCCTTACATATTTTTTCTTTATTTTCAATTTGTATTTTTCTCTGTTCTTGAATTAATATTTGATTTCTGAAGTTCTCGATAAATTTATAAATATATGGAATAGTTGCTATGAAGAATCCAATAAAAAATGAAAAAGCAAATGCCGAAGTATATTTTTTAGAGTTATTTTTAAGACTAATTTTTGCAAAATAATTATTTAGTTTAAACATAATTTTAATTTTTTTTTTAATTACTATCGCTGCACCAATTTCTTGTAATTTTGTAGAGAAATTTTCGTATCCTCTTTCTAAATGCTCTACCCCTCCAATCAAAGTTTTCCCACCTGCTGAAAGTCCTGCAAGAGCCAATGCAGCCGAAGCCCTTAAATCAGATCCTAGAATTACACTTCCTTTTAAGTTTTCAACCCCGACTACTGTTGCAATATTATCTTTTAAAGTAATGTTTGCCCCCATACGATTTAGCTCTTTAACATGATGCATTCTATTTTCAAATACTGTTTCTTTAATTTTTGAAATACCATTTGCTGTTGCCATTAAAGCCATAAAAGGTGCCTGTAGATCAGTTGGGAAACCAGGAAATGGACTTGTCGTCATATCAACTGAATTTAAAATTTGATTGGGAATGATTTTTAAACAAAAATCTGAATATTCGAACTTGCAGCCACAAAGTTCTAGTTTGTTAATTACTGCTTTTAAGTGATTTGGTTCGCATGGGAAAAGACTAATTGTTGATCTTGTTATTGCCGCAGCAAGTAAAAAAGTACCTGCTTCAATTCTGTCAGGTATTACTGTGTAATCGCATCCTTTTAGGGATTCAACTCCTTCAATTGTTATACATTCAGATCCCGCACCTTTTATTCGTGCACCCATTAGATTCAACATGTTTGCTAAATCTACAATTTCTGGCTCCTCTGCTGCGTTGTTTAATATAGTTTTCCCTTTAGCTAAAGTTGCTGCCATTAATAAAGTCTCAGTGGCACCTACACTTTTGCATTTAAAATTGATTGATGATCCCAACAATCTTTTTTTGGGATTAATTACTTTAGCTATTAAATAATTATTTCGGTATTGAAATACAACTCCTAATTTTTTCAGTGAATTTATATGTTCATCGATTGGTCTGGATCCTATCGAACATCCTCCCGGTAAGGGTATCTTAGCTGTTCCAAATCTTGCAAGGATTGGACCAATACAAAAGAAACTCACTCTAAGGGCATGGTATAAATCAAAAAATAAATCTTGAGGTGGAATGATAATTTCTTTAGTATTTATTGTTAATTGATTTGCATTCGATTTTATATTTATACCCATTGCAATTAATAATTTAGACATAATTGCAACATCTGAAATTTGAGGAACATTAAAAAGATTTATTTCGCCTTTAGAAAGAATTGACGCTGCCATTAGGACTAGAGCAGAATTTTTAGCACCACTAATTTTTAAATGCCCTTCAAGGGGGTTGCCTCCTTTTACTTCGATATAGTTTTTGAAAAAGTAATCGACTCTAGGGGGTTGAAGAATTTTATTTTGTATTTTCATAAATTAAAAGTCTTCAAGGTTTGTCATTGATGAAGAACAATATCGTTTTTGAGAAGCTAAATCCCCGATTTCCCAGCAACTTTTTATTTCAACATTATTTTCAGGAGATGAAAACTTTATTATTAATGGTGATTGATTTGTATTAGTTAAATCGAAGGCATTAACACTTTTGTTCCTACCGAGAGATGAAGCTTCCGGTTTTGTTTGTTCTAAAAAAGCTAAAGGAAGAAAAAATAGAAGCGTTGTTAATACAGTTTTCTTATTCATTTTTAATTACTTTGAATAATTCATTTTCAAAATGATTCATTATTTCTGATGTCTCAAAAATAAAGATTTTAAGATTTGATCAGTCCAAGTATTAATAGATTGCTTTTTAAGAAAGCATTACTTTCTAAGGTTTTTAACTGAGCAAATAATTGTTTCACTGAAGAATTAAATAAATGCTATAAAAACCCTTTGACTGTTGTGATCCCCATCACCACTGCCTCGCAGATGTGTCTCTTAATAGTTACACACTTATACATACTATAACACACTTTGAATATTTGTTTGTTATTTGGATATTATGATATAACCTATAAATAACAATAAACATTTAAAGTTAATTTCCGGATTAGTATTAATAAATACTATTTGTTATACTATAAGTGTGTATCGTTTTCTGTAATTTAAATTAATCAACTAATGCCTACTAAGCTTGATAGGGTACAGGTTCTTTTTCGGAAAGAGTTATTTAAAAAGCTTAAGGTAATTGCAAAAATTGAGCGCAGATCGTTATCTAGTATGGTTGGAAGCATTGTAGAAGATGCAATGAATTCTAAAAAATATCAATCTCTTTTATCGAAGGCAAAGTCAGATGATCTAAAATCAAAAATTGATGAAAGTAAATTATTAATTAATGAAATTTTAAAATCTAAGAGTTCAAATCAATCAGATATTGATGAAAATTCTAAATTAAAACAAATTGAAGATATACTCTCTTTAATATCAGAATCTCATAAAGAATCATTGGAGGAATCAGTGGGAAAAGATTTATTATTAGTAGAAGAAGCTTTGAAACCAGACGGTTTAATTGAAGAATTAGAATTGGAAACAGATTATAAGATTAATAAAATGAATGTAATGCTCAGTAAAATCAATAAAAATAAGGATTTAAGTGTTTAAATCACGTGAGTAAAAAGTTATGTGGATAGCATTTTGCTTATTTGGATGGTTAAGTTTATATATTTAAGGCTTTTTTATGGAACCTATTTCTCGCCGAAACTATATTGCATTTTTAGAAAAAAAATTACTTAAAGCATCAAGATTTTTCCCTTATGGTAAATATACTATAAGAAAGTTCTTAAAAATAGGATTAAATTCGACACTAAGACATAAATAATGAATAAATTTGAAAAAATGGAAAAGAGAATGGATGAGTGGCAGAGCGGAGTAAGAATTCTCTATAAAGATATCCAAACAATCCGTAACTGGACGGATGAGCAGGTTTGGAAAGAACTTGAAAATGAGATAAAAAGAATTACTCCTGAGGGTCAATTTGGCGAGGACGACTTGGCTTGGACCAGAGAAATTCTTACATCAAAAAGAGATGTTACTTTATGGGAAGCGGTAAGACTTACTATTAGATTTAAACATTCAACGCCTCTGTTAGATGCTCTTGGTAATCTTAGAGCTCGAGATAAATCTGGAACTTAAATATCTATTATGTTTTTTTATAAGCAAATAGAAAATAAGTTTTTTTCAAGAATTTATTTATAGTTTGACTAAATTTATAGATACATCTGGTTTTGATAATGTCGAACAAGTCAGAAAATGGTATCTAGGTATTCAATTAACTTTTAAGCAAATACAGCAACAAAATAATTATGGTAAAAAACAAGCTTGGGATAAATTAAAAATAGAATTACTTAAATCAGTTGCAAAAGAAGATTTTGTACAGAATGATCTTGAATGGGTTGAAGATCTCCTTCTTCATGAAATAATTCCAACTACTGAAGAAGCCTGTAGATTTGAAAAAAAATATCCTAATCAAACTCCTTTAATTGATGCGCTTGCAGAAATCTTCTAGTTTATTTTTGATTTAAATAACACTTACCCCTGTAAACGTTTTGATATTATCTATAGTTTTTGTTGGAGTTTTTAAAAGATCTTCATATGTAACTTCTATTAAATTATCTTTAGGAATAAGATTTTTCATTATTTGCCATTTATCTAATATGAAGGATCTAGTAAACTTTGCATCTTTCCCTGCGTTCCCAAGATATGGAATAAAACCAAATTCTTTATTAAATGATTTGATAGATTTTTCTATACTTTTCACATGATCGTATTTACGTTCAATGTAAATAAATTTTGAGTTGGGAAATAACTCAAGTAATAAGTCAACTCTCGTGGTGAATGCTGGAGCTTTATTGATAAAAACTTTACCAGGTAAACCATCATGAATCCATGCCCATTCAAGCAGTAATTTTAATTTTTTTTTGAAATCTAATGTAGCTTTCCATTTGTACCATCTTTCTAAATCCTTAGATAATGACTTTCCAAGACCAATTGATGTTGGAGGATGTTCACAACTCAATCTCATTAATGCAATATCTAACTCTTGAGGTCCCTCTGCTAATAATGGGACCCAATCAAAAAATCTATTTTTATAAGATGGTATAAATTTGCGAAAAAGTTCTTTAAATATTAAGGCTGCCTGAGGGCAACATGAAAACGTATTTTTTATTGTGGCTGCTTTAGTAGCTTTAACTATTTCTGTGTGGAGGTATGTTGTTCCACTTCTCCATGCACCTATAATAAAAATTGGATCAGGCATATTCTTTGGCTTCTTGTAAAGAATTTTTTGCAACCAATAAAGAGGTTCAGCCAACCAACCGAGTACAATATTCTGGAATAAATATAAAGAAATAATAGGAAATCTATTAGCTCTTTTTAATAACCCAAACTGAACAGAAGGTCTTAAGCATCCAATAATAATTAAGCGTGGATTGAAAAACAATAATCTATTTATATCCAAAATAAAGATTATCTATTGAACTTTCGATCAGTCAATCAGTACTTATTTCTTTTGTAAGATACTTAAAATAATTTTTACATCTCTATGAAAGTAAAATAATAAATATTTTTTCTTATGGTTCGCTGCTTACTAGGTTTTACGTAGGTTTCACGTGGGTTTCACGTGGCGAAATACGTGTTATAATATGCTCAGACCCATTGATATAACTGTCTTTTTTATTAACCTTTTTGGAGGGACTATTGAGTGGGAATAAAAAAATACTTTAATTTTTTATCTTTAACTTTTTTATAAAATTATTATGGAGGAAACTATTAAATTAAGTAGATCTACTGTTGAAAAATATCTTAGTTGTCCCAGATGTTGCGTTCTTGATAAAAAGCATAAAATAAAACCTCCATCATTACCATTTACTTTAAATATTGCTGTAGATAATTTATGTAAAAACGAGTTTGATTATTATCGTGATAGACAGGAATCTCATCCTTTATTTATTGAGCATAATATCGATGCTATACCTTTTAAACATAAAGATATAGATACTTGGAGAAGTAATTTTAAAGGAATAAGATATAAATCTACTGAACATAATTATGATTTTGGTGGTGCGGTTGATGATGTCTGGCAAAAAAAGAATGGAGAGTTAATTATCGTTGATGTAAAAGCAACATCAAGAAATAATTTTGATTGGTTTGAAACTTTTAATAAATATGATTATGCAAAAGCATATAAAAGACAATTAGAAATGTATCAGTGGTTATTTAGAAAAAATGGTTTCAAAGTTGCAGATGAAGCCTATCTTCTTTATTTTAATGGGAAAAAGAATGAGAAATTTTTTAATAATCAGTTAAAGTTTGATGTGCATTTTATTAAGTTAGATTGTTCTTCAGCATGGGTAGAAGGCAAAGTTATTGAAACAGTAAAACTTCTCAGATCTAATTTGTTCCCTTCACCATCTTTTAAATGTGAATATTGTAATTATTTAAAAAAGCGTTGGCAGTTGTCAAAAAATTAATTAATGACTTTGAAAAAATAATATTATTGGATAATTCTGGAAAAATTTTAAAATAAAGATAATCTTTAAGTAGACAATAAATTTTAGATTTTGGTTAAACCGAAAAGTTCTGATAATAAAATTAGCAATCATTTACAACAAGATGTTGTCAAAATTGCAGGCAAAACAATCTTTATAAATCCATTTTTGTATTGGAGAAGGTTTGATGAAAATACCAATAGATGGTTAAGAGAACCAGGACAAATGTCAGAAGAGCAAATCCAGGCAAATAGAAATCGTTTTTATCCTGAAATTGAATGGGCCGATTTAAGTCACGAACAAAAGCTCGTAAAAGATGCAAGTGTAGAAATGTTTCTGAAGACTTTGGAGCTTATAAGCACGTTTCATCCTCAGCTTAACTCTGGACAATTATTAGAAGTTGAGAGGAAAATGGCAATTACAAAAAAGCTACCTTTTGAAAAGTGGGTAACAAAGTCTTTTGCTAAAAAAGCTAAAGCTGAAGAAAATGAGAAAAGGAAATTTAAAAGAGATAGATTTATCAGAAGTTGGAAGGAATGGCTAAGCCTTGAAAATACTCAACAAGCTATACTACCTATAATTGTCGTTGTATTTGTGTCAGCATTTATTGGTTGGTCTACAGGTGTTTCAAAAAACAGTTGTAATCCTTATTTTGAACAAAATTCAGATCAGTCAATGTAAACCGTTTTATTAAATAGAATTTAATATTATTTTGATGATTTGTGATTTATTATTTGGGGTAATATAAAAGAAGTTTAGTTTTTAAGCTAACTTATTATTAGTTTTATGGATAACAAAGAGCAAGAAAAAAATATATCAAGTTTAGAATTTGATAAAGGTAAGACTCGAAATGATTATAAATTTTTAGTTCAAAAACTAAAAAATATAAAGGAGATTATTACTTTCTTAGAAAAAAAGTTTTTACAGAAAGAGATGTAAATTTTTGCAAAATACTAACTTCAATAATAAGTTCCCTTCTTTTAAAAGACAGCCTTTGGTTTTCTATTTAATTACTACTTTTACTTTTTTATTAATATTAATTAGATTAATTTTTCTTCAATTACTAAATCATGAGACTTACAAAAAAATGTCTGATGAAAATAGAATTAGGTTAATTTCTACTCAACCAATTAGAGGGAGGATACTAGATAAAAATGGATTAATATTGGCAGATAGCCGTTTTAAGTACTCTTTAATAATTAAACCTCAATACGTCAGTAAAAAAGCATGGCAGAAATATAAATCAAAGATTTCGAAATTATTCAATATTTCATCTGATTCACTTCAAAAGAAATATTCTGATGGTTTAAAAAATAAAAATTTTTCAATAACTCTATTAGATGATTTAAAAGTTGATCAAGTTATCAAATTTAAAGAAAATGAAAATATCTTAAATGGCTTAGAGATTTCAACAAAAATGATTAGAAATTATCCTTATAAAACTGTTGCTTCTCATGTGATTGGTTATACCCAACCCATTACAGATTCTGAATTCAACATTTTGTCAACAAAAGGTTATAAGTTAAATGATTTAATAGGGAGAACTGGAATTGAGTTTGTTTATGAAGATCATATAAGAGGAGAATGGGGAGGAGAAATGATTGAAGTGAATTCTTCCGGCACTTTTACAAAATCTTTAGGTATTAAACCATCAAAACAAGGGAAAGACCTTGAATTGACAATTGATTTGAATTTACAATTAATAGCTGAAGAAGTTCTTAAAGATAAAAATGGAGGAGCAATAATAGTTATGGATCCCAGAGATGGTGCCATAAGAGCAATGGCTAGTAAACCAACTTTTGACTTGAATTTTTTTTCAAAAGAATTTAAACCAGAAAAAGAATATAATGCTCTGTTCAATTCTCCCGCTAAACCATTATTTAATAGAGCTTTAAATGCATATGATCCAGGAAGTGTTTGGAAAATTGTGACTGCTATAGCTGGTTTAGAAAGTGGAAGGTTTCCTCCTGAAACTGCTTTAGAAACTAAACCTTGTATTACTTATGGAAGTCAATGTTTTAGAGAACATAATGACTTAGGTTTCGGAACAATAGGTTATGAAGATGCTTTGCGAGTTTCAAGTAATACGTTTTTTTATCAAATTGGTTATGGCGTAGGTGTAGATGAAATTTATAACGTCTCTAAAAAGCTTGGCTTTGCCTCACTATCTGGAATCGAAATTTCTGAACAAGAAAATGTAGGTTTAGTGGCAAGTAGTCAATGGGCTAAACAAGGTAGAGGATGGGGCGAACCAGGAAGAACTCCTTGGGTTCCAGAGGACATCGCGAGTATGTCTATTGGTCAATTTGTTGTTCAAGTTACCCCTATACAAATAGCTCGTGCATATGCAGCAATCGCGAATGGTGGCTATTTAGTAACTCCTCATTTATCTAAAAAAGAAGATCAACTTTTAACAAATCAAAAACGTATAAAAATTGATATTGATCCAAATAATCTTCAGTTAGTAAAAAATGGTTTAAGGAAAGTAGTTGAATCTGGAACAGGGGTTTCTATTAATTATGGGGTATCTAATCTTCCTCCAGTTTCGGGTAAAACTGGTACTGCTGAAGATGGAGAAGGAGGTTCAGATCATGCATGGTTTGTTTGCTTTACTCCTTCAGATAAAAGTGAGTTGTTAATAGTTGCTTTTGCACAAAATACGCCTGGAGGAGGATCTGTACATGCACTACCTATGGCTAGAGAAATTTTAAAAGTTTGGAATGAAAATAAATAAATATAATTCGTTTAAATTTTTTATAAAAATTTATACTCTTAATTTTTTCATTTGTGATAGTCGTTGAATTATATCTTCTATTGTTTTTATATCCACTGGTTTACTAAATGAAGACAATAGCTGTCTGCCCAACACTTGACTACCTAAATGTACTAATTGAATTCTTAATGATGTTAATAATTCTAATCCGACTCCACCAGAAAAAGTTGCAATTGCTATTGGCTGACCATTAAATAAATTCCTAAAATCGTCTCCTGAGACAGAAAGCCAAGCTATTAAATTAGAGAGAATTGGAGGGATCGAACCGTTATATTCAGGAGCACATATAATCCATTTTTCTGTAGCAAAAAGCTTTTCTTTTATTTCAATTATTTCGACAGGAATATTTTCTTTTGTATGTATTCGTGGATTGAATAAAGGTATATCAAAAGTAGTAAGATCCAAAATTTCAGAATTGAATTTTAGTTCATTACTTTTTTCTTGAAATTTTTTTGAAAGTTCTAGATTTTTTCCACAACTTGCTGAAATGATTATTAGATCTTTTGAATCAGGCATAAAAATAATTTGGTTTAGTAGTTAGCTCCACTCTTACGGTGATGAACGGCAGTTAGACTATCGGATTTTAATATATTGCCGTGTAAAACCTCAGCATATATTACCCAATGATCTCCGCATTCCATTCTTTCTTTCACAGAAGCATCTAACCATGCTAATGACTCAGGAATTATTACTTGATCATTAGGTGTTAATTCAATATCTAAGCCCTCAAATCGATCTTCCCCTGGTGAGAAAGGTTTTGTAAATCTTTTTAAAGGTTCTCTGAAATCTTTTTCGCTAAGAATATTTAAGGCGAAAGAGTCACCTTTTTGAAGAAGCGATTCTACTGATCTATCTTTTGCTACCGCAATACTCAATCCAGGAGGAGAAAAACTTGCTTGGCTTACCCAAGATGCAAGCATAGCTCCTTTTACATTATTTTCATCTTTCCCTTTTGATGCAGTTAGAACACACAGTGAACCAAGTACTCTTCCTAAAGCTTGCAATGTTGGATCAGTTTTACTAGATATCATTCCGGTATCTGATTTTCTGATTTTTTGTTTTGCTTTTTTTAAAATTTTTCTACCAAAATGAGTACCAATTTCTTCTAGTTCTTTAATTTTTGGTTTATTAGGACTAAATTTTATTCTTATTGGATCAAAACTAAATTTAAATCCACCATCTTTTAATTTTGTCTCAAGCAAATCTATTGCTTCTCCGCTCCATCCAAAACTACCGAAAATGCCTACTGGTTTATCTCTATTACCTTCTGATAACAAAGTTCCTAGAGCACTTACTATTGGAGTTGGGGCGTGTCCCCCCAAAGTAGGCGATCCGATTAGATATCCATCAGCGTGTTGAATAGATTTTATAAGTTCTTCATTAGACGTAAATTCGCAATTAATACTTTCAACTTCTACTGAAGTTCTATTTACACCTTTCGCTAATGCATCACCTATTGAGGCTGTATTGCCATAAGCACTAGCGTATATCAAGACAATTTTAGAATTGTTTGTTGAAAGATTTTCTCCCCATCTAATGTAGTCATTTAAAAAGCTTTTTAAGCTGTACTCAATTGCTGGACCGTGAAGTGGAGCAATAGTTTTAATGTCTAATTCAGAAATTTTTTCAGCTATTGATACGATTTGATTAGACATTGGTGCCATAAGACAATCATAAAAATGTTTTCTATCAATTTCTGTACTCATTCTGTTGGTTTCTGACCATTCTTCAGATGCTAAATGTGCAGAAAATATTTTTTCACTTAAAAGTATTTCTTGATTCTCTTCATATATGATTAATCCACCAGGCCACCGGGCAGTTGGTACAGGAATTAGTTTTAATGAAATATTTTCTAGTTCTAGATAAAGTTCTTTTTTTACGATGTTAATTTCAGGTAATTCTCGCTCAATAAAAGTTTTTAAATTTGGATTTTTTTGATTCCAAAGTTCACTAATAAGCTTAAAACCAGGATTTGAACATGTGAGAGTTAAGTTGCTGAATTGGACACTGATTGACTTTATAGTTTCAATAATTTTAGGATTTACATGACCAGTAATTATGTTAATTTTGTTGAATTTAAACTCATCATGAAAATTTGAAATTACTTCATTAATTAATTTTGAATATTCTTTTTCAGGTGGATGAATAATGAAAAAATCATTATTACTTATGATTAAAAAGGTATTAAACGAAGTTCCTTTCTCAAGATTAAATTCGAGCTCAAACCTTTCTTTGTTTTGATCAAGAAATCTGATGCAAATAAATTTTTCAGTTATTTCAAATATTGATAAGTTTTTATTTTCTAAAAGTGAACTTGTATTAATTACTGACATCTTTAAAGATTTATTTTTTAGTAGTGATTAGCAACTTTCCTATGATGAACGGCTGTTTTACAGGATAAATCAGAAACGCTTCCATTTTTAACTATACCGTAAATAATCCAATGATCTGGAGTCTCTAATCGTGAACTTACTTCACAATCTAAAAATGCGAGAGAATCAGAAAGTACTGGTCCCCCATTTGCGATATTGCTCACTACATCTACATCAGCAAATCTATCTGCTCCAGGTGCAAATCTTTTTAAAAAATGTCTAAACATTTTTTGATAGTTATCTTCTCGTAAGATATTAACTACAAAACCTTCTCCAACTTGCATATAAGATTCAATAGCTCTATCTTTTGCTACTGCAACTGTAATGCCTGGCGGACTGAAACTTGCCTGACTAACCCAGCTTGCTACCATCGCGCTTTGTCTAAAAGTCGAACCTTCTCCTTGGCTAGCTGTAACTACATATAAACCTCCACTTAATCTCCCTAAAGCTTTATCCAGATTTGAATCAAGGCTTTTCATTGAAGCAATATTTTTCTTCTTGTTAATTAATTGTCCCAAGTCGGTTCCAGCTTCTTCAAATTGTTGATAGATAATAGGATCTGGAATGTTTTTAACTCTTAGAGGTGAGAAGGCTTCTTTTTGTCCTAATTCTCTCAACTTACTTGCTAATGAGTCTATCGGTTCATCATTTCCTCCAAAAGCATCGTAAACTGCCGTAAATTGTTTAGGCTTTAATGCGGCAAAAAGAGTGCCAAGAGACTCTTTTAATTCGTTATCAGACTTAACTGGCCAGGTTGGGATTACTACGGCTTTAGATTCTGAAATTAAACCTGTTAATTCTTGAGAATCTGAAGATCTTAAATCAATTAATTGAACCTGTGCATCTGCCTTACTTATGCCGTGAGATATAGCTTGACTTAATCGATCACAATATCCATAATCACTGATGTAGCAGACAGATACAAATTCATTACCTTTACTCTTGCTACTACTCCACTCTGAATACTTTTCTTTCCAAAAATTTACTTGATTATGAAGTAATGGCCCATGACCCACAGCTATAGTTTTAAGTCTAGGTAACTTATCTATTCGTTTGATAGCTTGTAGAACACTTCTTGCGTTCGGGCCCATAAGACAATCGTAATAAAAACGAAAATCTTGATAAATTTCTTTTTGATCATTATCAAAAAATTCATCAGAGCAATAATGCAATCCAAAAGCATCGCATGTATATAAAACATTCGTACCGTGATCGTAGGAGAAAATAGTATCTGGCCAATGTAAATTTGGTGCACTTATAAATTCAATATTATGATTTACTCCACTTGTGGGGTTAGCTCCAAGATCTAAATATTGTCCACTTTTTACTTCTAATCTTTTAAATGGAATATGTATTTGATCCTCAATAAATTTAAGCGCTAATTTTGAACCAACTACTATTATTTGTGGATTAAGAGTTAAGAGGTTTCCAATTAAACCTGAGTGGTCTGGCTCTGTATGACTTGTAATTAAATAATCAATTTCTTCTGGATTTACTTCTTTAAGTAATTGCTCAAACCATAGTTTTTCAAATTTAGCGTGGCTTGTATCAATTATTGCTAGTTTTTGGCCCTTAATGATAAAACTATTATAAGTAGTTCCATTTCTTAATCCAAATTCAATATCAAACCTACTTCGGTCCCAGTCAAGAGATCTAATTGCACTTGTGTCATCTGCAAAAACTTTCTGTTGCACAGATAATTTTTGCTCAACTTTATTCATCTCTGAAGTACTTGTTTTTGCAGAAGTTATCATACTATTATTCTTTTGTATTATGACTTTAGTTAAATACAATATAAATCCGCGTGAATCTAAGTGTGGAATTACCGAATTTGTTTTTTAATCACTTCATTATTGATACTGTTATAAATGAAATCTCAAACTAAAAACACTCCAATTACAGGTGATGAAATAAGAAAAGAATTTTTAAATTTTTACCATGAAAAATTACACGAAATTATTCCAAGTGCATCTTTAATTCCTGATGATCCTACAGTTATGCTCACTATCGCTGGAATGCTGCCTTTTAAGCCAGTTTTTTTAGGATTGAAAGAAAGGCCATCAAAAAGAGCCACATCTAGTCAAAAGTGTATAAGAACAAACGATATTGAAAATGTTGGAGTTACTGCTCGACACCATACCTTCTTCGAGATGCTTGGTAATTTTTCTTTTGGAGATTATTTTAAGAAAGAGGCTATTGAGTGGGCTTGGGAATTAGTTACTGATATTTATGGACTTTCTGCTGAGAATATAATAGTGAGCGTGTTTCATGAAGATGATGATTCGGTAAAGATTTGGAAAGAAGATATCGGGATTCATCCAAAAAGGATAATTAAGCTTGGAGAAAAAGATAATTTTTGGTCTTCAGGGAAAACAGGTCCTTGCGGACCATGTTCAGAATTATATTATGACTTTAAACCAGAAAAAGGTCTTCAGAATATTGATTTAGAAGATGGTGATCGTTTTATAGAATTTTATAATCTTGTATTTATGCAATATAACCGTGACCCTGATGGTCAATTGACAGATTTGAAATACAAAAATATTGATACTGGAATGGGGCTTGAAAGAATGGCTCAAATATTGCAAAAGAAGAAGAATAATTACGAAACAGATTTGATTTTTCCAATTATTCAAAAAGCTTCTGAGATCTCCAAAATTGATTATTATTCTTCAGATGAAAGAACCAAAATCTCTTTAAAAATTATTGGAGATCATATAAGAGCAGTTATACATTTAATTTCTGATGGGGTAGTAGCAAGTAATCTTGGAAGGGGATACATATTAAGAAGACTTATTCGAAGAATGGTTAGACATGGAAGGTTGTTAGGCTTAAAAAATGAATTTTTATCGAAACTTGCAAGTGTAGGTATTAAATTAATGCAAGAGAATTATCCAGATTTAAAAAATAATTGTGACCATATATTGAGTGAGATAAAAATTGAAGAAATAAGATTCAGAGAAACTCTTGATAGAGGAGAGAAATTACTAGATGAATTGATTTCATCGGGTCAGAAAATGATTACTGGGTTTAAAGCATTTGAACTTTATGATACTTATGGCTTTCCATTAGAACTAACAGAAGAAATCGCTCAAGAAAACAATATTGGTGTTGATGTTAAGGGGTTTGACAAAGAAATGTCTGCACAAAAAGAAAGAGCCAAATCTGCTTCTCAGATCATTGATTTGACATTAGAGGGTTCATTAGAACGCGAAATAGACTTATTTGATAAAACTCTTTTTAATGGTTATGATTCACTGGATTCAGATGCAGAAATTAAGGGTATATTTTTGGAATCAACCTTGGTTAAGCAAGCAAGTGAAGGACAGAAAGTTTTAATTGTCCTTGATCAGACCTCTTTTTATGGAGAATCTGGGGGGCAAGTTGGTGACATTGGAAAGATATCCTCGAATGATCTAGAGGTTTTAGTTGATAACGTCATACGAAAGAAAAACGTTTTTCTGCATTATGGAATAGTTAAAAAAGGAATATTATGTCTGGGACAAAAAGTTAAAACTAAAGTAAATGATTTGGCTAGAGCTAAGGCTGCGGCAAATCATACTGCTACTCATTTACTACAATCTGCTCTCAAAGTAGTTGTTAATGAAAGCGTTGGACAAAAAGGCTCATTAGTAGCATTTAATAAATTACGATTTGATTTCAATTCTTCTCAACCTATTACAAAAGATCAAATTTTTAAAGTTGAGACTTTAGTTAATTCTTGGATTTTGGAAAATCATTCTCTTGATATTAAAAACATGGCCAAGAGTGAGGCTCTCGAAAGAGGGGCAGTGGCTATGTTTGGAGAGAAATATGATGATGAAGTAAGAGTTGTTGATGTGCCAAGTGTTTCGATGGAACTATGCGGTGGTACTCATGTAAAAACAACATCTGAATTAGGTTGTTTTAAAATAATTAGTGAAGAAGGAATTTCAGCGGGCGTAAGAAGAATCGAAGCATTGTCAGGGCAATCAGCCTTTGAATACTTTAGTGATAAAAATTCTCTCGTAAGTCAACTTAGTGATTTGTTAAAAGCAAATCCTAACCAACTCCTGGATAGGGTTAATTCTTTGCAATCAGAGTTGATTAATAAAAATAAAGAAATACAAAAAATGAAGGATGAAATTGCTTATTTTAAATACTCTTCGCTAAGTTCTTCTGTAAATAAAATTGGATTATTTTCGCTGATTATTAGTCAACTTGATGGACTAGATGGAAATTCTCTACAATCTGCAGCATTAGATTTAACTTCTAAATTGGGAAATAAGTCGGTTGTGATTCTTGGAGGAATACCAGATAAGGAAAATAGAAAATTGTTATTTGTTGTTTCTTTTGGGGAAGACTTAGTTAAAAGAGGTATGCATGCAGGGAAATTAATTAATGATATTTCACGTATTTGCTCTGGGGGAGGAGGAGGTAAACCTAACTTTGCACAGGCAGGTGCTAAAGATATTGATAAATTAAATGATGCTTTGGAATATGCAAGAAAAGATTTGAGGTCAAAACTCCTTAGTTATTCTGATAAGTAACTACTTTTTCTTAAACTGGTTTCTATTTGTTCAATTAACTTTCGTGCTTCTTGAATAGTCAAAGTTTTATTATTGATGGCAGATTCAGTATTGACTCTTATAGATTCAACTAAATTATCTGAACTGTAATCTAATAACTCTAAAATTTCTGATTTGCTATTTTCTTTAATAATGTTTTTAATTTTATAAGAATTATCTTCATTTATATCAATATGAATAACATTTGTATTTCCAAATAAATTATGAAAATTACCTAATGCTTCTTGATATGCTCCTGCCATAAAGATTCCTATTAGATAATCATTATTTTTTTCTGGAGGATGTAAATTTAAAAGTGATTTAATTTTTCCATTGTCAATAAAACTATTCAGCTTGCCATCAGAATCACAAGTTAAATCCGCAAAGTTTCCCTTACAAAAGGGCTCTTCTAAGTGTCTATGAATTGGAATAATTGGAAAAACTTGATTAATTGCCCAAGTATCAGGAATAGATTTAAAAACTGATAAATTTGCGTAATATGTTGATGCAAGTGTGTCTGTTATTTCATATAAGTCTGGATGGTTAATTTCATCACTCTCCAATTGATTTGCAATCTCTTGTGCACAAGCCCATGTAAGCTCTTCTGCATACGCACGTTCTTCCAAACAAATAAATCCTAATCTAAAAGCGGCTAAGCAATCCTCTTTAAATTTTTTAGCGTCATTCCATAATTCTATTATTTCAGATAAATCTTCTTTTTTATTTTTAAGATTCTTTAGCTGATTAAGGGTTTCTATCAGATTTGTGATGATTAATGATTGGTTTTTTTGATCGGATACTTTGACTTGGGAGCTGACATGACTTGTCCCTAAAATATTAAAAATTAAAACTGAACAATGACTGATTATCGCTCTACCACTTTCTGAGATTATGATTGGATGTTGAATATTATTTACTTCACATGAATCTTTTACTGTTGCAATAACGTCATTTGCGTAGTTTTGAAGAGAATAATTTGTCGACGTATTGGAAGAAGTTTTAGTTCCATCGAAGTCTATTCCTAAGCCGCCTCCAACATCTATATATTTCATTGGTGCGCCTAACTTAGATAATTCAACAAATATTTGACTAGCTTCTTGTAATGCATCTTTTATTACTGATATATCACTGATTTGGCTTCCAACATGGAAATGCAGCAACTTCATTTCATTTATTAGATTTGCTTCTTTGAGCTCTTTTATTGTTAGCATTATTTCTGGAATTGATAATCCAAATTTGGAATTATCTCCCACTGATTTACCCCACCTCCCACTACTCTTACTTGATAATTTTGATCTAATTCCAAGTATGGGGCTTGCTTTGAGATCTTTTACAGCTTCTATAATTCTTTTAACTTCATCTCTTTGTTCAATAACTATTATTGGCTGTTTACCAAGTTTTCTGGCTAATATTGCACTCTCAATATACTTTTTATCTTTATATCCATTACAAATTAAAAGTGATTTTTGATTTTCTAGGATTGATAATCCAATTAATAATTCCGATTTGCTTCCTACTTCTAAACCAAAATTCCAAGGATCCCCATATTCAATGATTTTTTCCAAGACATTTTTTTGTTGATTACATTTAATAGGAAAAACTCCTTGATAAATATTTTTATAGTTATAAGTTTCTACAGCTTGGCAGAAGGCATTATTTAATTCCGTAATTCGGTCTTTTAAAATGTCGTTGAATCTTATTATTAGGGGAGTATTGATTTCTCTACTTTTAAATTCCTTAACAAGTTTAAAAAGATCGACTTTTTTTTTGGATTTTCTATTTGGGCTTATCGATATATTGCCATCTGAATTAATTGAAAAATATTTCCCCCCCCATTTATCAATACCATACGTAGAAATACTATCTTCTATAGTCCAATTTTTATTTAATTTTTTTGTATCAAAATCGGTCAATTTTAGTTTTGTGGTTTATATAAGTTTTTGAAAATTACTCAAAACAATATCTTTTATTTTAATGATTACTTGCCAAGTTACCACCTAAAAGAAGAATATACATAGAGAGATTACTAAATTAAATGATCAAAGAGAGAACGTTTCTTGCAATTAAACCAGATGGAGTTCAGAGAGGATATGTTTCAGAGATTATTGGAAGGTTTGAAAAAAAAGGCTTTAAATTGGTAGGTTTAAAACAATTAATTCCATCAAAGCAACTTGCTCAAGATCATTATGGGGTACATAGAGAGAGACCTTTTTTTAAGGATTTAGTCGACTTTATATCAAGTGGTCCTGTGGTTGCCATGATTTGGGAAGGAGAAGGTGTAATCTTAAGCGCAAGAAAATTAATTGGTGCTACAAAACCACTTGAGGCTGAACCTGGCACTATAAGAGGAGATTTAGCTATTAATATAGGTAGAAATATAATTCATGGTTCAGATGGTGAAGAAACTGCAAAATTTGAGATAAATTTATGGTTTGATCAAGATGAAATATGTGATTGGGAGACTTCTGATTCTGAATGGCGAGCAGAAAATTAAAGAAATTTATATTTAAAATCTATTGAAACTAAATTTTTTAAGGAAAGTAGTTTCAATATTGTTGAGAGTTTTTTCTTGAATTAATTTGAACATAATATCGCTTGTAATTGCCGAAAAGAGTACCCCATTCCTGTAATGTCCCGTAGCTACATAAAGATTGATGATTTGAGTTTTTCCAATAATAGGCTTGAAGTCAGGTGTACAAGGCCTGAATCCCCACCAATGTTCCATTTGTGGCCAGTTTAATGCTTCTGGTAATAAAGATTTAATACCCTCCTGAAGTTGATTTATGCCCTTTGGGGTATTTCCCTGATTAAATTCGGCCTTATCTTCAACGGTTGCTCCAACAACTATAAGGCCATCTTCTCTAGGAACTAAGTAAGTATTAGGACCAAAAAGAACTCTTTTAATAGAATTTTCTGGACCTTGTATTGACAGCATTTGTCCCTTTACAGGAAAGATTGGTAAATTATTTAAAACTTTTTTACTCCAAGCACCGCAACATAAAATTACTTTTTCCCCAAAAATATTTTTTATTTCTCCAGTAGCGTTTAAAACTTTTGCACCAAGAATTTTATTTTTTTCTAAGATTAATTCTTTTACATCTGCTCCTTCTTGGAACTTGACCCCATGCAAAGAACATGCACGTTCCAGAGCACGCATAAGCCTCCTTCTATTATCTATTTGCCCATCTTGTTCAAAAAGTAATCCATGCTCCCAATTTGTATTTATTCCACTGATTTCTTTCTTTAGGTTTTTCTGATTTAAATATTTTCCATATTTATAAGTTTTGAATTTCTTCAATTTTTTTAAATTTTCAAACGGTACTACTATTCCACATTTTTTTAAACCACAATCAATGCCACTATCTTGTTCGATATTTTTAATCCATTCTGGAATTAAATTTTGACTTTGTTGTCCAAATATGAATAATTCATCTTCAAGTCCTTCAGCATGGGTGGCTAGCATTCCTGCTGCAACGAATCCAGCAGATTCGCTTCTGTTTTTGCTTAAAACTTCAACTTTAAATTTATTACGTGCAAATTCATAAGCAATAGATAAACCTATTAATCCTCCACCAATAATTAAAATTGTATTTTTAGTTTCTGATCGCATTTAATTATTTTTATAATTTAGATATGTTTTGATCCTCTTTTACCTTATATCCAATAAGATTAAGAGAGGAACATTTAATAATGAAAAATTTAGAACCTTGGGAAGCTGTTATCGGTTTAGAAACCCATGTCCAGCTTAATACTAAAAGTAAAATATTTACAGCTGCATCAACAGCTTTTGGTGATGAACCTAATACTCATATTGATCCTGTTGTTTGTGGGTTGCCAGGAACTCTCCCTGTTTTAAATAAGACTGTTTTAGAGTATGCAGTAAAAACCTCTCTAGCACTAAATTTAAATGTGGCAGAACATTGTAAATTTGATAGAAAACAATACTTTTATCCTGATTTGCCTAAAAATTATCAAATCTCTCAATTCGATGAACCTTTAGCAGAAAATGGCTGGTTAGAAGTTGAAATAGCAGAAAAAGATAAAGAAACGTACTTAAAAAAAATCGGTATAGAAAGACTTCATATGGAGGAAGATGCTGGTAAATTAGTTCATGTAGGTAGCGATCGATTGGCTGGTTCTAAATATTCATTGGTAGATTACAACCGGGCAGGTATAGCACTCGTTGAGATCGTAAGTAAACCAGACATTAGGACAGGTAGAGAGGCATCAGAATATGCTTCAGAAATAAGAAGAACTGTTAGATACCTTGGTGTTTCAGACGGCAATATGCAGGAGGGATCACTAAGATGCGATGTAAACATTTCAGTTAGGAGAGGCCCTAATGCCCCTTTCGGGACCAAAGTTGAAATAAAGAATATGAATTCTTTCTCTGCTATTCAAAAGGCTTGTGAGTATGAAATAGAAAGACAAATTGATGTCTATGAGAATGGAGGAGTAATTTATCAAGAAACTAGGCTTTGGGACGAAGCTAAGCAATTAACAAAAAGTATGAGATTAAAAGAGGGTAGTAGTGATTATAGATATTTCCCAGACCCAGATCTTGGCCCAATTGAAATATCAAAAGAACAAAAGGATCAATGGCTTAATGAATTGCCCGAATTACCTTCTAAGAAGAGACAAAAATATGTCAAAGAATTAGGCTTGTCACCATATGATTCAAGAGTTATTTCGGATGAAGTATTTATGGCAAACTTCTTTGAAGAGACCGTAGCAAATGGAGCCGACCCTAAACTCGCATCAAATTGGATAACAAGTGATATAGTTGGTTATTTGAAATCAAATAAACAAAGTTTTGCTGAATTAAAGCTTAGCCCTATTAACCTTGCAGAAATGATTAATATGATTTCTAAGAAAGTTATTAGTGGAAAAATAGCAAAAGAAATCTTACCAGAATTAATTCAGGATAATATTTCTCCACAAAAGGTAGTTGAAGAAAAAGGCTTGGCGATGATATCTGATTCTGCAAGCATTTTACCTATTATTGAAGAACTTATTATTGAATATCCCAAAGAGGTTAAATCTTTTAAAGAGGGAAAAACTAAACTCCTTGGCTTTTTTGTAGGACAGCTGATGAAAAAAACTAAAGGTAAAGCAGATCCCAAACTTGCTAATAAACTCATTTCAGAAAAACTAAATAGTTAATTTCTAGACAAGTTTTTGTATTGTATTCTTCCATAATTGTTTATTATTTGAATTGTCTAAAATTACATCTGAAAATTTAGATTTATCTTCAAAATTTAATTGAAGATTGATAATTTTCTCAGCCTCATTTTCACTGATTATATTTCTTTTCATAAGTCTTTTCTTTTGGACTTCTTTTGGGCATTTTACTAACCATATTTCTGTACAAATATCCGTAAATTTCGCTTCAAACAGCAAAGGAATAACTAAAAGTAAAATTTTATTTTTATCAAATTGATTACATTTTTCTATCATTTTTTCTTTTATTAATGGATGAAGAAGATTTTGAATCCATTTTCTATGTATAGAATTTTCGAAAATAATTTTTTTTAATAATTCCCTGTTTATTTCATTTTCTGAAGAATGTTGATCAACTATTTGAGGTCCAAAATAAGCGATAACTTTCTTATAGCAATTACTTTTCGGCTTGATTAGATCTTTTGAATATTGATCTGCATCCAATATCGGAATGTCTATATATTCTTTTATGTATTTAGCTATAGTAGATTTGCCACTTGCAATACCACCAGTAAGACCTATTCTTCGTTGTTTATTATTTAATTTTGGGTGGATGCTCATAAATTTAATAAGAATCTATATTGCAGTGTTTTAATAGAAAGAATAGTTATTATGAATTTAATTTACAAAACAGATTGATTCAGCTTGAGAATAATTGGTCATTTGTGAGTGATGGCGAAGAAAAGCCTGATGGTTTTTCTTTCGCGGGAATCACTGCAGGATTAAAGGATTCTAATAAGAAAGACTTGGCTTTAATATTAGCCCCAGAAAATAGCATTTGTAGTGGCTTGTTTACACAATCAATAGTTCGAGCATCCTGTGTAGATATTTGTGAACAAAGGATTAAAAAGTCTTCAGGTCTTATAAGAGCAATATTAATAAACTCCGGACAAGCAAATGCCTGTACAGGTGATTATGGTATTCAACATACTTTGTTTGCTACGAAGGAGGTCTCACAACTATTAGGAATAAATGAAGAAGAAGTTTTAATGTGCTCAACTGGTGTAATTGGTATACCGATTCAAATAAAAAACTTAATTGATAATTTGCCTAATTTGGTCAAGGAGTTAAAAACAAATAGTTTACAGAATGCTGCAGAAGCTATTTTAACTACTGATTTAGTTGATAAAAAAATAACTATAGAAACATTTATTGAAGGTAGAAAGGTAAAGATATCTGGCTTCGCAAAAGGATCAGGAATGATTTATCCGAATATGGCTACTATGTTAGCCTTTCTTACATGTGATGTTGGTGTTGATAAAGAAGAATGGGACAAGATGATTTCTATTGCTGTTAAAAAGTCTTTTAATGCTATTTCTGTGGATGGAGAGACAAGTACTAATGATGCCTTTATAGGAATAAATTCAGGAAAAAAAATTGATAAGAAATTTTTATCAAAGATTCAATCAGGAATTGATATTGTATGCCAGAGCTTGGCAAAAAATATCGCTAGAGATGGAGAAGGCGCAAATTGTTTGCTAGAGGTTTTGGTTGAGGGAGCCAAGAATAATTCAGATGCAATTAAAATAGCGAAATCTATATGTAATTCTTCACTGGTAAAAACTGCAATTAATGGGTGTGATCCAAATTGGGGCAGAATTATTTCAGCTGCTGGTAATTCTGGAATTGTTTTTAACTTAGATGTCCTTGATTTATATATTGGAGACTTTCAGATTTTGAAAAAGGGTAAGTTAAATAAATATGATTCCAAAAAAGTTGCCAATTACATGCAAACAAGAATGAATGGTAAATATTTAGTTGAGGATATAGTATCTATAGCTCTTAATCTTAATTCTGGTTCAGAAAAAGGAACTGCTTGGGGTTGTGATTTGTCTAAAAAGTACGTTGAAATAAATAGCGAATACACTACTTAATTTTTAGCAGCTCAATTGGTAAATATTCGTTTATGTAAAGAAAGAGGATTGAAATAGTTCCTATTACAGAGCCAATAAAACTTCCAATAAAATAATTAAATATCTTGGGTTGCATGATTTGTGAGTTTTCTCCATTTTCTATTTCAAAATCAGGAGAATCAACTACTTTTAGGCGCTGATTAGTTGTTGGTTGTTTAAGTTGTTGGTGTCGGATGAGTGCTTCGAAATCAGGCATGGAATTTGAGATGCAATGGAACAGTAGGCAGACCAGCCCGTCATTCGACGAGGATCTGATCTTCCTAAATCGTCTACAGCTTCAAATACTGCATTTCCAGATGCTTCTGCTTTATCAAATGCTGAAAGTAAAGGAATAAATGTATCAAAAACGTGTAAACCGAAATTTTTTAACGCTGCCTTAGCTTGTTGAGCTGCTTTTTGTTGTCTGAAATCTACTTTTACAATTACGACTGCATGGTTAACTTTTAAAGTATTTAATAAGCTGGCTAATTCAACAGTTAATTCAACAGACCTTGCTTTTGCGGTTGTGGGTAAAATAACTAAATCTGATCCGTAGGCAAGATGTTTAAGTTCTTCTGTATCACTGCTTGCCTGGCCATCAGTAATAACAATTTCCGAGGATCTGGAGGCTTTTGCGGCTGAACTAACTGGAAAAATGGGAAATGGAAGATTTCCTCTGGATGAGTAGGCTAATGCTGATCTATTTTTATCAGCATCAACTATACATACCTTTTTGCCTTCAGAATGCCATACACTTGCAAGATGAATACTTGTGCAAGTTTTAGCAACACCTCCTTTTTGCCCGCAAACAGTAATAAACAATTTTTTACTAATATTTTCCTTACTTTGGAGAATAATTTCTTAATGTCAATAGGTAATTATTTGAAAAGTTTTAAAACTTATATTTCCTAAATACTCTTTTGTGGAATATATAGTTTCGAGTAATCTTAAAAGTATGTTTAAAAATAGTAAGTGAAAAAAAGAATTGGATTAGGAACATGGTCTTGGGGAAATCAAGTATTTTGGGACTATCAAATTAGTAATGATGATGATTTACGTGAGACTTATAAAGAAGCGTTAAAAAGAGGTTTTAACTTAATTGATACTGCAGATTCTTATGGAACTGGAAAACTTAATGGAAGAAGTGAAGAACTTTTAGGGGAATTTTTACTAGATACTCCTACTTTTCAAAAAAAACGAATTCAAATAGCAACAAAGCTTGCTCCTTATCCATGGAGATTTGGGAATACAGGCTTCACTAAACCGTTTCTCAAAAGTTTAGAAAGATTAAATAATAAATTAGATATAGTCCAAATACATTGGTCAACCGCAAAATATAATCCTTGGCAAGAATTACAATTATTAAATAATCTTTGCGATTTAATTGATCAAGGTTTTAATTTTAAAATTGGATTATCAAATATTGGACCCCAAAGATTAAAGAAAATAATTCAATACTTATCAAAAAGAGATAAGAAAGTTAAAAGTGTTCAAATTCAGTTTTCTTTATTGTCTCCAGATTTCCTAAAAAATATAAATTTAAAAAGAATTTGTGAAAATAATGATATAGATTTTTTAGCTTATAGTCCTTTATCTTTTGGAATATTATGTATAGATCCTGAAAAAGATGAAGACAAGCAAAATTCTTTTCTACGTAATTTAATTTTTACAAACTATAAAAAATCAAGTATTGAATTAAGGAAATGTCTTAAACAGATTGCTGTTTCAAGATCAGTTTCACAAGCTCAAGTAGCAATCAATTGGTGTTGTTATCAGGGAGCCATACCTCTTGTAGGAATGAGAAAAAGGTCTCAAGTTATTGATATATCGAATGTTTTTAAATGGAACTTAAATAAAAAAGAATTTGGAATGCTTCAAGAAGCTTCTCAAAAGTGTTTGAAAAAGATGCCAAGTAATCCTTTTTCAAGCTTTTAAAAGAGAATTAAATAAATTTTATGCTGATAGTTTTTTAAGATTTTTTATTTGATTATTGCTCCAAAGTTCTGTCGGAAAGTTTGAACCTGTAAATCTTAAAACTTTAGGTTTTAATTTTATTAATAAGTCATTAATGTTATTTTTTGTGCTCATTTATATTGAGAATTTTTAGTACGTTAAAATATTTTTTCTTTAATCTTCTCAGTATTTATACTCATAAAATTCAAAAAATAATTTCTAATACATTATTTTGAAGTAAATTTTACAAATTAACAAATTATCTAATACCAAATTCCGTCAATTTAAAATGGTGGAGCCCTTCCAGGCTCCTTGGATCATTTGGTTGATAAGGCTGATATCACCCCATCTCCTTTGAGATCAAGCAGCAACAGGTGCTGTTTGACGGGAGAAACTAACGATTTTGTTAGCGTTTGTGTTTTTGCTCTAACCGAGCAGGCTTCAGTCATCTTCCTTACGCCCCGTCGAAACCATTACAACCCCAAAAGCTAATGGAGTTGAGCGGAATCGAACCGCTGTCCGAAACATCGGTTGAGATCACCTAGTCCAATTGGACATTTATATTCTGGCAGGCAAAATGAGTATTGAATAGTTATTTCATTAATTTTTTAAATATAAATGTATGTAATTGCATCATCACCTGAAGGTTTAGAGAAATATTTAGCAAGTGAAATTATTGATTTGGGTGGATTTAATATTAATACCTATAAAAGATCAGTTTCTTTTGAATGTGATTATGCCACTTTTTATAGAATTCATTTTTTTTCAAGAGTTGCGTTTCGTTTTTATAGACAAGTTGCACGTTTTAAATGCTATGACAGGCTTTCTTTATATGAGGGAGTTAGAGATTCATTTGATTGGTTGAAATGGTTACCTCCTGAAAAAACATTTAATGTTCAAGTAACCGGCAGAACTTCTTTGTTAAGTCATTCGCATTTCACTGCTCTTGAGGTTAAAAATTCAATTACTGATCTCCAACAATCTTTATGGAATAAAAGATCTAATATTTCTTTAGATAATCCTGATTTGATAATTCATTTACATTTAAATAATGATCGTGGGGTTCTTAGTCTGCAGAGCACTTTTGAAAGTCTTCATAAAAGAGGATATAGACCCGCTATTGGAAATGCTCCACTTAAAGAAAATTTAGCTTCTGGTTTATTAAAAATGACTGAATGGAATGGAACTAAACCTTTGGTTGATCTTATGTGTGGTTCAGGAACTTTTTTAATAGAGGCTATTAATCAAATTCTTAAAGTTCCACTTAAATTTCAACAATTTTATCTTTTTGAAAATTGGCTCGATTTTAATAAAAATATATATCTAGAAGAGAAAAACAAGGCTCAGAAGAAAGTTATTACTTTTGAGAAATTATCAAAAATTCTTGGTTGTGAGATTAATAAAGATGTTTTTGATCAAGCAAAAGTTAACATAAAATTAGCAGGACTTGAAAATTATATTGAATTACAAAATGATGATTTTAAAAATATTCAAATTAAATCTTCCGAAGGATTAATTTTATGTAATCCACCCTATGGAAAAAAACTAGGTGATGAAAACGAATTAATTACTTTATATGAGGATATGGGTGAATTTTTGAAGAGAAATTTTTCAGGTTGGGAATTCTGGTTACTTAGTGGGAATCCAAAACTTACAAGATATTTAAAAATGAAATCTTCTTTAAAAATACCCGTGAGCAATGGAGGTCTTGATTGTAGATGGATTAAATATTTAATAAGATAATTTATTTTTTTCCTAATACTGCTTTTGTTGTTTTACCTAAACCCTCTAGTGTTTGGGGAAGATAAGGTCCTTTAGCTAGTTTTCCTCCAAGCTTTAAGCTTAAACCTGCAAGAAATAAATCAACAAATATTATTAAAAGTAAATTATATTCTGTTGTCCAATTATTAAACTTACTAAGAGTGAGATAAAAAATAACATGAATACAAATTAAAACTAATAATAATAAAATTCCACCCATAGCAATAAATACTGCGCCACTTATTAATCTTCTCTTCTCCCTATCAACTTCTTGAAGTGCTATTCGGACATGCAAATCCATTACAGAACTTGCAATTGCAGAGATTCTTGAAGCTGTATTAGCAAAGTTTTTGTTTTTGGGTTTATCCATTTATTTATTTCTACTATTAATTAAACTACCTATAAATAATCCTATACCAGCAGCAATAGCAATAGATAAGATTGGTTTTTTTCTAATTGGGCTCTCTATTTTTGGCCTTAATGTACTGTTCAGTTCATCAAGTAACTCTTCTAATTGACTTTCGATTGGTTCTATTTTATCTGCAATTTCCCAATTATTTTCTTGAATTGAATCAATGATTTGAAATAATTGATTTTTAATACCACTAGCAGATGATCCAGTATGGCTTGCTATTACTTCAACTAAATCATCAATACTCCCTTTTGCAGTCTCAAGAGTTTGTTGTGCAATATTAGGCCATTTTTCTTGTATTAACGGAATCAAACTATCGATTTTCTCACGCAACCATTTTTCTGATATACCTTCTTTTTTTGGCAGTGCAGAATCATCAATTGTTTCTTTAACTTCTTTGGGAGGATGAAAAGCTTCCATTAATCCACCAGCATTTCTTTTAGAGTAGTTCGTATTTTCTTAATTTGAAACCCTTCTATTTAGATTTGTTTTTAATAAAAAATTATCGACATATAAAATTTTATTTACATTTCATTTATCTCCCCTGTTCTGTAATAAGGTTTTGTTAAGCTATTACTGACTTTATTAAATTAAGTTTTTTATTTCATCATGGATATCACATTTGCAGCAATTATTTTTGCATCCCGTACAATTCCAACTGATTTTGGATTGGTAGCAGCAGCTATTGCAGGAGCTGGAAGTTTGCTATTTATTGCTTTGAGATTTGTTCCTGATGCGGGTAACTAGGTTTTTTCTTTTTTAAGATGCGCCAACTTGTTAGCTCATCTTAATGATTGATTATTAATATAAGATAATTTATTGATGCACTAGATAATGAATCGATGGGTTTTACTCGAACATAAGATCCTAGGTAGTAAATTAATTGATATTCACTATGATTTTCTTGTTGAAGATCAATTAGATTGTTTTACTTGGAAATTTCACGAAATTCCATTACTTAATAAGGGTTTTGTTAAAATAGTAAAACAACCAAATCATAGATTGGTGTGGCTTTCTAGAGTTGAATATCAACTTTCTAATGATAGAGGTTTAGTAAAAAGAATTGATCATGGAACTTCCTCTTATATTTCTCATAATCCAGACTCTCAAGAGTTAAAAATGATATTGAACGGTAAATTGTTAAACGGTTTATTCATAATAGATGGGAATTTTTGTCAATTAACTAAAAATAATTAATTTGTTTTTAGAAATAATCTTAATAATTCTCTTGAGATTTTTTGAAAAGTAGCTATTCTTACTTAGCTATTGTGACTTGCGATTGGTATACATCAATCAGGTCGAGTTTGAAAATTTTAAATCTTTCGGAGGAAGTGTAAAAATTCCTCTTGAAGAAGGTTTTACAGTGGTGACTGGTCCAAATGGATCTGGGAAAAGTAATATTTTGGACGGAATTTTATTCTGTTTAGGTTTGGCAAATAGTAGAGGTATGAGAGCAGAGAGATTACCAGATTTAATAAATAATTCTAAAGTAAAAGAAGGTAAATCTTCCGAAACATTTGTTTCCGTTAAATTCAATATTGAAGATTGGTCGCCAAGGGAAGATGTTCCACCTTTGGATTTAGAAGAAGATGATATCGCGCTTAAAAGAGATCAAAAAGAATGGATAGTTTCCAGAAAATTGCGGCTAATGCCTGGTGGATCATATGCATCGACTTATACCTCTGACGGACGCCAGTGCACTTTACAACAAATACAGAGAGTTCTTAGAGATATAAGTGTTGATCCAGAAGGCAGTAATGTTGTGATGCAGGGAGATGTCACAAGAATAGTATCAATGAATAATAAAGAGAGGAGAACACTTATTGATGAATTGGCAGGGGTAGCTCTTTTTGATAGCAGAATTGAACAAACGCATTCCAAACTTAATGATGTTTTTGAAAGACAGGAAAGATGCGAGATTCTAGAAAACGAACTGAAATCTAGTAAAGTAAGGCTTGAAAAAGAATGTGAAAAAGCAAAAAAATATAAAGAGTTGAAGGCAAAACTTTTTCATATTAGGGAGATTGAAAAAGTACTTTTATTCGATAAACAAGTTCAAAATATTGAATTAATTAAGAAAAAAGCTATTAACTTGGATAAGAGTATGATTTTATTTAATCAAAAAAAAGAATCTCTTAGTAAAGAAATACAAGTACTGCAAGATGCAATGCAAATCATGATTGCAGAATTAAAAGAGAAAGGAGAAGATAACCTTATTAAAGTAAATTCTGATATTGGGAGTATAAATTCTAATTTAAGGGAATTAGAGAGAATAGCAGTTGTTAATAAAGAGGAGGGCATTAAACTACAAGATCAACGCGATAAAATTGCAATATCTAAAAAAAGTACGGAGTTAGAAAAGAATCAGCAAGAGCACTTTAATGATAAGTATCTAGAAAAATTGAATATCGAGATTCAAGATTTAACGTTAAAACATAAGCTATCTAGAAAAAAACTTTCTGATGCTGCAGGTGAATCAGGTGAATTTTCAAAGCAAAGTATAAAGCTCAATAATGAGTTAGAAAATATAAAATCTTTGCTACAACCTATTGAATCTAATAAAAGAAATATTGAAGAGGAAATTATACAAATTAATATTCAAAGAGAAGAAATATTATCTCAAAATCATTTTTTAAACTTAGAAAAACAAAAACTATCAGAATTTAATCAAAATAATGAAAAATCAACAGATAAAAAAAATCATAATTTGAGTAGTATTAGATCTGAGATTGATACTTTAAAAATTGAAATAGATTTGTTAAATAAAACTAAACTAAGGCTAAACAACGAACAATTAAGGCTGGAAAAAGATTTATCAAGATGTGAAAGCAGAAAAGAAGCTTTAAATGAAACCAGGGGATCATATGCGTTAAGAATACTTTTAGAGGCAGGTTTAGAGGGTATACATGGATATGTTGCTCAATTGGGTGCTGTTAATGAAAAGCATAGGTATGCATTGGAAATTGCAGCTGGTAATAGACTCGGACAAATAGTTGTTGATAATGACACTATTGCTTCAAAAGCTATTGAAATTCTTAAAAAAAAGAAAGCAGGGAGATTAACCTTTCTCCCACTTAATAGAATTAAAACCTATAAAAAAAATTTCGCGCTTAAAAGATTTGAGAATTTTAAAGAGAACGGATTTGTAGATAAGGCTATTAATTTAATTGATTGTGATGATGTTTATGATGATGTTTTTAAATATGTTTTTGGAGATACAGTAGTCTTTTTAGATTTAGAGACAGCTAAATCATCTAAACAAAAAATTAGAATGGTTACCTTGAGTGGAGAACTATTGGAAGTTAGTGGTGCAATTACGGGAGGTAGTAAAGTTAATAAAGATCTAGCTTATAGGTTCGGAACCAATAATGATATTGACGAGGCTCACCCTATAAAACAAAGACTATCTATCATTGAAGAAGCTTTGAAGAAATCAGATAATGATATTTTAAATAAAACTAATAACTTGAATAAATTAAATTTTAATCAAAGGGAAATATTAGAGGATTGCGTATCCTCTAATAAAGAAATTGAAGTAAATAATAATTCTTTAAAAGTTTCAATGAAAAGGATTGACGATAACAATTTGAGGCTAAATAAGCTTACGTCTCAAAATAATTTACTAAATGATAAATTGGAGAAGGTTCAAAATGAAATAAAACCATTTAAAAAAAAGTTGGATGAATTGGAGATGATCCTTAAAAAGAATTATGAAGATAATCAAACATCCTCTTTAATGACTCATAATAATGATTTCGAAAAGTTAGATAAAAAACTTGAATTAATGATTCAAGAGAAAGATGAATTATTAAATAAAAAGAATCAATTTGTTTTAAATAAAGAACGTATAAATAATCAATTAAATCTAATTTCTCTACAAGAAAAGAATCTACAAGAATCAGTTAAAGAGCTTTCTAATGCTCATAATGAATGGATAAAGAAAAGAGACGATTATAAAAGTGAGCTTGCGAGTCTTGATAGTCAAAAATCGCTACTTGAAAAAGATCTTGGAATATTAAGAAGAAAAAGGGATGAGTTGAATTCATCTATTTCCAATAAGAGACAAGAAATAAACCAGTTTACCCTTAAGTTGGAATATCTCGAAAGAGATATAAGTTCTCTAAATGCGGAAATGCGTAGCGAAACTATTAAGTTAGAAAATTACAAAAAACAGCTACCTGATCCTTTGCCCAGCTTTGGAGAATATGAGAATATAACTCTTGATTTATTACAATCAGAGATCGTTGTGATTAATACGAAATTGGAAAGTTTAGAACCGGTGAATATGTTGGCTTTAGATGAACTCGAGGAATTGACAGAAAGGTTAAATGATTTGATAGAAAGACTGGAAGTTTTATCTAATGAAAGATCGGAGTTGTTATTAAGAATAGAAACTGTTTCAACTATGAGACAAGAAGCATTTATGCAGGCATTCATAGAGGTTGATAAGCATTTTAGAGAGATCTTTGCCAATTTATCAGATGGAGATGGATTCCTTCAGCTCGAAAATCCAGAAGCTCCTTTGGAGGGAGGTTTAACTTTAGTGGCTCATCCTAAAGGAAAAAATGTCAGAAGATTAGCTTCAATGTCGGGTGGAGAGAAATCATTAACGGCCCTAAGTTTTTTATTTGCTTTACAAAAATATAAGCCTTCTCCTTTTTATGCATTAGATGAAGTAGATAGTTTTTTAGATGGTATTAACGTTGAAAGATTATCAAAATTAATATCAAGTCAGTCATCAAATGCTCAATTTATAGTCGTAAGCCATAGAAGACCTATGATAGGTGCATCTGAACGAACAATTGGTGTTGCTCAAGCAAGAGGTGCTAATACTCAAGTTGTTGGATTACCAAATGCTGCATAATCACACTTTTTTAAATTTTTGCGTCAGAATGTCAGAAAGATATTAATGAGTTTGTCGAACACATCCACAAATAATAATGGCCGCAATTCCGTACCTAGCGAACGTCTATGGTTAAGATCGGAACTTATGGGAACCCAGGTCATTACTACTGATACCGGTAGAAGATTAGGGGTTGTTGGTGAAGTTGTTGTTGATATCGATAGAAGAGAGGTAGTTGCTCTAGGTCTTAGAGATAATCCTCTCACAAGATTTTTGCCAGGTTTACCTAAATGGATGCCTCTTGAAAGTATAAAGCAAGTTGGCGATGTAATTTTAGTGGATTCTTTAGATTCTTTGAGTGACGGTTTTTCTCCTGAAAGATATGGGAAAGTTATAAATTGCCAGGTTATTACGGAATCTGGTCAGCTTCTTGGAAGAGTTCTTGGATTTTCTTTTGATATTGAGACGGGGGATTTAATTTCTCTTGTGATGGGTGCAGTAGGAGTTCCTCTTTTAGGTGAAGGTGTTTTAAGTACTTGGGAAATTCCTGTAGATGAGATAGTCAGTAGTGGTACTGACAGAATAATTGTTTATGAAGGCGCAGAGGAAAAATTGAATCAACTAAGTAGTGGATTACTCGAGAAACTTGGGGTTGGCGGTTCTTCTTGGGAAGAAAGGGAAGCAAATAGGTATACAGCAAATCTTGTGCCAGTAGAGAATCAGTTATTGTCAGGTTCTGAATCAGAAGAACGAAATAATTTTATGGAAGAAATTAAAGAAGAAGAATTTATAGAAGAAGAATTTATAGAAGAAGAACTTGAATATGTAGAAATTGAAGCTGCAAAAGAAAAAATAAATAATAAAAAACAACTTTATTTGGATAATGACTCCTCTGAACAATTAGACCATCAAACTGATGAAGAAAATACGACAGAATTTGCTGTTCCAAAGCCATCTATATCTAATCGGGCTTCTAAGAGACCTATTCAAAGGTCACAAGAACCTTTAGATATTGAACCTGTTCAAGAGAAAAAAACAGTCATAGAAAATCCTCAATCAGAATCTGTAGAAATTGATGATCCTTGGTAATTATTTAGTAGTTAACTGAATCTTTTGATCGAATTAAAAATTATGTAAGCCAATTTTTTAACTGCACCAGTTTCTCCTCGTTGTTTTGATAAATTATCTTTTTGCTCATTTAAATATTTTTTATTTTTTATCAGAAATATAGCTTCATTAGCGATTTGTTTTGGTGAAATGTTGCCTATTCTTTCTGGAATAATTAACTTCTTAGCTTTTATATTTGGCCATGAAAAAAATTTTTTTTTCTTTAAGTACCAATTTTTAATTATAAAAGTGAAGAATTTATTGATAAAAGAAATTTTCCCAATTATTCCGAAGATACCGTCCCAAGCATTCATTACATTCAGATGTTGGGTGGGTAGAATAACTATCATGGGTAAAGTAAGTGAAGCTAATTCAGCAGTATTTGCTCCGACTGTGGTAATTGCAAGATCACATTTTTTTAGTAATTCATAGCAAGGATGTTTATTAATTAAATAAATTTTTGTATTATTTGAGGTTTCAATAACATAATCAAAAACGGAACTTTTAATTTGTTTAATTTGTTTTATTTTGGATGAATAATATTTTGATATAGGATTCTTATGACTTTGAAAGAATAAATATTCGCTTGTACTTGTAGTAGGTGCTATAGGAATAATTAAATTTATATTTTTATTGTTTTTATTAATATGATCAGCCATTTCAAGAAAGAAAGGAATACCTACCGTGAGCTTTGCTTTTTTAGAACCTGGCAGTAAAGCAATCCACTTTTTTTCTTCAAGATTTAAAGCAATTTCTTTTTTATTCGTGATGTCTGCCATTAAATCGCCAATAATTTTACATTTATATCTATATTTTGAAGGAATGCTTTTCTTGACATTTTTATTCATTGCTGCAATAACATTGTTCCAACGTGGCCATCTTGAAATCCATTCAGCATATGTGATGTTGATATAACCTAATCTTTTTGCTAACAAAATACTCCAAAATTGATCACCTCCAAGAAAAATAACGATTCCTTTTTGAGGCCATTTTGCATATTGAGCAGGCCTGATCAATAATTTCCAAAAAGTCTTTGCTTCTGTAACTAATTCAAATTTGCGCCATGATTTAGCAACTTCATATTCTTTACCAGTAGCATTTGGACACGGTACTAAAACTAATCTTATAAAGAAATTCAGTTTATCAATATTTTTCGAGGTATCATTTATCTTATTAAGATAATCCACTACAGGTCTTACCCACGTTGATAATTCACCAGGCCCATTAGAGATAATTACAACTGCAATTGATTCTTTTTTCATTGCAGTCAATCCAAAATACATTAAATGCGGACGGCGAGACTTGAACTCGCAAGGCCTAAGCCACACGCTCCTTAGACGTGCGCGTCTACCAATTCCGCCACGTCCGCCAAGGGTTTTGGAGCACCGTCGGGTGCGTAAACCTCAAAATTAGTATAGCGGATAGCCTGAAATTGGGGGTCAGTCGCCACACACGCCGTAGTGCCGACCTTGCCTAATGAATATCTGTCATCCTCAGTTAATACTTTTTATATTCCTTTAGATAATTTATGGAAACTTAAAAAATTATTGTATCCAAGTTTAAAATCAAATTAAGAGTAAAATAAATTATATTGATTTATCAAAAAATGTCTTATTCAGGGTTAAAAAGTATTTTTTACAAATTAGTTTTGGTTTTATACTTCTACTCTGCTAACCCTGTTTCAGCGGAAAGTGCATTAGATGGAAGTTATAAATCAGAATTTTTGATGAGGATGAATATGGTTGTATATCAAGGTAATTATAAGTGTCCAAGAGAAGTTCCAATAAAAATAATACTTAGAGTAGTTGGTAATCAACTATCAGGATCAATAGAAAATACTCACGAACAATGTAGTGATTGGCAAAATGCCTCAATATCAGGATCTATTGATGATGAAGGTAATTTTTTAAAAACAAAATTTATTCATAAGGATAAAATATATGGCAGACGTGAAGATGCTTACAAGATAGAAGGTAATATTCTCAGTGAAATGACGCTAAAAAGTAAATCAAGACAGTTTTGGAAAGATAAGCAATTTAAAGCAACTAAATTTAATGAATTTGGTCTTTGAGGGAAATATGAGGGAACGCTTTTTTAGGAAAATTATTATTAACTAAGACTTACTGCTACAGGGTTGTAATTTAGACGACCGCCGTAAGCATCCGACTCTTGCAGATGTGGATAGCTGAGAAATGATAAAGGGACTGGAGTTTTAATCCAATCCCTGTATAAGTGCATTAATTTTGTGCACACTCCTTAGACGTGCGCGTCCACCAATTCCGCCACGTCCGCAAAGGGTTTTTGAGCACAAGGGTGTTCTAAAACCATCAAATTATCATACATTAATCGCATTAATTTGCGATAATATTCCAGAATCTGCTTGGTTTAGATTCTTAAAACATTTATTTTTAATTAACTAAGTTTTAAATACTTAATAATGACTGATTTTTTCTATTGCATAAATAAATAATTATCCACATATAACGTTTTAGGTTGTATTGTTAACCAATGCATTCTTGAAATTCAAAAATTTTATTGAATACTTTTTAAAGTATTTTCAATTTAAATTAATTTTTATTTCTTCAATTTAATTTTGTAATGGTTGAAAAAGTTTTAATTGCTAATCGTGGAGAAATAGCTTTACGAATTATCAGAAGTTGTAGAGAGCTTGATATTGCAACTGTTGCTGTTTATAGCACCGTAGATAAAAAGGCATTGCATGTGCAATTAGCAGATGAAGCAGTTTGCGTTGGAGACTCATTAAGTAACAAGAGTTATTTAAATATTCCAAATATCTTAGCTGCCGCAACATCTAGAGGAGTTGATGCCATTCATCCAGGTTATGGTTTTCTTGCGGAGAATGATAAATTTGCAGAAATGTGTAACGATCATGGAATAACTTTCATTGGTCCATCTCCCAATGCTATTAGATCAATGGGAGACAAATCTACTGCTAAAGAGACAATGGAGAGGGTCGGAGTACCAACTGTTCCAGGAAGTAAAGGTCTATTGTCGAATGTTGAGGAGGCTTACGAAATGGCACAAGAGATTGGATATCCCGTCATAATAAAAGCCACAGCTGGAGGAGGAGGTCGAGGAATGAGATTGGTTGAAAATAAGGCTAACTTAGAAAAAATGTTTAAAGCAGCTCAAGGCGAAGCAGAAGCGGCATTTGGTAATGATGGTTTATATATGGAGAAATTTATAAAAAAGCCAAGACATGTTGAAATTCAAATCCTTGCTGATAGGTCAGGTAATGTGGTTCATCTAGGAGAGAGAGATTGTTCTGTACAAAGGAGACACCAAAAATTATTAGAAGAGTCTCCCAGTCCAGCTATAAACCATTCTCTTAGAAAAAAAATGGGTAATGCCGCCATTGCTGCTGCAAAAAGTATTTGTTACGAAGGGGCGGGAACTGTTGAATTTTTAGTAGATGATGATAATAATTTTTACTTTATGGAGATGAATACAAGGATTCAAGTGGAACACCCCGTAACTGAAATGGTTACTGGTGTTGATCTAATCGCCGAACAAATCAAAATAGCTGGAGGTGACAATTTAGGATTTACTCAAGACGATATTCAATTAAACGGTCATGCTATTGAATGCAGAATTAATGCTGAAGATCCCTCACATAATTTTCGCCCATCGCCCGGAAAAATTACTGGATGGCTGCCTCCAGGGGGTCCTGGAGTAAGGGTTGATAGTCATGTTTATACTGGTTATGAAATACCTCCATTTTATGATTCACTTATAGGTAAATTAATAGTCTGGGGTAAAGATCGTAATACTGCTATTAAAAGAATGAATAGAGCTTTAAATGAATGTGCAGTAACAGGAATTCCAACAACAATTAACTTTCATTTATCTCTTCTAAATAAAAGGAAATTTATTGAAGGCAAAATTCATACAAAATACGTTGAGGAAGAATTATTACCTAACTATTAATTCAATATGATGCCTTCTTAACTTATACTTTTTTGAATGGCTAATTTAATTAAACCTTGTTGACCAACTAATATTTCTCTTAAAAAACTTATTATTCCTATCCAAATGACTGGGCCAACATCGACGCCCCCAATGGGAGGAATCAATTTTCTGGTAAAATTCAAAATAGAACTAGTTGGGATTGCAATTAATAACCAAAAACCTTTATTTAAATCAACTTTTGGGTACCAAGTTAATATTAATCTTATTAAAAAAACTAGGGTTAGGAATGATAATAGAATTCCTATCGTAAGATCTAAAGCATGCAAATAGTTTTGAGACAATGAAATGACAATTGTTTAATCCATCTTAATAAATATCCCATAAGTTATGATTTAATTCGTATTATAAATTTAGAATTTAATTTTAAAAAAGTGATTCAAATTTCAAATCTAATATTAGTGGCTGATGTCTCTCCAGAAGTGGCTGGTAGTTCTAGTTTTAATATGATAGCGAGTTTCTTTGCAGCAGCGTTACTTATAGTTATTCCAGCAGCAGCTTTTTTGATCTTTGTTAGCCAAAAAGATTCACTTGAACGTACTTCAGCTACACGTAGACGCTAGTTTTTATAAAAGTTTTAAGTAAACTATATATAAAGGTGTTTTATTGCACCTTAAAAAAATAAGTTTTGGAGAAAAAAAGTGGTCAATGCTAGTCTAAATTGGGCGAGTATTGTAGGCATCGTACTAGCTGTATGTGGAGGTGGCCTATATTTTTTGCGGTCGTTTAAACCTGCGCTGGCAAGAGATTATGATGTTTTCTTTGCGGCAATAGGTCTTTTATGTGGAGGGATATTATTTTTTCAAGGATGGAGATTAGATCCTATTTTGCAATTTGGGCAATTTTTACTAGCAGGAACTACGGTATTCTTTGCATATGAAAGTGTTCGACTAAGAGGTGTTGCCACTGACCAAGCAAGAAGATCTTCTTATTTTGAAGATGATCAGATTCCAGATATTCCTAGAAATTCTTCCAGAAATAGATTTAACGATGATTATGATCAATTTGAAGATTCTGATAGACCTTCTAGAAGATTCAAACCCCAAGATGATGACTTAGAATATGATTATATGGAAGGTAGATCCCAAAGGAGAAATATTTCAAGAGCTATTCCTGAGTCTGCAGTAAGCAGGAGGCGTCCTTCTTCAAGAGACTCTAATCAATTTGAAAATGATGAACCTAAGAGAAGAAGAGATCGGTCTGAGGATAATAGCATGAGTGATGAGGATAGAAGAGGAAGATTTGGAGACAGAAGATCATCAAGAAGTGAAATTAAAAGAGGTTCTCGGCCATTATCTAATCAAGAAGTTTCTAGAAAATCAAATAATTCTTCTCTTAAGGATTCTTCTCCCTCCTCTAATAAACCAGCAAGGTCATCTATAAGGTCTCAGACTTCAAGAGAAAAAGTAGAAGATGCATCATTTTCTACTAATATAAATCAAGTAAAAAAGCCTCGTCAAACAAGAAGCACAGCAGCTAGCGTAAGATCAACTTCTAAAAATAAAACTGGAAGATATACTGTAGGCACAAAAAAAAATAAACCAAGAGATAACAGCTCTAGATTTGATGACTAATTAAAATATCCCAGCCCAATTTAGAAATGATTTTTGACTTATTAATTCAATTAAAATAATTGTTAAAAATCCTAGCATTGCAAATCTTCCATTTGTTATTTCTGAATAATTGCTCCATCCAAATTTATACTTATCTTCAATTTCAGTTGATTGATCATCAATTTTAATTTCTTCAGAATTTGTTTTTTCTATATCCATAGCTTCCTCATTTTTTTGTTCTTGATTTGAATTCATGATTATAATCTAATTTTTAAAATTATACTTATCTGTAGTAAATAATTTCCAGTCTCCTTTTCCATTTAATTCTAAAATGTTCTCATGAAAATCCTTTAAACTAGGCCTATGTCCCACGCTTATCAACGATAATTCTCTATCTCTTAATAAATTATAAAGTTTTTTTTCAGTTTTAATATCGAGTGCACTTGTAGCTTCATCTAACACAGCAAATCTCGGAGAATTGAGTAGTAATCTTGCAAAAGCTAATCTTTGCTGCTCTCCTAATGAAAGTATTCTTGGCCAATCTTGTTTTACGTCAAGGTTGGGATATCTATCAACAATAGAATTTAAATTTACCTCATTAAGAACAGAAATTAAGTGGTCATCACTAAATTTATCAACTTCTGTTGGATAACATAATTGTTCCCTTAAAGAACCCAATAACATATAAGGTTTTTGAGGTATAAATAGTAAATCACCTGTTTTTGGTTTTTTAATCGATCCTTGATTAGGTTCCCATAATCCACTTATCATCCTTAATAAAGAGGTTTTGCCACAACCAGATGGGCCTACTACTAATAATGATTGATTTGTTTCAATACTCAGATTTAAGTTTTTGATGATAGCTTTATCAGAACCAGGAGGAAAAAGATTAGCATTGTTGATAAGGATAGAAGAATAATCAGAAATTATATTTTGATTGCCTATCGGCTTAGTTTGACTGATACTTTCAACTTTTGACTGAAAACCCTCTAATCTTCCAATTCCTGCTGTGAACTTTGCTAGTTCCTCTATTTGATTAACTATAAAAAATAACGAACCTTCTACCATCCCAAATGCAAAGCTTGCTTGAATAAATCGACCATAATCAATATCTCCTCTAAAGTAAGGAATTGCCATTATTAGATATGGAAAGAAGTTGCCAGCATAATTAATAGAACGTCTCATTACATCAATAATTACTCTCCAAATTATTAGTAAGTTAAAGTTTCTTACCACTTCTCCTAATCTTCTCTCTGTTTCACTTTTTTCTGGTTTTTCACCTGCATAAAAAGCTATTGATTCAGCATTATCTCTAATATGAACTAGTCCATATCTAAAGTCTGCCTCATATCTGAGTTGATCGAAATCAATTTTTACAAGATTTTTTCCAGCAATTAATAAGATAGCAGTAGCAAATGCTGCGTATCCAAATAATGAAAAGGTTAATGTTGTACTAATGCTCCATAATATGAGAATGTTGAGAGAAAAAGTAAGAAGTGCATCAAAAACTCCCAAAGTAAAGGATAAGCTCTGACCAGTAAAAGCTCTGGTATCATCTGTTATTCTTTGGTCAGGATTATCTACATCAGTTTGTTCTTCATCATTAGGATTTAGTTGGTAGTATGCTTTATTTGTCATGTAGTCTTTAACTAAGCTTTTTGAAAGCCAATCTCTCCAAATTATTCCTAATTTATAGGTAAAGAATATTTGAGAAACACGAATTGGGAGCGCTACAGCAAAGCAACAAGCATAGATTCCTAAAATCCTATAAAATCCATCTTGTTGTTTTTCTACTAAAGCATTTGTTAAGTCTCTTGCAATAAATCCTATTCCTGCATTAATTCCATTTACAGCCAAAAGCATTAATACTATGACTGCTAGGAATAACCAATGTACCCATCTGCGATTCTTGAGTTGACGCCTTAAACTAAAGAAACTTCCTGATCCAATAAGAAATAATCCTGAAAACAATAATCCCCACCAGCCAGACCATATTGTATTAACAGTATTAACTACTCCTCCAAAGTATTTATCAAGAAAAATAGGTTGAATGCTTTCAAAAAAACTAATTATACCTGTAAGGCCTACAAGAACAATACCTCCTACACAAAATAAAAGAGATATTAAAAGCCATATAAATTGAAAGCCATTACATTGATCAATTGGTAAGAAAAATGGTTGGGCTAACCTTCTTAACTTTTGTAATTGATAAAATATTTTAGATTTATTTTGTACTACATTATTCATATTTTTTCTATACCTTTTTATTAAGTAGAATATATCTTTATGAAGATGATTGCCCAAATCCTATTAGCGAAAGTGCCCAATCGGGAAGGTTGAGGTATGTTAATAATTTTAAATCAAATTCATGAACTTTTATAATCGATACATCCATTAGCCACCATATTAGAAAAGGTAAATTAAATAAAATCTGTAGTTGCCATTTGTAAGTTAATACTTTCCAAATTTTAGTTAAAATTGACTTCTGAGATTCATCTAAACTTTCCCAATTTGTAGTAATTAATTGGAATAAATTTTTAGATTTATTATTGAGGGATTCTTGAGAATTCATGTTTAATTTTTCTTATTTATAGCTAAAAAGAAACTCTTTTGAGAGTTTTAGCCAGGAGGCCAAAGCATTTTTCTACCAGCTAAAAAATGTATATGCAAATGAAAAATTGTTTGTCCAGATTCTTCACCGGTATTAATAACTGTTCTCCAATTTTTTAATTTCTTAGATTTGGCAATATTTTTTCCTATTAAAAGAAGATGTCCTAATAAATTTTTATCTTCCTCTAAACACTCGCATAAACTAACTAATGGTTTTTTAGGAATTACTAAAAAATGAACTGGAGCTTGAGAGGCAATATCATTAAATGCTATACAAAGCTCATCTTCATGAAGCTTTTCGCAGGGAATCTCACCATTTATTATTTTGCTAAAGATTGTAGTTTCAGTCATTGGTTTATTAAATAATTAAATCAGTTGATTGGTATTACATCCTTTTGATGAAATCCTTCTTTGATGAGTTCTTTATTTAGATCTTCTTTTGAAGTAACTCTATCAACAAATAAAACCCCATTGAGATGATCCATTTCATGTTGAATGCATCTTGCTAAGAGTCCATCAGCTTTCATTTTTCTTGGCCTACCCATTTCATCTCTAAATCTTAATTTAATTGTTGATGGTCTTACAACGTTTAAATAAACTCCTGGGATACTTAGACACCCCTCTTCATATGAATTTAAGGTTGTTCCATAATCGGTAATTTCTGGATTTATTAAAATTAATGGGTCAGCAGCAGCATCTTCAAAATTTACATCAATTACAAGGAGCTCTTTCTTGATTCCTATTTGCGGAGCAGCAAGTCCAATTCCCTTGGCTGCATACATACTTTGAAGCATTTCTTTAGCTAAATTTCTTATGGAATTATCAACTTTACTTATTCGTTTAGCATTTTCTCTCAAAACATTATCACCAAGTTTATATATTTCTAGTGATGGAGTCCCTGTTTGTTCTTTAGATACCTTTCCTGCAGGACTGTTTGCTTTTGACTTTCTTGCGAGTTGTGAAAAATTGTTTGCCACGGTAAAAAAAAATATTTACTCAACAGTTAAGCTATAAAAATACTAGCACTTTAAATTCATCTTTAAATAAACTTTCTAAATGAGTAATGCTAAGAATTTAAAAATTAAGCAAATCGATAAAAAAAATATATCTTTTAAAGAGTTATCTCTTATCAAGAATATGATCTTTTGGGTTGATCTTATTCCTGATGATCAAACACATAAAAATGCTATTTTTGCTAGGCCATTTAATGACAAAAATGCAATTCCACAAAAATTAACGGGCGATAATTTTTATATTAAAAGCAATTTTCATGGTTATGGCGGAAAATCGTATCAATGTATAGAGGTAAATGATCAAATTTATTTGATATGGGTCGATCAGCTCTCAAATGCAATGTGGTTACAAATTTTAAGAGTCCAAGAAAAAGTATCTGAAAGTGAAAATAAATATCTGCTATGCGATATGGAACCAAGACAACTTACTGAGTCAATAAAAATTAATTTTGATACTTCATTTGTTATTTCTAAAAACAATCTTTTATACGGTTTATGTGAGATAAAAGATAGAGATTATTTATTCTCATTAAATTTAACTAATACTAAACAAGAAATTCATATAATAAAAAAATTTGATAATTTTGCTGGGAATTTATCTTCTAATATCTCAGCTGATTTATTTTCCTGGATAGAGTGGAATGATGGATCCATGCCTTGGGAAAGAAATGAGCTCTTTTTTGCAATTATTGACGATGATGGAGAGATACAAAAAATAAAAAAATTTTCTAATAAATTGGTTAATGAGGAGAAAAATGTTTCTTTCTTTCAACCTTACTGGATGAGTGATAATATTTTAGTTTGTTCTGAAGATAGTACGGGCTGGTGGAATTTATTATTTCTCGATGTAACTGATATTAAAAATATTATTATCAAAAAAAGAATAATGAAACCTTTGACCGAGTATGGATCCCCTCAATGGGTTTCAGGAATTTCATTTTTTTCTGGAAATATTAAAAATTTATTTTGTATTGCGAAAAAAGATAATAGTTGGCTACTAGAACAATATCAGAACTGTGAATGTATTCAAGAACTCAAATTACCATTTTGTTCAATAGTTGATTTAGATGTTTGTGATAGAAAATTAGTTATTAGAGGCGGTAGTTTTGATTGTTATGACGAATTAATTGAGTGTGATTTTGAAGAGAAAAGCCATACTAAATTATTAAATGATATCTCCTTCGAGTCTGTAAATGTATATACGAGACCTGAATCTTTTTGGTTTAAAGGTTTTAATAATCAACCCACACATTCTTTTATTTATAAGCCTCTTTTTAAAAGGTTTATTAAGTCACCATTAATTGTTAAGGCACATAGTGGGCCTACTGCTTGCTTTGATGGATCTTTAAATTCGGAAGTTCAGTATTGGACTTCGAAAGGATTTACGGTTGCGGAAGTGAATTATGGTGGCTCCTCGGGCTTTGGAAGAGAGTACAGGGAGAGATTAAATTATAAATGGGGCATTCTTGATTCATACGATTGTAAAGCATTGGTACTTGATTTAATTAGGTTGAATTTAGTTGATAGCACCAAAGTTGCAATTTTAGGCAACAGTGCTGGTGGTTTAACTGCAATTAATGCTTTATGTGAAGGTGATTTGTTTAAAGTGGGGATTTGTAAATATCCTGTTCTTGATCTAAACGATATGCATCAACAAACTCATAGATTTGAGAAAGGGTATTTAAATTCTCTTATAGGTAAATATTCAAAATTTCGTAATGAGTATCAACTTCGATCACCAATTTATAAAATTAATCAATTAAAAAAACCAGTTTTATTATTTCATGGAAAAAAAGATTTAGTTATTTCATACAAAAAAACCTTACAAATCAAAGAAAAACTTCTTAAAAATAATAAAAACTCAGAAGTCATAATTTTTGATAATGAAGGGCATGGTTTTAAAAATACTAATAATAAAAAACAAGTTACCATTAAAACTCAACAGTTTTTAGAGAAAACTTTAAATATTTAAGAATTTAGTTTTAAAAAACTAATAGTTTCCTTAAGTTTTTCGATAAAAGTATTGATATCTTCTTTGGTAGTTGTGAAGTTCATACTAACTCTAGCTGTTGAATTTATTCCGATATGTCTATGCAGAGGTTGACAACAATGATGTCCACTTCTTATGCAAATACCTTTAGAATCAAGGATTTCAGCTATGTCGTTTGAATGTATTTCTTTTAAATAAAATGTTGCCAATGAAGCTCTATTAGGATCTTTTTCGGGAGAAGGACCTATTATTTCAAGATCCTCTATTTGATTTAATTTTTCAAATAAATAATTTGTAATCTCCTTTTCATACTCACTAATACGATCTAACCCAATATTATTAATGTAATTAATCGCTGCAGCTAATCCTATTGCTTCTGCAATAGCTGGAGTACCAGCTTCAAATTTATGAGGAAGTTCAGCCCAAGTACTTTTCTCTTCAAAAACATCTTGAATCATTTCACCACCACCAAAAAACGGAGGGATGTTTTCTAAAATTTCTTTTTTGGACCATAAGAAACCTATGCCTGTTGGGCCACATAATTTATGTCCTGAACCGGCTAAAAAATCTATACCTAGTTTATGAACATCTAGCTTTTGATGGGCTAAACTTTGACAAGCATCAAGCAGAACTAAAGAACCTTTATCCCTAGCTAATTCAGTTATTTCTTTTATTGGATTACAGCATCCTAAGGTGTTACTTATGTGTAATAAACTTACTAGTTTTGTTTTAGTTGTCAATTTGGATTTGAAATCATTTATATCTAATCTTCCGTCTTGATCTATGCCCACAAATTTCAGTTTACATTTGTTTTTTTCAGCTACCATTTGCCAGGGAACAATATTACTATGATGCTCCATTATTGATAAAAGAATTTCATCATTCTCTTTTAAAGTAAATTCTCCCCATGATCTGGCTACCAGATTTATAGCTTCAGTTGCATTCCTTGTAAAAATTATTTCTTTTGATGAATTAGCGTTAACATATTGAGCAATTAAAGATCTTGAATTTTCAAACTCTTCTGTTGCTTTGGCACTTAATTGATGAGCACCTCTATGAACGTTTGCATTGAAATTTTTATAATATTCGTCAATTTTTTCAAGAACTTGGATAGGTTTTTGGGTTGTTGCAGCATGATCGAGATAAATAATTGTATTTTGGCTTTTAGAATTATTTTCTAATAAAGGAAAGTCTTTTTTATCTATTAGAGGAAAGTTTTTTTTATCTATTTTTGGGAAATTTTTAATTGTTTCCATTAATTTTCTTTTAGAATTTTATCTAGTAAATCCCATCTATCTTTTGAGATAGGAATATTTGAAATAATTTCTTGTATATAAGAACTTAATTGTAATTGACTAGCTTCTGCTAACGTGAGTCCTCTTGATCTCATATAGAAAAGTTCTTCTTCATTTAATTGTGAAATAGTTGCACCATGTTTGCATTTTACGTCATCAGCAATTATTTCTAACTGCGGTTTAGTGTCTATTTTTGCGTGTCTAGATAAAAGTAGATTTCTGCTCAATTGAGACGCATCGGTCTTTTGCGCAATTTTTGGGACAATGATCGATCCTTCAAAGACAGCATGTGATTTACCATCTGCTAAGGATTTATTTATTTGATTTAAAAATCCATTAGGGCCGTTAAATTTCATTTTTGTATAAGTAGCAATTTGGTCGTTATTTTTTGTTATTTGTATTCCTTTTATATTTGTTTTAGCATTCCCATCTAATTGATTAATACTGATTTCAAATCTTGCATAATTAAATTTGAAATGTAATGAACCTAAGCTATATTCACTTTTTGCTTTTTGCATTACATTTAAAGAATTTAATAAATTAGATTTGCCTTCTCCATAGGAAACTACACCATGATTTACCGAAGTATTTTCTTCTAAACAGAAATAAGTTGATTGAGATAGTGAAGAATTCTCGTTTCCTAAATTAATTTGCAATAAATCTACTTTAGAATTTTTTTCAAAGAATAAAATAAGTGTTTTAGCATTTAAAGAGTCAGGTGAGGAAGCACTAAATATCTCAAGAGGCGGGATTTTATTACCAGAAATATTTAAACCTAAGATGTTTTCTTTAGAACTTAAACAATGATTTAGTAAGTCACTCCAATGATCATTTTGATTAAAATTAGATATATTTTTTTTGATATAATCAGCTATTTCTATCTCTTTTAAATTTTTTATTGAATAGTTTTCTTCTTCTAAATTGATTGAGTTATTCTCGCCTATTATTAGTCTAATTACATTTTCAGATGCTTTTTTATATGGGAGATTAATTTTAGATTCTTTATTTTTATTTGAATGATCTAAAAATCTTGAAAATTTGGATTTATTGGAAAGTCTCCAGTATTCACTTTTGATATTTGGTAACGGATTTAATTTTAATTTATCAAGACAAATTTTTTGTATCTCAGATGGATTACTAATTAATTCGTTATTTTTAATTTCTTCAATAATTTGCATCGATTTATTGCTCTTTTATAAAATTATCAGTCCATTCATATCCATGTTTCTCAAGTTCTAGGGCAAGATCACTTTCTCCAGTTTTTATTATTTGACCGTCTGACATTACATGAACATAGTCAGGTTGTATTTCATCTAATAATCTTTGATAGTGAGTGATTAATATAATTCCGGTTTGTTCATTAGATATTTTCTTAATACCTGAGGCAACTACTCTAAGTGCATCAATATCTAAACCTGAGTCGGTTTCATCCAAAATTGCAATTTTTGGTTCTAATAATGCCATTTGTAATATTTCATTTCTTTTCTTTTCCCCACCTGAAAAACCTTGATTAATACTCCTCGATAAAAAGGCAGAATCCATTTTGACTAAGTCAAGTTTTTCTTTTACTAAGTCTTCAAAATCAAAAGTATCTAGTTCTTCTTTATTAAGAAATTTTCTTCTTGCATTTGTCGCAACTCTAAGAAATTCTAGATTACTTACTCCAGGAATTTCGATTGGATATTGAAAACCAAGAAAAATACCAGATTGAGCTCTTTCTTCTGGTTCTAAAGACTGAATATCATTTCCTTTAAATTTTATTTCGCCTTTAGTTATTTTGTATGATGGATGACCCGCAATAATCTTTGAAAGAGTACTTTTTCCACATCCATTCCTTCCCATGATTGCGTGAATTTCGCCAGGATTAACTGAAATAGTTACCCCTTTTAAAATAGGAAGATTTTCGATAGATGCAAAAAGATTATTTACTTCTAATATTGGATCTAATTCTTTCGTTTTGCTTTGCATCACACTTTAGAAATTAATTGATTATCCAACGGATCCTTCTAATTTGAGGGCAAGCAGCTTATCGGCTTCAGCCGCAAATTCCATTGGCAGTTGATTGAATACATCTCTACAAAAGCCACTTACCATCATTGATACAGCCTCTTCAAATTCAATACCTCTGCTTTGTAAATAAAAAAGTTGATCTTCAGAAATTCTACATGTACTTGCTTCATGCTCAATTTCTGAATTTGGTTGTTGAGATTGAATATAAGGAAATGTATTCGCAGCAGCTTGATCGCCTATTAACATTGAATCACATTGACTATAATTTCTTGATCCAGAAGCTTTTGAACCCATTTTTACAAGACCTCTGTAACTATTAATTGAATTGCCAGCACTAATTCCTTTACTAACTATTGTTGATTTAGTTCTAGGACCGATGTGAATCATTTTTGTACCTGTATCGGCTTGTTGAAGGTTATTAGTAAGAGCTACAGAATAAAATTCCCCTACCGATTCCTCTCCTAAAAGAATACAGCTAGGATATTTCCATGTAATGGCAGAGCCTGTTTCAACTTGGGACCAACTTATTTTACTTCTCTTACCTAAACATTTCCCCCTTTTGGTGACAAAATTAAAGATTCCTCCAACTCCTTCTTCATTTCCAGCATACCAATTTTGTACTGTTGAATATTTAATTGAGGCGTCATCTAAGGCAATAAGTTCGACTACCGCTGCGTGCAGAGTATTCGTATCAAACATTGGAGCTGTGCATCCTTCAAGGTAGCTAACGGAGCTAGATTCTTCTGCGATAATTAAAGTTCTTTCAAACTGACCAGAGTCTCCACTATTGATTCTAAAATATGATGAGAGATCCATCGGACATTTAACTCCTTTTGGGATGTAAACGAATGAACCATCACTAAAAACAGCAGAGTTTAATGCAGCAAAATAGTTATCATTAGCTGGTACAACAGAACCTAAATATTTTTCTATTAAATTCGAATGATCTTTTACTGCTTCACTTATTGAACAAAATATTACTCCATGCTCAGCAAGTTCTTTTCGGAAGGTTGTTGCAATAGAAACGCTATCGAATACTGCATCAACAGCAACGTTTGTAAGTTTTTTTTGTTCAGTAAGAGGAATTCCTAATTTATCAAAAGTTTCTAGGAGCTTGGGATCAACTTCATCTAAACTAGAAATCTTTTCTTTTTGTTTGGGTGCAGAATAATAAATTATATCTTGATAATTAATCTTTTTGTAACCTAGGTCTGCCCAGTTAGGCTCCTCCATTTTTTGCCATTTCCGAAAGGCATTAAGTCTGAAATTAAGAAGATATTCAGGCTCTTCTTTTTTTTCTGAAATTAATCGAATTGTATCTTCATTTAGCCCTTTGGAAATCTTTTCAGTTTCGATATCGGTAACGAAACCATATTTGTATGGTTCAGATACGACATCTTTAACTAAATTTTCACTTACCATAATTTCTATAAATTAATCTATTACAATTAGTTTTCTATACTTTAGCTAAATATATGCCCAATATTGAGTTTTTATCTTTAATTAAATTAAAAAATTAATGTCTAATCAAACAAATTCTTTTCCAAGTCCGTTAAGCGATGAGATTGTGAAAAATATAGATCAACTGAATTTGCCCGTAATTAAAAAGCACCATGTTCGATTACTTGCCCATTGTCTTGAAATCTTCAAGAAAATCGGAAAAGATGAAAAATCTTTCTTTGAAGAAGATGAACTTCTTAAGGAATGGTGTGAAAAAAAATCCCAGAAGTTTAATGATAAAAATTTCAATCAACTGTTTTATGAACAAATGTCTTCTGCTGCAAAAAAAATAAACTTTTTTTCTAAGAGTATTGATAAAAATTTCAAAGAATTGGATCTTGAGGATTTAGTCACTTTAGTTGAGCAAAATCAGGGAAATTAATATGAAGCGATCCCGAAGAAAAAATATATTTTTGTTGAGTTCTTAACAATTCAAGGTAATAAAATTTAAAAAATAGAAAATTAATTGATAAGTTATAGATTTCTAGATTTCTTTAAAATTCACTTATACCAGTTACTTATAAGAAAGTTGTAAAATTTGAAAACTTGAAAGTAGTCAGAAGATCCTGACGACTGCCTCTAATGTCACCCAAACTGCAAAAAAAAAGAACATACTGATCCCATGCAATTTATGGAGTTTTAAAAGTGGTTGATGGGATCAAGAATAAAGAATATTTACTTAGTCTAACCCTCAGACAATTGCGACAAGAAGCTAGTAAATTATCTGTCCCTTTATATAGTAGAAAGACAAAAGCTGTACTAATTGAACTCATTGATAAATATCAAAGAAATACTAGCCGTTCAAATAAAAAAACCTTAACTAAGAATATTTCTCCAAAAACCTCTAAACTTACAACTCAAAAAGTAACAGAAGAAGTTAATACAAAACTAGTATTTTTGCCCAGAGACCCAGAATGGGCATATGTATTTTGGCAAATCTCAGAAAGTGATAGAGATAAAGCTCAGTCTTTAGGTGCTAATAAATTATGTTTACGTTTATATGATGCATCAGGTAATGTTGAAGGAAATCTAAATCAGGGCACTTTAAGAGAAATTGCTGTAGATAGTTATAGTACTGAATGGTATTTGCCCATTCCTCTAGCGGATAGGGATTACAAGGTTGAATTAGGTTATAAATATGGCTTTAAATGGATGTCATTAGCTTTTTCCTCTACAAGTCATGTACCAGGTACTCAGCCTTCAGAGCAGATTTTAGATAAATTTGTTCCTTTTAACTTAGACACTCCTGTATCATCTGAGTCACCTTCGATTACGCAAATACCACAGGTACAAGAAACTAATGGTTTGCATGAGCGCTTATACCAGGCAGCAACAAGTTTTCCTACAAGAAGAAAAGTAGGTTCTGAAGAATTTATGGAAAACTTGAATTCAAAAAATTTAAAATCAAATCTCACCGAATCTGGTGCAGGCCAATGGTCTTCAGGCTTAAATGAATCTGGTAGTGGAATAGTTAAAAATAAATCTTTTTGGTTAATTGCTGATTCGGAATTAATTGTTTATGGTGCAACAGATCCATCTGCCAAATTAATTATTGGTGAAGAAGAAGTTCCTTTGGCTGCTGACGGTACTTTTAGACTTCAAGTTCCTTTTAGGGATGGCTCGCAAAAATATGAAATTAAAGCTATTGATGCTTCTGGTGACCAGGAAAGAAATATTACAATGAAATTTGATAGAGTTACTCCTCTTGACAATACAAATGAGAAAAATAACGCTGAGAAAGAATGGTTTTAAATAAATAAAAATATTTATGCTTAAAAAAATTGTTGCTTTTACACCTTTATTTGGAGCTTTAAGTTTCCCTTTGATAGTTCCTATTACTATTTCTAAGTTTGGAGTAAATTATGGAATTCTTAGTGCATTAGTTATTTCCTCCTTATGGTTTATCGCTATGTTAAGAACATCCGAAATGCCACATTAATTTAGTTAGATTTTTCTAAGTTTTATAGAAATCATGACTGAAGTTAATGTTATTAATATAAAAAACCCTTTTCTAGATCAGAAACCAGGTACTTCTGGGTTAAGAAAAAGTACTTTAAGGTTTAAAGAAGAGCATTACTTGGAAATATTTATAGAGGCAATTTTTAAATCACTTAATAATTTGCGTGGATCAACTTTGGTTGTCGGTGGTGATGGTAGATATGGGAATATCGAAGCAATCGAGAAGATTATCCAAATATGCGTAGCTCATAAAGTTGGAAAAGTTATTATCCCAAAAAATGGTTTATTATCTACACCTGCTACATCTCATTTGATTAGAAAAGAGGAGGCCATTGGAGGAATTATTTTATCAGCAAGTCATAATCCTGGTGGTATTGACGGGGATTTCGGAGTGAAACTAAATACTGCGAATGGTGGACCTGCTCCAGAGTCAATTACAGATCAAATATTCCAATGTTCTCAATCACTTAAGAGTTACAAAATTAGTAATATTAAAATTCCAGACTTAGATAAGTTCGGTGTATTTTCCTTTGGAGAAACTACATTAGAAATAATTGATGGATTAAAGGATTATTCCGATTTAATGGAGAATATTTTTGATTTAGATCAAATAAGTGATTTTCTTAAAAATGATTTCTCTTTAATTTTTGATGCTATGAATGCAGTAACTGGTCCATATGCAAAAAATATTTTTGTTGAAAAAATGGGTCTTGTAGATGCTTGTGTCATGAATGGCACACCCCTCGAGGATTTTGGAGGTTTACATCCTGATCCAAATCTTACTTATGCCTCTAAATTGGCGGATTTGTTATTAGTTCAAAAAGCCTATAGTTTTGGAGCTGCATGTGATGGTGATGGTGATAGAAATATGATCTTAGGTCAGGGATGTTTTGTAAATCCAAGTGATAGTTTGGCAGTTATTACTGCTAATACAAATTGTGTACCTGGATATAAAGATGGTATTGCTGGTGTTGCACGATCTATGCCCACGAGTTCAGCAGTAGACTTTGTTGCACGTGCTTTAAACATTCCTTGTTTTGAGACACCAACTGGATGGAAATTTTTTGGAAATCTTTTAGATTCTAATTTAATTACAATTTGTGGAGAGGAAAGCTTCGGAACTGGCAGTAATCATGTAAGAGAAAAAGATGGCTTATGGGCAGTTTTATATTGGTTACAAATTTTAGCTGTGAAAAATTGTTCAGTTAGTGAATTAATTCAAAACCACTGGAAACAATACGGGAGAAATTATTATTCAAGGCATGATTATGAGGCTATTCCTTCTACTATTGCAAATCAAATATTCAATAATTTATCTTCTATGCTTCCAAGTTTAAGCAACAATAAGTTTGCTGGAAATCTGGTAAAACAAGCAGATAACTTTTCATATTTAGATCCAGTAGATAATTCAATTAGTAAAAATCAAGGATTAAGAATTATACTTGAGGACAATTCCAGAGTAATCATACGTTTATCAGGCACTGGTACCAAAGGTTCAACTTTAAGATTATATTTTGAAAAATTTGCAAATTCTCAAAATAATTTAGATTTAAATCCTCAAATAGCTCTAAAAGATTTAATAAACGATTTAGATCATTTATTAAATATTTCAAAACTTACTAAAATGGAAAAACCTACTGTTATTACATAGTTTTTAACAATGATTTATTCGTTAGATTAAAAACATGGAGTCAGATAATTTATTCAGCAATACTTATCGAATAGAAAGTAACGCGCCATTAGCGGATAAACTAAGACCAAAAAATTTAGATGACTTTTTCGGTCAAGAAACAATTTTAGGACATAATTCTTTATTGAGAAACGCAATTTTGAATGATAAGGTTGGAAATATTATTTTTTCTGGGCCACCAGGTGTAGGTAAAACAACTTTAATTGAGATTATATCTTCTAATACTCGTTCCTCATTAATAAAGTTAAATGCTGTTTTGTCTAGTATTAAGGAGTTAAGAACTGAGATTGCTAATGCGAAGGAAAGATTACGTAGTTCTAATAGGAAAACAATTTTATTTATAGATGAGGTACATAGATTCACCTCAGTTCAACAAGATGCTTTATTGCCCTCAATTGAAAATGGCACTATTATTTTTATTGGTGCTACAACAGAAAATCCTTTCTTTGCCGTAAATAAAGCTCTAATAAGTAGAGCTCGTATTTTCTCATTACTTCCTTTAAATAAAAATGATTTGAAGAAAATAATTGATAAAGTAATAAAGTATTACTCTTGCCTTAAAGATTCCAAAGTTATTGAAATAAAAGAAGAAGCAATCAATCATTTAATAAAATTTTCAGGAGGCGATGCGAGGAATCTCATAAACGCTTTAGAGTTAGGTATCAGTATTACAAAGGAAAATAAAGAAAACATAGTTGTTATTGATCTCTCAATTGCAGAAGATTCAATCCAAAAGAAAAATATTGTATATGACAAAAATGGGCAAAATCATTTTGATGTTATTAGTGCATTTATAAAATCTATTAGAGGTTCAGACCCAGATGCGACTTTATATTGGCTTGCCAATATGGTAGAAGCTGGTGAAGATCCAAATTTTATTTTTAGAAGACTTTTGATTTCTGCTTGTGAGGATATAGGTCTTGCAGATCCCAATGCAATAGTTGTTGTGCAATCATGTTGTGATGCTTTTGATCGAGTTGGTTTCCCTGAAGGATTATTTTTTCTTTCACAAGCTTCTTTATACTTAGCAATTTCTCCAAAGAGTAATAGTACTAAATCAATTTTTAAAGCGGTAGAAGCAATTAAGGCTACTAGTGTATCGTTAGTCCCCAATCATCTGAAAAATAATGCTAGTAATTACTTAAATCCACATAATTATCAAGGGAACTGGTTGCAACAAGAATATCTGCCAACAGATTTAAAAGGAATGAAGTTTTGGAAACCAAAAGATTCTGGATGGGAAAAAAATAAATATGAAGATTTACCTAAAAACCAAAAAAGTTAGACCATTTTTTAGCTACAAATAATATCAGGTATAAAGTAAGAGGCATCTTTATAAGCTAAAAGAGATAGTTCATTTATATAAGTTAATTTGGGTAAATTTTAACTTCAGTTTCCTCTTTTTATGAAATAGGATTTTGCCATTTTCAGAATATTGTCATTCCTTTATGTCTTCAGCTAACTTCCCATGATCCCATTTTATGGCGGCCTCAACTGCACAACATTGATTTAAGGTGGTGTTTTATATGATTCGCTCGTATTATTTCAACAATTTGATTTGAAGAAATATTTTTTCGCTAATTTTGCATAATTGAAATCTCCATCAATTCTCTCAATATCAATCCCAATTTTTTTCATGCCAAACTAATATAGCCGCATTATTGCAATGAATAAAACTAAAATATCCATCCCTTTTGGTAATCCAGGAGGTTCTCAAGGATTTACAATTATGGTTACCTTTAATGGATTTGAATTGAAAAGATTTTCTAAACATTGTTTTATATAAGCTCTGCTTTCTAAAAAATATTTGCTCGATGTCTAGAAAGCTTATTTGCGATTTCAAGTTCTTTCAGTGTTGCGACATCTTCTACACCTTTTATCTCATGAAACCAGATTTTTGGTATTTTATATTCATAGTTATTTAATAATGTCAATGGCTCTTAAGATTGGTGATAAAGCACCAGAATTTAATTTAAAAGACTCTTTTGAAAAAAATGTATCTTTAGAAGATTTTAAAGGTAAAAGAATAATACTATATTTTTATCCAAAAGATAATACTCCAGGATGTACTAAAGAGGCATGTAATTTTAAAGAAAACTGGGATTTACTAAAGGAAAATAACTTTGTAGTTCTTGGAATTAGTAAAGATAGCTCTGCTTCACATCAGAAATTCATTGAAAAATTTGACTTACCTTTTGTTCTTTTGACTGACCCTGAACCTTACAAAACCTCTTCTGATTATGATAGTTATGGCCTTAAAAAATTTATGGGCAAGGAATATATGGGAATGATAAGAAATACTTTTTTAATTGATGTTGATGGTAAAGTTGAAAAAATTTACCTTAAGGTTAAAGCCGCTATTATGGCAGACCATATTATTTCAGATTTAGGATTAAGGTAAATATTCTAATGATTGAAGTGTGTGATCATACCTTGCATAACTAAATTCGGGGCTATAATAATTTCTTCTTTCTTTTGCTTTAATAGACTACCAATTAATTCAGAGTCGCCTCCGCACATAATCAAAATATCTTGCGCAGGGTTGAATGATAAATTAATCACACCCATTAGAGAGTTAGATACTCCTTTTAACATTGAATCTTCTGTATTAATTAAAAAATCTTGAACAGGAATATCATACTTTTTAGGAGCTTTGAGGTTCTTGGTGTATTTTTCCATAGATCTTAGCTGTGTCAGGAAACCAGGTGTTATTTGCCCGCCGATAATAGAGCCTTGTGCGGTTAACTTCGTAAGAGACAAAGTTGTTCCAAAGTCTGCTATTAATAATTCTTTTCTGGATGGGTTCTCTATTATTTTTAAAGCTTCCAAACAACCAAGAGCTCTATCAACACCAAAATGATTCGGAAGGTTTTTTAATTTAATATCTTGAGTTGAGATTCTATTTTCTTGCTTAAGAGACAAATCTGGTAATTTCCCTACTGATGCCCAAATTAAATTATTTAAATTGATATTTTGAGGCACATTATTATTTTTTTGTGTGTGAAAAAACTTATACTTTGTTTGTAAATGTTCTGCCCAGTGAAGCCTGCTATTGCCAACTAAAAGGAAATTAATATCATCGATCATAGTCCTGAAAGGAAAATTTAATTTTCAGTATGAATCCCACATTCTTGCTTCATTCCGCCAAATCTTGTTGTCCTGCCTTCTTTATCAACACTTTCGGGAGAACTGGAATGCCAATCTCCAACAGTTGAATAACCTTTTGAGAAAAGTGGGTGTGACGGTAATTGATTTTCTTTCATGTAATAAAAAATATCTTTGTTTTTCCAGTTAAGTAAAGGCCTTAAAGAAAGTCGTTTGCGTATTACGTCAATAAAATTCATTTTATTCCTATTATTCGTTTGCTCCGATCTCACACCGCTAGCCCAGCAGAATATGTCGTGTTTATCTAAAGCATTTTCTAAAGGTTTGATTTTTCTTATGTCATGGTATTTATCTAAATCACTAGATTTATTAGTTTCCCAAAGTTTTCCATAAAGGGATTCCATTCTTGCTGGAGATAGTTCACTTTGTAAAACCTCTATTTCTAAAGATAAATCATTAATTAGTCTCTCTGCATATTTATAAGTTTCTGAGGGTAAGTAGCCTGTATCAATCCAAAAAATCTTAATTTTTTTTTGTAATGAGTTTTGATTTACCATATGTAAAATAACTGATGATTGAATCCCAAAGCTTGTTGTAATAGCAAAGCGATTATCAAAGTTTTTATAACCCCATAATATTATTTCTTTGGGAGTCATATCTTTTAATTTTTTATTATGCCCTTCTAAATTAAGTTGAATACTTTCTAGCGTTTTTTCAATCATTATAAAAGGTAGTTAGGGATTAGAGGTTATTTCGCTCAGTTTGAATATTATTCGTTTAATTTAATAATACATTTAGGTTTAACAATATATCCTTCATGAAATCAATAAAAAAACCAATAGTAATAGTTGGCGCAGGCTTTGGAGGTATGACAGTTGCTTCAAGCTTAAAAAGACTTAATCCCTCTTTGCCAATCTTAGTCGTTGATTCTGAAGCAAACTTTATATTTAAACCTTTAATGTATGAAGTTTTAAGCGAAGAATTATCAATGTGGGAGACTGCTCCTGAATTTTCAAATATATTTTCAAATTTAGGTATTACTTTTCTAAGAAATTGTTTAACTAAAATTAAATTTGATGAAAAGATTCTCGAATTTAGTGATGATCTAAATATAGGTTATGAATGTTTGATTCTTTGTACAGGATCCTTACCTTGTAATTTTTCAGTGAAAGGCGTAGATGAAAATTGTTATTTTTTTAATAATTTAAATGATCTTAAAAAATTAAAGTCGTTTTTACAAAAATTTCAGAATGACATAATAAAGAAAAACTTATTTGTAATTGGAGCTGGTCCTTCTGGGGTAGAGATCGCATGCAAAATTAATGATATTTATAAAAATAAATTTGATATAAGTATTGTTGAAAGGTCTAATGAAATTTTAGGTCGAAATAAGATTTTTAATCGAGAAGAAGCGGAGAAAGCTTTAGAAAGAAGAAAAATAAATGTTCTTTTAAATGCAACTGTACAAGAAATTTCTGATCAAAAAATTAGTATTTTGGATGGTTCTGAGATTAAAGACTTAGACCAAGATGTTGTAATATGGACTGCTGGTGTGAAACCTAACCTTCCGTACATTGACGAACAAGTCACACAAAAAAAGGGAAGGATTCTCGTTAATGAAAATTTTCAGATAGAGAATTGTTTAAACTCTTTTGCTATTGGAGATATTTCAATCATTAAAGGTATGGAGGATTTGCCGTTGACCGCTCAAGTAGCAATGCAACAAGGAAATCATCTTGCTAAAAATATCGAATTATTCTTTCAAGAAAAAGAGCTTTTACCCTTTGATTTTGAGGACAATGGTGAAATGATTAGTTTAGGAATTGGTGAAGCATCCATTTCTTCTTTAGGTTTAACTTTATCGGGTAAATTAGCATTTGAAGCAAGAAGATTGATTTATGCTTCAAAAATGCCTGATATTAGTAAAAGTTTAAAATCTACGGCTTCTTGGTTATTTAAAAAAAAATCTACTATAAATAACTTTATTAATAAAAAACTATAAACAAGTTTAAACTTTTTTGGCCTATTGTTTATAGGTATATTGAGTTAAATAAGTTTGATATGAATCTGATTTCTTTTTTTAGTAATAATTTAGATGCACTAATAACGGTATTAGTTTTATTTCTGTCATTAATTTTATTTATAAGAAATACTATAGCCCCTGAATTAACTGGTTTATTATGCGTTGGAATATTTATTGTTACTGGAGTTCTAACCCCTGAAAAAGCTTTATCTGGATTTGGAAGCCCATCTTTAATCACTTTGATGGGTTTATTTGCAGTTTCATCTGCATTATTTAAAAGTGGTGCGTTAGACAGAGTAAGGGAGCTTATATCCTCAGAAAATATTAAAACGCCTAGAAAATTAATTTTACTTATAACTTTTTTAATAGCTCCAATATCTGGAATCGTCCCTAATACGCCAGTAGTAGCATCTCTTTTGCCTTTAATTGAAGGATGGTGTGAACGACGAAATATTTCACCTTCTAAAGTCCTTTTACCTTTATCTTTTGCAACTCTATTAGGAGGAACACTTACATTATTAGGTAGCTCAGTAAATCTGCTAGTAAGTGATATTAGTCAGCAATTAGGCTATGGGTCTCTTGAATTATTTAGCTTGACTTCAATAGGGATTCCAGTTTGGTTAATAGGCACAACATATATGATCTTTGTCTCTGACTTTCTTTTGCCTGATAGAGGAAGAAATAAAGATTTTATTAAAAATGGTAATATGAATATCTATTTTACAGAAGTTACCATTCCTTCTTCCTCTGAATTAGTTGGCCAATCAGTAAGAAATAGTAGATTACAAAGAAGATTTGATGTTGATGTTCTTGAGTTGCAAAGAAACGGAAAAGTAATACTACCTCCACTTGCAGATCGTAAATTTGAGCCTGAAGATAGATTGATAGTACGAGTTACGAGGGCGGATTTATTGCGATTACAACAAGAACATACAATTTTGTTAGCTGAAAATAAGAGATCTTTTGGCGGAACTAATCTTCTTTCTACTGAAGAAGGTACCAAAACTTTCGAGGCTTTGCTTCCTTCAGGATCAACTTTAGCAGGAGCAAGCTTGAGAGAACTAAGATTTAGGCAACGTCATAATGCAACAGTTTTAGCCCTCAGAAGAGGACAACAAACTGTTCAGGAAAGATTAGGTCAAGCCGTTTTAAGAGCAGGAGATGTTTTGTTACTTCAGGCACCTTTAGACTCAATAAGAGGTTTGCAAGCAAGTAATGACTTATTAATTTTGGATCAATTTGAAGATGATTTACCATTTTTAATTAGAAAACCAATTGCAATCGCAATTGCAATTGGTATGGTTGTCTTGCCTTCTTTAACTACTATTCCATTAGTAGGATCAGTTCTTTTAGCAGTTATAGCGATGGTGGCTTTTGGCTGTTTGCGTCCTGCAGAAATACAAAGGTCAATCAGGCTAGATATTATTTTATTATTAGGTTCATTATCAAGTTTCAGTGTAGCTATGCAAGTCACTGGATTGGCCGATCTAATAGCCATAAATTTGGACTTTGTCCTGAGTGAAATGCCACTCTATTTTGCTTTAATAGTAATTTTTGTAGCTACTGTAATACTTACTCAATTTATAAGTAACGCTGCTTCTGTTGCGCTTATATTACCTGTTGCTATTCAGTTTTCAAGCGTTCTGGGGATCTCGCCAAATGCTCTTATAATGCTTGTATTATTTGGTGCAAGTCAATCATTCTTAACTCCCATGGGTTATCAAACAAATTTAATGGTTTATGGGCCTGGGAGATATAGATTTTTTGATATTGCGAAATATGGTGCGGGTTTAACACTTATAATGTCATTGACTGTGCCAGCTTTGATAATTTTAAATTATAAATAATTAAATAAAGTGAAAATAAAGAATGTTGTTTATAAATTAAAAGAAATATACAGAAAGTTATCTGTACCTCAATTCACAATTGTCACAGGATTAATTATTATTATTATTGGAACATTAATTTTAAGTTCTCCATTATGTTCTTCATCAGATGTAGGTTTGTGGGAAGCATTCTTTACATCTACTTCTGCAATAACTGTTACGGGGTTAACTATCATTGATGTAGGAGTTGATTTAAATATTTTTGGGCAAATCTTCTTAGCTTTAATGCTTTTATCAGGTGGTTTAGGATTAATGGCTATTACTACTTTTTTACAGGGATTTGTTGTAAAAGGTACTCAGCTTAGGACTAGATTGGATAAAGGTAAGACTCTCGATGAATTTGGGGTTGGTGGAATTGGGAGAACTTTTCAAAGCATTGCTATAACTGCCACTTCTATTATTTCATTTGGAGCAATAGTATTATATTTTTTCGGATTTCTAGAAATTCAAAATAATTGGCAAAGACTATGGTCTGCAATTTTTCATAGCATTTCTGCATATAACAATGCAGGTTTTTCTTTGTGGTCTAACAGCCTTCAAGATTATCGATCTAATTTTATTGTCAATATTGTGTTTATTTTTTTAATTGTGATGGGAGGACTTGGTTGGAGAGTTATTGACGATATATGGAGTAATAGAAAAAATCTTTCATATAAAAAATTGAGTCTTCATTCTAGATTAGTTATTAGGACAAGTTTTTCCTTAATAATTTTTGGATCATTAGGTTTTTTCGTAATAGAGACCTTATTAAATAGTCAATTTTTTAATGATCTAAATTTCTTTGAGAAAATTTTATCATCTATTTTCGAGACTGTGAGTGCAAGAACAGCGGGATTTACAAATTTTCCAATATCTTTAAATTCAATATCAGATACTGGTCTCTTGCTATTAATGACGTTGATGTTTATTGGAGCTAGCACCGGTGGTACTGGAGGGGGAATCAAAACTACAACTTTTATTGCCTTAATGGCAGCAACTAGATCAACGTTAAGGGGACAAAAAGATGTAATTATTAGCAACAGATTAATTTCAGATAAGGTTATTTTGAAAGCAGTTGGAATAACTGTTGGCTCTTTACTTTTTGTTCTCTTGATGGCTATGTTATTGAGTACTACGAATACTTTTATTAAAAAAGAATCATTTACATTTCTAGAAATTCTGTTCACATGTATTTCTGCATTTGCAACTGTAGGTTTTGATATCGGTTTGACGGCAAAATTAAATCATTTTGGTCAATTTATTTTAATTATTGGTATGTTCGTGGGAAGACTTGGGATTCTTTTGCTTTTAAGTGCTCTGTGGCAGGCTCTATATAAGAGTAGAATAGAAAGACAAAAAAGAATTGGCTATCCAAAAGCTGATCTTTATGTTTAGCCTTTACTAATATTTATTATGGCTGATTGGTGGCAATGGTCTCAACAAAAAGAAGAGGAAGCTCTAACTTTCGCAGTTGTAGGAGTTGGAAGATTCGGAACGGCTGTTTGTAGAGAACTTATTAGTAATGGCGTAGATGTTTTAGCTGCAGATGCTTCTGAGAAGGCTATTGATGATTTAAGACAATTAGAACCTTCTATTGAAGCCAGAGTAATAGATTGTACTGATGAAGAATCAATGAAGGAATCAGGTATTCTAGAGATGAATACAGTTGTGGTAGGTATTAGTGAGCCTATAGAAGCAAGTATTACCACTACTCTTATTGCTAAGGATAGTGAAGGAACAAAAGTAAAAAGAGTAATTGCAAGAGCCACGAGTGATTTGCATGAAAAGATGTTAAAAAGAGTAGGTGCTGATAAGGTCGTTTTCCCTTCTAGAATGCAAGGTGAAAGGTTAGGTTTAGAACTTGTTAGACCCAATCTAATTGAAAGATTAGAATTGGATAATCAAACTGGAATAGATGAAATAACAGTTCCAGAAGAATTTATTGGGAGATCTTTAAGAGATTTAAATTTAAGAAAAAATTATTTAGTTAACGTTCTTGCTGCCGGTCCTCCAGAACAATTAACAGTAAATCCTCCTGCAAAATATATTCTTGAGAGAGGAAATATTTTGGTAGTTATGGGGAAAACTTTAGATTTACAAAAATTACCTCAAAATTAATTATTTATTCTCGGATTTTTTGGTATATATAATCCTTTGAGGAGCTCCTTTTAATCTTTTAATACTTTGTCTTTCCAATGAATCTCTGAAATTATCGGTATCAATATTATTATCTGATGTTTGTGATTTGGCTTCTCTTTTGAAATAATTTTTAATTCCTTCCTGAATCAATACCTTTGCCATATTGCTGACGGTTCTTGATTCACTTTCAGCTAAAGAATTTAGCTGTTCACAAATTAATTCTGGAAGAACCACCTGAATCCTAGGGGATTTTGGCTTCCCATTAGTTGAATTTTGGCGGGTTGCCATTAGTCAAACTGAATAACTGTTACTTTTAAGTATACACAGTTAGTCAAGGGTAGTATCTTTGTGTATATTAATAGTAAGGATATTAGCCTTTGATTAATTTGTTCCTTGTGTAAATTATGAAAAATTCAAGAAAACTTGATTCTTCTCAAAGATCAACAATTGATAAAAAGAAAAAAAAAATAATACACTCTGAGCCGTTAAGTAACGAGAATAGTGATGTATTAGTATCTGCAGTGATCAGTCCATATTTATTGACTCATCTTCATCAAATTCTGCAGCGTTCGGAATATTATGCTCAGAAAGATGGAAGAATATCTCATGCTGCTAATTTTGCAAAGCTTAGGAAAGTTCTATGTTTAGATGCAAGAAGTATGGCAGATGCCTCAGCCAAAGAAATAAAAGATACTGATCATGATTTGTCTATAAATAACTATAATCAACAAAATGTAGCTTGAGGGAATAGTCTATTGATATTAATTAATGGAAACTGATGACTAGTAATGTTGAGAAACTCTACAATTTAATAGCCGATGATTCAAAAAAAAAACAAAGTTTATTTTTGATGGCTCTTAATAATCCAAAAGCAGCTCTTGAAAAAATTTGCGAGATAGGTAGAGAAGTAGATATTCCAGTTACTAAAGAGGAGGTTATGGATTATTTGTCGACTTTGGATGACGAAGCAACTAAATTATGGTTGATTAAGGCTCGAGGAGGTCTTTAGCAAAAGATTTTGCGTAGTACCTTCTTTTGATACTGGTGTTATTCTTCTGTTGTAACCACCACCACCAGCCAATGTCCAAAAAAACCAATAACTTGGAATTGCTAATGCTGCAGCTATGAAAATTACTACGATTTGTTCTATTCTTTTCATATCACAATTTTATTCCACAAAAATTTTTTTTGGTAAAAAGTCTCTAATTTTGTAAATTCAATTATTTTAAAGTGATTAGATTTGATAATGTAAGCAAAATTTACTCTACTGATGTTGTTCTGAGAAATATTAATTGGGAAATTAGGAAGGGAGAAAAGATAGGCTTAGTTGGTTCTAATGGAGCAGGGAAATCGACCCAGTTTAAAATCTTAATCGGTGAGGAGGATCAAACAAGTGGACTAATTCTTAAAGAAGGAAGTCCCAAAATTTCCCACTTAAAACAGGAATTGGATTGTAATCTAAATCGAACAGTTAGAGAAGAATTAGAAAGTTCTTTCAAAGATATTCAATTAGTTTCAAATAAACTTCTAGAGATAGAAAATGAAATGAAATTCTTAGAAACAAGCAAAGACTCTGAAAAACTTGATCATCTTGTAAATCAACTAGCCAAATTTCAAGAAAAGTTTGAAGTTTTAGGTGGCTACCAAATGCAGGCAGAAGTAGAGAAGATACTTCCAAAACTAGGTTTTTCTAAGGATGATGCAGACAAATTGGTAGGTAATTTTTCTGGGGGTTGGCAAATGAAAGTTGCTCTTGGAAAAATTATTTTGCAAAAACCTGATTTACTTTTACTCGATGAGCCAACTAATCATTTAGATTTGGAAACAATTTTTTGGCTAGAGGAATATTTAATATCTCTAAAAATATCAATCATATTAATTAGTCATGATCGATATTTTTTAGATAAACTATGCAAAAAGATTATTTTTATAGAAAGAGGAATTTCTGAAACATATAATGGGAATTATTCTTTTTTTATTGAACAAAAGTCTTTAAATGAAGCAACTCAAAGTAAAGCTTTTGAGTTGCAGCAAAAGGAGATCGAAACACAAAAAAAGTATATTGAAAGATTTCGAGCTAGTGCTACAAGGAGTACTCAGGCTAAAAGTAGAGAGAAACAATTAAAAAAGATTGTAAAAATTGATGCACCTATTTCAAGACTAAAAAGTCCTTCTTTTAATTTTCCTGAGTGTCCTCGTTCTGGTAAATTAGTTCTTCAAATTAAGAATTTATCTCATAGTTTTGAAGAAAAAATACTATTATTTGATGTCAATTTAAAGGTTTCCGCGGGAGAAAAAATAGCAATTTTAGGTCCTAATGGATGTGGTAAATCTACTTTGTTGAAGTTGATCATGAAAAAAATAGAACCTGAAATAGGAGAAGTTAATTTAGGTAAACATAATATAATTACAAGTTATTATGAGCAAAATCAGGCTGCAGCACTTGCTGTTGAAAAACAGGTTATTGATTTAATATTTTCAAAAGCACCAGATTGGTCTCAACAAAAAGTAAGGACATTCTTAGGCAGTTTTGGCTTTCATAATGATGCTGTTTTTAAAAATGTTCAACAACTTAGTGGTGGCGAAAAAGCTAGATTAGCATTGGCTTTGATGATAATGAGTCCAAGCAATTTTTTACTTCTTGATGAACCTACAAACCATTTAGATTTACAATCGAAAGAGAATTTGGAACTTGCAATAAATAATTATAAAGGAACAGTATTTATTATTTCGCATGATAGATATTTTATTTCTAAAATAGCAAATAGAATAATTGAAATTAAAGACTCTAAATTATTATCTTTTAATGGAAATTATGAATATTTTTTAGAGAAGAAAAGGAGTATAAAATAACTATTTATGTGTGTCTTTTAAATATTTTATTCTTGTTTCTTTTAGTTTGGATGATTAGTTTTTAGAAAACTTTACAATCCTCTAGGCAAGATCACTTATTTATCTTTACAGACTTCATAACTTTGATTAATGTAATAATTGCTAATTTGTTTATTTAGAATACTTATGAAAAAGTATGATTTAAAAGAAAGTAATTATGTTACTTCTGATCCAGTAGAAAGTTATTTTGAGTGTATTTCTAGTTGTGATATTTCTGATGGTATTTGTATCTCTCAATGTGTAGAAATACTCAGAGACTATGAAAGTTAAAAAAAATTTATTATTTTGTTAAATCCGTAATATCAATCGGTTTAACTTTTAATTTAATAATTTTATTTTTTCTTTTTAAGGTTATATTTATAAATTTATTAATTCCGTTGTTACTTATTTCGTTGATAATATCTGAAGAATTATTAATATTTGTTTTACCCACTTTTAGAATTATGTCATTAATAATGATTCCGCTTTTTGCAGCAGGGCTATTTGGGACAACGTATCCTACTTTTACAATATTTTTATTCGTCTCAAAATAATTTTCGTCTATTAAGTTGATTCCAATCATGGGATGTATTACTTTTCCATTTTTTATTAGTTGCGAGGCGATATGTTTAGCTTTGTTTATTGGGATTGCAAAACTTAAACCTGCCCCAGGGCCTGATCTAATAAGAGTATTAATTCCAATCACTTCTCCATTACTATTTAATAATGGCCCTCCAGAATTGCCAGGGTTTATGGCTGCATCTGTCTGAATTAACTCAAACTTTTTATCATATATTCCTAATTGTGAGACATTTCTATTTAAGTTACTAATTATTCCCAAGGTTACTGTATTTTCCAGTCCAAAAGGATTACCAACAGCTATTGCCCAATCACCAACTTCAATTTTTGTTGAATCTCCTAACTTTGCTTTTGGCCAAGGTCCTTTCCCTTCAAGCTTGATAACAGCTAAATCAGTAAGTAAATCTTGTCCTATTAATTTCCCTTTATATTTTGTTCCGTTTGATAAGCCAACTATTAACTTTTCTGATCCATTCACAACATGTGCATTTGTCATTACAAGACCATCTCCGAATATAAATCCGCTTCCTTGACTTTGTTCTAACCGTGGTTGATTTTCAGGAGGTAATTGTAAACCGAAAAATCTTTCAAAATATGGATCTAAGAATATTCTTGAATCTCTAGAAAATTGTCTATTTTTAACAAATCGCTGAGTGTCAATAGTTACTACCGAAGCCCCTGTTTTCTTTACTGCTTTTGTTACGAAAGATATATTTGAAATTTTAGATTCTTCATTTAGATTTTGATTTACTAGTGGCTGAGATATTACATTTGATTTATTAATTAAACCAAGTGTTAAACATGAAAGGAAGAATAGTTTTTTAAAATAGTGTTTTATAAAATTTTTTTTTGTGATTGTCTTTGAAAACATTCGTTTACAGTTTATTATTTATGTTAGTGATAATCAAATAAATCGCTGGAATTATTTAGTAAATAGAAGAATATCTTTCTTTAAATTAGCTAAATTTATTTTTTTCGGGCTATCATAGAATTTAAATAATAATTAATTAATAAACTTAATGTCTTTTTTATTTCCAATAATTTATTCTGCTGCTCTAACCTATCTTGTTTGGAAGGCTTTTAAAGTAATGTCAAATGGTTGGGGGGCACTTGATAAACAACAAAATCGATCTTACAAAACAAATATTAAACAAAATAAATATACTATTCATCCTGAACTTCTAGATAAATCTGGAAACATAACTCAAGAAGAATTACTTACAGTAAGGTTTTCTAATGATACAGATTCAACTCTGGAAGAAAAGGGAACTAAAACTGATTGAATTCATTTAGTAAATTTATAAGGTTAAAATTTTGGAATTAAGAACAAAGATTGTCTCGGGAGTTATTAGATCACTCAAGTTGCCACCTAGGTTTCGTCTTAAAATGGTTAAAGAAGAACCTGTGAGACTTGAATTGAGTTTAACTCCTTCTTATGGAAAAAATCCAATTATAGTCGGAATAGTAGAATCTCTTGATTTAGTTGCCAGAAGAGATAGAGAGGGGAGACTGCCAAGAGATCTGCAAGGAACCTGGGATTGGACTGTAAGACATGGAAAAGTAAGTACTGGAGGCTGGAACCCAATGCTCAAAGAAGCTCTACAGACTATGTTTGAGACAGGTCTGCCTGCAATTATATATGAAGAATTAACTGGAGACGAGTACAAGCCAGTTGATGGAATAAGACATGTTAGATAAACCATGAATTTTTTTCATAAATTTAACCTTCAAACGCTAAAATAAAATTACTTTTCGAATAAATCATTATGAATGAGGATAATCAACCAAGATTTGGTTTTGTCAACTTTGCAGAAACTTGGAATGGCAGAATGGCAATGATGGGAATATTGATAGGTTTAGGTACAGAATTAATTACAGGACAAAGTATTTTAAGACAAATTGGGATTGGTTAAATTTTTATAAGAAGTATTTAAGGTCAATCATTTGATTTCTTCTGCTTTTACTTCAATTGTAGTTTCACTGGGTTTTTTTAAACTTTCAATGCCTTCTGAATTTTTATTTTCCAAATCTGCGCCACAATTCATACAGTTATTATTAATTCCTAAAGTTATAGTGCCACATTGATTACAAGTTTTTACTTTTGATTTTAAGGAATTAAAACTTATCAATAAAACAGAAAGTATTAAAAGAGGAATTAAAAATATAAGTAATAAAAGATTTCCTATAAGACTTAGAAAAAAGTTAAATCCAAAAAGGGAAATAAATATTAAAAAAATTATAGAATAAGTAACTAAATTTTTGTTCATTTTAGAAAAGGAAACATGTGATTCTTTTAGATTAATTTTTTCTTCTCCTACTTGTTAAAGACATACTAGCTATAACCACACTCCAACATTGTCCAAAATATAAAATAACGCCTAATAGCCAAACCCATAAAGTTAATACTAAAAAACCTCCAATAAAACCATATGCTTGAAACCTTGTCCCAAGGGAAAGAATACTTTTACTAACTGCTAGATTAAGAGTAGTCAGCCCAATTCCAATCAGAATTGAACCAGGGATTAGTGGTTTTAAAGGAACTTTTCTACTCGGCAATAGTGCTTGAAGTAATAAAGCCATTAATGAAAATCCCACTAGTGGCAAAGCAAATTGACCAACTTGCAAGAGTGGTAACTTTAAAATGAATTCAGAAATAAAATTACTAGAATTTGATATTTTTTCTAAAACAGTAGTTGGAATCATTCTGAGATTTGCACTGATTTGATCTAATACCATTAAAAACCCTATAAAAAATACTACTAAGAAAGCTTCAATTCTGTTCCTAAGGAATCTTGATGCTTGCTCTTGCCAGGCAGAGTTTATTCTTCTTGAAGGCAGCTCGTCTTCCCAAAGCCTATCAGAACCTCTTTGAAGTGATAAGTAGGCGTTGCCAGCAGTAAACAGTAAAAACATAGCTCCTAAAATACCTGCTCCAAAGCCTTGGTCAATTAATTTAAATAATGTTGTTTCAACTAATTCAACAACTGATGGAGGTAAAATTTGAGCGGCAACAGATATTATTTGTTGATCTAAACCATCTTGTTTACCTAGAAACCAAGAAGCTATTGAAAGAGAAATAAGGAGTATTGGAAAGAATGACTGAAGAGTGTAATAAGCAAAAGCAGCACTTAAATCAATACAATCCGATTTACTCCATCTTTCGCAAGCTCCCCATAAACTTTTAATGATCCATGTTGTACTGCGCTGCATATTAATTCTCTTCAAATACTTATCCCAAATCTTATTTATTCTATCTAATAGGGATATTTTTCAAGTCTTTTATATATTTATGATGTAACTAATTTTCCAATAATAAATTACCCCATGGTTTTAAGACTTTCATTTTTTCTTTTGTCCTAGAGGCAATTAAGGGAAAATTAGTATCTTGTAAATCTTGTTCTTTAGTTAAATGCAAAGGGTTTATTTCTAACCATTCAATTGAACAATTTAACTCCTCTAGTAATAGCCATGCTGCTGCAATGTCCCATATTTTAGGAGTTGATTCTATTGCTCCAAAAGTTTGTCCCATTGCAACACTTGTTAAATTTAAACTGGATACACCAAGAAGTCTTATTTTCCCGGGAAATATTGCATTAGGATTTTTTTGTAAAATTTTAATAGATCTACTGCATAAAGAAACGCATTCACTTTGTTGTTTATCATTAACCTCAATTTTCTTGTCATTAAGCCAAACACCTTCTCCTTTGATTGCTACAAATTTTTTCTTTAATGTTGGAATGATTAAAAAAGAAGATTGAGGGACACCATCTACAAATCTTGCTACCGAAATAGACCAATATGGAATTCCTGCAGCAAAATTTGTGGTCCCATCAAGAGGATCTACTATCCAATAAGCATTTGTATTAGGAACTAACTTTCCGCCCTCTTCACTTAGAACCCCTTCATGTGGAGCAATTTTAGATAGAGCCTCTACTATCGTTTTATCGCTCCATAAATCACAACTTGTGATTAACGAACCGTCTGACTTGTTGCTGGCACTGATGTTTCCAAAATCTTTTAATTGTCGATCACTAACCAATTCAAATAAAGAATCTAAA
>QCGO01000003.1 GCA_003279855.1 Prochlorococcus sp. AG-388-E21
AGATTATTGTCTGAATCTTTTCCTAATAAAAATGTATCTGTAACAGATAATAAAGACGGATCACAAACAATTCTTATCTACTAATAATTTATAAATAACTCTTAGTATTTTATTTTTATTCAATTAATCTCTATTCTTTAAATTTCGCAGCCTCGGAAAGAGGGGTTTTCTTCACACTTCAGTTTCCAATATAAAACTTTAATATTAGATCCATTATCTAAATCATTAATAGTTTTTAAGTATTTAGGAATGATTGTATATGGGACTCTCTTGTTCATGATGTCCTCCTAGTTATTATTGATTTTTCAAATAACTAAGACTTGCTAATCACAGTAAATTAAACAATTCTGATTCGTTGGATGCTCTTTACATTCTTTATTCCAAAAGTCTTGATCTTCCATAGGACATTTTTCTAGTTCTTTGGGCGTATTATTCAAATTCAAACCTGCATAGTTGAATGCAGTCAGATATCTTGGAAGAATATTAAATTGATTGAATAGTTTCATTTAGACCTCCTGGATCTACAACTATATTATCCTCCTATTTTCATTTAATTGATATGGTGGTTTTTGCTCAAGCATTTATGCTTTGGGGTTCTCAGCACTATATTTCCAGAGTCGATAGGAGTATAAATAATTCAGGAGTCAAAAGCACTTCATCGACTTTGTGGACACTGAGGTGCATGACTTGAAGAGGGCGAAAAGCCCTCTTATTTATTTAGTTAAAAGATAGATCATAAATACCAAATTATATAAATAGACAAAAAAAAGCCTCCTTATAAAAGGAGGCTTTAAATTTAGAACTTTAAGCTTAACCGATAGCTGGAGCTGTAAGAGCTACTGTTGTAGACTCAGCTGCTGCTAGATCAAGTGGGAAGTTGTGAGCGTTACGCTCGTGCATTACTTCCATACCTAGGTTAGCTCTGTTAAGAACGTCTCCCCATGTAGGAACAATCTTACCGTTTGCATCAACAACTGATTGGTTGAAGTTGAAACCGTTAAGGTTGAATGCCATTGTGCAGATTCCCATTGAAGTTAACCAAACACATACAACTGGGAATACAGCTAGGAAGAAGTGAAGACTTCTGCTGTTGTTGAATGAAGCATATTGGAAGATTAAACGACCGAAGTAGCCATGAGCTGCAACGATGTTATATGTTTCTTCTTCTTGTCCGAACTTGTAACCATAGTTCTGAGATTCTGTCTCAGTTGTTTCTCTGATTAGAGATGAAGTAACAAGTGAACCATGCATTGCTGAGAATAAAGATCCTCCGAACATACCTGCAACACCAGCCATATGGAATGGGTGCATAAGAATGTTGTGCTCTGCCTGGAAAACGAACATGAAGTTAAATGTTCCAGAGATACCTAAAGGCATTCCGTCAGAGAATGAACCTTGACCGAATGGGTATACAAGGAATACTGCGAAAGCTGCTGAAACTGGTGCAGAGTATGCAACACAGATCCAAGGACGCATACCTAAACGGTATGAAAGCTCCCACTGACGTCCCATGTATGCTGAGATACCAATAAGGAAGTGGAATATTACTAGCTGGTAAGGACCACCGTTGTATAACCACTCATCTACAGTAGCTGCTTCCCAAATTGGGTAGAAGTGTAGACCAATAGCATTTGAAGAAGGAACAACTGCACCTGAGATGATGTTGTTTCCGTATAGGAATGAACCAGCAACTGGTTCTCTAATTCCGTCAATGTCTACTGGAGGTGCTGCGATGAAAGCAACGATGAAACAAGCCGCGGCTGCAAGTAGGCATGGAATCATTAAGACGCCGAACCAACCAACATAAATTCTGTTGTTAGTTGATGTTACCCACTCACAAAACTGTGGCCAGCCTTTTAACAGCGAAGAACGCTGCTGCTGAATAGTTGTCATGAGTTCGTTATGTTATTGCCTATTTAAAGGCTTTAAGTAAAAACGGATAATTTGATTTCCGTCAAATTCACTATAAATCAAAGTCTTAGTAAATGTGCAGAGCAAATCTTATGCCTCTGATAAATAATACTTATCAATGAATCTATTTTCTATTCAAATTACAAGTAAGTCTTGTCAGGGATTATATTTTTACTTTTAAAAAGATTAAATAAGATATCTTTAGTGGACTATAAATATTTTTAAATTTCTGCCCTGTTAATAAAAGGTTGATTTTATGAAATTAAAATTAAACCTAATATGAACTTTGTATCAATATGAACCTAATGAATAAAATCTGGCATTGTTTTAAATGAATTGCTTGGTTAATGCTGGCATCGTTCCGCTGATATTCCCGCCCGGATTTAAACCTATTGCATGTAGATCTAATTGAGAAGAATTTAACTTATGTTTATATCAATTAGCTTCCTTAAGCATTAACTTTAGTTGCTCGTCATCTAATTGCTCTAAATAATTTCTAATAGTAAGCCAAGATCTTTGGCTTTCTATCTTTCCACTTTGATTAAATAAATTTGCGGAAACTTGATCTACTAGTTCTTTATGAGTCATGTGTATATACTTCATCAAGCTCATTTACAAGTCCATTAAAAAATTCTGCTAATAATTTAGAAAGTCTTGAATAGATATTTTCATATCCTCTTTGGATCGTTTCTTTTAAAGTAAGATTTTGTTTTTTCATACTTATTCAGGTAATTCAAGTTCTTCAAAAGTCCAGCCCTCTAATTGAAGATCGTGCCATTTATCCCAGGCATCGTCTAAGTCAATTTGACTTGATGATTTAATTGTCATGGGTTCACCAAGAGCATTTGTATAGTATGTATGAGCAAAAATCCTTATATTGTTACTGGCTGATTTCTTATTTTTTGTAAATAATATTAGTCTACTGCGATCGGGGTTAAGTAGCCAACCACTTGGAAACTCATTACGATAACCATAAGAAAAATTAGTCCAAACATATGCTTCTCCTAATACCATTGCTAAGTAATACAACTGTACTAGTAATATAAATATATTTAAGCTTAATCGTCAAGTATTAAATTATTTTGTTTTTTATTTCTTAATTCTTGTAAGTGATTAGCAATATGAATTAACTCATAAACCTATTCACTAGGATATTTTATATGTAACTACATTTCCTACCTCAGTGCCTTTAGCTTTCATCTTCTTTAGGATCAAATTCAACCTTTGATAATTAGACATTGACTTAGGATTTTCCCTTTTAAAAAGGTAGATGGTACTTGGAAATAATCTTGGATGCAAAGATCTCAAGGCAGTACTGAAATGAAAACTTGGTAATAAATGAAGCCCTTAATACAAGATGATGTAATCTCTATTTGATTGACAATCGATCTAAAGTAGAATTGCATAAGAACTCTTATTTTTTTATGCCCTCTTCAATGAAGGATTTCTTAGATAAATTTTTTGATTTGTGTAGAGAATATCAAGAAGAAATTCCACCTCAAAAGATGGCTGAAGTTTTAAGAGATTACGCAGATAGGTTAGATGGATAAGATTTGTTTGACAAAGAGATTAAGAATAAGTTCTAGGTTAGGTGAGAAAAAAAGAAATACCAAAAAAATGCTATTACATTAAGTCCAAGTATTATTCCAAAGAAAATATATGCAAATTTTTTGCCAATAAAGGCTGTTTCTGGTTCGAGTTTTACTCTCATTTTGCACTCTAAATTTTGTGGTAAATCTAGCACCTTTTACAATAAAACTTTCTTCTTTGGGCTAATATTTACAGGTATTAAAGTAGAGGTTGAACCCAGCCTTTAAATGAAAACAACCTCTTTTAGGAATACTTAGTTTTTTATGTAGGATTTGGCTGTTTAAACCAATCTAATTAAATTCTTTGGTGGACTATCAATCATTTCTGATTCCCTCCATTTTGTTAATTAGAAATTACTACGGATAATATTTTCTGTATATCGGTATTTATGCGGATTTTTAAACTCTAAGGAGCCTCAGGCGAAAATATCTTATTATCCTTTCTGCAAAATTTACAGTCCTTAACTAAGTGATCTCCTTGAGTAATAAACTTCTGGTAAAAGGGACAAATGAAGATAGTTACACATTGATCTGTCGTGCTGTATCGAGAGTGAGTTCAAGTAATGCAAATCTTTGTGCGTTTGCTTTCCAGTTCTGATTTGTACTCGAAGTAAGCCCACGATCGCAGATCTTCCATTAGTCATAGATGTATTCTTCATCGAGCTTAATTACTACTCCATTAAAAAATTCGGCTAACAGTTTTGATGGGTCTTGAACAGATACTTTTCTATTCTCTTTTGCAAGTTTCTTTTTAATTGGATTTAAATTAGTCATGCTTATTCTTGAGATTGGTTTGTTACTTCAGTCCATCCTCCAAGGATGAGTTCATTCCATGTTTCAAAGGCAGAATCGAGATCATGAAGTCTTGTATTTTTAAGTCCTGCTGGTTCTCCTAGATGATTTGCGTAGAAGAGATGGGTATAAACTTTTATGTTGTTTCGTACTGACTTCTTGCACTTTTCAAACAAGATTAAAAAGCTGCTTTGTGGGTTGAGTAACCAGCCATTTGGGGTGTCAACACGACTGCCATAAGAAAAATTAGACCAAACATTCGCTCCTCCAAGAGTCATTAGCAAGTAATACATGTGTACTATAAATATAAGTACATTGAGTATACTTCGTCAAGTATTAAATTGATTATTTACGTTTTTCTCTTAATTCAGGAAAACAACCTGCAATATGGATTAACTCATAAATCTCTTCACTATCATATTTTTTATTTGGCACACCACTTCCTACTTCTATTCTTTTAGCTTGCATCTTCTTTAGGATAAGCTCTTTTCTTTCTTGGCTAGACATTGATTTATATTTTTTCCTTCTTTCTTCTTTATCCAAAATAAAAATTTGTCATATTTGCTCCAATACTAAAAATTAAGAATCATCCCTGTGAGTTTATCTTCAATTTATATTTAATTTCTATTAGTTTATTTATTAAATATTGATTTCAATAAAACATAAAATGTTTAATTTATAGTATTAAATTATTAGTTAACATGAGCGATGCTTATCTTTACTTATTCCTCTTAATCTGTTTATGTTCCCTCTAGTGCAATCCTAAACTATCGCGATATCTATTGTATTGATTCATAAATATAGTTCCATAAGTGGATCTACCAAAGCGATACTAGTATTGCTAGGTCTCCATTTAAAAAGTCATTAATTAGACATGACACTCTAGTAAAAGGATTAGAGGTGAAGAAGCTTTATAATTCTTACCTTAAAAAACCTAGGAAATTTAATAAAAACGTTTAATAGTATTAGAAGGAGCTTTTACTGGAACCAAATATTCACCGTAATGGGATTTGGCTGATTTCATTAGTAACCAGTAAAAGAAATTTACTAAAGTCTTTTCCACGAGGATTTAGTAACTGACCTAAATAACCTTATTCGAAGTGTATTAGCAATATACAAAACTTTTATATCCAGTAATCAAAACATTTGTATCGATCGGAACTATTTAATAACTGAAAATTATCATATTCCTCGCACTCATAAAACTAATAAATGTAAAACAACAATAAATTAATTAAGACAATAAATTCAAGTGGAGCTGAACCTCCTTTAGGCTGGTGGAAATTCTGAAAAAACAGATACATTAGAATCAATCAACCCGTGATCACTTCACAAGAAAAATGCGAAATCAAAGTAGAGACAATACCTAGTCAATCTATAGAAGCCCGCATCCAGTCCTATATATTAAATAATCAGCTCTAAACTTTTGGCAAACTTTGTGAGGAGTCTTAATTACTTATTCTCAAAAACGATTTACTCACATGCCACCCATAAAGATAAAGTATAAAAAATTAATCGTTGAGTTCGATTGTAGTCACTAAAAAAGCAGCCCTGAAGCTGCTTCTAATTGGTGGCGGGGAGAAGATTTGAACTTCCGACCTTCGGGTTATGAGCCCGACGAGCTACCAGACTGCTCTACCCCGCGATACATACATAGCATACATCTGAACGGGTTCTTTTTTTTATTTTTTAGGATTCTTGGAATTTTAATTGACCTTTTACTTCAATTTGAACCCCTTCAGGTAATTTTATGATCTTGTCTTCTATGTCTTGTATTCTTAATTCAGAAATCCATTCTAGTTGTTTTAAAATATGTAGACCCACAGATTGCTTTGCTCTTTTTGATCCATCTTCAACTTTTAAAGCTAAACCCATTCCTTCATTTACTTTACAAAAACACTGTATTCCTTCTGCTCCTCCCTTGCTTATTACTTGCCCATGTGATTCTTTTATCACTTCCGTATCAAATCTATTATTGTCGCTTATCATTATTGGATTAGTTGTCATCGCTCTACTTATTTGTTCTAATTCCGCATTATCTGAACTACTTAATAGTGAATATAATTTTGCCATTTCGAGTATCTTCATATAGAGGGTTGGAGCTCCACAGTCATCTCTCTCTGCATATATCTCCTCAAATGGAATTTCAAGAAGTTCCGATATTATCCTAAAGATTTCTACTTGAAGAGGATGATCTCCTTTTAGATAACTTTCTAAAGGCCAATTTAATTTTTTACATGTTGCCAGAAATGCTGCATGCTTGCCAGAACAATTATGTTCTAAGGGACTTGTATTTTTTATGGGACATTTGAGATTATTAATATCTATATTATTTTCCCACAAAATTTTAAAAGCTTCTCTTGCATGGTATTTAGATCCACTGTGAGATCCACAAGATAAGGCAATTGATTTTGATGAATCCTTGATTTTTGATGAAGCTCCACTACTCACAAATGGAATTGCTTGAAAAGGCTTTAAGGCCGATCTTATGAAGCTTTTATATTCTGGATTTCCAGCACACATTAACACTCTTCCTTTTTTATCACTAATTACTGCATGTACTTTATGAATCGATTCTAGTTTTGAACCTCTCATTAATATCATCTCTAATGGAGGATTATTTGACGTGTATAAATTTTTAAAATTAGAGCTCATTTTAGAGATTGTTGTTTTGGAAAAGTAAAATTCCAATTAAAGCAACAATAATAATAATAGATAAAATTTGAATTAAATTTTTTAAAATAGGTTTTACTTCTAATAATGCTATCAATGATTCTTTCTCCTTTAATTTAACTGGTTTGATCCATATTTGTCCGTCATACCAACCTGATTCTTCGTATTCCACTTTTTCCGAAGTTAATCTTTTAAATATATGGTTCCAACCAAGATATAACCTTATAGAAAAAAGGAATGGTAAAGATAAACTACTAAAAAAGCTTAATAAAATGTACCTTAATGTAGAAGTTTCAAAATATGCACTTCCTGAAGAAATTACAACAAATATAAAAAATGTTCCGATCCAAAACTTTAGTAAAATTAATGAAAAAGATTTCTTTGATTTTGGCCAAGTAAATATTTTAGATTTTGATAATTCGATAAATTCATTTGTAGGCTGTTGATCTTTAGGTACTGGGCAGTTAAATTGATTCATCAATATTTATTATGGAAAATTGAGGTAATCTCCATTACTCCAAAATGATTCAAGGTCATAGAACTTTCTTATTTCGGGTTGAAAAATATTTACTATTAAATCACCATAATCAAGTAGTGCCCATTTTGCTTCGCTAACTCCTTCTTTTCTAATTGGTTCAATCTTTGCTTTTTCTCTAAGTTCTTCCTCGACAGAATTAGTAATTGATCTAACTTGAACATCTGATAAGCCTTGGGCAATAAGTATCCATTCACTAATAAATGAAACTTTATCAATTTTAATCAATTTAATCTCTTGAGCCTTTTTTATATCACAGGCTTTAGCCGCCATTAAAACTAATAATTTATTGTCCATAAACGTTTTCACTTGAAACTGATTTGTCTGAACTCTCTTGTTGTGATAATTCTGACCTAGCTTTTTCAGCACTTTTTCTTAATGCTTCTAATCTATCTTCAAATATTATTCTTTTTTTCTTTTTTCTAGTTTTTTCTATTAGCTCTTTTAAAGCCCCGCCAAGGCTTTTATAAGCATTTGGGATACTATAACCAAATCTACAGGCAAGGTCTATGGCTCTTTCATCTGCAAAAATAGCATCTTGTAATCTTTTCTCAGAATTATTTTTTAAGTAAAGTCTATATCCTGCAAAACCTGATAAGCCAAGAGCAAGTATTAAAAGTAAACCATCTTGTACCCATAGTTCACCTATCGCTCCACCAAGGCCAATTGCTAAAGCTGCCATTTCCCATCCGTCTCGTGGAATTGCATCATTTTGAATCTTTCCAACTTCATGCCAAAACAATAAATTTCTATGATCAATTGCATAATTATCCCATTCTTCTAAATCTATTTGAATTTCAACTTCGTCACGACCAATTTCCTCCAATGTAATCAATGGGGGATCTATGGCGGCGGCAGCTTCAATAAAAACCCAACTTTCATTCTCCGGAGGCAACAAACTTTTAAGTCGCTGAAGTTCGCTCATAAATTATGTTTTATTATCAATACTATAGAAACAAATGTTGCTTTTCAAGTAACTTGATTAACAACTGATGATTTGTAAGTAGCATTAAATAAATGAATTTTTCTAATTATGCCTCAAAGAGGTGATCTTAAAAGAATCCTAATTCTTGGTTCAGGTCCAATTGTTATAGGACAAGCATGTGAATTTGATTATTCAGGTACTCAAGCTTGTAAAGCTTTAAGAAAAGCTGGATATGAAATTATTTTAATTAATTCTAATCCAGCTTCAATAATGACTGATCCTGAAATAGCAAATAAAACCTATATTGAACCTTTGACTCCAGAAATAGTTTCTCAAATAATTTTAAAGGAAAAACCTGATGCGATTCTTCCAACAATGGGTGGTCAGACTGCTTTGAATCTGGCTGTGAAACTTTCTGAATCTGATTTTTTGATAAATAATAATGTTGAATTAATAGGAGCTGATTTAAAAGCTATTAACAAGGCTGAAGATAGAAAACTATTTAAAGAATCGATGGAAAATATAAATGTAAATGTATGTCCTTCAGGTATCGCTTCTGATTTATTCGAAGCGAGAGAAGTATCTAAGCAAATAAATTCATACCCATTAATTATAAGACCAGCTTTTACTTTAGGTGGAGTTGGAGGTGGAATAGCGTACAATCTTGAAGAATTTAATGATCTTTGCAAATCTGGTTTAGATGAAAGTCCTAGTAATCAAATTTTAATTGAAAAATCTTTAATAGGTTGGAAAGAGTTTGAATTAGAAGTTATGAGAGATACAGCTGATAATGTTGTTATTATCTGTAGTATTGAAAATTTAGACCCCATGGGTGTACACACTGGTGACTCAATTACAGTGGCCCCTGCTCAAACATTAACTGACAAAGAATACCAAAGACTGAGAGATTTATCGTTAAAAATAATAAGAGAGGTAGGTGTTGAAACAGGAGGAAGTAATATACAGTTTGCGGTAAATCCAAAAAATGGTGATGTAATAGTTATCGAGATGAACCCAAGGGTAAGTAGATCTTCTGCACTAGCTAGTAAAGCTACAGGTTTTCCTATAGCTAAGATTGCGGCTTTATTATCTGTGGGGTACACACTTGATGAAATTATTAATGATATTACTAAAAAAACGCCTGCATGCTTTGAACCCTCAATTGATTACGTTGTAACAAAGGTGCCAAGATTTGCTTTTGAAAAGTTTAAAGGTTCATCAAATATTTTAAATACATCAATGAAATCTGTTGGAGAATCAATGGCAATTGGTCGATCCTTTGAAGAATCTTTTCAAAAAGCTTTGAGATCTTTAGAAATTGGTATTTTCGGTTGGGAATGCGATTCTATTGAAGATTTTAATAACGATAATGATTTAAAGAATAATTTACGAAACCCAACTGCTGAAAGGATATTAATAGTAAAAAAAGCAATGGAATCTGGTAAGACTAATTCTTATATTAATGAAATAACGAATATAGATTTGTGGTTTATTGAAAAGTTAAGAAATATTTTTAATTTTCAGAATGAATTTTTAAAAGGCAATGAACTTAATCGAATTGATAGAGATTTAATGTTAAGTGCAAAGCAATTGGGCTTTTCAGATCAACAGATTGCAAAATTAACTAACTCTGAATTTTTTGAAGTAAGAAATTATCGAAAAAAATTGAACGTTATACCACTTTACAAGACTGTGGATACTTGTTCAGCTGAGTTTTCATCTGAAACTCCATACCATTATTCAAGCTATGAAGAATCTTTTTTAGATAAAAATTTAAATATAAATGATAATGAAATTTCTGCCGATAAAGATAATTATTTAAAAAAAATTATGATATTGGGAGGTGGACCTAATAGAATTGGTCAAGGTATTGAATTTGATTACTGTTGCTGTCATGCCTCTTATCAAGCTTCAAGTAATGGTTATCAAACGATAATGGTTAATAGTAATCCTGAAACTGTTTCAACTGATTACGATACAAGCGATATTTTATATTTTGAGCCTGTTACTTTGGAAGATGTTCTCAATATAATTGAGGCTGAAAATCCATATGGATTGATAGTTCAATTTGGAGGACAAACACCTCTTAAGTTGTCTTTGCCTTTATCTAATTGGTTGGAATCTAAGGAAGGTATTAAATGTAAATCAAAAATCCTTGGAACATCTCCTCATTCAATTGACATAGCAGAAGATAGAGAAGAATTCACAAAGATTCTAGAAGAATTAAATATAAGACAACCGCTCAATGGAATAGCGCGTAATGAAGAAGAGGCAATATTTGTTGCAAATAATATAGGATTTCCTCTAGTCGTAAGGCCCTCTTATGTCTTAGGTGGAAGGGCTATGGAAATAGTTAAAGATATAAATGATTTATCTCGATATGTAAAAGAGGCCGTTAAAGTTTCTCCAGATCATCCGATTCTTTTGGATCAATATTTAAGTAATGCAATAGAAATTGATGTTGATGCGTTATGTGATAAAACTGGTTCGGTTGTTATTGCAGGTCTTATGGAGCATGTAGAACCTGCTGGAATCCATTCTGGTGATTCTGCATGTTGCCTACCTTCGATTTCTTTATCCCAACAAACATTAGATACTGTTAAAAAATGGACAAAATTAATAGCAAATAGATTAAATGTTGTTGGCTTAATTAATTTGCAATTTGCAATTAGAAATCATAGTAATGAAGAAAATCAATTATTTATTCTTGAGGCTAATCCACGTGCATCAAGAACTATACCTTTTGTTTCCAAAGCTATTGGTAAACCTGTTGCAAAATTGGCGACTCAATTAATGCAAGGATCCTCTTTAAAAGATATAAATTTTACTAAAGAATTAATACCTAAATATCAAGCGGTTAAGGAAGCTGTTTTACCTTTCAAAAGGTTTCCTGGCTCTGATGCTTTACTAGGCCCTGAGATGCGTTCTACAGGAGAAGTAATGGGATTAGCAGATGATTTTGGCCTGGCTTATGCAAAATCTGAATTGGCTGCTGGAAATGGCGTCCCTACTAGGGGTATTGCTTTTTTATCAACAAATGACTTAGATAAAGAGAAATTAGAGTACATTGCAAGAGAACTAATAGTTTTAGGTTTTAAATTAGTAGCGACTAAGGGTACTGCTAAATATTTATTTAATTTAGGAATTGAAGTTGATGAAGTTTTAAAGGTTCATGAAGGAAGGCCTAATATTGAAGATTCAATTCGTTCTGGTCTTATCCAATTAGTTATTAATACACCAGCTGGATCTCAGGCTCTCCATGATGATGCTTATCTTAGAAGAGCATCTTTAGAATATAATATTCCTACTTTTACTACTATTCCTGGAGCAAAAGCAGCTTTGCAGGCAATTAAATCATTACGGTTAAATAAAATTGATACTTTATCACTTCAGGAAATTCATAACTAATAGAATCTATTCATAATTTATAAGTTTCTCTCTTAATTGGATTGTTGGGGAGTTTCTACCAATTGATAATAATTTAAATGTGTCTTCATGAATTTTTAGCTGAATTTCAGCTATTTGTAATACTTTAATTAGTTGTTTTGTTTCACTCGTTAAATCATTAATATTATATTCAGCCCCTCCCTCAAAAGTTAGTACTGGAAATTATTTTCAATGTTTTTACAGTCATGATTTTATCTTTTATTAAATACAATCAAGTAATCTTTATTAACTGTTTTTCACATAATTCTTTATAAATTCCTTTTTTATTGAACAAATCTATATGTTTCCCACTGTCTACAATTTTACCTTTATCAAAAACAACTATTTTATCTGCTTCCTGGGTAGTGGATAATCTATGAGCAACTATTATAACTGTCCTGTTATTCATTGCTTGTTTTAGCCCTTTTTGAACTTCTGCTTCTGAATCTGAATCTAATGCACTAGTAGCTTCATCTAGTAAAAGTATAGATGGGTTACCCAATATTGCGCGAGCTATTGCTAATCTTTGAATCTGACCTCCTGAAAAGTTAGATCCTCTTTCGGTAATATTTGTTTCGTATTTACTAGGGAGTTTAAGAATAAATTCATGAGCATTTGCAATCTTAGCAGACTTAATTACATCCTCTTCACTAAAGTTCCTTCCCATTTTTATTACATCAACTATTCTTCCAGAGAATAAAAAAGGTTGTTGTTGAACTAAGGCAATATTTGATCTTATATCTATTGAGCTTATAGATCTTATGTTTTTGTCATCAATATATATCTCTCCTATTTTAGGGCTTATGAATTTTAATATCAGAGACATCATTGTGCTTTTCCCAGCTCCTGATGATCCTACAAATGCAATTATTTGTCCTTTTGAAATCTTTAAAGTGATATCTTTTAAAACTTCATTATTTTTTTTATATTCAAAACAAACATGATTGAACTCTATCTTCCCATTTATTTTTGATATTTTTTCTAAATTCCCTTCATCTTTTTCAATGGGTTGCATATTTATTTTTTTTAGTCTTTTTAATGAAGCCTCTGCTTGCTTATACTCATTAAAGTTTGTACTAATGTGACTAATTGGGTCTATAAGCATTAATATTGCAGCAAAAAAACTGCTAAATTCTTCGCTATTTAAAAGACCTAGATTAATTCTTAATGCTCCTAATCCTAATATTGCCAATATTCCAAAAGCTTCAATAAAACCTACTATTGGATGTTGGATAGCAAGTAATTTAAGTGTCTTATATTTTGCTTGTTTATTACTTTTCAATTTTGTATTGAATCTACCTTTAATCCAATTTTCTGCTGCAAATGATCTTATTGTTGAAATTCCGTTTATTGATTCTCCTATTAAACCAGCTAAATCGCTTGTTGATTCTTGGCTTTTTTCAGATGCTATTAAAACTCTTTTCCCAAAGTTATTTACAGATAATACAATTATTGGGGCTAATATGAATGTTGATATCGTCAAAGACCAGTCTAAATAAAACATATAGAATATTACTGCTAATAATTGCAACACGCACGGTAATGTATCTTGAAATGTTTTATAAATCACTTCACTGACTCTATCCGCATCCTCGGTAAGCCTATAAGTAATATCTCCTGCAGAAATGTTGTTGATAAAATTCATTTTTATTTTGTGAATTTTACTAAATAAATTTTGTCTCATTACTTCACTAATTTCTAATGAAGGCTTGGCAATATAAACATCCTGCCCATATTGAGCAGTTTTTTGAATTAAAAATACAACAAGAGACCTTATTATGATATTAGTTACAGTTGATAATTCTCCAGATCCAATAGCGGGTATTAATTTTCCAGCTAAAAAAGCTAATATTGGCCAACATGCTACATAAATTATCATGCATATGAAACCTTTAATAAATCTATTAATATATGGAGTGATTGGTGGAATTAATTGCAAAATATTATTTTTGAGTACTTCTTTTACTCTATCAATAGCTATGGATTTATAAAACAATGAAATTAAATCAATTTTTAAAATGGCATAACGTAGTTTCTTCTGGAGGCGAGGCAAAATTTCTTATAAATTCTGGTCAGATAAAAGTTAATGGAGAAATAGAAAAAAAAAGAGGAAGAAAATTAGTTAAAGGAGATAAAGTTATGTTTCTAAAAAGTGAATTAATTTTTGAATGATTAGCCTAAAAACCCAAGCTATATTAATATATTTTTCTTAGACAACATATTTTGAGAAAATCTGTAATCGCTGGTAATTGGAAAATGCACATGACTTGTGCTGATACAAAAAAATATTTGGAAGACTTTCTTCCTCTTATTAAAGAAATTCCTAATGACAGAAAAATAGTAATAGCTCCTCCCTTTACAGCTATTTCTACCTTTTCAAATTATACAAACTTTGATCATTTAAATATTGCAAGTCAAAATATCCATTGGGAAGATAAAGGTGCTTTTACTGCAGAAATTTCCCCCAATATGCTTATTGAACACAAAGTAAAATATGCAATTGTTGGGCATAGTGAACCTCGGAAATATTTTAGTGAAAGTGATGAACAAATTAATAAAAGAGCTGTCTTTGCGCAATCAAGTGGACTAACTCCAATAGTTTGTGTTGGTGAAACTCTTGAGCAAAGAGAAAGAGGTGAAGCCGATAGGGTCATCACAAGACAAGTTGAGCAGGGATTGGAGAATACTGATCCATCTAATCTTATAGTTGCTTATGAACCTATATGGGCTATTGGTACAGGTAAAACTTGTGAAGCAAGTGACGCAAACAAGATATGTGCTTTGATAAGGAGGTTGATTGGTTTTAGTGACGTAATTATCCAATATGGAGGTTCTGTTAAACCTAGTAATATTGATGAGATAATGTCAATGAGTGACATTGATGGTGTCTTGGTAGGTGGGTCTTCTTTAGATCCTATAAGTTTTTCAAGAATTGCAAATTTCGAATAATAATAACCCTTGGCCTCATGATTGGGGGAGGAAAACCTCAATAATGGGGATTATTAATTTAACTCCTGATTCATTTAGTGACGGAGGTGATTTTTGTTCAATAGAAAAAGTTTTAGATCAAGTAAATTATTTTGTTTCAAATGGGGTTGACGTAATTGATCTTGGTGCTCAAAGTACTAGACCCGGAGCGAAAGAAATCGGAGCGAAAAATGAATCGAAAAGGTTAATACCATATTTAAAAAAAATTAGAAGTGAATATCCCAATATTCTTATTTCTATTGATACTTTTAATTCTGAGGTTGCTCATGAAGCTCTTTCAAATGGTGCTAATTGGATTAATGATGTTACAGGAGGCAGAAGGGATGAGGAGATTTTAGATGTTGTCTCAGAATTTAATTGTCCTTTCGTCATTACTCATAGTCGCGGTGATAGCACAAACATGAATAATTTGACAAATTATGATGATTTTTTAGTGGATATTATTCATTCTCTTGAAAGTTTGACAAAAAAAGCGATAAACAAAAAAGTTAATAGGAATAAAATAATTTGGGATCCAGGTATTGGATTTTCAAAGGATACTAAACAGAACATAGAAATCCTAAGAAACGTGCCTTTCTTTAAAAAATTTGAATTTCCACTTTTAATTGGAGCCTCAAGAAAAAGATTTATTGGAGAAATCTTAAATCAACCTAATCCCAAAGAAAGAGATATAGGAACACTGGCTATTAGTTGTCTTTGTTCTCAAGAAAATATTCACTTAGTAAGAGTTCATAATGTAAAAATAAATTATCAAGTTTTAAAAGTGGCAGATCACATTTTTAGATGAAAAATTAATTTTTACTATTTAACTCCCTCAATTTTATCCTCTACCTCTTGATAAAGTTCTTTAAGTTGCTCTATATTTTCATCGGATGTTTCCCAATAACCTCTCCCATTTACTTCGAGCAATGTTCCTACTATTCTTCTGAAACTATTAGGATTTAAATCCATAAGCCTTTTCCTCATCTCTTCATCATTAATGAATGTTTCATTAGTTTCTTCATAAACAAAGTTATCTACTTGGCCACTTGTCGCACTCCATCCAAGAGTGTAGTTAAGTCTATTAGATAGTTCTCTAACTCCTTCATATCCTGACTTAAGCATTCCTTCGTACCATTTTGGATTCAAAAGCTTGGTTCTAGAATCTAGTCTAATTGTTTCACCTAATGTCCTGACTTGAGCATTGGATGTTGTTGTGTCTGCAATGTAACTACTTGGTTCTTTCCCATCATCTCTTAACGTTTTTATTAATTTTGTAGGGTCAGAATCAAAATAATGGCTGACATCAGTTAAAGAAATTTCAGAAGAGTCAAGGTTTTGAAATGTTACATCAGCAGTTTTCATGACAGACTCGAATACATCCCTTTTTTGATTCATTTCTCCTGGATTATCAGCATTAAAAGCATAAGTTTTTCTTGATAAGTACATTTCTTGCAATTCATTTTCTTCCTCCCACGTTGAATTTTCAACAGCTAAATTTACATTTGAACTATAGCTTCCACTAGCATTTGAAAATACTCTTGCTGAAGCTTCCCTTATCGAGGTACCCTCTTTTTCAGCTTGCTCTAGGGAATGTTTTCTTACAAAGTTGGACTCTAATGGTTCTTCCGCCTCTGCAGCTAATTTCACAGCTTGATCAATTAGTGCCATTTGGTTTATGAATAAATCCCTAAAAACTCCAGAGCAATTTACAACCACATCAATTCTTGGTCTACCAAGCTCCTCTAACGGGATAAGTTCTAATTTATTTATTCGACCAACAGAATCTGGTTTTGGTTTGACTCCTACAAACCATAAAATTTGAGCAAGAGATTCACCATATGTTTTGATATTATCAGTACCCCATAAAACACAAGCTATTGTTTCTGGCCAAGTTCCTTGCTCTTCTTTTTGTCTTTCAATTAATTTATCTACAACAGATTTAGCTGCTGCTACTGCTGCAGTAGTAGGAATTGATTGAGGATCAAGTGCATGAATATTCTTACCACTTGGTAAAACGCTTGGATTCCTAATAGGATCACCTCCAGGCCCAGGTAATACATAATTCCCATCCAAGGCTTTTATGAGGCTATCCATTTCTTTGTCTGCACAAACCTGTTCAAGGCAGAATAATAAATAGTCAAATAATTTATTTAATTCTTTTTGATTTACTTCATTAAATCCATTTAATCTACATACTCTCAACCAAGGGGTAGGTAAATTTAAACCAAATATTTTCAAGAAATCTAATATTTTTGAAAATAGTGATTTCTCCAAATAGACTCTTCCATTAACAATTTTTAGAGAATTAACCATAGCAAATATTGATTGTCTGGCAGTTTTAATAATTTTTTCATTTAGTTCAACAAACTCAAGCTCTCCCTTATTATTACCGTCGTAAACTTCATCAATTTTTAAATTTATTGATTCAGCTAATAAACCTGGTAAGGATCTAAGACCTTCTTGTTCTCTTTCTAAAGAAGCTATGTTTACTAATGTAGCAACAGCTTCCTCCGCAGTAGGAGCCTCTCCAATTGTATGCAGTCCACATGGTAATAATCTACTTTCTATCTCCATTAATTGCTTATATATATTCCCTACGAAAAGATCTCTATCTTCAATAGTTAGTTCCTCTACCTCACCATTAGGGAGATCTACATCTTTGTCGAGATTACATTGCTTTGAAGTCTCTACAATTGCATTAACAATTTGAATACCTCTACTACTTTCTCTGAGTTGTTGATAAGAACCTACAAGCTCGCTCAATTCTTTAAGTCCTTTATAAAGTCCAGCATTTTCAGCTGGAGGAGTTAGGTAACTTATTGTTGATGCGTAACCTCTTCTTTTCGCAATTGTTGCTTCTGATGGATTATTTGCTGCGTAATAATATAAATTTGGCAGAGATCCTATTAAAGAATCTGGGTAGCAAGTTTCACTCATGCCCATTTGTTTCCCAGGCATAAATTCAAGTGAACCATGTGTTCCAAAATGTAGAACCGCATCAGCTCCCCATATTTTTTCTACGTAAGTGTAATAAGCGGCAAAACCATGATGAGGACTTGCACTTCTTGAATAAAGTAATCTCATTGGATCTCCCTCATATCCAAATGTTGGTTGTACTCCTATAAATACATTTCCAAAATGTTTTCCGTAAATAAGTAAATTTTGTCCATCGCTGTTCAAGTTTCCAGGAGGTTTACCCCAGTTTTCTTCTAATCTCTTTGAATAAGGAGTAAATTCCTCATATTCTTTTACAGGCATCTTATGAGCAATATTTAATTCAGGAGAACCATCCATAGCCTCTGGATTGTTAATGACTTTCTCCATTAATTCTTTGGAGTTTTTAGGGAGATCATCAACTTGATATCCTTTATCTTTCATTTCTAAAAGAACTCTATAAATAGAACCAAATACATTTAAGTAAGCAGCTGTTCCAACATTTCCTTTGTCAGGTGGAAAACTAAATACAGTTATCGCTAACTTCTTCTCCTTCCTTTTTTTCACCCTAAGAGTGGACCACTTTATTGCTCTTTCAGCAATAACATCTACTCTGTCTTGGAGAGTATGAGCTTTACCAGTAGCATCATCACGACCTGAAAGAATAATTGGTTCAATAGCTCCATCTAATTCTGGTATCGCAATTTGAAGTGCAACTTGAACAGGGTGCAACCCTAAATCACTTTTCTCCCATTCTTGAGTTGTTTGAAATACCAATGGTAATGCAACCATATATGGTCTATTTAGCTTTTTGAGTGCATCAATAGCTTTTGGATGATCTTGTCTCGCAGGACCACCTACCAATGCAAATCCTGTTAAAGATACAACCCCATCAACTATTGCTCTTTCCTTATCAATTGAATCATAATAAAATTTATCTACTGGTTTAGAAAAATCTAATCCCCCACAGAAAATAGGTAAAACACGAGAACCTCGATATTCTAATTCTTGTATTACGGCTACATAATGAGCATCATCACCTGTAACTATGTGACTTCTTTGTAGAACTAATCCAATTGTTGGAGTTTTATCATCTTTTGGTTTTATATCTTTTCTATTATTTTCCCAATTTTGATAATCATTTAAACTTTCAAACATATTTGGCGCTAATGGATGCCATATGCCTAAATCTGGAAATGTTTCAGGATCTTGTATTTTAAATTCTTCTAACTGATCTTTTATATTTTCTGACACTACATATTTTTCTGAGATCATTAATAAGAAGTTCTTCAGATTCTCAGTAGTACCACCAAGCCAATATTGAAAACTTAATATAAATGTTCTTGCATCTTGTGCTTTTTCTACAGGTAAATATTTGAGTATTGAAGGCAAAGTATTTAGTAACTTCAACATTGAATCTTGGAAACTCGCACCATCAGATTCTTTTTTCTTTTTAATAAGATCTCCAATAATACTTTTAGTTTGTCCAAGTTGAGCCATGCTAAATGAACCCAATTTGTTTAATCTCATCACCTCAGGCATCGAGGGAAAAATTATAGAGGCTTTAAGATTATTCTTATATGGTGTAACTGCATCTACAACTTTTTGTGCCAGATCTTCAATAAATATTAAGGAGGCAACAAAAATATCGGCACTAGCGATATCAACTTTAAAATCTTCGAAATTTTTATCGTTTCTAAGTTCTTCTATAAGATATCCGCTAAGATCTATCCCTATAGGGCCATTAATTTCATTTATTGATTTTGCAGCTTCTGTTAAGGAGTTTTGATATTGTGGCTCAAGGACAACATAAACTGCTTTTATTACAATTTTATGTTTGTTATCCTCAACAGGAGAAACTCTGCGATTTGCTGAGCGGACCTGCGTAAACATTGATTCTCTTTAAGTATTTTTACCAGCCTACGGGTGAATTGCCGTTATTGTGTGCAATATAAATAGCGTGTAACAACCTTTAAAAAAATTTTTTAATTAAAAATGATGAAAAATCCTAAAAAAACTATACCTGTACTTGTTTCTGGCGCGTTAGGCAGAATGGGAAGTGAGGTTGTTAATTCCATCTTAAATTCTTCTGATTGTGAACTTGTTGCAGCAATTGATACAAATAAAAAAAATAATGGTGAAAACGTTTCACAATTGTTAAATCTTAAAAAAAGTGAAGTTATTGTCTCAAATGATCTTGAGGGGTCTTTATGTTCCGTAAGTCAAGATTATCGAAATGAGAAGATTAAGCCTGTATTAGTAGACTTTACTCATCCTGATTCTGTTTATGAAAATACCAGATCTTCAATTGCTTATGGGATATCGCCAGTTGTAGGGACTACAGGTCTTACTACCTCTCAAATAAATGATTTAGCTATTTTTGCTGAAAAAGCAAACGTGGGTTGTGCAATAATTCCAAATTTTTCTGTAGGAATGGTTCTTCTTCAACAAGCTGCTTCTGTAGCAGCAAAATTTTACGATAATATTGAATTAATAGAAATGCATCACAATCAAAAGGCAGATTCTCCTAGTGGAACTTGTATTAAAACTGCTGAAATGATTGAAGAATATCCAAAAAAGTATAATCAAAGCTTAGTTAAGGAATCTGAATCATTAAAAGGTGTGAGAGGAGGTATTAGAGGTTCAGGCCTAAATATTCATTCAATAAGATTGCCTGGGCTTTTGGCTCATCAAGTAGTTATTATGGGTTCTCCTGGAGAAACATACACAATTAAACATGACACTATTGACAGAAAAGCTTATATGCCTGGCGTTTTGCAGGCAATAAGAAAAATAGGTAAATTTGACTCGTTAATTTATGGACTTGAAAAATTAATATTTTAAATGCTTATACCAATAAAACAAAATCAAATATCTAAACTTATCCCTTCTGTAGGGACAGGTGGTCAGTTTAAATATACACTTGGAGATCCCAGGAAGATTCTACAGAGACTTATTATTTCATCTATTGGAGGAGTTTTAAATCTCTTACTTTTTATTAGTCAATCATCAACTCAGACTGAAAATCTTTGGTTATTATTATGTGTGATTTTTTTTCTTTACATAATATGGGGACCAATTCTTGAATCAAGCAGAAAAAATATTAAATTTAAAAAATCTAAATTCTTTTCTCTCTTCGATGGTTATGTTTCTGATATCTATAAAACTGAAAGAATTGAAAGTTCACGTGAGCAATCAAATAGACAAGGTCGTTTAGAGCTGATTGAAAGAAAAAGAACTTGGTTAGTGATTGAATTGGAGGATGAGGATGGTTATTTAGATAAAATAAGCTTTCCCATGGAAAACAAACATAGTCTAATTAGAGTTGGATCCAATATTAGATGCATCATTTCATCTAATTATAGAAACTTTGAAAGAGAGATTTCTTTGACAGATGCATGGTTACCTGACTCAAATATTTGGATAGGAGAATACCCATATTTGCTTCGACCAGCATTTGAAGAAATTTGCTATATTTATTTGAAGTAAATTGTAGTTATATAGTTTAATTAATGAATAATTATTTAAATTTTAAAATTGTAGGCTCTGGTCCCTCTGGATTACTTTTAGCAATATCTTTAGCGAAATTAAATTTCAATATTTACGCAACAGATTTACTATCAAGAGAGAAACTTATAAATAAAGACAAAACATATGCTATTACTCATTCAACAAGAAAGATACTTTCAAAATTTAATCTTTGGAGTAAATTAAAATCTTATCTTTATAAATTTGATTCTCTATCAATTTCAGACAGTGTAACTTCAGAATTTACAATTTTGACTACTTCTGACTTAGATAAAGATATTTGTTCTTTAGATACTATTGGTTGGGTAGTTAAACATTCTGATCTTATGAATGTATTTTTCGATGAGGTCGATAATATGCATAATATATTTTTTAAATCTTCTTTAGATCGATCCTTCGATGATATTAAATTTGATTATGAATTTGTATCAACCGGAGCAAATTCAAACCACAAAAAAAATCGAAATTTTCTAGATATTAGAAAATCATATAATCAGTCTTGTCTAACATTTGAAGTTTTAGTTAGGGGTAATGTTCCTAGGCGCGCATATGAAATATTTAGGAAGGAAGGTCCATTAGCTTTATTACCACTAGATAAAAATAAATATCAAATAATTTGGACTGCTACTACATCTAAATCAATGGATAGATTAAATTCAAGTAAAAGCTTTTTGTTAGATAACTTGTCAACAATATTACCTGATAATTTCAAGTTAGATCAGATCAATAGCGATATTAATATTTTCCCTGTTTCTCTATCTTTTCGTCTGCCTATTTTTAATTTCAAAAAGGTTGTATTTGTTGGAGATTCATTTCATACCTTCCATCCTGTTGGAGGACAAGGGTTAAACACTTGTTGGAGAGATGTTAATGCCATATATGATATATTTAATAAAAATGTCCCCGTAAGTAATAAAGCTTTAAACATATTTAAATATAAATACTATTTTATAAGATTTTTAGATATTATTTCAACTATTGTTGTTACAGATTCTTTAATTCAATTTTTTGCAAATAATAAATTTTTCTTATTACCTTTTAGAAAATTCTCTTTTTTACTTTTAAATAAGTTATTTTTTATGAGAAGAATCATATTAAATCATATGACTAAGTCTTTAATTTATTCATCAATTAAATAATTTCAATGAATAATTATTCAAATAGAAAAATAATATTTTTTCTTATGGATGAAATTGGATTAAACGAGTCTTCGATCGAACTAGGATTAAAGTTGTCAATTAAAAATAATACACCTCTTCCTATTCTTCTTTGGAATTATGGATTATTAACAATTGAGGAACTAGATGAGTTTTATACATTTTTATTTCTAAGTAAATAATAAATATTCTGTTATAATTTAAAAATAGCATTCGTAGTTGACTATTACTATTTTATCCAAAGGAAAACAGATATCTAGAGAATCTATACAAAGACTTGATTTACTTTTATTAGCTCTAGAAACTATTGATTTAAATGGTGCTGAATCTCTACATTCTTTATCCGCTAAACTTAATTTAAAGGAAGTCTTACCTAACAAAGTTACTATTTGGAAACTGAGGAATAATAACCCAATGAGGAATTCTTTTAATAATATAAATATTAAATTAGAGGAATTTGAAGCACTAATTAAACTTGCTGCTGAAATGTCAAAATTTTTATATCCTTACATAAGACAAATACTTCAATCCAGAGATGATCTTATTAGAAATCCTAATGCTTGGTATGAATTTAAGAAAAGATATATTGAATTAATTAATGAAAGATTTAATACTAATAGTATGAAAGTCAAAAGACTTCTTGATCCTAATAGTAATGACGAGGTTTTTAACAAAATTATACTTACTTTAGCTTTGTGCGTCTCAGACGATGGTTATCTAAAATTAAGAACAAATTTACTTAATTATTGATATGTTGCAAAATAAATTTTTATTTAATCAATCTTCAGTAAGCCTTGAAATTATTGGATTGCCTGATTATTCGAATAATGAAAATAAAGACTATATATCAATTATTTCGCAATGGAAACTTATGATTATTGATAAGCCTGTTATAGAAGGAAACCTGGAACATTTAAAGTCAATCATGAAGGCTTTTTATTCTTACTCTATTTCACTTTTAAATGATGAAAATCCAAGATATGAATCCAATTTAATTGATATTACCTCTGAGAATTTTTATACTCATTTACTTCTTTTGAAGAGTTCCAAACCAGAAGTGAAACCTTTAAATATAAGAATTGGGAATTCAGTTTTAGCAGATACTATAAATTGTTTTGACCAATTAGGTTCTTCAAATAAAGTTAAAAATATTTATCAAAAAGAATTTACAAACTTTAAAAATAAAGACTATTTAAGTTTTTTGTATAAAAAAAATATCTTTAATTTTCTATTGCCTCCATTATTTTCATTATGCTCTATTTTTCTCGTTTCTACTGCTTTAATTTATTTTTACGATGAAAATGATAATAGCTCATTAATAAATACTAAAAACAAACTTATTAGCATTAAATCCACAAACAAGTTACTATAAAAAATAATTCTTATTGAAGAGTTCTTTTTGATTTATTAGTTTGATTTTTTATAAATGGCTGATTTAAAAATACCAAATTTGAATAAGAATTCTGATAAATATTTTTTTAAAAAAAAGTTAACTTTAAGGAGAAAGTCTAAAAGTAAATTGATAAATGAATCTTTTATTATGATATTTTTTAGTGCCTTAATAATTTATCTAAATTCTTTAATCCCAAATAAAATCTCTATTTTTAAAAACTTGTTAATTAATTTTAGTAAATTGTTTGCTAACGTTTTGGACTCAATTTCATATATTTATGAAATTTGTTTATCTATATTTATTATATTTTCATTTTTATTTGCTTTAATTTTGCTTATAGGCTCTTTTTCTAGAATATTAAAAGTAGTAAAAAGAAAAACTAGCCGATTAAACCTTAAATAGGGTTCATCAAACCACCGCTTCCAGAGTCTGAATCATCGTCATCATTTTCAGTTTCAAATCCTAGTAAAGCATATATACCAACTGCTACAGATGAAATTAGTAAAGTAAAAGGTAAAATCGAAGTTTGTAATCCGACATCAATGTATTCACCCATTTAACAAAAAAAATTTTTACTAACCTAACCGAAATTTAACTTATCCGCGGTTATTAAATATTTATTTAATGTTTTAGATCTTTGTAACGGAAGTTTCTTTATCGAAGTTATTTATTTCTTTTACAAAAAGTCCTAACCAATAAATTAACTGATCAATTTGATTTTGAATATCTGTGACACCTAATCCTCTAATAGTTATTTTTGAGAATTGATCATCTTCTTCATAATTAAATTTTGATTGAATATTTGATGGTAAACCTTTTTTAATAAGTTTAAATGTAGAGTTTTTTAGCCTAGTTTCTATTATTACATTTGGTTTTTTAAGTTTAATTTTATTAAAGCCACACTTTTTTGCTAACAATTTTAACTTCATTAAAAGTATTAAGGATTCAACAGGTTTGGGTAAAACTCCATACCTATTTGACCAATCAGTTGCCAGCTCAGTAAGTTCCTTATGGTTAGTACATTCGGTAGCATATTTATAAGCATCTAGTTTCTCTTCTCGGTTTAATATCCATGTTGCAGGTATAAAAGCATTAACCGGCAAATCAATTTGCGTATCATTAACTTCAGGTATTTCTTGACCATTTATTTCTGAGATTGCTTCATGAAGCATTTCAATATATAAGTCATATCCTATGGCATTAACTTTTCCACTTTGTTCTTCGCCTAATAAGCTCCCAACACCTCTTATTTCCATATCTTTCATGGCTAGTTGATATCCACTTCCTAGTTCAGAGAAATCTTTGATAGCCTTAAGCCTTTGCTTAGAGGCTTCATTAATTTTGTTTATATTTGGATAAAATAGCCATGCATGAGCTTGTATTCCACTTCTTCCGACTCTTCCACGTAATTGATAAAGTTGTGATAAACCAAATTTATGTGAATCTTCGATTACGATTGTGTTTACTCTAGGTATATCTAATCCGCTTTCAATAATTGTAGTGCAAATCATTAGATCAACCTCGCCATTATTAAATGCAATCATTGCATTTTCAAGATCTAGTTCATTCATCTGTCCATGAGCGACAATGTACTTTAAATCTTTAAACATATTTTTTAATTTATTAACCGCTTGATCAATATCAGATATTCTTGGGAGAACATAGAAAATTTGACCACCTCTATCAAGTTCTTGACTTATCGCAGTTCTTATTACATCCATATCAATTTCAGATAAATACGTTTTAATTGATCTTCTAGAAGGTGGAGGAGTATTTAATAAACTCATTTGTCTAAGTCCAGACAAACTCATATATAGAGTTCTTGGAATTGGCGTAGCTGAGAGAGTTAAAACGTCAATATTTGTTTTTAAATTTTTAATTTTTTCTTTTTGCCTAACTCCAAATCTTTGTTCTTCGTCAATAACAAGTAATCCTAAGTTTTTAATTTCAATTTCTTTACCTAAAATTTGATGAGTAGCTACAACTAAATCAATTTTATTATTTTTTAAACCATTATAAATATCTTTTTTCTCAGTATTTGTTTTAAATCTATTTAGTAGAGAAACCTTTATTGGGTAAGGAGAGAATCTATTATAAAAAGTTCTCCAGTGTTGTTGAGCTAAAATTGTTGTTGGAGCAAGTAAGATAACCTGCTTACCAGATGTAATTGCTTTAAAAATTGCTCTTACTGCTACTTCTGTTTTTCCGAATCCGACGTCTCCACAAACTAATCTATCCATTGGCTTATCACTTTCCATATCAATTTTTACTTCTTTAACAGCTGTTAGTTGATCTGGAGTAGGTTGATAAGGGAATGACTCTTCTAACTCTTTTTGCCATGGGCCATCTTCTGGAAATATATGACCTTTAAGTTTTTCCCTTTTTGCATAAAGTTTTAAAATGTCTAAGGCAACTTTTTTTATTATTTTTCTATTTTTATCTTTTATTTTTAACCATTCTGTACCTCCTAATTTATTTATTCTAGGCTTTATTTTTCCACTAGATCTATATCTGTTAATACTCCCAAGTTGATCAGCTGCAACACTTATTTTTCCATCAAGATAACGGATAACTAAGTAGTCTCTTGATTCACCAGTAATGTTTATTTTTTCTATTTTTAAAAATTGTCCAATACCATGGTTTTTATGAACTATATAATCTCCTGGATTTATTTTATTTAAATTTATATTTGAATTTACACTCCTTTTTCTTCTTCTTATAAATACATTTTTAAATAATGCTTGCTGTGAAAATAATTCCTTATCTGTTATTAGAATTACTTTCCATATCGGTAAATGAAATCCTTCTATTTCATAGTTATTTTTATTTTTAATAATTACTGGTGTCGAATTATCAATTAACTTAAGCGCGTTTTCAAGATCGTCGGGCTTTTCTAAGTAAGTTGTATTACAATCATGCTCAAAAAATAAACTTCTTGTTCGTAGTGGCTGCGCCGATAATATCCAGACTTTATCTTTATTTGTTATGAATTTATTTATTTCTTTTGAAAGGTTGCCAATATTTTTTGAAGAGGTATTTATGCGTTTATCTGACAAAAGAAATCTATTATCTATATTTCTTTTTGACTCAAATTCATATAAATTTATTACATTGTTATTACTTAAAGTTTTTATAATTGATTCAAATTTTTCATGAAGATTAGATCTAACTTTTATATTTATATTATTAGATTTTAAGTTATTGGCGATTTCATCTTTATATAGTTCAAAATTATTACCAGATTCAAAACACCAATTGTTGGAAAATTTATTACATTCTTCTTTTTCGTCTATGACAATTAATGTTTCTTTATTTATGTAATCTAATAGGTTTGATGGATGTTCTTCAATTATCCCCAAGTATCTATCAAGATTATTCTTAGTTGTTATTTCTTCTGTATTAAATGTACCTTGTTCTGATAAATTCTCTAACCTTTTTCTTATTAATAAATTAAATCCAACTTGTACAATTTCAACCTTATTAATACTATCTAATGTTTTTTGTGTTACGGGATCATATTCTCTTATTTTTTCAATAATATTATCAAAGTATTCTATTCTTATAGGTAGTTCATTGTTAACTGGATAAATATCAATAATTTCTCCTCTTCTACTCCATGACCCTTCCTGAGAAGTTAAATTTTCTTTACTATAGCCTAGTAAAACTAACTTTTTTGTTAGCTCTTTTATATCTAATTCATTTCCCTTAATTAGTGTAAATATATTTTCCTTAAATTGATTATTTTTAATTAAATGAGGTTGAAGGGATCTTTCAGTTGTTATTATTATGTTTAAATCTTTTCTTTCTTTTTTAATAATTTTAGAGATAACTGATAACTGTGAATATTCAGTCTCTCTTGACTTGTTAATTGATGCGTATGGTAAATTTTCACTTGGAGGATAATATAATACATTTCTATTATCTATACTATCGAAATAACCATACCATTTGAAGGCAATTTCCTCGTTAGGACTTATAAGTAAGATATCTTTATCTTCTTTCTTAGCAATACTATTTATTATAATTGACTTTGCATATCTACTGGAACCAATGATATTTAGTTCATTATTATGTTTAATTCTTTTTACTAACTCTATTATTATTTGTGAATTTGAAATATAACTTATTAATGAATTTAAACTCATTTATATTTAATTAACTTGATTACTACTTAAGGTTATATTATATTATATTTTACAAAGATTGTGAATAATAAATAATGGATTCTGCTGCTATAAATTCCTTTATACCAACGCTAGATCAAGTTGATAGTTGGTCAGAAATTCTTACACTTTTACCTATATTGATTATTTTAGAATTGTTGCTATCGGCTGATAACGCTATTGCTTTAGCATCACTTACTAAATCTCTTAGCAGTCCTTTATTAAGATCTAAAGCTTTAAATATAGGCATAACTATTTCTTTATTATTCAGAATACTTCTTATTCTTTTATCTAATATCCTTTTAAAATTCATCATAATCCGTATTTTTGCAGGTTTATATCTTATTTATTTATTTATTTCAAATGTCTTTTTTAGCAGCGAATCAGAGACTCAAGAATCAGACAATGATAATAAAAATAATAATTTTAAATTTCTAAAGATTGTTGCCTTGCTTTCTTTAACTGATTTTGCATTTTCAATTGACAGTATTACAACAGCTGTTGCCATAAGTGATCAATATATTCTTATTATTTTTGGAGCAATTATAGGTGTATTAGCATTGCGATTTACTTCAGGTATATTTCTTAGTCTTTTAGAGAAATTTTTAAGATTAGAAACTGCTGGTTACATTGCGATACTAATTGTTGGAATAAAGCTTCTTCTAAATACATTAATTACTGAGACAACTCTTCCGGATTATTATTTTTATATTTTGATATTAATTTCTTTCATTTGGGGATTGTCCAAAAGGGATCAAATAACTTAGTCAGAAAAATTTTCTCCAATTACAGGCTTTAATTGTTGTATCATTTGTTTTTGACTAGATACGTTTTTACCTTCTAGTTTTGCTTCCAATAAAAGAATTGGATCAGTTTTTGTGGTTATGATAATTCCTACGTTTTCTATAAGTCCAATAATAAATCCAGGCTTTAATATATTGCTTAAAATTTTATAATTTTTATTTTGTAATTCATCAATTGTTAGGATCTTTATTTTTACTATTTTGAGGTTTTTCCTTTTATAAGTTGTATTGGCTCTTGGGTATAAGGCATTTATTTTTCTATAAATATCAGTTGAAGAATTTTCCCAATTTATTATGTAATCTAATTTGTTAATCATTCTTGCATATTTTAATTCTCTTTGAAAATCTGTTTGTTTTTTAAGTAAAAGATTAATATCTCTATTTTTATTTTGTTCTATATCTGAAATAGCTCTCAGAATTAACTCTGATGATAAATCACTTAATTTTTTTGATAATGTTTTGAGATTATCCTTATTTTCAATTTTAATTCGTTTTTCAACTAATACGTCTCCAGTATCTAATCCTTCTTCCATTTTCATAATTCCTACACCAGTATGTTTATCTCCCTCTAATATTGACCATTGAATTGGCGCAGCACCCCTCCATTTAGGAAGTAGTGATGCATGTGCATTCCATGATTTGTATTTAGGAATGTCTAATATTGCTTTGGGTAATATCTTTCCATATGCAATTACAATAAAAAGATCACAAGATAAATCTTTAAGTCTACTTATAAATTGAATATTATCCTTTATTTTTTCTGGTGTAAAAACTAGAATATTCTCCTTAATAGCATATTGCTTCACTGGTGATGACATTAACTTATTACCTCTAGATCGTTTTTTATCTGGTTGGGTAATTACAGCAACAATATCATGATCAGATTTTTTTAATACTTCAAGACTTTTAACTGAATATTCAGGAGTACCCCAAAATATAATTCTCACTCGTCACCAGTTATAGATAATTCATTAATCCATACATGTGGAGAAATTCCACTTGTAGTTAATTCTTTTTCATTTTCAATATTTATTATATTTTTTAGAAGATACTTTATATCTCCTGCTACTGTAGCCGATTCAATGGAACGTTTTTCCCCATTTCTATAAAGCCATCCCTCAAAAGGAAGAGAGAAGGAACCTTGACTAGCCTTAACTCCTGCATGAATTGCGTTTAATTCTTCAATATATACAAAATCTCCTTGATAATTTGTGTGAACCAAGTACGTGTTTAAGTCTGAACATTCATTTGATTTTTCAATTACTAACCAATCTGGAGACACTGATACTTTTGAGCCCAGCCCAGCATGCCCTGTAGGTTTGGTATTAAAAATTTTTGCAGTTGATTCAGAATGTATAAAGTTTTCTAATTTCCCTTTATTAATTAAGCTTAGTTTTTTTGTTGGAGTCCCTTCGCCATCAAATGGTGCAGAAGATATATTTTGATCATTAAGTCCATCATCGTAGATATTTAAAGCTGGAATTGAAATCAACTCACCAATAGAGTTTTTATTTGAAAGACTTACACCGTCAATAATACTTCTAGCATTGAAGATTGAACTAAAGGCATTCATTAGTGTTAGAAACGCTTCAGGTGATAGACAAACTAAATACTTACCTGTTTTGATTGATGAGTAGTCTAAATGTGCAATTGTTTTCTTTGCTGCCTCTTTGATACAGGATTCAATATCAATGTCCTCAACACCGTATCCTAGTTTTACTGAACCTGAACTACGAGGTTTTTTATCTTTTTCTTCTGCTCTGGCATATAAGTATATAGCAGCTTGACTTTTACTATAATTTCGAAATGCTCCATCACTGTTAGCGTAAATTCTTTCATAAAAACTTTCTGACAATCCATTATAAGGAATAGATTTAATAGCCTCATGACTATTGATTAGCCTCGATTCTGCCTCTCTTAGAATTTTAAGTAGCTTTTTAATTCCTAATGGATTTTTTTTATCAACTTCTTTTATTTGTATAGGATCTTTGGCTAAGGGAGAAAAATCAGTAATTTCATTTTTATTCCCAAATTCTGAAGCTATATTTGCTTGTCTTAAAGCTTTTTTTATACCTGTTTCACTTAGATCACTTGTAGTTGTGATACCAACTAAGTTGTCTTTATTCCAAACTCTTAAAGTTATGACCTGCTTTTGTGATGCTTTTAGCTGTTTTGCTGTTCCTTTATCAACTTGCACAGAATAATCATTAGAAAAACTAGCACCGTAATCCCATTTATCAATATTTAGGATATTTGCAGCCGATGATATATGAGTTGTTATTTCTGTAGGATTCATTTTTATCTCCCACCTACTGTTATTGAATCGACTTTAATATGTGGCTGACCAACTGTTACATTAACACTTCCGCTGACTGAACCACAAAAACCAGGAGCCAACTCTAAATCGTTTCCACACATAGATATTTTTGGCATTACTTCTTTCGCGTCACCTATCAATGTTGCTCCTTTTACTGGTTTAGTTAATTTACCGTTCTTTATTAAATAACCTTCCTCAACGGCGAAATTAAATTGGCCTGTCGCTCCTACACTTCCACCACCCATTGACTTACAGTAAAGTCCATCGCTAATACTATTTATTAATTCTTCTTTGGTGAATTCACCTTTAGCTATGTAAGTGTTTCTCATTCTTGATGCAGCAGCGAATGAATAATTTTGCCTTCTACCACTACCGGTTCTTTTGTGTCCAGTCCTTAATTCACCAGCTCTGTCAGAAAGAAATTTCTTTAATATACCATCTTTAATAAGTATTGATTTCTCTGGTTCCATTCCTTCATCATCAATAGATAATGATCCGAAAGATCCTTCAGAAATTCCCTCATCTATTGCCGTCACTGACTCGTGAGCTATTTTTTTATTCAACTTATTACTAAATGGAGTTGTTCCACGTTCAATCTGAGTTGTTTCAAGTAAGTGCCCACAAGCTTCATGAAATATAACACCACCGAATTTATTAGCTAATACAACTGGCATTTGTCCCGCTTGAACATAGTCTGCGTACAACATATTCATTGAACTTTCATAAACTTCATTTGAAGCTTTTTCATGATCCCATAATCTGAATTCATTAGGAATACCATGCGATCCAAATCTTCTACTCCCGTTCGATCTATATTGAGCGTCGTTAGCAATTATGTTAAGTCCTACAGTTTGATGCAGTCTTATATCAGTAGCGTAAGTTCCATCACTTGAAGCTATTATTACTTCCTGCCAATTTCTTGCGTAACTACCTTTTCTAACAACAACTTTCTTATCCTTTTTTAATGATTTAGTGCTAAGTAATAATTTTTCGCTTACTTCATTTATTGTGGGCACTTTATTAAGCCAATCAATTTTTGACTCACTATAGTCTTTTAGTTTTTCAAGTCCATTAAAAATTAATTTATTAGTTTTTTTAGAGATATCTAACATTTCAATTGCTTGAGAAATAGATCTCATTAATCCATGTTTTGACAAATCATTAGTGCTCACAAACCCATCTCTCTTGTCTTTAAATATTCTTATTCCAGCTCCCTTGTTGAATGATGGACATACATTTGTAATAAAATCTTCTTCTGCGAGAACACTAGAATTATCAGAGTTTTCAATAAATATTTCTACAAAATCAGCACCTAGTGATATGCCATAGAAAATGACTTCTTCTAGAAGTTTTTTATTACATTCACCAAATCTAATTTCGGAAGATTTAATACTCGCAGATACCATTTGAATCTTATAGCTTTAGCTCTTTGTTAAGATCAGATTATCTAATTGATGGTTGAAAATCATCACTTTCAAGAGGTTTTAATAAGTATAGTCTTATCAGTTGATAACCGTTTGAAATAAAGATGGGCAATTTAGATAATACTTTAATTACCTTTGAATTATCTTTCTTGTCAATCTCTGATAAGCGAGTACCATTCTCAACTATTCTGTCTAATCTTTTGTAAAAAGATTTATCGTATACATTTAAAACAACAGGAAATACTTTGGCTGAAGTTTCATTTGTTTTGTTAATGACAAATTGGTCATATTCTCTAGCGTTTAAACCTAGTGCTCCATAAAAATCTCTTTTAGTGCCAAGATCTCTTATATACATAGTTGCAAAAACAGCGAGTAGAAAAAACCTAGACCACAATTTAGAAACTATCGGATGATTATTTAAAAAATATCTAAATCTATGGTAATAATCAAAAATCGGATGTTTCACAGTATAACCAAAGATCTCAAATTTATGGCTTAAACTTTTAACTGTTCTTGGTTGTGCTCTCATTAATGCATCAAAGAAATCACCATGCCTATTTTCATCTTGACACCAATTTTCAAAAAAATTAAATAATGGAAAAATCTTACCACTAGGATTTTTTTCAAGGTGCCTATAAATTGCTATATATCTCCAATATCCAATTTTTTCAGATATGTAGGTAGCATAAAAAATTGCTCTTGGAGCAAAGTAAGTGTAATTCTTGTTGGCTGTTAGAAATCCTAAGTCTAACTGTAATCCGAAGTCATTCATTGACTTATTCAAAAATCCTGCATGCCTAGCTTCATCTCTTGCCATATGAGCAAAACATTCAGCAAGAAGTGGATTCTTGTCTTTTATTCTTTTACTTAATTCTTTGTATAAGAGAAACCCTGAAAATTCAGAAGTACAACTTCCTTCCAGAAAATCTACAAAAAGCTCCCTAGTTTCAGCATCTAATTTATCTGCCGCCCCCTCAAATTCTTTATTTCGTACAAAGTGATGCCTATTGTAATCTTTTCTAAATTCTTCACATATTGCCTCCAATTCTTCTTCATTAATGGATAAATCCATTTTTTCCATAGCTTCAAAATCTGTCGTGTAAAAATTTGGAGTTAAAATCGTATCCTTTGCGATATCCTTTCCTCTATTAACAGATTTTTTATTATTTGATTCAATAGTTTGTTGTGCCATTTTCTCTAATTCATTACTACTATTATTTACTATTTATTGTATTTTTGAGTAAAAAGTTAACTAGGTGTTATTCTTTCATTTTTTTAATTAATACCAATTAATTTTTGTCCATTTAATCTTTGCAGAATTCTAGAAATAATTAATTTTAGGGTTATTCTTTTTTCGTCTATTAAAAATGATTCAATTACACTTGGTTTTTGATCAGTTTTGCATAATGAAATACTTTTTAACGAGCTTATATCCTCTTTTTCAAATGATAACCAAAAGTTGCAAATGTCTTTTATTTCGCAAAAAATAACCCAGCATTTATCACCAGCAATTGGTCTTAATGTGTTTTTTAAATTTATATCTGAAACTTCTAATCCTCTTACTTTAAATTCCTGAATTATGGAAGGTAATAAATGATCATTAATAAATTCATTAAAAGGTTTTTTTTCAATAGGAAGTTCCTTTTTTGGTTTTATTTTTATAGGTATTGAATTATCGTCCCCAAGTTCTTGTTTATTAGAATTTTGTGAATTTGTATTAATTAAGGTAGGTGTTTTTTTTGTGCTATCAATATCAATAATATTTTTTTTTAATGAATCATCTTGCTTTTTACTACTTTCATTTATCGAATCTACATTTTCTTCCATACCAACAATTTAAGTTTAAAAAATTTATTATAGATATATTTTAACCTGTTTTTACCAATATTTAAAATTTTTACCATTCAGATCCATTATTGTTCCAGTCATCATCGAATTGTGAATTTTTGATAGTCTGGTTTCTATTTTCTAATTCATTCTCATCATTATTTTTAATAACACGATAGTTAACAGAAATCGTGGGTTGGGGCTCTCGTAAATCTCTCTCAGGAGCAACATCGAATAGTTCATCATTATCTTCTCTTTTTACTGAATAGTCATTATCGACGGTTGTTTTATCATCACGTTCAAATATAGTTTTAGTACTAATCTTATTGCTAAGTGTTTTGTTTAATAGAGAACTAATACATAAACCTGAAAAAAAGGAAATAAATATTAATCTACCTATTGTTACATCTTCAATATTCCAAATAAAATATCTAAAATAAGTTTTTTGTCTGTTATTTATTAATAACAAAATTTGAATACTTGTAATTAAAAAAATAATCAATATTAAATTCTTTTTTTTATTATTCATTTTTAAAGTAAATTATCTTGGATAATTTAATTGAAATTTGATCACTAATAGATTTTTAATCACTAAACTAATTCAAGATCTATTTGATATTTTAAAATATCTACTTTAATAATTTTGATATCTATAATATCACCTATCTTGTATGATTTTTTTGACTTTCTTCCAATCAACAGGTTTTGCCTTGATCTATATTCGTACCAATCATTACTAAGTGTACTTACATGTACTAAACCTTCAACATATAATTCTGGAATCTCTACAAAAAATCCATAACTTTGTACTGTCATTATTAAACCACTATATTTATTGCCTATAAACTTTTCTGCTTTCCTTACTTGTTTAATACTTATCATATTAGATTTAAACTGTCTAACTTTATTCTTATACTCATTAATCTTATCGATAATTACATTATTAAATATTGTATCTAAAGATTTTAATATTGATGGATTATATAGACGCCAATTAACATTTTTCCAAGATTCTTTTTCCATAATATTTATCAAATTCCCACTACTATTTTTACTTCTTTTCCCGTTAATTATCATATTATAAATATTATATTGATTAATTAAATTAGTAAAATCAAATGAGGGTAAAGTCCAAGGTGAAATAATATTTTTAGAATCATTTATTGAATTATCTTTAGAAATTAATTTTACTTCATTATCCCTAACAACATTAAATAATATTTTATGCAAGATTCTTTTTTTATTATCATCAGTGCATAACTCAACTAATTTATTAAATGATAGAGTCCCATTTTCATTAAGTTCGATATTGCTATCAATTAATTCTGAATTTTTTATTATTTCAGTGACATTTATATAATCTAATTTTTGAGAAATATATGATGCATTATTTAGGCCATAATTATTTGAATGATTGAACCATATTAAATTCGCCTCGTACAACAAAGGAGAAAGATATGTTTGGATATCATTTTTATTTAATGGTTCAAAATATTCTTTTGAAAACTCAGCTGGGTTGTGAACTAATAATTCTTTTAAAGATTCAATATTATTATTCGACTTCGGTAATTGAATTTTCCCATTCAATAATTGTTTCTTTCTAAATTCATTTGAGATTTCTATTATTTTCTCTAAATCTTCTATGTAGTCTTTAATTGGTTTAAGTATTCTTGAAGTGATTCGAGCATTACTTTTTCTGGATAGAAGAGCATCTATATGTTGATTTTCGACTAAGAGTGAACATTTTACCTTTGTTAAGTGGAACGACCAATTAATAATTTCATTCTCACTATTCATTTCTATACACAAACTAATAGCATCATTTATTTCGTTTGTATTAAATTTTGCAGCATTACATATTTCATCACTAAGATAGTTTTGCCATTTTTCTAGTAAGGGAAATGACTCAAATCTATCAAAGAAAATTTGTAAGGATTTCTTATTACTTAGATCTAATCTTTCTGCGATTGTATTAGTGTGTATCCAAAGTTTAAAGGTTTTGTCTCCATTTTTGTCTATTTGAAAAATTGGTAGTATTGGTGAATTTTCAGTTTTCCAACTTTTGAACATATATGAATTTTTATTTGATAGATCTAGTCTTTGATGTTGATTGCCAACAGTAAGCTTTGGATTTTGAAAATTAGTAATTCTATGAATATTGCTTTTAGATAATACGAAATCTGTATCTAGCTTTTCGTTATTATTTAATTCTAATTCCTTTATGACATGACCAATACCTTCTTGTTGGGCAATTGGGAATAAGTCAATTTCAACTTTTACTATATTTTTATTTTCAGAAATATATTTATATTTTTCATCTTTTTTGGGAAGTCTAATTTTAGCTAGAATTCTGTCATCAATAGGTATCCCATATACTTCATCCTTAATTATTTCGACTTTTGCTAACAGTATTTGATTAGTTCTTTCAACTATGCAATCAACAACTCCTTCAGGTGATCTTCTTCTTACCCCTTCTTTGATTATTCTTACTAAAACTTTATCTCCATTCCATGCATAGTTAAGTAAATTTTCTTTTATGTAAATATCTTCGTTATTATTTTCTCTAACTGCAAAGCAATAACCTTTGCTACTGCATCTGATTTTAGCAAATAAGTGATTACTCTCTTTGACCTTGAAATATTCATTATCTTTATTTTTATTTATTATTTCAAGATCTACTAATGCTCGCAATGCTATATCTAATTTAGCCTTGTCTGTTTTTTTTGATAATTTTAATAATCTACATAATTTCTTATATTCCAAACCTTCTTCTTGGTTTAAATTCGCAATTATTGAAGAAGTTGAAAACATAATATCTTTTAATTTTTAATTAGCGCATAACATATATTAATATTATATCTTTCTTTCTAATCAAAAAACGATTTAATATTTCATTCATCATTATCATTTTCGTTTGAAGTAAATGAGTTTATGAAAAGTCTAATACCAATAATAAAAAAGGTTATAGATGCTATTAATTTTAAAATGATTTCAGGTACAAAATTCGATATTGATCCACCTGCTAGAGCTCCTACTAAACTGGCTAAAACTAGAGCTGATGAGGAACCTAAAAATACCGCTAGAGGTTTGTTGGATGTTCCACTCATTGTTAAAGTAGCTAATTGCGTTTTGTCACCTAGTTCGGCAATAAATATTGTTATGAATGTTGATAGTAGTAAACTTAAAATCATTTATACTGCGGGTTTTAAAATGTCATAAGTTAAAAATATACTTATAATCATCATTAATAAACCTGTAAAAAACGCAAATTTGTTTGGAGATACTTTCTTTGACAACCATTTTCCAATTAATACACCTACCAGGCTAGAACTTATTAAAGCTATTGAACTTCCGATAAAAACAATAATTGGTTTTCCAGATTCTGCAGATAACATTAGAGTCGCTATTTGAGTTTTATCTCCCAATTCAGCGATAAATATAGTAGTAAAAGTTGTTATAAAAATAGATGAAAAATTCTTATCAACATTTTTGTCTTCTTTTTTTGGGTTAATATTCATTTTTTGATACAGCAGATTTAAATTCCTTCATTTGTTCACTTTTTCTGCCATAAATAGAAGATATATGTTGTGTACAACAATCAATTAAGAATTTATCACCATTTTTTAAATACTTTTTGAATGATGATGAAAATTCATTTACACGGCAGAAATGTGGTCTTGATTCATAAATCGTGCATTTTCTGCTTGATCTATCAAGATATTTACACCATCCATCTTTGCTTTTCATGGAATTTATTAATGCTATATCTTTATTGCTAAGTACCCCTGATAAGTTATCTCTATCAGTTAAATCTAATTGGCAACAAGCCCCACAATTTTCTATACAACTCCATGACTTCATAATTTAATTCAATCTTGTAACGTATTGGTACAGTTGAAAGGTTTATTTGTAAAAATAGTATCACATCATTAAATTATTCACATGGCAACCCTTATTCCTTTAGCCGTCGTTGCATTAGCTGGACCTGCAATAATTGCGCTTGTTTTTTTTCGCAAATAAAAATATTCTTTAACTCTTAGTGACTTACCTTGAAGGTGTTTATTGGGACTTAGATGGAACAATTGCTAATACTGAATTAGAAGCTCATTTGCCAGCTTTCAATTTTGCTTTTAATGATTTCAATCTTAATTGGAATTGGGATAAACCTACATATTTAGACCTTTTAAAAATAAATGGAGGTAAAAATAGAATTTCTTATTATTCAAAGTTAATAAATAAATCTTTGAATAATAAAGAAGTAAAAGAAATTCATGAGCGAAAACAATATCATTATATTAATTATGTAAAAAATAATAATGTGGTATCACTTAAAACAGGTGTTTATAGATTAATTAAGGAATTAAAGAAAAATAAAGTAAGACAATTTATAGTTACTTCTAGCTCTAAGAAGCAAGCCAAACTAATAATTAATCAATTATTTATAGAATTTAATCCATTTGAATTTATTATTTCAAGTGATGATGTTCACTTTCATAAACCAAACCCTTTACCTTATTTAAAAGCTATGAAATTAAGCGGTATAAAATTTAATAAATCTATAGTTTTTGAAGATTCTATTCCTGGGCTTAAATCATCTTTAGCGGCTAAAATACCCACTATTTATGTTCCTTCAAATATACCTGCGGTTATTGAGAAGGATATGAATTTAAAGTGTTTTGTAGATACTCTGGGTAATGAAAGTTGTAAGGCTAATGTTATTAAAGGACCTAAACTTGATAGTAATTATGTTGATTGCGCTTATTTGAAAAAATATTTGATGATATTTTAAAATGCAAAAAACAAAATTTTCAAAAATTAATGATCAATTTAATAATTTATTGTTTGGTTTTTTAAGCTCTTCTTGGAAATCAAAATCTATTAATGTTATTTCTGTATTGACAGGTTATTTTTTGTTTGCAAATTTTGCTACAAAATTCATATCTGAAGGTAAAAATGAATTAATAATGGTTCCCATAATAATATTAATTATTGAACTTATAATCAGAGTTAAGCCACCTGCTGGATCTAGTTTTTTTTACATTTGGTCAATAATTGATAAGGCTCGAATTGGAGCAACTTATGCTGTGATACTTGAGGCCTTTAAATTAGGTTCTTAACTAAATTACTCTTCACTTTCCTCTTCCTCGTCAATCGGATATACAAATCCTTGTGCTTTACCTGTTAAAACAGATTTACCTAGTGACATTGCTTTTTGAGCAGCTAATGCTGCTTTCCCTTTCCAAACAGCATGTCGATGATTTCTCTTGCTCTTTGATTTTTTCTTCTTTGGAACAGCCATACTAATTTCTTATATCCATCTATTAATATACCCTTTCAGTGGTTATCTCTCAAATATTTGAGTATATTTGTTTTAAATAATGCAATTCTTAATCTGAGCTTTTAAGCTTTAATTATTATATTTTATTGAAGATTAGTGTTCTTTAAATCAAATTTCTCATATTCAGATTCTAATAAAAGTTATTCTGATCTCTTATTAGAATTAGATTCGGGAAACATACAATCTATATATTTCTATCCTAGAAAGAGGGAAATAGATGTTTTGTATAAGAATGGGAACAAAGAAAAAGTTCCTATACTTTATAACGACCAACTAATTCTTGAAAAAGCATCAGAAAATAATGTAGACCTAACAATTAATAACAGTCGTAAAGAGTCTTCAGCAGCCAATTCATTTGCATCTGTTGGCCTTTTTTTGATTTTTATAATAGCTATTGTTTTAATATTGAAAAGTACCTCAAAACTTGCTTCTAAAGCTTTAGGTTTTGGTAAAAATAAATCCAAATTTATTACCATCGATGATGTAGATACACGATTTGATGATGTTGCTGGTGTTCCTGAAGCTGCGGAGGAATTAAAAGAGGTTATAAAATTTCTTAATGAACCAAAAAAATTTACTGATCTTGGAGCAAAAGTGCCTAAGGGTGTTCTTTTAATTGGTCCTCCTGGAACTGGTAAAACATTATTAGCTAAAGCTATTGCTGGCGAGTCCGGTGTTCCTTTTCTCTCTATTGCTGCATCAGAATTTGTTGAACTATTTGTTGGTGTTGGAGCAAGTAGAGTTAGAGACTTATTTGAAAAAGCAAAAGAAAAGTCCCCTTGCATAATATTTATTGATGAAATTGACTCTATAGGAAGACAAAGAGGTTCGGGGATCGGAGGAGGTAATGATGAAAGAGAACAAACTCTTAATCAGCTTTTAACAGAATTAGATGGTTTTGCAGATAATTCTGGAATAATAGTTATTGCCGCCACAAATAGACCAGATATCTTAGATTCAGCTCTTTTAAGACCGGGACGATTCGATAGAAAAATTGAAGTCATGTTGCCAGATCTAGATGGGCGAAAAAAAATACTCTCAGTTCATTCTTTATCTAAACCTCTTGCAAAAAATGTAGATTTGTCATATTGGGCTACAAGAACAGTTGGTTTTTCTGGAGCTGACTTAGCAAATTTAATGAATGAAAGTGCTATCCATTGTGCTAGAGAAGATTCTAAATTAATTACTTATTCTCATATAGAAAATGCTTTAGATAAAGTTACTCTTGGTCTACGTACTTCTATTATTTCTTCCCAAAATATGAAGAAGATTATTGCATATAACGAAGTTGGGCGGGCAATTGTTTCAGCGGTTAAAAATGGTATTGATTCAGTGGATAAAATAACAATTCTTCCGAGATCTGGATATATGGGAGGATATACGAAAATTAATCCAGATGAAGATATCGTATCAAGTGGCTTAATTTCAAAGAAACTATTGCTATCTAAAATTGAAATAGCATTGGCAGGAAGAGCTGCAGAAACAATCGTATACGGTAAAAATGAAATTACTCAATGTTCAATAAATGATATTTCTTATGCAACAAACATTGTTAGAGAGATGGTAACTAAATATGGATTTTCTATAATTGGTCCTCTATCTCTTGAAAATGGTGGAGAAGTATCAATTGGAGATGGTTTTGTTAGGAATAAATCAATAATAGCTGATAACACTTACTCTAGAATTGATAATGAAATTATCAATATTTCTAAAATTTCTCTAAACAATGCCATAAATATTATCAGTAAAAATCGCGTTTTATTAGAAAAATTAGTTGAACTTTTATTGATCAAAGAAACTGTTGAGAATAATACTTTTAAAAAAATAACTTTTGATTTATTGAAAGTGTGATTAAATACGTTTAATTTATATAAAAACTTTTCCTTGATAATAAAATTTAGTCTATTAAGGTTATCCATAACAATTTTATTAGTAACACTTTTTCCATTGGTTCAAAAACAATGGTTAAATTTGTACTTATTTGATATTAATAGTTTTTCTATTTATAAAATTTTATATTATTTAAGCGGATTAATTGTCCCTATTTTTGTAATAATCAATTCTTTAAATAACTTCACTTATTATAACTTTAATTTTCATAAAAAGAATAATAATAATTTTGATATTAGTGGCAAATCTTTATTAGTAATAACACTTGTTATATCAAGTATAATATCAATTCTTATTTCTCATTATATTTTTTTAAATCTTAAAATTATATCAAATTACTTTATCGGTAGTAATGAATATTTACTTCAATTTGATATTTATAATCAAATCTTATTTGTAGTAATTATTTCCTTTTTCTTAATATTTAAAAAAACTAAGTTTCTCCTAAAAAAAATTATCTTAATAAATTTTTTTATATTTTCTATTATTAATTGGTATTTACAAATTAATAATTCTTCCTTAAATGATGTGATTCCATTTTATATTTTTAAATTTGGAAATATAAACTTTGAAAATATACTTTTCCTTTTAGCTATTGAAACAATGTTTTATTTATGGTCATACATCTCATATAACTCTTATTTAAGTGATTGGAAAGTCCCAAAACCACATAAGAATCAGGTGACACCAGTCTTTAATATTATTATGTTTTATTCATTAATTATATTATATTATTCAATACTTTTTAAATAGGAAAAGATCCTGAATTAAGTATTTTTTATACTTAAAGGGCAGAGAAATACTCTTTACTTCCCTTTGGATCTTCTAGCATTGTTTTCTCTCCTGGAGTCCAATTAGCAGGGCAGACCTCATCAGGATTGGCTGCTACATATTGATAACCCTGAAGTATTCTTAGTGTTTCATCAACATTTCTTCCTACAGGAGCTTTATTCACTGTTGTATGCATAACAATTCCTTCTGGATTAATAAGAAATAAACCTCTATCAGCTTCACCATCATCATTGAGTACGTTGTAAGCTTGGCAAATTTCTCTTTTCAGATCAGAAACCAAAGGATAGTTAATATCACCGATACCTCCTTCATTTCTTGGTGTTTGTATCCAAGCCAAGTGGCAATGTTTGCTATCAACAGATACTCCAAGAACTTCAGTGTTTAAGTCTGAGAATTTATTAAATTCATCACTGAATGCGGTAATTTCTGTTGGACAAACAAAAGTAAAGTCTAATGGATAGAAAAACAAGACAACCCATTTACCTTTATAACTTGAAAGAGTAATGTCTTTAAATTCTTGATCATAAACTGCCGTTGCAGTGAAATCTGGTGCTTCTTGACCAACTCTTAAACTCATGAAATTCTATTCCTTTTTTGAAAAAATTAAGGGCTTAATACACCTTAATTTTATTATAAATTTAACGTTTATAATATAGCAAGTAAATCTCAAATATGAATTCATGAAATGGCATCATTCCTTAACAAGGAAATTTACAATAATGAACTACTCTAAATTAATAAAAAATCTTAAAAGAGAATTGATTAAATACCCCATTACTAGAGATATTGATAAGAAGAGTAATCAATAATTAAATATTTTCTCTTTAAAAACATCAAAAGATTTAAATAACATTATTAAAGCTATTTTTCTTAAACTTCTTAGACATTTTTAAAAGTATGACAAATTACATAGATAGGCTTAAAGCAAAACTCAAAATTAAAAAATTTGATCCTGACCAACCAATAAATGCCTGGTTATTTGTTTTGATATTAAATATTGTGGGTTTTGCCGGTTACTTTTATTTAAAAATAAATGATATTCACTTAGGAGACTGACTTCTTTATCCAATCTTTTTTTTAATTGATCTACAAAAATTTTTATATCTATCAATTCTTGTTAAGTCAGGTAAAGTCCAAATTAATTCTTTATCAAATAAAGGATCGTTCCATTCCTTAAACTCCTCTCTAATTGAATCACTATTTAATTTGGAAAGTTTTTTTGTTCTTTTCTTTAAATCTGTCTTAATTACTCTAATGTTTGCATTTATATATTCTCTCATAATAAATATATGACTTTTTTAAATTTATCATTAAATAGGTCAATTAAACTTATTAGTAACTATTAAACGTTCTGAACTGCGTGAAATAATCCGAATGAATATCCTCCTATTAAAATCCAACCTAAAATACTTGATATTATAGTTGACCTCCTATTATGTCTTCGTAATGCATGCTCAATCATCTCGTTGACTTCATCTCTACTTATGGAATCAGAATTTGAATTTTTATTCATTAATTTTTATTTTAATTATAAGGGGTATAAATATTCATTGAGTTTACCCGCTTTGATTTATGTTTAAATTTTAGCTATTGGACTTTTTTATTGATATCTCTAAAACTAGTAATATGTTTATTTTATTTATTTAATTCTTTATTTCATTGAAGATTTAATTTCAAATGTTCATACCCGTAAATTTATATTAAAGTAAAGTTTTAATGGTTTTATTAAATTAGGTACCAAAATATGAATGTAAATGATACATCTGTTCTTGAAATGATAAATAGACTTATTGTTACCGATAGATTAAATAAAAACCAAATTCTCCAATTAGTAAACCTAGCTTCAATTTCTGAAAGTATTAATGAATTAGAGGAAAATATGAAATGGGAAACTTTAAAATCTGAAGATTAAAAAAATATAAAAAATAAAATGATTAGCTCTCATAATAAATATCATTAAATCAAAAGAAAAATTTGATGATGAATTCTAAAAATATACAAAAAAAAATATCTCTGAACGAATCTTTAGACGTATTTAAGGGACTAAATTTTTGCTAAGTAAGTAAAGCTAGCGCTGAAATAATGCTTGAACGATTTTGTAACGGTAAAGAGATTGATTTTCCTTTTTCTCAATAATTAGGATTTATTAGTAGCCAAGATTTCATTCGGAGTTATTTGAAAATAAGTTTGCTTGTCACTGTCTTTAACTTTATTAATAATAAAAACTGTTGAAATTACAAAAATTAAAATTATCAATAGATCACCAACAGTTAATCCTCTCTCCTTTAAATTCATAACATTTATTTTGATTATTTTTATTATAACTGAGTTGTTTATCTAATTTTACTTGAATTATCGATAGTTTATTTAATATAAATAATTAATATAAGATGAACTATAACTATTTAATTTTTTACTGATTAATATTTAACCGAGCAAGAACTTTAAATAACAAAACAATGGTAGTTAATTTCTAATTAAGATCCCAGAATTAATCCATGGTTAAAAAATTTTCAATTAAGTGTAAATAATTCTTTTAATAACTTTCATTCAGAATATTTAATAACTTTGTCCTTTTAACATAGTTTTCTTTCTCCCATAAACTTGTGACTTCATCATTATTAATTGGTTTCGCTTCATAAGCTAAATACCACAGTATAAATCCAATTGGAATTATTAATATTTGCATTTATTTTAAGTTGACTTAAGTACAATATAGTGCAACACTAATAATATGCAAGTGTTACAATAAATCTTTGATATGCCCACGCAAAGAAGAAGAATTGGGTTTTTACCAAGATCGGAAGTTCAGAATATAATAGATAAAATTTGTAATATTAATAAATTAAGTCAATCAAAAGTAACTGGGATATTGGTTGAAGAAGCACTAAGATCTAGAGGAGTATTAAATACCTCTATTAAAGAGCTATCTTCTAAATTCTGTAGTGATAGCAATGAAGCATTATTAATTCCTAATAAGGCATTTAATAACGAAATACCAAATTTTGAAGATAATACTAATTTAGATGATGAATCTATAAATGATGAAGTTCAAATGATTAACGACTATATTGAATTTAAGTTTTTTAAAAATATAATGAATAGAAAAATAAGAAAGATAAAGTAATAGTGTCACACTTTATTAGAAATTTATGAGCATTACCTGAACATGGGACTTGTGGAATAAGAACTCTCAACCACTTGAAATAATTTAGCAATAGCTAATAAAGAAGCAAAGTTAAAAAATAAATTCGTTGATTTTGAGATTTTTTATTCTTTTGATGATTGACAGTCGATTTAAAATAAATAATAATTGGATTCTTTTTTATGGATAAAAGATTTATAGCTGAAAAGTTAATGACTCTTTTCATTTTATTAATTTGCTAATGAATATTTCTCCCCACTTATTAATAGATGTTGGAATACTGAGTACTGCATTGACTATAACTCTGGTATTGAGAGCTAAAGGTAACGCGACAAGAAAAGAGCGAGAAACAAAATGATTACTAAAAAAGAGGAAACAGAATACGAAAAACCTAAATTATTTAGGTTTTGGAATTTTCTAATCTATGGAAGTTTTTTTGCTATTGGTGCTTTCTTAGTTTATTTATATTCGGTTTATATCTTTATAAATAAATAATGGAACATTGGCTGATAAATTCCAATAGATCAGAAGTTAAGAGATTTATAAAGAATGATAAGAGTATTGATGAAGTATTCGAGTATATGTTCATTGATTCTGGAAAAATAGTTGGATTATTAGGGAATGAACCTCCAGTAATTACTACAACAGTTTCTGTAGATATAGATTTAGCTAGAGAAATTTATGAAAGATTACTTTCTCAAGGTTGGCGAAAAACAAAAGTAGTTTGGTAATAAATAATCATTTACCTCCTTTAATAAGCGTTTCTTAAAGTGGGAGTTTTTAGATTCGTGATTTGAACTTTGTACGGGTTAAGGAACGAAAAGGGTCGGGAGTAAGTACGTATAAATACTTAGTGAATAATTAAGACTTCCTAGAGTAATTGAATGGTTGTCATGAGACTGCCGCGGAAGCTGCGGAAATCAACCATACTTTTTATATAACTAATAAATATGACCGACCCAATTCTCTATCTTTCAATGATTTTAGGACTTACTGGAGTGTACGTTTTAATTTCATCTTTTGGCGATGATGACGACGATAGTAATGATGATGGCGAAAGATATATCTATAATCTGGAATACGTAAAAGTAGGAAGGTAGATAGTATTAATTGAATAATTGATTCATTAATGAAGGGATATCTTATTGAACATTTATCTGACATAAACAGCGATGAAGAGTTAGTGATATTTAGGGATTTTTGCTCTCACGGCTAGAAAAACCTGATGTTAGTATTAAATTACGTTCATCCTAGTTATAACTGGACGCATGACATGGAAATAGGGAACGGGATTTCCATTAACTGCAAAGGTCATGAATAACCTCGTACTCATTAGAGAGAAAATCAAAAGAGCGGAAAGGCTAAACAAAGCACAGCTTCTTACTACAAAAAATGGAGAGATTACTCCTTATAATCCTTCTATTTTTGAGCTAAGACAAAAGCAAGCTCGTAAAGATGTGGAAGCATAAAATTCTTAACATGAATTTGATGTCTTGCATTCGACTAAAAGGGGTTTAATAACCCCTTTTTTTTTGGGGAAAGTTGTTTGATATTAAAGTAAATATTTAAACACTTATCACTTGCACCGTTTTTTTTATGAAAATTAATTCTAGAAAATTACAATTAATAAGAGAAGAAACTGATGATTGCTATCCTAATTGGCAGATAGCAATTAAGAACTAATGAAGGAATTACAAGAAAACACTATTGAACAAATAAGAACTCTTTTGAGGTATTTGAGTGAAACGGACTTATTAAAAAATAAGGATATTCTTATGTGTTTAGATGTAATAGCTAGAGAGTATGGCGGAGAAGTCGTAGATAAAAACTAAATATTAATATCCGATTTTATTTTTAGGATCTGTTATGAAAATTATAAGATTAAGAACTAGATTGGCAGGAAAATTAAGTGGCTTTAGAAGAAGTAAAACCATCCCCTGAGTTACATTAAAATCCATACCTTTTTGGGTCATTTTTGTATGATCCTTAAGACTATAGATTGCATCTAGCTGTTCTTATTAAAACTATAGATTTAGATTATGTTTGTATTACATAGTGCAATAAAATATTAGTTATGTTCGTAGCCGATATAGCTCAGCGGTAGAGCAACTGTCTCGTAAACAGTAGGTCATCGGTTCAATTCCGATTATCGGCATATAAATTTCAAGTATGAGTAGTAGAAATACGATATAAGATATTACTTGATTAGCTTTTTTTATTTAGGGTTAATTTTTAAAAACTGAATCTTTTAACATCAATACGAGAAATAAAAGAAAATCCATAAACGAAACGTGGTAATGACATTTAGAGTTAGTTATACTCAATCAATTTTAAGAACTTATTTTGTTAAGATTACAAACTTTTGAGTAATGCAAGTAGGATTTAAAAATTTTAAAAATAGCTTTTAAATATACTGGTCTTCACCCATCCGTCCGCCAATAACTGCTTATATTCCTTTCTTGCATCTTCTATGGATTCTACTCTTGAACCTTTGATAACTGGTTTACTTGATCTTTTATATACACAAGCATATTTAATCTCCATTGCATTAATTGTTAGAGAGGGTTTACTAACATCCTCGAATGGCTTAAATATTTTTATTCGATCTCTTCTCTTGTTTATTAAAGTAAATTCTTCCATATATATTTTATGGCAATTAGCCCTCTTGATTTTTTATGGCGATAGATTTTTTTTAATGTGGCAACTCAGGTCTTGGATAAGAATCCTAAGATCATCTGGAAAATGTTTTTATTTCGTTCTATTGCAATAAGTGAGTTATTTTTTATCCTCAATCCGTACAATTTAGTTCCTCTTACCGCACACATAAAACTCAAGTTAAACTATCCAAATTGATTAGAACATAGATATTAATACAAGGTAAGTACAATGAAATTAAAATCAACATTCAGTATTCAAGACAAGAATTTTAGAGATCTTGATAATTTGGATTAATATTTAACTCTAGCTGACCTAATGAAAGAGCTAGGAGTTTCAACCGATTTAGGTGATTACTGGGATAAGGAATGTGAATTGAATCCATCCAACCCACATTGCTTAGAATATGACGATTAGCTCAACAATGATCTATTACTAAATTCATTTCATATCAATCTATTTAGTATTTTCTACTTATTGAAACTAACAAATTTTCTAACTAGAATTTTAAAAATTATAAATTTGGGGAAATTTATGAGTGGAGATTATGAGACATTAGAAATTAATCAACCTAAGATTTCTTATTTTAAAAAAAGATCAGAAGACAATACTTTATGGATAGATGAAATGATTAATAAGATTAAAGATATAAAGAACAGCATACTTGATGCTGCTTAGTATATGACGAATAAAGGCTAATCCCTTTTCATATCTTTTATTTTTCTTCAAATGAATGTAAGAAAAGATCTAAGATTAAAACTTTTAATATCAAAAAATTCAAAAAAGAATGTCAATGGGCGGATTTGAACCGCCGACCGCGACGATATGAATGTCGTGCTCTAACCAACTGAGCTACATTGACGTGAATTATATCTTACTATTTTATTGCATTATTGAGCAATTATTTAATTAATTTCGACTGAATCAAAATGTATATTTTTCAATTATTTTTTTATCCATCTTTGATATTTCTTTAAATATACGTCCATATTGTTTCTAATTTTATTCTCTGTTTTTCATTGTTAAGATGTTTCCATACTTTCTCTGCAGCTTATCCTATAAACCACGTATAACAAAAATAAATACTGTTTTCTTGGTAGTGTATTCTTACTCTTTATCTCAGGTTCAGAAGTAATCTATTCTTGAATATGTCTTCTATTCATTTCATTTTACAATCCACTAATTGTTGTCTTATTTACGCAAATTCCAAAATAAGTATGTCTGTTATTAAAATTCCATTGAATTGTATTATTTAATTAGCAAATTATTATTGCCTTAGATTTCTCAGAAAATAATTTATGATATTGATGAAATTAATCTAGTAAATGATATTTGTATATCCAACCTGAAGAGTTCTAGCATGAGTTGCCTTAATTAGCATTCTTAGCATTTAATTGTTTATAAGCTTCATATATAGCTATTCCACACGCTACTGATAAATTTAGACTCCTTACACCTTTGGGATCATTATTAGATAACGCTACCTTGGGCATAAATATTGATACTAATGAATTACTAGCGCTAATAATATTATTAGGTAATCCCGTATCCTCCCTACCAAATAATAATATATCGTCTTCGTGAAACCTAAAGTCTTTCAAGTAAACCCCGTTTTTTTTGCTAAAGGCAATAATTCTTTTATTTTTTTTTGAATCTTTAAAGTTATTAAAGTTAGGATAATTTTTTAATTTCACTAACGGCCAATAATCAAGACCAGCTCTTTTTAAATATTTATCTTCTAATTTAAAACCTAAAGGCTCGATTAAATTTAATGTGATATCAAAAGCAGCACAAGTTCTGGCTATACTTCCTGTATTTTGAGGAATCCTTGGTTCAAATAGTGAAATTTCCAATTTTTAAGTAGGTATTTCAATACTTATGTTATCTAGTTTTATAGCTCTACCATTCAAAGTAAGCCAATTCTCTAGAGAAATCTTTGTAATTCTTTTTTGAAGATCTCCAAGCCTCTCTATATATTTGTTACCAATTTCATATTCTGAAACTAGACTCCAGCCTACTTGCTCTCCAACAATTAATGTTGTTTTAACCCTCATTACTAAAAGATCTAAAAGTGAATTAATCATTTTTTCCCATTCCTCATCATTTTTATTGATGCTCTCCATTATAAAACCGCCAATAGAATCAATCAGTATTGGACCATTTTCATTTTTTAATGTATGAATTAGGTTATTTGTCTCAACTAATCCCCACTCCTTTGGCCTTCGTTTACGGTGATTAATGATCTTTTTTTGCCAATTAATATCTTCGGGTCTTGATTCAGATAATGCTATGTATGTAACTTTACTAATTTTTTTACCCAAGTATTCTGCAAATTCGCTCTTCCCACTCTTTGTACCACCGGTAATAAATATGATATTAGACGAAATATTATCCTTGACTTCCATAAAAAATGTTATTTAGAGAAATACCACCATGTTGCAAGTGGTATTAATGTAGCCGCTACTAATAAGCCAATAACAATATAAATTGATGTTGATGAACTCTCGGCGTCAACATCCCTCATAGCATTAAAGTTTGGATCCACCACTGGGTTATCAATAGAAGAAGGTTGACTTTTTTCGTAATTAATAATTGTTTTTTGCTGACTAACTATAAACAGATCACCTATGTTATTAAAACTTTCTGCATAAGTACTTATTGGTAGTGCAATGAAAATAAAACCTATCATTACAATTGAAAAAAAAGGTTTATAAAAAATGTTTTTCATTTTAGTTTTAAGACAATTATATAATAATAAACTATAAGCCTGAATTTCTTTGATATAAAAATCAAATATAATTATCAGAACTAATTTTTAAATTCACTATATTATATTTTTATGTATTTTAATGGTAAAACGTTAATCATTATTGGTTCTATTCTTTTTTTCTTTCAATTAGGGAATTTTTTTTCAATAGATATAATTTCCCCAGCATTCGAAAGAGCACAAGTATTATCAGCAATATCATCTGTAATTATTGTATTAATAGGTTTTTTATTTAAGCAATTTAATCCAAACTTAGGAGATAAAGTTGAATTAAAAGGTGAAAATAAATTTATATTCGAGCCTGATATACCTAGGGATATCTTAGATGAATTGGCATGGGGCACAGAAGCAATATTAACTTCAACAGCCGCGGCTACAGTATTAATTCATAATGATGGTAAAAACATCTTAAAAAGAGGTATCACAACGAATAATGTTTTTAAACCTGGTGAAACTTGTAATAGATCTTTAAAAGATATGAAATTAATTTCATTAGCAAACACTAAATTTTATCCAGGAAGAGATGAATTTTTCAGTTTTTGCCCAAACGTACCTTCCATCTTAATAATTCCAATAAATAGTAAATCTTTCATTTTAATAGGAGGATGGAGTTATAGATGTTTTACTAAGTCAGATGAAAAATGGATTAATAATTGGTCTAAAAAAGTAAATAATATATTTATAAAAAATAGTTTTTAAAAATATATTTTAGAACGAACTCTTTCTTCTTTTGATTTAAAGTTTACAGATTTATTATCAATATTATAATAAGCATTCTCAGAGTTAATTTCATATCCACTATCTTTCATATTGTCCTTAAATTTATATTTTACAGGATTAAAAAATTCAATAATATTTGTACTTCTTTTTAAAATTGCTTTATTTGAGCTTAATGTTACAAGACTATTTTCAAATTTAACATTTCCAATTAATAAATACTCAGAATTTTTAATATTCCAGGTGAAACTATTAGCTGTTAATTTATCGCCTTGTTGAATGATAGTTTTGACTGATACATTACCATCTAATTCTAATAATTTATTATTATTAGATAATTTTGAATTGTCTGAATTTATTATATATTCAAGATTATTATCTTTGAATAAATTTATTGTTGTTTCTTTAAGATCAAATGTATTTCTCTTTTTATCATAGTTAGAATGGGGACTTTTAATTGAAATCAATTTTTCTCCCTCTTTAGAGAATATATTCATATGCAAACTATTAATACTTTGACTTAAATATTTCTCATCTAATTCCTTGTTCTTACATCCAATAATTATTAGTGGTATTAACAATAAAAGTTTATACAATCTATTCATATTCAAGCTTTTCTATTACTGGATTTGGTGCTGGTAAAATTGATTCATGTATTAATTTACCCCAATCTAATTGCTTTTTCCAAGATTCATTTTCGTTATATAATAAACCGAGTTGTTGATCAATTTTTGAAGATAAATTAGGTAAAATTGGTAATAATAATAAGCCGACTATTCTAGTACTTTCTAAAACATTATAAATAATATTGCTTACCAAAGGTATATTTTTTTCATCTTTAATTAATGTCCAAGGTTGTTTTTCATTAAGATACAAATTTGTATTAATTGCAAGACTAAGGATTACATTAGCTGCTAAATCTAATTCATAGGAATTAAAATGTCTAAAATAATTCTCAACTGTCTTTTTTGCATATAATTCAAGAGTATTATCTTTACTTAACAACTCATTACTTGGAACTCTATTATCAAACCATTTTCTAGACATCGAAGAGGTTCTATTTAATAAATTTCCAATTGTATTTGCCAAATCGTTGTTGATGATATCCACAAATCTTTTATTTTGAAAATCACCATCTTGCCCTAATGTAATATCTTTTAGTAGATACCACCTAACAGCTTCTTTACCATATTTTGATAACAAAATTTCTGGATCTAATACATTTCCTAAGCTTTTACCCATTTTTTGTCCTTCCCTAGTAAGAAAACCATGACCATAAACCTTTTTAGGCACTTTCATACCTGCGGAAATTAGCATTGCAGGCCAATAGACTGCATGGAACCTGAGAATATCTTTACCTATTAAATGAATATCAGCAGGCCAACCATTATCAATTGATTCATCTAATGAGGGTTGATTCATATCAAGGCTTATCGCACTGACATAACCAAGCAAAGCATCAAACCACACGTAAAAAGTATGGTTATCAATATCTGGGACTGATATACCCCAAGATACATTTGTTCTTGATATTGAGAAATCTTTTAAACCTTTAGATACGAAATTGATAATTTCATTTCTTCTTTCTTTTGGTTGGATAAATTTAGGCTCTTTAATAAGTTCCTCTATTTGTGATTGGTATTTTGACAACTTAAAAAATAGATTTTCCTCATTTTTCCATTCCAAAGTTTTTTGATGAATAGGACATTTATGTGTTGGTGAATTATCTGGATTATCTTTAAATTCTTCACAACCAACGCAATACCAACCCTTTTGAACTCCCATGTAAATATCATCTGATTTTTTTACTCTGTTGTAAAATTCTTTAACAATATATTCATGTTTTTTGGAACTTGTTCTTACAAATTTATTGTGTGTTATGTCCCAATCCTTCCAGTTCTGCTTAAAGATATCTGAAATTTCATCGCAATGAAATTGAGGTTCAACACCTTTATTTTTTGCTGTTCTTTGAATCTTTAGACCATGTTCATCTACTCCGGTAATAAAAATCACATCTGCTCCTGTAAGCCTCTTATATCTTGCTATTGAATCACAAATCAACGTAGTATATATACTACCCAAATGAGGTTTATCGTTTACATAATATAACGGTGTAGTAATTACAAAACTCATAATATTTTTTACTTATAATAACAACTATAAATTGTACAATAGGTCAGCAAAAAATTTTATCTAGTGAATAAACTCTAATAAATTATTATTACTTATACTATATTTAACTTTATATGTTTTATTAGTATATGTTTCTATAGAAATAAAGAGTACAATTAATAGTTCCAATGAATATTCTGGAAAGTATACTAAAGCAATACTTTTTTTATTATTTATCCATTTTATAAATATCATTTTATGGGTCTTTTTTATTTCATTCTTAAAGAAAATATTTAAATATTTTAATTTATCATTTTTGTAAATATTATTATTTTCTAATTGTTTAATTTTTGTGATATCTATTAATTCATTAATCTTATTCTGACTTAATCTCTCAATATTATTTATCTTATTAAAGACTTGTCTTTGAACAATTAAATCTAAATATCTCCTTAGTGGTGAAGTACATTGAGTATACTTAAGGAGACCTAAAGATTCATGTTTATTAGCCTTAGTAGTAATATAACTTTTACCCATATATTGCTTTAATATTGAATATTTTATATCACTATCTTTGTATTTTTCTAATATCTCATTTGCATCACAATTAATTTTATGTGTTCTGTAAGGAGTAGCTATATTATTTTCAAATAAATATAAACTAGTGACATAACCCATTAGTATCATTGATTCAGATACAATTGAATGCGAAATAAATTTTTGTATATTATTAATTTCTACATTACCATTTTTAATATTAATTTTATAACCAGGGGTATCAAAAATAATTGCTCCTTGTTTTTTTCGATAATTAATACTTTTAAGTAATAAATTTTTAATTTCAATTATCTCAAATTCTTCTTTAGGTTCTAATTCAATAATTTCTTCTGCATCTTCATATAATAATTGATATTTTGGTTTTATTTTTGCCTCTACTATTTCATATTTATTTATTGAACCATCATCATTAAAGATAATTGAGGCACTTATTGTATCTGAAATTTTATTTTGATTTAAATTTGCTTTTTCTATAATTTCAGCAGGCAGCATAGGAATATATTGATTAATCAAGTAGAGGCTGCTACTTTTACTTCTTGCATCAATATCAATTTTTGAATCTATTAAAAATAATTTGCATGGATTGCTAATGTGTATCCATAATTTTTTTTTATTTCCTTTAATTAATTCCAAGGAAAAAGCATCATCAACTTCTTTTGGATCCTTGGAATCAATTATAAAAGTTTTTAAATTAGTTAAATCTCTCAAATATTTAAAATATTATTCAAATAACTATTATTTATAAATTTATCCTTCAGGGTTAACAAATGGCAATAAAGCAACAATTCTTGCTCTTTTTACTGCCAATGTTAAATCTCTTTGTTGTTTGGAGGTCAATCCAGTCATTCTTCTTGGTAATATTTTTCCTCTTTCAGTTATGAATTTTTTAAGAAGCTCAACGTCTTTATAATCGATTGGGTCGCCAGGTTTAATTGGGGATAATTGTTTTTTAAAAATGGAATTTGGCATTTTTTTACTTATTTAATTTCTTTGTGAATTGTCATTTTGTTTAGATGTGGATTGAATTTTTTAAGTTCTAATCTTTCAGTAGTATTCCTTTTGTTTTTTTCAGTTGTATATCTGGAAACACCATTAGATCTCCTTGGTTCTGAACTTGTTCTAGCTTCAGTACATTCTAAGGTTACGACAACTCTTGTACCTTTTTTGGCCATTTTGATTAATACGTTGTTGTATAATTTTCTATTGTACAACTTCAAGAAACTATTTTGCATATATTTGCTTTTCTTTTAGTATCATTAGACAAAAATAATAAATGAAGGTCTCTCAGAATTGGTTGAAATCCCTTGTAGAAATAAATACTACAGCAGACGATTTATCTGAAAAACTATCAATAGGTGGTTTCGAAGTTGAGTCACTTGTTGATTGTTCAGATAATGTAAAAGGTATAGTTCTTGGAAAGGTTTTGTCGGTAGTTAAGCATGAGAATTCAGATAAGTTATCTATATGTATTGTTGATATTGGAAGGTCTAATCCTTTACAAATAGTTTGTGGAGCAAAAAATGTAAAGCAAAATATATATGTTTATGTAGCTACTGTTGGTACAAATTTAAGTGCGATAAATTTAACTATTAAAAAGAGTGAAATAAGAGGTGTTTCTAGTGAAGGAATGATTTGTTCGCTTGAAGAATTAGGAATAGAAGATACTAGTGAAGGAATCGCCATTATTGATGAGGATTTAGCTTTAAATCATAAATTAGGGGCATCAGGAGCTGAAATACTTAATCTAAACGACTACATTTACGATTTAGCAATTACTGCAAATAGACCTGATGGCATGTCTGTAGTTGGTATCGCAAGGGAAATATCTGCTCTTTTGGAAACTAAGTTAAACTTTCCAGATTTAAAAACTAAGTATAAAACAAATGTTTATAAAAATTTTAATCTCTGCCCAGAGGCAATCACAAAAAATTGTCTTTATTCAATTAGCAATATTGAGTCTGTCAATGGAAAGCAATTATCTCCGGGATGGCTCAAGGATCGTTTAGATAAATCAGGAATTAAATCTATCAACCTTTTGGTAGACATAACTAACTACATTCTTTTGGAACAAGGACAACCATTACATGCTTTTGATAAAGACAAATTATCTAATTTAATTGGCCGTAAGGTTTCATATAACGATTTCTCGGTTAGAAAGGCATATAATAATGAAAATCTTTTGTGTTTGAATGGTGAGAATTATAAATTAAATGAAAATATAACTATCATCGCTTGTGACGACAAACCAGTCGCTATAGCGGGTGTAATTGGTGGTTTGGAAACAGCTGTAAATGAGGATACTTCTTCAATATATCTTGAAGGAGCAGTTTTTAATCCTGTCACGATAAGAATGTCATCAAAAGAAATTGGAATTAGAACAGAATCTAGTAGTAGATATGAAAAAGGAATTTCTTATAAAAATACATTAGATTCAGTAACCCGTGCTATCAACATTTTAGAAGAATACTTTAATGTTCCAAAACCAATAATTTATACTTCAAAAGAATTGGATTCCACAAAAATACTAATACCGTTGAGAAGAGAAAGAATTAATAAAATACTTGGTCCAATTGTAATTAGAAATGAGAACTATGATACTAATAGTAAATTAGAAAAAAGGTATTTATCAGATAATGAAATTTCGGAGAAATTAAAGCTAATAGGTTGTACCTTAAACATAAAAGAATATGGATGGGATGTAGAAATTATTCCCAACAGGTCTCAAGATTTATTACGAGAAATTGATTTAATAGAGGAAATTGCAAGATTAATTGGTTATGACATGTTTGATTTGAATTTACCAAATCCCATAAAACCAGGAAAGCTTTCTTCGTCTCAAATAGCATTAAGAAAGTTAAAAACAGGATTAATAGTAAATGGATTTAACGAAGTATTGTCTTATTCTCTTGTTCCAGAAAGTAAGAATAATTTAATCAAGATTTCAAATCCATTACTTTTGGAGACAAGTTGTTTAAGAGATAATATTTGGCAAGAACATATTAAAATATGTAATCAAAATATTAAGTCAGGACATGATTATTGTTGGATATTTGAAGTTGGAAATATTTTTAGTAAAAAACCTGATTTTTCACAAGAAGAAATCCTCAATGGAGCTCTTTATGGAAAAAATAAATTTGAACAATGGTTAGATTCAAATAAAGATAATAATTTGACTTATTACGAGGCAAGAGGAAAGTTAAAGGAAGCATTATCAACATTAAATTTAAAAATAGAAGATAGATCAACTGATACGATAGATTTTCTCCATCCAGGCAGATCCTCTAAATTATTTACCGAAGGTAACGAAGTCGGATATTTTGGTGAGATTCATCCAAATTTAATATCTAACAAAATAGCATTAAAAAAAATGTATTTATTTAGTTTAAAAATAAATAGTATCTTAAAAGCCAGCACTAGACAAAATAAATGGATAACAGTTTATAAACAATTCCCAACAGTTCCCAAAATGGAACGTGATATTAATTTTATATTCAACAAAAAATATCTAGTAAGTGAGATAATTTCACAAATAAAAAAAACTGGTAAAAAATTATTAGAAGAAGTTAATTTAATTGATGTTTATGATGATGATACTTTTGGTAAAGAATTAATAAGCTACACATTTAGATTGTCTTATAGAGATTCTGAAAAAACATTACTAGATTCTGACATCGCATTTCTCCACGATAGTATTGTTGAAAAAATTGAAAAAAAATTCTCCACTAAATTAAGAGATTAATAGTATTAATATTCTCATTCTGGACTTACTAATAGTCTGGAACTAAGTCTTATGTGAGACGATTAGTATTCGTATAAATCTAAATCATCGTATATAATAAGGCTTATGATAAATATCCTCTCGTTTTTATTATCTTCCGTACTTTGGGTGCAAGTTCCTCAATGGTCTGATGATTGGTCAAAATGCGCTGTAGATATACCAGATTCATCATGCCATTGGTACATCACAGCACCAGATAATACTTTTGGAGATGGATTTGATTGGGCAAGTGCCCCTTGGTTTGATGCAAATGGCTTGAGCGATGTTCCAAGCATTGAGAGAGAAACAGTCCTCCAAAAGCTTCAAACTCAGTAGTACTGTCTTTAAGGCAGCACTTCATAATTTAAATTCCAGTTATATCAACGTTTATTGTAACAAATTTCAAGACTGGACAAACAAAGGACAATAAATTATAGAATTAGTATACGATATCTTATATAAGATTCATTAATAGACTATCTGTAAGTCCAGCATGAGATTAGTAATACTCATTGAAAAAATTTTATTCTACTCTTATAAGTAGGGAGGGATTGGTAACTGTGTTTTATTTAGTCTTATATAAGAAGTGTGATACAGCCATATTTTTAATAAATATGCATCATTTCATATGCACTACTCTGATAAGCAAGAATTACTAGCTATAAATAATTTTATTTAATTTTGTATCTTTTATGTCTTATATAAGACTTTCATTTAGACTTACCTCAAGTCTCATATAGGATTATTAATACTATCTTCTATACATATTTTTAAGTAATTGATATGCATCATTTAATTTCCTCATCTCATCTGTAGATCCACCAGAATCTGGATGGGTTTCTAAAGCTTTAATTTTATATGCTTCTCGTATTTTATTTAATGTATGTGCTGACCCTGCGGCGGTGGATAACTTTAATAATTTTAGAGCTCCATGAACAGTCATTGTTGAATCAAGTGCTTCAAATGAATTTCCTTTATTTTTTCTTTTAAACCTACTTATAAATCTTCTTACTAATGTTGGGACCCTATTTATTAAATCAGATGTTGCAAATGGATCTTCTAATACACCTATCATTAAAATAACTAACTCTAAGGAGGGAGTTTGTTTTATCCAAAAAGGGCATAAATCCGACATTAATTTATTTGCGGCACTCCAAGTGAATGGCAACTGCTCTGTTCCATCAATATTTGGCCAAATATCTATACAAAACCAATCAATAGATGCTTCTATTACTTGTTCATTTGGAATTGATCCATATAGGTTTTTCCAATGGCTTATAATTTCAATCCGACATTTAATTAAATCATTTTCCTTAATTGTATTAATTTGAATATCATTAATTTTTTGTTTTGTCTTTTCAATATTTATACTTCTTCTCAGATTTTTAACTTTTTTTCCAACAAAATTAGGTAGGTTGATGTTTAAGTTTGGTTTTTCAATAACTTCTTTATTATTTAAAAGAAGTTTTTCTTCGGATTCTTTACTAGTACTCTCATCCTTATCAGATTTAATAAGGACTAAAGCACTCTTTTCATCAAAGTTAGAGTATTCATTAATTTCCCCCTTTTCGCTGTAATCAATTGTCTGTTGTTGACTTTTAGGTAATAAATCTTCTTCTTGAAGAATTTCTGTAAGCAACTTTTCTATTACAGGACCTCTTGCTCTAAAACCCCATTCTTTTCGTAATTGATCAAACCTAGAAACTAACTCTTCTGGCAAATCAATTGAAATTCTTTTTGTATTTGAATTCTCAGAATTAATCAATTAATCATTTTTTTTTATAATAGAACAAAAATATTAATTGTATTCATATTATGAAAGTCTAAATAATTATATTGTCTTTAAATCAAAATCTTGCTTTTTATAAGTCACGTCTCAACAAGATAAATTTTTATAATAAATTAAAAAATAAAAATGTTTAACTGTAACTTTAAATCCTCAGAAGAAAAAAAGTCTTTTTATCAAAAAAAGAAATTAGAAATGCTTAACTACATCAAGGATTCTCTTGAAAGAAAAATTGCATCAGTAAGTGCTTCAATAGAAGTTCTAGAAAATCAAATTTCCAGAGACAAAGTTGAAGTTAGTAGTTAATTTTCAAACAAAATTTTCAAGAAGTTTCTCTGGTCCATATTTCTTTAAATAATTAATATTAGATTTTTCTGTGACTAGTAAATATCCTGCAAAACCCAACCCATTAATACTAAAGCCATGGACGTGATCATACTTTCTTTTAATTATGGCTATCCAATTATTTGTAATTAAAATATTGTAAGGAAATCTTGGTTTTTCATCATCAATTGGATTTCCTAAACCAATTTTGTTTGAAAGTTCTAAGTATAAATTATAAATATTTATTGAATTATCTAAAAAGTTAAATTTTGAGACAACAGCATTTTTCTTAAGCTTGCTATCATTATGATTATTATTTTCAAAATCTAAAAACCACTTCTCTCTTGGACAAATAATTTCACCATGATCTCTTCTTAAAAGCTGAAAATGCCTATGCGGTTGACTTGCTCCTGCTATGGGAGAACTATTAAAAAACCATAGGCCACTTGTATCTTCATTTACCATTTGTATAGCTATCCAATCATTAATATCTAACCATCCATCTTGAGGTCTCCAAGTATTTGTTATTAGTAAAATATGACCTTTTTGTACAGGATATTTATTTAGTATTAGTTGATGATTAGTTCCAATTTTATCAACTTCAAGTATCTTATCCCATGGGTTAAATGGATTCTGATTTGGACCATAACTATTTTTTTTCTTAAATCTTGAAGTATCAAGTTCTCTAATTATAAAATCATTTTTATTGTAATATTTCCTAGTTACAACAGTGGTTTTTAAAGGAAATAAGCCATTATTGGTAATAGATAAATGAGTTTGATCTAATGCTTTAACCCAATATTTTTCATTTCTCATTTATAAAAATAGAAATAAATTCTCATAATCATTTTAAAAAACATAATTAATTTGGAATTACTTTTTATTAAATTGATATTCTTTTAATTTTTCTAACGATACAGAATCTAAAACTTTTATATTTGTTGCTTCTAAAATAACCATAGGTGCTAAGCCATCAAGCAATGCCTGTCTCCACCTATCTAAACAAATACACCAATGATCTCCATCCTTCAAGCCTGGGAATGAATACATTGGCATAGGTGTTATTAAATCATTACCTTGAGACTTACTATATTTAAGGAAATTATCATCCATTATGCAGCAAATTGAATGATTTCCTCCATCATTTGAATCGTATTTGCAATATCCATCTCGAAACCAACCTGTAAGAGGTTTGCAGCTGCATACCTCTAGCTTTTGTCCTAAAACATTTAAATGTTCATTATTTTTTTGACTTTCTTTATTCATTTTTAGATAATTTATTTAAATAATAATAAATACTCATACATTTCTTAGAAAAAGGGTTGACGAATATGGGGGTTAAAGAGGTAATAATTTTAATAAGGTTTTTTTCAATATGGATTGGGACTTCACTGAAAACATAGCATTTAAATCCCTAATTGAAGCTTTTAAAGAATGTGATGAAACATCAGCAACTGAATTCTTGGCGAGTGATGGGGCATCATATTATTTAGAATTAATTCAAGACGCTGCGGGTGATGGCATCGATATAAGTGATTCTGAAATTATGGAAGAACTTCAAGAAGAAATTATAGATTATCTTGAAAATAATCAATAGTCTATAATCTATAATCTAAAATTTATTTAGGCACTAAAATATTTTGCTTTTGAATGAAGTGAAATTATAGCAGTAGTACTTTGTTCAGGATGTAATTGCTCTGATTCATCCATTGTTAAATTAATCCTTTTTGTATCCAATAATGATAACTGTATATTTGAATCAGAAACTTTAGGACAAGCTGGATAACCAAATGAATATCTAGCTCCTCTATATTTTTGAGCTAGTATTTCACGGTTATTGTTTGGCTCATATGCTTTAAATCCGCATTCAATTCTCACTATTGAATGAACATATTCTGCAAGAGCTTCTGCTAATTGAACGGTTAAACCATGAAATATTAAATAATCACTATATTTATCAGCTTTAAATAATTCTTGGGAATATTCGCTAGCTATTTCCCCCATTGTTACTGCTTGCATTGGAAATATATCTACTGGATCATTATTTTTAAGATCACAGTAAAAATCAGCAATACAAAGATTATTTCCCGATTTTTGTCTTGGAAAGTTAAATTCAGAAATTCTTTTATTTGATACATTCTCAAAGAGATAAATACTATTATCATTCCTCCCGCAACGGAAGTAGCCATAGACTGCTTTTGGTGAAATTAAGCCTTTATCTAGAATAATATTGATCCATTTTTCAAGTAATGGATTTGCATATGAATCTAAATAATTATTGTATTCTTCTATTGATTGACCTTTATTTTTTTTAATTTGCCACTGACCACTAAATAATGCTTTTTTATCCAGATAAAAAATTAGTTTGTCAAAGTCTATTTCAATATCTTGAAGAACTCTAGTTCCCAAAAATGGAGCCTTTATAGGTTCCTCTTCCTCTACAAATTTAGATCTATTAAAATTCTCAATTAATTGTATACTTTTGGTTTTTTTAAAATTTTTATTTAAATTTTTATCTTTAGCGGAAGACCTTGGGGAAGCTAATTTAATTTGAATATTATCAGTATTAGTAAAACCATTTTCATTAGACCAATTGCCCCTCTTTTTACTATCCATATAGTCATTCATAAATTGTAAATCTGTAAAAGCATCTTTCCCATACAAAATTTTACCTTTATATATTTGACTACAATCTTCATTCACAAATTTTGGAGTTAATGCTGCACCTCCAAGAATAACTGGAACATTAATTTCAGCATTGTTAAATGCTTCTAAATTATCCTTCATAAATGCTGTAGATTTAACAAGTAAACCACTCATAGCAATACAGTCTGCTTTATGTTTTTTTTGTGCATCAATAATCGCTGAAACATCTTGCTTAATTCCAAGGTTGATTACATCAAAACCATTATTTGAGAGAATTATATCAACTAAATTTTTACCTATATCATGAACATCTCCTTTAACAGTTGCTATTAGTAATTTTCCGTTAGATATTTTTTCATCTACTGTTTCCATATGTGGTTCAAGCACTGAAACAGCAAATTTCATTGTTTCCGCTGATTGCAATACAAAAGGTAATTGCATTTGGCCGGATCCAAATAGTTCACCGACTACTTTCATTCCATCTAATAAATAAGTATTAATTATTTCAAGTGGTTTGTATTTTTTAAGCGCATTATTTAATTGTTCTTCTAAACCTATTTTTTCCCCATCTACAATATGGTTTTTAAGTTTTTCTTCTAAGGTGAGGTTTTTGTTTGAAGTAGATGCTTTTTTAAAGTCACTGATTGTTATATCTTGGAATGCTTTTGTTAGTTCAACTAATGGATCATATATACAAATTTCATTTTCGAAATTTCTTTTGTCATAAATTAAATCTAAACATAATTTTTTTGTTTCCGCAGATATTTTTGAAAGAGGCAATATTTTATTTGGTGCAATAATCGCTGAATCTAATCCTGCCTTTATACATTCATCGAGAAATATTGAATTTAGATTAATTCTTGATAATGGTGAAAGCCCGAAACTAATATTAGATATCCCTAAAATAATATGAATATCTGGGAAGCTTCTTCTTATTTTTGATATCGCTTTAATAGTTGCTTTAGCATTTAATCTATCTTCTTCAATTCCAGTAGATATTGGCAATGCTAGAGGATCAAAAAATATCTCATAATCAGCGAGGCCACTTGATCTAGTTTTAATTAATGCTCTTTTTGCAATGTCATATTTTTTCTGTGCTGTTCTTGCCATTCCATCTTCATCAATAGTTCCAATTACTATTCCAGCACCATAATCTAATGCAAGTTTTAAGACTTGATTAAATCTGTCATCTCCATCTTCGTAGTTTGTTGAATTTATTATGCATTTTCCTCCTACAGTCTTTAATCCACTTTCCATTTTATCTGCTTCTGTTGAATCTATCATTAATGGAAGATTTATATTTGTAACTAATCTTGAGGTAATTTCTTTCATATCTTTAACTCCATCTCTTCCTACATAATCAACATTGACATCTAGTATGTGAGCATTTTCTTTTTGCTGTTGTTTAGCAATTGAAACTAATCCGTCCCAATCATCTTCATTTAGTAATTCCCTTACTTTTTTTGATCCACTAGCATTTAAACGCTCTCCAACTATTAATATTGAGTTATCTTGTTTATATGGAACTGCGTTGTATATAGAGGCTGCTGAAGGAACAAAATTTGTTTTTACAGTAGGAAGTCTTTTAATTATTTTTTTATCAACTATTTCCTCAATGATTGATGATAAATGCTTTATATGTTCAGGAGTAGTACCACAGCATCCGCCAATAAGTTGTACGTTAAAATCATAAATAAAGTTCATTAACTGCATTTTTAACTCCAATGGAGTTAATTTATAGTGAGCAACACCACCTATATTTTCAGGTAATCCTGCATTAGGTATACAACTAATTGCAAAAGGTGAATTTTCAGCTAAATACTTAATATGTTCTTTCATTTGAACTGGGCCAGTCGCACAATTCAGTCCCAGAATATCAATATTGTATGGCTCTAATATTGTTAATGCAGAGGCTATATCTGACCCGACAAGCATCGTTCCTGTGGTTTCCATAGTTATGGATATCATTATTGGTAATTCAATATTCCTGTTTTTAATAACTTCTTGAGAAGCAGATAATGCTGATTTTATTTGTAAAACATCTTGACATGTTTCAATCAATAGAAGGTCAATACCTCCGTCAATTAGACCATTTATTTGTTCTTCATATGAATCTTTAAGCTTATCAAAACTAATATGACCTAATGTTGGTAATTTTGTAGTTGGCCCAATTGATCCAGCGACAAATCTAGGAGTATTAATAGATGAAAATAAATTTGCACATTTTTTAGCTATCTGAGCTGCTTTTTTATTGATTTCATAAGCTTTATTAGAAATACTATATTCGTCTAAAACAATAGATGAAGCACCAAATGTATTGGTTTCAATTACATGACAACCTGCTTCAAGAAATGAATTATGTACTTGTTCAACAGTATTAGGAGAGGATAGGACTAAGTTTTCATTGCAACCCTCTAAATCATCTCCACCAAAATCATGTGATGATAAATTTAAATTTTGAAAAGAAGTACCTGTCCCACCATCGAAAATAATAATTGGTTTATCATCTCTATTTAAATAATTTCTAAATGAAACCATAATTTAAAAGAAAAAAAATAAAAATTAACTAATATCAATACGTGTTATCCAATCATCATAGTCTTGTGAACGGCCTTCCGTTATTTCGATAAGCTTATTTTTCAATTTTTTCATTATGGGACGATCATTATTAATATTTGTTGATTCTATTTGCTTTACAGGTGTAATTTTAGCGGCTGTACCAGTTAGAAATACTTCATCAGCAATAAGTAATTCTGTTTTATCAACAGGTCTTTCAATAACATTTATACCAAACGATTTCGCCAATTCAATAACACTAGCTCTAGTAATTCCTTCTAGGATGTCTTGATCAACTCCTGGAGTAATCAGTTCACCATTTCTTACTATAAATAAGTTCATTCCACTAGCTTCACTTACTTTACCACTAGAATTTAACAGCAATGCTTCGTCAAATCCTGATAAACTGGCCTCTGTTTTGGCTAATGAACTGGTAATGTAGGCACCGCTTATCTTACCTCTTAAAGGTAGAGATCTATCTTCTTGTCTTGTCCAACTACTCATCCTACAAGACACACCATCGGGAGATAAATAGTCTCCTAGTTCAATACAATAAATGAAGAAATCAGTTTCTATATTATGTAATCTTGGAGCAATACCTAAATCACTTGTATAAACAAAAGGCCTTATATAGATCGGTTTTGTAGGTTTATTTTTTTTTAATATTGTTTTAAGTGCATTAAATATATATTCTTCAGATATTTCTGTTAAAAGCAATCTTGCACTTTGAGATAACCTTTTTATGTGTTTATCTGTCCTAAATAAAAGAAATTCATCCTTATTAGATGGATTTGGAATAGCTCTCATTCCTCCAAAGGCTGCTGTTCCATAATGAAGTGCATGAGTTGCTATTGACACTTTTGCATCTTTAAAGGGTATACACTTACCTTCAAACCAGGCATATGGAAGAAATTCTTGCATATTTTATTTTAGAAATGAGTTAAAATTGTTCTAACTTACTTAAGTATTCTAAACCTAATTGTTATATATAAATGCATAGGATATTAAATATTGCTGGAAATGAAAATAATAACGTTGATTTAATTGAACATCCTAAAGCTGATTTTATATTTATCACAAGCGTAAAAGCTGATATTAATATAATTTCTGATTTAATTGAAGATAAAGAATTTCTTTTATTCCAGGATAATTTTAGAGCATTAGAAATTTCAAACCTAAATACATTCGCACAAATAGATAATTATTTTTTAAAAACAATAAATTATGCAAAAATAGTTGTTTTAAGATTATTTGGTGATAAAGGGACATGGAGTTATGGACTTGAACAATTAATAAAATGGAAAGAAGTAAATCTTAATAAGACTCTTTTAATTCTTTCTGGAACTGATGAAGAGGATTTATCACTAAATGAATTAAGTAGCGTAGATTTAGATACTTCATTAAAAATTAGTAAACTTCTTAAGTCAGGAGGAAAGGAGAATTATCGAAGATTTCTTTATTGTTTAAGTTATCTATCATCTAATGAAACTAATATTCCACAAAAATATATCTCTAACGTTAGCTATCCAGATCCTTATCAATATGATTGGAAAAATGAAAAAGGATTAAAGGTTGGAATAATTTCTTATAAATCATTGTTTTTAGCTAATGAAATTGAATTATCAAATGAATTAATATCTCAACTAAGGTGTAATGGTTTCTCACCTAGAACAGTATTTATTTCAACTTTAAAAAATTATGATGTTCAGAAGGAATTGATTAATCTTTTTAAAAAAGAAGATATAAGACTACTAATAACAACTACCTCTTTTTCTTCCTCGCTTAATAGTTCTAATGAAAATATAGATAATAATTTGAATATCTTTAAATCACTTAAACTTCCAATCCTTCAAATACTCTCTTCTAATAAATCCAGAAATAATTGGTTGCACTCATCAACTGGAATGAATCCAACAGATTTATTAATGCAAATAATTATTCCAGAATTTGATGGACGAATTACAACAAAACCTTGTGCTTTTAAAGAGGTTATTTCTGTAAATAGAACCTTATGTAGCAAAATTACAAGTTACAAAGTTGATTTTGGAAATATTAAATGGATAACAAAACTTACAAGTAATTATCTAAGACTAAATAATTTAAATAATTTTGATAAAAAGATATCATTAGTAATTGCAAATTATCCTGTAAAAAATGGAAGAATTGGAAATGGAGTCGGTTTAAATACTCCGCAGTCTGTCCTTAATATTCTTTATTGGTTAAAAGATGAAGGTTATGATCTTGGTTCTGGAGAATTACCTAAAAATTCATCAGAACTAATTTCGTTACTTATAAAAACTAGAACAAATGATATTGAATCTCAAAATAATAAACCTCTTGATTTTTTATCATTAAATGAATACTTAGAATTTTGGAACAAACTATCCCTTAAACCTAAAAATCTTATCGTTGATAGATGGGGTATTCCATCTAATTCACAAGATTTAGAAAAACAAGGTTTTTCGATTAATGGTCTTTTATTTGGAAAAATATGTTTACTAATTCAACCTCAAAGAGGTTACGATATTGAATCTAATAAAGATATACATTCTCCAGATCTACCACCACCCCATAGATATCTAGCCCATTATTATTGGATTGAAAGTAAATTTGATTCGAATGCTATTTGTCATATAGGCAAACATGGCACTATTGAATGGTTACCAGGAAAATCTATAGGACTTAGTGATGAATGCTTCCCGAGTATTATTTGTCCACCAATTCCAAATATATATCCATTTATTGTTAATGACCCAGGAGAAGGATCGCAAGCAAAAAGGCGAACTCATGCAACAATAATTGATCATCTAACACCTCCTTTAGATAGATCTGATTTGTATGGAAAACTCTCGATTCTAGAACAATGTTTAGACGAATACTATGAGGCTAAGTTATTAAATTCTAAGCGAATAAACATTATTGAAAAATCTATATTAGAAATTATTAAAAACGATTTTAAAGATATTATATTTTTTGACGAATCAAATAAAATTGAAAAAATTGACTCATATCTATGTGAACTAAAAGAATCACAAATAAGAACCGGTCTTCACATTTTTGGAAGTAGACAAAAATTTATAAATGAAATTAATTTAATCATAAGTATTGCAAGAGTTCCAACTTCAAAACGTAGTGGGATAATCCAATACATCGCTTCAAATCTTAATTTAGATTTAGATCCATGGACTAATAACTATGATCAAGTTCTTAGTGATAACGATAAAGAAATTATTAGTAATTATTCAAAAGATAATATCAATAGCTTTAGAAGAGCATTAGAATTTATAGAAAATCAAGCAAAATATTTAATTTATCATTATTTTTACAAAGACCAAATAACTCTAAATGAATTAGAAATATTAGAAAATAAAAATATATTATTATTATTTAATGTAGATAAAAAACATAAAGATTTTTTTAATCTAATTCATAAAGAAATATTAGAACCTATAGTTAAATCGACCATAAATGAGAAGGAATCATTTATAAATGCTTTAAATGGAATATATGTAAGTAGCGGACCATCAGGAGCTCCAACACGAGGTAAAACTGAAGTTCTACCTACAGGTAAAAATTTTTTTTCTGTTGACTCAAGAGGCTTACCAACAGAATCGGCATGGATTGTTGGATGTGAATCAGCTTCTCAAATAATTGATTTATATAAACAGGATCATGGACAAGACCTTAAAAAATTAGCAATTTCTGTATGGGCTACATCTACTATGAGAAACGGAGGGGAGGATGTTTGTCAAATATTGTATTTACTAGGCGTAAAACCCATTTGGGATGGTCCTTCTAGAAGAGTCATTGATATAGAAATAATTCCTTTAAGTATTCTTAATAGACCAAGAGTTGATGTTACTTTAAGAATCTCGGGGATGTTTAGGGATGCATTTCCTCAATTAATATCTTTAGTTTACAAAGCTATAAAATTAGTTTCTCAACTAGACGAAGATAAAAAATTAAATCCAATTTCAGCATCTTATAAAGACGGAGATTCTTTAAATCGAATTTTTGGTTCTGCACCTGGATCATATGGAGCTGGATTACAAGAACTTATATCTAATTCTAGTTGGGAAAATATAAATGATTTTGCTGATTCTTATTTAAACTGGAGTAAGTGGATATATTCTGAAGGAAATGAACCTATCGAAAATAAAAAAGAATTAGAAAAAGCGCTTAAAAATATTCAAGTAGTTATTCATAATCAAGATAACAGAGAACATGATATTTTGGATTCTGATGATTATTATCAATTTCAAGGAGGAATATCATCAGCAATAAATAAACTTCAAGGCAAATTTCCTGAAATATATCATGGTGATTTATCAAAATATCGTTTATCTAAAATAAACAAATTAAGCTATGAAATAAATAAGGTTGTTAGGACAAGAGTGCTTAATCCAAAATGGATTGATGGAATGAAGGAAAACGGATATAAAGGTGCCTTTGAGTTTTCTGCAACGCTCGATTATTTATATGCTTATGATGCCACAACGGAAATCGTATCTGATTGGTGTTATACCCAAATATATAATTCTTGGATATGTGATGAGAACCTTAAAAAGTTTTTTATCGAGAATAATCCATGGGCCTTACGAGATTTATCCCAAAGATTTCTTGAGATTATTAATAGAGAAATGTGGAATGACCATACTCCAGAAATATTAGAAAATTTAAAAAAGATTGTTAATTTGGCTGATGCCAAAATTGAGAAAAACGAATACTAGTTTATCTGCCCAATAATGAATATCCATGACTATCTGTTCCGCAGGTTTTAAGCATATTAAGGCTTTCTGTTATTTTATTTATCTCTGAACATACAAAATTACTTGGTTGCCATCTTTCTCTTAAATCATAATCGTACCAAACTTCAATCCCATCAACTCCCTGCTTATTAGCTTCAGGGATAAGTTTATAAAAGGGAATTCTATACCTCGCTGGATGTGCAAGAAAAGATAACCCTCCTGATAATCTGATTGCCTTTGTTACCGAATTGATGTGTAAATCGTTCCCAATTGGGGACTCACCTTGAATATAAGGTGTTAGATGTGTATTTTTTATATTAATTCCTAATCCAATAACGTGAACTAAGCATCCAAGAAGTAAACAATTTATTTCAATTCCAGAAACTAGTTTAAAAGAATCAGTTGGATATTTTTCAAGTATATTATTTTGTTCAATAAAATCATGTGCTTTAACAGTGTGATGATCTGTTATGGATATAAATTTTATATTATTAATAAAGGCTTGATCTAATAATTGTTCTGGATCAAAGCTCCCATCACTAAATTTCGTATGACAATGAAAATTTACTAAGCCTGGACAGCTTTCTTTATTAATATTTGCTGTTATTTTTATTAAATCTTGCTTATCCATTCTTTAGAGATTCTTCATTTTTTCTTCTGATCTTTGCATATAACTGAATAGATAAAAGCATAAATATTATTAGTCCAAATACACTCCATGTCGCAATACTGGTAGGGAAATTATTTTTAAAAATAACTAATAGGACAATTACAAATAACAATAATGTAGGAAGTTCATTTAGTAATCTAAGGTTTTTTGCAGATATTTTTGAAGTGCCATTCTGTAAAGAGTTCATTATTTTATAACAGTAAACATGATATATGACTAAGCCCAAAACAAAAGAAATTTTTATCTGAAGCCATTTTTCACTGAGCCATCCAGGTTGCATAATTACTAAACAGATAGCCATACTTAAAGCCAGTATCATTCCTGGAGTAGTAATAATATTGGCAAGCCTTTTTTCCATCAAGGAATATTGATCATTAAACGCAATCTTCAAATCATTTTGCATGGTTCTTGACTCTTCATGATATATAAAAAGCCTAACTAAATAAAAAAGGCCAGAAAACCATACAATTACACCAATGATGTGAAGAGACTTAAACCATAAATATGCTTCTGATGACAAATTAATAAAATATAATTCATAAACTATTACCAATATAAATACTTATTTAATAGTGAATAATTTTAAATTTATAAAAATTAATCAATATTTATAACTCATTAAAGTAATTATAAATATCATTTGCTGAATGCATACCAAGACCTTTAACTTTTGAAAGTTCTTCTCTGCTTGCAATTCTAATTGCATCAATTGAATTGAAATGCTCAAGCAAATCTTTAATACGTGAAGGTCCTAAACCTGGTATTTGGGATAATTGAGATCTATTCATTCGAGTAGATCTTTTATTTCTATGAAATGATAGTGCAAATCTATGTGCTTCATCTCTTACTCTTCGAAGTAATAGAAGTCCTTTTTGATTTTGATCAGTATCAAGAGATTTTGAAAAACCTGGTATGAATATCTCTTCATTTTTTTTTGCTAAAGAACATATATTAACTTCTTCATGTAGATCTAATTGTGTTAATGCCTTCAATGCTGCATTTAATTGTCCTTTTCCGCCATCTATCATAATCAAATCTGGCCAATCTGTTAGAGGATCATTTTCTAATGTACTTTTTTTCTTATCTTGTAACGAACTAATGTCTCCACCATCAATTTTAAATTTTGACCATTTTTTAAATCTTCTGTATATAACCTCATAAATTGAGGCAAAATCATCACTATGTCCAATAAATATTTTGGGATCTTTAATTTTATATTTTCTATAATTTTGTTTAGATGGAATACCATCTATAAAAACTACTTGTGATGCTACAGGATCTGTTCCTTGTATATGACTAATATCATATCCTTCAATTCTTCTCGGCTGGTTAGTTAATTCAAGTATTTGAGTCAAGTCTTCTATTGCAGATTCATTATCTTGAATTCCATTTAATATCCTCTCTAATTCCAATTTTGCATTTTTTAAAACCATTTCAACGGTTTCAAACTTTTTATTTCTTTTTGGGATAATTAACTTAACCTTTTTCTGCCTTAATTCACTTAACCATTCTTCAATTGTATTATGTTTTGGAAGATTAAATTGCAATAAAATTTCTGATGGTATTTCAACTCCTTCAACATTAATGTAGTGCTCTTCTAATACTCTTTGTAGTATCTCTGTCTCATCACTATTATCAATTTTTTGAGTATATCCAATTCTTCCTATTAATTTACCAGACCTCATTTGAAAAATTTGAATACTAGAGATGTTATTTTCAGAAACAATGCCAAAAATATCTCTATTAATTGATGAGTCTGGTATCGATATTTTTTGAGATTCAGTTAATAATTTTAAACCTGAAATTTGATCTCTTATTTTAGCAGCATTTTCAAATTCTAAATCATTGGAATATTGATTCATTTTTCGTTCTAGAAAAACCTCTAGATCATCGTTCCTTCCTTGGAAAATCATAGATACTTGCTTCATAGTTTTTTTATAATCTTCTGAGGATATTATTTCTTGACAAACTCCTGGACATCTCCCAATTGAATAATTTAAGCAAGTTCTATCTTTATAAACAGGACGAGGTCTTTGTCTTAACGGAAATATTTTTTTTATTATGAATAATGTTTTTCTTAATAATCCAACATCAACATAAGGTCCATAATATCTATCAAAATTATTTCTATTTCTCCTTTTTCTTGTTATAAAAATTCTTGGATATTGTTCGCTCCATGTAATGCAAAGATATGGATATTTTTTATCATCTTTTAATAGAATATTAAAATAAGGTTTATTAGTTTTTATTAAATTTGATTCTAAATTTAAAGCTTCATACTCACTATCTGTAACTATAATTTCTATTTCAGTTATTTGTCTAACCATTAGACTTAATCTGGGTGACAGTTCAGCATAATTATTAAAGTAACTACTGACCCTATTTCTTAGTGTTTTAGATTTGCCTATATAAAGTAAATTATTATCAATATCTTTAAAAAGATAACAACCAGTGGACTTTGGTATTTCAGATAATCTTGATTTTAATAAGTCCTTATTTTTAATAAGTTTATATTCAATTTTAAAATTATATTTTTTATCTAATACTTTAGTAGAAACTTTTGTTGAAGGATTAGTCATCTATAATTTCTAACCTCCGTAGTTCCATCCCGTAGAATTTAAATTTAACGAATCAACATCATTATTTAAATAAGCAGATAAAACTTCACCAACAAAAACTGTATGATCACCATACATAACATTTCCTACAACCTTACATTCGACACCACCAACACTATCAACTAATATTGGTAAACCAAATTCTCCCAAATTAAATTCGACAGATTCAAATCTTCCTCCAAGGGCTTTTTGTGGTTTAAAAAAGACGGCTGCTAAATCCTTTTGATCACTTTTCAGAACATTTAAAGAAAACTTTCCAGTATTTTTAATTATTTCATGACTGGATCCTTCAGCTCTTACTGCCATAACAACTAGGGGAGGGGTAAAGGAACCTTGTGTAACCCAGCTAGCAGTAAAGCCATTTACTTCATTAGTCTCATCATCTTTCACTCCGCAAATAAACAATCCATGTGGAATTTTTCTTAATAAGATTTTTTTTGCTTCAAGATTTAATGTCATAATTGATTTAACTAATATACATATTTTAACCAAATATTATTTCTAATCATAATTAAATTATGAAAATACTTTACCCAGGTACATTTGATCCTTTAACAAATGGACATCTAGATATAATACAAAGAGCTGAAAAATTATTTGGAAATGTAGTTGTTGCTGTTCTAGAAAATACTAGTAAAAAACCAACCTTTGATCTTAATAAAAGAATAGTACAAATAAAAAATGCTGTATCTCATCTATCAAATATCAGTGTTATTTCCTATGAGGGTCTCACAGTCGATTGTGCAAAAGAAGTTAACGCAAATTTAATATTAAGAGGGCTAAGAGCTATGAGTGATTTTGAATATGAACTTCAAATAGCACATACAAATAAATCTCTTAATACTGAAATAGAAACCATTTTTCTTTCTACTAATACAAACTATAGTTTTTTAAGTAGTTCCTTGGTTAAAGAGGTTGCTAAATTTGGAGGTGAAATAGATCATATGGTACCTGATTCCGTAGAAAGAGATCTAAAGAATTATTTTAAAAAAGATTAAATACATTCTTCCAATTTATATATGTTTTTTAACATGGTAAATGTCTTATCCCTATCTATATTTTCTGAGTTTTGGATAATACTTATAACTATAGGTTTCTCATCCTTATATAGATATCCTGACAACGCAAATACATTTGATAAAGTACCTGTTTTCCCAAAAAACTTACCTTGTAATTCTGAGTTTGCGAATCTCTTAGCTAAAGTTCCTCTTACCCCAATAATTGATAATGAAGACTGGAAGGTACTAAAGTTTTTTGAATATTTCATCTTATTCAAAAATTCTGATATTAATTTAGTTGTCACTCTATTGTTTCTAGAAAGACCACTTGCATCTGAAAAAGTCAAATTATCAACTTTTAAACCTCTGTTTTTCAACCAATATTTTAATTTCAGATAATTATTGTCATTCCAAGAATTTGATGCATTTTTAAAAAGTGATTCTGCAGTGAAGTTATGACTTTCGGAATTAGCTAAGGTTATCAACGACAATAGTGGATTAGAAGTAATTGTTTCCAATTCAATAGATGAATTCAAATAATATTTTTCAGAATTATCTACAATGTTTATATTTATTGATGCAAATGGGAATTTTTTAAGAATATAATTTTCTATAGTCTTTTTTAAGTATTCAATATTTTCATATTTACTCTCATTACTATTTAATGCCAAGGTTGTAATAGGAGCTCCGTAATCATATCGCTTATCTATATATGTCCAACCTTTTGGCCAATAATAATTAGAATTTATTTCTAAGATATTCAGATTGATAACGCTATTATTATTAGTGATATTAGATAGTAATTTATAAATATCAGAATAGTTAAGATCAGGATCTCCTTGACCTAATAAATAATATTTATCATTACCCTTTCTAAATATTGACGTTTTAAAACTTCTTGAGGGTTTGAATTTATTTAATACATATGCTGTACTAAATAATTTTAAATTTGAAGCTGGTATTCTTAATATATCATCATTATATGAACTTATAAGAACACCATTCTCATTAATAATGGATACACTAAAAGACTTATCAAGCGATTTAAATAATAACTCATCATACTTTATACACTTTTTGTTATTCCTAATTATTCCTGGAGAATTAAAATATATGTTATTTAATAATTTACTTTTTTGAGTATTTAATAAATTCCATATTAAAAGAGGAAAACTTAATAAGCCAAAAATTAAAATTATATAAAAATAAAATTTTCTAAAAACTTTCAAAACTATAAATTTACAAAAATAGTTTCATTGTCAGGTCTCTCATCAAATTCTTTTTTAAATAAATATCTTTTATTAATTTCTTTAAAAAGTAACCAATTATTTGGATAAGAATGCATTAATGCACCATTATCAATTGGTTGAAGAAAGTAAACGTTATACCAAGTTTTTACAAAGTTTTTTCTTCTTTCTCTTATTACACTTCCTATCCCAATATTTGCATCTTCAAATTTTGGATTTAAAGAATAATGCAAACCTTTAAAGTTATCACACATTGGTTCGAATGTATCAAAATCGTAAGGTTGAGGAAGTATCGATATCAAGATTGATTCATCTTGATCGACATAAATAGATTCATTAAAACCTTTAAATGTAAAAATATTTTCTTTAATATCTGGATAATCCCTCTGAGCTAAAGCTACAGCTCCTGGATCAGAATAAGTAATAAAAACATTTTTTTTTATTTTTTTATTATTATAATAATTTGCAAGAATCTTATAAATAGTTATACCTATTTTATTAAATTTTAATCCCTCGAAATTAAATTCAACAGTAAATCGAAAACTTGATAGTTTTAAACTAGAGATTATTGAATTTTCAAGATTTTTTAAGGCATCATTAAGATCCTTAGGTAACACATAAATAGTATTCATTAGAATTTTTTTATACAAATTTGAATTAGTTTAAATAATCTATCTATATCAGACTTCTTATTCATTGATCCTAAACTAACACGAATGTTTGAATAAAGTTGATTACTATCATATCCCATATTTTCAAGAGTAAGACTATGTTTTCCTGAGGAGCTAGAACATGCACTTCCACTACTTATAGCTACATTATTATCAGACATATAATTAATAACTTTATAAGCTTTTATTGGTTCTAATTTCTTATTAAATAAAAGAAATGATATGTGATTTGGAAGTCTTTCAGTACTACTACCTGTAATTTTAATATTTGGATTATTAGTTATTTTATTTATAAAATATTTTCTAAGCAGCACTTTTTTATTATTTTCGAACTCGGCATTATACGAATTGAATTTAATTCTTCCCTTAATATTTTTTATTGACTGATACATTCCGGCTATTAATGGCAAAGGAGTTGTTCCTTGTCTTATTGAATATTCTTGAGAAAGTGAAATATCATTATTTTTTAATAACGATCTAGATTTTGAATTCGTCAATAGCAATCCTATGCCTTTAGGACCTCCAAATTTATGTGCGGATAAACTTAAAAGATCACAGTTAAGTTCTTGCCAATTAAAAATACCGTTACTTAATATCTGTGTCCCATCTATATGAAATAAAATATCTAATTCCTTGCATTTAGTTCCAACTAATTGGACAGGCTGTAAAGTGCCTACTTCACTCTGACCCCAAATTAGCGAAACAAGATTTGTGTTATTTTTAATTACTTGATTAATGTTTGATATATTTATAATCCCATCTCTATTAACTGGCCATTTATAGATTTCCCACCCTTTTCTTTTTAGCTTATTTGCTGAAATTATTGTGGCTTGATGTTCAACATTAGAGATAACAACTCTTCCAAACTTATATTTATCACTAAGATTACTAAATACTAATGATGTCGATTCTGAAGAGCCTGATGTAAAAACAATATCTTCTGTATTTGCATTTAAAATCTTTGCTATTTTAAGTCTTATTTTCTCTAAGTATGTCGCACATCTAATTCCATATTTATAAGTTGAGGATGAATTACTCCAATAGTTTTTGTATGTAGAATTTATTTTATTTAATACATTCTTAGATAATGGAGTAGTAGATGCATTATCAAGATAAATATACTTATTGTCCATCTACTTTAGAATATATGTTCCAGAAAAAACTTTTTTTGCGTTACCAGTCATCAAAATTTCATCTTCTGATCTAGACCAATTAATTATAAGATTACCTCCTGGTAGGTTTATTACTGTTTTTGAATTACATAAACCTAGTTTGTAAGCTGCCACATGTACAGCACAAGCTCCTGTTCCACAAGCTAATGTTGCTCCTGCTCCTCTTTCCCATACAAGTACGTTAATATTATCTTTATTTATTATTTGGGAAAAATGAACATTTGTTTTTTCAGGAAATAATTCATGTTTTTCAAACACTGGACCTAATAGTGAAAGTGATATTTTAGTGATATCTTGAAGAAAAAATATCAAATGTGGATTTCCCATCCCCACGGCATATCCCTGTTGTTCAAAATTCGTTTCTTTAAAGAGGCATGAAGGAATTGAATTGATTTTTGTATCTATTTTTGTTGGAATAGATTTAGTTTCTAATATTGGTTTTCCCATTTTTACAGTAATTTCGCCATTTTTATATTGAGCAATTTTTATACCAGCTTTTGTTTCGATCCTATATTCAGAAACGCTATAAGAACCTTTATTGGAATTGTGTAGATATTGAACTAAACACCTGATACCATTTCCACACATTTGAGCCTCCGAACCATCTGAATTATAGATAATCATCTTTGCGTAATTATTTCTATCAGGTTCCAATATGAAAATTACGCCATCACCACCTATACCGAATTGTCGATCACATAAATTTTTTATATCGATTGTTTTATCAGATAGAAATTTTTTGTAAATATTACTATTTCTGGAATCAATTATTATAAAATCGTTGCCATTACCATGATATTTTTCAAATATTATATTGTTCATTTAAAAATATATATCTAATAAATTATAATTATAAAATAAAGCTTTTAACAATCTATTTCTTTTTATAGAATCAATATTAAAATAATAGTTTACTAAATCTAAAATAAGTGATTACTTCTGAAAATACAGATAACAGGGCGACTAATTTATATAAACCATCTGATATAGAGGGTAAATGGCAGAAAATCTGGGAAGATGACAACTTATATAATACAGATGAGCAAGTAAGTAATAAAGAAAAATTTTATGCCTTATCCATGTTTCCCTACCCTTCAGGAAACCTTCATATGGGTCATGTGCGCAATTATGTAATAACAGACTTAATTGCACGATTCCAAAGATTTCAGGGCAAAGTAGTGCTACATCCGATGGGTTGGGACGCATTTGGTTTACCTGCTGAGAACGCAGCGATAGAAAGAGGAATAAATCCTGATAAGTGGACTAAACAAAATATCGCTCATATGAAATCACAATTAAAATTATTAGGTCTTTCTGTTGATTGGGATAGAGAATTTGCCACTTGTGATGAAAATTATTACGTATGGACTCAATTTTTATTTTTGGAATTACATAAAGCTGGTCTTGTTTATCAAAAGGAGTCTGAGGTAAATTGGGATCCGATTGATAATACTGTTTTAGCCAATGAGCAGGTTGATTCAGAAGGCAAATCATGGAGATCTGGAGCGATAGTTGAAAAGAAACTTTTAACTCAATGGTTTTTAAAAATTACTGATTATGCAGAAGAGTTATTGCAAGATTTAGAAAAATTAAATGAGTGGCCTGAAAGAGTTAAGATAATGCAGGAAAATTGGATTGGTAAGTCAATAGGTACAAATATAAATTTTAAAATAAAAGAATTTAAAAAGGAAAAAATACAAGTATTCACAACAAGACCTGATACTTTATTTGGGGTAACTTATTTAGCAATATCAGTTAATCATCCTTTAATTAAAAAAATATCTGATAATAAAATTATAAGTAAACTAGAAAATTTAAAAATCTATTTACAAGAAAGTAAAGATAAAGATCAAAAAAAAATTGGTATTCCAACAAATTTAATAGCTATAAATCCAATAAATTCAAAGGAAATTCCTATCTGGATAGCAAGTTATGTTCTTGATGAGTATGGAACTGGAGCTGTTATGGGAGTCCCAGCCCATGATGAAAGGGATTTTGAATTTGCCAAAATTAATTCTATTGATATTAAACAAGTAATTATTAAGGATAAAGATAAAAGTACCAGCGAATTAACTAATGCTTTTACGGATAGTGGTTTTTTAATTAACTCAAATAATTTTGATGGCTTAAATAATAGTGATGCCAAAAAACATATTTCAGAACATGGTGAACGAAATGGATGGGCTGAAAATAAAATTCAATTTCGTTTGAGAGATTGGTTAATTTCTAGGCAAAGATATTGGGGATGTCCAATTCCAATTATTAAGTGTACTAATTGTGGTTCTGTTCCAGTAAATAAAAAGGATATTCCAGTTAGATTACCAAATGAGATTAAAATATCCTCTAATAAAATTAATTCTCTAGGTAGTAATCAAAGTTGGATTAATACTACATGTCCAAAATGCGGTAATTTGGCGAGTAGAGAAACGGATACTATGGACACCTTCATGTGTTCATCATGGTATTTTTTAAGATATCCTTCATCAAAATCTTTAACAAAGCCATTCGAAAAAGAAAAAATTAATAAATGGTTACCTGTTGATCAATATGTTGGAGGTGTAGAGCATGCAATTTTACATTTGCTTTATGCAAGATTTCTTACCAAAGCCCTAAGGGACAATAATCTTTTTGATATTGATGAACCATTTAAAAGGCTCTTGACACAAGGTATGGTTCAATCTGCAGCTTATAAAAATTCCATAACTGGAAAATATATCTCTCCAACTGATATTAAAGATATAACTAATCCAAAAGATCCAAAAGACAATTCAAAACTTGAAGTTCTTTTTGAAAAAATGTCAAAGTCAAAATATAACGGTGTAGATCCTGAATCTGTAATAAAAAAATATGGAGCAGATACAGCGAGAATGTTTATTTTATTTAAAGCCCCTCCTGAAAAAGACCTCGAATGGGGAGATTCTGATGTAGAAGGTCAATATAGATTTCTATGTAGAATATGGAAACTTTTCTTAGATTACAGTAATAATGATATTACCCATGAAGCAGATAAACTTAAAAAAGAAAATGAAAGCTCATTATTAAAGTCTATAAATATTGCTATAAAAGAAATTTCTAATGATATAAAAAACAATCAATTTAATACAGCAATATCAGAATTAATGAAGTTTTATAATTCAATATCCTCGAACTTAAATCATGTAAATAAAGACTTAAGAAGAGAAGCCCTTATGACATTTTGTATATTATTAGCACCATTTGCTCCTCATATTTCCGATGAAATCTGGCATTTAATTGGTAATTCAAAATCTGTACACCTAGAAAAATGGCCAGTATTCGATGAAGATGCTCTAAAAGAAAATAGCTATGAATTAGTAATTCAAATAAATGGAAAAGTAAGAGATAAAATTAATGTAGAAATTAATATTTCTGATGATGAAATTAAGGAAAAAACATTAATTAGACCTAATGTAAAAAAATGGATTGATAATAAAACAATCAGAAAAATAATAATTGTAAAAGGCAGAATTATAAATATTGTCGTTTAGTTTTAACTAATTTTTTTAATTCTTATTGTACTTGGGTTAGACCAGTCTCCATTTATAAGATAGTCATCATTACCAAAACACATCTGACGAATTATAAAAAATATTGGCTCAGCTGATGAATTTCCAACAAGAGAAGTAATTTCTTTGATTGACAATTCTTCGCCATTATTAAATATTTTTGTTACTTGTTTTTGATAATCAATTATTTCTGCGGCTGCTTTTTTACCAGCTTCTACACCAGGTTGATCATAAGCATTTATATCAACTAATTCTGCGTAAAAAGAAACAGCACGCTCAAATAGAGCAATTAAGGCACCTAGCGTTAAACAATTTAACTTATCCAAGGTGATTGTTATGCTTTGCCTATTTTCGTTTGATAGTGCAGATCTTGTACCTTGTAAAAATCCTGATAAAAATTCTTTAGGATTTTCAGAGTCAAAATAGTAATAACTATTAGGGGTATCAAGTAACTCTATAAAAACACAAAAGAAATTATCAATACCATCTCTTAACTGTTGAACATATGCATGTTGATCAGTAGAGCCTTTATTACCAAAAACAGATATTCCTTGATGTACGATTTCACCCTTCCTATTAAACTTTTTACCTAGAGACTCCATAACTAATTGTTGAAGATATTTACTAAATACTTGCAACCTGTCTCTATAAGGTAATACAACCATATCTCTCTTACCTATTCCATCACCAGAGAAAAACCATGCTGATGATAGTAAAGCAGCAGGATTGTCTTTAATATTAGGTATCCGTGTTAAGTCATCCATTATTGCTGCACCTTTAATAAATTCAGAAACATCTCGATTAATAAGAGCTAAAGGTAGCAGGCCAACTGAGCTAGTAATACTGGTTCTGCCGCCAACCCAATCAGGAAGATTAAATATTTTCAACCAATTCTCAAGTTGTGCTTTTTTATATAATTGACTATCTTTCATTGTTATTGCTATTGCGTTTGAGTTCCAGTCTAAATTTTTATTTTCCACATGCTTTTTAATTATATTCATTGCTATTTTTGGTTCAGGTGTTCCACCTGACTTACTTACAACAACAAATAATGTAGTAGCCAATTTATCAGATAATTCATCTAATTTCTCACTTATTAAAAATGGATCAATATTATCAATGTATGAAAAATTCAATCCACAAGAATTCTCTTGTAAGGCTTCAGTTATTAATAATGGACCTAAACCGCTTCCTCCAATACCTATCCATAAAACGTTAGTAAATTTTTGATTTTTATTATTGGTGATTTTACCCTCTAATATATTTTCTCCAAATTCTGAAATATCTCTAATCTCATTATTGATTGCATCCTTTATAAGATTACTTGGAGCAACAGATGGATTTCTTAACCAATAATGTCCAACTTGTCTTTTCTCATCAATATTTGAAATCGCGCCGGCTTCTAATTCTTTAAGGGCTGAAAAAACGTTTTTAAATTTATTTTCTAAAGATGATATTTGGTCGAGAGTAAAATTTATTTTGCTAATATCTAACCATATATTTACTTGTTTATCAAACCAAAGGTAGTTGCAATATTTATCCCATGAATTGAAATCATTATTCATTTTATATTTTGACTATTTTCTTATTTTGTTTATTATATCTAGTTTATTCTTCGTAAATACTAATCATTTCAATTTATTTAGTTATATTATTTTTAGATCATAATGTTTGTGAATTTTAATAAATACTATTAGGGGTTTTTTTTATTTATATCTCATTTATTATTCAATAAAAATATCAGCTTTTGGATAAATCATTCAATTATTTAATTTCACCTGAAATTTCACAACTTAGAGAATTTTCACCAAAATTAAAAATAGCAATTTTAGCTTCAGGTGAAGGATCAAATTTTCAAGAATTAATTGATCTCTCCAATTCAAATAAATTTGATATAGATATTAAGATTTTAATTACAAACAAATCAGAGGCTGGCTGTATATCGAGAGCTAAAAAATCTAATGTCTCTTATAAGGTAATTAAAAGTTCTGATTATGTAAATAAGAATTATTTTGAGGATGAAATTATTAATACAATAAAAAAACAGGATATAGAACTTGTTGTTATGGCGGGTTGGATGAAAATAATGTCATCAAAATTTGTTAATGAATTTAAGAATAAAATAATAAATATTCATCCATCATTACTTCCTTCATTTAAAGGAAGTAATGCAATTAAAGAAGCTATAACAAATGATGCCAAGATCACAGGTTGTTCAGTACATTTTGTAGAACCAGAGGTTGATAGTGGTCCCTTAATTATGCAAGCAGCATTAGCTATTTCGGATAAGGATAATTTAGAGACAATAACTCATAAATTACATTTATTGGAACATAAAATATTACCACTCTCAATTTCTCAGGCTGGATACATTATCCGGAATAAATTCATGGGTAATGATTAATCATTTCTAACCCATTATTTATTGGCAAACCAGATATTAGATTAAGATTTTGTATGGCTTGCCCTGTTTGTCCTTTAATTAAATTATCTATTACTGATAAAATAATAATTCTTCCATTTCTAGTATCAACTTTGACAGAGAGATGGATTTCATTTGTATTCTTAACCCACTTGGTGGAAGGATAAATATCAACTGGTAATACACGAATATGCGAGTAGTTTCTATAATAATTTTCTAATATAATCCTACAATCAGAAGAAGTTAAACCTGGATCCCGTAATCTTCCATAAATTGTCGAATGCATACCTCTTGTCATTGGTATTAAATGAGGGGTGAATAGTAGTTCAATATCATTACCAGAAATAAAACTTGCAATTTGTTCTATTTCTGAAGTATGTCTATGATTTATTAGTCCATAGGCTGATAGACCATCTCCACATTCAGAAAATAATAATTTTTGATGTGGTTCTCTGCCTCCACCTGATGTACCACTTTTTGAATCTATTACTATGCCTTCATTATCAATAATCCCTTGGGATAAAAATGGGCTAAGAGGAATAAGAGCAGATGTTGGGTAACATCCAGGGCACGCGATTAATTTTGCTTTAGATATATCATTGAAATTAATTTCAGGAAGACCATAAACTGCTTCTTTACATAAATCATAGTCATCTCTCTTATATTTTTTCGCTTCGTTTGAGTAAACACTTTTCCATTGATCAAGAGACTTATACCTGTAATCAGCTGATAAATCAATTACTTTTACTCCTTTTTCTAATAAACCTCTTGTTAATGTAGAAGAAATTCCACTAGGTAAGCAAAGTAAAGCAACATTAGCTTTATCGGCGATTCTATCTATTGATATTTTTTCAATTAAATTGTCAGACTCTAAATTTATGAATGGAAAATTATCGCTCCATTTTGTTCCTGAAGATTTATTACCTCCTAAATAAGAAATTTTATAATTTTTACTATCCTTTAATAGATTTACTGCTTGTATTCCCCCGTAACCAGTAGCACCAACTATTGCAACATTCATTTCTCTTTATTGGCAGACTTTAAGATAGGATTGTAAGTGTTGACAAAAATAATAATTAAAACACTTTTTTCTATATTGAATAGTAATAATGAAAGAAACAAGTCCCAAATCAAATAATGGAACAATTTTGGATAATAACGAAAATTTTAATATAGAATTTGATCCCATAAGCGATGCATTAGCTGCCATCAGAAATGGGGAATGCATAATTGTTGTTGATGATGAGAGAAGAGAAAATGAAGGCGATTTAATATGTGCGGCTCAGTTTGCAACTCCTCAACAAATTAATTTTATGGCAACAGAGGGTAGAGGTTTAATATGTTTAGCAATGCAAGGAGACAAGTTAGATGCTTTAGATCTTCCTTTAATGGTTGATCGGAATACAGATGAAAATCAAACAGCATTTACTATTTCAATAGATGCAGGTCCTGAGAATAATGTTACTACTGGAATATCAGCAGAGGATAGAGCTAAAACAATCCAAGTTGCAATAAATCCTTCAACTAAGCCAGAAGATTTAAGAAGACCAGGACATATATTTCCACTAAGAGCAAAAAAAGGAGGAGTATTAAAAAGAGCTGGGCATACTGAAGCCGCTGTAGACATTGCTGCTATGTCTGGCCTTTATCCTGCTGGTGTGATTTGTGAAATTCAAAATCCAGATGGCTCAATGTCAAGACTTCCCCAACTTAAGCAATATGCAAAAGAATGGGGAATGAAGCTCATATCCATTGCAGACCTAATCAGTTATAGATTTCAAAACGAAAGATTTGTTTATAGAAAATCTGATGCAATACTACCAAGTATTTTCGGTAATTTTAAGGCATATGGATACATAAATGAACTGGACGGTTCTGAACATATTGCACTAGTAAAGCAAAAGTCTAATAAATTAAGTGAACCAGTATTAGTAAGAATGCATTCAGAATGTTTAACCGGTGATGCTTTTGGATCACTACGTTGTGATTGTAGACCCCAGTTAGAGGCAGCGTTAGCAAGGATTGAAAAAGAAGAAGAGGGTGTAGTTGTTTATTTAAGACAAGAAGGAAGAGGTATTGGTTTGATTAATAAATTAAAAGCATACAGTTTACAAGATGGTGGTTTGGATACTGTAGAAGCAAATGAAAAATTGGGTTTCCCCGCAGACCTAAGAAATTATGGAGTTGGAGCACAAATATTAACTGACCTTGGGATTAAAAAGTTAAAATTACTTACAAATAATCCTAGAAAAATTGCAGGATTAGGTGGATATGGAATAGAAGTTACTGAGAGAGTCCCATTAGTTATATGTCCTGGAGAGCATAATTCTGAATATCTAAATGTAAAGAGACAAAAACTTGGACACATGTTAGGAGAAGAAAAATTAAATTCCCTAGATATAGATCCTTATATTGCAATTTTCCTTGATGGTGACTATAAATCAATAGATTTAGTTCCTATCAAAAATAATATAATTGAATTCTGCGAAAAACATAAAATAAATATTATGTTAGAAAGCTCTCCTAGACTATTAGCTTTTTGGAATAGACCTAAATTAGTATGGAAAATATTGCATGACAAAAACAGAGAAGATTTCACTATTAATGATAATGAAATTAATAAGATTGAAATCTTTATTCAATTTTTATCAAAATATAATAAAAGTACAAAAGTTGGAATTATCGTATCAAAAAATATTCAACAGGCGTTACATCCAAAAAACAATATTAAATTAAAAAATACCAATTTCTCAATAAAAAATGAAGAATTATACTCATCCACTAGGAAATTTAATCTCGATAAAGAAACGTTCAGTATTATTTTTGATAAAAAATTAACTTAAACTAAACTGGCTTTAATAATTTTTGAGCCGTTGGTTAGTTTTAAAACAATATCCATATCATCAGTTTTTCCAAAGACAGTATGGACTCCATCCAAATGAGGTTGTGCCTCATAAACTATAAAAAATTGACTCCCACCTGTATTTTTTCCTGCATGAGCCATTGATAGCGAGCCTTTTAGATGTTTATTAGAATTGATTTCACAATTAATTTTATATCCTGGTCCCCCTGTTCCAGGCATGCCTGAAGATCCTGCGCGTGTATTAGGACAACCACCTTGAGCCATAAAACCTGGGATAACACGATGAAAGGCCAATCCATCATAAAATCCTTCACTAATTAGTTTTGTGAAATTATTAACTGTATTAGGTGCGTCATTAGAAAATAATTCGATATTAATAGTGCCTGCATCTGTTTCAAATAAAGCTTTTGTCATTGTGAGTTTAATTATCTTTAATTTTTATATTAAACGTTAGAGAAGCTTTTCAAGATTCTCCTTAATGGAATTTAAATCTATATTTTCCTCTATATTTTCTTCTTTACGTTCTTCTTCATTCCAAGTCTCCACTTCTAAATTTTTTTGAGGAGGAGAAATTAGTAATCTATCCTCTGCTGTCTTTGGCACAAAATTTTTCTCAACTAATTTACATTCATAATCTAGTTTTGTACAAAAATCTCTAATTTCATCTATCGAAATCATTTCTACCGTGGGCAATGGAAAATCCTGAGCCTCTAAAAGTCCACAGTAACGTTCGGCATCATCTTTTTCTTCAAACATTAGAACTATAGTCCTACCTTTTAATTCTATTGAATGTATTCCTTCTTTTTCTGTACCGAAGTTATATAGTAAAACATAAATGTTCATAGAAACTTTTTAAAATTATTATATATTATTTAACTATTCATCTGATAGTGATAATTCTTGAAGTCTGGTATACAAAGCTATTTCCTCATCATTTATATCAGCAGGAATAACAACAAGGATTTCTACAAACTGATCTCCAATATTATCTCCAAAACTCAAACCTCTACCCTTAAGTCTTAACAATCTTCCAGTTGAAGACTTTGGAGGTACTTGAAGAGTTACATTTCCATCAAGAGTAGGAACTTCTACTGCACATCCAAGCAGGGCGTCGGGAGGGAATAACTCTAATTTATAAAGAACACGTAGACCATCTATTCGAAGTCCATTTTCAGTTTGGACTTTTAATTGTAAATAATGATCTTTTCCACCTTTTGCAATATTTTCTAATCTCAATCTCCAACCATCTCCAGCGAACGGGGGAGTATCAACTTCTACAACTGTTTGATCCTCTAGTTCTATTAGTATACATGCACCACTCAGAGCTTCATCCGGGGTTAATTCGATAATAGTTTCGATATCTTGATGAAGTTTTACGGGTGGTGGTTCTTCTGGAGATCTCGCTGGGTAGTCGTAACTATTAAACTCTTCTTCATTAAAAATTTCATCAGTCTTTTCATCTTCATAAAAATCAGAGGATTTATCATAGCTTTCATTATCTAAATCAGATTCATATTCAAATCCAAATAGAGAATTGAGATAATCTTTAAAATCAGGAAACCCTGTCTGGTATTTATTAAAATTTTCTTCATCAGAAGAATTAGAATCTATAGATTTAACTCGTCTGGCAGGATCACGTAAGAATTCGTAAGCTTCATTAATTAATTTAAATCTATCCTCAGCATTTATATCATTTTTATTTAAATCGGGATGCCATTTTCTCGCTTCCCTTCGAAAAGCTTTTTTAAGTTCAATATCGTCGAATTCAGAGGATAAACCTAAAATCGACAAGTAGTCTTTTTTAGAGGAAGTAGTCATTGTCCCATGGATCGTCATCCCTAGAGTTACCATACCTCGAATTTCTAGAATTACTATTCATTTGATTGTCCCAAGGATCATCATCCCAGTAATCATCTGAAAATAATTCATCTTTTAGAGAGCCAAAGGTATTTTTAATTCCTTGTAATGGATTGCTATCAACTTTCTTCTCTGCAGCAAATCTTCTATTTAAACCAAAAAGGGCTTCTTGCAAAGAACTTACAGAAATTTCTAATTCTTGAGGATCATCATCATCTATAAATTCCTCAACATCCTGAATTGCAAGCTCTACCGCCCTCTGTTGTCGCTCTGCTCCATATGGTCCAAATTCTAATGAAGCGTCCCTTAATCTTCTCTCTGCTTGGGCAATTAGTGTAAGTGCATTATTTTTCCTATCAATTACAGATCGTTTCATCCTGTCTTCTGTTGCTTTTGACTTGGCCTCAGCGATCATCATATTAATTTCTTGTTCATTTAAATTCGAACCTCCGGAAATAGTTACTGTTTGTTTTCTACCTGTAGTTCTATCAGTTGCACTGACTTCTAACAAACCATTTGCGTCAATATCGAAGGCTACTTGTACTTGGGGAATTCCTCTAGGAGCTGGAGGTATACCTGACAATCTAAATTTTCCTAATGATTTGTTTTCTGAGGCTAGTGGCCTCTCCCCTTGTCTAACTTGCACAACTACTGATGATTGATTAGATTCCGAAGTACTAAAAACATCTGATTGCCTTACTGGTATTGGGGTATTACGTGGAATAAGAACCTTCATAAGCCCTCCAATAGTTTCTAATCCTAAAGATAAAGGAGTTACATCATTTAAAAGTAAATCACGTAAATCTCCACTAATTATTCCAGATTGTATTGCGGCACCAATTGCAACAACTTCATCAGGATTTACAGATTGACATGGCTCATTAGGAACAAGAGTTTTAACTAATTGTTGAACCATTGGAATACGAGTACTTCCACCAACAAGGACGACTTCATCAATTTCTTCAGCATCCCAACCAGAATCTTCTAAAGCAATTTGAACAGGTTCAAGCAATCTATCAAGAAGTTCATCAGATAGCGATTCAAATAATTTCCTATCGAATTCCTCTTCAATATGTAATGGACCATCATCACTTGTAGTAATAAAAGGTAAAGAAATTTTAGTTTTTTGTAGTCCTGACAATTCACATTTAGCCTTCTCAGCAGCTTCTGTTAGTCTTTGAAGAGCTTGCCTATCTCGTCTTAAATCAATCTTATGTTTCTCAAGAAATCGTTCAGCAATCCAATCTACTATTTTGGAATCAAAATTATTACCTCCGAGTTGAGTATCTCCACAGGTGGCTTTTACATCAAAAACGCCATTTGATATCCTTAACAAAGAAACATCAAAAGTCCCTCCGCCTAAATCAAAAACAAGTACGTTATTGGAAGAGCTTTTTTCAAAACCATAAGCTAATGCTGCTGCTGTTGGTTCATTTAAAATTCTATCAACCTTTATCCCAGCCAACACTGCAGAATCCTTAGTAGCTTGCCTCTGAGACTCATTAAAGTAGGCAGGTACAGTAATTACAGCAGAATCAATGGTATCTCCTAAATAAGTTTCTGCATCATTAATTAATTTTCTTATTATCGAACTTATTAACTCTTCAGGGGCATACTCTCGCTCTGTAAATGGACTTAGAATTCTAACACTACCTTTATCATTGGATTTAACATTATAGGGAACAGAAATACTTGTTTCATCAAGTTCATCCCAATCTCGTCCAACGAATCTTTTTAAGTTATAAAATGTATTTTTTGGATTTAGAACAAGTTGCCTTCGAGCCTGATCACCTATAACAATTTCGGAGTTTTTAGTGAATCCAACTATCGAAGGGGTTGTTCTTGTACCCTCTGAATTTGCAATTACAACGGGGCGGCCGGCCTCTATAACTCCTACAACGGAGTTAGTAGTGCCTAAATCAATCCCAACTATTTGCCCCATAGTATTACTTGATTAATTAAAAGTTATCCTTAACTAATAATTTAATCAATTTAAATTCTCTGTTATCTACATATAATAATAAAAATCTATTAATTTCAACTTTATTTAAATAAATAAATTCATTTTCTTATTTTTTTTCTACTTTTGTAAAATATATCTAATTTCTAAAGTATTGATTAGTTAAAATTCTAATTGATATTTTATATTTCTATCAATTAAAATAAAACGGAGAGAGAGGGATTCGAACCCTCGATAAAGTTGCCCCTATACAGCATTTCCAGTGCTGCGCCTTCAACCACTCGGCCACCTCTCCTTAAGATTTATATTTTACCCTTTTAATATCCCATTATTGAGGAAAGTTACTTGAAAAAGACTTTTAAAGTCACTATTAGGAATAAAGAAACTGGAAAAATATACCAGGAAAATATTAGTGATCAAGAATATATTTTAAAAGAATTTGAAAAAAAAGGTTTAAGACTTCCATTTTCCTGTAGGAATGGATGCTGTACAAGTTGTGCGGTAAAAATCGTTTCGGGTAAGCTTGAACAACCAGAAGCAATGGGAGTATCTCAAGATTTAAAAGATAAGGGTTATGCTCTTCTTTGTGTTGCGAAAGTAATAGAAGATATTGAAGTCGAGACGACCTATTATGATGAGGTTTATGATTTACAATTTGGCCAATATTTTGGTAAAGGAAAAACGAGAAAAGCTCCTCCCTGGGAATTTGAGGAAGATTAATTATTATGCCTGAAATTCAAGAATTTAAAGAAATCAATTCTGAAATTGATTTAATTTTTCTTACTAACATAGCTAAAGAGAGTGCCCTAATAGGTAATGAAATTCTAATTAAAAATTATAATAAAATTCAAACAATTACTTCAAAGGGGAGAAAAGGTGATTTAGTTACGAACGTAGATTTGGAAGTAGAAGAGAAAATTAAGGAGTACCTAACAATTAAAACCCCCGAAATTTCTATTCATGCAGAAGAATCAGGAAAATTAATAAAGACTTCGGAATTAACTTGGTGCATTGATCCATTAGATGGAACAACTAACTATTCTCACGGTTATCCATTCTTTGGAACTTCAATAGGTCTTTTATATAAAAACAATCCTATCTTAGGTGCTATATCAGTACCATATTTAAACGAACTTTATTCTGCATGCATCGGGAAAGGTTCATATTGCAATGATAAAAAACTGATGGTGTCAGATGCTAATTCCCTTATCGATAGTCTTCTAGTAACAGGTTTTTCATATGATAGGTTTGAGACTGAAGATAATAATTATGCAGAATTTTGTTACTTAACACATAAAACTAGAGGAGTAAGGAGAGGAGGTGCAGCGGCTGTAGATTTAGCATTTGTTGCCTCAGGGAAAGTAGATGGATATTGGGAAAGAGGTCTAGAAATATGGGATTTAGCTGCTGGTGCTATTATAGTTAAAGAAGCTGGTGGTACTGTTACTGATTACCCTAGCGGTGAATTTAATCTTAGCTCTGGAAGAATACTGGCTTGCAGTCCTAAACTTGAAGAAGAGCTTAAAATGGAATTAAGCAAAGTCAATCCTCTTAATAAACAACTTTACACTTAAAAATTAAATTATCGTTTTAAAATGAGTGATATTAAAGAATTTAATTTAATAGATGTAAGGAATAATTCCTCAATCATTAATGATTTAAACAATGTATATAAATTGTGGGGTTATGAAGAAATTTCACCTTCATTTATTAATAGTCTTGAGACAATCAAAGGTAGAGAAGTAATTGATGGTGATGAACTTATTGGAATAGTAAGTAATAGTTCATTATGTTTAAGACCTGAAATGACAACTTCAATTGTTAAATTAACATCCACAAGATTATTAAATAAAAAGAGACCAATAAGACTTTTTAATAGTGGTATTGTATTTAACAAAAAAAAAAGTTACAAAAATACTTTTAAATTTCAAGAAAATTTACAAAGCGGCATAGAACTAATTAGTTATGACACTCAATACCCTGAGATTGAGGTGATTAATATATTATTTGATGCAATTGATAATATCAATTTAATTGATAGTTGCAATCTAACTCTTCTTGTTAGTACAACAAAAATAATGGATTTAATATTATTCAATTATAAAAATAATAATTATGAGGAGATTAAAAAATGCATGGTAAATTTAGATCAAGAATCATTAGATAAATTAAATATTGATAACAATGATAAAGCAATATTGAAGGAATTATTATTTACAAGAGGGGAGCCTGCAACCATACTTAAAAAGCTTAAAAATGTTTATGGTAATAATAATGTGATTGAGGAACTTGGCTCTTTATTTAATACTTTATCAAAAATTTCAAAAAAATATAATATAAAAATACAACTTGATCCTACTTATCAACCTCATCTTAATTTATATGCAGGTATAGTTTTTCAACTTATTTGTGATAATAATAATGTTAAAACCATCATTGCAAAAGGTGGTAGGTATGACGAATTAGTAAGATACTTTAATCCTAATGAAAAAATAATTAATGGAATTGGATTCACAATCTCTATAGATAATTTAAGAGAATTAATAGTTGAAAAATCTCAAACTAAAAAAAAGGTATTGTTGTTATTTAAAGATTCTTATTTATTAGATAAAGGTATAAATGAGCAACAAGCATTGCAAAAAAAAGGGATAATTACAATACTATATTTGAATCCTTGTATAGATAATTCAAAAGCCAATATTCTTATGAAAGAACATAATTGCACTGAAATTCAATGGATTAAATAAATTTTCCCTTTGAGTTTTGTAAAAAAAAATATAATTTGAATAAGCTACCAAAATATAAATTTTTAGTACGGACAATACTCCTAATTAAACTTGATTAACCTTAAAATAGGAAATAAAATCTAATAGTTCAAAAAAACGAAATTAAAAATGGAAAAAGGCGAAATTAGAATAAATACCGAAAATATTTTTCCAATAATAAAAAAAGCTGTATATTCTGATCACGAAATCTTTTTAAGAGAACTCGTAAGTAATGCTGTAGATGCAATTAGTAAAAGAAGAATGGCCTCAATGGCAGGAGATTGTGAAAATTGTGATGAACCTCAAGTAAAAATTACTATTGATAGGGAAAAAAACATCTTAAAAATTTCAGATAATGGTATTGGAATGAACGATGAAGAAATAAAAAAATATATCAACCAGGTTGCCTTTTCTAGTGCTGAAGAGTTTCTAACAAAATATAAAAAAGATAATGACGAATTTATTGGACATTTTGGATTGGGTTTTTATTCTAGTTTTATGGTTGCAGATAAAGTCAATATTTTAACTAAATCAGCCATAGGTGATAGTAAAACTTTTAATTGGTCATGTGATGGCTCACCTAATTTCACATTAGAAGAATCTCAAAGAGATTCAGTTGGGACAGATGTAATCCTTCATTTAATGGATGAAGAGAAAGAATTCATAGAACCAGAGAGAATTAAATCGCTTATAAAAAAATATTGTGACTTTATGCCTATAGATGTTCTATTAGAGGGTGAAACAATTAATAAAAAAAATCCTCCATGGAGAAAACAACCTAGTGAATTAAAGGATGAAGATTATATTGAACTATATAAATATTTATATCCGTTTCAAGGAGATCCTCTTTTATGGATTCATTTAAACACAGATTATCCATACGATATACAAGGTATTTTATATTTCCCTAAATTATCTGGAAGAGCCGACTGGGAAAAAGGTGAAATTAAACTATTTTGCAATCAAGTATTTGTAAGTGACTCAATAAAGGAAATTGTACCTAAATATCTATTGCCCTTGAGAGGTGTAATTGACTCTACAGATATACCATTAAACGTAAGTAGAAGTGCCTTACAAACTGATAGAAAAGTCAGATCTATTTCATCATTCATTTCAAAAAAGATTGCGAATAAGTTAAAAGATTTAATAAAAAATACTCCTGAATTTTATGCTGAAATTTGGGATTCAATTTCTGCCTTTATAAAGATTGGTGCTATTGAGGACGAAAAGTTTGCTGATCTTGTAGAAAATAGTATTATTTTTGAGACAATTATAAATTCTGATAAGGACATAAAAAAATATCTCGATGATAAATCTCTTATAAAATCTAATGAAAAGTTTTACACAACATTATCAAATTATAAGGACAGGAATAACATAGTCGATTCCAAAAAAATTATTTATTGTTCTGATGTTATTGGTCAATCTAGTGCTTTAAATATTTGTTTATCTGACAACAAAGAAGTAATCAAATCTGATCCTTTAATAGATGCACAATTTCTTCCATGGATAGAAAATAAAAATGAAAATTATCAATTTCAAAGAGTTGATTCTGAAATAAATGAGCTTGAAGACAAAGAATCAAAAGAAATAGTTGATAAAGATGGCAAATCAAACACAGATAATCTAAAGGATATTATTTCTAAAGCATTAAATAACGATAAAGTAACAGTAAAAGTTCAATCTCTTAAAAGTAAAGATGCTCCTCCAGCAATGATATTGTTACCTGAACAAATGAGAAGAATAAACGATATGGGGGCCTATATGGAACAAAAAATGCCGGGATTACCTGAATATCACGTCTTATTAATTAATAAAGAACATCCACTCATTGCTGGATTAAATAAAATAACTGGTAATAAAATTATTCTTGATAAAAAAGACCCAGTTGAAAATCCATTAGCATCAAAAATTGCTAATCATGTTTATGACATGGCGAAATTAAGTGTAGGAGGATTAGATCAAGAACAAATTATAAATTTGCAAAATAATAATGCTGATTTAATTTCAGATTTACTTAAAACATCAATATAAGTAGTGTGTTAAAGTTAACAAATATATTTTCCTAATAATATGTCTAGGGTTTGTGAGCTGACAGGTGCAAAAGCTAATAATGGAATGGCTGTTAGTCATTCACATATACGTACTAAGAAATTACAACAAGTAAATCTTCAAAAAAGGAGACTTTGGTGGCAAGAAGGCAAAAAATGGATAAACATAAAAATTAGTACTAAGGCATTAAAATCAATACAAAAAGTAGGATTAGATAAGGTTGCCAAAACAAATGGAGTTGATCTTAATAAGTTCTAATTTTGATGAAGAGTTTGTTTGGCCTTTTTGTAATATTAATATCTTTATTTTTTAATCTTAAATCTACAATTGCTTTTGATTATGCTCCTGAGATAGGAGATTCAGCTCCTAGCTTTCATTTAGAGGGAATAAACAAAAGTAATAAATCAAAAAAAATATGGGATTCGAATGAATTAAAAGGTAAATGGATAGTTTTATATTTTTATCCTAAGGACTTTACCGCTGGTTGTACTCTGGAAGCTAAAGGATTTTCTCAATTAAAAAACGACTTTTCTAAATATAATGCTGAAATAATAGGAATAAGTGCCGACAATCAAGATTCTCACGACAGTTTTTGCAGTGAAAAATCAATAAATTACACATTATTATCCGACCCCAATGGAACTATTAGTGCAAAATATGGTTCCTGGATCCCTCCTTATTCCGATAGGAATACTTTTTTGATTTCACCAGAGGGAGAAATAACATACCGATGGATAAGTGTTTTACCAATCAATCATGCAAAAGAAGTACTTAATATTTTAAAGAAAAATATATAAATATTTTGCACGAACTTTCATTTGGTACTTGGTTAATTCATATCAGCTCAGTAATTGAATGGATTTATGCAATTTTTATAATTAACAAAATAAGTAAATATAAAAAACTAGAGCTTTATTACTGGTTAAGTCTGGCGATGATACCTAATCTAATTGGAGCCATGTGTGCAATTACTTGGCATATTTTTGATAATCAACCTGAATTATATGGTTTGGTTACCCTTCAAGGGATTTTTACTTTTCTAGGGAACTCAACATTAGCCATAGCTACTATTGCAATTTATAAAAGAACAGAATCCTATGAATGATTTTTTTTTAAGATTTCTAAATTTCTTATCAAGATTTGATAATACAGCCCTATTTGCAGTATCTATAATTCCATATTCGATTTTCTTATATTATCTATACAAAATAAAGTCATTAAATAAATTAATCAAAATTGGTTTTTCTTTAACAGTATTATTTGTATTTATAACCATAGTAATTTCGATATTTTCTCTTACTTACTATCACAGGACTCTTGTTGAAGTTGACATACTTCATGGTTCAGCAGAATTTTTCTTAACCTTAAGCGATTTTGTTATTTTACTTGGCTTTATGAAGATGTTAAATCGTGTAGAAGTAAATAACTCTTAAGACCTTTTACAATTATGTGATTTATTGCTCGAAATAAAGGAGAATATAGAAAATAACGTTTTTTTATGCTTACTACATTATTTGCAGCAGCGGCTGCTCCCGCAACATTTGAATGGTCACCAAAATGCGCCATCGTAATGATTGCATGTAATGTTTTTGCTTATGCAATTGCAAGAGCCACAATAAGAAAACCTAATGAAGGTTTTGAAATTCCTAATTCACAATTCTTTGGTGGTTTAAGTCATGCTTCTGTCGTAGGAGCTAATTGCTTAGGACATATCTTCGGAATAGGTGCGATACTAGGATTAGCATCTAGAGGTGTTTTGTAAAATTATTCAACAGTAATTTTAGAATTTAATTTTGCTAAATTAAATTTATTAATAATTTTTTCTGCCATCTGATCAGGTTTAAGTCCTAATTTTTCTTTACTCTGATCAGGTGATGCATGATCTACAAGTACATCAGGAATACCAATTCTTAAAACTGGTATATTTATTTCATTGTCGTTTAACATTTCAACAATAGCCGAGCCAAATCCTCCAACTAATGTACCTTCTTCCATTGTTACTACCTTTTTAAGTTTTCTTACTAACGGTATTATTAAATCTTGATCAAGAGGTCTAACAAATCTAGCATTAACAATACAAGCACTAATACCTCTATTTTTTAGTAAGTTTGCAGTTTCAGTAGCGGCCTCAACCATTGAACCATAAGCAATAATTAAAACATCATCACCCTCTTCTAATATTTCTCCTTCGCCAATCTTCAAAGGCTCCCATCCCTCATCCATTACTGCTACGCCTAAACCTGAACCTCTTGGAATGCGAAGTGCTGTAGGTCCCTTGTGATTAATAGATGTAATTAACATTCTTTGAAGTTCAGCTTCATCTTTTGGAGCCATTAATACAAAATTAGGAATAGCTCTCATATAGCTAATATCATATTGACCCTGATGAGTTGGACCATCGGCACCAACGATTCCTGCTCTATCTAAAACAAAAGATACGGGTAGATTCTGAATACCTACATCATGAATTAGCTGATCAAAAGCGCGTTGCAAGAATGTACTGTAAATAGCAACTACAGGTTTAAGACCATCGCAAGACATTCCAGCTGCTAATGTAACTGCATGTTGTTCAGCTATTCCTACATCTATATATTGTTCTGGAATATTTTTTTGTAATAGATCTAGTCCAGTTCCAGTAGCCATTGCTGCTGTAATTCCTATAACCTTACTGTCTTGCTCACAAATTTTCAAGAGCGTTTGACCGAATATTTTACTATAGCTAACTGGTTTAGGCTTGCTTGATGGAATTGATTTACCAGTCGTAAGATCAAATGATGATTGAGCATGGTACCCTACTTGATCTGCTTCTGCATATGGATATCCTTTCCCTTTTGTTGTGACAACATGAACCATTACTGGTTTTTTAAGTCTATGAGCAGCATTGAAAGTATTTATAAGATTAGAAATATCATGTCCATCAATTGGTCCCATATACGTAAAACCAAGTTCTTCAAAAACTGCTCCAACCTTAGGTACAGCTAAACGTCTAACACTTCCTTTTATATTTTTTAATTCTTCAGGTATATCTTTACCTATAAGGGGAATATTTTTAACACTTTCCTGAACACTATCTGACAAAAACTGTAACGGTGGACTTAGTCTAACTCTATTCAAATATGTTGAAAGAGCTCCAACAGGAGGAGATATTGACATATCATTATCATTCAGAACTACAACTAAGGGAGTATTTGGCAAATGTCCCGCATGATTTATCGCTTCTAAAGCCATTCCACCAGTTAATGCTCCATCACCTATAACTGCAACGCATTTATGATCTTCCCCTTTTCTATCTCTTGCAATTGCCATTCCTAACGCAGCTGATATTGATGTACTTGCGTGACCTGCTCCAAAGTGATCAAAATGACTTTCACTACGTTTTAGATAACCAGCAATACCTTTTTGTTGACGTAAAGAGTCAAACTCATTGAAACGGCCTGTAATTAATTTATGAGGATAAGCCTGATGACCAACATCCCATACAACCTTATCAAAATCAAGATCTAATGTTTGATATAAAGCAAGTGTTAATTCAACTACGCCGAGTCCAGGACCTAGATGTCCTCCACTTGTTGAAACTACCTCCAAATGTCTCTCTCTAATCTGACAGGCAATTTCCTCTAATTGTGATACTGTTAAACCATGTAATTGATTTGGATGGCTTAACTCACTTAAAAGCATTATTTAAAAATATTCACTTATATAATCTAAAACGTTAAGGTGCAAATTGAGTAATTTTTTTGAAATAGATTATGTAATGTTTTATTAGATTAATATTTAATGCTAAAAATATAAATATGGAAGATTATTTTAAAAAAATACTTCAGGCTCAAGTCTATGAAGTAGCTAAAAAAACACCTTTAGAAAAAGCAAATAATTTAAGTAAAGCACTTAAAAATAATATTTATTTGAAAAGAGAAGATCTTCAAGAAGTATTTTCTTTTAAAATAAGAGGTGCCTTTAATAAAATGAGACAATTAGCACAATCACAACTTGCGAATGGAGTCATAACATCAAGTGCTGGTAATCATGCACAAGGAGTAGCACTAAGTGCATTGAAATTAAATTGCAGCGCAACTATATTAATGCCAATAACTACCCCTTTAGTAAAAGTAAATGCTGTTAGAAATCTAAAAGCAAAAGTTATATTATTCGGTGATAATTATGATGAAACCTATAAGGAAGCATTACGCCTTAGTAAAGAAAATAATGTATGCTTTATTCATCCATTCGATGATCCTGAAGTTATAGCTGGGCAAGGCACAATCGCCATTGAATTAGAAAAACAAGTAAAAGAACCTCCAAATGCAATATATATTGCAGTTGGAGGTGGAGGTTTAATAGCTGGTATTTCTATTTATATAAAAAAGATTTGGCCGCAAGTAAAAATTATTGGTGTAGAGCCTGAAGATGCTGATGCGATGACTAAATCCTTAAAAAATTCAAAACGAATAGAATTAGCCTCAGTTGGTCAGTTTGCCGATGGCGTAGCAGTAAAAAAAGTTGGAGAAAAGACCTTTGAAATTGGAAGAAAGTATATCGATAAAATGATAACTGTAAATACTGATGAAATATGTGCCGCTATTAAGGATGTTTTCGAAGATACCAGATCAATCCTAGAACCAGCTGGAGCTCTATCAATAGCAGGGATGAAAAAGGATATATTCCAATCAAAATACACAAATAAAAATATGATTGCAATAGCATGTGGGGCAAATATGAATTTCGAAAGGTTACGATTTGTAGCAGAAAGATCTGCACTTGGAGAATACAAAGAAGCAATGTTTGCAGTTGAAATACCAGAAAAAGCAGGAAGCTTAATTAGTTTCTGTAGTTTATTAAATAAAAGAAATTTAACGGAATTTAGCTATAGAATGTCCAATTCAATTAATGCTCAAATATTTGTAGGAATCGAGGTTAATGGAGTGATTGATAAAGAAGAACTATTAAAAGAATTTAGGAAATCAAATTATCCTTTTATAGATATAAGTAATGATGAATTATCTAAAAATCATCTAAGACATATGGTAGGTGGTCGATTACCACAAAAATTTAAAGAATTAGAGAAATCAAAATATGTCGAATTGCTCTATAGATTTGAATTTCCAGAAAGACCAGGAGCATTAATAAATTTTCTAATAAACATGAAATCAAATTGGACAATAAGCATCTTTCACTATAGAAATCATGGCTCTGATGTTGGAAAAATTGTTATAGGAGTATTAATAGATAGTGCTGAGATTAATGACTGGAATAAATTTGTTGAATTCTTAGGATATAAATATTGGGATGAAACTAATAATCAAACATATAAATTATTCCTTGGTGCATCTGTTTAAAATAAGGTAACTTGGGAAAGAGTTTAATAGTAAAAAAATTAATCAAGCTGATCTAATTACTAAAAATTTAACCGATATAAGTTTGGTTACAAAAGTTGAGGCTGTACTTTATCTTAAAGGTAGACCTATATCAAAAAAGAATCTTTCAGAGATTACTAATACAGACATTAATTCAATTGACAATGCATTAAAAGAATTAAAGGAAAAATACTCACACTCAAAATCTGCAATAGAATTGAATGAAGTCAATAGATGTTATTGCCTAGAGTTAAAATCAACACTAAATGAATTTGTAGAGGATTTATTACCATCGGAATTAAGAACATCAGAATTAAGAACACTTGCAACAATTGCAATTAAGAAAAAAATATTGCAATCAGATCTTATAATTTTAAGAGGTTCTGGCGCCTACGACCATATAAAAGAATTAATAAATAAAAATTTTATTGTAAAACGTAAGCAAAAAGAAGGAAGATCTTATTGGCTATCATTATCTGAAAAGTTTTTTCAAACTTTTGCTGTAAGCAATGAATATTTATCGCAAATAGGCGGCAAGAAAAAGTAAATGTTACAATTAGCTAAACTACTAGAAAATAATGTTGTCAGAGATTTTTGCTGTTTTAGGTCAAACCTTATCAATTTATTCATTTATTTTGATCATTAGGATATTACTTACATGGTTTCCTGGAATAGATTGGAGTAATGGAATATTATCAGCATTAACGTCAATAACAGACCCATATTTGAATATATTTAGGGGAATAATTCCTCCAATTGGTGGGTTTGATATTTCATCGTTGTTAGCTTTTCTGCTCCTTAATGTTATCCAAAACCTAATTACTAATCTTCAATATGCCAGCTTAGGATATGGTTAAAATTTAACGATCATCACCGGAACCAGAAATCTTACCTTTAGCTGCTCTTAACTTCAATTTTTCTAAATTTTGTAAAGCAACTTCTTCTAATTCGAAATTGAATTCATTGCAAAGATTTGATATATACCATAAAACATCACCTAACTCTTTTTTTATTCCTTTTTTAGATTCTTCGTCAAAAATACCTTTTTTATCTCTAATTACTTTTTTAACTTTTTCTGCAACTTCACCAGCTTCACCAACTAATCCTAGTGTTGGATAAATATTGTTTGAGCCTAAATTTGGATATTGGGCTGTTAAGCGAGCACGCTTCTGATAAGTTTTAAAATCCATAGATTAAATAACTAACTTTATGTATGTTAAATTTACTTATATCTAGCAATATTATTTATATATGTCGAATATTGATTTAAAAAGAAGAACCAAGATTGTTGCAACAATTGGACCAGCTACTCAATCAGAAGAAATTATTACTGATCTTATAAAGGCTGGAGTTACAACATTTCGATTAAATTTTTCTCATGGCGATCATAATGATCATCAAGAAAGAATTGATACCATAAGAAAAGTTTCTAAAAAGCTTGATCTAGATATCGGAATACTTCAGGATCTTCAAGGTCCTAAAATAAGATTAGGAAGATTTAAAGATGGTCCTGTAAAAGTAAAAAAAGGAGATAAATTCTCATTGACTTCAAATGAAGTTGAATGTACAAAAAGTATTGCTAATGTTACCTATAACAAACTTGCTCAGGAAGTTACCTCTGGCAAAAGAATATTGCTAGATGATGGAAAAATTGAAATGATTGTGGAGAAGGTAGATAAGGATAATAATTTATTAGAGTGTAAAGTAACCGTAGGTGGAGTACTTTCTAACAACAAAGGTGTAAATTTTCCAGATGTACAATTATCTGTTAAAGCATTAACTGATAAAGATATAGAAGATCTTGAATTTGGATTAACCGCTGGTGTTGATTGGATAGCTCTTAGTTTTGTGAGAAATCCATCAGACATTAATGAAATAAAAAATTTAATAAATAAGAACGGTCATTCAATTCCTGTAGTAGCTAAAATTGAAAAATTTGAAGCAATAGATCAAATAGATTCAATATTACCCTTGTGTGATGGGGTTATGGTTGCACGCGGAGACTTAGGAGTTGAAATGCCGGCAGAAGAAGTTCCTCTTTTACAAAAAGAGTTAATTAGGAAAGCAAATACATTAGGAATCCCTATTATTACAGCCACACAAATGCTTGACTCCATGGCATCAAATCCTAGACCAACTCGAGCAGAAGTTAGTGATGTGGCTAATGCAATTCTAGATGGGACAGATGCTGTGATGCTTTCAAATGAAACAGCTGTGGGTGACTATCCTGTAGAAGCGGTTGAAACTATGGCGACTATTGCGAGAAGAATTGAACGTGATTATCCACTAAAAGCAATTGAGAGTCACCTTCCTTGCACTATTCCAAATGCGATAAGCGCAGCGGTCAGCAACATTGCTAGACAACTTGATGCTGGAGCAATAATCCCGTTAACTAAATCCGGTTCCACAGCACGTAATGTAAGTAAATTCAGACCTCCTACACCTATTCTTGCTACCACTACAGAGAAATGTGTTGCGCGAAGATTGCAACTAGTATGGGGAGTGACTCCTTTATTAGTCAAAAATGACGATAGAACTGCAAAAACATTTAGTATTGCAATGCAAATAGCACAAGAAATAGGGATTCTTAAGCAAGGCGACTTGGTTGTTCAGACTGCCGGGACTTTAACGGGAATTAGTGGTTCTACTGATTTAATAAAAGTTGGCTTAGTCAGAAAAGTTGTGACTCGAGGAATATCAATAGGAGAGATTGGTGTTACTGGCAAAGCAAGAAATATAAAGACTAATCTTGATTTATCATTAATATCGCCAGGTGAAATTTTATTTGTTCCAAAAAATATTTTAATGGATTTACCTTACTCTAAAGAAATTACTGGAATAGTTACAGATGAAAATGTTGATGAATGCTATAAATTATTCAAAAAAAATAATATAAAAATATCCACTATTTGTAATTTATCTACTATTGACAACCATGTTAAAAACGGTGATTTAATAACACTACAACTCAATGAAGGAGTTATTTATATGGGACAGATAGAGGACGATGAGGAAGCACTAGATAAATATAAATATGTCTAGGAATATATCTCTTAAAGAAGCCTTTAATATGGCTGGTAAGACTTTAGTTTCAAACAAATTAAGAAGTTCTCTTACTATGCTTGGAATAATTATAGGTAATGCATCAGTAATAACACTTGTAGGATTAGGGAGAGGAGCTCAAACTCTTGCCAAAAATCAATTAAGTAATTTAGGTGCAAATGTTTTATTTATTGTTCCAGGCAATAACGATACTAGAAGAAGAGGTATATCGTTTCCTAAAAATCTTGTTTTAGAAGATTCAATTGCAATTAACAATCAAGTCCCCAGTGTTAAAAAAGTTGCACCACAAATCTCTGCGAATGAAATTGTTCAATCAAATTCAAAAAGCTTAAATATCTCAATTGCTGGGGTTACTCCTGAATTTCTTGACGTAAGAAGTTTTGAGGTAGATGAAGGAAGATTCATCTCCCAATCAGACGTAAATTCAGCTAGAAGTTTTGTTGTAATTGGACCTGATCTAAAAGAAGACTTTTTTAAAGGTGACACTGTAATTGGAGAAAAAATAAGAATTAAAGATCACACCTATGAAATAATTGGAATTTTAAGACCTAAAGGGGCTGTTTTTGGTAGCAATCAAGATAAAAATGCATATATACCTCTTACTACAATGGTTAACAGAATAAGTGGAAAAGATCCTACTTATGGAGTTAGTTTAAGTTTTATAAGTGTAGAAGCTGTAAATAAAAACAAAACTAGAGCGGCAAAGTTCCAAATTACAAATTTATTGCGTCAAAGACATAACATTGTAAGGGACGATGATTTTGCAGTTAGATCCCAAGAAGATGCATTAAATATAGTAACAAATATTACAAGTGGTCTTACATTTTTATTGGCAGGTATAGGTGCTGTCTCTCTTATTGTTGGAGGTATAGGAATAATGAATATAATGCTAGTTTCTGTTAGTGAAAGAACAGAGGAGATTGGACTAAGGAAAGCAATAGGAGCAAAACAATCAGATATTCTTATACAATTTTTATTTGAGGCTTTAATTTTATCTACTATTGGAGGTTTAGTAGGAACAACAACGGGTTTGACAGGGGTATTTCTACTAGGATTAATAACTCCGTTACCAGCTTCAGTTGGAATAACTACAACGTTATCAACAATGATTATTTCAGGTTCAATAGGATTAATCTTTGGAGTGTTACCAGCAAAAAGAGCCTCAAAATTAGATCCAATTGTTGCTCTAAGAAGTTTGTAAATCCTTATAAGTAAATGCTCAATCTTAATAAACTTATTGAGGTATTTATAAGTCTTCAAATAATTATAGTTTCTACATTTATTCCTGTTTTTTTCTCTATACCTTTTACTTATAAACTTAATGGAACATTTGAGATACCTATCACATGGCAATTACCTTCAATCGTAATAATTACCTTAATATTTAACGCTAAAATAGTATTAAAAGCATTTAGTATCTATTTAATAATTGGTTTATTTTTTATTCCAGTATTTGACCAAGGAGGTTCATTAGGATACTTATTAACTCCAAATTTTGGTTACTTATTAGGAATGTATCCATTAATCAAAATAATAGATAATTTAAATAAAAGAAATCAAACGATCAAATATTATGACCTTTTAAAATACGAAATATTAGGAATAAGTAGTATGCATATGATAGGAATAGTTTATAACTGCATTCTATTTCTGTATTTTAAACAATCAGAAATACTTTTATATAATATTTCAAAATATTCATTAGGGAAGTTTGGATATCATTTATTAATGCTCACACCAATTAATTTACTCTTTAAAATCTTCAATAACAATAAAGATCAAAGATGATGTTAAATTTAAAAAATAATAGATTTTATTATATTTTACTATCTATTTTAATTATCTTATCTGATCAATTTACAAAAAATATTATTAATATAAATCATACAACATTAATAAAAAATGACCTTTTACTTTTTAGTATAGATTACGTAAAAAATTATGGAGCAGCATTTAACATTTTAAGTGGGAGTAGAATTTTTTTATCAACATTAAGTACAATAATTGCCTTATTTTTAATATATTTTATTTTATATAAAAAGTATTTAACTAATTTAGATTTATTTAGTTATAGCTTCATTTTGGCAGGTACGATAGGAAATGGAATTGATAGAATAACAAGGGGTTATGTTATAGATTTTATTAATTTAAACTTTATAGATTTTCCTGTATTTAATATTGCTGATATATCTATAAATATTGGATTTATATTTATTATATTTGGACTTATTAAAAATAAACGATAATAATGTATAAATTTTGTTTAAAGAACTATAGATATTTATTGATTTTAATATTTCTTTATCTGTTTTTGATGCTATTTAGATATTTTTTAAATTTCTATTCTATGTTAATCATTGTTATTATTATTCTATTTTTCTATTCTAAAAACAAAAGATTATTTAAAAAGATTGCTTATAAAATAATTTTTAAGAAACAAAATAGTTTTTCTTTTAGAAATAAATATGGAGCTGCAAAAAATAGTCTTGAAGCAATAGATGAAATTAATAAAAAAATATCTAATAAAATATATCGAGATTTATTGAAATATGAAAAAATAAAGCTGGAGAAACAGTTCAAGTACGGAGACTATAACGTTACATTATTTGGTGCGGGATCCTCTGGAAAAACATCTATAGCAAGAGCACTTTTGAAAAATTTAATTGGTAAGATTTCCCCAACAATTGGTACTACAAAGGATATAACAAGTTATAAAATCAGAATTCCAATCTTAAAAAGAAATATAAATATAATTGATACGCCTGGTTTATTTGAAGCTTCTAAAGAAGGCCAAGAAAGGGAAGATTCCACAATAATGAAGGCATCAAAATCAGATCTCATTCTTTTTGTAATTGATCAAGATATCAATAAATATGAACTCTATCTACTTAGAGAATTACTAAATTTGAAGAAGAAAATAATTATTGTTTTAAATAAATGCGACTTAAGATCAGAAAAACAAAATAATCTTATTAGAAAGAACATTCTCTCAATTACATCTACAAAACATATTAAAGTATCAGTTATAAAAACTATTGCTTCATCAAAAGTCTTTTCAAACAATTTAGTAGACTCATTAAAAATAACTCCTGAAGTAAGTAATCTATTTAAAGAGATAATAGAAACACTTGATGCGAATGGAGAAGAATTACTAGCTGATAATATTCTTTTTAGATGTAATAAATTAGGATTAATCAGCAAAAATGTAATATCGGAGCAAAGAAATTTAAGTGCTAATAAAGTAATAAATAAATATACTTTGATTACCGGAGGAGTAATACTGGTAAATCCTCTGCCAATTGTAGACTTTATTACAACAACATCTGTAAATGTTCAAATGATCATTGAAATTTCGAAAATTTATGATTTCAAGATAACAAAAAAAGAAGCAGTCGAATTATCTAAATCATTATTAACAACTCTAGCAAAACTTGGCATTTTGAAAGGTGGACTTAGTGTTATTTCAAACGCATTAGCCACAAATTTTACAACAATATTTATTTCAAAATCATTACAGTCTATAACCTCATGTTGGTTAATAAAAATAGTAGGTTTATCAATAAAACAATATTTTAATAATGGCAAAAATTGGGGAGATGGTGGGATTCAAGAAGTAATTGAGGATATTTACAAATTAAATAAAAGGGAAGATATACTAAATAATTTTATTAAAGAAGCAATAAATAATATAAGAATTAACGAGGATGCAAAATCTCAACAAAAATTGCCGCCATATTTACAGAATGACTAGTTATTTGTTCATTTAAGAAAGATCTAAAGTCAAAAACAGTAATTAATAGTAGATATAAAATACAAATTAATATTGAAATAAAACCCGTTATAAGAGCTATAAATTTTGATCTACTAATTTTCATAAGAATTAATTTAGTAATTTCAAAAGTTCATTAATATGAGATTCATTTGTATTGTAATTCCCAAAAACTGCTCTTAAATAATATCTATTTTTAAATAGAGGCCTAGAAATCATAAAGTGCTTTTTAATAAGGTTTATTCTTTTATTGTGAGTCCATGAATCTGATTCTTTTTTATTCATACCCTTCGGTAAAAAGGAAATTATATGCAAGGGACCAGAATATAAATCATATTTCTCTGTATCTAAATTATTTTCGAAGAATACTCTTTTCTCAATAGATGAATTTAAGACATCCTCTATTCCTCGCATCCCAAGGAATCGCAACCCTAACCATAGTTTGATAATTTCGGCGGGTCTAGATCCTTGTATTCCTAGTTCACCTCTATTAAATAAGTTATTTTCAGTAGAAACATAAGGTAAACCTGTAGAAAATGTATTTTTAAGAATTTCAATATTTGAGACTATTAAAAGGGATGAGGTTTTTGTAATACCAAGTATTTTTTGTGGATTAATAGTTATTGAATTAGCAAGATTAACATTAATAAAATCACTGATCTGTAAATTAGTAATTGAAAAAATCCCCCCTATTGATCCATCAATGTGTAGCCAAATATTTCTATCATTACAAATTCTACCAATGTTGTGGATTGGGTCTATTGCTCCACGAACTGTTGTGCCAAGAGTAGCAACAATAGCAAATATTTTTTTACCTTCGTTAGAGCATTCATCAATAGACTTATTAAGCTCAATCAAATCCATACAACCATCTTTGTCTGTTTTGACTTTAATTAAATTATTTTTTTCAAGTCCCATAATTCGAGTGCATTTTTCAAATGATGAATGGGCATCTTCGCTAATTAAATAAACTGCATTTTGATCAGTTTCAAGTCCGGCAAAATTTCTTGCTGCGACTAACGCATTTAAATTACTTAATGTCCCGCCACTTGCTGCAACGCCACCTGCTAAATCGGAAAAACCTAATTTTATTGAAAACCACTTACAAATTGATTCCTCAAGAAGAGAAACACTTGGTGATAATTCATTTGCAAGTAGATTATTATTTAAGCCAGCAGCAATTAAATCTCCCAAAATAGAGATAATTAATGGTGGAGGATCTAAGTGCGCAAGGGAACCTGGATGTACTGGATTAAAAGAACTATAAATAAGACTTTCAATCTCGGAGAATAAAACATTTAAAGACTTGCCATATTCTCCTGGAACTGAACATTCAAAGTTTCTATCGATAGGTATAGGCCCTAATTTGTCTGCATCTGAAAACCATTTGCATATTATTTCAGAAGTTCTGTTGAGAAGTATAAGCAAACTTTCGTTACTTCCACAAGATGTCGGAAATAGATATTTTTGATTATTAATTGAGTCTGAAGTCATTCTTTAAAATAATTATTAATTAGGTTATTTTTAATGTGTATAAAAAGAAAAGTAATTGATAAAATGAAGCAAAAAACAATAACCCAGCATAAAAAAATTGAACACTTAGATTATTTTAAATGGATGAAATTCATTTTACGAAGATCAGAGGAAGTAGGTATGGTTGAATTACCAATTACAGCAGTAATAATAGATGAGAAAGGAAGATGTATTGGAAGAGGAAGCAATAAAAGAGAAATTAACAATGACCCATTAGGACATGCAGAATTAATAGCACTTAGACAAGCTTCATGGATAAAAAATGATTGGCGATTTAATGAATGCAGCATAATTGTAAATTTAGAGCCTTGTACAATGTGTGCTGCGGCATTAGTGCAAGCAAGGATGGGTGAAGTAATATATGGTGCACAAGATGATAAAAGAGGCGGATTCGGAGGAACGATTGATTTATCGAAGCATGAAAGCGCACATCATAAAATGAAAGTGGTAGGAGGGATTTTAAATCAGGATTGTGAAAATAAAATTAAGTTATGGTTCAAAAAGATGAGGAGTCAAAAATAGAAAATTTCTTTAATTCTGTATCAAATAAATTTAATAATCGATCTACATTCTCTTCACTAGAGTTAAACCCCATTAATCCAATTCGCCAAACCTTTCCAGATAATGCGCCTAGTCCATTTCCTATTTCAATACCAAAATTTTTCAAAAGATGATTTCTAAATGCGTCTCCATCTACTGCAGGAGGAATTTTAACTGTTGTCAAAGTAGGTAATCTAAATTCACTCGAAACATGTAACTCCATACCTAGACTCTCTAATCCCTTCCATAATTTAATTGCATTAGAATTATGTCTTCTCCAAATATTTTCTAAGCCTTCATTTGCTATTAAGCGCAAACCCTCTCTTATTGCAAAATTCATATTTACTGGAGCCGTATGATGGTAAACACGATCAGATCCCCAATATCTATTCAATAACGATAAATCTAAGTACCAATTTGGAACTTTAGAAGTTCTTGAACTAAGCTTATCTTCGGCACGTTTGTTCATTGTGAAAGGACTAAGTCCAGGGGGACAGCTAAGTCCTTTTTGACTACAACTATAAGCAAGATCGATTTTCCAATCATCAACAAAAAGTTCTAAAGCACCTAATGAAGTGACAGCATCAACTAAAAACAAACAATTATTCTCTCTGCATAAATCACCTATCCCTTCAAGAGGTTGTAAAACACCAGTTGATGTCTCAGCGTGAACAATGGCAAAAATTGATGGTTTATTAGTTTCTATTTCATATTTTATTTCTTCAAAAGTAAAAGCTTCTCCCCATTGCTTTTCAATTACTGATACGTCTGCTTTATATCTCGATGCCATATCAACCAAACGATCACCAAAGTATCCTTTTTTTGCGATAAGAATTTTTTCTCCAGGCTCTATAAAATTAGCAATAGATGCTTCCATAGCTGCGCTACCTGTACCACTCATGGGTAGAGTTATTCGATTATTACACTGCCATGTATATCTAAGTAATTTTTGTACGTCGGACATTAACTCTATATATGCGTCATCTAAATGTCCTATTGGATTAAGTGCTAAAGCCCTAAGGACTTCGGGATGAGCATTTGAAGGACCAGGCCCTAATAAAAGTCTTGAAGGAACAAAAGTTTTATCGAGATGAGGTAGATTCTCTTCATTTAAGGTTGAAATGAGTTTTGTTTCGGTCAAACTTATTAAATCATTACTTTTAAATTAAACTAATTTCTCTACTAAAGCGAAGAATGTTTAAAGAAATTCATCCAATTTAAATATTTTAGTTAACAATTAGTAAACATATAACTTGAAATACTCAAAGAACTTAGCAAGTGTTGAAAAAAGTTACTTCTGATACATAATTAGATTCGTCAAGTAATTAATTTTATTGGAGGTATAATTAAAGAAATGTCAAAATCTCCCCAAGACGTTTTAAGTCAGATTAAAGATGAAGGAATTGAACTCATCGATCTAAAATTCACTGACATTCATGGTAAATGGCAACATCTAACCTTGACATCTGACATGATAGAAGAAGAATCATTCACCGAAGGTCTAGCCTTTGATGGATCTTCTATAAGAGGTTGGAAAGCGATTAACGCATCTGACATGTCTATGGTTCCAGATTCAAGTACCGCGTGGATCGATCCTTTTTATAAACATAAAACTTTAAGCATGATCTGCTCTATTCAAGAGCCACGAAGTGGAGAACCCTATGATAGGTGCCCAAGATCATTAGCTCAAAAGGCCTTAAAATATTTAGATTCCACAGGTATAGCAGATACTGCATTCTTTGGACCAGAGCCAGAATTCTTTTTATTCGATGATGTTAGATATGACTCTAAAGAAGGTGGTTGTTTTTATAGTGTAGATACTATTGAAGCTCCATGGAATACTGGACGAACAGAAGAAGGTGGAAATTTAGGTTATAAAATTCAATATAAAGAGGGATATTTCCCAGTTGCTCCTAATGACACCGCTCAAGACATAAGATCTGAAATGTTATTACTAATGGGTGAATTAGGAATTCCAACTGAGAAGCATCACCATGAAGTAGCTGGAGCTGGTCAACATGAACTTGGAATGAAATTTGATTCCTTAATTAATTCTGCTGATAGCGTTATGACATACAAATATGTTGTAAGAAACGTAGCCAAAAAATACGGGAAAACAGCGACATTTATGCCTAAACCTGTATTTAACGATAATGGAACAGGCATGCATGTTCATCAAAGTTTATGGAAAAGTGGTCAACCTCTATTTTATGGCGAAGGGTCATATGCAAATCTATCTCAGACCGCAAGGTGGTATATCGGAGGTATATTAAAACACGCTCCATCATTCCTTGCATTTACTAATCCAACAACTAATAGCTATAAAAGATTAGTTCCAGGATTTGAAGCTCCGGTGAACCTAGTTTACTCAGAGGGTAATAGATCAGCAGCTGTAAGAATTCCTTTAACTGGACCTAGTCCAAAAGCTAAAAGATTAGAATTTAGATCAGGCGACGCACTTGCTAACCCTTATTTAGCATTTTCTGTAATGATGTTAGCTGGTATCGATGGGATTAAGAATCAAATTGATCCTGGTGATGGAGTTGACGTTGACTTATTTGAATTACCAGCAGAGGAGCTATCAAAAATAGATACAGTTCCGTCATCTCTAAACGATTCACTAAATGCACTTAAAGCAGATAAAGATTATTTGTTAGCGGGAGGAGTATTCACAGAAGATTTCATTGATAATTTTATTGATATAAAGTATGAAGAAGTTCAGCAATTAAGACAGAGGCCTCACCCTCATGAATTTTTTATGTATTATGACGCTTAAGTCTAAGTAAAAAATTTAGAAATTTTAAAAATCTTTTTGAGAATTATCACAAATAATTCTCAGATTGATTTTTTTTTTGTTGGAATATAAATAAGTAATAATAAAAAATGGTAAAAGAACAATTTTCTAAAATTGCATATAAAACACTTCAACAAGGAAAAAGTATTGCTGGATTAGCTCATAAAGAATTAAGTACAAGGATTATGAACTTCGTACTACCGGATAATAAGCTTGGTAATTTAAATATAGATAAAAAACTCCTCGTCGACATTCAAAATTCAATGGATCGTCTTAGAGAAGAGGATTGGAATGATGCTGAAAAAAATATATATCCACAGAAATTATTATTTGATGAACCTTGGCTGAGGTATTTAACCCAATATCCAAAAATTTGGCTGGACATGCCAAACACATGGGACCGAAGAAGAAAACAAAACTATAAAGATCTTCCTAAAAACATAGAGAATGAAAACTACCCAAAGTATTACTTAAGAAATTTTCACCATCAGACAGATGGATATCTTTCTGATTTTTCGGCGAGTATTTATGATTTACAAGTAGAAATTCTTTTTAATGGAAGTGCCGATGCCATGAGAAGAAGAATTATTAAACCCCTTAAGGAAGGATTAAACAATTTTAGTAGTAGAAAAAAAAGTTCAATAAAAATTCTTGATGTTGCTACAGGTTCTGGTAGAACACTTAAACAGCTAAGAGGTGCACTCCCTAAAGAAAAAATTATAGGACTTGATTTGTCTGGATCATACTTAAAAGAAGCTAGTAGATTTATTTCAAATTTAAATGGTGATTTAATAGAATTAATTAAAGGGAATGCTGAAAATTTACCATTTGAAGATAATAGTATTCAAGGAATTACATGTGTTTATTTATTTCATGAATTACCTAGAACCGTAAGAGAAAATGTCTTAAAAGAATTTTTTAGAGTACTTGAACCAAATGGAATATTAATTCTTGCTGATTCAATACAAGAGAATGATTCACCTGATTTTATACAGATAATGGAAAATTTTTATAAATCATTCCATGAACCTTTTTATTGTGATTACATTAAAGAAGATATAACTTCTAAAATAAAAGATATAGGTTTTAATAATATAAAATCAAATTCATTTTTCATGACTAAAGTTTGGTCTGCTATAAAATGAAGAAACAATAAATAATTATTATGAATAACTCGGATAAAAATACTATTGAACTGGCCCAAAAACTGAATGATAAGTTAAAAATTGATCACCTAGATTGGCACAAACTAAAGGGGAAAAAATTAAATAGATCAGCAGAACTTATATCAGCCGCATTATGCCAATTACTAATTTCAGAGAATGAGGAAGATACAATAAATTATTTGGAAGAAAGTATAAAATGGTTAAAAGGAATAAATATAGACAAGCCCTGTCCAAGTAAACATTCATCTTTTTAATGCTAATTGGAGCCGATTACCCTTATTACTCCATCTAATATCATCAAAGCATTCGTTTATTATATAAAGACCCCGGCCATTTAATGAAGTAAGTTTTTCAGGTAATTTATACAATCTTTTTTTTATTTCTAAACCATTACCTTGATCTTGAATCTGCCATACACACCAGTTAGGAGTAATTATTCTTCGAACTCTAATCGATTTATTAGGATCTAGTTTATTGCCATGCGTAACCGCATTTATAAGTGCTTCATGTAAACCTAACTTTATATTGTAACTGTATTGAGAAGTATTTAACGGTTCTAACAATAAATCAACAAAATCATTCAATTGTAGTGAAGAATTTAATTCAAAATTAGACCAATTAATTGCTGGTCTGTTAAGTAAATCAATAATAAAATTTAAAAGAATTTTGCCCTGAAAAAAGGACATAACTTTATATCTATATTAAAAATATTTTAACCTATCAAAGAGCTCTAGATCAAAGAATATTATTATGCCTCAATGAGATTGCTGGATGTCTGAGAATAGAATCCATAAGTCTTACTCCCCTAAGTTGATTGATCAATGGCATGTGTCCTTCAGGAGCCTCCAGTGACCAACTAAACGAACTTGGATACCTAGTCCAATATCCATCTTTTTTCCATCCTATCTTTGGCCATAACAATTCATATTTTTTTCCAACTGACTTAAGAAGTTTAGCTTGTATTGAAAAACCAAACCTGCCATTTGAATAAATAGTCCATAATCTATCTATCGTTTGCAGATCAGGGCCTGACATATTATTGACCTCACTATAAAAAACATAACCACGATTTTCAGCAAGCTTACCAGCTAATTTTCTTAAATATGAACTAGTTAATCTATCAGCATCCTCAAATTTTTGTTCTAATAACTTCAACTGTAGTTCTTCATAGTTAATATTTTCATCTGAATAAGTAAAAAACCAATTATTGTATTTTTTATCATTAAAAAAATTTGGTTTATGTTTTTTTAATACTTGTAGTAACCAACCAGCAGCCCAATCATCTCCTTTCTGATCAAAATCATCAAATATTTTCTTTCCAATCAAAAATATGTTTTCGACATCAGATTCAATATCAGATAATAAATTTATTCTTTTTCGCTGATTTGATTTAACAAAAATATTAACTAAATTTAATGTACTCTTATAATGGTCTTCTTGATCTTTGTTTTTCATTTCTAATAAATCCATCTAATTTTTAAAACTATCCATGAACTCCAGAAAAGAAGAACTAGAGAAATTCAGGAAGTTCAACTGCCCACTTATTGATGTTAGGAGTCCAGGAGAATATTATAAAGGACATATGCCAAATTCTATAAATATTCCGTTATTTGATAATGAAGAGAGATCAAAAGTAGGAACTGTATATAAAAATTACGGAAGAGAAGATGCAGTTATAAAAGGTTTGGAATTTTTAGCCATAAAAATTGAAAATATTATTAACAAGTTATTTGAAGTTATAAATAATTATAAATTGACAAGTCATAATTCACAATCAAATGAACCCACATTAAAAATCTACTGTTCTAGGGGTGGAATGAGATCTCAAAGTATATGCTGGCTTTTAGAAAAATACAATTATAGAAGTGTTACGTTAAATAATGGCTATAAAAGCTACAGAAAATGGACTTTAGATAGCTTTAATAAAAAATGGAAAATAGTTGTTATCGGAGGAAAAACTGGAACTGGTAAAACTAATATCTTAAAATTACTTCGTGATAGTAATTATCAAATAATTGATTTAGAAGGGTTAGCCAATCATAGAGGAAGTACTTTTGGCGGACTAGGTATGAGAGCACAACCTTCAAATGAACAATTTGAAAATATGATCGCAGAGGAATTAAAAGGTTTTATAAAAAATGAGACAATATTCGTCGAAGCTGAAAGTGCAAATATTGGAAAATGTAAAGTACCTCATGAGTTTTTTAGTCAAATGAAAACAGCAGAAAGAATTGAAATAAAAAAAAGTGAATCAAATCGTTTAAAGGAATTAATTAAAACATATAGTATTTTTGACGAAAAAGATCTTATTGAAGCTGTATTAAGAATAAAGAAAAGATTAGGTCCACAAAGAACAACAATTGCAATCGAGTCAATTAAAAAAAAAGATTGGCAAATGGTTTGTAAGTCTGTTTTAGAATATTATGATAAGTGTTATGATTATGAAAAAACAGGTCAAAATAATATTAAAACACTAAATATGACCGATATCTTCGACGATCAAACAACATTGAGATTAATAAAAGAATATATGAAATCATAAATTTTAACGAAATATGCTTTTATTATCTACAATATAAAATTAACTTTTAAATTATTATGGCAGAAAATAACTTAGCAAAAATTCAATTTTATGAAGGAACTGATGAACCAGTTGTTCCAGAAATTAGATTAACAAGAGGTAATGATGGTACTACTGGACAAGCAATATTTATATTCGAAAAACCTCAAGCATTATCATCAATTGCAGATGGTGAAATTACAGGAATGAGAATGATTGATTCCGAAGGAGAAATTTTAACCAGAGAAGTTAAAGTCAAATTTGTTGATGGTGAACCAATGTTTTTAGAGGGAACCTATATATGGAAAACTAAATCTGATTTTGATAGATTTATGAGGTTTGCTAATAGTTATGCCAAATCAAATGGATTAGGATACTCTGAGAAGAAGTAAATAGATTATGAAAATTGAATCGTTCCTTCTATTTTAAATTTACTGTTGTAATTATAAGCTTTTTAATAGTATGGACCTTAAGGGATTTCATGCTTTTAATAATTTGTTCTTTAGTAATATCTAATGTAGTTAGTAATTTATGTAATCAAATACAAATAATTTTAAAATTACCAAGATTTGTTTCCTTATTAATTGTTCTAGTAGGAATATCATTCATGATATTTTCTATTTCTATCATTGTTTTACCCCCATTTATAAGAGAATTTAATGAAATATTAATAGATATTCCAAATGGATTATCAAGAGTTAATGAATTGATCAACTCTAACCTAAATAAATTTAACGATTTACTTTACGGTAAAGAATCCGAGAGAATAGTAAATATATTCGACCTTGTTAATGATGTGGTTCCAATTCCAGATGGCGCTACTATTGCCAAAGCAATTCAAGAAAGTTTTATAAATATTATTAATTTAGCTGGAAACCTCGGATCTGGATTTATAAGAGTAATTTTTGTATTAGTTGTAAGTTTTATGATATCCATTGAACCAAAAGCTTATAAAGAGGGAGTACTCTTTATAGTTCCTAAAGTTTATCGTAATAAATTCAGGATTATATTAGATAAGTGTAATATTGCATTAACAAATTGGACTTTTTCTATAGTGGTAAGTTCAATATCAGTAGGTTTATTATCTTTAATAGTTTTATCAATTTTAGATGTTAAATATGTATTATCAAATGCAATTATAGCAATGATCTTAAACATAATTCCTAACATCGGACCAGTTTTAAGTGGGATATTCCCAATCTCAATCGCACTTTTAGATAACTTTTGGAAACCAGTAGCTGTTTTTGGGGCTTATATCATCATTCAAAATATAGAGAGTTATATAATAATGCCCTCAATTTTGAAGAAGAAAACAAATTTACTTCCAGGATTAACATTAATATCTCAATTTGGATTTACTTTCATCTTTGGTCCTTTAGGATTAGTATTATCTTTGCCAATTGTAGTTGTAACACAAGTATTAATAAAAGAGCTAATTAATGATAATTAAATACTTTTATTTAGTTAATTTCTTATATAAATATGGATAAGAAAAAAGTATAAAGAAAGAAAGAGGATGTTTAGAAAATGCAAAATAAAAGGAGTTAAATGTAAAATGATCTATTAGTATTCTTAATTCTGTAGATAAATCAATTAATACTAAAGAAAATAGAAGAATTAAATAGTAATTTATTTTCATTAAATTACTCCCTTAGTTTAATCTTTAATTAGAAATGAAGGTGCTAGTAATATACTTGAATAACTACCAATTAAAATTCCTAGTGTCAAAGATACAGAAAACCAAAATAGTGAATATGAACCAAAAATTATAAGTGTTAGTAGAGGTATCAATGTTGTAATACTAGTAAAAAAAGTTCGTCGAAAAGATTCATTAACTGAAATTTGGATTGTTTTATTATAATTATCTGAATTTTTCTTTAAATTTTCTCTAATCCTATCAAAAATGACAACTGTATCATTAACTGAATACCCAGCTATTGTTAATAAAGAAACGGCAAACAAACTATTTACTTCAATAGACAATAGGATACCTAACCAAGAAAAAATACCAAAAACAATAAATAAATCATGGAATAAAGCTAATAAAGCAAACAATGCATATTTCTTGTCAAATCGAATAGAAATATATATAGATATTGCGAATAAAGAAACTAATAAGGAGGCGGCACAATTTGTAAGAAGTTTTCTGCCGAGTTTTGGTCCTATTATTCTAGAGTCTTTACTCTCATAATTTAAAGGACCTAAAATTTTATCCACATTAGAAATTAAATTATTTGATTCTTCAATAGTTAAATAAGGGGTCCGAATAGAAATTAAACTATTATTATTTTGAATTTGTAATTTAATATTGTTTAGAAGATTTTTATTATTTGAAAAAGTTCTCAATTTTTCTATAACTAAATCAGGGGAAATATTTTCACATTCTTCTTCACAACTCCTCTCAATTCTTAATTCATTACCACCAATAAAGTCCATTCCAAGATTAATAGGTTTTTTGTATGAAGTGTTTAAAGTTGAATATAAAATTCCTATTAAACTTAACAATATAAGAAATGATGAAAATCCAAATATTTTATTTTTATTTTTAATTAAATTAAAACTAAATGATTTCATGAAAAAATAATTAATAAATTAAAGTTAGAGGGGATTAGATTTACTTAAATAAAGATTTTTTTGTCTTAAAGATTGATAAGTAGTTAAAAATCTTAAAATAGTTTTGGAACAATTTAAAGAGGTAAATAAACTTATAACAACTCCTATACCAAGTGTTGCAGCAAAACCCTTTACAAAATTAGTTCCCAATAAAAACAACACAAAACAACTTACAAAGGTTGTAATATGGCCATCGATAATAGACGAATTAGCTCTTTGAAACCCACTATCAATTGATCTTATAAGAGTATTTCCATTTATAAGTTCCTCTCTAATTCTCTCGAAAATTAAAACATTTGCATCCACTGCCATACCAATACTTAAAATTAATCCAGCAATACCAGGTAAAGTTAATGTCACAGGTATTAAAGAATAAAGAGCTAAGTTAAAAAAACCATAAAAAATCAAGGAAATAACAGAAACAAAACCAAGAATTCTATAGTTAAAAATCATAAATATTCCAACAAATATCAATCCACAAATAGCAGAATAAAGACTCTTAACAATATTTTTTGAACCAAGTAAAGGACCAATAGTATTAGTTTCAACAATTTCAATAGGTAAAGGTAAAGAACCACCCTTAAGTTGAACTTCTAATTCCCTGGCGTTTTCAGCTGAAAAATTTCCACTTATCGTTGCTGCTCCCCCGGTAATACCAGTATTTATGAATTGGCTTCCAACACTAGCTTCGCTAATGGATTCTCCATCAAGAACAATAGACAAAAGTTTATCCGTACCTGCAATAGATTTAGTAATTTCAGCAAATTTTTTACCACCATCATTACTAAAGGATAATGAGACCTCCCAATTATTATTAGTTTGCTCTTGTCTTCTACCAGCATTTATTAAATCCTTGCCTGATAAGTCAGTTTTATTGAATAGATCAGCAATTTCATTGCTTATATATTTTTTAGTTTCGATCAATCTCTCAAATAATTGCTCATTATTAGAAGAATAATTTATATCATTTTCAATTTCAGTAAGGTTGTCTATAAGAAGAAAAGAAGTCTCTTCATTTGGTTTATCACCAATTTTGAATTGTTTAATTAAATCATTAATTTTAAATCTTTGCAATTGAAGGTTTTTTAATTGAGTACTTGTATTTTCTTTTTGAGTTCTAAATTCTAATAAAGCAGTTTTACCTAATATCCTTGAGGCAGACAAAGGGTTTTGTTCCCCTGGTAACTCCAAAATTAATTGATCACGTCCTAATGTTTGTAAATTAGACTCTGCCACTCCTAAATTATTCACACGTTTATCTAAAACTGCATTGACAGCCTCTAATTCTTCTTTTAAAACTTTCCCATCTTCTTTAACCAATTGAAGAGTAAGTTGAGAACCTCCTTTTAAATCAAGACCTAATTGTAGTGGGAAATTAATTAATAAATAAATAGAAAAAGTCAGTAGAAAAATAATAAAAAAAAGCCAACCTTGTCTACTTTTCATTTCTTAAATACTCCCATTGATTACTTCTTCGACTTTTTCGACTATTTGATGGGGTTGGATTATAGTTAAATTTTCTAAATTTCCATTATAAGGAGTAGGAATATCCTGACTAGATAATCTTATAGGTCTAGTATCAAGATCATCAAAACACTCTTCGGTAATCAAAGCAATTAATTCTGCTCCAATACCTCCAGTCTTCATACATTCCTCGACAATAATTACATTATTAGTTTTTTTGATTGATTGTGAAATTGTTTTCATATCAAAAGGTTTTAAACTAATCAGATCAATTAATTCCACGTCAATATTTTTCTTATCTAAATCCTCAATAGCCTTTAAACAATGATGTCTCATTCTTGAATAAGTCAATATAGTAATATCTTTACCCTCTTTGACTAAATCAGCTTGATCTAAAGAACAAATATAATCTCCTTCAGGCAATTCCTCAGACAAATTATATAAAAGAACATGTTCAAAAAATAGGACTGGGTTATTGTCCCTTATAGCAGCTTTCATTAATCCCTTCGCATTAGTAGGAGTGCTACAAGCAACAATCTTAATCCCAGGAACTGCGTGAAAGTAAGCCTCTAATCTTTGACTATGTTCAGCGCCTAGTTGTCTACCTACACCCCCAGGACCACGAACAACTGCGGGTATTTTATAGTTACCTCCACTTGTATACCTGAGCATACCCATGTTGTTGGAAATTTGATTAAAGGCTAATAGTAAAAATCCCATATTCATACCTTCAACTATCGGTCTTAATCCTGTCATGGCTGCACCAACAGCCATACCAGTAAAACTATTTTCGGCAATTGGAGTATCTAAAACTCTTAATTCTCCATATTTCTCATATAGATCCTTAGTGACCTTATAAGAACCACCATATTGACCTACATCTTCTCCCATAATGCAAACGTTTACATCATTTGCCATCTCTTCATCAATTGCTTCTTTCAAAGCATTAAATAATAAAGTACTAGCCACGAGTAATTTCCTAATTCATCATATATATAAATTTATACCATCAAGGTTGAATTAGCCTCCTTCGGCAAAAGTTATGAGTAGTAATATTGACAAAATCATTCCTGGAGAGAGCAAAAGTATTAAAAGGCCTAAGTCATGTAAAGACATTAAAAAATAACAGTATTTTTTAATAATATTAGAATTTCAATTTTTTTTAATCAAAAAACTTCGAATAAATACAATAAAAAGACCTAATCCTATAAACGCAAAAGAAAAAGTTAATAAGAAGGACAATCCAATAATTAATGTATTAATACTAGAAGATATACTTTGAACAATATCAGATGAGTTTGATGGTTTATGGAGTGAAAAGTAAATTGCAATTTTATTACTTAGAAAATAAGAACATATACAGAGGAGGAAACTTGTTAATGACCCACTTAAAAAACTTAGGGGACCTTTTTCTGGGGTATTTTGAGTTTCAATATTTACTTTATTAATTGATTTTTGTTCATTATTCATTTTTAATAGAGAAAAAATTTTTTACAAAAAGGTAATACCGCTATTAATTAATTTACAGACCCACACTTCAAATCCATTATTATTAAACATTTTATGATTTTGTTCATAAACTTCACTAGCTATATTTATATCTTTAAAAAGAGCAAAACATGTTGGCCCAGATCCACTCATTGAGAATGATAAGCAATTTTGTAAATTTGAAAGTAGATATAATGCTTTCTTTACAGAATTATTTTCTCTCTCAACAATAACTTGCAAATCATTTTTTACATTTATCCTTTGTTCTGATAATTTGAAATCGTTGAATCCGTTCACTCTTAAATCATTTCTGATTTTGTTTGTTTTCTCAGTTTCAGTAAAATATTTTGAACAAAATTCTTTACTATATTTTTTATAAGTATCTAGAGTTGAAATTGAAATATTTGGGTTTTTTAAAAGAATTACTCCAAAATCAAAATTAGAACTGTATTTTTCAAGAATTTCTCCCCTTCCAAAACAAAATTGGCATCCTCCTTCTATAAAAAAAGGCACATCTGACCCTAGTTTTGCCGCAAGTAAAAAAATAGTTTTGTAATCAAGGTCCAAATCCCATAATTTATTAAGTCCAACTAATGTTGCAGCTGCATTACTAGAACCACCAGCTAACCCAGCACCGATAGGAATATTCTTTTTTAAAAATATATTAGCCCCTAATTCTTTATTATTTGATATGTCCTTTATATAATTCGCCGCTTTTATTATTAAGTTATCTTTATCTAGACTTAGATTTTTACTATCAGATTTTAATTTAATTTCTCCAATTTGATTATTCTCAAATTCTATATAATCAGATAGATCAATGTTCTGCATAATCATAGCTAATTCATGATATCCGTCCTCTCTTTTTCCGATGATTTCAAGATGGAGATTTATCTTTGCAGGTGATTTAACACAAATCTTAGTTGTAGATAATTTTGACATTTTACTGATCCTTATTTGTTATGTTAATACAAGCCTCTGCAAGCTTAATCCATTTATTAATTGAAATATCCTGAGGTCTTGAATTAAAGCATATTTGAGATGATTCTGATAATTTCTCTATCTCATCCGCTGAAAGTATAGAATTAAGAGTATTTCTTATCATTTTTCTTCTTGAATTAAATGAAATCCTAAGAAGTTTATCTAAATATTTCTCTAGTTTAATATCTAAACGCATCTCTGGTCTCAATGGTTCAAAAACAACTAAAGAAGAAAACACTTTTGGAGGAGGGTCAAAAGAAGATGGAGGTACATCACATATTCTTCTTATGTTGGAGATGAGTTGCATTCTCACACTCAGAGCTCCTGCATTCGTATTTCCATCCTTAGCTAAGATCCTATCTACAACATCCTTTTGCATTAAGAAAATTATCTTATTGTAATTATTCTTGCTAATCATTCCTAATCTTCCTACAAAAATATCCAATATTGGGCCTGTAATATTGTATGGGATATTTGCGATCACTTTTGTGATTTTTTTATTTATTGTGTCAAGATTTGTTGAAAGAATATCTCCTTGTTGAAGAGAAAATTTTTTATCATTTTTAAATTTATTATTTAAAAGTTCAATTAAATCTTTATCTAACTCAATAGCATGTAATCTGCTAATTTTCGAATCTAATAATTTCGATGTTAAAGCGCCTTTTCCGGGACCAATTTCTAGAATAAAATCTTTTTCTTCCAGTTCAGCTACCTCTTTGATTTTTTCTAGTATCAGATCATTAACCAACCAATGTTGTCCAAATCTTTTTTTTTGATGATGGTTCTTAAAATTCATCCAAAAGAGTAATAATATGTTTAAATTAAATGTACATCTTATATCTTTATTAAATAGTATGGGCCTATCAAAAAGAAATTTAGGTAAACTCAATACTTTTATTAAAAAAAATAATTTAGTTAGCAAAAATAACTCAATTGAAAAACATCAAGAATCCCGCGAGGCTTCCAAAGTTGAAGACCCTTCTAAAATTTTTTATTCTATAATTGATAACTCAGATAATATAAATGAGACATTAGATGCAAATCAATTATTAAAAGAAAGCGAGAACAGTCTTCATAATATTAACTCTAGAAAAACTAATACATCAGAGAATCTATCTACAGAGGAAGAATTATATGACGAATTTAATTATCTTCTTGATGATTAGAGAAAATTTCCTTTTTTTCCATGCTTAAGACTAATAAACTATCAATAAATGCTATTGGTAAAATAAAAAAAAATTGGATAAAAGAAGGAATTAATCAATACAAAAAAAGAATGCCTGATCTTATTATTAATGAAACAAAAAGTTTTAATATAGATAATATTCGAGTTAATAATATTATTATTTGCCTTACTGAAGAAGGACAATCCTTTAATTCAATTGAACTAACTACCTTACTTTTAAATTTTAAAAATAAAAAAATTAATTTTCTTATTGGAGACGCAGATGGAATCCCTTCAGATATTAAAGATAAATCAAATCTTCTACTTAGCCTCTCTCCTCTTACTTTTCCTCATGAACTTGCAAGATTAATTCTTATCGAACAAATCTATAGAGCTATTTCTATTTCTAATAATTCGCCTTATCATCGCGGCTAAACACAAGATTTAAGATTAATACATAAACCTCTTAAAACAAACACAATTTTAAATTTTTAATATATAGTATATATGTACTATTGCAAGAATTTCGTATTCTTCTGATTTAACTTTTAAAAAGGTGAAGATTCCATTATTAAGTGATTCGGTCTCAGCGGGTTTCCCCTCTCCTGCAGATGACTATACTGAGGAAAGTATTGATTTGAACGAGCATTTAATATCTAATCCTTTTAGTACTTTTTTTCTTAGAGTCAAAGGTGACTCAATGATCAATTCAGGAATTAAAGATAAAGATTTAATAATAGTAGATAAGAGTCTAACTGCTAAACCAGGAAATATTATTATTGCGATGATAGATGGAGAATTTACTATAAAAAGATTATCCATAAAAAATAATGAATTATATTTAAAAGCAGAGAATCATAAATATCCAGACTTCAGTTTTAGAAATCATATTGATATACAAATTTGGGGAGTTGTAATCTATTCAATACATAGTTACTTATGAAAAGTAAAAGCTCAAGTACTGAATCAATAGCTCTTATAGATGCCAATAATTTCTACGCATCGTGCGAACAAAGTATTAACCCCAATTTAAGGAATAAACCAGTAGTAATCTTATCTAATAACGACGGATGTATTATCGCAAGAAGCCCTGAAGCTCGTGCTTTGAAAATAAAAATGGGAATTCCTTATTTTAAAGTCAAAGAAAGTTTGAATAACTTAGGAGTTGCAGTCCTAAGTTCCAATTACTCGCTCTATGGTGATATGAGCAAGAGATTAATGAATTTATTAAAGGACTATTCTGAAGAGATAGAGATTTATTCTATTGATGAAGCCTTTATTTCAATTCTTAGACCTAAAGATAAGAATTTAAATCCATGGGCAAGAAAAGTAAGGTGCTTAATATATCAAAATCTAGGAATAGCTTTAACAATAGGAATAGCAGAAAACAAAGTAAGGGCAAAAATTGCTAATAATCTAGCTAAGAATATAGATTCTTCCGCAGGAATATTTGATTTAGCTAGGGTCTACAATGATAATGATTACTTAAGAAAAATTAGTGTAGAAAAAATATGGGGTATTGGTAAACAAACATCTAATTGGTTACAAAGCAAAGGTATTAAAAATGCAAAAGAATTCAGAGATATGGATGAAGATGAAATCATTAAGAAATTAGGGATCATAGGGAAAAGATTACAAATGGAATTAAAAGGTAATAAATGTCTTCCGATAGAAATAATTAAGAAGCCAAAAAAAGAGATTCAAGTAAGTAGAAGCTTTGGGAAACCAATCACAAAATTAGAAGATTTAACTCAAGCATTAGCAATTTATGCAATAAAAGCGTCCGAGAAAATGAGAAGTCAAAGCTTAAAATCATCTGCCATTACTATATTTGTAAGAACTAGTCATTATTCAAATCATCCTTATCAAAAAAGTGCTTATAAAAAACTTATAAATGCGACAGATAATACAAGTACTATTTTAAAAACAGTACTTGCATTATCTAAAGAAATTTATACTCCGGAATATAAATTATCAAAAGCTGGGGTTTTAATGCAGGATTTAACTAATCGCAAATATTTACAGCAATCAATTATCAATTACGAATCTCAAGAGGAATCAAAAAAATCAATCCGTCTTATGAAAACAATTGACTCCTTGAATAAAAAATTTAATAATGAAGTAATTACATGGGCAATCGCAAAAAAACCACAAGAATGGGAAATGAATAGAAATTCATTAAGTTCTGGATCTACAACAGATATCACGAAAATTCCAACTATAATGATATAAAAATAAGTTATGGAATTTATATTATTTTTAAGCAAAATTGATAAGGAGATAATAGAGCTGATCAATAAATCAAATAATTCAATAGAAGAAAATACAGCTCTTTGTCTTATAGATAAAAAATTTGTTGGTTTTTACAAAAGAAAAGAAAAAGCAATAGTTATTTGCACTGAAAATGCTAAGAAATTAGGAGGATATAGAAAAGGCAAAAATTACGATAATCACAAAACAAATCTTTATATAAGAAGAGCTTTAAGGCATGAGACGACACATCTAGTTCAGTCATGCAATAACAATAAACCCACAGAGATAATAAAAAATATAGAAGATAAAATTCATTCAGGAAAATTAAAAGCTTTAAATTCGTCATTACAATTATCAGGTAATTATCATAAAGAGTTAGAAGCTTATGTTTTGGAGGACAAGCCAAAAAAAGTAAGAGAGATACTGAAAAGTTATTGTTTATAGATTCTTTAAATTTATTGGATAGAAGAAAAATTTCCACAACGTTGTTTATCAAGAAAATTGATATGCTCTCTTTCTAGGTAATATAATTCTTGAAATTTTATAGCATCAGAGTTTAGATCTTTGAATACATCTTCAATCTCTTTATTAGATTCTGAAGGTTCTGAGGAAGAATTATCGATTAAAATAGAAATACAGTTTTCCAAAGTTTTAAGTCTTTGAGAACCCCAAGATTCAATAAGATGTCTACATCTTTTTAATGATTTATATCTTTCAAGAAGAGACAAAGTACCCAGAAGATTATGTTTAGAATTTTTTAAAGTGGTTAAAAATAATTCATCTGGATTAATAAAAGTATTGATTTTATTTGAGATCTCTAAATCATTAAGAGCTAAATGATCAGGCAATAGTGAAATCAAGTTAATTGAAATAAATTCATTATTTAATTGTTTATTATTAGGGTCTTTCAAATCATCTAAATAATTTGCACTTAAATTATTTACTTCTATTGTTGAAATAGATTCCCAAATAAGACGAATGTATTCAGTATTAAAAATGTTAATTTCTCTTTTAAGTAATTCTTCACGAATAAAAAGTCTATGTTCAGGGCAATGTAAATAGTAATAAATAATCTCTGATTCATTTTTTTCACGCTGACTAACTTCACTTGGTTGTTCAAATTTTTTTGATCTGCCATGCCAGCGAAACCCTTTAACTTGTTTTCTTAAGTCTTCTTCAAATTTAATAGCTAATCTCGCTTGACCCATACTTAATCTTTCAGAGACTTTTTGCAAATAGTGAGTTCTTGTAGCAGATTGGGGAAATTTGCTTAATAACTTAACTAACGAAGAAATAACGTTCTGAAAAATATCAGATTTAGATAAGTCTTTATTATCAAAAATCTGATCAATCTCCCAATCAATCCAGAAAGAAGCATTATCTATTAAATTAAAATAATCCTCTGTTGTGTTTGCTTTAAGATACTCGTCAGGATCTTTAAATGATTTTATTTGTAGGATTTTTAAGTTTATTTGATCGTGAAGAGATAAACTTTCAACTTCGTTTATAACCCTTTTTGTAGCTAATATACCTGCATTATCAGAATCAAAGTTAATTATTATATTTTTACTATCAGTACATCTACAAAGTTGTGAAATCTGATATTTGTTTAATGCCGTTCCAAGAGAAGCAACAGAATTAGTAATTCCTTTTGAATGAAGTGAAATAACATCGAAATAACCTTCCACTACAACCGCTTTGTCTTGTTTTCTAATATTGCTGGATGCTTTATCAAAAGCAAACAACATTTTACCCTTTTCAAAAACTTCAGTTTCGGGAGAATTTAAATATTTAGGTTCCTGACCATCAAGAGATCTGCCTCCAAAAGCAACTACACGCCCTTGCATATCAAAGATAGGAACTATCAACCTATTTCTAAAACGATCGTAAACCTTATCAGTATTATCCTTTGAGATAACAAGACCCGCACTTAAAATTAACTTTAAAGGAAATTTCTCAACTTTTGAAAGGTAATTGAATAAATCATTCCATGAATTAGGAGCATAACCTAATTCAAAATCATTAATATTTTTAATATTTAAATTTCGTTGTGAAGTTAAATAATGATGTGCTTCCTTGCCCAAGGAATTATTTAATTGAGACTTAAACCATTCCTTTGTTACACGAAGAATCTTATATAGTTCCTCTCTCCTAGATAATTGTTTTTTATATATTTCTTGCTGAGGCCCATCAACATTTATTACATTAATATCATTCTTTTTTGCAAGTGAAAGAACAACATCTGTAAAGTTATTACGTGTAAACTCCATCAAAAATTTAATAGAATTACCTCCAGCTCCACAAGAGAAACAATAATAAAATTGTTTTGCAGGAGAAACAGTCATAGATGGCTTACTATCATCATGAAAAGGGCATATACCAACAAATTCTTTTCCCTTTTTCTTTAGTACTATATGTTCAGAAATAACATCTACAATATCTGCTTTATCTTTAACCTCCTGAATAGTTCTTGGATGTATAGAAGGTCCCATTTATTTATTTTTCTAAAAAGAATTCCTAATAATCTTTTTGTTATAGGTCAAATTTTTAAAAGAATCTACTTAATTTCACAATAAAACTATTTTTAGTAATGCTTATAGAATTTTTTAATCAAAAGAGTCATTCATTTAAAAAAGTAAATTTAATATTTGCTTCGTTTTTCTTCAGCCTTATGACAGTTTGCGTAAAAAAAATTGATAATAGAATACCTATATATGAATTAGTATTTTTTAGATCAATATTAAGCTTTTTCATTACATCTTTGATATTAAATAAAAAAAATTTAAATCCCTGGGGAAAGAACAAACCATTACTAATTTTAAGGGGTATTTTAGGGACGATAGCTTTGGTTTGTATATTTTATGCTATTAAAAATATGCCTCTAAATATTTCTACTGTTATTCAATATACATACCCTATATTCATATCTATTTTTGCAGGAATTCTAATTAATGAAAAGATTACTAAAAATCTGATAATTGCATCCATAACAGGATGGTTAGGAATATTAATAATCTTAAATCCCTATCAATTATCGAGTTTAAACATTGAGCTACATAAATTTACTGTATTAATAGCATTTCTTGGTGCTATATCAACGGCCCTAGCTTACATAACTGTTAAAAAACTATCATTAACAGAAGATATTTTCATAATAATTAAATACTTTCCTTTAATATCCTTAATAACATTATCACCAATTGTATTTTTCAATTGGGTAACACCCAATATTAATGATTTAATTTGGATAATCGGTATAGGGATGTTTACCCAAGCTGGACAAACATTTTTAACAATTGGATTAAAGAAATTACCCACCTCAGAAGCGGCTAGGATAAATTATTTACAAGTAATTTTTGGATCTTTATGGGGAATTCTCTTCTTCAATGAACTAATAAATATTAACTTTATTATTGGTGCCGTACTTGTTTTGTTAGGAACTATTATTTCTACTAGCAAAAAACTAAAAAAGATTTAAAATGAAAAAAAAGTATGTTTTTAATGAAATTTTTCTTATTAGCATTTTTCAGTCTTTATCCATTTCTCCAAGTAAAAGCATCAACGCCTAAGTCTGTAACATGCACTAGAACCGAATATAGGGAAGAATATATTCCGGGAACAAAATCAAACCCTGGTTATGTAAGAAATTACGAAATTGATGTGGAAATTCCATGTGGAGGAGAAAAGGCCAAAAATATTGATGAAAATGACTGTAGTGAGGGATCAGTAATAGGCGGACTCCTTGGAGCTGGAATAGCTCTCTCTTCATCAAGAGGCAAAGATAGATTTTGGGCTGTCCCAGCAGGAGGTACAGCAGGTGCTCTTCTTGGATGTCAGGTGGATGGTGGTTAATTGATTAGTTGGATAAAGGGAGAATTAGTAAGTTCATGGCAAGCTAATAATAAATTTTATATTTTAGTAAACTGTCAGGGATTAGGTTATGAAATTCAGACCCTGGAATCAGTAATTTCTGATATCGATACAAATAAGATTTCTGAAAAGGAAATAATCCTCTGGCTAAAACACATAAAAAAAGAAGATTCTGATATGCTCTTTGGTTTTAACTCCAAGGAGCAAAGAGATTTCTTTATTCAAATTTTAAATATTAAAGGTATTGGCTCCCAAATCGGAATGTCTTTATTAAATAAATTTTCTTTAAATCAATTAATTACTGCAATATCTAATAATGACAAAAAATCGATTAGTTCTGTTCAAGGCATTGGGCAAAAAATGACTGAACGAATAATCCTTGAATTAAAATCCAAAGTAATTAATCTTAAAAATAATAAAGAAAATTTAGAAAATAATAATTTACTTAAAGATAATAAAAATTTAAATTCAATATTTAATGATATTGACTTAACACTACAATCTCTAAATTACCCCAAGAAAGAAATAAAAAAATTATTCCCAAAACTTATTCATGATATTGAAAATAATAGTATTTTGACTTTAGAAAAAGAATCTATTTCTTTTGAAAACCTATTAAAAGAAGCTATGAATTATTTAGACCAGAAATAATAGTAATTTAGACCAATAACGTAGTAAAGTATATAAAGGTAGAAAAATTTCATGACACTCGATACAGCTGAAAAGCAAAAACTAATTGAATCGCATCAAGTTCATGCGACAGATACTGGATCTGTTGAGGTACAAGTTGCCATGCTCTCTGAAAGAATTTCAAAATTAAGCGACCATCTTCAAGGAAATATTCATGATTATGCATCAAGACAAGGCTTATTAAAAATGATAGGGAAAAGAAAAAGATTATTATCATACATAAAAAATAAGAACCCCAAAAATTATCAAGATCTTATTAAAAAAATTGGAATCAGAGGATGATTTTTATTAATGAAGAAAAAACAAGGTAAAAAGAAAAATATTACAAAAAAGAAAAAAATATCTGAGGTAGATGCTTTTAGAAACATAGAAAAAAAAGTTCCAACTGTAACCTCAAGAATTAAACAATCGAGCGGTATACCAAAATATGTAGCTGACAGAATGGCCAGGAGAATCTTTTTTACAGCTGGGATACCTACAATTATGGGAATGTCAGTATTTGTTGTAAGTTATATAATCGTCACAAGAAATATTGCTGAGATACCTCCTTCATCAACAATTGCAATATCAGCATTATTCTTCTTATTAGGACTAGGGGGATTAAGTTTTGGTATTTTATCTGCTAGTTGGGATAAAGAACCCGGCAGCTTTTTTGGTGTAGAAAATATTCCCTTGAATATAGAAAGGGCCAAGGCTGCTTTTAGGCCAGCATCTCAAAATTTTGAGGAGAAAAAATAACTTAGGAAATCAAAGATTTAAGATTTACCTGAAATGATTTATCAGAAAGTAATTTTGATACCCCATGAATATCTCCAACGCAAAATTGATCTCCAAATTTAACATAAGTTATAGATTCATTATTTTTAACAGCTGCTAATACAGGAATTTTGATTCCACATTTATCTCTATCTGGTTTAAATTTTACTAAGCAATCTCTTATTGTGTTTTGAATTCTTATATCTGAAGCTTGTGAGCTATCAAGGTCAATTACTAGTAATTTTAAGTTATCAATTTCTCTGCAATCATCAATAATTAATTGTGTTTTATCACTTTTTTTATCAATAGTTCCCCAAACTAATAGTCTGGTATCAGTAAGTAGAAATTCAGATAATCTAGAATATGTTTTTGGAAATACTATTGCCTCACAACTTCCAGAAAGATCTTCAAGTTGAACAATAGCCATTCTGTCACCTTTTCTTGTCGTAATTTGCTTTATTTCAGGAATCATTCCAACCAAAGAGACTTTTGTTCTATCATGGGAGTTTTCTAATTGAGAGATACTTATAGGAGAAACAAGTTTAGCTGGCTTTGCAAGATGTTTTAAAGGATGATCTGATAAATAAAAACCTAAAAGTTGCTTTTCTAATTTAAGCTTTTCAATTAAGGAGTAATCTTCAACTTTAGATCCTTGAGATAATGAAAATTCTTTGTTTTCATTATTACTAATTGAGTCAAATAAATTTCCTTGTCCAGAGATCCGATCACGATTACGAGATGATGCCCATTCCATTACATATTCAAGATCAGAGAAAAGTTGAGCTCTATTATTATTCTCAGAAAATTCATCAAGAGCACCACAGTGAATTAAAGATTCGATATTTCTTTTATTTAAAATATTAGATGGTAAACGATCACATAAATCAGAAAATGATTTAAAGATTCCTAGTTTATTTCGATTCTCTATTATATTTCTTATGGCTGAATCTCCTAAATTTTTAATAGCAGATAATCCAAATAAAATTTGATCCTTTTTAATAGTAAAATCAATTCCCGATAAGTTAATACTTGGTGAAATAACATCGATTCCCATTGAATAACAATTAGAAATATATCGCTGCATTTTGTCGTTTGAACCAGCATTAACACTTAGAAGAGAAGCCATATAGGCTACTGGATAATGTGCTTTTAAAAAAGCAGTTTGGTAAGTAACTGCACCATAAGCTGTGGAATGACTTTTATTAAAACAATACTCAGCGAATAAAACCATTTGATCAAAAAGATCATTAGCAATTTTTTTATCAACCCCTTTTTTAAAGGATCCCTCAATGAAAATATTACGATGTTTGACCATCTCAGAAACTTTCTTCTTTCCCATTGCTCTACGTAATAAATCTGCATCTCCAAGAGAATATCCTGCCAAATCTTGAGCAATTTTCATAATTTGCTCTTGATAAACCATTATTCCATAGGTTTCAGTGAGAATAGATTCAATAAAAGGATGAGGAAAATCTATTTTTTCACTTCCATTTTTTCTATTTATAAACTTTGGTATGAGACCAGCATCAAGTGGACCAGGCCTATATAAAGCCAAAATAGAGGAAATATCTTCAAGAGAATTTGGCTTAAAGTCTTTAACAACTTGTTTCATTCCGGATGATTCTAGTTGAAAAATACCTTCTAAATCTCCTCTTCCAATAAGATCAAAAGTTTTATTATCATTTAGAGGTAATTCATCAATATTGATTTTTTGCCCTGTGGAAGTTTCAATTAAAGATATGGTTTTATCTATCATTGTAAGATTTTTAAGGCCTAAAAAGTCCATTTTTAATAAGCCTAACGATTCAATATCATCCATTGAATATTGAGTAATTATTTGTCCTTCATTGTTCCTTTGAAGTGGTACGAGCATATCTAAAGGCTCTGATGCTATAACAACTCCTGCTGCGTGAACACCATAGGTTTTATTTGTTCCTTCAATTCTTAATGCTAAATCAACCCATCTTTTTACCTTACTATCTTTTAAATATTTATCCCTAAATTCAGGACAAGGAGATTTCTTATCAATCATTTCATTAAGCTTATATGGTTTTCCTCTTACAACTGGTATTAATTTAGCCAACTTATCCGATTCTCCATAAGGAATATCTAGAACTCTGGCAACGTCCTTTAATACAGCTTTCGATGTCATTTTATTAAAGGTAATTATTTGCGCAACTTTATCTTCACCATATCTATTAGTTACATAATCAATAACTTCATTTCTCCTATCAATACAAAAATCCGTATCAATATCTGGCATAGATTTTCTTGCTGGGTTTAAAAATCTCTCAAATAATAATCCATGTTTTACAGGATCAATATTTGTAATTTGGAGAGCATATGCTACCAATGAACCAGCAGCAGAACCTCTCCCAGGGCCAACAGGTATAGAATTATCTCTGGCGAATTTTATATAATCCCACACGACTAAAAAATAGTCTGGGAATCCCATGTCATTAATTATTTTCAATTCAGAAGTTAATCTTTTCTTATAAATTTCATCAACTTCATCGAGATTAGTTTTATTGAGTCTACTTAAAAGACCTTGCTTAGTTATTTTCGTCAAAAAAGATAAGGAATTATTCTCATCTTTCAAAGGGAATTTAGGCATTCTATAGGTACCGAATAACTCAAATTCTTCAATCTTTTGTGAAACCTCAACCGTATTATTAATTGCATCTTCGATAGATTCTTTATCAATATGATCATTAAAAAGATTAAGCATTTCATCTTCACTTTTAATATATTCTGTTCCTGTATATCTCAATCTCTTTTCGTCACTTATTAATTTCCCAGTAAGAACGCAAAGTAAGGCATCATGAGCTTCAACATCCATGTTTGAAATGTAATGAGCATCATTAGTAGCAATAACTTTAATTTGATGTTCTTTACCGATTCTTATTAATTCAATATTTACAATTCTGTCTTCAATAGAACCATGATCTTGTATTTCCAGATAAAAATCATCCCCAAATAATTTCTTATACCAAACAGCAGTATTCTCAGCGACATCAATCCTTCCTTTTAAGATTGCTTGAGGAATCTCTCCACCTAAACATGCTGTTGAAATAATAAGACCATCTTTATATTTTTCTAAAAGAGATTTATCGATACAAGGTCTAGAAAAAATACCTCGGCCCCTCATACCATTAAGATGGCTAATTGTGGTTAACTTTACTAGATTCTTATAACCTGCATGATTTTTGGCTAGTACTACCAAATGATATCTTTTTTCCTTTTTGGGCTGAGGATCATCAATGGAACCATTGATAATATACATTTCATTACCAATAATTGGTTTTATACCTTTATTTTTACATTTTTTTACTAAATCAAGAACTCCATACATTACTCCATGATCTGTTAAGGCAATTGAATCCATTCCGAGTTCTGAAGCCCTGTCAACTATTTTAGAAACTTGACTTGCTCCATCTAGAAGGCTGTAATCACTATGATTATGAAGTGGAACAAATCCCATATTTAATCAATTTATATATACAAGATAGAGAATAATTTAAAAAATTCTATATTTTGCTAATACAAATTAATTATTAATTCAAATTTCAATATTAGGTTTCCTATTCATAACTTCAGCATCCTTTTCAAATATATTTGCAACATTCAATATTCGATGCTCTTCCAAAACATTTCCGATTAATTGAAGACCGATAGGTAAGCCCTTTTTATCAAATCCACAAGGGATACTGATAGCTGGGAGTCCGGCAAGATTTACTGGAACAGTTAGGAGATCAGACAAATACATAGATAAGGGGTCATTTACGAAATCTCCTTTTAAGAATGCTGTTGTAGGACATGTAGGGGTTAATAAAACATCTACCTCATTAAAAGCAGTGTCAAAATCCTTTCTAATTAATGTTCTTACTCTCTGAGCTTTCTTGTAATACGCATCACTATATCCTGCTGACAAAGCATAGGTACCAATCAAAATTCTTCTTTGTACTTCATCACCAAATCCTTCCGCTCTACTTTTAGATATCATCTCTAATAAATTAGAATCGCCTTCTGATCTATATCCATATTTAACACCATCATATCTAGCTAAATTAGCTGAAGCCTCACATGGAGCGATAACATAATAAGTAGCAATACCATCGTTAAATCTTGGACACTTTATATCATGAATTTCAGCACCCAAAGATCTGAATCTCTCAATACTTGATAAAACTGATTCCTTAACTTCAGGATCAAGGCCAGGATGGTCAAAGCATTCTTCGATAATGCCTATTTTAATACCTTTAATAGATTTATCTATATCTGACAAGTAATTAGGGACTGGTTTATCAAGACACGTTGAATCAAGATTATCCTTACCAGAAATTGAATAAAGAATCTCAGCAGCATCTGAAACAGTATTTGTAATTGGACCTATTTGATCTAGAGAACTTGCAAATGCAATTAGTCCCCACCTACTTACTCTTCCATATGTTGGTTTTAACCCTACAACTCCACAAAAAGATGCTGGTTGCCTTATGGAGCCTCCTGTATCTGATCCAATAGCGGCTAAGCATAGACCAGCAGCGACTGAAGCTGCACTCCCACCTGAACTTCCACCGGGCACTCTATTTATATCCCAAGGATTTGATGTCGTACCAAATACTGAAGTCTCAGTTGAACTTCCCATCGCAAATTCGTCTAAATTAGTCTTTCCTAAGCAAATACCCCCTGATGACCATAATTTACCTGAGATAGAAGACTCGTATGGAGAAACGAAGTCTTTAAGCATTTTACTTGAACAAGAAGTAACAACTCCTTTAGTACAAATATTATCTTTTATCGCAATAGGTATTCCTGCAAGCGGAGGTAGTTTTTGATTATTAGTTATTAATTTATCAATGTTTTCAGATTGAGAATTAGCAATGTTTTTTGTTAAGCAAGTATAAGCATTTATTTTTGGATTTAATGAATCTATTTTTAAAAAGAATTCATTAACTAATTCCTTAACTGAAGCATTTCCACTATTAATTTCTTTCCTAAAAGAATTAAAGTTCATATCAAAATTGAGAATTTAGATTAAATTAGTTATTAAACAGTTAAGGGTTCTTCTTTATTACATCTAATAATATTATGTTTAATATCTGTTAAACCCTCTTCTGAAAGATCAGAAAGAAATTTTTCTAAATTTTCATTAAGACTACGTTTTGTAAGAAATGGACCATACCAATAAGTTCCCGAAGGATTTCCAGTCTCAACCTTTGCCCACCAAGCTAAACCAAGTTTGTTGCCTAAATTTCTAATCAATATTTTTTGACCCCTTTTAAAGGCCATAAATTCTTGTTAAATTCTATACAATTATTTACTAATTATTCAAGTAATCTTTATTAATTAAATAAATATATTGAAATAACGATAAATAGATATTCAAAATAACTAATTTTGATTAATAATTAAGTTAATTATTTGATATGTAACATAAGGAAATAGCAGCTGCTACAGAGGCATTTAAGCTCGAAGTCTTCCCTTTTAGAGGAATTTTAAGTAAATAATCACATTTTTTTTGGACAAGCAATGAGATTCCTTTATTTTCTGCTCCAACTATTACAAGAAAAGGTGCTTTTTCCTTAAATTCTGAAATAGGAACTTGCCCTTCTCCAGATAAACCAATAATGATAAACCCCCTTTTCTTTAATTCATCAATAGCCCTATTTAGATTTACTACTCTACTAACAGGTATATGCTCTAAAGCACCAGCTGCAACTTTTGCAACTGTTCCAGTTAAACCCGCAGATCTTCGTTGAGGCACAATAATACCTTTGCAATCAAAAGCTTCTGCTGATCTAATAATTGCACCAAAGTTGTGAGGATCTGTCACGCCATCCAATGCAACAATAATAGGATTAGAGGATTTACTTTTAGATATATCAATTAATTTTTCTAAAGATATTGACTTAGTGGAAGCATGCTGTAGGGCAACTCCTTGATGAACGGCTCCGGATGTTAGTTGAGAGAGTCTAGACCAAGTGACCTCCTCTATTAAAACGCCTTTAGACTTAAGGTCTTTTAATAATAGGTAAAATTTTTCTGAAGAGAAAATTTCGGAGGTGCACCAAATTCTATTGATTGGTCTTTCGCTATTTAAAGCAGCAAAAACAGAATGCTTACCCCAGATCCAATCTTCAAAATTTCTTTCGTTTGAGCTCAATTGAAATTTTTTTGGACTGTTTTCAGAATAATTTTCTGCATTATGAGCGTTAGAAGAAAATCTTGTTTGTGCTTGATTAAAATTATTTCTAGGTTTTTCTTTTGGTTTCGAGTGACTGTATTCATTATTTTTAGTATTGTCATTTCTTTTGAAATCATCTCTTCTATTAAAATTGTCTCTCCTTTTATAATTATCTCTTTTATTAGAATCATCACTACTGGTGAAATAGTCTCTCCTTTTATGATTATCTCTTCTATAAGATTCTTCTCTTATATTTAAATCATTTCTTTTTTTAAAATTATTTCTTTCATAAGTATTATTTTTACTGGAGTTAAATCTATCTTCTTGAAAATTATTAGATTTATAATTATTTTTTGAATGTGATCTCCTTTTATCGGTATCATTACTTTTTTTTGAATAATTATTTTTAGAAAAGTTTTTCATAAATTTAATAGCTTATTTACACTCTAAGTATTCAAAAATTTTAGACAATCTTTTTGGGTCTTTTAGAAATAACCAACCAACTAAAGCTTCAAAACCTGTTGCTCTCGAATAGATAGCAGGATCAGAAGATTTTGGAAATCTCTTTGTTTTATTTCTAGCTCGTCTTATTAAATTTATTTCAAATGTATTTAATAAATGTTCAATTTCATCTAATGATTTTGATTGAGCTTGAGCTTTTACTTCATTTACAACTGAAAGATGAAGATCTCTTGATTTCAATGGGATATGAATGTGGCGTAATCTTTGATGCAACTCCCATACAGAATCCCCTAGCCAGGCAAGTTGAATAACTCCTATCTCTTCAGGAGAACCTTGAGGGGCAAGATTTTGTATCCAATAATTCAATTCTTCAAATAGAGCAGCGCTTCTTGAAGAGTGGCTTTCAAATTAAGAAAGTCTGATAATCTTACTAGTTTTATAGTTTGAGCAACTCGAGAATTTCCAACAACAGAAAACCCTAGTTTAAGTTTTTTGCATTCTTTGGAAGTTTGAACAAGAGCACCTAAACCGGATGAATCAAGGAAATCTATCTTACTTAGATCAACTACTAATGACAAACCCTCTTTTTTAAGGGTATTGGTAACAAAAGTTTTAAATTGTTTTTCAGAAAATGCGTCTAATTGGCCTTTTAGAGTAAAAACAATAATATTCGACTTTATTTGAATGTTGCCTCTTAAAGAAACAGTTAGCTTTTGGAAATCTTCTATGATTTTATTCCTCCAAAAAAATTTAATTTTCTAATTGTAATTATCAAATCAAAAAGAATCGATATGTCAACATCTCTCTAACATTAGAGAGACAAATTTTTCAAATAAATAATCTGAGTCATGAGGGCCTGGACTTGCTTCTGGGTGATATTGAACACTAAATATAGGCTTATTTATAAGTTTCAATCCGGCAACAGTTTTGTCATTGAGATTCAAGTGGGTTATTTCAACTATTTTATTGGATAAAGAATTTGGATCTATAGCAAAGCCATGATTCTGACTTGTTATTTCAATATTATTCTTTTTGCCACAAGGATGATTTAATCCACGATGTCCAAAAGGTAATTTATAAGTTTTTCCGCCTAATGCTAAACCAAATATTTGATGACCAAGACAAATACCAAACATAGGAATTTTCCCATAATTTATAAGTAATTTAGCTAAATTAATTCCATCAAGTACAGATGAAGGATCCCCTGGACCATTTGAGAAAAATATTCCATCAGGATCATGACTTAAAACATCTTTAAAAGAAGCATTTGAAGGCAAAACCATTATTTCACATCCATGCGAAGCTAATCTATTGAGAATTGATTTTTTAATACCAAAATCAATAGCAACAACTTTAAATTTATTAATATTGTTATTAACACTCTCTCGAACATCAAAATCAGTAATGGTGATTTCTTTAGATATGTAATTTTTCTTTGTTGAAACTTCTTTGGCTAAATTTAAACCTTCCATATTAGGAGTATTAGAAATAATTTCAAGACAACTATCAAGATCATTCTTTTCTGTAGTAATAAGTCCATTCATGGAACCATAAGATCTTAAAATTTTAACAAGTGCTCTAGTATCAACTCCATAAAGTCCAATAATATTTTTTTCTATTAGCCACTGATTAAAATTTAATTTAGATCTCCAATTACTATTATTATTTGAATAATTACGAACAATTAAACCTTTGACAGATTTATCCGATTCTGAATCTTCGAAATTAATTCCTGTATTTCCTATTTCTGGATAAGTGAATGTAAGGATCTGGCCATAATAACTTGGGTCGGTAATTACTTCCTGATAACCAGTCATGCCCGTATTAAAAACAATTTCACCAACAGTTGAACCCATCGCACCAAATGAAAAACCTTTAAAAGTAATCCCGTTACTCAAAACAAGTTTTGCATTTTTCTTAAAAGGATGATTCATTAAATAAAAAATTCTTATGATTCAAGATAGTTTTTCAGAAGCAAAAATTTATCCCAAGGTTCTGCTTTACTCATAGAGAACAAAGCTTTTTTAAATCCCTTTTCTATATCATCTTCAATTCCTGCGACCCAGAGTACTAATGCGGTATTTAAAGCGACTACATCCATATGAGCCTTTTGACCTGAACCATTCAAAACAGATTTTAATATGTATTCATAAGACTCATCATTTGAGACTATTAAATCTTTATTCGGAGTATTTTGATAATTAAAGTTTGAGACATTAATTTTTGAATGTTTAAGCTTACCTTTATCTACAAATATTATTTTATTATCTCCCTCTAATGAAGCCTCATCTAGACCACCATAGCCATGAACAACGATAGCTCTATCCATTTCCATTTTGCTTAAAGCAGAGGCCATAGGATCAAGTAATTCTTCAGAAGCAACTCCTAAAACTTGAGCATTAGGTCTTAAAGGATTTACTAATGGACCTAGTTGGTTAAAAACAGTTCTTATACCAAGAGACTTTCTCAAAGGAGCTAACTTAATTAATGATTTATGCCAAACAGGAGCAAATAAAAAAGTTATCCCTATTTGATCTATTGAAGAAATAACCTTATCTAAAGTGGAATTTAAATTAATCCCAAGATTTAACAAAACATCAGCCGAGCCAACTTTTCCACTAGCACTTTTATTACCGTGTTTTGCAATATTTACACCACATGATGAGGCGACAAATGCAACAGCAGTTGAAATATTAAAAGTATTAGCCCCATCACCACCAGTACCACAAGTATCAACCATAAACATATTGGGGCGTTCGACAGGCAATTTACAAGCATTCAAAAGTACATCTGCCATAGAAGATAATTCAATTCCTGTAGCTCCTTTAGCTCTTAATGCACTCAAAAAAGCTCCTGTTTGAACCTCCAAAATTTCATCATTTATCCATCTTTTCATCAAAGTATTTGATGTCTTAGCATCAAGGTCATGCCCATTTAATAATTGGTTGAGAATTTCAGAATTTGTTTTAGTGATAGACATTTATCTTTAGTAGATTTATGGTTCTTTGCTCAATTAGAAGTATCGAAACCAGAGCCGATTAAATCTTTATTCGTATTTGAAGGTCTAAAATTATTTGACCATAATTTTTTAGTTTTTAAAAAAAGATTATCCTTTGTTATATTCCAAAATTTTAGTGTTTTTTCAATATCCTCTTTTATCTCTATTTCACCAGGGAAATTATCATATCTATTAATTAATCTAGCTAAATTAATTAAGTCAAAATCTTCAGGTATCTCCTTAGATATAAGTGAATCTATAATCTTTTTATCAGTTGAATGCAGAGGATGAGTTTGTTCATTGCTCATAATAAAAAAAGAAATCATTTATAAAACTAGCTCACATATTCAAAAATGAAACATTATCTTAATCATATGGGAATTTTTAAATGAAGAATCTTAAATTAAAAGTTATATTTAAATACCTAAAACCATACAAAAAAGAATTTTTATATGGTGGAATTGCTCTCCTAGTAGTAAATATTTTAAGCATTCTAATTCCTTTAGAAGTCAAAAATATAATTGATCAATTGAAAGATGGATTTTCCTCCAGTTTCGTTATATCAAAATCGTTATTATTAATGTTTTTAGCAACATGCATGGGTCTTATAAGATTATTTTCGAGGCAAATTGTATTTGGTATAGGAAGAAAAGTTGAAGTAAATCTTCGTCAAAAATTATTTGATCACTTACTAATACAAGACCCTGATTGGATACAAAAAAAAGGTAGTGGAGATATTATTAGTAGAGCTACTAGTGATGTAGAAAATATCAGAAGACTCTTAGGATTTACAGTTTTAAGTTTATGCAATATCGTTTTGGCTTATTCTCTTACAATACCTTCAATGCTATCGATTAATAAAACATTAACAGTAGCTGCATTAATGATATTTCCAATAATTTTAGTAATAGTTAGCTTATTTGGAGGAAGAATGGTAAGTCAAAGAAAAATTCAGCAAGAATCTCTTTCCAAACTAAGTGATTTAATTCAAGAAGATTTATCAGGTATAAGCGCTCTAAAAATTTATGCACAAGAAGAGGCTGAAAAAAAACAATTTAATAATTACAATAAGGCTTATCGCAATTCAGCGATAAAGCTCGCAAGAACCGCAAGTACACTATTCCCACTATTACAGGGTATTTCTTCAATTTCTTTATTGATACTCTTAGGTCTTGGGACCTCTCAACTAGAAAATGGATTCATCACAATTGGTGGACTAGTTGCACTGATATTATTTGTTGAAAGACTTGTATTTCCAACGGCTCTATTGGGTTTTACATTAAATACCTTTCAATTAGGGCAAGTTAGTCTAGATAGAGTTGAGGAAATATTTCAAAACAATCCAAAAATTATCGATAAACCAAAAGCTAAATTCCTAAAGAAAAAAGTTAAAGGTTTTATTGAGGCAAAAAACCTAAAAATACGATACGAAGGTTCAAAATTTAACTCATTAAATAGATTAAATTTCAAAATTTATCCTGGAGAACTTATTGCTATAGTCGGTCCAGTAGGATGTGGGAAAACAACCTTAGCTAAATCATTAGGTAGAACTATTGAAATACCAGATGGGCAATTATTTTTAGATAATATAGATATTAAGAATATTAAATTAAAAGATTTAAGAAAACACATTGCAATAGTACCTCAAGAAGCATTTTTATTTACATCTACAATTTCAGAAAATTTAAAATTTGGAGATCCAAAAGCTTCAAAAAATGTTGTAAAAAAAAGCGCAGTAAACGCAGGATTAATAGATGATATTAATGGTTTTCCAGAAGGTTTTAAAACAATCGTAGGTGAAAGAGGTATTACACTAAGTGGGGGGCAGCGACAAAGAACAGCATTAGGAAGAGCACTTTTAGTTGAAGCTTCTGTAGTAGTTCTAGATGATGCATTGGCCAGCGTAGACAATAAAACTGCTGCTAAAATTATTGAGGAGATGAGAGCAAATAAAAGTAAAACAATTTTGATGATTAGTCATCAATTATCCGTGGCGGCAACATGTGATAGGGTACTTGTTATGGATAAAGGTGAAATTATACAGGAGGGGTTCCATAAAGATTTGATAAAAACCAAGGGACTATATAAAAAACTTTGGGAAAGAGAAATAGCTACTAATAAAATAGTAAGTTGAAAAATACTTTTTAATTAAATACATACCTAAAGATGTTTGAATTTCTTAAAAAACTCATGACAAACAATAAATCAGTTTCAGCAAATGAAACAAATTCCCTCCACAGAATATTAAGTACTGATATAAGAGAGGTACCAAAATCTCAAGCGGATGAAATAATTTTTGGATGTGGATGTTTTTGGGGTGCAGAAAAATGTTTCTGGAAACTTCCCGGTGTAATTACAACATCCGTAGGTTATGCAGGAGGAGAGAAGAAAAACCCTACTTACTACGAAGTCTGCTCAGGTAATACCGGTCATGCAGAAGTTGTAAGGGTTGTTTGGAATGTAAATGTAATAGATATAAGCGATTTATTAAAAATGTTCTGGGAATGTCATAACCCAACCCAAAAAGATAGACAAGGTAATGATATGGGAACTCAATATAGATCAACAATTTACTATAAGAATGACCGGAATAAAGACAAAATTTACTCGAGTAAAGAGGCTTACCAAAAAGAACTTTATAAAAATAATTTAGGACTCATAGAAACAGAGATTAAAAAGATTGACAAATATTATTACGCTGAAGACTATCATCAGCAGTATTTAGCTGTAGAAGGTAGTAGGCAATATTGTTCTGCATCTCCTACTAAAGTAAAGTTAGGAAGTTTTAATAACTGTGATTACAAACTCCCAATGAAAATCTGGGATAATTTCAATTGGGACATTGATAAATGTGTATTGAGATCTAATAATAAACCTATAGATATTAACAATTAAAAGTCTTTTAGATTTATAGTATCAATACGGGGCGTAGCGCAGTTTGGTAGCGCACCACTTTGGGGTAGTGGGGGTCGTGGGTTCAAATCCCGCCGTTCCGATTAAGATTCAGAATCATCTTTATTTATTAACGATTTATACAGCTTATAAGAACTTATTCCAACAGCGATGAAAGTAAATGAAGAAAAAATTGCACATATAATAATAGTAATATTCGAAACTTCAACCTCTCCTAGTTGATATGATATAAAAAAAATCATTCGTCTAACAATATTTAAAAAACACTAACATAGAAATGTTGATTTGATTTAAATTCCTATAAATTAAAAAGAATCAAAATTCCGAATACTAAACGATAACAAACAAATATTTTGAGTCCATTAGAGGAAACATATTTTATTAAAAAATTGATGGCTAATAGAGAAGAGAAGAAAGTTGTAATTAAACCAACAGAAAGAGGAAGAAATGGAAATGATGAAAATTGATTTACTGCACTAAAAAACTCAACAAAAGCTGCTAAAGAGATGGCAGGAATACCAAGAAGGAATGAAAATTTAGCTGCATCTTTTCTATTCCATCCAGATAAAAGAGCCATAGAAATAGTAGCTCCTGAACGAGATATTCCTGGAAAAATTGCAAAGGCTTGAGCAATACCTATATATAAACTGTTTTGATATTTATGATTGTTTAAATTAATTAATTTATTAGTCGAGATATCTGCAAAAAGCATTATTAAAGCCATCAATATAGATACTAAAGCTATTGAAAGATTTGAACGTAAAAATGAATCAGAGAATCCTGGAACAAATAGCTTTATAGTTCCACCAATAAAAACAATTGGAATTGTACCTATAAAGATAGATTTATTTAATTTATTAAACACAAATGAATATTTTGGTTTTCCAGAGTATCTACTTTTAAAATTAAAAATACTTTTCCTAAAATACCAAAATATTGCAAAAACACTTCCTATTTGTATAATTGCAGACATAGAGGAACCAGGATCATTAATTCCAAATAATAGAGATATTATTTTTAAATGTGCAGTGCTACTTACAGGTATAAATTCTGTTAAACCTTGGATTATTCCATAAAAAATAAATTTTAAAAATTCCAATATTTTTTATTTAAATATTTTCCTATAATAATATCAATTAAAGACAATACAATTTAAATTGTTTTATAAAAGCTAAGATAAAATAAAATGATTAAATACGTCTTAAAAATATTTATTTTCCTAAGTTTTTTCATATTTTCTGAAGCTGTTAAAGCCGATTATTGGTTAGTAATTGGAACCTATAGACAAGGACCAGGAAGAAGACCTGAGGTAAGTGGAATAACAAGTCCATCACTATCTACTATTCCAATGAAAGATATCGAGACATGTGAAAAAGCTGGGGAAAAAATCTCAAAAGAAATTTATATACCTGTCTGGCAATTTGATAATAAATGGACTTGTATATATGGCGGAATTTCTAAATAATATTATCTCTTCACATCATGAGCACATCCATCACCCTTGTAATTTTCACTTTCGTAAAAATCATTTTTTGTCCCAAAATATACCGTCAGTAAAACAAAAGGTAAACTAATTATAAAAAGTACTACTGTAAGATTCATCGTAAATATGTCTATTTAATATTTTTTATACTATTAATAATCTGTAGGTCCTTTTAATCCCAGATAAAAAAATGCTCCAAGACCAATCAAAACTATAACACCCGCAATAGCGGCTGAAGGAACAAATCCTCCTATAGCAAAAGAAGCAAAGTGAGTCATTATACAAAACTAAATATATAATAATAATATCAATAAAAATAATCTAGGTCGTTAAAAAATTCTGACTCGAAGACAATTAATAAACAAACGAATTAAGCAACTAAAGTTGCATCTTCATTCTCAGAAGAAATTCTTATTCTTTCTTCTAGCTTAGGACCATATAATTCATTACCCCAAATTTCAACTCTTGAATCGTTAGGAGCCATAAAAGATAGAATATCCGTAGGAAATAAAACTCTTTCTAAAAAAAAATTGGAAGGGCCAATACACCTCAAAACTACCATTCTGGAGCCTTCATTTTTATAAGAAAACTCAATCATCTAAAAAATAAAAAATAATAATATATTAAACACCAAGTAAATTGATTGAAAATGTATAAAAAACAACTAAATAAAAAATTATTTAGAGAAATGTTAATTTAATCCAACTTTAATTAACTTTCTCTCTTTATTTATCATCAATAAAACATCTGAGTTGATATCGTCAAAACTCTTATGTGGGATAGAAACATTTAACATGCGAAGAAAATTACACAAATTATCGTCTTTAAGAGAACTTCCACTTTTAACCTGCATACTTTTTTCTTGATTAGATTTCCATTCATTCATATATTCAAATTTCAAAGGTTTTAAATGCCAAATTTTATCAATCATATTCCAAACGTCTAAATATTGATTTAAATTATTTTGTATTTTATCTCTATAAGCAGATTCAAAAACACTTAAAGGAGGAGAAATTTTTACCGAATTATCCGAATCTATTGATAAAGGTTTAACACCTAAAAACCATCCCTCAATGATCAGTAAATCAGGAGATTCCTCCCTCCAATGAGCTCTATCTCCTAAACCATTTCTTAATGATTTATCAAAAACAGGTACATTTAATTGTCCATCGGTTTTCCATTTAAGTAATTTCTCTTTCATTAAATCAATCGAGTGGCTGCCGGGAAAACCACGGGAAACATTCCATGGATTATTCTTAATAGCAAATTCCATTTCTTCAGAAGGTAGATAAAAATCATCTATAGAAATAACAGATAACTTAAATTTTAATTTTAAAGATATACTCTCCAACCATTTACCTAAAGTAGTTTTTCCAGTACCAGGTAAAGCTGATATTCCAATAATATACCTATCAGGAGATTTTTTATTTAATTTATATGCTTGTGATAAAAGGGGAAGAGCCAATCCCCAAATCCAATCATCATTTACATTATCATCCCAAAATTTTTCAATTGAGAGTATATCCTTCTTAAGGTTCCAAAACATTAACCATTCATCTAATGTACTCCAGCCAATTTGAGAAATTAATTTTTCAAAATCATCCAATGGAAATTCAATATTTAAATCTCTCATAATTTACTTAATACTAAATTATTTATTAACTTATTTATTTCACTTTTCCAACCATAACCATTTGGATAAGTCGCTAGGGTAAATTTATGATGATTTAATTTCTCTAATAATTTCAAATTTGGTCCACCAGGGCCAGGAATTACAATTTTGTAATCTGAATTCAACAATAAGGGTAAATCATTAGGAGAATCTCCAAGACCAATAATTTTAATATTTGGATTATTTGAATATTTCTTGAGTGCATTTATTGCTTTCCCCTTATTTGAATTAATTGATAACATATGGCTCATCCTATTACCTTTAAAAATTTCTACACCAAATCTTTTACAACAAATATTAATATCTTCTTCCATGTTATCAGGAGGATTTAAGAATGGCATACTCCAGTGTCTATCTCTCATTAAATCTAGAGAATGGCCTTTTAATCCAGTTAGATCTGTTGCCTCTTGGTCAGAAATATTATTGAGTGGTTGTAAATCATAATTAATTTCATTCGAAATACTACTTAAAATATTTTCAAGAATTTGGTATTTTTCTCCAAGAATGATCTCCCCATTAACTTTCTTTAATGTTTCACCATATATAGCTGCACCATTTTCAACAATATATGGATCAGTTAAATTAAGTTGCTTTCTAATAACTTTAACCTCGGCAGCGGTTTTACTGGTACATAGTATTACTGGGACAGATAATTTCTGAAGTAATTTTATAGTCTCTTTTGCTGGGGTTAAATCATAAGAATGATCCATTAATGTTCCATCAACATCACTAACAACCCATAAGGAAGAATTTTCAATCATCAATCAAAAAACCAAGCCAAATAACTTGAAAAGGATCAAGTTCAATATTATTAGAATTATATTTATTAGATGTTAAATAATCCTGCATATTTAAATCATTTTTAATCAATTTATTGAATTCATGATCACTGAACCTGTAGTTAATTTTATTTTCCGTCATATTGTGAATTATGAAAACAGCTTTTGAACCAATACCTCTTTTAATTACAACAATATCAGCTCTACTTTTAGATAAACATTTCATCTGAGACTGAGGATGGAATTGAGGTAATTTTGATCTAACATCCATTGCATGTCGAAGAAATCTAAGATTTTTATTAGCATTAGATTCAGGATTTTTAAAAACAGCTTCTAGTTTCTCTGACTTAAATTTTTCTCTATTCAAATCTCTTCTTTGACCTGTCATTGAAAAACTTTTTATATCATTTTCTGAAGCCAGCAATGCGGGTAGATAAAAAGCAGGAACACCTTTTAGAGACATCACTAGTAATTGGGTTAATATAAACCTCTCATATTGAAAACGATTTGAATCTCTACCTGGATCTTCCATTGCGCTCCACCAACTGATATTTAATTCATATGGTTTATCTTCACCATTTGATAATCTTCTATGACTTACTAGACCACCTCTTTTCTCACAATTAATCAATAAATCTTTAATTCTTTGTTCATTCATGAGGCCCTCTAAAGCCCTTAGTCCAACACCATCATGAGAAGCAGTAAAATTAAATAAAGTCGTAGTTTCTGGTAACTCTGGCCAATCACAAATCCATGAATTTAAAATATCTGCTCTTGAAGTGATTATTGCTTCTAAAAGAAGAGGAGGCAGCGGAAAATTATAAGCCATATCCGCCTCGTCTTCAGGTATTAAATAAGAAAGATTTTCCTTCTGCGGAACATTGGTTTCAGTAATTAGTACACCATTTTTCAGAAGATCATTAAGAAATATTCTTAAAATTTTTACTATTGAATGTGCTTTTGGTAAATGCAAACAGGTTGTCCCAGGTTCCTTCCAAATAAAACCTACGGCATCAAGTCTTAACCATTTAATACCGTTTGATAAATAAGTAATTATCAAATTAAGAAACTCTATCGTCATTTTGGGATTAAGCCAATTCAAATCAACTTGATCTGGCCCAAAGGTTGTCCAAACTTGTTTTTGTCCATCTTCTGTATTTATTTGGGAGAAAAGAGATGAACTTCTTGGTCTGATTACATTATTCCAGTCAAGATCTTGTGAAGGAGAAAAGACATTTGAAAATCCGGGTTCCTGACATTTAATAAATTGCTGAACCCATAGATGAGATGATGAAACATGATTTAAAACTAAATCAGCCATTAAATAATGTTTATTAGAAATTCTATTCAGATCCTCCCAAGTACCAAATTTTTCTTCTAATGACTTATGACTTGATACAGCAAATCCTCCATCACTAGTTGATTTTAGAAATGGAAGAATATGAACTACTTTTGATAACCCTCCAAAATATTTATTAAGTAATTCTTGAAGCGTTACAAGTGTAGCCTCTCCTTTTTTATAAACCCCATCTGCGTACGTTATTAAAACTGCATACGATTCGTCCCATTTTTTATCTTCACTTATTTCTTCATAACGAGACTTCTCTGAGAAATTATCTAAAATCTGCAATAATTGATTACAAATAAAGTTAAGCTCTTCGGTAGTATGATCATTGTAAATTGTTTCCAACAATTTACTAAGCCTTAATCTATCTAATTTTTTCTCTGAATCAATTTGCGTCACTTTGAGAAAATCATCGAAGTATTAACACTATTCTGCACATCAAATAGAAAATGGACTTTCAACAAGGTTTAATCACAACAATACATGAATATGGTGTCACTAAGGATCTACTTAGAGAATTAAATAAAAGTCTCAAGAAAAGATCAACAGCAATATTAATCCCTTGTCTCTATGAAGAATTTGAAAGACCTGCACTAAGAGACATTAAAGAAGTTTTAAAAAATCTTACCGGATTAAATGAATTAGTTATTGCTCTATCTGCAAAAACGGCAGATCAAGTAAATTCTGCAAAGTCATTTTTTGATTCAATGCCATTCCCTGTTCATATTCAATGGACAAATTCTCCATCCGTAATTGAACTATTAAAAAATCAAGAAAAAAATGGATTAGAGCTTCTTGGTACACCTGGAAAAGGATGGGCAGTATGGCAAGGAATAGGTGTTGCGACAAGAAAATCTGACGTAGTTGCCTTATTTGATGCTGACATAAGAACATTCACCCCATTATATCCATCAAGAATGATTCTTCCGTTGTTAGACGAATCATATGGAATTTCCTATGTAAAAGCTTTCTATAGCCGGTTATCATTAGAAACAAATCAATTACAAGGAAGAGCAACGAGATTATTTGTAGGTCCTTTATTGGCAAGTTTGGAGCAGTTAGTTGGCAATGGACCGTTTTTGCAGTATTTACAATCCTTTCGATATCCTCTAGCTGGTGAATTTGCATTTACAAAAGATTTAGCTATGAATTTAAGAATTCCATGTGATTGGGGATTAGAGATAGGCCTTCTATCAGAGGTTTATAGGAATGTCAGAACTTCAAAAATAGCTCAAGTAGACCTTGGATTATTTGATCATAAACATAAAACTATAGGATTATCTTCCAAGGAAGGTCTTCAAAAGATGTGCACAGAAATTCTATCTAGCGTTTTAAGAGGACTTATGGAACATCAAGCTCAGACTTTAACAAACACTCAATTATCAACACTTGAAGTTCTTTATAAAAGAGTTGGAGAAGATAGAGTTAAACAATTTGGACTAGATTCCGCAGTGAATAAGCTTCCATATGACAGGCATGAAGAGGAATTGTCTGTTCAAAAATTTGCAAAATTATTAAGACCTGCGACTCAAGGTTACTTAGCAAATCCAACAACTCAACAACTTCCTAGTTGGTCAAGAGTTCTTTCATGCGAGAATAAGCTTCAAGAAGATTTAGCAAATGCAGGATCTAAAGAAATAAATACAACTAAAAAAGAATTAATTAATAACTACTAAAGTAAAAAATATTTTTGAGCCATCGGTACTTCTTCAAGAGGTTCACAAGAAAGTAATACTCCATCAGCGAATACTTCATAAGTTTGTGGATCAACTGTGATATTTGGTAATTTATTATTCAATTTTAGATCTAATTTATTAATAGTTCTTGTGTCTTCTACAGCTAAACAATTTTTTTGTAAAGAAAGTTTGTTAGGTATATCAAGCTCGATTGCATTTTTACTCAAAAAAGTGAAAGAACTTTTTAAAAGTGATTGTCCATAATTCGCGAACATAGGTCTACCATGAACAGGTCCTGGAGTTGGAATTGAAGCATTTGCATCACCCATCTGAGACCAAACTATAGAACCTCCTTTGACAACTAATTCTGGTTTAACACCAAAAAAGGGAGGTTTCCACAAAACTAAATCGGCTATTTTACCCTTTTCTATAGAACCAACAAATCTATTAATTCCATGAGCAATAGCTGGATTAATAGTGACCTTAGAGATATATCTTTTAACTCTATAGTTATCATTTCTATCAGAATCTTCAGGTAAAGGACCTCTTTGAACTTTCATTTTATGTGCTGTTTGAAAAGTTCTTGTTATTACTTCTCCAACTCGTCCCATAGCCTGTGAATCACTTGCAATAATTGAAAACGCTCCAATATCATGCAAAATATCTTCGGCCGCTATTGTCTCCCTCCTAATTCTTGACTCTGCGAAGGCAATATCTTCTGGAATTTTAGAATCTAAATGATGACAGACCATTAACATGTCAAGATGTTCTTCTAGAGTATTTTTGGTGTAAGGCCTCGTTGGATTAGTACTACTTGGTAAGACATTATTCTCTCCACAAATTTTAATAATATCTGGAGCGTGGCCACCCCCTGCTCCTTCAGTATGAAAAGTATGTATAGTTCTACCTGCAATGGCAGTTATAGTGTCTTCAACAAACCCTGCTTCATTCAAAGTATCAGTATGAATACATACTTGAACATCTAGATTATCTGCAACATTAAGACATGAATTTATCGTTGATGGAGTTGTACCCCAGTCTTCATGTAATTTTAAACCACAAGCACCAGCGTTAACTTGTTCAAAAAGATTTTTCTCATTAGATGAATTACCCTTCCCAAAAAAACCTAAATTAACAGGGAATGCTTCGGCAGATTGAATCATACGGGATATATGAAAAGCACCTGGAGTGCAGGTAGTAGCATTTGTTCCGGTAGCTGGCCCTGTTCCACCTCCTAACATAGTTGTCACTCCAGAAGCTAACGAAGTTTCTATTTGTTGAGGACAAATAAAATGTATATGTGTATCTATTGATCCTGCAGTAAGAATATATCCTTCACCAGCTATTACTTCAGTTGAGGAGCCAATAATAATATTTATATTATCTTGTATATCTGGATTTCCAGCTTTACCAATTTCATAAATTTTTCCATCTTTCAATCCGACATCAGCTTTTACAATTCCCCACCAATCAACTATTAAAGCATTTGTTATTACGGTATCAACAGCTCCATCATCTCTGGTTACTTGAGACTGGCCCATCCCATCTCTGATAACCTTACCTCCTCCAAATTTAACTTCATCTCCATAAGTTGTGAAATCCTTTTCTACTTCAATTATTAATTCTGTATCTGCAAGTCTTACTCTATCTCCCCTTGTAGGTCCATATGTTTGAGCATAAGTTTTTCTATTAATTCTATAAGACATAATATTTAAGAATCTAAAGGACCATTAATTAAGGCATTAAAACCAAAGACATTTCTATATCCTGAATAAGGAACCAGTTTTACTTCTGTAGTATCTCCAGGTTCAAATCTAATAGCAGTTCCTGCAGGAATATCTAGACGCATACCAAGCGTAATTTCTCTTGTAAAAACTAAAGCTTTATTAGTTTCGAAAAAATGATAATGAGATCCAACTTGAATAGGTCTATCCCCAGTGTTAGACACAGTAATAGTTGTCGTATTTTTACCAGAATTTAATTCAATAAAACCATCTTCAGTAATTATTTCCCCGGGTATTAAATAGTCCATAGTTAATTAATCGGATTGTGAATAGTTACTAATTTAGTACCATCTGGAAATACAGCCTCTATTTGAACTTCTTCGACCATTTCAGAAATTCCATCCATTACTTGTTTTTTACTAAGCCACGTTGTACCTTCAGACATTAATTGACTAACACTTTTACCATCTCTTGCACCCTCTAAAACTTGAAAGCTTAAGAAAGCAACTGTTTCCGGATAATTAAGTTTTAGACCCCTATTGAGTCTTCTTTCAGCTAGTTGTGCAGCTGAAAAAATTAATAGTTTATCTTTTTCTTGAGGTGAAAGATGCATAAATAAAAATTAATCTAAAAATTGTCTTTAAAAAAGTTCTAAATGAACATAATTAGTAATTTAAAGATCTTGCAAAGGCCATACACCTTGATATTCTGGCTTACAAAACCCACAAACAGTTCTTATTTGTGTCCAAATAGAAAAAAAACATTTTCTTGCATCTTGTGATGAAGTACCTAAGAATCTTATTGATATCCCATTTTCTAAAGTTCCTAAAGACAAATAATTGTTATTTTCTTTAAAAATCATTTTTATTTTTTCTTTTAAGTTACTTATTTTTATTTTAGGAAATTCTTTTTCATATATCCAAATTAAAGAACCAAAAACGGGCATATAATCCATTCCACTTTTAGCTTCAAAACTAAATTTAGTTAGTTCAATTTGATCTACAAATTCCCAATCATCGCATAAATTTCCATTCCTCATAATCTCTAGTTTTGATCTAAAAACGCCGTTCTCAATGGTTTCACCTGCAGAAGATCTTCCAAGTCTTATTAAATCTGTAAATAAAAAACTAGAATTATCAGAAATCTTTATCTTAAATTCCTGAGAATATAATCCGTTTGCAAAAACTATAGTTTCTTGTGGGAGGTACTCTAAATGAGAATTATCAAGAATATTTATCTTTGTTTTCTGCGAGGAAAAAGTACCTTCTGGATTAATTTTTGATCTGCCAACCGATCCATATACTTTCTGAGCTGAAGAGGTTGTTAATAAAGCTTTCGAATTAATTCCAATATTTGCTTCAAATTCAAGTAAATCACCACCAACAAGTCCTCCTGCCGTATGAAGTATAGGTAAAATACATCTCCCCTCTCTGTCATAACTGCACTTTAGTAATTTATAAGGAGATGTAAATTTAGATTTGAAGATTGTTCTATCATCTTTCCCAGAACTTGATTTAATATTAAAAAAATTTAGGAAACAATTACCTTCCCAAGAAGATTTATCCATAATTGTTTTCTTGATTACTTTTTTTAAGTTACTAAAAATATTTTATTATGAGTAATAAAAATGAAATAGTTGTAACTGATTGGATTAAGCAAAATTGCCATGAGTGTAAATTTTTAAACCTTACACTAAGTTCTGATCAAAGAAGAGTCTTAAGGGGAAAAAGAAAATCAGATTGTAATCAAGAACTTCAATTACAATTACCAAGAGAGAGAATATTAATTGATGGTGATATCCTTCAGACAAATCACAAAAAACTCTTTGTAAAAATCATTGCGCAAAAGGAAAATTTAATAGAAATAACTGCTAAAACAGATTTAGAAATTATTAAAGTTGCTTATCATCTTGGGAATAGACATGTGGAAATTGAGATTAATGAAAATATTTTATTTACTAAAAGTGATTACATAATTGAGGAATTGCTAAAGAACTTTGATGTTGTTTACTCAAAAGTTAAAAAAAAGTTTTTCCCAGAATTAGGAGCTTTTCATCATGAAAAAAAATCACTTAGTTAAGTATTTATTAATTAGTCCAAGTTTACCTGTCGGAGGTTTTTGTTATTCTGAAGGATTGGAAAGTTATTTAAAAATTAAGAATTTAGAAGAATCTGACCACATAAGAGATTTAATTACAAATGAATTAAAAATTGGGCAAATAAGAATTGAAGCAAAATGTTTAATAGAATTTTTTGATATTTTTGTAGAATTAAAAGTTGCTAGTAATGTTAAAAATAACAAAAGAAGATTATTGAGTTTAGATAAATGGCTATTATCTTTTAGAGATACTGCTGAAATAAGAGATCAACAGACTCAAATGGCTAAATCACTTTTTGAATTGACTAAAGAATTTGGATTTGATTATTTATATGAAAAAAATAAAAATATCTCTTGGTCTTTAGCATGGAGTTGGGTTTGCTTCTCTTTTCAAATAAATAAATTAGAAATGATCGAAAATTTTATATATGCATGGACTGCGAATCAACTAAGTGCTGCAATAAGACTTATACCCATGGGTTCAATAAAAGCACAAACTATTCAACTTGAGTTGTTGGATTTAATCTCAGAAGTTTCCCAAGAAATTATAGACAGTAATATCAATGATATTTATGTTGGAAATATAAGCTTATCTATGGCTCAACAAAACCATAATGATCTATACACAAAACTTTTTAGAAATTAATTTATGAGCAGCAAATTAAGAGTAGGAGTTGCGGGCCCAGTAGGCTCGGGAAAAACTGCATTAGTTGAAACTTTATGCATAGGTCTTAAAAAGAAATATAAAATAGCTGTTGTAACAAATGACATTTATACAAAAGAGGATGCGAATTTTCTCATTAAGAAAAAGATTTTAGAGGAAGGAAGAATTGTTGGAGTAGAGACTGGTGGTTGTCCTCATACTGCAATCAGAGAAGATTGTTCACTTAATAAAAATGCAGTAATGGATCTTGAAAACAAATATGATCCATTAGATTTTATTTTTGTTGAAAGTGGAGGAGATAACCTTGCGGCAAGTTTTAGTCCAGAACTTGTAGATTTGTCTATTTACGTGATTGATGTATCAGCTGGGGATAAAATTCCGAGAAAAGGAGGTCCTGGGATTACAAGATCTGATTTGTTATTAATCAATAAAATTGATTTAGCTGATATGGTTGGTGCAAATTTAAATATTATGCAAAACGATACAGATTTGATGAGAGATGGTAAACCATGGTTTTTTACAAATCTTAGTTCCGGCAGTGGAGTTGATGACGTTATTAAGTATTTAGTAGGTCAAATACCAACCATTTAAAGTCAAAAAAATAATCGGAAGTTTTATATTGGATTCAACAAAATGTTACCTTCGCTACAAAACTAAATCCCACTCGTTTATAACTTTTACTTTATCCACCCAATGTGGGTCAATTACCTAATTTAAACGAATTCATGAGAATTTCAAGGCGTATTTTGGCAGGTTTAGCTACTGCCTCTCTTGCCGTTTCAGTTACTTCCTGCGGAGGAGGTTCAGACACTTCCGGAAGTTTCGATGACACTGTAACTGTTGGTATTTTACATTCCCTTTCAGGAACAATGGCCATATCTGAATCAACTCTTGTTGATACAGAAAAAATGGCTATTGCAGAAATCAACGCTGCCGGTGGAGTAACCGTTGGTGGCAAAAGCTACAAAATCGATTACATCGTTGAAGATGGAGCTTCCGACTGGCCAACATTTGCTGAGAAGTCTAAAAAATTAATCGACCAGGATGGGGTTCCAGTTGTATTTGGTGGATGGACATCGGCTAGTAGGAAGGCAATGCTTCCTGTGTATGAATCAAAAGATGCATTCCTTTACTACCCAATTCAGTATGAAGCTCAGGAATGTTCAAACAACATTTTCTACACAGGTGCTTCACCAAACCAACAATCAGAACCAGCAACTGATTTTATGTATAAGAGGTCTCCTGCAGCTGGAAAGCCATTTTTCTTAGTTGGTTCAGACTATGTTTTCCCAAGGACATCAAATACAATTACCAAAGAACAACTTAAATCACTTGGAGGAAAGGTTGTAGGTGAGGATTATTTACCTCTAGGAAATACTGAAGTTGCTCCTATCATTTCCAAGATCAAACAAAAGTTAGCGCCCTCTGGTGGTGGAGTAATTATCAACACACTTAATGGTGACCAAAACGTTGCTTTCTTTAAACAGATTCAGGATGCTGGGATTACTCCAAGTAATGGATATTATGTAATGAACTATTCTATTGCAGAGGAAGAGATTAGTACTATTGGACCTGAATTTTTAGAAGGTCATTATGGAGCTTGGAACTACATGATGTCTATCGACACACCTGAATCTAAGAAATTTGCAGCTGATTTCAAAGCTCTATATGGAAGCGACAGAGTAGTTGCTGACCCACAAGAGTCTGCTTACAACATGGTTTATTTATGGAAACAAGCAGTTGAAGATGCAGGCACATTTGAGAACAGTGCTGTTAGAGAAGCTCTAGTAGGACAAACATTCGATGCTCCTCAAGGACCAGTTGAGGTTATGCCTAACCATCACCTTGCTCAAACAGTAAGAATTGGTTTAATCAAGCCAGAAGGTGGTTTTGAGATTCTTGAAGAAACTGATGGAGTTGTTTACCCACAAGCATGGAACCAATTTGAACCTAGTTCAAAAGGTTATGCATGTGACTGGACAGACCCATCTAAAGGAGAAAGATATAAGCTTTGATTTCAAAGCTTACTTCTTAAAGAGAAGAGGAGGCTTATTGCCTCCTCTTCTTATATCCACTTAAATTTTCTTCTTATTAAAATTGGAATTGCTTCTTGATAGTTTATTCAACGGTGTAGCGATCGGATCAGTTTTACTTGTAGCAGCTTTGGGCTTAGCTATTGTATTTGGTTTGATGGGTGTAATCAATCTTGCACATGGTGAATTAATGATGCTAGGTGCTTACACAACATATGTAACTCAATTAATTTTCAAACTCCCACTATTAAAACCCTATTACAACGCGTATGTTATAGTTTCTATCTTTTTTGCATTTATTGTCAGTGGAGTAGTAGGTATACTTTTAGAAAAAACTGTAATTAGAAAGTTATACGGAAGTCCATTAGAGACTTTACTTGCAACATGGGGAGTAAGCCTTATTCTTCAACAGTTCGTCCGCAGTGTTCCTTTAGCTTATGGAACAGGACTAGTAATAAGTCTCATAATAGGTTTATTTCTACCAGCAGTATTTTCATCAAAAGTAAAAGAGTCTATAAATTTTAAATATGTAAAATTTAGTTCATGGATATTTGCAGCTCTAGTAGGAGTTCTCTCCGGTAATTTAATTTCATCTTCAGTTAGCAAATTAAGTCGAGCTAGTGCAAGAAATGTTGATGTCACTGCTCCGGCATGGATGAGGGGTCAGGTTGAAATTCTTGGAACAGCTTTTCCAAAAACAAGACTAATGATAATAATAATTACTTTAATATCTGTAATTGCAATAACTTTATTTTTGAATCAAAGTGCTTGGGGTATGAGGATAAGAGCAGTAACTCAAAATAGAGAAATGAGTGACTGTCTTGGAATTTCAACAGAAAAAGTTGATATCCTTACTTTTGGAATTGGTTCTGGATTGGCAGGTGTAGCAGGAGTTGCTGTATCTCTTTTGGGGTCGGTTGGACCTAATGTTGGAGGAAATTATATAGTTGGATGTTTTATGGTTGTAGTTTTAGGAGGTGTAGGGAACTTATTGGGTACAATTTTTGCCTCTTTTGGAATAGGAATAATGACTGATTTAATTGGAGCTGGTCGCCTTTTATCAATATGGCCTGATATGCCTCTACCACTATCTAATACAATAAATTTCTTCGCAACTACCAGTATGGCAAGAGTTATGATTTTTGCATTAATAGTAATATTCTTGCAATTCAAACCTACTGGTTTATTCCCCCAGAAAGGAAGGATGGTTGAGAGTTAATGGAATTCAAAGATTTAAAACTAAGCAAAAAAACAACATTCGTTATTTGGGTGCTAATTATTGCTTTTATTATCGCAGCTCCATCAATTCTTCCTGTTTTCAGATTGAATCTTCTTGGTAGATATTTATCATTAGCTATTGTTGCTTTGGGTGTAGATCTAATTTGGGGATTTACTGGTTTATTGAGTCTTGGGCAAGGTATATTTTTTGCTCTTGGGGGTTACTGTGCAGCAATGTATCTACAGATAACAAGCTCTTCTGAATTTCCAAATAATATTCCAGAATTCTTTGGACTTTACGGCGTAGATAATTTACCTTTTTTCTGGGAACCATTTAGATCTCCAATCTTTAGTTTATTTGCAATTTGGGTTATACCTGCATTAGTAGCAGGAATACTTGGATTTCTTGTTTTTAGAAACAGAATAAAAGGTGTGTATTTTTCAATACTTACCCAAGCTGCTCTTTTAGTATTCTTTAATTTCTTTAATGGGCAACAAAAACTTATTAATGGTACTAACGGTTTAAAAACTGATGTAACTCAACTTTTTGGACAAATGGTTGGTTCAGAATCAATCCAAAGAATGTTTTTTTGGTTTACAGCCATATTAGTTATTGCGGCATGGTTTTTTTCAAAATGGGTCGTAAAAGGGAGATTTGGGAATATTCTTATAGGAATCAGGGATGATGAGCCGAGAGTCAGATTCACAGGTTACAATCCTGTCTTATTTAAAACAATAATATTTTCTATAGCAGGTGGTTTAGCAGGAATATCTGGTGCTTTGTATACTGTTCAATCAGGAATAGTATCCCCTCAATTTATGACAGTACCATTTTCAATAGAAATGGTTATTTGGGTTGCAGTGGGAGGAAGAGGGACTTTATTGGGAGCAATACTTGGAGCAGTCTTAATAAATTATGCAAAAAGTTTAGTAAGTGAAGCTTTACCGGCAAGCTGGATGTTCATTCAAGGTGGTTTATTTATTTTTGTAGTTACAGCATTACCTGAAGGTGTTTTAGGATGGGTACAAGGGGAGGGGCCAAGGAATCTGCTTCAAAGACTTGGTCTGAAAAGAAAAATCGAGACATACCCAAGTCTAGAAATTAAAAATGAAAGGGAGGTATTAAAAAATGAATAAGAATACTAATTCTCTTTTAAGCTTAGAAAATATAACCGTTAGTTTTGAAGGATTTTTAGCATTAAATGATCTAAACCTAAGTTTAAAAAAAGGAGAGTTAAGAGCTGTAATAGGTCCAAATGGAGCTGGGAAAACAACATTTCTAGATGTAATAACAGGTAAAGTAACACCTACTAAAGGTGATGTTTTTTTTAAAGGAAAATCATTAATAGGAAGAAAAGAACATAAAATTGCTCGTTTAGGTGTAGGAAGAAAATTTCAAAGCCCAAGAGTATTTGAAAATCTAACTGTTAAAGAAAATCTTGAGATATCAGTAAGCACCCCTAAAAGTCCTTTAAATCTTATTAATAAAAAGATTAAAAATGATCAATTAGATGAAATAGAACATTTAATGAAAGTTATAAACTTATCAAAAAAAATCAATTCAAAAGCTGGTGCTTTATCACATGGTCAAAAACAATGGTTAGAAATAGCAATGTTACTAGGCCAAAAACCTGATTTAATGCTCGTTGATGAACCTGTTGCAGGTCTTACAGATGAGGAAACTGATTTGACAGCAGATTTATTAAAATCATTATCTGGGGAAAATACTGTGGTTGTTATTGATCACGACATGGAATTCATTAGAAGACTTGATAGTAATGTTTCAGTCCTAAATCAAGGAACAGTATTATGTGAAGGTACAATGGATAATATTCAAAATGACAAAAAGGTAATTGATGTTTATTTAGGAAGACCGGAGGAATAAATATGAAAAATCTACTAGAAGTAAAATCATTAAATACTTATTACGGAGAAAGCCATATCCTCAGAGATGTAGATTTAAACCTTAAATCTGGAGAAATGATCTGTTTAATAGGAAGAAATGGGGTAGGGAAAACTACTTTATTAAAATCATTAATAGGGTTATTAAAGGCAAAGAAAGGAGAAATAAACTTTATTGGAGAGAATATAAATAGAAAGGCCCCTCACCAAAGAGCTAGAAAAGGAATTGCATATGTTCCTCAAGGAAGAGAAATAATACCTTATCTAACTGTAGAAGAAAACTTAATGTTGGGAATGGAATCGCTACCTGGAGGGTTATCTAAAAATAAAAATATTGATTCAAGTATCTATGATTTATTTCCTATTTTAAAAGACTTTCTTTTAAGAAAAGGAGGTGATCTAAGTGGGGGGCAACAACAACAACTTGCAATTGCTAGAGCACTATTAGGTAAACCAAAATTATTGTTATTAGATGAACCTACTGAAGGAATTCAACCAAATATAGTATTAGATATTGAAAACGCTATAAATCTCATTATTAAAGAAACTGGTATCGGAGTTTTATTAGTTGAACAACACTTACACTTTGTTAGGCAGGCAAGTAGATATTATGCAATGCAAAGGGGAGGAATTGTTGCAAGTGGCCCTACAAGTGAATTAAGCCAAACAGTTATTGATAAATTTTTAAGCGTATAGAATTTAAACTTTCAAATATCTATTTAAATATCACTTTTCGCATCTTATTAAATCAATACTATTAGGATGTGCATTTATATATTTATTAAACTCCATAGCTAATGTTCTTGCTTCATAAGCATCTAATGCATAAAAACAATTCTCTAATCTAAGATTTTGAAAATCTCTGTAATGAACAGTATATGGTTTTAAAAAAGGCTTGTTATTCATAAAATTTTAAATAGTTAAAAAACTATTTGTTTAGATACTTTAACCATGCATAAATTATTGAATTAAAGAAATATGTTTTGTTGCTTTCAATATATATAAAAACCAAAAAGTATATTAAGTAATAAAAAGTTTATCGGTTTAAAGTTTAGTTTTTTTATTTTTTCTACTTATATTTTTTCCTTCAATTAAGAAAACAAATTTTGATAATATTCCACCAAAGAAAGGAACCCATAATTTTTCATAAAAATATTTCATAATTAAGAACTATTATGCAACACTAATCTCTTCTTCACTATCTATATTCTTTAATGAGTCTAGATCTATCGAATTAAAAAGATACTGCATCAAAAGAAGATCAAGCTCATTATTCAATAAATTAACCTCCGAAGAAACTAGATCATCAATAAAATAATTAAAGATTTCCAGATCATTATTCATAAAAATAATCTATAGTTTTGATCATTATTAATCATATAAAAAATAAAAGGCAATTAAATTTTAAAATCAAAATATTACTAAAGAATTTTTAATTATATATATTTTATGAGGTGTTAGAAAATTTAAACAGTTAAATAAATTTTTTAATTAAAAGAGGGCTTTTTATAAATCCTTTTGAATAATAAATTTAAAATCAATGCGAACTATTGAACCAACTAGGATAAAAAATATTCCTAAATATGAATTTAAAGAGAGATCCAAATTAATAAATTTTACTTAAATTTATATTAGCCTATCAAATAAAATCATCAAAATTTTGGGTTTAAACTTATTTAAATAACAATAATTTATAAGCATTTATTTTTAACAAATGAATAAACTAAAATATAAATTAAAGTTGATGTATAAAATTTGATTCTCTATGCAGGAATTTTTACAAAGAGATCTTAGTTCAAGCTTATTATCAATATCTGTATTATTGGGATGGCTAGGCATAAGTTTTGTTTTCCTAAGAATATTAGCGATAATAATAAAAAAGATATTAGAAGCCGTATTCAAAAACTCCAATCAGTGATGATAAGAATTTATGTTTAATTCTTATCACAGTTATAAAAATTAAATAGGTATAATAACTCATAAATGACAATTCTAGATAAAGTAAAGATAGGAAACACAGTTAAAGTTAATCTAGAGCTTTCAAAAGATAGATTAACTAAAGAGACAATCGAAGCAATAAACATCTCATCAAAATGTACTATTAGTGATTTCAAAATTACTGACGGTAGAGGTATCGGAGTAATTTTAAACTTATCAAATGGGAAAAATGAGTGGTTTTTTGAGAATGAAATTCAGATTCTTGATGAAAAAGGTAACATAACAGAAAATGAAATAAATAAAATTAACAATTCAGAAAATAATTTTATATTGAATACAGTAAATAATATTAATTACGTACCTAAGTTTAAATCCAGTGAACTTTTAAATCCCATTAATTTTATAACTTGGCTTATTGTTTCATTAAAAGATATTTTATAATCTATTTTAATATTCAACTAAATTAATATTTTTAAAATTTATAGAATCCAAAATTAAAACTGACTTTTCAAATAATATGGAAGAGAATATTATTCAAGTTGAAAATTTATCAAAATCATTTGATATTTCTTCAAAAGAACCTGGATTAAAAGGTACACTTAAGCATTTTTTTAAAAGAGAAAAAAAAAGTATTGAGGTTATAAAAAATATAAATTTTGGAATAAAAAAAGGAGAGATAGTAGGTTTTCTTGGAGCTAATGGTGCTGGAAAAACAACCATCCTTAAAATGCTATGCGGTTTAATTTACCCAAGCCAAGGTAAATTGTCTGTTGCAGGTAACCTTCCTTATAAAAGAAGGTCAAATTTCCTGAAAAATATAACATTAATAATGGGGCAAAAACAACAGCTAATATGGGATCTTCCTCCAATAGAATCTTTCTATTTAAATGCCGCAATTTATGACATAGAAAAATTTGAAGCTAAAAAAAGAATTAAAAAGTTATCAGATATGCTTGAGATTGAAAAGGAACTTTATATACCTGTTCGAAAATTATCTTTAGGTCAAAGAATGAAATCAGAATTATTGGCTGCGTTAATACATAAACCAAATATTTTATTTTTAGATGAACCTACACTAGGCCTAGATATTAATGCTCAAAGAAATCTTAGAAAATTTCTGCAAATTTATAATAAAGAAACAGATGCAACAATTTGTCTAACTAGTCATTACATGAAAGATATTACATCTTTATGCAAGAGGGTAATATGCATTCACGAGGGATGTATTACATATGATGGGAAACTGGAAAAACTATTAAAAAAAATATCCCCTGTCAAAGATATCCTATTTATTTGTAGGACGGATAAAGATGCCAAAGAACTAAGCAATTCTGGTTTTATTATTAAAAATAAAAATCAAAATGAAATTACAATAACAATTAAAAAAGAGGCTATTAAATCTACCCTAAAAATGATTCTTAACAAATTTGATATCGAAGATCTATATATAAATGAGCCCCCGGTTGACGAAATAATTGGAAATATATTAGTAAAGGGAAAAGTATAAGTGTTTAATTTAAACAAAAATAAGCTAATAACATTATTAAAAGTACAGTATTCAAATATGTTGGAATACAGAGTAGAAATAGCTTTATGGGCAATATCGGGAATTATACCTTTTTTCATGCTCAATATATGGACAAACAATAACTTAAATGAATCTATTAATTTAAGTAATGTAATGCTTTCTAGATATTTTTTGAGTGCGTTTTTTGTAAGGCAATTTTCCGTAGTTTGGGTTGTCTTTACTTTTGAAGAAGATGCTCTCCTAGGTAAAATTTCCCCATATTTAATTCAACCCTTAAACCCATTTTTTAGATACTTTGCTCAACACATAGCAGAACAAATTACACGCTTCCCATTTGCATTAATAATTGCGTTAATTTTTTTTCTAATAAATCCTGAAAGTTTATGGATACCAAGCTTAGGTCTATTCTTATTATCATGTCTTTCTACATTTTTTTCTTTTTTAATTCAATTTCTGATTCAATCAATTATTGCTTGCTTCTGTTTTTGGACAGAAAAGGCTTCTTCAATAGAAAGGTTGTTATTTATCCCAACTCTATTCCTTTCAGGGCTTTTAGCCCCAGTAATCTCATTCCCAGAATATGTAAAATCCTGGATATACATAACTCCATTCCCTTACTTAATTGATTTTCCAGCAAATATATTATCTGGGAATAATACAAACATAATTTCTGGATTTTTTATGCAGATATTTTGGATTTCAATTCTTTTCCCCATATTTAAAAGAACTTGGTCTATGGGAACAAAAAAATATACCGCGATGGGGTCATGAAAATAAGTAAATATATAAAAATTTATTCATTATTTTTAAGTACTTCCATAGCCTCAGAATTGGAATATAAGACTAACGTAATAATTGACTTTATTACTGCAATCTTAAGCTTAGTAGGTAGCGTATTTTTATTAACTATCTTTTTCCAAAATACTGATAATATCGGGGGATGGAATTTTGAACAAGCCTTAATTATTCAAGGAATATACACAATTCTAAATGGAATTACTAATACATGGTTTAATCCAAATCTTACAGAAATAGTAAAACACATAAGGGAAGGAACCTTAGATTTTGTTCTTCTTAAACCTTTAGATAGTCAATTTTTTATTTCCTTAAATAAAATAGCGCCTTCTGGCTTTTTAGAAATAATATTAGGTGTTGCTCTATTATTTTATTGCATAGGTATTAATCAAATAAATATAAATATAAGTTTTTTAGTTTTATGCATTACAACATTATTTTGTTCAATCATAATTTTATATAGCTTATGGTTTTTAATTTCAACAACAACAATTTGGTTTGTAAAAACATGGAATGCTACAGAAGTCTTACGTTCTTTTCTTTACATAGGGAGATTTCCTTTAAATTCGTTTTCATTTTCATTAAGGATATTCTTTAGTATTTTTGTTCCAATAGCTTTTATAACAACAATCCCCTCTGAAGTTTTCCTTGGTATTGCCAAACTATGGGAAATATTATTTGAATTAATTGTTGCCGGAATATTTTTTATAGTTTCAAGAAGATTTTGGTTATTTGCTCTAAAATATTACACATCAGCTTCTAGCTAATATTTATTTAATAATTTCTCTACATAAATCCCACATTTTTTGCTTAGTAGTCTGATTAGTTAATTTTGATAATTTCTTGAAATTCAATGATGACTTTTCAATTGTAAGAAGATTACAAAGATATTTAATTTCATAATGTCTTGAAATCGCTCCAAGTTTAATGGAAATATTAGAGAGGAGAACTATTAATGAAAAAAGAGCAATAGATAATAAGACAGAAAAAGATGGTTTCCAAAGATCATCATTTTGAGTTTTAACTTCGAATTTCATTAATCCATAATATGCTGAGGGCACTTAATAGCAGCAATAGCAATTGCAGCAACTTTAAAATTATCTGATTTTTCAATTACTTTTTTAACTTCTAATGGACCAAATTTTTCACTCGCATCACTATAAGAAAGGAGTAAAGATTTATAATTATCATGACCTACATTCCTATATTCACAGAAATTATCCCCAACAAAATTCAATAGTGTTAGTAAAGTTAATTCAATCATTAAAATTTTTAATTATTAATCACTTTTCTAGATAATACATTGTATATAAGCTTTAACAAGCGCTTAGGGTTAATAAATATCTAAATTTAAAATTTATTTTCTTTAACAAAAATTAGAATATTACAAAACATTATCAAAATGGCAAGACTCTTTAAAATTAAACAGTAAAAGCACTATCTGTAGTGTGTAAATTAGGTAATTAATGCGCTACCGATGGGGGGGTTGCATTTTTATTCAAATTGGATTAAAAATAAGGTTCCCCATCACCCGGCCTCACAATTGCGAGGCCTTTTTTTTGTTAAATAATATTAGTATCATTTTAAAAATAAATTTGGTCTAAAAGTGTTTTCCAATACAACTTAAATCAAAGAAGATAATTAAAATTTATTAAATTGTTATAAAAATGAACCTTTCACTATTAACAGCTACAGCAGCAGTAGGACTTTGTTTAACTACAACAGTTTTTCTAGCATTTTCTATAAATTAATCTATAACAATAAACCAATTGACTTTACTAACAAACTAACGCCTACAAGCAGACATACAATAGTAAATGTATTTTTAATTAGTTTATTTCCTTTTAAATTAGATAAATGAGCACCAAAATATCCCCCAGTAAAAGATCCTAAAATAAGAATAACCAATAAATTATTAGGTATATAACCAATTCTGCTAAGGGAAAAGGCACCTATGGCATTCCAGAAAATTCCAACTGTAAAAAAAGTTAAACTAACAGCTCTAAGAAAGTCCATCTTAAAAGTTTTAATTAATAAAATAGTTACTAATAAGCCTGTACCTGAAGAGACAGAACCGTTAAGGATTCCTATAAAAAAAATAGGTATTATAAATCTCAATTTTAATTGAGAATTGATAATATTCTTTGTTGAATTCAAACCTAAATCAGGTTTATGAAAAGAATACATAGCCATGATTATTGAAAAAAGTCCTAATATTAAATACAAATATTGCTCAGAAAGGAATTTCACAATAGATGCTCCCAAAATAACTCCTGGTGTTCCAAAGAATAATATTTGCCATAAAACATAAATATCATTTCTAAGATGTTTTAAATTCCTAATTGATCCCCCTAAACCCAAAGCAACCGTGGCAAATTTGTGCGTAGCAAGAGCTTGATAGTAAGGTAATCCAAATAAAATTAAGGCAGGTAGTTGAACCAATCCAGCACCACCTCCAGAGATAGCGGAAAAAGTATTAGAAATAAAAGAAATTAAAAATATTAAAACGTTGTTATAAAAATAAAAATCTGTGTTAATTGGCAAGTACATTAAAGTAATAAGCATTAAATAACATTCTTACTGTTTACAAAATCACTTCAATTAAATTATATTAACACCATATATTTATAATATAATTTAAAATTCAAAAAGTTTTTCAGAAATTAAGAAAAACTGTTATTATCATTTTAATTATCAAGATTATTATGCATAAGCAAGATGCAATTTACCTTGATCAACTATGCCCTAAAGTTAGTAATAAAAACTGGAGAGATTCTCTATATAAATTAACTAAAAATAAGTGTATTTATTGCGGCAATCCATCTGAATCTCTTGATCATTTACATCCAAAGTCAAAAGGTGGAGAAACCATTACAAAAAATTGTGTTCCTTGCTGTTTATCTTGCAACGGGGAAAAATCTGATACAGAAGTACTTAATTGGTACAGGAGTCAAAAATTCTATGATCCAAGAAGATCAATGGCAATTAGAGCATGGTTTAATGATGATTTAAAATTAGCTTCTGTTTTATTAAACTACATAAAATAATTTATTATTTTTTAATTTCTCTTTAAGTTAAGTAAAGCTACATTTTATTGAGTTAAATCAAACAAGTTTATTTAATACTTATTGAATTATATGAAATATGACTTATTCAACTTAACTAAATCATTGTTATAGAAAAAGATGGTAGAAAATTCTTCTTTCCACATTATAGGGGATTCAATAACTTTTCTTTCAGGCGATTTCACCGAAAATATCAAAGCAAAGACTGCGATAATAGTGCCAAAAATAATTATTACTAAATTTTTATCGGAAATATTGTTCATAAAAATATTTTTTTTAACTAGATAATTTCTTATCAGGAGTCGTTTTATCATAGATTTCTAAAAAATATGAATTAAAATAATCTATTCCCTCTTTGCCGATTAATCCAAAAGACCATCCGCATTCGTTTATGACTTTTATAGAAATTTGATTAGCCAAATCTTCTTTTTCAATCCATTTTTTTTGAGGATTATATGAAAATGAAACAATATTTTCGGTTTTAACTATAGCGGATGTCATGGCTTCATCCTTGGATAAACCATTTTGTATTGCATTACAAAACTTCTTTGAAAAGTTTTTTGATATCCTATTCTGAAGAAGACTTACTGTAGGGTCAGAAGTATGAGATGCAAATGTACTTAAAGGATGTAAGAATACCCCCGCGAAAAATACAAAGCTAAAAAAAAGTCTGGACAATTCGCTTTACTTAATACTGTAAATATTATAAATAATAAAATTTAAATATTTAAAGACTTAAATAGTAAATAAATTTCTTTGAAATAGTTTTAATTAAGATTTCAATTTATTAAATAAAACCAATTACAGATGGAACTTAGTAATAGTATTTATAAGTAAATTTTGATTTGATTATATGGAACATTTATTTTTGACACTCCTTTTCTTTCCTGATTGGACAAACGGATTACCTTCCGATTTTTTAATACTCCATTTCTTTGTTGGAGCTGCAATTTTTCCATTTAACATGATACATGCTAGAGCAAGAAAGTTTGATGCTCAAAATTCCGAAGAGGCAGCTATAGGTTATAAAAATTCAAATAATGCAACCTACTATGGTTATGAAGAAATTAACTAGATACAAATAAAAGTATTTTTTTTAATTGATTAAACATTTGATGAAAATTTTTCTAGATGCAGGGATAGATCTTAAAATATTTAGCCCTACAGAACCAATTGGGATTATTATTTTATTTATTGGATTAATTTTCAGTGGTATGATTTTTTATATCATTTACGCAGTCAGCACTAATAAGGAATCCTTAGAAGATACAAAAATAAGGACTGAAAGAGAACTTATTCAACAAAAGAAGATTGGAAAATTGTTTCCTAAGAAAAAATAGTCCTAAGAATTTTATTTTTAAGTAACTTTAGGTTTATATAGATTACTAATTGATCAAGTGGGTCATTAAACATTAGTCTTAACTCTTTCCTGTTAAACATCGTAAAACCTAATAATATCTATACTTTTTGTAAATCGCGAGAATAAATTTAACATAATTTAGTGGCAAAGCTATTTTGTTTTTTGTTCTTTAATGTTAAAACTGAATAAAGAGATTATTATTTTTGGAAAATAGATATTTATTTCTGTTTTTAGCTAGTGGAATAGTAAATGATGAGGGGTTTTGGCTAATTGGAGTCAAAAATAGTGACTTAAAAATACTTGATGATGAAACTCTTTTAGAATGTCATAGAAAAGAACTAATAGGATATGAATCAGCTAAAGATATTCTTAATGCAATAAACTTGAATTTAGATAATTTAATGAATGATTTAAAAAATAATAATTATTCATTAGATCAACCTCCAATAGGGATTTCATTTAATATTCCATTAAACTTTTTAGAAAATATATTTGATTTCTGGTTAGAAAAATATAAGGATAAGCAAATATGGGAAACCTGTCTTGGTCTTCTGAAAATCAGAAGAAAAGTATCATTATCAAATTTAATTAAAAGTGAAAGCATAACAGGAGATTCAAAAAAATTTGCTATGGAAATCGAAGATCTACATAAATATCAACCAAATAAGATTAAAAAAAAAGGTTCAAATGAGCCAATGTGGAAATAATTTTATATTTTTAAATAAAAATGTTTACTTATTCAATAATCAAGTAAAAATAAAATATATTTATAAATAAAAATATGAATAAACCATATTCATTTAATGAAGAGCAAATGAATGGAATTGTTGAAGAAATATATGCAAATATAGTAAAAGAATGCGAAAAATTAAAAAAAGAGACAAATTGTCCTAACGAACAAGTAGTAGCTCTATTAAGTGTAATTGCTTCAAACTTTGCTCCAATAATTGAACAAAAAAAAATTTAGAATGACAACGTACTTTACATGGTCCCAATTTGATAAGAGTGTTGATTGTATTGCTAATCAATGCAAAAAACTTAAATTATCAGGAATATATGGTGTTCCCAGAGGAGGCCTTTGCCTCGCAGTGGCTCTAAGTCATAAATTAAATGTTCAGTTAATTGAAAAGCCCTCAAAAAGTTCACTGATAGTTGATGATGTTTATGAAACTGGGATGACATTAAGTAATTTTAAAAATATTGAAGATGTTAATTTCTTTGTCTTAGTTAGTAAAAAGAAACCTATTTGGTGGAAGACCGTAAATTTATCTCTTAAAGAAGAATGGATAGTATTTCCGTGGGAGAATAAAGAAAATGCGCTTGAAGAAGAAAAAGAATACAAAAGTAAAAGGAGGCTAAAGTGAATAAAAAAAAATTATATTTAGCTAATCCATATGGATTTTCAAAACAAACTAAAAATCTATTACCTGAATTCATTAAAATATTTCAAAATTTAAATGTAGAAGTTTACGAACCTTTTGAGAGAACAAAGCATTTAATCACAAACAAAAATAATTGGGCTTATGACCTAGCAAAATCAAATTTCAACGATTTAAAGTCATGTGATTGTATTTTTGCGATTGTTAATGGTAACCCTCCAGATGAGGGAGTAATGGTAGAACTAGGAATTTCTATTGCGCTTAACAAAGAAATATTTTTATTTAGAGACGATTTTAGAACTTGCTCAGATAGTGATCAATATCCTCTTAATTTGATGTTATTCGTAAGCCTATCTAAAGAAAGTTGGTCAAATAATTATTTTGAATCCATAGAAGATATACTTAGCCCAAAGAAGAATTTTCTTAATTGGGCAAAAAGCAAATAAGAATCCTTCAAGTTATTCTCAAAATATTGAGTTATAAAAATCATTAAAGGAACCGTAAAATGATATAATTATATTTATTTGGTTAATTTTGACTCAAGTTACTGTTGGAGAAAATGAGGGAATAGAATCTGCCCTTAGAAGATTTAAAAGGCAAGTCTCAAAATCAGGGATATTTGCTGATTTAAAAAGATTAAGACATCATGAAACTCCTATTGAAAAATATAAGAGAAAATTGCAACAAAGAAGAAAAGCAAGAAGAAGATAGTTTATACAATTACAAATATCTTCAATTATTTAAAAGGTGGAAATTTATAATTGTGAAAATACTTCGATTAACTTTGATAAAATTCAATAGTTAATCTTTTAAAAACCAGTAATGTTGAAATTTTCTATTTAATATTCTTTAGTTTCTTAACAAGATTGATTCCTACTCCTGGAACAGCAAGAAGATCGTCTTCTTTTGCCGAAGTAATTGACTTTGGAGTTTTAAAACCAGCCTTATAAAAGGCCTCTGCACTCTTAGCTCCTACACCAGGAATGGCTTTAAAAGATTCTATTATTTTTTTTACATCATCTTTTTTTGTTTTAGATTTAGAGGCCTTAGAAGACTTTACAGACTTCTTCTTGGTTTTTGATACAGTTTTTTTAGGTAAAGGAATTTCTGTAGAGGTCTCACTCTTAAAAAGGATTGATTTTAACTTACTTAAAAATTTAGTAATCATTTATTCAAAAATTAGATAATTTTATAAATTCTACATTTCGATAAAAAATAAATTAATTTTTTCAAACAATCAATAAAATTTTTAAAAAGAAATGATAGAAATTAAATTTTATTTACATCTATATTAAGTCATATATTTATTTATGATGCAAGTTAAAAATTAAATGAGGAACTTTATCAATATTTTTAAAGTTCATATTTAATTTATTGACCTAATCCAAGAATAAAATATTAAATTTATTATTCCTTGGATGCTAATAATTCAAATGAGGGATTTAATTAAAAATTAAGTATTTTTTTATAATTTAAGTTAATAAAAAATCCTTTGAATTAATTTTGCAAAACTGTACTCTACTAGAAAAATTAAAAACTAAAATTTAATTTCTAAGATAAATACTATTTCAATCATATTATTAAGCTAAAAGCGTACCAAAATTTAATAATAAATTGACTTATTAATTTTTTTTGACTTAACTATTATGAGATACATTCCTTAAATCTTATTCAACTGAATATTGAATATGCAATTAATAGTTATTAGTGGACCATCTGGAAGCGGAAAAACTAAATTATCTAAAAGGATTCTAAAAAATTTAAAAAATGGAATAATATTAAATACAGATAATTACTACAGAACAGGTATAATAAGTCAAATATTATCACGAACATTAACTTCATATTTTGACAGAAAAATAAGCTTCAACTTTAGATTATTTAAAAGAGATCTAAAATTTATTATAAAAAACAGATTTTCTAATTTTTATTATAAATATAATTTCAAGAACAAATCTATAAAAAAAATATATAAAAAAACTAAAAATATAAAATTTATTATTATAGAAGGAATATTTGGACAAGAAATATTAAAAACCCTTTCAAAAGAAAATTGCCTTTTAATTAAATTAAAAGCTAATAAACAAACTTGTTTGAATAGAGTAATTAAAAGAGATTTTTTAGAAAGAGGTAAAAGTAAAGATCTTGCAAAAAGAGATTTTATAAAAGCATGGGAATTATTTCATGAAAATAAAAAGAAATGTAATTCAAGAAATTATTTCAATACAATTGTCATTAGGAAGAAAAGTGATATTGACCTTCTATTAAAAAATATAATTAATATAGTGATCTAATCTTATAAGACAATTTTAAGGCACTCAATATTGCACCTTCAATCCTACCAAAACCCTCTAAATCAAACCAATCCCCACAAAAAGCTATATTATATTTATCACAAACCTGCAAATTTTCAGGTATCCCTAAACCAGATGGTTGAGAAGCTCTCCATATCATTATAGAAATATCCTGATAATCTATTAGTTTATTTATATAAGAATTTTTATCAAATATCTGATTGAATTTATCTAATAAGATATTTTTAAATTTCTTTTTATTATTGCATTGAAAATATTCAGTTATAAATTCTTTATTTCTCGTATGTAGGACAATACCTATTTTATTATCAATTTGTTTTTGAAATATAATCCTTTCAATTTTAAATTTTTCTTCTAGAAGATTACTTAAAAGGAAATACCTAAATCTTTTCTTATAGCAATCTTTATAGCAATAATTAGATTTTGTATAAATCAAAAAAGTTAATCGTTGAATGTATTCTTGCTTATTAAGAAGATTTAAAATTGTATCTATTTTTTTATCTTTATTTATTGGAATAGCATCCCTCAATGGAATTTGATTTATATTCAAGATATCTAAAGATCTTTTATGTAAAATTAAATTACTTGAACATACAAGAAATTTCGTCTTAAATTTACACCCATTTTTTGAGGTTAAAATCCAACAATTATTTTCATATTTTAATTTAACTATTAAAGTTTGAAAAAACAAATCAACTTGATTTTTCAAATTATTATGATTAAGAATATTTCTTGATAAATCAGACATAGAAGAGATTGAAGTATAATTTTTGCAACCATGAAAATCGCAGATTAATTTTTCTTGTTCTCTAGGATTTTCATATAATGCTATTAAATCAGAAGGATCAGATTGGATAATATTTGAATCTAATAATTCCTGAATGAAATTTTTCAACCACTGATTATTATTACTGTTGCAAATATTAAAATTAGGGGAACCATGATTGAGTTGCCACCCACTATTACTAATACTATTTCTTGTACTAGAACGTCCTCCAAGATTTCGACCATTTTCTATTATCGCAATCCTACCTTGGTAGCCATTTTTAAGATGAAAAGATGAAAATACACATGAAGATATTCCCCCACCAATAATCGCGATATCATAAATAGTATCATTAATCATAATTGTTACGTATTTATTTTTTCATTAAAGAACGAATATCTTGTAACTTTTTTATTGAAAAACATTCAGTTTCAATTATTGGGCAGATATTGTTATCAAGATAGATTGCAATTAAATCTTTTGTAAATGAGTAAAAATTATCAAGAGAATTAAGATACTTCTCTGAAATAAAAACCTCTTTCCAGGGACGAAATTTAAATCGGGAAATAAATTCCTTTGATGGAATTAATAAACTGCCGAAAATTTTTACATTTTGATCTTTACTATTAGATGAATTATTGAGTACAAAATCTTTTAAAAAATTAATTTCTTTTTCAAGTAATTTAATATCAGTTCCAAATTGAAGCCAGATTGACTTAGTTAATCTAGAAGAAAATTTCTTTTTTATTCTTTCTCTTTCTCCACAAATATTGTAATGATTATTCAAGTAAGGGTTATAAGCAATTCCTATATTAATATTTAAATTTTTTTCATTTTTAAAATCTCTCAATACATCTAATACTTCAAAGTTTTTTTTCTTATTAGATCCTGAAACAAGTAAAATTTCTTTATTATTATAAAACTTACATTTTTTAATAAAATTTAAAAACTCTAAATATGAATAATCTCTATTCTTTGTATATTGATGATTAAGGCTATAGTGATAAATGACATCTAAATTTTTATAGTTCTCACCAATATATTTTATAGTCTCATTTAGGAAATCTTTTTTTATTACCCCTTTGCATGGGATATTGATTTTATTAATATTATTGGCTATGCAAAAATTAAGTTTATTTTCTAGTTGAAAATTATTTTTAAAAGATAATTCGAATCTTAAATTATTGTCCATGTTTTAATTATAAAAAATTTATACGTAAAAAGAGTTAAAGAAAATATGCGTCAAATGCAACCATTTTTTCGAATTATTATTTTTCTATTCCCTTTTAATATGTAATTTGGAGAAACAGCTAAAGTGACTTAAAGGAGATTTGTTCTTTGGAAGATTTTTCAATTATATCTTTAAAGCATTTCCAATTAATAGATATAACTATCCCTGGCCAAGAGTTCCATAAACCTAAAAGCAATCCTGATAATAATAAAAATTAACTTTTCATATGAAATATAAAAAAGCATTATAAAAATATTTAAATTTTAAGTAAAATAAAGAATGGAAGAACTTAAAACAAATAACTTTATAATTTTGTATTTTTATTAATACAATTATTCTTATTAAATCAAATATATGAAGAGGTCGAGGGGTTAGAATAATCTAAACAAGATTACAAAAAAATATGGCAAGTCAGGATTATCTAATTGCAATTGCATTAATAGAGCAAAATAATATCAGGGCAATGCCTTTAGGTGGGAAAGAGATTAAAGAAAAAATAGAAGAAGAAGGTAATTTAATTAAACTTGGGGAAGAAGTAATTCTAAATCTTCTTCTAAGAGTTTTCCAAAGAAGTGATGAAGGAGCCTTAAGAAGAGTATCCGAAGATAAAGGCCTACTATTGGTTCATATGCATCCAAAAAGAATGCAGAAAGAACTTCCATTTATAAAATCTGAATGGATAAGAGACGGTGATACAACTCAATTTTTAAAATATTTGAGTAATCTATCAAAAGAAATATGGACAGCTTCTTTTATAAAATATAAGGGTATGGAATTAATATCTATTGCAAAAAACGAAGATATTTAGCATTTTTATATACAATCATAATTTTTAAAATATTCTTTAATTAATTCATTATTTTCTTTAGATAATTTTATACACTTCTTTTTATTTCCAAAATTAATTGATACATAATTAAAATCATTTTTAATATGCAATGCACAATTGCCTTCTATACAAATACAAGAATCAATTCTTTGGTTTTTAATTATTTTTTTAATGAAAGGTTCTCTTTCTTTTTCCTCATCATAATGAGGGCATGCTACCCCCTTTATTATTCCCAAACAATTTATTATCTCTAATTTATTAGAGAAAGAGTCAGTAATTCCTTGATCAAACCAGCATATCGCGCCGGCACTGACACCGCTCATTATAATCCCTTTTTTATAGGCAATTTTCAGTATATTATGCAGATCCCATTCTTTCCAAACCGCCAACATACTTTTTGTATTTCCTCCCCCAACATAAATAATATCTTGGGATAAAATTTTTTTTTCCAAGTTTTCTGTTCTTGAAAAGAAATCAAGATGACTAGTTATACAATTTAATTTTGAAAAAGCTCTATAAAAATTTAATTTATATGTATCATTATCTCCTGATGCAGTAGGAATAAAGCAGATTTTAGGTCTTTCCTTTTTTACTAATGACGTAATATACTTCTCTATCTTAAGTTCACCTAAGGTCCTTCCAAAACCTCCACCTCCAATTGCCACAATATTTTTATTTGACATTGCAATTTGAACTCAACTCAATGAATTTAAAACAAATTACCCAAAAAGATCAACTTGATTTAAAAAAAATATATTTTGATTCAATAATTTCTATAGATGAGAAAATTTATACTTCAGAACAAAAAAGAGCTTGGGCAAGCCAAGCCTGGGAAAATAAATACTTTAATTTATCCTTACAGGAAGGTAAAGGATGGCTTGTTAATGAAAGAGAGAAGATAATTGCTTTTGCCTCAAGATATCCAAATAATAGAATTTCCCTTTTATATTGCAAAGGAGATTCACAAAGGAAAGGTTATGGGACAAAGTTACTTCAAAAAATAGAAAAGGAAGCCATAAAAGAGGGTTTAACTTACTTAACAACAGAGGCAAGCTTAATTAGTTATAAATTATTTCTAAAAAATAGCTGGAAAATAATTCGTAAAGAAAAAATAATTATCAAGAATATAACATTTGAAAGATATAAAATGATAAAAAATTTTTAATTGCTTAAATAAAAAAATGAGTAGCAGAAGCAAAAAATTATTATTATTTCAAAGATCCATTATTTGGTTTTTATATTTATTTTCAGGTTACATACTCTATTCAAAAAAAGGATATTTATTTTCTATATTTATTACCTTCGCAAAGGTAATTTATCCATTATCAATTTTTTGGTTACAAATAAGAATAAAAAGGAGTGGAAAGTTTTTACCAATTGATTCAGCCATGAAAACATCCCAATTATGGTTTAATCTATTGCCTGTTCTGGCATCCTTTATTACCGTAGTCTTAAGTATATTAAATACATTTTTTTACCTCATAGATAATTTATATAGATATTAAGGATTAAAAGACAAAACATTATGTAAAGAAAATTGCCATTTCAGATAAATTGCTTAAATTTTAAATAGTAACAATTTTTTTCATGCAAAACATTTCGTTTAAAGGAAATATTAATTTTGATAATCAAAAGGATGAATTAAACGATAACGAATTGTTCTCTCTAAAAATTACTGACAGTTTATATAAAAAAGATATTGGAAAATTCCTGGAAATATTATCATCTCATTTCATACCGTAAAAAAATTCCTACATGATGTTCAAATTAAAACAGTACAAGAAATAAGATAGTTTTTGACAGATAATATATTTAAATAATAAAAATCCAATGCAAATGTATCTTGCGGATTGTCAATTTCCAGATATTGATAATCAGGTTAAAGCCTATAAATTATTCGTAGAGGCATGGGAGAATGGCGAAATGGCCAAAGCTGATAAAACTGAAAATTTTGAAATGCTCTTTAGAGTACATGCTCCCGGAGAAGGAAGAGTAGTTTGTTTGTGTAAAGCTTATAGTGACAAGGAAGTTTTTGAACATTTTGCCCCTTGGAGAGCCAAATTTGGAATTCATATGGAATTTACACCTGTGACTAGTTGTCAAAATATTGTCGACTATCACAAGGACTTATTTAAATCAATGAACTAATAACCCATTAAATTTGTTTTTGAATGTGAAAAAACCTCTTTCAAATATTGTTAATAAAGATAAAAATACATCTTTATCTAAAAAAAAAGATAGTGAAAAATCGAAACCATTAATTATATTTGGAACAATTCTTTCGCTATCTTCTATATTTTTACTTCTTTATACGATAAATAACAAATTTGGATAATTTGAGTAATTTACACAATTACTTTTATGTTCTCTATGAATTATATTTATAAAAAATAACTAATTTTTATGGCATTTGAACAAGGTGGAATGGCTTCAGGCCTTTTGATAATCGCAGTTTCAATAGTTTTTGCAGCTGGATTTGGTTTTTTAGTATTACATTTTGTGCCTGGAACACCTTTCTAATCGTATTATTTATTTATTACTTTGATAGAAATTATAAATTCACTGTTTCAAGATCTTGTACTTTATTATCTATTTCTCTGTTGTTTTTTACTCTATAAGCATAAATTAGTGAACCTAGAGCAATAGAAGTGGAAGCAAATATTCCCGAAATAAGTATCAACGCAAAGAGCCCACCTATCAAACCACCTTTTAATCTAAGTAAATTAGACTTTATGAGGAGAACTAGTAGAAAAAATGTAGTAGCTTTGAGTGAAGTAGTTTTAATGAAAGCTATACTAGCAAAAGGATTTAATAACATTTGATTTTTTTATATTCATTACTCTAAAAAAAAATTCATAAAACTGCTAAAAAAAAAGACTCAAAAAGAGTCTTTTTATATTTAAATTAAAAACCTGTTAATTATTTAATCATCAGTATCAAATTTGCTAAGATTTGGTCCCGCGACTAAACCAACAAGCCCAAAGAGGACTAAAGAACCAATGCCAACACCTGCGGCCCAAGGATTAAAACCGCCAATGGCGAATGAAGCTAATAAATTCATAGATTTTTAAATACAATTATCTCGGAGATAGCATACAGAATTATTGAAGGGAATATACCTAAATTGAGACATTTCTTTGTAATTCAAAGGTTATTCGATCAAGAGATGGTTTTATAGCTACATAAATATTTAAAAAATAGAACTATTTACTTGTGATTATTTGATGGACAACAGGTCTCCAATTTTTCAATTAATATTAAAAGATTAATAATAAGATGTTATGAATACAAATTTAACATTTATATATGACGGAGAATGTCCATTCTGTAATCATTTTGCAGAGCTTTTAGAACTTAAAAGTAAAATAAATAACATTTCTATTCTCGATGGCAGAAAAAACCCAAAAATTATTAAATCTTTTTTAGAGAAAGGTTATGACATAGATAGAGGAGCAATCCTTCTTAAGGATGATGATATATTTCATGGAGCTGAAGCAATAAATAAAATATGTAATCAAATAAATAATCCATCTGGCAATCTTTTAAAATTCTTATCAAATGTCTTTAAATCAGATAAAAGAACAAATTTATTGTTTCCCTTCCTTGTTAGAGCAAGAAGATTAGCCTTGATTGCAAAAGGTGTACCAACTTCATTGGTTTAAAAAATGATTCACTTCATATTAATAAATGACATATTTTTAAGCTTATTTGTGATTAGAAGATAATTTATTATTTCTTAGCTAGAACATAAAAGTAATATCAAAAAATAATGATAGAAAACTTCAATCCATTTATTTCTTTAGGTGGTAAAGATGAGAAAATAAATCATATGGCAGAAGCAGCATTAGAAATGAATTTAACATGCAATGATTTAAAAAAAGATCTTGATTTAACTGATGGGGACGTTATTGATATGTTGCAATTAGTGATGGATGGGTTTAAAAATAGAAATTAAATAGATAATCTCACTAAAAAATTTAGTTTACCTTAAATTTTTAATGAAAAGTATACAAATTGAATTTTCAAAATATGAGTCAGTAAATTCGTTATGGTCTGAATTGATAGAACATCATGGATTTGAAAGAGCTAAAAAAATTGTTTCACAAGCTATAGATTTACAAAAAATGAATGGCAATAAAAATGTAACCATGCCAATTATATTTTCAGGGACTGGGGGATTAGCTTTAATTCCTATTCAATCATTAAAAGAAAAAACTTTAAAAAGTAAATCAAAAGAAAATCAAGTACTTATATTTAATCTCAAACAGAAATCATTTCAAATTTTAAATGAAGCTAAACATTAAAATTTTTTTTGAAAACCATTAAATAAAAAAAATGGACCGAAAACATCTTTGTCAGAATTAATAGATATGTCAACCCAAAGAAATTCTTTTCTCAATTTTTATAAATCTAATTTATATTCTATCTATACTACTGAGTAATAATGACTTTTGAAGCTAAATATCTAGGCTCAAATGGTTGGTTAATCAAATTTGATAAAACCAACTTAATAATAGATCCCTGGCTTACTGGCGATTTAGTATTCCCTCCAGGAGAGTGGTTTTTCAAAGGTTCACTAGACAATGAAATTTTAATTGAGGAAGACATTAATATAATTCTATTGACTCAAGGTTTACCTGATCATTGCCATGTTCCTTCATTAAAAAAGTTTAAAAAAAATATTGATATCATCTGCCCAAATAGTGCAAAAGTAATTCTTGAAAAATTAGGTTTTACATCGATCATAGTTCTCAAACCATCCGAAAAAATTAAACAAAGGGGTCTAGAAATAGAAGCTACTGCTGGTGCACCCGTCCCACAAATAGAAAATGGATACATCGTAAAAGACGAAAAAGGAAAAGGTTTCTACATCGAACCACATGGTTATCTTGATGAAAACATTAAATCTCAAGAAATAGATGCTGTCATAACACCTATAATTAACCTTGAACTTCCAATGGTTGGATCTTTTGTAAAAGGCGCAGATGTACTTCCAAAATTAATAAATACTTTTAATCCAAAATATGTACTTTCAAGTACTGCTGGTGGAGAAGCAAAATATACAGGCCTTTTAAACAAATTTATATCAGTTCAGGAATATGAAGAAGAAGTAAAATGTAATTTGGTAAATTTAAAAACTATGGATTCTGTAAAAATTTAGATATTTAATAAAGAAAATTTATAACTATATCGTTAGTGCTTATAAACAAATAAAATAGAAAAAGAATAGGAGTATCTAAAATTTATTCGTTATTTTTTTCAATAATTTGTCTATTTGCTCTGAACACATCCTATTTTTGTGACAATATTAAGCTCGATTTAGTAATTAGAAATAATATTAATGGAGATTTCTCAATAGTTAAAACTATCTCTGAAATTAAACCTGGAGCATTTATTAATATAGATTGGAATGGTAAAAAACTAATGCTACCATACTCTCTTAGAAAAGATTACTTATCATTTACGGACAGAAAATGGGATTGGAGATACCAAATAAATCAAGAAGGCATGGTAAGAGATAAAAATCCGATATTGTATGAGTTACTTCCATCTGGAGTAATCAAGGATCATATATGTAAATTAGGAGAAACCTAATTATTTTTAATTTATCATGCGCATAATACTCTTTAATAAATTATTTAATTCAGAGGATTAATTAAATAAATATGCTTAACGTTTCAGACAACAAGAACAATATTCAATATATAAAACTGGAGGATTATAAATCCTTTGATTATGAAATACCTAATATCTTTTTGGATTTCATAATTGAAGACAAAAGAGTAATTGTTAAAACCGAACTAAAATTGATTAAAAAGAATATTAATATAAATTCCCTTATTCTTGATGGGATAGACATATTTGTTGAAAAGATATATTTAGATGAATCTTTATTAGTAGAAAATAACTATTCAATACAAAAAAATAGATTATTAATTAAACCCATACTTAAAGAAACTTTCACCTTAAAGATTATCGGAACAATTAAACCAAAGGAGAATTCTTCACTTTTAGGAATGTATGAAAGTAATGGAATTATTACTACGCAATGCGAAGCACAAGGCTTTAGAAGAATAAGTTACCACTCTGATAGACCTGATATATTAAGTAAATATAAAGTAAGGATAGAGGCAAATAAGGAAGAATATCCAGTATTACTGTCTAATGGGAATCTAATCGAAGAAAAAGATCTTGAAAACAAAAGACACGAAGTGATATGGGAAGATCCATATCCCAAACCCTCTTATCTTTTTGCTTTAGTAGCAGGAAAACTAAAATGCATAAAAGATAGTTTCATTACTAAGTCTAATAAAAGAGTAGAAATAAATATATACGTAGAAAAAGGTGATGAAAAATATGTACAGCATTCAATCAAATCATTGAAGAAGTCGATGAAATGGGATGAAGAGAAATATAATCTCGAATACGATTTATCATTATTTAATATTGTTGCAATTAGGCATTTTAATATGGGAGCTATGGAAAATAAAAGCCTTAATATATTTAACTCTAAGTTAATACTTGCTAATAAAGAAACTACGACTGATGAAGAGTTAGAGCGTATAGAAGGTGTAATCGCCCATGAGTACTTTCATAATTGGACGGGTAATAGAATAACTTGTAGAGATTGGTTTCAATTATCATTAAAAGAGGGTTTAACAGTATTTAGAGATCAGGAATTCACAGCAGATCTTCATAATCCTTTAATAAAAAGACTTGAAGATGCAAAATTCCTAAGGAAAGCACAATTTAGAGAAGACTCTGGCCCAACATCACATCCAGTGAGACCTGAAAAATATTTAGAGATTGACAATTTTTATACAACAACTATTTACGAAAAAGGAGCTGAAATTATAAGGATGCTTAAAACATTAGTAAAAGATGAAAACTTTAATAATGGTTTTAGGAATTTTATTTCTACTTATGATGGGAAAGCAGCAACTATTGATCAATTTGTTGAAAAGATTTTAGAAAATAATACAGAAATAAATATTGAAAAATTTAAGACTTGGTATAAACAAAACGGGACACCACTGGTTAAATTTAAAAGAAAATGGGATAGAGAAAAACAAATCCTTAAAATACGAGTTTCTCAAATCAATTCAAATAAAAAAAATCTTTATAACGATTTACCTCTAATAATTCCTATTAATATTTCAATATTCTTGAGTAGTCATGAAAAAATAGAAAAGACACTTATCTTAAAAGAAAAGGAAGAAGAATTCACTCTAGAAAATATAACTTCCAATTTTGATAGTCCAATAATTTCTTATTTTCGAAATTTTTCAGCCCCTATTAAATGGGAAACAGATACGACATTTGCAGAAAAATTATTAATACTAGAATTTGAAACTGATTATTTCACTATTTATGACACGATAAAAGGTATATACAAAAAAATAATTTGCAAAAGAATCTATGAAAAACCCGATATATATATTGAAAATAAATTAATAGCAACATTAAGATCAATAATTAGAAATAAGAAAAATATAAATTTATCTCTCTTATCTGAAATACTTAGTATCCCAACCTTCTCTGAAATAGAATCAGAAATCAAGAGAATTGATCCATTAAAAATTTATAAAACTATTGACGAATTAAATTATCTTTTTGGCACTAAATTAAGAGAGGAACTGTTAAATAAGCTTAAAGAGATAAATAAAAACATTACTAAAATATGGCCTGAGGGTAAGGATGAAAGAAAACTAATAGAAACAATATGGAGGTTGCTTTTACATAGTAAAGATGAAGAAATTAAGAGTAACATAATTAGTTATATAGATAGTAATTCAATGACACTTTCAAAAGCTGCTTTGAATGTATTCACAAGGATTAATTGTCCGGAAAGAGAATTAATTTCAAATATTTTTTTTAATAAATGGAAAAATAATCCAGTAGTCTTAGATAATTGGTTCTTTTTTAAAGCATCTATTGAGATAGATCGAAATCAAAAAAGTATTGAAGATCTATTTAAAAATGAATATTTTGATGTCAAATCGCCCAACACTTTAAGATCTATATTAAATGCCTACGTAACGAGAAATTCATTATTCCACTCCATAGATGGATCGGGTTATAAATACATAGCAAATAAGATTTTAGAATTTGATAAATCAAATCCAATAGTAATTTCACGTTTTTTAAAAATATTTAGTAATTATAGACAATATGAAAATCCTTATAAAAGAAATATAGTTAAAGTTCTTGAACATATTAAAAAAAATAAACTTTCACCAAATACAATTGAAGTTATAGATGCTATTTTAAATTAATAATTATTCTATTTATATAAACTTATAAGTAGTATTATTAAAATTACAATAATAATAAAAAGCAAAGATAATTTTTTAGAGATTAGTATTTTAAAATTATTGAACCTTTCTTTTTTATACTCTTTATTCCACTTTCTTTTTACGTAATTATTAGTTACAAATTTATTAGGTCTTCCACAGAAGAGGCACGTTGGAGCTGTTATTGAGATTAAATTCTTACATTGTGGACATTTTTTTTGCTTCATAACTTTTTATTTTAGCAAATAACAATTGAAAATTTCTTATTAAAAAAACATAAATAAAAAAGTCTCTTAAGAAGAAAAATATTAAAGATTATTTATACAAAATGTATCAAGATTAATTAAATTAAGTTTCAAAAGAATACTCAATTAAAACTAATTAATAATGTGGAATATAATAAATTTATTGTTTTAATTTTTACATGTTTGCAATTGCATTAGGATTAGGTCCTTTAGAAACAATTACAATAGCAATATCTGCTACAGTTTTTATTGCTGCTTTTACATGGGTATCAATTAAAGGTGATTTAAGAGAACTTGCAAACGAACTAATTGATGATAATAATCAGAAAGAAGAAAATTAATTATTTCTATAAATAATTAATTATGTAGCCTTGGATAATCAATAATATGTCTTATTTCCTTAAGGGATGCTCCATAAATTCTATTACCATTTAAATTAACTCCTTTCCATTTTTCTTTTTGGTTAAAAGTATTGTTAATACTAGATTTATTACCAAAAGAATGCTTATCATTCCATGTCAAAGATATATCCCAACCTTTATAGTTTTCTATCATAGAAAAAAAATGATAATACATTCAAATATTACATACAAAGACAGAAAACAAAAACGAAGGAAATAAGTAGTTTTTTTATAATATTTATTTAATATTCCATAAATTAGGAAAGAATTTTAATTTTAAGTGCTGACTTGTCTGCATTTTCTCGAGCAATATTTAGGTCATCATCTGATGAAAGGACTACCCCCATTCTCCTTCCTTTCTTTGCTGTTGGTTTCCCAAATATTAGAACTTTAGTATTCTCTAATTCTAATGCCTCGTTCAGTCCAGTGTATGAAGGAGTATTAGATTCTTTATCTGATATTATTACTCTGGTTGCTGATGGCTTTAATAGTGAAATATTTGGTATGGGTAGATTTAAAAAGGCTCTTAAGTGTAATTCAAATTCATTTATGTTTTGGCTAACTAAGGTGACCATTCCCGTATCATGAGGCCTAGGAGATAATTCTGAAAATATAACCTCTTTGCCTTTTACAAAAAACTCAACCCCATATATACCCGAACCATTTAAATTATTTAATATTTTTGTTGTCATTTTTCGGGCTTCATTAATCAAGGATTGATTCATGTCCAATGGTTGCCAGCTACATTGATAATCTCCTTTGTATTGTTCATGACCTATTGGCTCACAAAATACATTCTCCCCACTATCTTTTCTAATAGTTAAGAGAGTAAATTCATAATCAAAATTTAAAAATTCCTCAAGTATTACACCAACTATTTTTCCTCTTGAATTTTTCAAGGCATCATGCCAGGCTAACAATAGATCTTCTTTTCTGTTAACTAAACTTTGACCTTTTCCTGATGAACTCATTAGAGGCTTTAGCAAAAGAGGGAAGCCAATTTCAGATGATTTAATTTCTAGCTCATCAACATTAAATACATAACTAAATTTTGCAGTTTTTATCTTTAATTCTTTAGATGCAAGATTTCTAATTTTATCCCTATTCATTGTTATTTCAACAGTTCTAGCATTAGGAACGATATTTATGCCTTCTTCTTCCAATTCCTTTAAAGCTTCAATTGATAGTGCTTCAATTTCGGGAACTACAAAATCAGGTTTGAGTTCTTTTATCTTTTTTTTTAAAATTTCTTTATCACTCATATCTATGACAAAAGAATTATCAGCTAATTGCATCGCAGGGGCATTTTCGTATTTATCAATAGCTATTACTTCTAAGCCTAATCTTTTAGCTTCAACCACTAATTCTTTTCCAAGTTCGCCACTGCCAAGTAATAATATTTTCTTGGGAATAAATTTAAAACTGCCCATCACTAAATGAATTAATGTTATTTGTCATCGTCAGATAGCTTGTTAGAGAGTTTATCTTCTCTTTTACTAGATTTTAAATTAGACAAAAAAGAATTATTTCCGAACCAATCATTTTGCTTCATTCCTCTTGTAATTGAAGTTGAAATAGCACCAAGAAAGAAAAAACCCATCATTACCCAAAGGATTCGTTCTAGAGCAATTGAAGGCGAGAAGCCCTGTCCTGAATTAATAATTTCAGTAAGAGGGTCTAAGGGGTCCAAGTTGATTATTTAATATGATTACCCAATTATATAAGTTGAGAAAAAAATTTTTACTAAAAATTACAAATAAAAATAATAGGAAAATTAGGTCTTAAATAACGCAAAAACATTTTTTCAATGTTATCTTCAAAAGATGAATTTATAAAACATATGGTAATAGAAGTCCAAAACACAACCGTTGTTTCAGCAAGTGGAGAAGCAAAAAAACTTGGCCAATATTCAGAAAATGTAATTTTGATAGTAAACGTTGCAAGTTATTGCGGTAATACTGCTCAATATAATGATCTCCAAAAGCTGCACGAAAAATATTCAAAAAAAGGGTTAAGGATTCTTGCTTTCCCTTGTAATGACTTTGGGAATCAAGAGCCTGATTCTCTAACAGAGATAAAGAACTTTTGTTCTACAAAATTTGGTGTTGAATTCGAAATTATGGAAAAAGTTCACGCGAAAGGTAATACTACTGAACCATATACAACTCTAAATAATGTTGAACCAAAGGGTGATGTTGAATGGAATTTTGAAAAATTTTTAATTGGCAAAGATAGTAATGTAATTGCCAGGTTTAAACCTAGTATTCAACCATTCGATGAAAATTTAATTGCCGCAATAGAAGTAGCATTAGATTCTTAATATGGAATTTAGATAAAATTTCTTTTTAACTAAATAAAACTAATAAGTTCTAATTATTTCTGAAATTTTTTAATCAAATGAATAAATTTTAGGATTATTTATTCTTAATTATCATTATTTTAGCTT
>QCGO01000004.1 GCA_003279855.1 Prochlorococcus sp. AG-388-E21
TGGTTCATCTTTTGAAACCTATTTATAAAGTTCTTGAGGAAGGAAATCAATCTATGAAATGGATAAAACAGTATAAAGAAGGATTTTCCATTGAGGATATTATGAAATATGCTGTTCAGGATATGATTCAAAGTGAAGAAGAAAGAATTTTATAATATAAACAAATATTTGATCCCAATATATTTACGTATGACATAATAATTATATGGAATCTATGAAACAGTTTAAAAATAATCATGTGGATCTTATTAGAAACAATGATCCGTTGGATAAAAATCGTGCATTGATAGAAGATTTGTGGGAATCTGTATTGAGAGAAGAATGTCCTGATGATCAAGCAAATCGTTTAATACAGCTGAAGGAATTAAGTTATTCACATCAAGTTGAAGAATATAGTTCAAAAAATTCTAAAAATGAAATAGTTGATATTGTTAATTCTATGGATTTAGCTGAATCAATTTCTGCAGCCAGAGCTTTTTCATTATATTTCCAGCTAGTTAATATTTTGGAACAAAGAGTTGAGGAAGATAGATATATACAGAGCTTTACTAATCAGAATGTTCAAAAATCACAAGATAATCTAGATCCATTTGCTCCTCCTTTAGCAAGGCAAAATGCTCCCGTAACATTTAAAGAATTATTCTTTAGGCTTAGAAGATTAAATGTTCCTCCAGGAAAACTAGAGAAATTATTACAAGAGATGGATATCCGCTTAGTTTTTACCGCACATCCTACAGAGATAGTTAGACATACAATTAGGCATAAGCAAACCAGAGTAGCTAATCTACTGCAAAAAATACAAGTTGAAAAATTTTTAACACTTGAAGATATTAAATCTCTCAAAATACAATTAAAAGAAGAGATAAGACTTTGGTGGAGAACAGATGAGTTACATCAGTTCAAACCATCAGTAATAGATGAAGTTGATTATGCACTACATTATTTTCAACAAGTTCTCTTTGATGCAATGCCTCAGTTAAGAGGGAGAATTTCTTCAGCTCTTACTGAAAATTATCCAGACGTTCAGATGCCAACTGAATCTTTTTGTACATTTGGATCTTGGGTAGGCTCTGATAGAGATGGGAATCCATCAGTTACTCCTGAAATTACTTGGAGGACTGCCTGTTACCAAAGACAATTAATGTTAGAGAGATATATCAAAGCGACCTCTAATCTTAGTGATCAACTAAGCGTCTCAATGCAATGGAGCCAAGTAAGCTCATCTCTTTTGGAATCACTAGAAACAGATAGGGTTAAGTTTCCTGAAATTTATGAAGCAAGGGCAACAAGATATAGATCAGAGCCTTATAGATTGAAATTGAGTTATATTTTAGAAAAATTAAGATTGACCCACGAACGAAATAATTTACTAGCTGAAGGCGGATGGAAGTTATCTTTAGAAAGGGAATCTGATAACAAAAATTTAGAGCTAGTTGAAAAATTACATTATAAGTCTGTTGATGAATTTACTTATGATCTAGAATTAATAAAAAATAGTCTTAATAGTACAGATTTAACTTGTGAGGCAGTAAATAAGTTATTAACTCAGGTACATATTTTCGGCTTTTCTTTAGCAAGTTTGGATATACGTCAGGAGAGTACTAGACATAGTGACGCAATACAAGAATTAACTAAATACCTTGAGTTGCCAAAACAATACGATCAAATGTCTGAAAAAGAGAGAATGCAATGGCTTACTGATGAATTAAAGACAAAAAGGCCCTTGATTCCCTCTGAAGTTGACTGGAATAAAAGTACTGAAGAAACGTTCTCAGTATTTAAAATGGTCAAAAGATTACAAGAAGAATTTGGGAGTCGTATTTGTCATTCATATGTCATTTCAATGAGTCACAGTCCATCTGATTTGCTTGAAGTCCTTCTTTTGGCAAAAGAGATGGGACTTATTGATCAAGGTTCTCAGAAATCGACATTGCTGGTCGTCCCTCTTTTTGAAACAGTTGAAGATCTCCAAAGAGCTCCGGAAGTAATGGAGCAATTATTTCAATTAGATTTTTATAAATCACTATTACCAAAAGTTGGAGAAAGTTTTAAACCTCTCCAAGAGTTAATGTTAGGTTATTCAGATAGCAATAAAGATTCAGGATTCTTATCTAGCAACTGGGAAATTCATAGAGCTCAAATTGCTCTTCAAAATCTTTCAAGCAACAATAATATACTTTTAAGACTTTTTCACGGTAGGGGAGGTTCTGTAGGAAGAGGAGGAGGTCCTGCTTATCAAGCGATATTGGCTCAACCAAGTGGGACGCTCAAAGGCAGAATAAAAATTACAGAACAAGGGGAGGTTTTGGCTTCTAAATATAGTCTTCCTGAATTGGCTTTATATAATTTGGAGACTGTCACAACAGCAGTTATTCAGAATAGTTTGGTTATCAACAGACTTGATGCTACCCCAGAATGGAATGACTTAATGACTAGGTTGGCAGAAACATCCAGAATTCAATATAGAAAATTAGTACATGAGAATCCAAATTTGCTAACTTTTTTTCAAGAGGTCACTCCAATTGAAGAAATTAGTAAATTACAAATATCAAGTAGACCAGCAAGAAGAAAAAAAGGCGCAAAGGATTTATCAAGTTTAAGAGCAATCCCCTGGGTCTTTGGATGGACACAGAGTAGATTTCTTTTGCCAAGCTGGTTTGGAGTTGGTACGGCTTTATCCGTGGAATTAAAATCAGATCCAAAGCAAATTGAATTACTAAGAGTACTTCATCAAAGATGGCCCTTTTTTAGAATGCTCATATCTAAGGTAGAAATGACATTATCTAAAGTTGATTTAGAAGTAGCGAAATATTATGTTGACACACTTGGAAGTAAAGAAAATTCAAAGTCGTTTGAAGAGATTTTTGATGTTATCTCTAAAGAATATAATCTTACTAAATCTTTAGTGCTTGAAATAACTGGTAAAAGTAAGCTTCTAGAATCTGATAAAGACCTAAGATCATCTGTTAACTTAAGAAATAAAACTATTATTCCTTTGGGGTTTTTACAAGTCTCACTTTTAAGAAGACTTCGAGATCAAACAAGACAACCACCAATTAGTGAGTTTCTGGAGGATAGGATTGAGTCTAAAAGAGCTTATAGTCGTAGTGAATTATTAAGAGGAGCACTTTTAACAATTAATGGAATTGCGGCAGGGATGAGAAATACAGGATAATCATTGCAATATTTTTCTAAAAAAAAACTAATTCTTCCAGAGGGTTATTTTATAAATTCTTCACAAGTTCCAACTGCTAAGGATTTAAATAGACTTTTGATAAATAGTGGTTGTGAGTCATTTCCTACGCAAAAGATATCTCTTGCTATTGAGAATAGTGATTTTTTCTTCACGATTCAAAATGAATCTAAAAATAAGCTCTATGGTTTTGTAAGGGTCACCTCAGATAGAGGACTCAACGCTAACTTATGGAATCTAAGCGCTGAAAAAGGTAATAATCAAAATCTTTTTTACTCAATATTACTTCAAGTGACTCTTGAAAAAATAAATAGGGAAATGCCAGGATGTAGTATTTCTGTTCAAGCTCCAGTATCTTCATTTAAAAGTTTAGAAGACAGTGGATTTATTCTAGATCCAAATGGTATTAGGGTAATGGGCTTTAAACTTTAAATCTTTTATGACGAGCATGGAGGGAGTCGAACCCCCGACTCTCAGAACCGGAATCTGATGCTCTATCCAACTGAGCTACATGCTCTTAATTTTTCAATTTCTTTAAAGAAATTCTAAATATTTTAAATTTAGCTAATTTAACTAAGGAATGCATTAAAAAAATTTTTTTAAATAACTTAAAAATTAATAATTTTCGAAATCATAAAAATTTTGAGATCGACCTTAGTGAGCAAAGAGCTATTGTTCTTGGTTGTAATGGTGTTGGCAAGTCAAATTTACTTGAATCTGTAGAAGTTCTTAGTCAATTAAAATCTAATAGAGCATTAAGTGATAAAGATTTAATAGAAAACGATAGTGATATGGCAGCTATTTTTGGTCAAATTGATTTCACTGATAATTTGAAAGTGAATTTATTTAGGAAAGGAGCTAAAAAGATTTATGTTAATGATACTTTATTGAAAAAGCAGACTGAAATACAAAATTATATTAGGAGTGTATGTTTCTGTTCTAATGATATTTATATTGTCAAAAGTGAACCTGGTTACAGAAGATCTTGGATTGATAAAGTTGTATCTCAGCTTGAACCAGTATATGTAGAGCTGATTCATAGATTTAATAGACTTTTAAAACAACGAAGTCATTTTTGGCGTTCAGAAAGCTTTCAAAAAGATATATCTTCAGAAGTTATTGAAAGTTTTGATATTCAAATGTCATTAATTAGTACAAGAATTTTTAGAAGGAGAAGGAGAGCTTTATCAAAAATTAAACCATATGTTGAATATTGGCATAATCATTTAAGTAAATCCAGAGAGCAAATTGGTATAAATTATCTTTCTGGTTTAGAAAATATCAATCAAGAAGAAGAAGAAGAAGTCATAAGTAGGAAAATAGTGGAACAACTGCAAAAGCAAAGGTCATTAGAGGCGGTAACTGGCAAATGTAATTTTGGTCCTCATCGTGATGATATAGAGTTTCTGATTAATAATATCTCCATAAGAAAGTATGGATCATCAGGTCAGCAAAGGACTTTTATTTTGGCTTTAAAAATGGCCGAACTGGATTTATTACGTAATATGATTAATTTACCTCCTCTTCTTATATTGGATGACGTTTTGGCTGAGCTTGATATCACTAGACAAAATTTATTACTGAATTCGGTAGGGAAAGATAGTCAATGTTTTATAAGTGCAACGCATTTGGATAAATTCAATCAATCTTTTTTAAGCTCTTCACAAATGATATACTTGTAAATAAATTTAGTAATTTTTAGTTAATCTATAATTCAAGTACAGTTGATTAATGGAAGTTCCCAAAAAAATTCAAACTTTCAAAGCACTAAATGATGAGAAGAAATTAATTAATAACAGTAAGCATTTTTTGTTAGAACTATATAGATGTGATTACGAAAAATTAAATGACGAATCTTTTTTGCGATGTATGTTAAATAATGCTGCCAAATTAGCTAATGCAACAGTTTTGAATCTAATAAGTAATAAATTTGAACCTCAGGGAGTTACAGCAATTGCTTTACTAGCTGAATCGCATATTTCAATACATTCATGGCCTGAAGCACATTATTCGGCAGTGGATATTTTTACATGCGGTCAAAATATGAAGCCAGAAATATCTTGTAAATACTTAATTCAAGCTTTAAAGGCTAAAGAACATCTCTTGCGTATAATTGATAGAAATCCACCTTCAGAAGTCTATAGTCAAATAAAAAAATAAATTAAATGTTGAAACTTATCTATTTAGCTTGCCGCTTATTAAACCCTCAAGATCCAAGCTTGTGCAATTGAATCCTAGATTAGAGAAATAGTTAACTAATTCATTAAAATCATATTCTTTACAAAATATTTGTAATTCATTTTTGGGAATTTCAATTCTTGCTGTTGAACCATGACATCTAACTCTGACTTCTGATATGCTCCCTTTCTTAATATATTCTTCAGCTTTTTCTACCATGTTTAGTCTTTCATTTGTTATTTGATTTCCATAAGGAAATCTTGATGATAAACAAGGTTGAGCAGGTTTATCCCACCAAGGGAATCCCAATGCTCGTGATATATCCCTTATATCTTTTTTTGTAAACTTAAATAACGCTAAGGGAGATAAAACTCCTGCTTCTTTAGCTGCTTGAATCCCAGGCCTGTAATCGTTAAGATCGTCAAGATTAACTCCGTCACAGACAATTTTGTAATTAAGTTTTTTAGATAAAAATGTAGTGTGTTTGTGAAGCTCTTTTTTGCATGCATAACATCTATTTTTAGGATTTTCACTATAACTTGATTGATCTAATTCTGAAGTCTCAATTTCTAAATGTTGTATGCCAATCCATCTTGCTTGAGTTTTTGCCTCTTCAAGTAATGTTTTAGCTAATGCGGGTGAAACTCCTGTAATTGCGATCGCATTGCTTCCTAATTGCTCAAACGCCAAAGAGGCTACCAATGTACTATCAACTCCGCCTGAATAAGCCACGCAAACGCTATTGAGATTTTTAATAAAATTTCTAATTTCCTTTAGTTTTTCATTTTGTTCATCAGAGAGGATTTCAAGTTGATAGAACATATGACTGTTATTAAAATTTAAATTAAGATATGAATAGGTTGAGTTTATTATTAAAGTTTTAATAATATTATTAACTATATCCTAGATTAAATTTACTCACTTTTCTCAATTGACAAACACTGGTAGAAATAGAGGTATTGGTATTGTTACCGCAAGTGACAGTCAAGAAAGATCCAAAGGTCAATTACATATTTACGATGGGGAAGGAAAAGGAAAAAGTCAGGCTGCCTTGGGAGTGGTACTTAGAACAATAGGTTTAGGGATATGTGAAAAGAAACAGTCTAGAGTTTTATTGCTTAGATTCTTAAAAGGCCCTGAGAGGTCATATGATGAAGACTCTGCAATAGAAGCATTACAAAGAGGTTTTCCTCACTTGATTGACCATGTAAGGACTGGGAGATCTGAATTTTTTAATGCTGATCAAGTAACAAAATCTGATATTACTGAGGCTGAGAGAGGTTGGAATATTGCTAAAGGAGCAATTGCTAGTTCCCTTTATTCTGTCGTTGTTCTTGATGAATTGAATCCTGTTTTGGATTTAGGGATGCTTAATATTGAGGAAGTGGTTAATTCACTTCAAAATCGACCTGATGATTTGGAAATAATTATTACAGGAAGAGCAGCACCTTCTTCATTGATATGCATATCTCAACTTCATTCAGAAATGAGATCCCGCTTAAGAGGGGATTTTAATAAATCTCATAGAAAAATGAATAATTCTGGTGGTATTGAAGTTTATACTGGCGAAGGCAAAGGTAAATCCACAAGTGCATTGGGTAAAGCTTTGCAAGCTATCGGTAAAGGAATATCTCAAGATAAAAGTCATAGAGTTTTAATATTACAATGGCTAAAAGGTGGTAATGGTTATACCGAAGATGCTGCAATAGAAGCTTTGAGAGAGAGTTACCCACATTTAGTCGACCACCTACGTTCTGGGAGAGATGCCATAGTTTGGAGGGGGCAACAACAGCCAATTGATTATGTTGAAGCTGAACGAGCATGGGAAATTGCAAAAGCGGCTATTTTGAGTGGTTTATATAAAACTATTATTTTGGATGAATTAAATCCAACTGTTGATTTAGAACTTTTACCTGTTGAATCTATATATCAAACTCTCATAAAAAAACCTGCAGATACAGAAGTTGTTATTACTGGGAGATGTAAAAATGAACCATCATACTTTCAATTAGCGGATGTATATTCTGAAATGGTTTGTCATAAGCATTACGCAAATCTTGGAGTTGATTTAAAGAGAGGTGTGGATTATTAAATTTTTTTTAAAGAATTAACCTATTAGTATTTGATTGATTCTTTTAATTCCCCCTTCTATAGATTTTGAGGGAATACTAAATTTCATCAAAATCTTTGATGCTTTTTCTGAACGTATTCCTAATTGGCACAATGTAAAAATTTCTTTAACTAAACTTTCTCGTTTAATAAATTCTAGGTGAGACTTTTGTTCGAGATTATTGATGGGTATAGATATCGAACCTTTTATAGAGCATTTATTAAACTCTTCTTTTTCTCTAACATCAATTAAAAGTATTTTATTTACTTTTGTTTTGTATAGAGTATTAAATTCTTTAGCGTTAATTTTATTGATTTTAATATTATCCTGGCATTCTATGTCTTTGTAAAAATCTCTATATTGAGAAAGGTTTTTAATATTTTTATTTAACTTGTCAGATTTTAAATTTAAAGTTTTTATATTCATATTTAGTAGATCAAAAATCATAATCTTGCCGTCTAGAATCTTCCCTTTTTTTAGAATAATTTTTATTATCTCATTGACTTGTAAAATCCCTATAAGACCGGTTGAAACTCCTACAACCCCGAACTCTTCACAGCTTGGAATATTATTTTTTACAGGGGATTCTGGTATTAAGTCTCTTAAATTAGGACTCTTTCTATTTAGATTGAAGACACTTATTTGGCCCTCAAAACCCTGAACACTTCCAAAAACTAAAGTCTTATTAAGCATTAAACAGGCATCGTTTATTAAATATCGAGTACCAAAGTTATCTGAACAATCACAAATAATATCAAAGTCTTGAAGGATTTCAATAACATTTTCGGAATTTATTCTTTCACTAAATGTTAATACTTCAATATTAGGATTAAATCTTTTAATTCTTTCTTGGGCAGAATTAATTTTTAAATTTCCAACCGTATTTGTTTCATGAATTATTTGTCTTTGTAGATTCGACTTCTCAACTTGATCATTATCAACTATTCCAATTCTTCCTACTCCTGCAGCGGCAAGATAAAGTAAAACTGAAGAACCCAGTCCGCCTGCTCCAATACATACAACTGAACTACTTTTTAGTTTTAATTGTCCTTTAAATCCTATTTCTTTTAATGATAGATGCTTTTCGTATCTTTCCTTTTCATCTAAAGATAAGAAATCAGAATTTAGATCAGCTGATATTGCCATTTTTTATTACAAAGAATAATCTATGAAAATATAATAATTTAAATAATAATCTTAGTCTTTTTATTTTTTATGTTGATGAAGTTTTTAAGTGTTTTTTGTTAGAACAAGATGATATTGTGAAGTTTTTGTAAATAAAATTTTGGGCGAAATATCTTAAAACTTTACCAGTATCAATATATTTTGCAGAATACAAAATGTTTCGGTTCGGAATTATGCATAACAAAAAGGTAGTCAACAGACAATTTTTCCGATACTGTCTGGTTCATATATTAAGTTGACTGAATTCATGAGTGATAACACTCCTGAGTCAAATCAAGACTCCGGCTCCGAAACAAACTCTGTAAGTAAAAGCTTTTCAGAGAAGTATTCTGATGTAATGGGAAAAATCAATGAAACACTTGGAACTATTGATTGGACCCAAATGGGAAAATATGGTAAAGCAGCAGGCATAATTGCTGTCGTAGTTATCGCTCAAATAATAATTAAAGTTATTATTGACACGATTAATTTTTTCCCAATTCTACCTGGGCTACTAGAATTACTAGGAGTAGTGGTTGTAGGTCAATGGAGTTGGCAAAATCTCCGTACAAGTGAAAATCGTGAAGCAGTTCTAGAAAAGGTTCAAAATCTCAAAAAAACATATTTAGGATAAAGTTAATTTACATATTCAATATATTCCTGATGTAGCTCTGGACTTGATGACAATATGAACCACCAAACATATTGGCATGATTTAATATGTGATAAAAATTATAAATGATAGTTCTTTTTTCATAACCTTTTTTAATTGGAATAATTTTATGGTAATTTTCATAAAATTCATTTTGAAAATTACCAAATAATCTGGTCATAGCAATATCTACTTCGCAATCTGCCCACCAAGATGCAGGGTCAAATATTACTCCTTTATTCATAACAGTTACTCCGATATTTCCCGCCCATAAATCACCATGAACAAGAGATTTCATTGGTTCATGGTCAAATAGTACTGATTCAATTTTTGACTTTATTTTATTTTTAATATCAATTTCTAAAAAATCTTTTTCTAAGAGTGCTAATTGAGGCTCAATTCTTAAATTAATAAAACATCTAATCCAATTCTTTTCCCATCCTTTTTTTTGATTTGTGGTTCCAATATAACCATGAATGGGATATCCAAAACATGGTTGATTGAATTTATTTGATTCAAGATGCATTTCTCCTAAACCTCTTCCTAATTTTTCCTGATCACTATTCGTCATATCTATCCATTCCAATAATAAAAGTTCTACATTATTAACCTCTAAGTAGGAAATGATTTTAGGAACGATTAAGTTTTCATAATTAATATATTTTTGTAGATTCTTAAGGCAAGATTTTTCAAATTCTAGAAATCTTTCTTCTCTCGCATTTCTTTTAAGAAAGAATTTGGCATTTTTAAATTCTATTTGCCACGACTCATGAATATCTCCCCCAAAAACTTGTTTTATACTTTGTGGTGATCCTTCACCTAATTGATCACAAATTTCGTTAAGTTCATTATGTGGTATTTTTTGCATTTAAATGTCAAAGACTGAAATTGTTGTTGTTGGTGCTGGTATAGCAGGGCTAACTTCTGCAGCAATTTTATCAAAACTAGGGCTTTCAGTCACTTTGATTGAGTCGCATACCCAATCGGGAGGTTGTGCAGGAACCTTTAAAAGAAAAAGATATATCTTTGATGTTGGAGCAACTCAAGTCGCCGGTTTGGAAGAAGGGGGAATACACTCTAAGATTTTTAAATTTTTAGATATTCCTCTTCCTGAAGCATCCATCTTAAATCCAGCTTGCATTGTTGATTTAAAAGATGGCAGCAAGCCAATACCTATTTGGTATGACAAAAATGAATGGATTAAGGAGAGGGAGATTCAGTTTCCAGGTAGTCGTCAATTTTGGCAAATATCTAATTTAATTCATCAGAGTAATTGGACTTTTGCTAATAATAACCCTGTATTACCAGTCAAGAATTTTTGGGATTTTTCGCAACTTCTTAAAGCATTAGTTCCAACGAATTTAGTTACAGGAATATTGATTAAATCTACTATCTTTGATCTTTTACGTTTTTGTGGATTATCTAATGATGAAAGATTAATTAAGTTTCTTAATTTGCAATTAAAGCTTTATTCACAAGAAGATGTTTATAACACTGCAGCTCTATATGGTTCTACAGTGTTGCAAATGTGTCAAAAACCACATGGTTTATGGCATTTAAAAAAATCAATGCAGGCTTTAAGTGATGCTTTAGAAGATTCATTAAAAAAAAAGGGAGTTAATATTGTTTTCGGGCAAAAAGTAAATTCCATTAATTTTGATGATGTAAAAAAGAGTTGGAAAGTTTGTGCAAAATCTAAGCTAGATAAGATGGTTTACTTCGCCGATGATGTAATTTTTACACCCCCTCCACAATCTCTCTTGAAATATCTAGAAGTTCCTCTAGATAATAATAAAAATTATAAAAAAAGAATACAAAGTCTTCCTGATCCAAGCGGTGCGTTGGTCTTTTATTCAGCTTTAAAAAAAGAACATATTAAAGCAATCTCTTCCAATCATTATCAGTTTGTTTCAAATGAATTGGGTTCACTTTTTGTATCCATAAGTGAGGAGGGAGATGGAAGAGCTCCAAAAGGGGAGATTACCTTGATAGCGAGTATTTTTACAAAAACTAACGACTGGTTTAGTTTAGGTAAACATGACTATATAAAGAAAAAAAAGGAGTATTTACAAAAAATATCAATGGTACTTGAAAACCAATTTGATATTGCTTCTGAAAATTGGCTTCATAAGGAATTGGCTACCCCATTAGGATTTGAAAAGTGGACTAATAGGCCAAATGGGATAGTAGGTGGTCTAGGTCAAAATCCTGATATTTTTGGATTATTTGGGTTATCAAGTAGAACTCCTTTTAAAGGTTTATGGTTATGTGGCGATTCTATTTATCCAGGAGAAGGGACAGCGGGTGTTAGTCAGTCAGCAGTAATGGTTTCAAGGCAACTTTTAGCTTCTAAAGGAATTAATGATTTTTATTTATAAGATTTTTTAATTTGTAAAATTTGATCTTATTTCTATCGATTCTGTAAGTTTTTCAGATAACAATTCCCACTTATTGTTTTTGATAAGAGATTCGATTTCATTAATATTTTTTTTAAATTCTTTAATTGCTTTTAAGATATTTGTCTGATTATTTATAGCCAAATCCAAACCTAAATTCGGATTTCCACCTCCCACTCTTGTTGTATCCGCATATCCTGTAGCGGCAAGTCTTTGAGTTAGAGCCAATAGCGATTCATTTCTCTCTGCATTGGCAGTTTTTATTAATGAAGAAGCAACAAATATCGGCAAATGAGATATTAAAGAAACTGCTTCATCATGTTCTTTTGGTGATGCTTTATAAATCTCACATTGCATAGAAGTTATTAATTTACTTAGCGTTTTTAATGAATGTGAATTGGTTGTCGAAGTAGGAGTGATAATCCATTTTGTATTTTCTAATAAACTTTCGAAACCTGATTCAACTCCTTTTTCTTCTGTACCTGCCATAGGATGAGAACCAATAAATAATGGATGTATTTTTCCCCATGTGTTAATTATTGGTTCTTTTATAGAACCGACATCTGTTACTATCGCATTTTTTGGAATCGCATTTATTAGATCGTTAGAGGGATGGATTAGATCTTTAATCGGTAGTGCCAATATAATTAGAGAACATTCTTTTAGGATGCCTAAATCGCAGCTAATAACGTTTGCAAGATTTCTCTCTATTGCCTTTTTTTTATTAAGGTTATTGTTCGTTACTCCATAAATCGTGTGTTTTAATCTTTGGAGTTTTAATCCTATCGAACCACCAATAAGTCCTAGACCTACAATTCCAATATTCATTGATTTATTTAGTTTGAGGCTTCTTTATATTGATACCAATTTTTTATATATTAAGATCATGTTTTTTTCAATTTGATACTACTAGAATTATATAATGCTTGAAATTTTAAGTCATCAGTACTTAAAAAGATTTATTAGATCCAATGAGATAGATTGGGATCATATTTATTCTTTTGGGAGAATAATTTCAAAGTGTCTTCAAACAAATGAAACTTATCTGATTAACTCAGAAATTTTTTCTACTAATATTTGGCTGCCTGCTCTGTTGATTTCTATATTTTTATTCGAAGAAAATTCGACTTTTGTTTTATCTCAAGACAAAATAGAATTTTTAAAAAAAAATTACTTAGGAGAATTAAAAAGTCTTGGGTTAGATTTTATTTTAGAAAAAGATCAAATAATTTTTTCAAATCATCGAGTTTGTTTTATCTCTCTGGAAAAACTGCTAGGTGATGTAAATATTTTTCATGCTAGAAATCATCGCATTATTTTTTCTGGGATTGAAAATATAAAAGAAGATTTAAAAAGCTATTTTAGAATTTCATTTTTGAAAAAAAATTGGTTTCATAAATTTGAACAATCATCATCTAAAAGTCAAAAGATAATTAGTACGTACAACCTACTTAAAAAGAAGTTTTTCTTGAGAAAAGGTTTAGATAGTAGGAGTATTTTTTTAGATAAAGAAGAAATAAATTTTCTTTCTAATTTCTTTTTTGAAAACTCTTCATATTCTGAAGAATTTTTGAGGGTAAGTAATGCTCTTTCTGCAGGTTGGGCGTGCTGGGTAACTCTAGATGATATAAATTTTGAGTGGAATTTTTATTTAGAACCTATAGATGAACTATCACAGATAAAACATTTACTAATTAATAATAAATTTGTTTTTTTGTCCGCATTAAGAGAAGATAATTTTTTTCAAAAGTATCTCAAAAAAGAAAGTTTAAACATTGACTTGGTAATGAACTTTAGGAGTAATTTTATTGAAAATAAAATCTTAGTATACGTTCCGCCTAGACAAATGCTTCCAAATAATCCAATGTTTATAAAAAATATTTTAGATAAGTCTAAAAAATTAATAATTTTCTCAAAAGGTGTGACTTTATTTTTATCTGATGATGTTGATTTGAAGCTTAAATTTGCTACAGAATTAGCCTCTATCTATGGAAAGCGAGTTTTGCTAGAGAATATTCCATTGTTTAATAATGAAATTCTATGTGCTAGCTATTCCTGGTGGATCAATAATTCTTATTGTATAAAAAGTCCAGAACAAATAATTATTCCATTACTGCCAATCCCAAGCATTGAAGAGCCTATCAATGCATTGACTGTTTCTCATAACAGAAATCTTTCTAAAGATTGGTTCAGAGAATTTTTACTTCCTGAGGCAATACAAAAATTAGAAAGATCTATTTCACCGCTAAGAAAAAACGCTGGTAAATTAATAATTCTTGATGGAAGAGCACATAAAAGAAAATGGGGTAGATTACTTTTAAAAAGTATTCAACCTTCAAAACAAATAAATTATATGCTTCCTTACGATTAGGTTATTATTTAGGAAATATCTATAAATATGGGAGAAGCAAAAAGGAGAAAATCATTAGGTCTTCCTCCTAAACAAAAAAATACTAAATCTAAATCAGACGAATCACCTAGAATATTTGATTGGTTGCCTCTTACTATTAATCAGAGAGACAGATTAATGCAATTAAGTATAAAAGCTAGTTGGTATGGAATTGGAGGTTTAGTTATCTTGTGGGTAATTGTTAGATTTATTGGACCAGCTGCAGGTTGGTGGACTCCAGCTGATTCATTATGAAGCTGAGAATTTTTTGTTTATAAACATAAAAAGCCTGTTGCAGTAATCGTTTATGAAGTAAATTACTTATTAATTATTAGGTGTGCCTTACCAGTATGCCTTACCAATTTGCCTCTCCAACCTGCCTTACCAAGTTATTATTTTGAAATGAAAAAATGTGATGTCTGCAATAAGTCAGGTAAAGTCCATTACAGGTGTAAATCTATTAACTATAAAACTTGGATATTTTCTTGCAAAGAGTGCTGGGATATTATTTCTAAGCAAGAGAAATACTGTTATGGCGGAACAAGAAAATCTTAAAATGTATATCAACAGATCGAGAAATATAAAAATTATCTGAATCCTATAGATTTACCTTTCCTTTGCAGCTTGTTCAAAGAGAAAAAGCTAGAGAATGCCTCACAATCACATTACTTAAAATGATTGTTAAAGAAGCTATTAAGAGCCATAGCTTGGCAAAGCATACATAATCGTATTTTTAATAGTTCAGCCTATCCAGGGCTTATTGAGAAGGGATTTGTACCAATTGAAAGTCATTTCTTGACCTCCTTTCATGCATCCTCCTGATGGATAGCTGATAACCTTTTTTGATATAGCTCCAATTCCAATAGCTAATACTCCAATACCTAATATTGCTTTAGATCTATTACTTGCAAGAAGAGATTTCATTAGAGGTTTGTATTTATTTTTATATTAGAAGCGTTGTCTTTTGTTCTGTGGATTTCAAGTCAGCTAACTACTCTATGAGAGATTTCGAGGGGTGGTATGGGGTTAATCGTCCTTACCTATACGTATATATGACCCCTCACAAATTTCTGCCAAAAGTTTAGAGCTGATTAATTTAATAGATAGGGGTTGGATGCGGGCTTCTATAGCTGGACTGCAGATCCCTTACAAATTTATTTACCCTTAAGACATTTAAAACTCATTCCTCTTATAAAGCCATCACCTTTAGTACGAAAATATTCACCTTGTTCTCTGCATTGGTCCATACTTTCAACTTCAATTTTTTCTAATTCAGCAGTATAGCCATTCCAGCTCCAACCAAGAATCAACCAATAACTTTCAGCATTAACAGAAGTAGTTAGAGCGAGAGCATCTAGTATTGGGAGTAGGAAACTTTTCATTAATATCAGACGGGTTTTTAATACTAGAAAATCAAAAATATTTTACCTTTATTTGACCTCTATACATTGAAAATCTCTTAATCCTTTTTCAAATGGTGAAGGGGTTGAAACCCACTTTCTTCCTTCTTCAATACATCCCTTCATTATTTTCATGGGGATTGTAGCCATAGCAGAACCATCAGCACTATACTTTTTCCCTCCTCCAAAACCCGTTTCTCTTCCTTCTGTTCCATGAAGGATGACTAGCCAAGCTTCATTTGCGAAGGTTGGTATTGGTAAAGATATTCCAAAAGCGATGAAAGTAATAAAAAGTTTCTTAATAATTTGAATATTATCTTTCATAAAAGAGGAGCTAATTGGCATTTATTGTAGCTCAACTGTAAATATAAAAGTATTGAAATTTTACTTATTAATAGTTGTAGGAAGTCCGACAGCAGATGCCGCAACTACATAAAGTACTGCTGGTTCATTTCCTATATTTTCAACAAAATGTTCATCACCATTATTACTCTCTATTAATGATTGCTTTGATGAAAAGTAATTAATAACATCCCCTCTCGTATGCTTCAATTCTCCCTGAGCAAGATAAACAACCATTGGTGCTGGGTGTGTGTGAATTGGAGTCTTTCCACCAACAGGGATAACTACCTTGAAAAATCTAAGCTCAGCTTGCTTCCACCTAGGATAAGAAATCTTTTTCCCTCCTAAACCTTTAGTACTTTGAATAAGAGGTATTACTTCAATCTTTTCTTGAGCCTTAGTAATTTCCAAAGGTAGAAGAACTGATGAAATTGTTATTGCGGAGATTAAAAGATTTCTAAATTTTTGCATAAAAAAGGAAGTTAATTGCCCTTTATTTTAGATCGACTGTCAATAAATATCTTTTAGCGGTTCAAGTAGTAAGCGTTTCATTTATTTACCCTTAATGCACTCATATGCAACTAATCCAGACCAAAAGACCTCGCCATTTAATTTTTTATTTGTAAGTATTTTTTCTCCTGCATCTTTACATTCTTTCAAAGAATTAGTAGGAACTTGCCAACTCGTTGTAGCTGGCTTCACCCTGGCAAATCTTGCTCCAACAATTAACCACCAAGTTTCAGCATTAACAGCAGTAGGTAAAGCAAGGACTGCTAGTAGTGGAAGTAATAAACGTTTCATTAATTTCCCCTTTTAAATAAATTTTGTATGACATAAATATTTTCTGCCTTTGGATATTTCTGCTGAAATACCTTTATTGCATGATTAGGAGAAATTGCGAAAAGATTAGTTTTGATTCTGTATTCATCTATCAAACCTGAAATTAGATAACTTTTCACAGAAGATTAATGAACTAGCTTTTAAATATTTTAGAATAGCTGTCAATTAAAAGATTCTTTACTTTAAATTAATTTTAAAATTTCAAGACCATTAAGAAAAATTAAATATAATTTGCAAGTGATTGTGAATTGAGCTTACTTAAGAGTCCGACTTTTTATAAATGGACCAGAAGAACAATCTCGAAAAAGATGAAGATAAAACAGTTGAGTTCCAAAGTTTAAAAGATCTACTTCACAGAAACTTTACTGAAATTAAGAATATTTCATTAGGTAATGCTTCCGCTGGTATACCTACTTCTTTCTATGATTTTGATGCGATGACTCAAGGGTTAAGAAGGGGAGATTTAATTGCTTTTGCAGGACGCCCATCTATGGGTAAAACCTCATTGGCTTTGCAGTTTGCTAGAAATGTTGCAGGTCAAAATCTTCCAGTATGTTTCTTCGGTTTCGATTTGAATAAAGAAGAATTGGCATACAGGATATTAGGAATGGAGGTTGGTATTGAAATTGGTCGAATAAGAACCGGAAGATTTACTTCTGAGGAGTGGCAACTAGTTTATGAAAAGAATACAAAACTTGAATCTCTTCCAATATTTATAGAAGATAAAAAAGCTATCTCAATTGATGAAATAAAAAATAGATGTAGAGATATATCGATGAAAAATAATGAGACAAGTTTAGGGCTAATAGTAATTGATTCTTATCAATTGATGGAGTATTCAAACGTGGATGATTATCAAGCCCAATTAGAGAGAAATACTAAAGAGCTTAAGAATCTTGCAAAAGAGCTAAATGTACCTGTTTTAATTACTGCACCAATATCTGGAAGAGTAGAAGAAAGAGAAAATTGCAGACCAATGTTATCTGATATCAGAGATTCTGATGTACTTGAAGATTATGGAGATATTATCGTAATGCTTTACAGAGATGAATATTATGATCCAGAAACAGAGGATAGGGGTATAGCAGAGTTAATAGTCACTACTCATAGAAATGGTCCGGTGGGAACTGTAAAAATGTTATTTGAACCTCAATTTGGGAGGTATAGGAATTTAGCTGCATAATAAAAAAACAGCCAACTATACTTATAAAGTTTTTAAATGAAGAGTTTTATCTTAATTAGTATTTATTCAAAAAGGAAAAGGTGATTTAGCAATATTTTCAGTCATTAATCTTCTATTAATCCATTGGTGGTAACTCGTTTGACCATCTAGTGCTTGCCACAGTGCAGCTTCTTTTGGAGTTGTTGGATTGCCTAATAAGTCATAGTCGACTTGATGAACATCTCTAAGCATTTCTTTTTCTTTTGCTGGTATTTCAGCGATAGATTTGATGCCTTTATAGTTTGGATCGTTCTCATACATTGCTGTTACTTACTCAACCAAACTCAAACTTTTAAGTTCTACACCAAACGATCTCTGGATTTCAGCTTCCATTTTAGATTTGTTAATCCTTGCTTCTGCATGAGTATTACCAACTTTCTTATGAACTTCGTTTTTGCCTAATTTCTTTCTAAGAGATTTTGAACTGAAACACCTAAGTACCATCCTGATCTTCCAGCTCTTTGAAATACTCTTGACATTAGTGCCTTACCAGTCTACATCTGGGAAGCCTTGAAATCATACGGTTATTGAGGTTAGCTTATCTAAAAGCTTTCCATTATGAAACTAAGCTATTTTCTTGATGTTATTAGCAATCACAGCATTTTCTGGATTATTATTTAATGCTTTCATCGAATTAGAACTTACTTCAGTACCCTCTGTTAGTTTCGTTTTGACAATATTTTCTACTTTATTCTTTATTTCTAAGTTCTGATCCAACCAAATAATTGTGTTATCTCTTCCTTGGCCAATATTTTCTCCTTCGTAACTATACCAAGCACCTCTCCTAATTATTATATTAGTCTCTTCTGCTAAATCTAATAAACATCCTGTCGTACTGATCCCTTTGCCGAATAGAATATCAAACTCTGCAATTCTAAATGGAGGAGCTACTTTATTTTTTGCTACTTTTACTTTTGCTCTTATTCCATATTCTTCTGTACCTCTTTTAAGAGTCTGAATTCTTCTGATATCAAGTCTTACTGAAGCATAAAACTTTAATGCATTACCTCCTGTAGTTGTCTCTGGATTTCCATATGTAACTCCGATTTTTAAGCGTAATTGATTGAGGAATATCACCGTACATCCTGATTTACCAATATTACCAGTTATTTTTCTCATTGCTTGACTCATTAGTCTTGCCTGGCTTCCTATAACGTGATCTCCCATTTCACCTTCTATTTCTGCTCTAGGAGTTAATGCTGCTACTGAATCAACAACAACGAGGTCTACAGCAGTTGATCTTATGAGTTGATCAACTATTTCTAAAGCCATTTCACCTGTATCTGGCTGCGAAACTAGTAAATTTTCGACATCCACTCCCAGAGAGGCGGCATAGACTGGATCTAAAGCATGTTCAGCATCAACAAATGCTGCTATACCCCCATTTCTCTGTACTTCTGCTATTGCGTGAAGAGTTAGGGTTGTTTTACCTGAACTTTCAGGTCCGTAAACTTCAACCACTCTTCCCTTTGGATATCCTCCTCCTAATGCTAAGTCTAATGTAAGAGCTCCTGTAGATATTGTTTCTACTTTCATTCTGGAGGCATCTCCAAGCCTCATTATTGATCCTCTACCAAAGTTTCTTTCTATTTGTCCTAAGACTAGATTTAAGGCTTTGTTTTTCTCTTCAGATGAGGATTCTTTTGAATCCTTTTTTCTTTTTTCTTCTAAACTCATTTTAATTTATTGATAAGTCCTCATAATTATTTTAAATCTATAATTGTTAAATAAATTTAAAATCAATAATTACAATTCATAGTACATGTGTACTTTAGCTGAAGATAACTAAATTGCAAGTAAATCTTCTAAACTTTTCAACTTTAATAATTTAATTTCAAGTGGCAAATTAAGTCGATCTATATTTTTTAAATAGCCCCAATCAGCCAAATAGCAAGGAATATTACTTGTCAAAGGGTTTTGCTTTATATCAAGAAGTGTATTTCTCCTATCTTCGATAAAGCCCATGATTTCATATTCTCTCCAGAGTTCTGAAATAATCTCAACTTTTGTTCCCGATTCATAGCCAAAAATTAACTCCGGGAAAATATTTAATTTTTCAAGAATTTTGCCTGCAAATATTTTTCCTTTCGTTGTTATGATTCCCGTATGGATTTTTTCTTTCTTTAATTTTTCTATAAAAACTATAACTTCATAAAATGGGCGATGTAACCTTATCCAATTGTCAAAATCATTTTCTATTTGATATTTTCTTGCTTTATCAAGACATTTTTGTAAATCTTCAGCCACCCAAGAATTTTCTAATAAAACTTTCTGACAATTTTGATGATATTTATTTAGGAAATTGATTTTGTTTTGATCGTTTATTGGATCTTCATTTTTGATAATTTGGTGGGCAATGATTAACATCTCCCATCCATATTTAACCCAGGGTCTCATTTCTATAAAAGTATTTGGAACTTGTTTGTAAAGATTTTGATCAATTAAGATTTTTGGAGAATTTATAAATTTTTCAAAAGCGAATAATGAACTGTGCCAGTATTCATTCATTCCATCAACAATAACCCCATCAAAATCAAATAGAAATAATTTATTAGAGCTCACTCAACTAATTTTTAGAACTGGGCCGCTAGGATTCGAACCTAGGAATGTCGAGACCAAAACCCGATGCCTTACCACTTGGCGACGGCCCAATGAAATTTTATTTTAATACATTACTAGATTTTTTTCTATCAAAAATATAAATTTTTATTCTAGATTTTCTGAAATTGTTTTTTAATTTAATTAAACAGTCGGATTAGCTGGTTTTCCATGGGTTAAGCAATTTTTGTGCTTTTTTTATAGCTAAATCCATTTTTTCTGGATATTCATATAATTTTTTATTATTTTTGTTGGCATCTTCAATAAGTGGTTGCATTATCTTTCTGGCAGAACTCCCAAAGGCAATTCCATCAGGAAAATTATTTATTTTCAAAAATTCATGAGTTTTTCCATTTGTTCCTCCTGCTAATTGAATTAAACCTGGGGGAAGATGAGATCCTATATTGTTCCATAATTTAACTGTATCCTTACCTGTTGCTGGAGATAGATCCCCAGACATAGGTCTTCCATCTAGTTGCCAAATAAGCGGCACTTTATGTTCGACAAGAATTTCATATCTTTCCCAGAGAGCTTTTAAAAGATCTTTTGGACCTTTTTGGGATTGATTTAATCCACAACTTACAGATATTTTTTTTAATTTTACTCCTGAAGTTTTGAGAATATTTGCAACTTGTATAAAAGAATCTAGTCGATTGATTTCCGTATGAATTTCTACTGCATCAGGTTTTAATGTTTGTAGAGTTTGTGGTAAGTCATTATTTGATAATTTATATTCATATTCAGAAATTAAATTTAGGGGACAACTATTTATACATCTTCCACATCCATAACATTTATTTTCCTTTACACCAGAATAATCAATTGCAAAGGTAGGGCAAATCCTTTCGCATGGCCTAGGACAATTAGAGGGGCATTTCAACGGATCAAATTTAGCTTTGCGAAAATGTATATCCTTTCCATCACTAATGCTTATCATCAATCCAGGAGAGGCACCATAGAGTTTTTTGGCCCATTTAATACCATTTCTCGCTGCTTCAACTATAGATTCGTCAGCAGCAACATCAATATAGTCAACTCCAGCAGCGGAATAAATAGCACTTAAATCTTCAATGGCAACAATATCTTCATTGCTTGCCCCGCAAATTAATTTAACCCATTTATCTGATCCCTTTTTATTTTTTTTTAACAACTCAATTTCAGAATTCATTCATTATGTAATCATTTAATGTTTGCCATTCAAGTTTTCTAGAACCACCCATTTCAACAACAATTTTTAGTTTGTTATCTGAAGTACAGATTTTAATTAAGCTTTCTAGCTCAGATTGAGATAAGACTTGACCTTCCAATAGCCATAATAATTTATCCTCATCATTCTCATTAAATAGTTCAGACGCTTGAGGGATTACTTGTTGAACTTCTCCAAGAGCACCATTTCTGCCAATACTTTGATGACCGAGATGAGGTGGCCTTATACCATGTAATTTTAGTAAAAATACTTCAGGATCTCCTAATCCTCTAGCAGAGGTAATGTAAGTTTTAAAACCTTTAGCTCGCATTCTTCTTAAAAGACGGGTTTCATACCCCCCCTCTAGAGGTGCAAACATTGCTAAGCACTTATTTTTATTTAAATCATTATGAAACTTTTTTCCTGTCAGAAGTAATGGCATAAAGATTCTCTTTAACTATATATTATTTCATTTTATGGTACTTGATGATGTACAATTTATATTCGGTGAATTTTTTTATGCTCGCAAGCTAGCCGAGCCTCTTGAATATTCACGTTTTTTAGCGTTTCGTTAAAGAAATTTGGGATAGGTTGAACCCTATGAGAAACTTTCTAATCTTAGAAAAGTCTCACTCCTACATTTAAATTAAATTTTTGATTGATAACATTGTTGAAACTTTTAAGAGGTTTGACAATTAACCAAAAATTTTTTATGAGCTAGCCTACTCAAGTCTTATGTCTATAGGAATTTTAGGAAAAAAATTGGGCATGTCTCAATTATTCGATGAGGATGGTAATGCAGTACCGGTTACTCTTATAGAGGCTGGCCCTTGTCGAGTCACGCAATTAAAAACACAACCTTTGGATGGTTATAGTGCTATTCAAATAGGCTATGGAATATCAAAGGATAAGCATTTAAGTAAGCCTGCGAAAGGACATCTACTAAAATCAGGTGAAATACTCTTAAAACACTTAAAGGAATATAGAGTCGAAGAGACTTCTTCTTATGAGATTGGAAAGGAAATAACTGTCACAAATTTTGAGGTTGGTCAGAAAGTTGATATTAGTGGGAAATCAATGGGTAGAGGTTTTTCTGGATATCAAAAAAGACATGGTTTTAGTAGAGGACCTATGAGTCATGGTTCAAAAAATCATAGAGCTCCTGGATCAACAGGTGCTGGAACAACTCCAGGGAGAATTTACCCTGGCAAAAGGATGGCAGGAAGATATGGAGGTAAAAAAATCACGACAAAGGGTTTACTAGTGGTCAAAATTGATGATCAGAAAAATTTACTTGTAGTAAAGGGTTCTGTACCAGGCAAACCTGGCTCGATAGTTAATATAAAGCCTAATAATGTTGTAGGTAACAAGGGAGGAGCAAAATCATGACAACCCTAGAAACTTTAAAATGGGATGGCAAAAAAGCTGGTAAGGTCTCAATTGAGTTAAAAGTTGCCAAAGAGACTTCTTCTGCCGATTTAATTCATAGAGCTGTTCTTAGACAATTAGCTAACAAAAGACAGGGAACTGCATCTACTTTGACAAGATCTGAAGTTCGTGGAGGAGGTAGGAAGCCATATAAGCAAAAGGGTACGGGTAGAGCTCGTCAAGGATCAATTAGGACCCCATTAAGACCTGGAGGAGGGGTAATTTTTGGCCCTAAACCACGTTCGTATAATTTAGATATGAACCGAAAAGAAAGAAGATTAGCACTTAGAACAGCCTTGATGTCTAGGATTGCTGATATCAAAACTGTTGAAGATTTTGGTTCAACATTAAACCAACCAAAAACGAGTGAGATAATTAATGGTCTTTCTAGACTAGGAATAGAAAAAACAGAAAAGGTTTTAATTATTCTTGATGATCCCTCTGATATCATCAAAAAATCTATTAACAATATTGAAAAGGTAAAATTAATTGCTGCTGATCAATTAAATGTTTTTGATATTCTCAATGCTAATAAGTTAGTTATTGGTCAATCAGCAATCAATAAAATTCAGGAGGTTTATGGATCATGAGTAGATTATTTGATTCTCGTTTAGCAGATATAATCCGCAAACCTGTAATTACAGAAAAAGCGACAAATGCTCTAGATCTTAACCAATATACTTTTGAGGTAGATCATAGGGCTGCAAAGCCTCAGATAAAGGCAGCAATTGAGGCCTTGTTTAGTGTTAAAGTTATAGGAATAAACACTATGAATCCTCCAAGGAGAACAAGAAGAGTCGGTAAATTCTCCGGGAAACGTTCTCAAATTAAAAAGGCAATTGTCCGTCTTGCTGAAGGAGACAAAATTCAACTATTCCCAGAATCTTAAGGAGTATTTATTATGGCTATTCGTAAATTCAAACCCTATACACCTGGAACTAGACAAAGAGTTGTTACTGACTTTAGTGAGATTACAGGTTCAAAACCAGAAAGATCATTAATAGTTTCTAAGCATAGGAATAAAGGTAGAAATAATAGAGGAGTTATAACCTGTCGTCACAGAGGAGGCGGACACAAAAGACAATACAGATTAGTAGATTTCAGAAGAGACAAAAAAAATATTAATGCAAAGGTTGCAGCTATTCATTATGATCCTCATAGAAATGCGAGACTTGCACTTTTATTTTATGAAGATGGAGAGAAAAGATATATAATCGCACCAGCGGGAATAAAAGTTGGTCAAAATGTAATTTCTGGTGAAGATGTTCCAATTGAAGAAGGGAATGCAATGCCCCTATCTTCCATGCCATTAGGATCGAGTGTTCATTGTGTAGAACTGTATGCTGGCAGAGGTGCTCAAATGGTCAGATCTGCAGGAGCTAGTGCCCAACTAATGGCTAAAGAAGGAGAGTATGTCGCCCTAAAACTCCCATCTACTGAAGTTAGACTAGTACGCAAGGAATGTTATGCAACTTTAGGCGAAGTGGGTAATTCTGAAATACGTAATACTAGCTTAGGAAAAGCAGGAAGAAGAAGATGGTTAGGTAGAAGACCTCAAGTAAGAGGTAGTGTTATGAACCCATGTGATCATCCACATGGAGGAGGAGAGGGAAAAGCTCCGATTGGTAGGGCAGGCCCTGTAACTCCATGGGGTAAGGCTGCACTTGGATTAAAGACACGTAAGAAAAACAAGCCAAGTAACAAATTAGTTGTTCGAAGACGTCGTCGTGTTTCTAAGAGAAGTAGAGGAGGAAGAGATTCTTGATTACTACTATTTCTATTTCTATTTCTATTTTATAAATTATGGGACGCTCATTAAAAAAAGGACCTTTTATAGCAGATAGTTTGCTTAAAAAGGTAGAAAAACAAAATACTGATAATGATAAATCAGTCATCAAAACATGGTCTAGATCTTCGACTATTCTTCCTGTTATGATTGGCCATACTATTGCTGTTCACAATGGTAAGGCCCATATACCAGTATTTATTACTGAACAAATGATTGGCCATAAATTAGGTGAATTTGCTCCTACAAGAACCTATCGTGGTCACTTAAGAGACAAGAAGGGGGCAAGATAAATGACAAAAACACCTGAAATGACAAAAACAGCTATTGCTCACGGTAAGTATATTCGTGGTTCTGCATCAAAAGTAAGAAGAGTTCTCGATCAAATTAGAGGCAAATCTTATAGAGACGCACTTATTATGTTGGAATTTATGCCATATAGATCTACTGATCCTATTACCAAAGTTTTAAGATCTGCAGTAGCTAATGCAGAACATAACTTGGGTATGGAACCCTCGTCTCTAGTAATATCTTCAGCTTCGGCTGATAACGGTCCGGTGATGAAAAGGTTCAGACCAAGAGCTCAAGGTAGAGCTTTCTCTATCAAAAAGCAGACTTGCCATATAAGTATTTCTGTTGAATCTGCTCCTAATCAAATTAATACGGAGGCACAAAACTAATGGGTAATAAAATTAATCCAACAGGGTTTAGGTTAGGTATTACACAAGAACACCGTTCAAAATGGTTCGCTACTTCTAAAACTTATCCAACTCTTCTTCAAGAAGATCATAAAATTCGTACTTTTATCCAAAAGAAATATAGTTCAGCTGGAATCAGTGATGTTCTAATTGCTAGAAAAGCCGATCAGTTAGAACTTGAATTGAAAACAGCCAGACCTGGAGTGATTGTAGGAAGGCAAGGAAGTGGTATTGAAGAATTGAGATCAGGTATACAAAAAACTATAGGAGATAGAACAAGACAAGTTCGAATTAATGTAGTTGAAGTGGAGAGAGTTGATGCGGATGCATATTTACTTGCTGAATACATAGCACAACAATTAGAAAAAAGAGTTGCTTTTAGAAGAACTATAAGGATGGCTTTGCAAAGAGCACAAAGGGCTGGAGTTCTAGGCTTGAAAGTACAAGTAGGAGGAAGACTCAATGGTGCAGAAATAGCTAGAACAGAGTGGACTAGAGAAGGTAGGGTTCCTCTTCATACTTTGAGAGCTGAGGTTGATTATGCACTGCGCGAAGCAAATACAACTTATGGTGTATTAGGAATTAAAGTTTGGGTTTTTAAAGGGGAGGTTCTTCCTAAAGAAGAACAAACTATTCCTGTTGGTGCTATTCCAAGAAGGAAAGGTAGTCGAAAACCTCAGCAATTTGAGGATCGTTCAAATGAGAATTCATAGGAGGTATAACAATGCTTAGTCCAAAACGTACTAAATTCCGAAAACAGCATAGAGGCAGAATGAAAGGTATTGCCTCTAAGGGCAACACCATTGCATTTGGTCAGTTTGCACTCCAAGCTCAAGATTGTGGGTGGGTAACTGCTCGACAGATTGAAGCAAGTAGAAGAGCAATGACAAGATATGTTAAACGTGGTGGAAAAATATGGATTCGTATTTTCCCAGACAAACCAGTCACTATGAGACCAGCTGAAACTAGGATGGGATCAGGAAAAGGAAATCCAGAGTTTTGGGTAGCTGTTGTAAAACCTGGAAGAATATTATTTGAAATGGGCGGTGATGAGATTACAGAAGAAATTGCAAAAGAAGCTATGCGTTTAGCCCAATATAAATTACCAGTAAAAACAAAATTTATTTCTGGTGATATAAATCTAAGTAGTGATTCATCAGTAGAAGTTAAGACAGGGAAAAATTCAAATGAGGAGGTTAAAAAATGAAAAATTCAGAATCTATAAAAGAATTTAAAAAGTTAAATTCTTCTCAAATTAGTGAAAAAATTGATCAACTTAGAAAAGATCTTTTTGACTTAAGATTCAAACAGGCAACAAGACAGCTTAATGAAACTCATCAATTCAAAATCATTAAGAAACAAGTTGCACAATTACTTACTCTTAGTAAAAGTCAATCCACTTCTCAAAAACCCGCTGATTAATTATTGCTATGGCACTTAAAGAAAGAATTGGTACTGTTGTAAGCGACAAAATGGACAAAACAGTTGTTGTTGCCGTAATCAATAGATACCCACATCCAACTTATAAAAAGATTGTAAGTAAAACTACTCGCTACAAGGCACATGATCCAGAAAACACATGTGTTTTGGGAGATCGAGTTAAAATTAAAGAAACAAGGCCACTAAGTGCTCATAAAAGATGGGCAATAGAGGAAATTCTTAATAAAACAATAATGAGTAAGGAGGATAAAAAATGATTCAACAAGAAACTTATTTAACTGTTGCTGATAACAGTGGAGCTAAAAGACTTCAATGTATAAGAGTGCTTGGTTCAAATAGAAGATATGCACATGTGGGAGATGTTGTAGTTGCATCAGTAAAAGACGCTTTGCCAAATATGGGAGTTAAAAAATCAGATGTCGTTAAAGCCGTTATTGTAAGGACAAAGCATACTTTAAGAAGAAATACAGGTAACTCAATTCGTTTCGATGATAATGCAGCCGTTTTGATTAATGAAGATAAAAATCCAAAAGGTACAAGAGTCTTTGGTCCAGTAGCAAGGGAATTACGCGATAAGAATTTTACAAAGATAGTTTCTTTAGCTCCGGAGGTTATTTAAATGTTGGACTCACTTAAACAAAAGAAAAATTTCAAACGAATAAAAATGAGAATAAAAACAGGAGACTTAGTCAAAGTTATTAACGGTAAAGAAAAGGGTAAGACTGGTGAAGTATTAAAAACAATCCCTCTAGAAAATAGAGTAGTGGTGAAGGGAGTAAATCTTAGAACAAAACACATAAAACCTACTCAAGAAGGTGAAAGTGGGAGAATATTGACAGAAGAAGCATCATTACACGCTTCTAATGTAATGTTTTTTTCAAAGGATAAAAATCTAATAAGTAAAATAGAATATTTTATTGATAAAGAGGGAGTTAAAAAAAGAAGATTAAAAAAAACTGGTGAACTAATTGATTAAATTCTTCATCAAAAACGAGATTTCAATTTTCTTATTACACAATTCTGACAAAGACCAGAATTAATTACAAAAATCATGACTCTTAAAACTCGCTACAAAGAAGCAATAAGACCAAAGCTTTTAAAAGAACTTGGCCTTAAAAATATTCATCAAGTACCCAAGGTTATCAAAGTTAACGTAAATAGAGGCCTTGGAGAAGCTGCTTCAAATTCAAAGGCTTTAGAGGCCTCTTTAAATGAAATGGCAACTATTACGGGACAAAAAGCTTTAGTTACAAGATCCAAAAAAGCAATTGCTGGCTTTAAAATAAGGGAAGGAATGCCAATTGGCTGTACTGTTACCCTTAGGGGAGATAGAATGTATTCTTTTTTAGAAAGATTTATAAATCTAGCCTTACCAAGAATTAGAGACTTCAGAGGTGTTAATCCAAAAAGCTTTGATGGAAGAGGTAACTATACTTTAGGAGTTAAAGAACAATTGATATTCCCTGAAATCTCATTTGATAAAATTGATTCCATTAGAGGAATGGACATCACAATTGTCACTAGTGCCTCAACAGATCAAGAAGGTAAAGCTCTCCTGAAAGAGCTAGGAATGCCTTTTAGTAATTAACTTTATAAACATGTCAAATCACGATCCTATTTCAGATATGCTTACTCGTATAAGAAATGCGAGTCAAAAAAAGCATACATCCACCGCGATCCCAGCTTCTAAAATGTCTCTTAGCATAGCTAAAGTTCTTCAAAAAGAAGGCTTCATTAATGATATTAATGAGGAAGGTGAAGGTTACAAGTCTCAAATCGTTTTAGGACTTAAATATAGTGGTAAAAATAAATTTCCTACTATCAGATCAATGCAAAGAGTAAGTAAGCCTGGATTGAGAGTTTATAAAAATACAAAGGGCTTACCAAAAGTTCTTGGGGGTCTTGGAGTTGCTATAGTATCAACTTCAAAGGGTGTAATGAGTGACCGTGACGCAAGGAAACAAGGCATCGGTGGCGAAGTTCTTTGTTATGTTTATTAAGGAGTATTAATTATGTCAAGAATAGGAAAATCTCCAGTACAAATACCAGAAAAGGTATCTGTTGATATTAATGGATTAAGCATTACCGTAAAGGGTCCAAAAGGGGAACTTAAAAGACTTATGCCTGAAGGTGTGAATTTTGATCAGAAAGAAAATATGATTGTTGTTACTCCAGCAACTACGAAAAGATATTCACGGGAAAGGCATGGTCTTTGTAGAACATTGATTTCAAATATGGTTCAAGGAGTTACTGAAGGTTACTCAAAGAAATTGGAAATAGTTGGTGTTGGATCTAGGGCTCAAGTGAAAGGAAAAAATTTAGTAGTAAGTGCTGGATATAGTCATCCAGTAGAAATGAGCCCCCCCCGATGGTATAACATACAAAGTTGAAAGTAATACAAATGTAACTGTATCTGGAATTGATAAAGAAATTGTTGGAAATGAAGCAGCAAAAATCAGATCAATCAGACCTCCAGAACCCTATAAAGGTAAAGGTATCAAATACCAAGATGAGAGAATCATCAGAAAAGCTGGTAAATCCGGCAAAAAATAATTGATTTAAAATCATGGCTAAAATTTCAAGGAAACTTCAAACTCAAAAAAGACATAAAAGATTAAGGCGTTACTTAATCGGTAGTAGCGTACGCCCAAGATTAGCTGTTTTCCGTTCAAATAATCATATTTACGCTCAAGTTATTGACGACGATGCACAACAAACCATATGTTCTGCATCTACGGTAGATAAAGAACTCAAGGAAGATAAAGAAAAACTCTCTTCTAACTGCAGCTCCTCTTCAATTGTTGGTAAATTATTAGCTAAAAGAGCAATTAAGAAAGGTGTTAAACAAGTAATTTTTGATAGAGGTGGGAATCTATATCATGGGAGAGTTAAAGCTCTAGCAGATGCGGCCCGTGATGCAGGCTTGAATTTCTAAATATTTATTTTTATCATGACAGACACTCCAACAAAACAAGAAAATCAATCAATGAATGAGAATGTACCTTCATCTAATGCTAATGAGCAGAGGAGAGGTAATCGTAATAATGATCGAAAAAGAAATCGGAGAGGTGACTCTAAAAATGAGAGGGATTCTGAGTGGCAAGAAAGAGTTGTTCAAATTAGAAGAGTATCTAAAACAGTAAAAGGTGGTAAAAAAATGAGTTTTAGAGCAATTGTTGTTGTTGGGAATGAGAAAGGTCAAGTAGGAGTAGGAGTAGGGAAGGCAGGAGATGTTATTGGAGCAGTAAGGAAAGGAGTCTCAGACGGTAAAAAACATCTTGTTAGAGTTCCTTTAACTCCAAATAATTCAATACCTACCTTATCTAAAGGGAGAGATGGAGCAGCGAATGTACTTATTAGACCTGCTGCACCTGGTACGGGTGTAATTGCTGGTGGGTCAATTAGGACAGTTTTAGAATTAGCAGGTATAAAAAACGTCTTAGCTAAAAGATTAGGTAGTAAAACTCCCTTAAATAATGCGAGAGCTGCAATGGTGGCTCTTTCTCAATTAAGAACCCACAAATCTGCCTCTAGAGAGAGAGGTATTTCTCTTGAACAGCTTTACTCTTAAAATCATGACTTCAACTTTAAATACACTAAAATCAAACACAGGTTCAAGAAAGAAAAAATTAAGAAAAGGTAGAGGCATCGCAGCAGGGCAGGGAGCTTCTTGTGGTTTTGGTATGAGAGGACAGAAATCTCGATCCGGTAGACCTACACGGCCTGGATTTGAAGGTGGTCAAATGCCCCTCTACAGGAGAGTTCCCAAGTTAAAGCATTTTGAAATTATTAATCAAAAAAAATTTTCAATAGTTAATCTAAGCAAATTAAGTGAATTTAAAGAAAGTGAAGTTGTCAATATAGATTCGCTTGTGAAAAAAAAGTTGTTATTTAAGCCGAAATTTCCTCTCAAAATTCTAGGTAATGGAGAAGTTAAGGTGAAATTAAAAGTTCAAGCTCATGCATTCACTAAAGTTGCCAAGGAAAAAATAGAAGCTGCAGGGGGATCTTGCGAAATTATTAATAATAAATAAATTTACTTATAAATTTAATTTTACTTGCCGATGTTAATTAACAAAAGTAGAAATCCTAGTGCTTCAGAAATTGTCACTCAATTATTTTTAAATAAAGAGTTAAGGAATCGAGTTTTAACAACTTTAGGTCTTCTACTTTTGGTCCGACTGGGGATTTATATACCAATGCCTGGAATTGATAGAGTTGCGTTTAAAAGTTTTATTGACCAGGGTGGTCAATTAATTGGTTTTCTAGATATTTTTACTGGAGGAGGAATTTCAACCTTAGGAATATTTGCACTTGGAATTTTACCCTTTATTAATGCTTCAATTATTATTCAACTTTTGACGGCTTCATTACCTGTCCTTGAAGATTTGCAAAAAAATGAGGGTGAAGCAGGTAGGAGAAAAATAGCTCAGATTACCAGATATGTTTCTTTGGGATGGGGTTTTTTACAAAGTATCATATTCTCTTTAATTCTTAGACAGTATGCTATCGAGGGTATAAGTGAAACCGCTTTTGTTTTGCAAACATCTATTGCCCTTGTGACAGGCTCAATGATAGTAATGTGGTTTAGTGAAATTATTACGGAGAAAGGAATAGGTCAAGGAGCCTCATTGGTGATCTTCTTAAATATTGTTGCAACCTTGCCAAAAGCTTTGAGTTCAACTATTGAAAAAGCACAAACTGGCGATCGTGGAGATGTTCTCGGTATAGCCGTTTTACTCGGAGTCTTTTTACTAACAATTGTAGGAATAATTTTTGTTCAAGAAGGAGCAAGACGTATACCAATTGTTAGTGCAAAAAGACAGATAGGTAATTCTTCATTACTTCCAACAAGACAAAGTTATTTGCCATTAAAATTGAATGCTGGAGGAGTTATGCCAATTATCTTTGCATCTGCCTTGATATTTTTACCAATAACAGTTGCAAATGTTACTGGGAATCCAATTCTAATTAAATTAGCTAGTAGTTTAAATCCGAGTTCTTCCAATCCATGGCCATATGCACTAACATTTTTTGCTTTAATTTTAGGTTTCTCATACTTTTATGCTTCTCTTACCATTAATCCAGTAGATGTAGCATCTAATTTAAAAAAGGGGGGAGTTGCTATTCCTGGAGTAAGACCTGGTTCTAATACAGCAAATTACTTGTCAGGTATTCAAAATAGGCTAACACTATTAGGAGGATTATTTTTAGGTTCAGTAGCCATAATTCCTGCGGCTGTAGAAAGAGCAACTAATGTTCAAACTTTTCAAGGTTTAGGAGCCACTTCTCTATTAATTCTTGTAGGAGTTGCTATCGATACGGCTAAACAAATTCAAACTTATGTTATTTCTCAGAGGTATGAGGGATTAGTTAATAATTAATGAAAAAACATTTACTATTTTTAGGACCACCTGGAGCAGGTAAAGGTACTCAAGCTGCCCTTTTGAGTGAAGCTAACTCTTATTTACATTTATCTACTGGAGAATTATTAAGAAAGGAAATTGATTTGGATACTGATTTGGGTAAACAAGTAAAAGATATTATGAATAAGGGGGAACTTGTAAGTGATCAATTAGTTTTAGAAATTGTTAAAAAAAATTTGGATAAAGATAATAATGGTTGGATTTTAGATGGTTATCCTAGAAATTTGTCTCAAGTGCATTCTCTTAATGATGTATTAATTAAAATAAATCAACCTTTAGAGATCGTATTTTATTTAGATATACCCGACGAAGTTTTAATAAAGCGTTTACTTATTAGGGGTAGAAAAGATGATAATGAAAAAACTATTAAAACAAGATTAAAAATTTATAAGGAAACTACAGAGCCATTAATTGAATACTATAAAGATCTCTCCTTATTAGAAAATATAAAGGCTGATGAAGATCTAAAAACAATTTCTGCTGATATAAAACAAAAAATGGCTTGATGATGATGTACAATATGGAATTAACATTTTAATGAGAAGACCTTATGAAGGTTAGAGCCTCAGTAAAAAAAATGTGTGACAAATGTCGTGTTATTCGTAGACATGGCAGGGTAATGGTTATTTGCACCGCTAGCCCTAGACACAAACAGCGTCAAGGTTAATCTTTGACGACATTAAATTAAAAACCTTTTACTAATTCGAAACAAGTGGCCAGGATTGCAGGAATTGACATACCTCGTGAAAAACGAGTTGAAATTGCACTTACATACATCTATGGAGTTGGTCTAACAAGATCAAAATTGATCCTTTCAAATACAGGAGTTAATCCTGATACCCGTGTCAAAGATTTATCAGATAGTGATGTACAGAAATTGAGAGGTGCTACAGAAGACTTTACTGTAGAGGGTGATTTACGCAGAAAAGAAGGTATGGCGATGAAACGCTTGCAAGATATTGGTTGTGTTAGAGGGAGAAGGCATAGAATGAGTCTTCCTGTAAGAGGTCAGAGAACAAGAACAAATGCTAGAACGAGAAGAGGCTCAAGAAAAACAGTCGCTGGAAGAAAAAAATAATTAATTAACTATAAAAAATGACACTAAATTTATTTATCTAAATTGTTATGGCAGCTCCAGTAAAAAAAACAGGTTCAAAGAAATCAAAAAAAAATGTACCAAATGGCGTAGTACACATTCAAAGTACCTTTAATAACACTATCGTATCTATCGCTGATACTTCGGGGCATGTAATTTCTTGGTCTTCTGCAGGAGCAAGTGGATTCAAAGGTGCTCGAAAAGGGACTCCATTTGCTGCTCAAACAGCTGCTGAAGCTGCGGCTAAAAGAGCTCTTGATCAAGGCATGAGACAAATAGAAGTATTAGTTAGAGGCCCTGGCTCAGGTAGGGAAACCGCCATAAGAGCTTTACAAGTGGCCGGTTTAGAAATAACTCTAATAAGAGATGTAACTCCATTACCTCATAATGGATGCAGAAGACCTAAACGTAGACGCGTTTAGAACTTAACCACTCCCCCCCCAAACTTTCAACCTTTTTTTTTCCGTGTTGCAATACCAGATTGACAGAATCGATCATCAAATATCAGATGATCGCTCCCAAACAGGAACATTTTTAATTGGCCCCTTAGAAAGAGGACAAGCTACAACCCTCGGTAATTCTTTAAGAAGAGTTCTTATGGGAGGACTTGAAGGAAGTGCTGTTACTGCTGTAAGAATTGCAGGAATTAATCATGAATATGCCACTATCCCAGGAGTTAGAGAAGACGTTCTAGATATTCTTTTAAATTGTAAGCAACTCTCTATTAATAGTTCCAACCCAGAGACTGAGATTGGAAGATTAGTGGTTAATGGCCCAATGGAAGTAAAGGCAAATGACATACAATTTTCTTCTCAAGTTGAAATAGTTGATGGTGAAAAACCTATCGCAACTATTCAAGAGGGACATAATCTAGAGCTAGAAATTCATGTAGAAAGAGGGGTTGGTTATAGACCTGTAGATCGAAGAAATCAAGAAACTACAGCTATAGACTTGCTTCAAATTGATGCTGTTTTTATGCCTGTAAAAAGAGTTAATTTCACAATAGATGAAACTGCTGTTGCAGAAGGAGCAACAGGTAGAGAAAGATTAACAATGGAAGTTGTTACAGATGGTTCAACAAGCCCTGATGATGCAATTGCTGAAGCAGCAAACCAGTTAATTGAACTCTTTCAGCCCCTAGCAACCGTCACAATGGTTGAAGAAATACCCGAAGAACCAGAACCTTCTCCTGAAGCTCAAATTCCATTAGAGGAACTAAACTTGTCCGTTAGAGCGTATAATTGCTTGAAAAGAGCACAAGTTAATTCTGTCTCAGATTTAATGGGATTCAGTTACGAAGATCTTTTAGAAATTAAGAACTTCGGCTCGAAATCTGCAGATGAGGTTATTGAAGCTCTTGAGCGAATAGGAATTTCAATTCCACAAAGCAGGACATCTGTTTAACAAACTATTGAGATTATGAGACACCAACTTAGAGTTCCTCTTTTAAGTAAACCAGCTGATCAAAGAAAAGCTCTTCTTAGAGCTTTAACTACGCAACTTATTCGAGAAGGTAGAATAACTACTACCAAAGCAAGAGCTAAAGCTTTAAGAAATGAGGCCGAAAGAATGATCTCCTTAGCAAAGGAGGGCACTTTATCTGCTAGAAGAAGAGCTCTTGGTTATATTTATGATAAAAAGTTAGTTCACTCACTGTTTGAAAAAGCTCAAGAAAGATATGGAGAAAGAAACGGTGGTTATACCCGAATTGTTAGAACTGTTGCTAGAAAAGGTGATAACGCCCAAATGGCTATCATTGAACTAGTTTGAATATAGAAAAATAAAACTTGAAAATAATATAATAATAACTTTTGAAAAGAGTAGCTTTAGTTATCCAATATGATGGATCCTATTATTCAGGTTGGCAAAGACAGAAAAATGCAATAAGTGTTCAAGAGACAATAGAAAATTGCCTATTTAAAATATCAAATCGAATTATAAAAACATTTGCTTCAGGAAGAACAGACGCTGGAGTTCACGCTTCTGGCCAAGTAATTCATTTTGATATTGATTACGTAATACCAATTGATCGTTATGCAGATGTACTAAATAGTAGGTTACCTCATACAATTAGAATCTTAGAATCAGTAGAAGTAAAAAGTAGCTGGCATGCTTGCTATTCTGCAGTTTATAGACATTATCGATATGTAATAAATAATAGTAAGATACCTAATTTGTTTTTAAATAAGTGGTCATGGCATAGATATCAGAAATATCTTGATGAGTTTTCAATGTCAATTGCTTTAGATGGAATGATTGGAGAGCATGATTTTTTTGCTTTTCAAAAGAGTGGAAGTAATAGATCAACTTCAGTGACAACAATAAAATATATAAAATTAGAAAGGACTGAGGATTTGATACTGATAGATATAAAAGCTACAGGGTTTCTTTATGGAATGGTCCGTTCAATAGTGGGTCAACTTGTTTTAGTAGGAGAAAAGAAAATAACACCAGATATTTTTAAAGATAGATGGGTTTTAAAAAAGAAACATGATGTTCGAGAATCAGCGCCAGCCAAAGGGTTATGTTTTGTAAATTCTGTATACGAAGAGAATATTTTTAAAAGGATCAATAAAAATGATCTTTTTCCGAAATTTGTAATTAGAGGTTACTCCTAGCTTGGAAGATTTTATAAACTTAAATAATATATTTAGATAATCAAAATAATTGTTTATTCCTCCTTCAATAAGGTAGAATTCAATATTGATTTAAATTTATTCTAGTAAAATTAATAAATGAATAAAACTATCACTCCCTCTATAGAAACTATCAAAAGAAATTGGTTTTTAGTTGACGCTAAAGATAAGACACTTGGCAGGCTTTCTACAGAGATAGCTGCTGTTTTGAGAGGAAAGAATAAACCAACATTTACCCCTCATTTGGACACAGGTGATTTTGTTATTGTTGTTAATGCCGAAAAAGTAGAGGTAACAGGTAAAAAAGCATCACAGAAATTATACAGAAGGCATTCTGGTAGACCAGGTGGAATGAAAGTTGAAAAATTTGAATCACTTCAAGAAAGAATTCCTGAGAGAATAATTGAGCAAGCTGTTAAAGGAATGCTTCCTCATAATTCATTAGGAAGACAGCAATTCAAGAAATTAAAAGTTTATAAAGGTTCAGATCATCCTCATGCTGCACAAAATCCTGTATTATTAAATAGTTAAAATATAATAAATGAATAGTCAAATAAAAAACAAAGCAGTTTATTGGGGTACCGGAAGAAGAAAAACTTCTGTGGCAAGAGTTCGTTTAATTCCGGGCAATGGACAAATTAAAATAAATGGTCGTTCTGGTGATGATTACTTAAACTTTAATCCATCACACTTAAATTCAGTTAAAGCACCTTTGCTAACTCTAGGCCTTGAAAATTCATACGATATTTTTGTAAATGTTTTTGGTGGTGGTTTAACAGGGCAGGCAGATGCTATCAAGCAAGGAGCAGCCAGAGCTCTTTGTGGTTTATCTCCTGATAATAGGAAGCCTTTAAAAACAGAAGGACACCTTAGTAGAGACCCTAGATCAAAAGAAAGAAAAAAATATGGTCTTAAAAAAGCTAGGAAAGCTGGTCAATTCTCTAAACGTTAAAACATCTTTTATTATGCCTAAATCAGAAATTCATCCTAAATGGTATCCAGACGCAAAAGTTATTTGTAATGGAGAAGTCGTAATGACTACAGGTTCAACTAAGCCTGAATTACATGTTGATGTTTGGAGTGGTAATCATCCTTTCTTTACTGGTACGCAAAAAATACTTGATACTGAAGGTAGAGTTGATAGATTTATGAAAAAATATGGAATGGGTTCAGCCGATTCAGCTACTTCAAAAGAATCAAAAGAATCAAAAGAATCTAAAGAATTAGATAAATAAAATTTTAATAACCAAAAACTAAGCAAATCTTCAATTGGAATATATAACATTAATTGCAAGGTTAAAAAACGCTTCAGAAAGTTTTGTCAATTTGGAAATGCAGTTGGCTGATCCGGATATTGCAAATAATCCTAAGAAACTAGAATCAATAGCAAGAGAAAGAGCCAAGCTAGAACCTTTAGTTCTTGATTACAATCAATTGCTTGATACTGATAAAGAAATTGGTGACTCCAAACAATTACTTAAAGATAATAGAAATGATAAAGATATGGAATCATTGATCAATGAAGAATTATTAAGTCTAGAAGATCTTAAGAATAAACTAATTGAAAAATTAACAATTGCTTTATTACCAAAAGATCCACGAGATGAAAGAAGTGTAATGTTGGAAATTAGAGCTGGAGCAGGAGGAAATGAAGCTTGTATCTGGGCTGGTGATTTAGCAAGAATGTATGAAAGGTATGGACAAAAAATTGGTTGGTCAGTTAAACCTATTAGTGCTTCTGAATCAGATATGGGAGGATTTAAAGAATTAGTTATTTCTGTAAAAGGAGATTCTGTTTATAGCCAATTAAAATTTGAGGCAGGTGTTCATAGAGTTCAAAGAGTTCCAGCAACTGAATCTCAAGGCAGAGTTCATACTTCTACTGCAACAGTTGCGGTTATGCCTGAGGCTGATCCAGTAGAAGTTAAGATTGATCCAACTGAGATAGAAATTGGTACAGCTAGATCAGGAGGTGCTGGAGGTCAAAATGTTAATAAGGTAGAGACTGCTATTGATCTAATTCATAAGCCAACAGGTATAAGAGTATTTTGTACACAAGAAAGATCTCAGCTACAAAATCGTGAGCGAGCTATGGAAATTTTAAGAGCTAAATTATATGATATTCAATTAAAAGAAGCTAATGCTAAGGAGAGGTCCCAAAGGCTAATGCAAGTTGGAAGTGGAGATAGAAGCGAAAAAATTAGAACTTATAATTTTAAGGATAATAGAACTACTGATCATAGGTTGGGATCAAATTTTTCGTTAGAGCCAATTCTGGCAGGACAATTAGATGAAGTTATTGATGCTTGTTTAGCACAGGAACAAAAAAGGATGTTAGAAGATTTTAATGAGAGTGAAAATTAATTGATTTTAAGCAGCTAAACCAATCACATATTTACTCCATTCTTTGTGTTTTCCAGAGTCTATTTGCCTTGTCGCTTCAAAATTTAGATTACTTAATGGACGATACGGCTTTCGTTTTAAAGGCATATTTGCTTCTTCAGGGGTCCTATTACCTTTTTGGACATTACATCTAAGGCATGCAGTTGTTACATTTTCCCAATTGTCAGTTCCACCTCTGCTTCTTGGTAAAACATGATCTATTGATAAATCACTACCACTATGGTTACAGTATTGACATGAGTTATTATCTCTAAGAAGTATATTTTTTCTTGTAAGTGCGACCTCTCTGAAGGGAACTTTAACGTAGTAGCGAAGCCTAATAACAGTAGGGAGGTTATGCCCAGAATGTATGGCATATGATTGATCTTCTTCTAAACTTTCAGCTTTACCTTTGATCATTAAAATTACAGCTCTTCGCCAAGAAGTAATGTTTAAAGGTTCATAAGATGCATTTAAAACAAGTGTCTGGCCCATGCCAAAAATCAATTTACATGTCATGCTAGCGGTATATTTAAATAAGCGCATATAATCGCGCAATTATTAATTCCAATTCTTTGAATAATCGAAAAAATAAGTTTGATACTCTTCCAAGTTTTGAAGGAGAAATAGATCCAACTCAAAGAGCTTGGATAGAAGTCAGTGGTAAAGCAATAGAGTCAAACGTAAGGCAATTAAGATCAAAATTAAAAAATAATTGTGAATTCATGGCAGTTGTTAAGGCTGATGGATATGGACATGATGCAAAAGTAGTATCTGAAAATGCGATTAAGGGTGGCGCCTCTCAATTAGGAGTAGCAACCTTAAAGGAAGGTATAAAGCTTCGTTCTTTTGGGATAAGTGCCCCAATTCTTGTACTTGGTAATCTTTATACAAAAAAAGATCTATTAATATGTTTTAGAAACGATTTGATGCCAACCGTTAGTACTATCAGGGAGTGCTTGATTTGTAATAACATTGGAGAGCTTAATAATTTTAAATTCTCGTTGCATCTAAAAGTTGATACTGGGATGTCAAGATTAGGATTTGAATGTGATCAGTTTGTTCAACAATTTAATAATATTAAATCACTTGAAAATATTTCTATTAAGGGAATATATAGTCATCTGGCCTGCGCAGATGAAAAGAATGCATTGAATCCTAAAAGCAGTACACAATTACAAAGAGAAAAATTTCAAGAATTATTGAAACTTATAAATATTCATAATACACAAAATATTAAAATTCATCTTGCTAATTCTGCTGGCATGATACTTGGCAAGGATTTTCAATTTGATATGGTACGTGTTGGCCTTTCAATGTATGGCTATGAACCATTACTAAAGATAAATGAAAAGTTATTTCTTAAACCTGCTTTATTTTTAAAGGCTAAAGTAACTTTTGTTCGCACTATTGAAAAAGGTATTGGAGTTAGTTATGGAAATAAATTTGTTAGTGATAGAAAAACAAAGTTAGCAGTTTTAAGTATTGGTTATGCTGATGGCATCATTAGAAATCTTTCTGGCAAAATAAGTTTGATTCATAATAAAAAACTTTATCCTCAAGTTGGATCTATAACAATGGATCAAATGATGGTAGATATTACAGATTCTAATGATATTAATGTTGGGAGTACGATGCTATTACTAGGGTCTGATGGAGACAAATCAATTTCTCCGATTGACTGGGCAGACAAATGTAATAGCATACCTTGGGAAATTCTTTGCTCTTTTAAAAATAGATTGCCAAGAGTCCAAGTTGATTAGACATTTCGATTAAATAAATAATTTTGAATGTTTGCTCAAAAATTGATAATGTAGAAGAACTGGAGAGGTGGCTGAGTGGTTGAAAGCGGCTCCCTGCTAAGGAGTTACAGGAGGTAACTTTTGTCGAGGGTTCGAATCCCTCCCTCTCCGTAATTATTTATAAGAATTATTTTAATTCTTAGAATTTTTTAAAAAAATCAATATCTATATTTTTAAGATCATTTACTGTATTTAGAACTAAATCAGCTCCTGCCTCTTTAAGTTTTAATTCATAAGAAATACGCTCTTCCATCCTGGATTCTAAATGGAGATGAGGAGGAGCTACTCCAATGCTTATAAATTTTTGACTTGGAATTATTTTTTTTGCATTAGAGACGGTATTGATATCAGCAATTGTGTCACCGACATATGCAATGGGTACATTCTCGCCACCTAAACTTCTTTCTGAAAGCTTGCTTGATAAGTAAAGAAAACCTTGGGGATCTGGCTTATCAGGAGCATCACCCATTGCTATTAAAGGGGGAGATATTAATTTAAGTCTATTTTCTAAAACAAATTTGGCAGATGCAGATTCAGCTCCACTTACAAATCCCCAAATAATTCTATTGGAACTTAATGTAGTAAAAAATTCTTTTTCCACTAATAACTCCTCATTTCTTATGAAACCTGACCAGTTATTACAATCTTTATTTGGATTTCCGCCAAAGTAGAAGTCTTCAAAACATTGAATTATATTTTCTCTTTGAGGTGGTTTAAGTTTTAGATTCTTGCTCTTAATATGCCTCTTTATTAGTTCTAAACTTAAATCCCAATCGTTATTCCAGATACCTTCGTTTTTTGCATTATCTATATCTCGATAACTAGGATCCCAACCGCAAAATCGATAAACTGTTTTTTTAAGTGAAAGTCTATAACTGTTTTCTACGCTTCGTATAACACCATCTATATCAAATAAAATTACACCAATATTATTCAAGGAATTAATCTAGATACTATTTATTAAACATTAATATTCTCTTGCAAAAAAAGCAAAAACTTAATATTTAATGATCAATATTAAGATGTAGTTTGAAATTACTTTTTATAAATATCCTCTTGGAGTTAAGAATATTTCATCAACCAAAGTGGTTTTAGAATTACCAATAATAATGATTGATAGCATATCTATATCATCTAAAGGTATGCTATCCAAACTAAAAAAGCTCTTGGATTGGTTTTCCCTCCCTAATTGTCTTCCTACTAAGACTGGAGTATTTCCTGGTCTATATCCTAAGCATAGTTCTATAGCTCTTCTCAATTGCCAATTTCTCTCAATCGATTGTGGATTGAAAATGGTAATAACAAAGTCTCCCAATAAAGCGCCTGCAATTCTTTTTTCTATAGATTCCCAGGGTGTTAACTTATCGCTCAAGCTTATTGAACAGAAGTCATTCATCAAGGGAGCTCCACTAAGTGCCGCAGCCAACTGCATGCTACTTATTCCTGGATGTACTTCAAATGAAGGCCTAAAATCTTTATGAACTTTTTGAATTAACTCTAAAAGTAGGCCAGCCATCCCATAAAAACCTGAATCGCCAGAGGATATTAGTGCCACTTTAATTCCCCCTTCAGCAAGTTTTATAGCTTTCTCACATCTCTTTTTCTCTTCAGTAAGATTGCTCTCAATCATTACTTGGTCTTTTCTTTTAAGAGGTTTAATTAGATCCAAATACATTTTGTATCCAATCCAAATAGAACATTTTGATAAAGCTTTTCTAGCATCATTTGTTAAATAGGAAATATCTCCTGGCCCACTACCAACAATATGAATCTCACCAGTTAATGGGGAATATTGATTTTTTGATTCAGAGACTGCAATAGTTACTGCGCCAACCATACTTTTTGAAGAATCAACGCTTTTAAAAATTTTTTTTTCTTTCAATAGTTTTGAACCTTGTCCTGCAGCCAGAATGCAAGCTGCCTCAGCAACTGAAGGTGTGCCAATTTCATTGAGTACTACATTCGATGGGTTTGGGGTATTGATTGAAGAGAGCTCTTCAGATGTAAAAAATTTTATAGGTAAATTTTTTTCTTTTGAGATCTCTAAAATTGCCTTCTCATCTTTTTTTAAATCAACAGTTGCAAAACCTGCAATTGATAATGGAGATAAATTATTAGTGGCTAAAAAACTTTGTAAAGAGTCTTCAATTAATTCTTTGCTAGTATTCCTCTCACAACCTAAACCGATCCATAAAGTTGGAGGATGCCAAGTATTTTTATGATTATCGAATATAGATATATGAAAAATTGATTTCTTCTGTTCATAATCTTTGTCTGATAATTGAGTAATAGTATTTCCTACTTCAGAAGTTTTCCATAAATTGTTCCCTGATAATTGGCTACAAAAAATCTCTTTTTTATTAGATTGCTTGATTACTAATTTTGACCAGTCCTTTATATCTCCAGATCTTCTCCATCCCCATTGATTTCCAAATGAGTCAATATTTAAGTAATTCTGATCAATTGAATTATTAGTCTCGATTATTTCACCACCGAATAAATTACATATCTGAAATGCAATGTTTTGGATATTTGATTGATGAGCGCCAATGATAGGGACAATTTTTGATCCTTTCTTATCAATAACAACTACTCCAGGATCTTTATCTTTGGAGGATAATAAAGGAGAAATAAGTCTAATTGATGCACCTACTGATCCTATAAAGATAATCAAATCCAATTTGTCCCATTTTTCTCGCAGAATTGATTGTGGCTTTATTGATAAAATATTATGGTCTTTCTTTAAATTTTTAAGAGATGAACTCGCGAAATAAATCTCATTGATAAATTCTGTTTTTTTTAGTCTCTTTAAAATCTCTTGTGAAGTATCTGAAAAACCTATTGCAATTCCTTTCAATTTTAAAAAGTTCTTTTATATCTTCTAAAAATTATATCTTGTTGCTGTAATTAAAGAATATGGAATGAAATATAAAAAGAAATTTAAGATTTATTCGAGCTTGATGAGTAAATATACTTAGACCCTTGTTATGTTAAGGGATTTAATAGAAATATTGAAAAGTAACAATCAATGAAACATTTGTTACTTTCCTGCATGATCAAAGAATCTTTAGCCTATTATTTTTGGTAACGAAAATCTTAAGTTTTGATTCGCTCGTTCCTTAAAAGCCTACTATTAATTAGTAGCTTTATAGGTGTGATAAATCTACTTAAGGGCCAATTATTTAGAGGTGCTAGATGACCATTAGCCCACCAGAAAGTGGAGAAAAAGACAAAAAGATTTTGGAATCTCCCGTCAAGGCTGATCCCAGACCTATTGATTTTGCCAAATTAGATAAACCAGGTTTCTGGTCTAGTAAATTATCCAAAGGTCCAAAAACCACAACTTGGATTTGGAATCTGCATGCAGATGCCCATGATTTTGATGTACACACAGGAGATGCTGAAGAAGCTACAAGAAAAATATTCTCAGCTCATTTCGGACATCTTGCGGTTATTTTTATATGGATGAGTGCTGCATTTTTCCATGGAGCAAGATTTTCAAATTATTCAGGATGGTTAGCTGATCCTACCCATGTAAAACCTGGAGCTCAACAAGTTTGGGCAATAGTTGGGCAAGAGATGCTTAATGGTGATTTGGGTGCTAACTATAACGGTATTCAAATAAGTTCTGGAATATTCCATATGTGGCGAGCTTGGGGTATTACAAATGAAAGTGAATTGATGGCATTAGCTATTGGGGCAGTAGTAATGGCTGCACTAATGCTTCATGCAGGTATCTTTCACTATCATAAAGCTGCTCCAAAAATGGAATGGTTCCAAGATGTTGAGTCAATGATGAATCATCATCTCGCGGGTCTCTTAGGACTTGGTTCTTTAGCTTGGGCGGGTCATATTATTCATATCGGTGCTCCTACAGCAGCTCTTTTAGATGCTATTGATGCTGGTAGCCCACTACTTATTAATGGTAAAGAGATAGCGACAATTGCTGACATGCCAATGCCTCATCAATTGTGTGATCCTCAAATCGTTGGTCAAATATTTCCAGGACTTGCAAGCGGTACAGGTAATTTCTTTAGTTTAAACTGGTTTGCTTTTTCAGATTTCTTAACTTTCAAAGGAGGACTTAATCCAGTAACAGGAAGTTTATGGATGACTGATATTGCACACCATCATGTTGCAATTGCTGTTTTATTTATAATTGCTGGTCATATGTATAGGACTAACTATGGAATTGGTCATAGTATGAAAGAAATATTAGATTCACAACAAGGAGATCCTATTCTTTTCCCAGCACCTAAGGGGCACCAAGGTCTTTTTGACTTTATGGCTGAAAGTAGACACGCACAGCTTTCTGTCAACTTAGCAATGCTCGGTTCTCTTAGTATCTTGATCTCTCATCATATGTATGCGATGCCTCCCTATCCATATATTGCGACTGATTACATGACTGTGCTTGGTTTATTTACTCATCATATGTGGATAGGTGGATTATTTATAGTTGGGGCTGGTGCTCATGCAGGCATAGCGATGGTAAGAGATTACGATCCAGCAAAACATATAGATAATGTTTTAGACAGGATTTTAAAAGCTAGAGATGCGTTAATAAGTCACCTTAATTGGGTTTGTATGTGGTTAGGCTTCCATAGTTTTGGACTCTATATTCATAACGACACAATGAGAGCTTTAGGAAGACCTCAAGATATGTTTAGTGATTCTGCAATTCAGCTTCAACCAATATTTGCTCAATGGGTTCAAAGCATTCAAGCTTCCGCGGTTGGTACTTCAATATTGGCAGGTACAGCAGAAGCCTTACCTCATAAAGCTATAAGTGAAGTATTTAACGGAAGTTTAGTTGAAGTAGGTGGCAAGGTTGCGATTGCCCCAATTCCTTTGGGAACAGCTGATTTGATGATTCACCACATACACGCATTCCAAATACATGTAACAGTTTTGATTCTTCTTAAAGGTGTCCTTTATGCTAGAAGCTCAAGATTAATCCCTGATAAAGCATCACTAGGATTTAGATTCCCATGTGATGGCCCTGGTAGAGGAGGTACATGTCAAGTTTCCTCTTGGGACCATGTTTTCTTAGCACTTTTCTGGATGTATAACTGTCTATCAATTGTTATTTTCCATTTTTCTTGGAAAATGCAAAGTGATGTTTGGGGGCTAACAGGAGGGAATTTTGCACAAAGTGCAATCACTATAAACGGATGGTTACGAGACTTTTTATGGGCTCAGGCAGCACAAGTATTGACAAGTTATGGTCAAGCAATAAGTATGTATGGCTTAATGTTCTTAGGTGCTCACTTTATTTGGGCATTTAGCTTAATGTTCCTTTTCAGTGGAAGAGGTTACTGGCAAGAGCTATTTGAATCAATTGTTTGGGCACATAATAAATTGAAGGTTGCTCCAACAATTCAGCCAAGAGCACTATCAATTACTCAAGGTCGTGCAGTTGGTGTAACTCACTTCTTAGTGGGCGGCATAGCTACTACTTGGGCATTCTTCCATGCTCGCCTTTTCGGGATTGGCTAAATAACCTGAACTTCACCTTTTTAATTCAATGGCAACAAAATTTCCAGCATTTAACCAGGGTCTAGCTCAGGACCCAACAACCCGCCGAATATGGTACGGCATAGCTACCGCTCATGATTTTGAGAGTCATGATGGGATGACCGAAGAAAAACTTTATCAGAAGTTATTTTCTACACATTTCGGACATTTAGCAATAATTGCCCTTTGGGTAGCCGGTAATCTTTTTCATATTGCTTGGCAAGGTAATTTTGAGCAATTTGTACTTGATCCTACTCATGTTCGTCCAATAGCTCATGCTATTTGGGATCCTCATTTTGGATCAGGTATTACGGAAGCAATGACACAGGCAGGAGCTAGTGGACCTGTAAATATAGCTTATTCAGGCTTGTACCATTGGTGGTACACAATTGGAATGAGAACCAATGAGCAACTGTTCCAGGCCTCAATCTTTATGAGTATTTTGGCTTGTTGGACTTTATTTGCAGGATGGTTACATTTACAGCCAAAATTCAGACCATCACTTGCATGGTTTAAAAATAATGAATCTAGATTAAATCATCATCTTGCTGTTTTATTTGGATTTAGTAGTATTGCCTGGACAGGACATTTAGTTCACGTTGCAATTCCTGAGTCTAGAGGTATTCATGTAGGTTGGGATAATTGGTTGACAGTTCTGCCTCACCCCGCAGGTTTAGCTCCTTTCTTTACACTTAACTGGGGAGCATATGCTCAGAACCCAGATACATTAGAGCAAGTATTTGGGACAACAGAGGGTGCTGGTACAGCGATATTTACTTTTTTAGGGGGACTACATCCTCAAAGTGAAGCATTATGGTTAACTGACATAGCTCATCATCATATTGCAATAGGTACTGTATTTATAATTGCCGGACATATGTATAGAAATACATTCGGTATTGGACATAGTTTAAAAGAAATTACAGAAGCACATAATACAAGACATCCACTTGATCCTCATAAAGGAAGTTTTGGAATTAATCATGATGGTATTTATGAAACTGTTACTAATTCACTACACTTTCAACTAGGTTTAGCGTTGGCGGCTCTTGGTGTAGCCACTTCATTAGTAGCACAACATATGGGAGCTCTTCCTTCGTATGCTTTCATTGCGAGAGATTATACGACACAGTCAGCTTTATATACCCATCATCAGTACATAGCCATGTTTTTAATGGTTGGTGCTTTTGCTCATGGAGCAATATTCTTTGTTAGAGATTACGATCCTGAACTTAATAAAGATAATGTATTGGCTCGAGTATTAGGTACAAAAGAAGCGCTTATCAGTCATTTAAGCTGGGTGACTATGATCCTAGGTTTTCATACATTAGGCATATATGTCCATAACGATGTTGTCGTAGCTTTTGGAAATCCTGAAAAACAAATTTTGATCGAACCTGTATTTGCTCAGTTTGTTCAGGCTGCTCAAGGAAAGATGATGTATGGATTTAACGCACTGCTTTCGGATCCTAGTAGTGCAGCTAGTGTTGCCGCCAACTCTTTGCCAGGAAATCATTACTGGATGGATTTAATTAATAGACAAGATGCATTAAGTGCTTTTTTACCAATTGGACCAGCCGATTTCTTAGTTCATCATGCTATAGCTCTTGGACTTCATACAACTGCACTTATCCTTATTAAAGGAGCTTTAGATGCTAGAGGAACAAAATTAATTCCTGATAAAAAAGATTTGGGTTATGCATTTCCTTGTGATGGACCTGGTCGTGGGGGTACATGCGATAGCTCATCATGGGATGCTATGTATCTTGCAATGTTCTGGGCTTTGAACTTAATAGCATGGGTAACTTTCTACTGGCATTGGAAACATTTAGCCATATGGCAAGGTAATGTAGCTCAATTTAACGAGTCTGGGACTTATTTAATGGGTTGGTTTAGGGATTATCTATGGTTAAACTCTGCTCAGCTAATTAATGGGTACAATCCTTTCGGTGTGAATTCACTTTCTGTCTGGGCTTGGATGTTCTTGTTCGGCCACCTAGTATGGGCTACTGGATTCATGTTCTTGATTTCATGGCGTGGTTACTGGCAAGAATTAATTGAGACTTTAGTTTGGGCACACCAGCGTACCCCAATTGCTAACCTTGTAGGCTGGAGAGATAAGCCGGTTGCACTTTCAATTGTTCAAGCAAGACTAGTTGGATTAGCCCATTTCACAATTGGAAACATCCTTACTTTCGGAGCATTTGTAATAGCATCTACTTCAGGTAAGTTTGGATAAATTTTTATCAAATAATTTAAATCACCACATTTGTGGTGATTTTTTTTGTTTATTTTTATTGTTCTAGTTTAAGTTAAAATTATAAGATTATTAATCGTCAATCAAATGACCAATATTACTCAGTTGATTTCTATTATTATTCCTGTTTTTAATGAAGGTGAGAGTATTGGTTACTTATTAGATGAAGTTTTGAATGTCATGCAAAATAATAAATTAAATTGTGAGTTAATAGTAGTTAATGACGGCTCGAATGATAATACTTCAACAGTATTGGATGAATTAACTAAAAAAATTAAGGAATTATCAGTTATTTCACTTCGAAAAAATTACGGACAAACTGCCGCAATGGCTGCAGGGTTTGATAATTCTAAGGGAGCAATTGTTATTACATTAGATGGTGACTTACAAAATGATCCTAATGATATTCCAAAATTAATTTCACATATAAATGAAGGTTATGATTTAATTTGTGGATGGAGATATGAACGAAAAGATAAATTAATTAGTAGGCGCATACCATCAAAAATGGCTAATAAATTGATAGCTAATATTACTGGCCTTAAGTTGCATGATTATGGATGTTCATTAAAGGCTTTTAAAAAAGAGATTGTAGATGACATTAAACTATATGGAGAACTTCATAGGTTTTTACCAGTTTTAGCGAATATAGAGGGTGCTAAAATTAAGGAAATCAAAGTTAATCATCGAAGTCGCAAATACGGTTCTAGTAAATATGGGATTGACAGAACTTTTAGGGTTTTAATGGATTTATTTACTGTTTGGTTTATGACTAAATTTTTAACAAGACCTATGTATGCATTTGGTTTCTTTGGGATTGTGAGTATTTTAATAAGTTTTGGAATGACATCTTACTTATTTATTATCAAACTTCTAGGAAATGATATTGGCAATCGGCCGATGTTAATGTTTGCTTTGTTATTGGGAATTGCTGGAGTTCAATTATTTAGTTTTGGATTATTGGGTGAACTATTAATTAGAACTTATCACGAGAGTCAAAATAGGCCAATTTATAGGATTAGAAAAATTCAAAGTACTTCTAATGACTAAATCTTTACTTAAACTTTCTAATAAGTTCAGCAGAACGTTCAACTATCTGTAGATTCATATCTTTTAAACCACGTTTGAGTATTGGTAATGTAGATTTATCTGCTAATTCTTCTGCAATCTTTAAAGATTGTAATTTATCTGCTGTACTCCCTTTTGATAGTTTTAACATTTTTTCTCTAAGAGTTCTTTTATAAAACTCTGAGTACTTATTAGAGCAATTTTGATAATGATTATGTTTTGTTAATGAAGGCTTAATTATATGATTTTTATTATGTATTTCTTGTCTTAGATATAATTTCTTTTTATTCAAAGCATTGGATATATATTTTCTCTTGAAAATTACTATAAAAATTAGTATTAAAATAATGAGAACTATTGCGAGAAAATTCAGCATATAAAAAGTTAATAATTTTTATATCATCCAGTAATAAAATTAACACTATTTCTCCTTTAAATATTAGAGTGTTTCAAGAAGTTTAAAGAATTATGCCATCTGATTTAGCAAATCTCCTTCCTCCGATCTTTGTTCCATTAATTGGGATAGCTATGCCTGCAGTATTTATCGTACTGATAGGAAGATTAATTACTGCAACTGATTAAATTAACTCAAAATAACTATCAAAAAAAATGAGCGACTTTCAAAAATCATTCTCAGAATCAACAAATTCTATTAAATTTGATGATAAATATATAGATAACTCTGTCCAGCCTGATGACATTGGTGTGGCAAACCAATGGGCTGTTAAGACTGTTTCTGATCCATGTGTTGGAAATTTAGCCACGCCAGTCAATAGTGGTTATTTCACAAAAGCTTTTATTAATAACTTACCTTTTTATAGGGAAGGGATTTCTCCAAACTTTAGAGGTTTAGAGACAGGCGCAGCATTTGGTTATCTGCTATATGGACCATTTACAATGACAGGTCCACTAAGAAATTCTGAGTTTGCAATAACTGCAGGACTTCTGGCAGCTATTGGAGCGGTTCACATAATGACAGCACTTTTAGTTCTTTATAATGCACCAGGAAAGGCACCTAATGTTCAGCCTCCAGATGCTACCGTATATAATCCTCCCGCAGACTTGTTTACTAGAACAGGTTGGGCTGATTTTACAAGTGGATTTTGGTTAGGTGGTTGCGGTGGAGCCGTATTTGCATGGCTTCTTGTGGGTACTCTTCATTTAGATACCATAATGCCAATTATTAAAAATATTTGGACTGCAGGTTAACTTCAGATCCAAAAAATTAAAAATAAAAATTCTATAAAAAATTATCTAATAGCTTTATTCCATCTGTATGATCTAGTAATCCTTCCTGCTGAAATAAGTTTTGATTGATAATGTAGAGAAATTTGATCATTAGTTACTTTTAAGGTGTCTATTCCTATGCCATTTCTTCCGTAATCTTTACCTGAACTATGGTAATAAAATCCCTCTCCTTTATAAATACCAACATGATCACATTTATTTTTGTTTCCAAAAAATAAAATATCTCCTTTTTTAAGTGATTTATTGGTTTCTTTGAAATTGAAAAGATGCCTACAAAAACTTTTAATTTGATAAGAATCTCTTGGTATATAAATTCCATGATTTAAAAAAGCCGTTTGAATTAAGCCAGAACAGTCAAAATTAGGACCCAAAGTACCACCCCAAAGATATATATTTTTTACCTTAGATCGATCTTGGATCCAATTAAGAATCAATGGAATTTTTGCTTGTATTAACTTTTGATCAGATTCAACAAAACTATTTTTAATATCAAATCTCTCAATAAATAATTTATCTAAATCAATCCAGCATATATAACCATCTTCATAAAATTGAACTAATATCCTCGATAATTTATTTTTACTTTGATAAAGACTTGGATAAATAAGTCTAAAAATTCTATTTCTGACTATTTCCGTCACTAAATTATTTTCAGTTTCATTTTGATATCCAGAAATATTAATTTTTACTTTCCACCAAATAGTGTTTGAAAAATTAGTTTGCTTAAATAGTGAGATAGGGTCTATATATTCTTTCATAAAATGTCTTTTTATTATTTACAAGAAGAAATGGGTTTAGCCTTAAATGATATCTTAGAGAGAGTTTGCTCTAACAATATAGAAAATTTAAGGAATGATATCGCAATAACTTGGATTAATTATAAAAGTGAAAGTAATCATATAAATAAAGGCTGTGGATTTGGAATCAATAATAGAAAACTCATTTATCCTGCAAGCATCGTAAAGCTAATTTATGGCCTTGCTGCATACTCATGGATTGATACAAAAAAAATATTATTAACCCAAGAAATAAGTGATGCAGTCAATAAAATGCTTTTTTACTCAAGTAATGATGCAACAAGCTTTTTAATCGATATTATCACTGGGACTACAAGCGGTCCATGTATAGAAGGTGATCCTTGGGAGAATTGGAAATATCAAAGATCAATAATCAATGATTGGTTAAAAGAGCTTAATTGGAATGAATTAAATGAAATAAATTGCTGCCAAAAAACTTGGGATGATGGACCATTTGGTCGAGAAAAAGAATTTTACGGAACTGAAAACAGCAATAGAAATATGATGACAACTGATGCTACTGCTAGGATTCTGGAGGAAATAATGATAAAGCTTGATTATCAAAAAGATAATTTAAATCTAAGAAGTTTTTTAAAAAGAAATTTAAATAAGGATGTTCTTAATAATGATCCTCTTAATCAAGTAGATGGTTTTTTAGGAGAGGGATTACCGGAGAATATTAATTTATGGAGTAAAGCTGGTCTCATGTCTCAAGCTAGACATGATGCTGCCTGGTGGGTTAATAACGAATCAGTACAGACTTTATTAGTTGTTTTTGGTAATGGAGAAAAATACTTCAAAAATGAGACCTTATTTCCCGAAATAGCCAAGGCTGTGTACAAATATAATAATAATTTTGTTTGATATTAATTTAAATCATCTAAGAAATCTCTATCTAATTTATTTGTATAGGCTTCATAAGGTAACATCATAACCTCATCAAAATCGAAGTGATTAAGAATCCATTCCTTATATTCAGCTATTAAGCTATTTCTATCTTTATTATCTAATTCATGAATGCGTAATGCAGTATCTTTAAGGTTTTCTTTAATCAGGTTTTCAAGTTCTTTTTTATTCATGTTAGCTAGCTTCTCCATCTAAAATTATTCTTCTAATTGTTGATAAGGCAATCCCAGTTTGAGTTCTGATTGATCTATATGAGCAACCCTCATTACGTAATCTCATCACTAATGATTCTTTTAAAGGACTAATTTTCGGTCTGCCACCTAAATTATTTCCATTTAATCTTCTTTGCAAAATAAGTTCTTTTTTCCTTTCGCCCAAAGACTCATTATCTAAATTATCTAACTCATATAAAATATTAAAGACTGACAAAGATATCTCTGATGAATATTCGGGAGACAAAAAACCAGATAAAGTTCTTAACTTAACATCATTATTCAAGAGTTTATGGATTGTCTTTATACATTCAGTCCTATTAGAAAATGCCCGATCTAGTTTTGTAACGACTAACTCATCTCCTTTTGATAAATAATTTAGAGCTTTTCTAAATTCGGGTTTTATTTCTTCATCTAAATTTATGATTTCAGAAAATATTAAGCTGCAACCCTCATTTTTTAGGCAATTTATTTGTTCTTTTAAGTAATCAAATTCACTATCTATAGCTCTTGCATATCCAATAGATTTACATTTTTTATTTTTTTCAGATAAAAGAAAACGTTTTCTTTTAAATTTGAAGGTCAAGGTTTTAATACATATATTTTTAACTGTATCAAATACTATTGAAAAAAACACTTTATAGAACATCAAATTGTAATAATATAATGAAATATTACTAATCAACGAACATATTATATCGTTTTAAAACTATATTAAAAATAACGTTCTATATATTGTCCTGGTTTATGTTATTAGAACATTTTTGTTTACTGTATAATTAGTTTTTGTGGAAAAATGTTTAAAAATTGCCAAATTTTATCTAAAAGTAAGATTTAAATTAATTCGAGCGTTAATTAGAAATTTAATTTCTTTAGTGAATTAAATAAAAATAGTAAAGTTAAATTATTTTGATTAAAATTAGAAATGATTGGGTTGAATAAATTAATTTGACAAATACTTCTGAAAATACAGTTATGAAGCCTGACTGGTTAAGAGTAAAAGCACCTCAAGTTGAGCGAATAGGTAATACTGCAAATTTATTGAGTGATTTAAAATTAAATACTGTATGTCAAGAAGCAAGCTGTCCTAATATTGGCGAATGTTTTGCTAGCGGGACTGCAACTTTTTTAATTATGGGCCCAGGTTGTACTAGAGCATGTCCATATTGTGATATTGATTTTGATAGATCCAAGAGAGATTTAGATCCAACAGAATCTGATCGTTTAGCAGAGGCTGTTTTTAGATTGAAACTTAAACATGTTGTGATTACCTCTGTTAATAGAGATGATCTAGATGATGGTGGAGCTTCGCAGTTTTATAAATGTGTTTCGGAAGTTAGAAAAAAATCCCCTGAAACAACTATTGAATTATTAATTCCAGATTTATGTGGTAACTGGGCAGCACTTGAAAAGATTTTAGATTCTAGACCAAATGTTTTAAATCATAATATTGAAACCGTCTCAACTTTGTATAAGAAAGTAAGGCCACAAGGAAACTATCAAAGAACTTTAGAGTTACTAAAAAGAACAAGAGAATATCTCCCAAGTGTCTATACTAAATCTGGATTTATGTTGGGATTAGGAGAAAAGGATGATGAAGTTCTTACTCTTCTTATGGATTTAAGAAAAAATGATGTAGATATAGTTACTATTGGTCAATATTTATCTCCAGGTCCAAAACATCTTCAGGTACAAAGATTTGTTACCCCTTCGAAATTTAATTATTTTAAATTATTTGGAGAAAATGAATTAGGGTTTATGCAAATTGTCAGTTCTCCTTTAACTCGTAGTAGTTATCATGCTGAAGAGATTCAGAAACTCATGAAAAAGTTTCCAAGATAATTAAATTATCTATTGATTAATATTAATCCATTCATTTAATTTCCATTCGACAATATTATTTTTTATCATTGGATCTTTTTTTATAATTTCTAAGGCTTCTTTATACGTTCCAATTTCAAGAATTAGTAACCCACCAGATCCTGATTGTTTGAATTCATCGACTAGAAACCCACTTTTGATATTTATTCCTTTTCCCTTTAAATTTTCTACCCATCGAATATGTTCATTGATTATTCTCTTCCTTATCTCTTTTTGAATTAAGTATTCTTTTTTTATGAGTTCAGTCTTAATAAAAATAGGCATTCATTTACTTTACAAACCCAGCATTTCTTCTTCACTCGGAGGAACAATTATTTTAAAAATTTCTTTAAAATCAGACCAATTATTGATTATTTTGGATGCTTTTAAACTCTTTGTTTTTTCTTGATATTCACTAAGGATTCTTAATAAAATTTCTTCTTGCTTAAGGTTAGTTATTTGATGCATACTGACTATTTCCTTATTCACTTTATTTTCTATATCATTATTTTCGTCAAGTATATAAGCTATTCCTCCAGTCATTCCCGCGCCAATATTTCTTCCTGTTGAACCTAAAATTACTATCTTGCCACCTGTCATATATTCACAACAATGGTCGCCGGAACCCTCTGTGACCGCAGTGGCTCCACTGTTTCTAACGGCAAATCTTTCTCCGGATTTACCTAAAGCAAACAACTTGCCACCTGTTGCTCCATAAAGACAGGTATTTCCTAATATTACTTGCTCTGAAGATTTCTCATCTACTTGTGGAGGAACAATAGTAAGTACACCTCCATTCATTCCTTTGCAAACATAATCATTAGCTTCTCCAATTAATTGGACATGCATTCCTTTTAATAAAAAAGCACCAAAACTTTGTCCTGCGTATCCTTTGAAATTGAGATTTAGTTCACCATTAAAACCATTATTTCCATAAAGTCCCGCAATTTCACCTGATATTTTTGCACATACACTTCTGTCAGTGTTCTTGATTTCTATTTCTTTAACTAATTTCCCATGATTCTTAATAGAGTTCATGAATTCATTATCAGATAAAAATTGATCCTCTAATACATATCCATTATTATGTGCAGTTTTGGAATGCTTTAACCATGACCTATCTTTATTTTGAGTCCCTTTTTGAATTAGAGAACTAAGATCAATATTTGCAGTTTTTGGAAGATTAATATCTCTTGCTGTTAGAAATTCCTGATTGCCAATCAATTCATCCATATTAGATACTCCAATGCTACTCATTATTTGTCTTATCTCTTCAGCAATATATAAGAAAAAGTTCACTACATTTTCAGGTAAACCTTTAAACCTTTTTCTTAATTCTTCTTTTTGAGTAGCTACACCCACAGGGCATTTGTTTGTATGACAAACACGCGCCATTATGCAGCCTTCAGCAATCATTGCTACTGAACCAAAGCCAAATTCTTCCGCACCTAGAAGAGCTGCAATTACTACGTCCCATCCTGTTTTAAGTCCGCCATCAGTTCTCAAAAGTACTCTCTCTCTAAGATTATTTTCGATAAGGGATTTATGGACCTCTGCAACACCTAATTCCCAAGGTAAACCAGCATGTTTAATAGAACTTAGAGGTGAAGCCCCAGTACCTCCATCATGCCCGGAAATTTGTATTACATCAGCATTCGCTTTGCTAACTCCAGCAGCGATAGTACCTATCCCAATTTCAGAAACGAGCTTTACACTTACCTTCGCTTTTGGATGAACTTGGTGCAAGTCATGAATTAACTGAGCCAAGTCTTCAATAGAGTAAATATCATGATGTGGGGGTGGAGATATTAAGGCTACTCCAGGTTTGCTGTTTCTTAGCTTTGCAATATATGAATCAACTTTTGGTCCTGGTAATTGGCCACCTTCACCTGGCTTAGCTCCTTGAGCCATTTTTATTTCAAGTTGTTTCCCACTTCTTAGATATTCTGGAGTAACCCCAAATCTTCCAGAGGCTATTTGTTTAATAGCGGAGCAAGCAGTGTCCCCATTTTCTAGGCCTTTTATAGATGGTAATATTGCCGATTGAGTATTTTCATCAATATCATTCAATACATTAAAGCGAGCAGGATCTTCTCCTCCTTCCCCGCTATTACTTTTCCCACCAATTCTATTCATTGCAACGGCCAAAACTTCATGAGCTTCTCTTGATAATGCTCCTAAACTCATTCCTCCAGTACAAAACCTTTTACATATTGATTCAACACTCTCAACCTCATCAATGGGGATACTTTTTCTTGTCGAATTAATTGAGAGTAAATCTCTTAAAGAAGTAATTGGCCTGTTGCGAATAAGTTTTTTATAAGTCTCAAAATGATCGTATCCTGGCCCTTGCTTTAGGGCGGAATGTAAAACCTTTGACATTTCAGGATTATTAGAATGATATTCCCCATTATTTCTAAATTGAACAAATCCTAAAAACTCTAATTTTTTTAAATTGATTTCTGGAAAAGCTTTGGTATGAATTAGGAGTGATTCATTTGCGAGTTCTTTTAGTGTGATCCCTGCAATTCGACTTGTTGTTCCATCGAAAGCTATTTTAATTAAGTCAGAACCGAGACCCACAGCTTCAAATATTTGAGCACCATGATAGCTAGATAATAGAGAAATTCCTATCTTAGAAAGAATTTTTCTTAATCCATCTTCCAAAGCTTTTTTGATATTTTTCTGAACGTCATCGATTGATAGTGGATCGATTTTCTTACTATCAATAAGCTTTTGAGTTTTTGGATGTCGTAACCAATGTCTTCCAGATTCGAGCGCTAACCAAGGGCATACAGCACTAACTCCATAACCAATTAAACATGCTAAGTGATGTGTGCTCCAACATTGACCAGTTTCAATAATTAGTGATGCTTTTAATCTTATTTCTTTTTTAAGAAGATAATGATGAATTGCACCTACAGCTAATAAAGGAGGAATAAAACCTTGTTTCGAATTAACTCCTTTGTCAGAAATGATTATTAAAGAGCAGCATTCATTTATTGCTTTTTCGCTTAATTTACAAATATCATCTAACTTTGTTTCAAATCCTTTTATTCCTTCTTCAATTTCAAATAAACTTGAAATAGTAGTTGATTTAATTTCTGATTCTTTTAATGAAATTAATTCTTGTTCATTAATAATTGGACTCTTCAAATGAATAAAAGGCTTAATATCATTAGATTCAAAGGGAGAGCACCTTTCACCTAAATGCATCTCTAAACTCATTACTAATTTCTCTCTTAAGGGATCTATGGGAGGATTAGTAACCTGTGCAAATCTTTGTTTGAAGTAGTCGTATAAAATATGAGGTTTTGAAGAGAGGACTGCTAATGGTATATCGTCACCCATACAATATGTTGGCTCCTTAGAAAGAGAAGCCATTGAATCAAGAATGAGGTCATTATCTTCTGAAGAAAAACCAAAAGCAGTTTGCTGTTGGAGTAATTCAAAATCTTTTAAATTACAAGTATTGGACCATTCATTATTGTTGAGTTTTACTATTCTTTTTTGTAGCAGATTTTTATAGTTTTTTCTTTTTGAAGCTTCTGCTTTGACTTGCCAGTTTCTTAAAATTTTGTTCTGAGAAAGATCCACTGCAAGCATTTGGCCTGGCCCCAAACGTCCTTTTTCTATAACTCTGTTTTCTTCAATATCCACTACCCCTGTTTCTGAACCCATTATCACAAAACCATCATTGGTAATTGAATATCTAGCAGGTCTTAATCCATTCCTATCAAGAGTCGCTCCAACATAATTTCCGTCTGCAAATACTAAGAGAGCAGGACCGTCCCAAGCTTCTTGGAGAGTAGCTGAATATTCATAAAAAGCTTTAATATCTTCTCTGTTTTCAAGTTCTGGTTGATCTCGAAATGCTTCAGGAACGAGTTTTAATAAGGAATCGGTTATCGGTTTTCCTGAACGAATATTAATTTCTAGAGTTGCATCAAGATTTGATGAATCACTTTTATTTATATCTACTATTGGCTTGATCTCATGAGATAACTCTCCCCAGTATTCATCAATATGTGTTTCTGATGCTTTCGCCCAATTGATATTGCCTAAAAGAGTATTAATTTCTCCATTATGACCCAAATATCTCATTGGCTGGGCAAGAGGCCATTTTGGTAAGGTGTTTGTGCTAAATCTTCGATGGTAAACAGAAAAAGATACTTTAAAATCTTCTTTCCTTAAGTCTTCGTAAAATTCTGATAAAACTTCAGATCTAACCATACCTTTATAGACAACAGTTTTGGAACTCAATGATGCGAAATAAAATTCGCATTCACCAATAGCATTTTTTGTATTATCTCTTATCCTTTTTTCAATTCTTTTTCTTAATTGAAATAAGAGCATCTCGATATCTCTAGTATCTTCTTTATCTATGCAAACGATCCATTGATTTATGAATGGTGCATTTGCTTTTGCTAAAACCCCTAGGGTTTCATTTTTAATAGGCACATTTCTCCAAAATGTTTCTTTAAAATTTAATTTTTTAGCTTCTTCGTCGCATATAAGTTTTGATTCTTTAACTTTTAATTCATTATTGGGCATGAAAATCATACCTAAACCTCGTTTTTCGTAGTTTTCAGTATTTAAATTTATTTCTCTATCTAAAAATTCCCATGGAATTGAACATAAAATTCCTGCCCCATCACCAGAATCACTATCTCCTCCGCATCCTCCTCTATGCTCCATACAATTAAGACCTTTTAAAGATTGCTTCAATATCCAATTACTTTCTTTGCCATCAATATTTGCTATGAAGCCAACACCACAAGCATCTTTCTCTCCAATAATTCCATTTGGAGAATAACTATCTTGATATGGCTCGTTGCTTCTTTTGATACTCCCTCGCATAGATTATTTAACTATATAAGAAAATTTATTTATTTCTATTATAAAAATGAATTTCAAAATACAAAGTAAAAATAATGAAGAATTACTAAACAAATTAAAATTTTATTTATAAATCAAAAAAAATCAAAAATGCTTTAGATATGACTCGTAAAAGGTTATGATAATGAGATATTTATTTTTATCTATCAATATAGATGCCGACCATTTCCCAATTAATTGGATCAGAAAGAAAACGTCTGACAAGAAAAACAAAATCTCCTGCACTAAAATCTTGTCCAGAGAGAAGAGGAGTATGTACAAGAGTTTATACATCTACTCCTAAGAAACCTAATTCTGCCTTAAGAAAAGTTGCCAGGGTTAGACTAACTTCGGGTTTTGAAGTTACCGCATATATTCCAGGAATCGGACATAATTTACAGGAACACTCTGTAGTTCTACTCAGGGGAGGAAGAGTTAAAGATCTTCCGGGGGTAAGATACCATATAATAAGAGGAACTTTAGATACTGCAGGAGTCAAAGATAGACGTCAATCCAGATCTAAATATGGTGCAAAAGCTCCTAAAAATGATTAATTTTTCAACTTCAATTTTTATCTAAAATGTCACGTCGTAATGCAGCAGTAAAAAGACCGGTTTTACCAGATCCTCAATTTAATAGTCGTCTTGCCTCTATGATGATTTCTAGATTGATGAAACATGGAAAAAAATCTACTGCGCAAAAAATATTATCAGATGCTTTCTCTCTAATAAGTGAAAGAACAGGTGGAAATGCTGTGGAGTTATTTGAAACAGCTGTAAAAAATGCAACTCCCTTAGTAGAGGTGAGAGCCAGAAGAGTTGGAGGTGCTACTTATCAAGTTCCTATGGAAGTTCGTCAAGAGAGAGGAACTGCTATGGCACTAAGATGGCTTGTTACTTTTTCAAGAGGAAGAAATGGAAAGAGTATGTCACAAAAATTAGCAGGTGAATTAATGGATGCAGCTAATGAAACTGGCAGCGCAGTTAAGAAGAGAGAAGACACTCATAAAATGGCAGAAGCCAATAAAGCTTTTGCACACTACAGATACTAATTTCGACCCAAAATGGTCCTTATTTAGTTTATTATTAAACAAAAGTTTATTTGATTAAACAAAACGTTGCTATTTAGCAATTCATTCTATTTGGAGTTTTAACATTGGCACGCGACTTTCCCCTTGAACGAGTAAGGAATATAGGTATAGCCGCTCATATTGACGCTGGTAAAACAACTACTACTGAAAGAATACTTTTTTATTCAGGTGTTGTTCACAAAATCGGAGAAGTACACGATGGAGCTGCAGTAACAGATTGGATGGCCCAAGAAAGAGAGAGAGGAATTACTATCACAGCTGCTGCTATTTCTACAAGCTGGCAAGATCACAGAATTAATATTATTGATACTCCAGGCCACGTTGATTTCACAATTGAAGTTGAAAGATCAATGAGAGTTTTAGATGGTGTTATAGCTGTGTTTTGTGCGGTAGGAGGAGTTCAGCCACAATCAGAGACTGTTTGGAGACAAGCTGATAGATACTCTGTTCCAAGAATGGTTTTCGTCAATAAGATGGATAGAACAGGCGCAGATTTTCTAAAAGTTAATCAACAAATTAAAGACCGTCTTAAAGCAAATGCTTTTCCTATTCAACTTCCAATAGGAGCTGAAGGTGATCTTTCAGGAATTATTGATTTAGTAAGTAACAAGGCCTATTTATACAAAAATGATTTAGGAACTGATATTGAAGAAGCTCCAATACCAGATGACATGAAAGACGAGGCATTGGAATGGAGAAGTAAATTAATGGAAAGTGTCGCAGAAAATGATGAAGAATTAATTGAAATATTTTTGGATAAGGGAGAATTAACTGAAGATCAATTAAAAAAAGGGATTAGAGAAGGAGTACTCAAACATGGTTTAGTACCAGTTTTATGCGGATCAGCCTTTAAAAATAAAGGGGTTCAATTAGTTCTTGATGCAGTAGTTGATTATTTACCAGCTCCAATTGATGTAAAACCAATTCAAGGTGTTTTACCGGATGGTAAGGAAGATGTTAGACCTTCGGATGATAATGCTCCTTTCAGTGCACTTGCTTTCAAAGTCATGTCTGATCCTTATGGAAAACTAACTTTTGTAAGAATGTATTCTGGAGTGCTTTCTAAAGGCAGTTATGTTATGAATTCAACTAAGGATGCTAAAGAGAGAATTTCAAGGTTAGTCATCTTAAAGGCCGATGAAAGGGAAGAAGTTGATGAATTAAGAGCAGGTGATTTAGGTGCTGTGTTGGGATTGAAGAATACAACAACAGGAGACACCTTATGTAATACCGATGACCCAATAGTTCTAGAAACTTTATTTATCCCCGAACCTGTTATCTCAGTTGCTGTAGAACCAAAAACTAAAGGAGATATGGAGAAACTTTCTAAGGCCTTACAAGCCTTGTCTGAAGAAGACCCGACCTTTAGGGTAAGTACAGATCAAGAGACAAATCAGACTGTTATAGCCGGCATGGGGGAACTACATCTTGAAATTCTTGTAGACAGAATGTTGAGAGAGTTTAAAGTTGAGGCAAATATAGGCGCCCCTCAGGTTTCTTACAGAGAAACAATTAGATCAAGTTCCAAGGGTGAAGGTAAATATGCAAGACAAACAGGAGGTAAAGGACAATATGGACACGTAGTTATTGAAATGGAACCAGCTGAAGTCGGTAAAGGGTTTGAATTTGTTAACAAAATTGTGGGTGGAACTGTGCCAAAAGAATATATTGGACCAGCATCAAATGGAATGAAAGAAACCTGTGAATCAGGGGTTCTTGCCGGTTATCCGCTGATTGATGTAAAAGTAACACTAGTCGATGGTTCGTTCCACGATGTAGACTCATCTGAAATGGCCTTCAAAATTGCAGGTTCAATGGCTTTTAAAGATGGGGTTAAAAAATGCAATCCTGTCCTCTTAGAGCCTATGATGAAAGTCGAGGTCGAAAGTCCTGATGATTTTCTTGGATCTGTAATTGGTGATCTCTCTTCAAGGAGAGGTCAAGTCGAAGGACAATCTGTCGATGATGGATTGTCTAAAGTACAGGCCAAAGTGCCTTTAGCCGAAATGTTCGGTTATGCCACTCAACTCCGATCAATGACTCAAGGTCGGGGTATATTCTCAATGGAGTTCGCAAATTATGAGGAAGTTCCTCGTAACGTTGCTGAAGCTATCATTTCCAAGAATCAGGGCAACTCCTGATCTCTAAACTAAACACTCTTTAACCCTCGATTCTTTAATTCAAATGGCTCGCGAGAAGTTCGAAAGGAACAAACCACATGTCAACATAGGTACTATTGGCCACGTTGATCATGGAAAAACAACCCTGACTGCTGCTATTACTAATGTTTTAGCTAAAAAAGGTCAAGCACAAGCTCAAGACTATGGAGACATCGATGGTGCTCCAGAAGAAAGAGAGCGTGGTATTACAATTAATACTGCTCACGTTGAATACGAAACAGCCGACAGACATTATGCTCACGTTGACTGTCCAGGTCACGCTGATTATGTGAAAAACATGATCACTGGTGCAGCTCAAATGGATGGTGCAATTTTAGTTTGTGCTGCAACAGATGGTCCTATGGCTCAAACAAAAGAACATATTCTTTTAGCAAAACAAGTTGGAGTTCCTGCTTTGGTTGTTGCTTTGAATAAATGTGACATGGTAGATGATGAAGAAATCATTGAACTTGTTGAAATGGAAATTAGAGAACTCCTTGATAGTTATGATTTCCCAGGTGATGATATACCCATTGTTCAAGTTTCAGGTCTTAAAGCTTTAGAAGGAGATTCTACTTGGGAGTCTAAAATTGAAGAATTAATGACTGCCGTAGATGCTAGTATTCCTGAACCTGAAAGAGAAATTGACAAGCCATTTTTGATGGCAGTTGAAGATGTTTTTTCTATCACAGGTCGAGGAACAGTTGCAACTGGAAGAATAGAGAGAGGAAAAGTCAAAGTTGGGGAAGAAGTTGAAATAGTTGGAATAAGAGATACAAGATTGACTACTGTCACGGGCGTTGAAATGTTCCGTAAACTACTTGATGAAGGTATGGCAGGAGACAATGTTGGACTACTTTTACGTGGTGTTCAGAAAGAAGATATCGAAAGAGGTATGGTTCTTGTTAAAAAAGGTTCGATTACTCCTCATACAAAATTTGAGGGTGAAGTTTATGTCCTCAAGAAAGAAGAGGGTGGTAGACATACACCTTTCTTTGCTGGTTACCGACCACAATTTTATATAAGAACAACAGATGTAACTGGACAAATCACTGCATTCACATCTGATGATGGAGCCAATGTTGAAATGGTAATGCCAGGTGACAGGATAAAAATGACTGGAGAATTAATTTGTCCAGTTGCGATTGAACAAGGTATGCGCTTTGCTATTCGCGAAGGTGGTCGTACTATTGGAGCTGGTGTTGTTTCTAAAATTATTGAATAATTTTCTTTATTTTATAAAGTTAACCTTTGATAATCTAAAATAGTTAAATAAAGAGATATGGGTTATTGATTATCAATAACCCTTTTATAAAGAGATTAATTTAAACTTATGACAGCTTCACTTACTCAACAAAAAATACGAATCAGATTAAAAGCCTTCGATAGAAGAATGCTAGACCTGTCTTGTGACAAAATAATTCAAACGGCAGATACAACGGCTGCGTCAGCTATAGGACCTATTCCACTACCAACTAAAAGAAAAATTTATTGTGTTTTAAGATCACCCCACGTAGATAAAGATTCTAGAGAGCATTTTGAGACCAGAACTCATAGAAGAATAATTGATATTTATAGTCCTTCTGCTAAAACTATAGATGCTTTAATGAAATTGGATCTTCCAAGTGGTGTAGATATAGAAGTTAAATTATAAGAAATCCCGAATATAACTTTAATTCACTAAAATATAAGAAACAATTGAGGTTTAAATGGGAGAGCTTTCAGTAAGGGAATTACCATTGTTCCCTCTCCCAGAAGTTGTTCTTTTCCCGCAAGAAGTCTTGCCACTACATATCTTTGAGTCGAGATACAGAATTATGCTTAAATCTGTACTTGAATCGGATTCAATGTTTGGAATAATTAAATGGGATCCCAACAAAAAAAGTATGGCTAACGTTGGATGTTGTGCTCAGATAATTAAACATCAAACGGCTGAAGATGGAAGAAGTAATATAATTACTTTGGGACAGCAAAGATTTCAAGTTCTTGAAATTGTACGTTCTACCCCTTATTGTTCAGCAATGGTAAGTTGGATCACTGACGAAAATATTGATAGTTTTCAAAGTTTAGATCTTTTGAGAGATTCAGTCACTGAAGCCTTAAATGATGTAGTTAAATTAACTAGTAAATTAACTAATTCTCAGAAAGTTCTTCCTGATAAGTTACCCGAGAACCCTATGGAACTGTCTTTTTGGATCGGTGCTCATCTGGGAGGGCCAGTAGCTGAAGAGCAGCAAAAACTTTTAGAGGAGAGGAACACACATACTCGTTTGCAAAGAGAGTTTGAAATGTTAGATCATACTAGAAAACAATTAGCAGCTAGAACAGCTTTAAAAGAAAGTTTTCCTGATATCAAAGAAAACTAAATGTCTATTTTTTTACTATCTTCCCTCGTTATATTTTTAACTTTATTATTTTCTTCTTTAATACTTTGGAGAATTAATACTAGAAAATATATTTCTTCGAGAACTGTAGCTAAAGCATATGATTCTTGGACTCAAGATAAATTACTAGAGAGATTGTGGGGAGAGCATATACATCTAGGTTTTTATCCTCTTAACAAAAATATTGATTTTAGAGAGGCTAAAGTTCAATTTGTGCATGAGTTAGTAAGTTGGAGTGGTTTAGATAAATTACCTAGAGGTTCTAGGGTTTTAGATGTCGGTTGCGGAATAGGTGGAAGTTCTAGAATTCTGGCAAATTATTATGGATTTAATGTCACTGGAATAACTATTAGTCCAGCGCAAGTAAAAAGAGCCAAAGAACTTACGCCTTATGAATGTAAATGTAACTTCAAAGTTATGGATGCTTTGGATTTGAAATTTGAAGAGGGAACATTTGATGGTGTTTGGAGTGTTGAGGCAGGAGCCCATATGAATAATAAAACTAAATTTGCAGATCAAATGTTAAAAACTTTAAGACCTGGAGGATATTTAGCATTGGCTGATTGGAATTCAAGAGATTTACAAACGCAACCCCCATCGATGCTTGAAAAAATAATCTTAAAACAATTACTTGAACAGTGGGTACATCCTAAATTTATAAGTATCAATGACTTTAGTAGTATTCTTATAAATAACAAAAATAGTTCAGGTCAAGTTATATCCTCTAATTGGAATTCTTTTACAAATCCCTCTTGGTTTGATTCAATATTTGAAGGTATGAGAAGACCTAATGTAATTTTATCCCTTGGTCCAGGAGCAATTATAAAGTCTATTAGAGAGATACCCACAATACTTTTAATGGATTGGGCCTTTAAAAAAGGACTAATGGAATTTGGAGTTTATAAATGTAGAGGTTAATTAGTCTAAATTAATCTTTTCTGATAAATAACATCCAAAGTCGATCAATTGTTTACATAAGGGTTGTATTTTTTTCTTTAATTTATTAAATGCTGCAATATTAGTTTTAGTATTTATTTCAACATCAACATAGATAACATATTCTCCTAGTTCTCTCTTTGAGGGTCTAGATTCTATTTTACTCATATTGAATCCAAATTCTGCAATATAATTTAAAGCTTCCAGTAAAGCACCTGGATTATTTGAGAGTAATGAGAAGGCAAAACTTGCAATATTGGCTCTATCTACAATGTATTCTTTACTCAACAATACAAATCTTGTACAATTACCCGGGACATCATTAATAGGAAATGCTAATTCTTTAAGTCCTTCTATTTCAATAAGAGATTTCGAACCAATAGCTGCTCTAAATGAGCTTCCTTTTACCATATTCACAGCTTCTGAAGTTGATTTCGTTGATAAAGTAATAGCTTCTGGAAGGTTATTAGATAACCATTCTGAGCATTGAGCTAAAGCTTGTGGATGAGATAACACCTCAGATATCTCTGAAATCTCGCCATCACTTATTAATGCATGTTTTATTGGCAAAACAATTGCTTTATTTATATTAATATCAGAAAATTTCCAAAGCGCGTCTAAAGTAGTTGTTACTCCTCCTTCAACAGAATTCTCAATGGGCACTATTGCAGCATCACAATTGTTGTAGGCTATTGATTTAATAACCGAATATAGCCCGTTACATGGTACAAATATAGGTGACTCAAAATTAGCAAGCTTTGATAAAATATGAGCTGCTTTTTCAGCGTATGTCCCTTTAGGGCCTAAATATGCAACTTGTTTGCTCATGATAAATTGTAAGAAAAAAAGAGATCAAATAAGCATTGGAGGTATATAGAAAATGCTTTTAGCTTTTGATGCAAAACAGAAACTTAAACTTTCTGTTATGAGGAATAAAGAATATCTTTCTAAATATCTTTTGGAGGAAGAAAGAGTTGTTGGAGCAATGCTAGACCCAAATAAATTAGAACCTGAAGGGGAAGGAATGTATAAGTATACTGTAACAAGTTTCAAGGTTTTTCAATTAGATGTTAAACCTGTTGTATCAATTGCAGTAGAGAATAATGAGGGTGTTTTAAAAATGACTGCACTTGATAGTAAATTAGATGGTTTAGGAATGGTTGAAGATTTTAATTTAATTTTGAAAGCAAATTTGGAGGCAACTGATTTTGGGTTAGAAGGTGAAGCTTTACTCGGAGTTTCAGTAAGTCAACCACCTCTTTTGAAACTTTTGCCAAAGAAAATTTTAGAATCTACTGGTCATTCAGTATTGAATGGAATTTTATTAGGAATAAAATCTAGAGTTCAACAACAATTAATAAAAGATTTTGTAAATTGGTGTGAATTAAATCAGATTTAACTTATTCAAGAAACTTTTTCTATGGAGATTAGTTAGTCCATTTTCTTTAAGACTTGAAAAATGTTGTTTGGTACCATATCCTTTGTTTTTAAATATGAAATATCCAGGATATTTGCTTTCTAATCTTTCCATCAAAGAGTCACGCATTACTTTAGCAATTATACTTGCAGCAGCTATTGAAATAAATTTAGAATCACCCGAAATTATATTTCTTTGCTTACCCTTCCAAAGTCTTAATAGTAATGGGCCGTCAATTAATAGTTCGGATGGCATATTTTTTAACTTTTTAACTGCTCTAATCATTGAAAGCTCAGTTGCATATCTTATCCCTAATAAATCTATTTCTCTTACTGAAGACTGCCCTAAGCCGTAATCTGATGATAATGCAATAATCTTAGGAAAAACATCTATTCTTTTTTTTGGAGTTAATTTTTTACTATCATTAACCCCTAATCTCTTGAGAGTTAATTCATTTTCCTTAGTAAGAACTATAGCAGCAGAAAATACAGGTCCAAAAACCGAACCACGACCTACTTCGTCAATACCTATCTCAGAATCTTTATTCAATAGTTGCAGATGATCTTCTTCTTTTTCTTCTTGAAATATCCATTTCATCTGTTGTTTCTATTTCCTCATTTTCATTTTTTACTTTTGGCAATTTTTTGTCGGAATTCACTTCTTTAGAGTAATCTACTTCAACCTCTTCTTTTGAATCAAAAGTTGAGGTTTTTTTATTTGTATTCTTACTTGAAACTTTATTATTTGTTTTTATATTTTGCGCAGAAGCAGTTTTTTCCTTGTTCTTAATATCTTCCAAACGTACTAAGTGATTACTACTTAGATATTCTTTTCCTAATTTAATTAATGGATTAATACCCAATTGGCTATAGACAATTTTTTCATCATTACTGAGCTCAACAGTGATTACCTTCTTTTCTCTACGATTATTTGTATTAGGTACTTCATTATCATTTCCCCTCTTATTGGAATGATCATCGTCTTTATTGGTATTTTTGGTTTTAGTAAACTCTTCCCTAATGATCGGTTCCTGATTTTCAATTAATGGAATGGGAGTTAAATCTGGGATTTTAGCGTCATTGATTTTACTGGATTTTTTTGTATTTTGATTAGTTTTTAAAGAATTATTTTTATAATTTGGTAAATTGTCTATATGCCCTAATCCATTGCAGTTGCTACATTTAGTGCCAAATAATTCATATATATTTTGACCTTGTCTTTTTCTTGTTAATTCAACTAAACCTAACTCAGTTAATTGAGCTATCTGTGGCCTTGCTGAATCATCTTTAATGGCTAAAGTAAAATGTTCAAGTAACTGAAATTGATCTCTTCGAGATTCCATATCTATAAAATCTACAACTAAAACTCCGCCAATATTTCTTAATTTCATTTGCCTAGAAATTTCTATAGCTGCTTCACAATTCGTCCATAAAACAGTTTGCCTTGAATTAGCTGATCTTGTGAAAGATCCAGAATTAACGTCAATTACTGTCAATGCTTCAGTAGGTTCAATAATTATGTAACCTCCTGAAGGTAAATCTACTCGTGGCTGAAGCGCCTTTTGAATAGTTTTATTAATTTGGTATTTTTCTAAAATATGTTCATTTATTTCATTGTTGTGAAAAACAAGTTCCACATTAGAGTCATTATTAACTAAAAAGTCTTTTGCTTTTTCGAGAGCGATTTTATTATCAATTACAATTTTATTAGTTGATGATTTGATGCAATCTCTTAAAATTTTTAATGAAAAATCTTCATCTCTACTTATTAAATTTGGTGGATGAGTATTCTCTGAATTTTTTAATACTTGATCCCATTGTTGAATTAAATTTTCTAAATCTTCAATAAGTAATTCTTCTTTGATTTGTTCGGCTTCAGTTCGGAATAATAGTCCTGTACTGGTCGGTTTAATTAAAACTCCAAGAGCTCTTAAACGACTTCTTTCAGTCTCAGTATTTATCTTCCTAGAAATATTGACTCCTTGTCCATATGGTTGCAATATCAGATATTTACCAGGTAATGAGATATTACCTGTAAGTCTAGGCCCTTTATTTCCAGTAGGTTCTTTCATTACTTGTACGAGAACTTTTTGTTTTGGTTCAAGAAGTTCAGTAATTCCTACAACACCTTTTTTTAATCTTAATGGGCCTAGATCTGATACATGTATAAAACCATTTTTTTCACTTTCTCCAATATCTATAAAGGCAGCATCAATCCCCGGAAGGACATTTTCAACAGTTCCTAAAAAAATATCCCCGATTTGATATTGACCTTGTGCGACGATTAATTCATCAACTTGATCATCTGTGAGTAGTGCTGCAATACGCGCCTGCTCAGCTATTACAATTTGCTGAGACATAAAATGTTTTTAAGTATGTTTTGAATTTTTGAAAATCGATAAAAAGTAAATAATCATATATTTAATTATTCGCTAGCAATTTCTTGAAAGCTTAATTTATTAGATTTTTAAAATAATTAGTAGCAGTTTGTTTTGCTAAGTGTTTAAGTTTTAGACGGCTTTCAAACGATTTGAAATTGATTAAATAGCTATGATTATTTCTTTAATTAAATCATAACTACACTCATATTAACATCTAATTCCCTCTTAAGTACATTGTCCATTATTCTTATAAAGGTTAAGTTCGGAATTTTTTAAAGTGGTTAAAGTCAACGAAAATTATTTAAAACTCAAAGCAGGATATTTATTTCCTGAAATTTCAAAAAGAGTTAATATCTATACTCAAGCTAATAGCAGTTCGAAAGTCATTAAGCTTGGAATAGGGGACGTAACAGAGCCGCTACCTAAAGCTTGTGTTAATGCTATGGGAGAAGCATTAAATGAAATGGGAACAGATAACGGATTTAAAGGTTACGGCCCAGAGCAAGGGTATGGATGGCTTAGGGAGAAAATTTCTGTAAACGATTTTATTTCAAGAGGGTGTCAAATCTCACCGGAAGAAATATTTGTTTCTGATGGTTCAAAATGCGATAGTAGCAATATTTTAGATATTCTTGGGGATGATAATTTAATTGCAGTAACTGATCCGGTTTATCCAGTTTATGTCGATACTAATGTGATGACTGGGAGAACAGGAGAAACACTTCAAAATGGTACTTATCAAGGATTAGTATATTTAGCGATTAATGAAGAAAATAATTTTCAACCTGAAATCCCAAAAAATAAAGTTGATATTATTTATCTTTGTTTTCCAAATAATCCAACTGGGGCAACAATTACTAGACAAGAATTGAAAAAATGGGTTGATTATGCTACCGAAAACAAGTCTTTGATTCTTTTCGATGCAGCTTATGAAGCTTTTATTCAAGACAAAAATATTCCTCATTCAATATATGAGATTGAGGGGGCAAAAAATTGTGCTATCGAATTTAGATCTTTCTCAAAAAATGCAGGATTTACTGGAGTTAGATGTGCTTATACAGTAATACCAAAAAATCTATTAGGACAAAATTCAAAAGGGGACAAAATTGATTTATGGTCATTATGGAATAGGCGTCAATGTACTAAATTTAATGGAGTAAGCTATATCGTACAAAGAGGAGCTGAGGCGGTATATTCTTCGCAAGGTAAAAAAGAGGTTAATTCTTTAATTGACTTTTATATGAAAAATGCAGAAATTATGCAAAATAAGCTCAGAAGTGCTGGTTTTAAAGTGTATGGAGGTGATAATGCACCATATGTTTGGATAAAAGTACCAGCTAGAATGACTTCTTGGGACTTTTTTGATTATTTACTTGAAAAAGCTGATGTCGTAGGTACACCTGGAAGTGGCTTTGGATTGGCGGGTGAGGGCTATTTTCGATTATCTGCCTTTAATTCAAGATTGAATGTTAATAATGCAATGGAACGAATAATTAATATATAATAATCAATAGATTTTCTTGTAATTACAATCAAAAAGTAATGTCAAATATAAAGTTTGAAAAAGGGGAAAATAACAACGCAGCAGTGTTGGAGAAAAAAACAGCTGCGTTAAAAAATAAATCACCAAAATACAAAGTTTTACTTCACAATGACCCAGTTAATTCAATGGAGTATGTCACTAATGCACTTAGAGAAGTAGTACCACAATTAAGCGAACAAGATGCTATTTCTATTATGCTTGAAGCTCATAATACTGGTGTTGGTTTAGTTATAGTATGTGATTTAGAACCGGCTGAATTTTATTCAGAATCTTTGAAATCAAAAGGGATATCAAGTTCAATTGAAAAAGAAGATTAATTATATCCTTAGTAATGAATTAGTTTTTAATACTTTTAAACTTTTGCTGTAGTAAGCTTTCTTTCTGCCAATTTACGAACTTTTAAAGAATCATCTAAGGATGATTTACCATAATTTCTTTCCAAAATATTAATAACTGTTTTTCCAAATTCGTCATCTTTATTGTCAAAAGCTTCTAAACATACCTCTCCAAGTTTTTTACCAAGAGGACCGGGGTTCCATAAAAGTTTTCTTGCTGTCCAAGGCATCATACTCATTGGATTGTAACTAGGTTTTAATATATTATTTTCTAAAGCGTACTTTTCTAAAAGAGTATGTGGTTGTAAACCTATAAAAAATATAGCTGGATCTACTAAACCTTTCCCAAAGATATTTTCTAGCTCTCTATGATAAGCAATAGTTTGTTTAATTGTATTAGGGGTCTCATCAAAAACATTAAATGAGTAATTCACTGAGACATGATTTCTAAACCCTGCCTCAACAAGCAATCTACAATTTTCAAGTACAGTTTTAAGGTTATATGCTAGCCTCATTTTTCTAACAAGTTCCTGAGATCCTGATGTAATACCGATCTCAAAATAACTCATTCCTGTATCAACCATTAATTGAGCTAATTCACGATCAATATTATCGGCCCTAATATATGCGGCCCACTTAAGATCAGTCCAACCCTGATCTTTTATAGCTTGAAGCAGTAATTTCGCATCTTGAATATGATTCTTTGTTGGAATAAATTGAGCATCAGTAAACCAAAAACCTCTAACGCCCATCTCATAAAGTTGCCTCATTTCTTCAATAATTTCATTTACGGGATTAACTCGAACTTTTTTACCCTCTACAACTCCATAAACGCAAAAACAACAATTGTGTGGACAACCTCTTTTGGTTTGAACTCCTACATAATAATCACCACCTTCTATGTACCAATCAAATTCAGCCCAAATAGATTTAATATATTTGTAGTTACAAGCTGTTTTAATTGTTCCGGATGGCTGTTCATGTATTAATTTATTTCTAGGTTTTTGCCCAGCGATATAACATCTTTCTTCGCTAATAGAATCACCCTTAATAACTTTTTCGATAAGGGTCTCACCTTCTCCAACAGATATTATTGTACCTTTAGGTAGTAATTTACCTAGCTGTTCGTAGAAAACGCTTACAGCTCCTCCTCCTAAAACTACTTTTACATATTTGTTATATTTTTGAGCTCTATTGATACCCATCTTAACTAAGGATGTATTTCTATTTATTTCTTCATAATGTGATGTTATTAACTTTAGACCTCCCCAAGCACCTCTAATTTTTTTAAAAATATTATTCGAGTAAAAAACTTCAAATGAGTTCTGCAAAGGGTTGCCGCTTCTCCCATCAACTGGTGCGTATATTTGTATGTCTCTCCAAGAATAAACGATTAGATGAGGTCTGAATTGGTCAATTTTTCTTTTTAAGTATTTAGAAACGTTATTTAGAGGAACTATTGCTAAATCTATGAATTGTTGTTCTATCTCTGGGAAACATTTATGAATATGGTCCGCTAAATAAATAGGCCCTATTGGAAATATCGGGTTGCATGGAAGTCTTACAATGAGAACTTTTCTAAAAGACTCTCTATTGGGCTCTTTATAGTTTTTTAAAGGAAAGTTAAACTTCATAAAAGAGATTTTAAATGATCTCGTGTGAAGAATCTAACTATTTTATTATCCTTTCGGTGATTTTTTTAAATTTAATTCTGAAAAAAATTTAACTCTTTTTTAGTTAGATGTCTGAAATCATATATTTCCAACAAACATTTAGAAGTTTAATACCATCTATCCATCTTGATATATTTGGTTCTCCAGATCGCCTTGCATAATATCTGACAGGGTAATTTAAAATTTTAATATTATTGTTTGCCGCTTCAAAGATTATTGTAAAATCTCCAAAAGGATCTGACTTTGATTCCCAACTACCATTTTTTTTCATCAAATTAAAAAACTTCCTAGAGAAAACTTTTGTTCCACATAGCGAATCAGATATGGGCTTGTTTATTAAAATTGATAAAAATATTGCGAAACATCTATTGCCAATATAATTTGCCCATCTCATGGCATCTTTTTCCATCGGGAAAGTTGTCCTAGAGCAATTTACTAGTATATTTTCATTTTTTGTTGATTCCATTATGGCATCAATACTATCGTCAATATCTACGGTTAAGTCAGAATCAATAATTGCTAGAGTATCTCCAGTTGATATATTAAATCCTTCAACAACAGCATTCTTCTTTCCCTTTGAAGTTTGTTTTAAAAGAGATATTTTAAAGTTTTTTGAAAAGTCTTTAGTAAGATTCTCCAACATTTGAAAAGTATTATCTTTACTATTTCCTTCTACAAATATTATTTCGATTTTATTTGGTATTTTTTTAAATTTATTTAAGGCTTTTATTAAAAGTTCTTTATTACCTTCTTCATTCCTTGCAGGAATAAGTATTGAAATCATATTATCATTTAAATTTTCATGATATTTGTAAAATGTGATTTCTATTTCAAATGCAAGGTGCTTAATGATTGGTAATTTACGCAAAGTATTTTTTATAGAATACGGAACTAATTTTGTTTTTATTGGAGTTAATTTTTTTGCCTTCCATCTGATAGATCTGTAATTATAGATTTCTGCTAATGATTCAACATCACATAAAGTAATTCTTGCTGTATTTGTTTCCCCCCTAAATATTCTGGAATCTAATTTCAGCCATCTTGTAATTGGTTCCCAAGTATTACCTCTTACTTTTAGAGAAATAAATTCATTATTATTCTTAAATAATTGGTGAAGTTTATTGTTTGTTAAATTCCAAGTATTTACTGATTTCATTTTATGAAAATTTACCCATGTTTAATATTAACGTATTAGATTTTTTTGATTAATTTCCAAGGAAATATAACTTCATTCTCGTAAATAATTTGTAAGGAGTCATCTTTTTTTTGATCTTCTTTTGGCAAGATGGACCAAGCTAGTTCTGATGTTTTTAAACTTTTGATGCTCTCGATACCTTCTCCTAAATTAGGTGTTAAAAGAGCAATTCTAATGATTTTTGATTGTGTAATAGTATTTATAAAGCTGCTCTTATCAACTTTAATTATTGGACTATTGATTGTTTTCAAAGAAGATATATTTTCCATAGTCTCTCTAAGTTCTCTCGATCTATCTGTAAAAAGACCTGATTGCAAAAAACAGGATGACATTAGATAGGGTCCAACAATTAATATAGATATCAATGTTGAGGTGCTTTGAGTATTTTTGATGAAATTCCAAGCTAATGCAAATAGTACTAATCCTCCAATTAGGAATGTATTCTCTTTGATATTAAAATTCATGTTAGCTTTGAATACGAAAATATAGATAAAGATTACTGAAGCAACAAATAATGGAATTATTCTTGAAGATATAAAAATAAAAATAAATTTAAATCTTTTTTCTTCTATTAAATAATTGATACCTATAAATGCATTTAAGGATATTATTGAAGAGATTTGTAAAGGATAGTAAGGTGTTTTTGTAGAAAAACTACTTATCAAGATTATTAAAATCAAAGGGAAATAAAATAAAATATAACCTTGAGAATTTTTACTTTTTAAACCGTGAACTAATCCAATAATAGAAAATATGCTCCATGGGAGGAAATTTACTGGCATGTTCCACAAATAGTAGTAAAAAGGATTCGTAAATGTATTTTCTCTAGATAAATTATTAAATTTATCTAAAAGGTGAAAAATAATATTTTTATCAAGAAATGTATTTATAGATGTTGTCCACAAAATAAATGGAATAAAACCAATTATTAATCCAAGCCAAAAATATTTTGAGGTAAAAATAAATTTTTTTTTAATCAAATATGGTAATAATGATATAACTGGTATAAAGACGAGAAAAGTCTTCATCATAAAAGCTAAACCTATCCAAATCCCAAAAAGAGATATGTAAAATAATTCTTTTTTACTGTTTGTTTTTACAATCGAAAATATTCCAATAGTCACTAAACAGCTATATATTAAATCTTGTGTAGCTAAGTGAGAATAATCAAACCACAAAAAAGTTGTTGAAAGAATAAGTGGTGATGCGATTGCAAACTTTTTACCTATTAATTCCTCATGTAATTTATAGGTTATGATTAACATCACTATTGATGAAATAGTTGTGGGTAAATATGATGCGAATAAATTTTCCCCAAATATTTCTTGTGATTTGGCAATTAGAAATTGTATACCTATTGTTCTATCTAAATTAAAATCTCCCCACCATAATGGAATTATCCAATTGCCTTTTTCTAATATCCATCTAGCCTGTAAAGCATAGAATCCTTCATCATAAGCTAAGTAACTTCTTTTACCAAAGTAGAAAATTAATGGAAAAAATATAAGAAATTTAAAAAATAATTTGAAATTAATTTTCCACATATAAAAGTTTGTTTTATTTTGGATAAATGCCGATAATTTGAATTGAAAAAATGACCTAATGTTTACTAAACAGTTACTGTTCCGCAGACTATGTCCGCGATATTAAATTTTAGTTTTTTCATATAGACTTAATTTTATATTTTAAAGAATTAATGTCAAAAATTGATCCTGAATTAAAAAAAAAGTTACTAAAGGAGACTCAAGCTCCATTCAAAGGCTTAAGGAGAATATTATGGATTGCCTTCTCTGGTTCTGCTTTTTTAGGTCTTCTAATAATGGTTTCTAAAATTGCTGGTGGAAATGAAATACAGCAAAATAATCTTTTAATACAACTAGGAGCTTGTGCCTTATTTCCTATCTTATTTTTCCTAGATAGAAATAAGGAAGATTAAGTTTTTATTTATTTAGAGTCCTTTTTTTTGTTACAAATTTGAATGCCTCAATGATATCTCCTTCACTCCAGGTTGAGAATTTATCACATCCAACCCCACATTCAAAACCAGTATTAACTTCTTTTACATCATCTTTAGATCTTTTCAGAGAATCTAAATTACCTTCAAATATTACTTTATCGGATCTAAGTACTCTTAAAGAACAATTTCTTTGAAGCTTACCACTTTGTATGTAGCATCCAGCAATTGCTCCTTTCCCAACCGCAAATGTCGCTCTTACTTCAGCTTGACCTAAAGATTCTTCAACCAGATCAGGTTCAAGTAATCCCTCCATAGCGGATTGAATATCTTCTAAAAGTTTATAAATGACTTCATACTCTCGTATATCAACATCATTTGCGTCGGCCGCTCTTTTAGCTCCAGAAGCTAAAGATGTGTTGAAGCCTATTATTACTGAGCCAGAAGCAGCAGCAAGATCTATGTCAGTCTCAGTTATTTCTCCAGGTGCAGAAAGTAGGACTCTAACTTGTACCTCATTCTTTGGTAATTGTTCTAGTGAACCTAATATAGCTTCTACACTCCCTTGGACATCTGCTTTAAGAATTAGATTTAATTCTTTAAGTTCTCCATCATTTGCTTGAGTAGATAAAGATGATAAACTTACCCTTCTTGATGCCATTTGCTGGGCTAATTTTGTTGCTCTTGCATCAGTCGCTCTATCTCCAACAATTGCTCTAGCAGATTTCTCATCAGGATAAACTTCAAATTCATCACCAGCTGTTGGGACTTCGCTAAATCCAAGTGCTTCCACTGGACATGAAGGCCCAGCCTCCTTAATTCTATTACCATGTTCATCAACCATGGCTCTAATTTTCCCAAGGACTGAACCTGCGGCTAAAGCATCTCCAGCTTTTAAAGTACCATTTTGTACTAGTAATGTTGCAACAGGACCTTTAGCTTTATCTAAATGGGCTTCAATAACTGTCCCTTTAGCTAATCTTTCTGGGTTTGCTTGGAGATCTTCAACTTCAGAAACCAACAGGATCATCTCGAGTAATTTATCAATATTTTGTTTTTTGATTGCACTGACTGGAACCATAACTACGTCCCCACCCCAGTCTTCGGCGATTAGATCTTTTTCTGATAATTCCTGTTTAACTCTATCTGGAGAAGCACCTTCTTTATCAATTTTATTTATAGCTACCACTATTGGTACTTTTGCTGCTCTTGCGTGACTGATAGCTTCGAGTGTTTGAGGTCTGCACCCATCATCAGCAGCTACTACAAGTACCGCTACGTCTGTAACTTTTGTACCTCTTGCACGCATGGCGGTAAATGCCTCATGGCCTGGAGTATCAAGAAAAGTTAGCTTTTTCTTTGTTGATTCGTGCTCAAATTCAACTTGATAAGCCCCGATATGTTGAGTTATTCCGCCTGCTTCACCAGAGGCTACTCTGGATTCTCTTATGGAATCTAAAAGACTTGTTTTACCATGGTCAACATGACCCATTACTGTAATGACTGGAGGCCTTTTTATAAGACTTTCAACATCATCTGTTTCAATCATGTCTACTGTTTTCTTTGCTGCCTCTTCAACATCATCTTGTAGAACAGGTACTCCAAATTCCTCAGCCACTGTTTCAATGGTTGCCAAGTCAAGCGATTGAGTAACTGTAGCTGTAATCCCCTTAAAGAAAAGAGATTTGATTATTTCAGAACTTTCAAGACTAAGCTTATCGGCTAATTCTTGTACTGTTAAATTATCTTCAGGTATTATTATCATTTCAGGTCTTACTTGTTTTGCATCTTTTGCTGCTCTTAGTTCCATAGCTCTTCTCTTTTGTCTTTGCCTAGTAGTCTCTTTTTTCTTCTTCTTGAATTGTCTTGAGGGTTTTTGTGATTTGATCTCTTCAGATTTTTCTTTTTTTGGACGTGCCAAACTAGCTGATAATATCGAAACTTTCTCTCCTGAGTAGCCGCTAGTCTCAGAGGTTAATGAATCATCATTTTCTCCAATGATATGGACTTTTTGTCTTTGTTTTTGTGGGTTTTTATTTCTTAATGCTTCTAACTTGGCACTGTCGTCCCAATCTGTTCTGCCAGGCTTCTTAGAGTTGCTTGGGAATGATCTATGAGGTGGTTTCTTAGCTGTTGGAGATGCATTTAAACGACTATTAGGTGCTTTAGCCTTCTGATTGGTCCCCTCGAGTTTTTGTTTGTTTACATTAGGAATATTTGGTTTTTCTTTGTTTGATGCATTAGTTTTCTGTAACTGCATCAATTCATTAGGTGCTACTGGCTTTCTTATCCCAGAGGGACTTTGATTACTAAATTTCGAACCGGCCCTATTGAAATCTCCCTGTCTATAAGGTCCGCCTTGTCTATTTGGAACACCCTGCCTATTCTGCCCCCCTGGTCTATTAGGAGCACCTTGTCTATTAGGAGCACCTGGCCTATTGAAGTCTCCCTGTCTATTAGACACGCCTTGTCTATTTGGAACACCCTGCCTATCCTGCCTCCCTGGCCTACTTGGAGTACCCTCTCTGTAAGGACTGCCTAGCCTGTTTGGGATATTTTGGCGGCTTGGTGGCCTATTGGAATTTGCTTGTCTATTCGAAATACCACCCCTATTAGCAGAAATTGGTGTATTAGATGAGGGTTGCCTGCTATTAGTATTTGTTCTTTTTGAATTAATTTTAGGATCTTCCCTTCTAATCGGGGCGCCTACTAGTTCAGGTGTATTTTTTACATGAGGACTATTTAAATTCTTTTTAGGAAAATTATTATTATCATTTTTATTTGCTAATTGAGCCCTTTGATTAACTGAGTTATTTATTTTGTTTGCATTTATATTCCTATTGGAATTTGCTAAATTTTTTGGTTTTTCAATTAGTTGAATAGGCGGTTTTGCAGTGGTTTTTATTGGAGATAAAGAGGGATTTTTTAAAGGCTTTTTGTCCTGTACAACCCTTGAGTCTTTTCTGTCTTTTAGATTTGGAGTTGTTCTTATTATGTTGTTAGTTTTATTTTGAGTTTTTGAAAGTGCTTGAGATTTGAGGTTAGAGACAATAGAAGGGGGATTTGGATTTTTTAAATTTCTTTTATTTGAGCTTATTAGTGAATTTTCTTGTTTATTAATAGGCTTAATTAAAAGAGGTTTTTTATTTAAAACTTCTTTTGATATATTCTCTGGAGGCAAGTTACTTGATAAGGTTTTATTATTTTTGTTTTCGTTATCATTATTTTTTGGGTTTTCGGTTTTTGCTTTAAATGTAGATTTACTTACGGAAAGAATTTTTTTGCCCGGATTTTTGTTATTTATAAGAGTTTTTATTTTTTTTGCATCTTCCAAGCTTATTGAACTGCTGTGACTTTTTACTGATATTGAAAGTTTTTGAGCAGCATCCAATATATCTTTATTTTCCAGTTTTAGATCTCTGGAAAGTTCATAAACTCTGATTTTATCGCTGATAGTCATTTAATCTGAATGTTACTCTTTTTTTAGAAATTTAAGAGAATATAATTTTAATTATATGCTCTTTTGGGATAGTTATTTATAGTTTGCAATTTCCCTTTCAAAAATATCAAAAAATTCAGGATTTAAAATGCCTTTTAAAGCTTTTTGAAGCTTTTTTTTAATTTTAGAATCTGTGTAACACTTTTTTGATTTACAAATGTAAGCAGAACGACCCATACCTTGATTAAGCATAATACCTAACTTATGATCATTAGTAATCTTCATAAGATTATTTCTATCAAAAGTTGTCCTGCAAGAAATGCACTTACGCATAACAGGAGATTTCTGTATCACCGTGTTTTCTCCTCTTTAGACAATAGTTCCTCTTGTTTTAAGTTTTCTGTTTGGTCGTTTTCTGAAAGAGTTTCTTCGTCATATCTTTCATCTCCATATTCTTCATCATCTTCAGGCAAAGGGTAAAGCTCCCTTAATCTTTTATCTTCTGCAGCTCTTTCTGCTTGCTCAGCCTCCAATCTCTGTTCAGCTTCTCTTTGAAGATTCTCTTCTTCCTCCCTTTGAATTATTAGCTCTGCTACTGCAGAGTCTTCAGCCTCCTGATCATATTCATGGGAGTTTTTAACGTCTATTTTCCATCCTGTTAACCTAGCAGCAAGACGAACATTTTGACCTTCTCTTCCTATGGCAAGACTTAATTGATCAGGAGGAACTAAAACATGAGCATGTTGTCCTTCTGGATCAACAAGCCTGACAAGGTCAACTTTAGCTGGACTCAGAGAATTAAGAATGTACTGAATAGGGTCAGATGACCACTTTATAACATCTATTTTTTCTCCTCTTAATTCATTAACTACTTGTTGAATTCTTGCTCCTCTTGCTCCAATGCAAGCACCGACTGGATCAACTTCTCTTTCAATACTATCTACGGCGACTTTAGTCCTTGGGCCAACAGCTCTTGAAGGAGGATTTGCTTCTCTTGAAACAGCAACGATTTTTACTGTACCTTCTTGAATTTCTGGTACTTCATTTTCGAACAAATAAACCACTAGACCAGCATTAGCTCGACTTACAAAAAGTTGAGGCCCTTTTCTAGCTACCTCGCTAACTTCTTTAAGAAAAACTTTGAATGTAGCGTTAGCTCTATAATTATCATTAGGTAATTGATCCCTTTTAGGAAGTTCTGCTTCTACTTCTGGTCTGCCGATCCCTGAGCTAACCCCCATAATTACTGACTGTCTCTCAAATCTTATAACTCTTGCAGTTAAAACAGGATCCTCCAAATCAGCGAATTCTTCCTGAATCATTTTCCTTTGTTGGTCTCTCAACTTTTGAGCCAATACTTGCTTTGTTGTTGAGGCAGCCATTCTACCAAAATCCTCTTTTTCGGGAGTGACATCTAAAACGACGGTATCACCTATTTGAGCATCATCAGCAACTTGTTTAACTTCTACAAGAGATATTTGATGATCTTCGCTTTCAACTTCCTCAACAATAATTTTACTCGATAAAATTCGATAACCCTCTTCTTCTAAATCGAATCCTACATCAAAATTACTAAAGTATTCTTCATCAAATGGATCTTCTTTCACTCCAATGTAGAAAGTTTTTCGGTATTTTTCGTAACCTTTAAGTAAAGCTTCACGTAAAGCTGATTCCACAACGTGAGGAGGTAATTTTTTTTCCTCACTTATGTCTTCAATAAGATTGTTTAAACCTGGGAGAATTACTAATGCCATCTATGATGGGTAAAATGAATAAGAGTTGATAATTAATTAATCTTTGAAAGTGCAAAGACTAACCTTTAATACTTCATTAAAGGGAATTTTTTTAATCTTACCTTTAATGTTAATGGCTAAATAATCTTTAGACTTTTCATAAAGTAAACCGTTCAAAAATTTTATTTGAGAATTTTTTTGGTTTAGCTCAACATTAACTGGAAAACCTTTAAAAGTTTTGAAGTCTCTTTCTGAGGTTAATTCATCACTGACACCTTGACTACTAATTTCTAAAACATATGAACAATTTAAAAGATTTGAATTTTCAATCACAGTAATAGCCGGGTTATTGAATCTTGAACAGTCATCTAAAGTAATATCATCATTATTAGTTTTGCAAATGGTAATTTTTAAAATAATAGGGTTTTGATTTGTTAATATATTTAAACTATTTACCTTTAGGTTAAATCCTTTAGCGGCTTCCTGTAGCAGACTTTCTAAGTTGCTTTTACATTCCTTATCCAATTTTTTATGTATGTTGTTTAAATAATTGATTACTTTCACATATCAAAAAGTTTTTTGAAAAATAGTTTTTTTTATGTGTATTTATGGATGTTAACAAAAAAACAACACTAAGAATTTTATTCAATTAAATTCTGGATATTATTGATACTGAAAAGGAAATGAGATTTCTAGAAACTAAATTTACTTATTTACTTAAAATAAGTTTAATAATCTCTACTTTTGTAATACAATTTTCATCTTTTTCTGAAGTTTTAGCTTTAGATTTTATTGATGGGCACAATTTTGTTTCAGATGCGGTCAAAAAGGTAGGTCCTGCGGTTGTAAGAATTGATACTGAGAGATTAGTAGAAAGACAACAATTTGATCCAACTTTATTAGATCCACTATTGAGAGATTTACTTGGAGAACCTGGAATGACTCCCGACCGAGAGAGAGGCCAAGGTTCAGGTGTAATTATTGATAAAGATGGATTAGTTCTAACAAATGCTCATGTAGTAGAAAGAGTAGATAATGTATCTGTTACTTTGGCTGATGGAACTAATCGTGAGGGTCTAGTGTTGGGAACGGACTCAATTACCGATTTAGCCTTAGTTAAAATTGACAATCAACAGGATTCTAGTTATGCACCTTTAGGAGATTCAGAAGAACTTGAAGTTGGAGATTGGGCAATAGCTCTTGGGACTCCGTACGGCCTAGAAAAAACAGTAACTCTTGGAATAGTTAGTAGTCTTCATAGAGACATTAATGCTCTCGGTTTTTCTGATAAAAGGCTTGATCTTATACAAACAGATGCTGCAATTAATCCAGGTAATTCTGGAGGCCCACTTATTAATTCCAATGGTCAAGTAATTGGTATTAATACTCTGGTAAGAAGTGGACCTGGAGCTGGTCTTGGTTTCGCAATACCAATAAATCTAGCTAAAAATGTTTCTGACCAATTACTAGAAAATGGAGAAGTTATTCATCCTTATTTAGGTGTACAATTGATTTCCTTGAATCCTAAAATAGCCAAAGAACATAATGAAGATCCTAATGCACTTGTTCAACTGCCAGAGCGGTCAGGCGCTTTAATTCAATCTGTAATACCAAATAGTCCTGCAGAAAAAGCGGGATTAAGAAGAGGCGATCTAGTAATTGCTGCTGAAAATATCCTAATAGAGGAGCCTAAGACTCTTTTAGATGAGGTAGAAAAAGCTAAAATTGGAAAAATATTTCTTTTAAATGTTTTACGAGATAATAAAGAAATTAAAGTCAATATTAAACCTGAAGCACTTCCAGGTTTGACATAAAGCATCCGTTGAAATTTAATAATCTATAAACTTTAGGTCAAAACATTTTGGATTTACAGACTCAGATGAAACAAATAGTTGCGGATGCAGCTGTTGGAGAGGTAGAAGATGGAATGATCTTGGGTTTAGGCTCCGGATCAACTGCTGCACTTATGATAAAAAGCCTTGCTGAACAAATTAGATCAGGCAAATTAAAAAATATTAAAGGTGTTCCAACTTCCTTTCAATCAGAAGTGCTTGCATTAGAACTCAATATCCCTTTAATTGATTTAGCTTCAGTTCCTTGCATTGATTTAGCCATTGATGGAGCGGATGAAGTAGATCCTGACTTTCAACTCATCAAGGGTGGGGGAGCTTGCCATGTTCGAGAAAAATTGGTTGCATCTAAAGCAAATAAATTATTAATTGTTATTGATGAATCAAAGCTAGTACAAAATTTAAACCAAGTTTTCCCTCTCCCTGTGGAGGTTATGCCTTCTGCATGGAAGCTGGTTAAGGATATAATTTCAGAAATGGGTGGAGTTTCTAATTTAAGGATGGCAACAAAAAAAGCAGGCCCAGTTGTCACGGATCAAGGTAATTTGATTTTGGATGTTTTATTTGATGCTGGTATAAAAGATCCAAAAAATTTAGAAATGCATATCAATAATATTCCCGGAGTCTTGGAAAATGGATTATTTGTTGATTTAGCAGATAAAGTTTTAGTGGGTAAAATTGAGGATAACGTCCCAGTATTATTTTCACCTTGTAGGGAAAGTTAATCTTCAAATCTAATTTTTACTGAATTTGCATGACTATGTAAACCCTCACTATTTGCCAAATTTATAATATCCAAGCTGTTAATTTTTAAACTTTTTTCATTAAATTCAATTATTGAAGAATTCTTCATGAAAGTTTCAACTCCTAATGAACCACTAAACCTCGCATTCCCACATGTTGGTAAAGTATGGTTTGGTCCAGCTAAATAATCACCTACAGCCTCCGGTGTCCATTTTCCTAAAAATATCGCACCTGCATTTTCAATAGACTTAAGCGTCGTTCTTGGATCAATAGTAATTATTTCTAAATGTTCTGGGGCAAACTCATTACTTAATTCAACACATGATTCTAAATTTTCGCAAATAGCAATTAATCCCCAATTTTTAATTGATTGAATGCAAATTTCTTTTCTGGGGTGATGCTCTATTTTCTTAAAGACTTCATCAAAAACTTCTTGAGCCTGATCATTTGATGTGGTCAACAATATTGAGGAAGCTAATGGGTCATGCTCGGCTTGTGCTAATAAATCTGATGCTATTTGAGAACTTTTGGCTGTTCTATCGGCGATGATTAAAATTTCACTTGGACCGGCTAAGGAATCAATTCCAGTAAATCCGTAAATTAACTTTTTAGCAGTGGTTACATAGATATTTCCAGGTCCCGAAATTACATCAACTTTATTTATTTGCTTTGTGCCAAATGCTAATGCTCCAATTGCCTGTGCTCCACCAATTCTAAAAACTTTATCAACCCCTGATAGGTAAGCAGCAGCTAAAACAGTTGTATTTATTTTTCCTTTTGTGTTTCCAGGAGATACCATTGAAATTTCTTTAACTCCAGCCACTTTTGCCGGTATCGCATTCATTAAAACTGTACTTGGATATGCCGCTCTCCCTCCAGGAATATATAAACCAGCCTTTTTAACAGGCATCCATTTTCTTTGGACGGATTCACCATATTCTCCATTTATAGTAAATGATTCAGGGAGTTCTTTTTCATGGAATTTTTTTATTCTTTGATAGGCAATTTCTAATGATTGTTTTAAATGCTGATCTGTCTCTTCCCACGCAGTTTTTAAATCCCTAATACTTACTTGCATTGGTTTAGGATGAAATCCATCAAATTTTTTTGTATATTTTTCTACAGCTATATCTCCATGCACTTTAACCTCTTGAAGAATATCTTCAACAATTGAATCTATTTTTTTATTGTCTCCAGAGATAGTTCTTTGAGAAATTCTTCTCAACTCTTGCAAAGCTTTTTGTTTACTATCTATAATCTTCATATTCTTAGTTCTTAATTTAAAATCAATTAATTAATTACGTAAATCACTGATCTAAATTATATATTATTGATTAGTAGACTACCTATTTGATATAATAAAAATCTATATTTAAACCTAATTTCTGTGGCCAATAACAAATCAGCGAAAAAAAGAATTCAAGTTGCCGAGAGAAATCGTTTAGTTAACAAATCATATAAATCAACAGTCAGAACGCTAACAAAAAAAACATTAGCTAACTGTGAGAAATATAAGCAACAACCTAATTCAGATAACAAAAATCTAGTTTTTGTTAGTGTAAATGAAGCCTTCAGTCTTATCGATAAGGCAGTCAAAAAGAATGTTCTACATAAGAATAATGGTGCTAACAAAAAATCAAAAATCAACAAAGTAGTTAAAGATTTTCTTACAACAAAGTAAGTAAAAATGACCAATATTGAACTCATTGATTCTCATTGTCATTTGATATTTGAAAATTTTGAAGAGGATCTTGAAGATGTTGTTTCAAGATGGCGTTCAATAGGAGTAAAAAAATTGCTCCATGCATGTTGTGAATTATCAGAAATTCCTAAATTGCAAAAAATATCTCGAAGATTTGAAGAATTGTATTACTCAGTTGGTTTACATCCTCTTGAAGCTAACAAATGGGAATATAATTCTAAATCTATAATGAAAAATGCAGCCCAAAGTGATTCAAGAGTTGTTGCTATTGGCGAATTAGGATTAGATTTTTATAAAAGTGATAATTCAAATAAACAAATAGATGCTCTAGTTCCACAAATGAATTTAGCTTGTGAACTTGACTTGCCCGTAATTATCCACTGTAGAGGAGCTGCAAATGAGATGATAAAAATATGTAACGATTTATCTAAACAAGGTATATGTCCTAAAGGAGTTCTGCATTGTTGGAGTGGCACTCCAGATGAGATGAAGCAATTTTTAGATCTAGGATTTTATATAAGTTTTAGTGGAATAGTTACATTCCCAAAAGCATACGAAATTCATGAATGCGCAAGAATTATCCCAGGTGATAGATATTTAATAGAAACAGATGCTCCCTTTTTAGCCCCTGTCCCATATCGAGGGAAAAGAAATGAGCCAGCTTTTGTTGAAAGTGTAGCTAAGTCTATAGCCAGTTTAAGATCTTCAGACTTGAAAAATATTGCAGATGAGTCTTCTAGGAATGCTGAAGATTTGTTTAAATTTGACTTGATAAAGTAACACGTAACCTGTTAATATTAAAAATTACTGGAATTTTTTCTTAATTATTAGTAAACATCTGATTAAAGTATGGTTTTGTTACCTTTATCTCAGGTCATTTGAGCTAATAATAATCTAGATATTTGTTGAATTCAAGACTAAAATCTCGATTTCACTTTCAAATTCTTGATTATTTTTAAAAAAGTTAAGGCAAATTTATGGTAATTAGCAAATCTTACATAATGGCGGGTTTTCTTGGATGAGCAGTAGCGCTTTACAGATAGCTAAAACAGCAACTTATCTACCAGATTTAGTTGAAGTACAAAGGGCAAGTTTTAAATGGTTTCTAGAAGAAGGCTTAATTGAAGAATTAAAAAGCTTTTCTCCAATTACTGACTACACAGGTAAATTAGAACTACATTTTATTGGTGAAGAGTATAGGTTGAAAAGACCTAGGCATGATGTTGAAGAAGCCAAGAAAAGAGATGCAACTTTTGCTTCTCAAATGTATGTAACATGTAGATTAATAAATAAAGAAACTGGAGAAATCAAAGAACAAGAAGTTTTTATTGGTGAACTACCTTTAATGACTGAGAGAGGGACTTTTATTATTAATGGAGCCGAAAGAGTAATAGTTAATCAAATAGTACGAAGTCCAGGGGTCTATTTCAAAGATGAAATGGATAAAAATGGTAGGAGGACTTATAATGCTAGCGTTATACCTAATCGAGGAGCTTGGTTAAAATTTGAGACAGATAAAAATAATCTGCTTTATGTAAGAGTCGATAAAACAAGGAAAATTAATGCACATGTACTTATGAGAGCTATGGGACTCTCGGATAATGATGTGGTTGATAAATTAAGACATCCTGAGTTTTATAAACAGTCAATTGATTCAGCTAATGATGAAGGAATAAATTCAGAAGATCAAGCTTTATTAGAACTCTATAAAAAATTACGACCAGGTGAACCCCCTTCTGTTTCTGGGGGACAACAACTTCTACATAGTAGATTTTTCGATCCTAAAAGATATGATTTAGGAAGAGTAGGTAGATACAAAATTAATAAAAAATTGAGATTAACTGTTCCAGATAATGTCAGAACCCTTACACATGAGGATGTTCTTTCGACGATTGATTATCTTATCAATTTGGAACTTGATATTGGAGGGGCTAGTTTAGATGATATTGATCATTTAGGTAATAGAAGAGTTAGATCCGTTGGAGAACTTCTTCAAAACCAAGTTAGAGTTGGACTTAATCGATTAGAGAGAATTATCAAAGAAAGGATGACTGTTGGCGAGACAGATTCTCTTACACCTGCTCAGCTAGTTAATCCAAAGCCTTTAGTAGCAGCTATTAAGGAATTTTTTGGATCCAGTCAATTAAGCCAATTTATGGATCAAACAAATCCATTAGCCGAGTTAACCCATAAAAGAAGAATATCAGCATTAGGACCAGGCGGGTTAACTCGAGAAAGAGCAGGTTTTGCTGTAAGAGATATTCATCCATCACATTATGGAAGATTATGTCCTATTGAAACTCCTGAAGGCCCAAATGCAGGTCTCATAAATTCTCTTGCAACACATGCAAGAGTTAACGAATATGGTTTTATTGAAACCCCTTTTTGGGAAGTAGAAAAAGGTAGGGTTATTAAAGAGGGTAATCCTGTTTATTTGTCAGCGGACTTAGAGGATGAATGTAGGGTTGCTCCTGGTGATGTGGCGACTGATAAAAGTGGTAACATTCTTGCAGATTTAATTCCAGTTAGGTACCGGCAAGATTTTGAGAAAGTTCCGCCTCATCAAGTTGATTACGTTCAGCTTTCTCCTGTTCAAGTCATTTCAGTAGCCACTTCTCTTATCCCCTTTTTGGAACATGATGACGCAAATAGAGCCTTAATGGGTTCAAATATGCAGCGTCAAGCGGTTCCATTATTAAGACCTGAAAGACCCCTAGTCGGTACAGGATTAGAATCCCAAGTTGCCAGAGACTCCGGGATGGTACCAATTACAAAAGTAAATGGAGTCGTTTCTTATGTTGATGCTAATGAGATAGTTGTTAAAGATGTAGATGGTAATGAGCATGTTCATTATCTTCAAAAATACCAGAGATCTAATCAAGATACTTGCTTAAACCAAAGACCAATAGTGAAAAATGGAGATCAAGTCATATCTGGTCAAGTTCTTGCTGATGGATCAGCTTGTGAAGGAGGAGAAATAGCATTGGGGCAGAATGTTTTAATTGCTTATATGCCATGGGAAGGTTACAACTATGAAGATGCAATACTAGTCAGCGAAAGGATGGTTACTGATGATCTTTATACTTCGGTACATATAGAAAAATATGAAATAGAAGCCAGACAAACTAAATTGGGCCCTGAAGAAATCACTAGAGAAATTCCTAATATTTCAGAAGAAAGTTTGAATAATCTTGATGAAATGGGAATTATCAGAACAGGTGCTTTTGTAGAAAGTGGTGATATTCTAGTAGGAAAAGTTACTCCTAAGGGAGAATCAGATCAGCCACCTGAAGAAAAACTTTTGAGAGCTATATTTGGAGAAAAAGCAAGAGATGTTAGGGATAATTCTCTAAGAGTTCCTAAAACAGAAAAAGGAAGAGTCTTAGATGTTCGTATTTATACAAGGGAGCAAGGCGATGAGCTGCCTCCAGGTGCGAATATGGTTGTAAGAGTTTATGTTGCTCAAAGGAGGAAAATTCAGGTTGGCGACAAGATGGCTGGGAGGCATGGTAATAAAGGCATAATAAGTAGAATTTTACCTAGAGAAGATATGCCTTATTTACCGGATGGTACACCAGTTGATATCGTTTTAAATCCTCTTGGTGTTCCAAGTAGAATGAATGTAGGACAAGTTTTTGAGTTGTTAATGGGCTGGGCAGCATCAAACTTAAATTGCAGAGTTAAAGTTGTGCCTTTTGATGAAATGTATGGTGCTGAAAAATCACATCAAACTGTACAAGCGTTTTTAGAGGAAGCTTCAAATCAAGATGGGAAGGATTGGGTTTATAACCCTAAAGATCCTGGAAAGTTGTTACTTAAAGATGGTAGAACAGGCGAACCTTTTGATCAACCAGTAGCTGTTGGATATTCTCACTTTCTTAAACTTGTTCACTTAGTAGATGATAAAATCCATGCCAGATCAACAGGTCCATACTCTTTAGTTACTCAGCAACCTTTAGGTGGTAAAGCTCAACAAGGTGGACAGAGACTTGGAGAAATGGAGGTTTGGGCTTTAGAAGCATACGGTGCAGCTTATACTCTGCAAGAATTGTTAACTGTTAAATCAGATGATATGCAAGGAAGAAATGAAGCATTAAACGCCATCGTTAAAGGTAAACCTATCCCTAGGCCAGGAACTCCAGAATCATTTAAAGTCCTAATGAGAGAATTACAGTCCTTAGGTCTAGACATTGGTGTTTACACTGATGAAGGTAAGGAGGTTGATTTAATGCAAGATGTAAATCCGAAAAGAAATACTCCTTCGAGACCTACTTATGAATCTCTAGGTACCTCTGAATATGCGGAAGATTAAATACTTTATCAACACTTTCTAATTTAAATATTCTAAAAATGACTAACAGCAACCTAAGAACCGAAAATCATTTTGATTACGTCAAGATATCAATTGCTTCACCTCAAAGAATAATGGATTGGGGGCAAAGGACATTACCTAATGGGCAAGTAGTAGGAGAAGTTACTAAACCAGAGACTATCAACTATAGAACCTTAAAACCAGAAATGGATGGACTTTTTTGTGAAAAAATATTTGGCCCATCCAAAGACTGGGAATGTCACTGCGGTAAATATAAAAGAGTTAGACATCGTGGAATTGTCTGTGAAAGGTGTGGTGTAGAAGTAACTGAAAGTAGAGTAAGAAGGCATAGAATGGGATATATAAAACTGGCAGCCCCAGTTTCCCATGTTTGGTATCTAAAGGGTATACCCAGTTATGTCGCAATTCTGCTAGATATTCCTCTAAGAGATGTAGAACAGATAGTTTACTTTAATTGCTATGTTGTCTTGGATGTTGGGGATCATAAAGATCTTAAATATAAGCAACTCCTTACTGAGGATGAATGGCTAGAAATAGAAGATGAAGTTTATGCAGAAGACTCTACTATTGAAAATGAACCAGTTGTTGGTATAGGTGCAGAAGCTCTTAAGCAATTACTTGAGGATCTTGATTTAAATCAAATTGCTGAAGAACTTAGAGAAGAAATTACAAACAGTAAAGGTCAAAAAAGAGCAAAACTCATAAAAAGGATAAGGGTAATCGACAATTTCCTGGCAACTAATGCAAAGCCAGAATGGATGGTACTAGATGCAATCCCTGTTATTCCTCCTGATCTTAGACCAATGGTCCAACTTGATGGAGGTAGGTTTGCTACATCCGACTTAAACGATCTTTATAGAAGAGTCATAAATAGGAATAATAGGTTAGCTAGGCTTCAAGAAATCTTAGCTCCTGAGATCATTGTCAGAAATGAAAAAAGAATGTTGCAAGAAGCTGTTGATGCACTTATTGATAATGGAAGAAGAGGTCGAACAGTTGTTGGGGCAAATAATAGAGCTCTAAAATCTCTTAGCGATATAATAGAAGGCAAGCAAGGGAGATTTAGGCAGAATTTACTTGGTAAACGTGTTGATTATTCTGGAAGGTCTGTCATAGTTGTTGGTCCAAAGTTAAAGATGCATCAATGCGGACTCCCTAAAGAGATGGCTATTGAGCTTTTTCAACCTTTTGTGATACATAGATTAATTCGTCAAAATATTGTAAATAATATTAAAGCCGCAAAAAAGCTTATACAAAAAGGAGATGATGAAGTCATGCAAGTACTCCAAGAAGTTATTGAAGGTCACCCAATACTTTTAAATAGAGCTCCAACTCTTCATAGGTTAGGAATTCAAGCTTTTGAACCTAAATTAGTTGGAGGTAGAGCGATCCAACTACATCCACTTGTATGTCCTGCCTTTAATGCTGATTTTGACGGAGATCAAATGGCAGTCCATGTCCCTTTAGCATTAGAAGCACAGACAGAGGCACGTATGCTTATGCTAGCCAGTAATAATATTCTCTCACCAGCTACAGGAGAACCAATTGTAACTCCCTCACAAGATATGGTTTTAGGTTCTTATTATCTAACTGCACTACAGCCAGACTTTAAAAAACCAAAATTTGGTGACAATGAAAAAACTTATGCTTCATTAGAAGATGTTATTTTTGCTTTTGAAGATAAAAGAGTTGGTTTACATGAATGGGTCTGGGTAAGGTTTAATGGTGAAGTTGATGATGATGAAGAAGCGAATAAACCCAAAGAATTTAAAGAACTGGAAGATGGTTCAAGGTTAGAAACTTGGAACTTTAGAAGAGACAGATTTGATTCTCAAAATAATCTAATAAGTAGATTTATTTTAACAACAGTAGGAAGGGTTGTTATGAATCATACGATCATCGATTCTGTTTCCAAAACGTAATCCTTAAAAAACTAATTATTCATTCATAAAAACATGACATCATCTAAACCAAAAAAAAGTTCAAGAGTACGTAAAACTACAAAAAATTCAAAAAAAAATAATATTACAATGATGCCTTTATTGGCAAAAACACCCCCATCATTCAAAAATAAAGTAGTAGATAAAAAAGCTTTAAAGAATTTAGTTTCATGGGCTTATAAAACACATGGAACTGCCGTTACTGCTGCAATGGCAGACAATCTAAAAGATTTAGGATTTAAATATGCTACACAAGCAGCTGTTTCTATTTCAGTAAATGATTTGAAAGTTCCTGAAGCTAAGCAAGATTTAATTGGACAGGCAGAAGCTCAAATTACGGCTACTGAAGAATGTTATAGGCTTGGAGAAATTACAGAAGTTGAGAGACATACCAAGGTTATTGATACGTGGACTGAAACTAATGAGAGATTAGTTGATGCAGTTAAGAATAATTTTAATCAAAATGATCCACTTAACTCAGTTTGGATGATGGCTAATTCTGGGGCTAGAGGTAACATGTCTCAGGTAAGACAACTAGTTGGGATGAGGGGATTGATGGCTAATCCTCAAGGAGAGATTATTGATTTACCTATTAGAACTAACTTTAGGGAAGGCCTTACGGTTACTGAATATGTAATTTCTTCTTATGGTGCTAGGAAAGGTTTAGTTGATACAGCATTAAGAACTGCCGACTCAGGTTATTTGACCAGAAGATTGGTTGACGTAGCACAAGATGTAATTGTAAGAGAGGAAGATTGCGGAACTGAGCGGTCGATAGTTATAAATTCTGAAGATGGAAAATTTGGTTCAAGGCTTATTGGAAGACTTTCTGCTGAAGAAATATTAGATTCTGAAGGTAATTTAATTGTTCCAAAGAATACTGCGATAGACCCCTCTATATCTAAGACTTTAGAGACATCATTAATCTCAAAAGTAAATATTAGATCCCCATTAACTTGTGAGGCTAACCGTTCTGTTTGTAGAAAATGTTACGGATGGGCTTTGGCTCATAATCATTTAGTTGATTTAGGAGAAGCTGTAGGGATTATTGCTGCTCAATCAATTGGAGAACCTGGAACCCAATTGACTATGAGAACCTTTCATACTGGAGGTGTATCTACTGCAGAAAGTGGAGTTGTAAGATCTAAAATTAAAGGTAAAGTTGAATTTGGTTCAAAAGCAAAAATCAGAGGATATAGAACCCCGCATGGAGTGGAGGCTAAACAAGCTGAAGTAGATTTTTTATTAAAGATTATTCCAACCGGAAGTAATACTAACAAAGCCCAAAAAATTGAAGTAACAAGTGGATCTCTTTTATTTGTAGAAGATGGTCAAGATATTGACTCAGATATAACTGTTGCACAAATTACCTCAGGAGCTGTAAAGAAAAGTGTTGAAAAAGCTACTAAAGATGTTATTTGCGATTTAGCAGGAGAAGTAAGGTATGACAAAGTAATCCAACCAAAGGAAGTTACTGATAGGCAGGGTAATATCACTGCTAAAGCACAAAGATTAGGAAGGTTATGGGTCTTAGCTGGAGATGTCTATAATCTTCCTCCAAATGCTAAACCTGTTGTTTCTACACAAACAAAGGTAGAACAAGGGACTGTATTAGCAGAAGCAAGTCAATCTAGTGAGTTCGGTGGAGAAGTGCGTTTGAGAGAATCAGTTGGCGATTCAAGAGAAGTTCAGATCGTAACAACTTCAATGCTACTAAGTAATTTTAAATTACTTGAAGAATCTACTCATTCAGGGGAACTGTTTCACTTAGAGTCTAATGATGGAACTATTTACAGATTAAATACTTCACCTGGAAGTAAAATTAGTAGTGGTGAAGTCATTGCTGATTTGGCAGATGAAAGATTCAGAACAAAAACTGGCGGATTGGTGAAATATGCACCTGGTTTAAGTGTTAAAAAAGCAAGATCATCAAAAAATGGTTTTGAAGTTAGTCAAGGTGGAACATTGCTTTGGATTCCTCAAGAGACACATGAAATAAATAAAGATATATCCTTACTCATGACTGAGGATATGGAATGGATTGAAGCAGGAACAGAAGTTGTCAAAGATATATTTAGTCAAACATCAGGAATAGTTACAGTGACTCAAAAAAATGATATTCTGCGTGAAATTACTGTAAGAAATGGTTCTTTTCATGAGTGTGAAGATGAGGAGATATTGAGTCGTTTTACTGAAGAAGGAAAGTTGGTTAATCCAGGCGAAAAAATTATAGATGGAGTTGATAATAACGAAATTCTGTTTGTTCAAAAATTAGAAACATCAAAAGGTAAGGGTTTACTATTAAGAACTGTAGAAGAATACACGATACCTAATGAGGCTGAGTTACCCGAATTATCTCATGTAAAACAGGAAAAAGGACCATCATTAGCTTTGAAAGCTATTCAAAGGCTAACTTATAAAGATGGTGAATTAATAAAATCTGTGGAGGGTGTAGAACTACTTAAAACTAATTTGAGTTTAGAAAGTTTTGATGCTACCCCTCAGATGACAATTGATGTAGAGACAATTCAAGATAAAAATGATAAATCAATCAATAGATTAAATTTAGTTATTTTGGAATCTATCTTGGTTAGGAGGGATACAATTTCTGACTCAAGTCATGGTTCAACACATACTGAATTACAAATCAAGAATAATCAGCTTGTTAAAGCTGGTGATGTAATTGCTACTACTCAAATTCTTTGTAAAGAGAAAGGAGTACTGCAATTACCAGATACAGTTGAAGGTGAACCAATTAGAAGACTTATTGTTGAAAGAAATGAAGATAAAATAAAAATTAATATTAAAGATAAAGCAGTTGTTAAAAGTGGAGATCGTGTTGTCGATGGAGATTCAATTAGTAAGGGAGTAAAATCTACTTCATGCGGTGAAATAGAAGAAGTTTCTAGCGAATATGTGACCTTAAGGCTTGGAAGACCGTATATGGTTTCTCCGGATTCTGTTTTGCATGTGAAAGATGGAGATTTAGTTCTTCGAGGCGATGGTTTAGCATTACTAGTTTTTGAAAGGCAGAAAACTGGGGATATTGTTCAAGGCTTGCCTCGAATTGAAGAATTATTAGAAGCAAGAAGACCAAGAGATTCTTCAACTTTATGCAAGAAATCTGGAGTTGTGCAAATTAAAGAAGGGACTGATGAAGAATCAGTATCATTATCTGTTATTGAGAGAGATGATTCTATTAGTGAGTATCAACTTTTAATGGGACAGAATATTATGGTAAGTGATGGTCAGCAAGTTACCGGTGGAGAACTCTTAACTGATGGTCCTATTAATCCTCATGAGTTACTAGATTGTTTATTTACAGATTTAAAAGATCAAAAACCTTTAATGGAAGCGGCTCAAGAAGCTATATCAAAATTACAAAGAAAGATGGTAAACGAGGTTCAGAACGTTTATAAGTCTCAGGGCGTAGCAATTAGTGATAAACATATTGAAGTCATAGTAAGACAAATGACAAGTAAAGTTCGGATTGAAGATGCAGGAGATACAACCCTTCTTCCTGGTGAATTAATAGAGTTGAGACAAGTAGAAGATACAAATCAAGCAATGTCTATTACTGGGGGGGCACCCGCAGAGTTTACTCCAGTATTATTAGGGATAACTAAAGCTTCACTAAATACAGATAGCTTTATTTCAGCAGCATCTTTCCAAGAAACCACAAGAGTTCTCACTGAGGCGGCTATCGAAGGTAAGTCTGATTGGCTTAGAGGTCTAAAAGAGAATGTGATTATTGGAAGACTGATACCTGCTGGTACAGGTTTTAGTGGGTTTGTTGAAGAATTAGCTTCAGAAGCTGGACCTCATCCTGATATTCTTGCAGAAGAATCCGGTGGGTATAGAAGGGCTCAGAATTTAAGGCCAGACTATACAGTTGATATGCCGCAAACACCGATTGTAAGTTCTACTGCTATTCTTGATGACCCAAGTGATGAAGATTTAGAAACTACTAGGAATAGACATGGAATTGATCCTTCATCTAGTAATTTTGCTGCTTTTGCAAGGCCAAATGCTGAAAATCAATTTTCTGAAGACCAATTACCTGATCCTGCAGCTTTGGAAGGGTTACAAGAGGAAGGACTTCTCTCTGATGAGTAAAAGCTATTATCATTTTCAGTTACTAGAATACTATTTTAATTTTAATTAATGATTAAGCCTGACATTGTTCCTACAAGAAAACTACCTCGTTATGGGTTTCATTTTTATAATGAAAAACTTAATGGAAGATTTGCAATGATTGGTTTTATAGCACTTATTGTTACTGAATTCTTTTTAAAACATGGATTATTGCTATGGTGATCAATTTAGGAAAATGGTATTAATAATAATTTGAAAAATCTCCTGGGATGTAGTGTTAAGGATTTAGAAAGTTTAGCTTTGAATTTTGGTCAAGCTGCTTTTAGAGGACGTCAAATTTATAGTTGGCTTTATAACTATAAAAATAGGTCTAAAAGTATTGATGAAATCAACGTCTTGCCATTAAAGTTTAGAGATCAATTAAAAAATGAAGCATTTTTATTTGGAGAATTAACCTTAAATGAAAAGTATTTAGCAACTGATGGAACCTTAAAGTTGTTATTAAATACTAGAGATAATGAAAGTGTTGAGTGCGTTGGTATTCCAACTGAGAAAAGATTAACTGCATGCCTATCAAGTCAAGTAGGATGCCCAATGGATTGTAAATTCTGTGCTACTGGTAAAGAAGGATTAAAAAGATCTTTAAAAGTAAGTGAAATACTCGATCAAATTTTATTTATTGAAAATGAAATGAATCAGAAAGTATCTAATATTGTTTTTATGGGAATGGGTGAGCCCTTGTTAAATATTGATGAGTTACTTCTGTCAATTAGATCAATCAATGAGGATTTCGATATTAGTCAGAGAAAGATCACAGTAAGCACTGTAGCTATTCCAAAAATGATAAGTAAATTATCAGAACTGTCTTTTCAAGTTTTGGGTAAATGTCAGTTTACGCTTGCAATAAGTTTGCATGCTTCAAATCAAAAAGTCAGAGAAGCTATCATACCAAGTGCAAAAAATTATCATATTAATAATATTATTGATGATTGTAGAGAATATGTAAGAGAGACTGGCAGAAGAGTGAGTTTCGAATACTTAATGCTCCATGGAGTTAATGATAAATTAGAACATGCTGATGAATTAAGTAATCTAATAAAAGGTTTCCAATGCCATGTGAATTTGATTCAATATAATCACATTGAGGAAGTTGAATTTAAGCAAACCCCTACAAAAAATGCTCAACTCTTTCAAACCAGACTCTCTAATAGTGGGATTAATGTTAGTTTTCGAAAAAGTAGAGGCTCAGATAGGAATGCAGCATGTGGTCAGTTAAGGCAAAATGAAAAGATCAAATAATCATATTTAAAAACTTTTTATTAAATTCAACTTAAACACGTTATTATTGGTTTAATTCTTTTTTTATTATTGGGATTTATTAGAACTAAGCTTTTACCTTTTGCAATTGTTAGTTTATTCGGCGTTGCTTTTTTTGCTGTTAGTGCAAGGATTTGGCTACCTGGAGATATGATGTCACCTGCTCCGATTAATTAATCTTTATTATTATTTGATAATGACTAAAAGAAAGGATATACAAAATGAAAGTTTGGCAGAAATAGCAATAGATCCAGATGTTTTAGCTCAAGAATTATCTGTAGAGCTTGAAATTGATCCTTTAGAACAGATTGATAAAGATGGTTTCTCAAGAGGAACTTTAGATAAAAATTTAGAATGCGATGAAGCCTTAAAATTACTTAAGGGTGACAGAGAGCAAAGAATTCAAGGCTTAAGAATATTTTGCGAATATCGAGATAAAAGATCTTTCCCTCTTTTACTTCCTTTACTTGATCAACCTTGCCCAGTAGAACGAATGAGTGCTGTATATGCATTAGGGCGGAATCCCTTCCCTAGCGCCGTAGAAAAATTAGTTAGTCTATTAGAAACTGACGACAATGCATATGTAAGAAGAGCTACCGCTTGGAGTCTAGCTAATTATGATAATGAAATAGTTTTGAAGCCATTAATAAATTCATTAAAAAATGATGTGGCTTCAGTAAGATTATGGTCATCTAGTTCTCTAGCGGAAATTGGAAGTACTTCATCCTTTAACGCTCAATTAGCGGCTGAACAATTATTAATTAGCTTGAAAATAGATAATGAGCCCGTGGTAAGAAGTAATTGTATATGGTCTTTATGTAGATTGTTTGAAAAATTAAATGAAAAATCGCAAGAAAGTTTTGTTGATGAATGTACCAAAATTGCTCTTTTTGATAAAGAACCTTCAGTTATGGAAGAAGCCAAAACTGCTTTAGATTCAATGGGGATGAAAGGGTTTTATAAATAGAGTTTTATATTTATTAAGTAATCAATATAAAAAAATATATTTTAATTAACTTGTACCAACTGAAACAATTATTTTTCGTTATCTTATATAAAGTAATAGTACTTAGTACTTGATTTTAATGCCCCAGAGAACATTAAGATTCAAAATTCATCAAGATGGAAGAGTTGAAGAAACTGTTGAAGGATTCAACGGTAATGCATGTAATAATGCAACAAAAAATATTGAAGATGCTCTTGGCGAAGTAAAAGTCAAGAATAAAACTTCAGAGGCGTTTATCTCTAACCAAAGCGAAAAATCAAATCAAATTAACAACGAATCTAATGTCACATTTTAGTACTATTAAGACTCAACTAAAGGAAGTAAAACCCCTGATTAAAGCTTTAGATCAACTAGGTTACGTAGTAAATCACGAAACAAAGTTTGTCAAAGGCTACAGAGGACAATTTACAGCGGTTGATATAAGCATGGATTTGCCTAGCCAAACTAAAGTTGGATTCAAATGGGATAATAACTCTAACTCATATGAATTAGTTACTGATCTCGACCTTTGGAAGTTTGATTTACCGGTCGAAAGGTTTATTTCAAAAGTTACTCAAATGTATGCATACCATACAATTATTTCTAAAACAGAAGAGGATGGATACCAAATAGTTGAGCAAAAAAATAAAAATGATGGATCTATTGAATTGGTTCTTACTAAGTGGGAAAGTTAATAATTGGATACTAATTCCTTTAGTACAAATTATATTAATGATGAAACTAAAGAAATAACAGGTTATGAACCCACTCTGGGAGGAGAATTAATTGAAAAAGCTGTTTGGGTTGATGAAAGTAGATGTATAGGTTGTAGATATTGCGCTCATGTAGCAACTAATACTTTTATAGTTGATGATGATTATGGACGGAGTAGAGCAATAAGACAAGATGGAGATAATCTTGAAACGGTGCAAGAAGCTATTGATACTTGTCCTGTTGATTGTATTCATTGGGTTGATTTTGAAAACTTAGAAGATTTAGAAAGTAGTCTTGATAGGGATATGTTTCAATCTCTGGGAAAACTACCAAGAATGAATAAGCATTAATTTCTAATGGAGATGCCTTGTCGTAGATTTGGTAGAACCAATCTAAACATGCCTGTTTTGTCCTTAGGAGGCATGAGATTCCAAAAAAGTTGGGATGAATTAAAATTTTCAGAGATTTCACGAAAAGAACAGAATAAAGTTGAAAATATATTGAATCTTGCAAATAAATTTGGCTTTAATCACATAGAGACAGCTAAGTATTATGGGACTTCAGAAATACAGTTAGGTATGGGTTTCAAGAGTATTAAAAAAATACCAAAAATCATTCAAACAAAAATCCCTCCTAATCGTGATCCTAAATTATTCGAAGCAGAACTTTTGAAAAGCTTTGAAAAATTGAAAGTAAAGAAAATTGATTTATTAGCAATTCATGGCATCAATACACCTGAGCATCTTCATCAATCTGTAAAAGATGGAGGCTGTATTGATATTTTAAAAAAATTCCAAAAAGAAAATTTAATTGGATATATAGGATTTTCGACTCATGGAGAATCATCTCTTATAGAAAAAGCGATCTCTACAAATTTCTTTGATTATATTAATTTGCACTGGTATTTCATCAATCAAACGAATTCCAAGTTAATTGAGTTAGCTCATAAATATGATCTTGGAGTTTTTATCATAAGTCCTACTGATAAAGGTGGACATCTTCACACTCCATCAACAAAAATTTTGGAACTTTGTAGCCCTTTACACCCAATAGTATTTAACGATCTTTTTTGCTTAAGGAACAAAAATGTTCATACAATTAGTGTCGGGATAGCGAAAGAGCAAGACTTTAATTTACATTTAGAAGCAGTTTCATTATTGTCAGAATCTGATCATTATATTCCTAAAATACTAAATAGGTTACAAGAGGAATCAATAAATTCATTAGGTATAGAGTGGTATAAAAGTTGGGATAAAAATTTACCAAATTGGGAAAATACACCAGGAGGAATAAATATTCCGGTTCTTCTCTGGCTCGCGAATTTAATAGATTCCTTTGATTTAGAAGAATTTGCAAAATCTAGATACCAATTACTTGGTAATGGGAGTCATTGGTTTCCAGGCAATAACGCAAATTTGTTAGATGTTGATGTATGCGAAAGTCAATTATTAAAAGTTTTAGAAAGGCATATAAAACCCAAAAAGGTTATAAAGAAATTAAGAGTCCTAAAAGACAAGTTTGGGGACAAATCATTATCAAGATTATCAAAGAATTAACCTTTGATTGGATATTTTTCAGCCTTGCCAATACTTCTAGGATAAATATCAGGGCAAGATGCTTTTGGCTCAATAAAAATAGCATTACGTATCCCTTTTTCTCTGGGAAGAAAATTACTTTTAATTTCGAAGATTTGTCCTTCTAATACGTTTAATGTATTTTCTAAATTTTTATTATCTTCATTGGTCCACTTCCCACAATATAAAATACCTAATCCGTTTGATTTCAACATAGGTAATATATATTCAGAAACTGTTGAAGGATTACTAACTGCTCTTGCTGTCGCAATATTAAAGCCATTTTTAAATGAAGATTGACGGCCAATGTTTTCAATACGATCATTAATTACAAATATATCGTTTTTGAATTTAATACTTTTGATAATTTCTTTTAGTGAATCTGTTTTTTTTTTAGAGGAATCCACTAGATATATTTCTGAATTAGGATGTGTTATCGCATAGGCAAATCCTGGGAAACCACAACCTGATCCAATATCAATAAATTTTTTATTATCAAAATTTTTAGTAGTATTTTCTTTAAATGTCCAAAGGCTGTCATAGACTTGTGATATCCAGTAATCATCTCCTTCAATTAATCTAGTTAAGTTGGTTTTATAATTTAATTCTTGGATTTTTATCTGTAATTCTCTAAACATTATTATTTCCTCTTCAGTTAATAAATTGAGAAGTTCATTAGGGATATTTTCTTTTGTCATTGAGTTTTAAGTACTTTCTTATTCTTGATAATTAAAATATTCAATTTTATCAAAAATGACTAGAATATTTTTAATGATAATTAAATTTCTTTGAAAGGCGATATAACTTATTATAAGATTTTAGGCGTTAATGAAAATGCCTCAAATAACGAATTAAGAAAAGCTTTTTGTAAACTCTCGATAGAATTACATCCTGATACGACTTCCTTAGAATTAGAAGATGCAAAAAATAAATTTCAAAAAGTATTAGAGGCCTATGAAAATTTAAATAATTCTAATTTGAGGAAAATTTATGATGAAAAATTAAAAGTAAATTCAAAAAAACTAAATAAAACAACTTTAAATGTTTTGAACCCTTTACTAATGGATGCTAATAATCAGCAGTTAGTAGGTAATAGGAGACCATTTTCAAATGGAGAAATGTTCTCATTATTTTTGTTGATTATTATTATTTTGATAAGTTTATTTTTAGCTATCTTGATCGCTTCCTTTGCTGGCAAAGAAATACAGTCAATTCCAACTTGGCTTTTGAGATAATAATTTAAAGAAATTCTGTGATCCCATCTGACACCCCAATTAATCAACATTCACTTCAATCATTAGAATTATGGTTAAAAGATTTAGGTGCAACTAAAGATATTGATAATCCGTCTAAATGGTATTTGTTACTTTCTAATTGGAATGCAACTATTATTTTTGAACAAGAAGATTTAAGTGTTGTTTGGGAGAGTGGAGGTAAATTAACTAAAAGACTATTTTCTTATTGTATTAATAGAGAAGATGTAGAAAATGCTATTTTACAGGGGCCTTAATTTTGTTTTTAAAGATCGCTTAAAATTTCAAAAATAATTCTATAACTTTTTTCTAACTGTTTGTCTGTAATACAAAGAGGGGGTAATAGATAGATAACATTACCAAGTGGCCTAATAAATAAACCTTTTTTAATTGATAATGCTTTTATCCTTTTGCCAACATTGTTTAGATAACCTTCATTTTTACCTATTTCAATATCAAATGCGGCGATAGTTCCTGTGACTCTTATGTTTTTTACAAATGGTAATTTTTCAATTTTCTCTAGATGGGAGAGGTGCTTTTTCTCAAAAGAAAGATACTTTATTGGATCTTTTTCTAATAAGTCAAGGCTCGCATTAGCTGCAGCACACCCTAAAGGGTTTGCAGTGAAGCTATGACCATGCCAAAAAGTTTTTTTAGGAGAATCGCTTATAAAAGATTGGAAAATTGTCTCTTTAGCTAATGTGATTCCCATAGGTAGGAATCCTCCCGTTAAACCCTTCGAAATAGAAATTAGATCAGGAATTATATTTGCCTTTTGAAATGCAAAGAGACTTCCACATCGCCCAAATCCAGTTAATACTTCATCAGCTATTAATAAAGAATTATTATTTTTTACTACTTCTGAAACTTGTCTGATAAATTCAGGCCTAACCATATTCATTCCTCCCGCACCCTGTACTAATGGTTCAAGAATGACAGCTACAGTTGGTTTTTTAAGAAGTTTAGTTAATATTTGAATCGCGTTATTCTCTTTTATTTCAACCTCTTCATCATTTATCCAAGTTGAAGGCCATGGGGCCCTTTTAACAGGGAACATTAGATTATCAAAATTCTCATTGAAAATATTTCGTTCCCCTAAAGCCATTGCTCCAAATGTATCACCATGATAGGCACCATCAAATGCAATTATTTGGTTTCTTGTTTCACCTTGATTTTGCCAAGATTGATAGGCAATTTTTAAAGCTACTTCTACAGCGGTAGATCCATTATCTGAAAAAAATAGTCTTTCTAATTTTGTTAGGCCACTGAGTCTCTCTGATAATATTTGAGCCTGTGGATGTAAGAAGTCGGCGAATATAACTTGCTCTAGAGTCTTCGCTTGATGATAAATAGCATCTGCTATGTAATCGTTACTATGACCATGTAGAGTAACCCACCAACTACTTATTCCATCAATGAGTTCTTGTTTTGGATTTTTAGTATAAATTAAAGCATTTTTTCCATGAGTAACTTCTAATTGAGGCTTGCTATTTATAATCTGCGTAAAAGGCGGCCATATATTAGGATGCCAATCTTGATTAGGATTTTTTAAAACTGGAGATTTCATTTATTATTTTTTTTGATTTAATAAGGTGATCAATTTATTTTTAATATTGAGCTCTTCCCAAAGTATATCTAAATTATTAGAGTCAATTTTCTGGATATATGGAAATTCAGCAATAATAGGAAGACTACTAAATTCAGTTAATGTTTTTGGATTATCTAAGTGTTTTTTTCCGTTTATAACTAGACCTAGAATTTTAATATTTCTTTTTCTTAATGCCTCAATACTAAGAAGAGTGTGATTAAGAGTCCCCAGGCCGCTCTTGCATACAAGTATTACAGGGATATCCCATTTCTTGATTTGATCTATTTGCAAATAATTTCTTGTAATTGGGACCATTAAGCCCCCCGCTGTTTCTAAAATTAATGACCCATCGATATTTGGTAAATTTAATAGTTGAAAGTTTATAACTTTTTGATCTATTTCTGACGCCCAATGAGGAGAAACAGGTTCTTTAAAGATATAAGCTTCACTGATTATTTTCGCTTTGTTCACTTCTGCAAGTCGTGCAACAGCTTGACTATCAGTCTCTGACTCAATGCCACTTTGAATAGGCTTCCAGTAAAAAGAATTTAATCCTCTTACAAAAAAAGAACTAATTAATGTCTTTCCGATATCAGTATCTGTCCCACAAATAACAAATTGGAATTTATTCTTTATAGCGCTCATGATTTTTTTAATATTTCAATATTTATTTCCCATGTAAGGTTAACTGAATTAGTTGCTGTCTTAGGCCAAAACTTTTGTATTGCTTTTAATTCACATACTTTATTACGTTTACACTTGGTTGATTGAGCTCCCACGTTTACTATGCTTCTGAAAAGTTTATAAACATCTGGAAAGTTTTCTATATATAAGTATTTATTTGAGAAGAATATTTCGTCAGAGTTGAAACTTTTGACTATATTTTTTGAAACAGGGAAAGTTAGGCCACTATATTCAATATTAGTTTCTAAGCAAGTTTGCTTCCATTCCGGGAATGAATTTATTGTGGGATATGAAAATATTAAATAACCACCAGATCTTAATTTGTTAAACCAATCTCTTATTATTTTTTCGGGATTGTCTAACCAGTGTATACAAAAGTTAGATGTCATTAGAGGACAGTTTCTAATTGATGGAGGTAAACCATTATTTAAATCCCATAAAATCTTTTTACTAGAGTCCTTATTTTGAAGAAGCATTTTTTTGCTGAAATCAATTCTGCTAATATTTTTTGTAGAAAATTCTTTTTCTATTTCATCAGCTAATAAGCCAGTTCCTGAACCAAGATCTATCCATTCACCTTTTTGAATATTTAGATCTTTTAAGAAATAAACAATCTTATCAGCAAAATGCTTTTGAATGTTTGAATAACTTAAATAATTTGCTGAAGCATTATTAAAGTTATTTTTAACTGTTTCATTCCAGATTTTATTTTTCATATTTATTATCCAGATTTCTTTTGATGATTTGGTAAAAATTTAAATTAGTTAGACAATGCCCTTGATTATCTAATTCAATTAAAGTTGGCTTTTTAGTTAATGTTTTTTTTAATAATTCAATAAAGTCATCACTTGAATCTCGGTCAAGAATTAAATCGTTTTTAGAATTTATAATGATGACATTGCAATTTTTCTCAAAAGACTTTAAAGAATCTTTATCTGTATAAAGTTTTTTAAGGTCACTTAATAGAAGGTTATTATTTAAATTCTCTAAGTTTTTATAAAACATAGTTTGGAAATTAATGCTCATAATATTGGGCAAAAAAGATCTACGTATAAATTCTTTTAACATAACCTCTGCTTCAAATAACATTATTTTTTTTTCCATTCTCTTAAGAGATCTGTAAATTAAATTTCTTTTTTTGCTTGAAGGAAGAAAGTTATTAAATGAATTAATAAAGACAACATGGGATGCTTCATTTAAAAGATTTTCTTGAATTAAATGGAAACCTAAAGAGTGACATAAAATCATCTTGATTTGATCTTTCAAATTGTTTTGTATCCATTTTGCTTGATTGATATTTTTTGAAAAATATCCTCTTTCATTATCTTGCCAATGCCATCCATTTCTTTGAAATTCAATTTTATAATTATCCCAGAAACTTTGATCTAACCCCCAACCATGCTGAGTAATAACTTGTTTCATTTGAAGGTTTTTAAAACAGAAATAAAATTATTAAGTATGTCTAGATTTAAATCTCTTCTAATTGTTAGCCTTATTCTTGATTCGTTGACAGGAACAGTAGGTGGTCTAATAGCAATAGCTAAAAAACCGTTTTTTTCAAGATGTTTTTGTAGAAGGATTGCCTTTTCTTCTTGTCCGACGATTATAGATAAGATTTGAGATTCTCCCTTAACTGGGTAACTTAAATTTCGAAGAATTTCTTTTTTCCATTTTTTAGAAGAGATTAATAAATTAATACCCCATTCTTGATTGGCTTTGATTTTTTGGAGCGATTTAAGTGCACCTGCAGATAAAGCCGGGGAAAGAGCAGTTGTATATCTAAAAGCCCCACTCGTTTGAATAAGGTGTTCACCAATTTTTGAGTTACAAGCTATGAAAGCCCCGCCGCTACCAAACGATTTGCCAAAGGTTCCAGTAAGCATAGTTATTTCATCAGATAAATCAAAACTTAAACCTTTCCCTTCAGTCCCTAAAATCCCAATAGCATGAGCTTCGTCTACTAATAATTCAACATTATACCTTTTACAAATTCCAGCAATTTCTTTGAGAGGAGCAATTGAACCTTCCATACTGTAAAGGGATTCAACAATTATAAGAATGGACTTTTGCGATGAATTGAATTTAAGAATTTTATTTTCTAAGTCTTTTAAATCATTATGTGCGAATCTTACTAGTTTTGATCCGGCAGCTTTTACTCCAACTAATAAAGAATTATGAATAAATTTATCTGCAATTACAATACTATTTCTGTTAGCTAAACCTTGCACGGCAGCAATATTAGCTTGGAAACCACTAGGAAATAAAAGCACTTTTTCCTGATTAAGCCATTCTGAAAGTTGTGTCTCTAATAATTTATGTATTGGTCTTGAGCCCGTTATGAATCTTGAACTGCCTGAACCAAGACCTTCTGATAAGCTTATTTCATAAGAGGCTTTTATTACATCATTATCTCTACTTAATCCAAAATAATCATTACTACATAAGTCAATAAAGTTATTTTTAACTTTCTTTGGATTTACACCTTGAAGTTCATATGGCTTTTGACCTAATGTGAATGTTTTTAATTTACGAAGTCTATTTTTTGGGATTTTTACTCTATTCATTTGTAAGAAATTTCAACTAAATATTTTTTATAAAATGATCTAGATTTACTATTAAAGTGTGCAAGGTGGCTATTGTTTATTAATATCTATATAGATCATATCTTAAGAAGTTAACTCCTCCCCTCTTCAATCACAATTATTGCTTAATTTAGAGGAATATTTCCCATTTCCACTAGATCCCTTTCAAATAGAGGCAATAAAAGCTATTAATAGTGGAAACTCTGTTGTTTTAACTGCTCCAACTGGCTCAGGTAAAACATTAATCGGTGAATTTGCTATTTATAGAGGCTTATCCCATGAAAGTAGAGTTTTTTATACAACCCCTTTAAAAGCTTTATCAAATCAAAAGTTTAGAGATTTTATTAATCAATTTGGAGAGAAGAAAGTCGGTCTCTTAACTGGAGATATTAGTATCAATAGAGATGCTCCAATCTTAGTAATGACTACTGAGATTTTTAGAAATATGCTCTATGGAGAATTTGAAGAATTTGATGACCCATTGGTAAATCTGGAATCTGTAATTCTTGATGAATGTCATTATATGAACGATCCTCAAAGGGGGACAGTTTGGGAAGAAACAATAATTCATTGTCCAAGTAGAGCACAGATAATAGCTTTATCAGCAACTATCTCTAATGCAGACCAGCTTCAAAATTGGATAGAAAAAGTTCATGGTCCTACAGTACTTGTTAAAAGTAATAAAAGACCAGTTCCATTAGATTTTATTTTCTGTAGTGCCAAGGGACTTCATCCTCTTTTGAATAATAAGGGTAATGGGATTCATCCAAATTGTAAGATTTGGAGAGCACCAAAAGGGCAAAAAAAGAAAGGTAAAGTAGGAAGAATAATGCAACCAAAGGCTCCTCCGATTGCCTTTGTAGTCTCTAAACTTGCAGAGAGAAATATGTTACCAGCTATCTATTTTATTTTTAGTAGAAGAGGTTGTGACAAGGCTGTTGAGTATATAAAAGATTTATCTTTAGTAAGTTATTCAGAAGCAAATTTGATATCTCAAAGATTAGATGTTTATCTAAAAAATAATGATGAGGGTATAAAAGATAAATTTCATTGTGAAGCTCTTAAACGAGGCATAGCTTCACACCATGCTGGTTTGCTTCCAGCATGGAAAGAGTTAGTAGAGGAACTATTTCAGCAAGGATTGATAAAAGTTGTTTTTGCAACTGAAACTTTAGCTGCGGGTATTAACATGCCTGCAAGAACAACAGTAATTTCAACATTATCAAAAAGGACTGATGAAGGACATAGATTATTATTTAGTAGTGAATTCTTGCAGATGTCAGGAAGAGCTGGAAGAAGAGGAAAGGATTTGCAGGGATATGTTGTAACCTTACAAACTAGATTCGAGGGAGCAAAAGAAGCTAGTACCTTGGCTATTAGTGAACCAAATCCACTAATTAGTCAGTTCACACCAAGCTATGGAATGGTTCTTAATCTTTTGCAAAATTATAGTTTAGATAAATCTCGAGAGTTAATAAAAAGAAGTTTTGGGAGCTTTTTATATTTAGGGGAATCTTCAGAAGAGACGGCTATTCTTGATAATTTAGAAATAGATTTAAAAGAACTAAAAAAAATAACCTCCAATATTTCATGGCAAGATTTCGATTCATACGAAAAGTTGAAAAGTCGTTTAAAAGAAGAAAGAAGATTGTTGAGGATATTAGAAAAACAAGCAGCTGAAAAATTATCAGAAGAAATTACTAGTGCACTTACCTTTATTAAAGATGGAAGTTTAATTTCCATAAAAGCCCCTCAAATAAATAGAAAAGTTGTTCCAGCGTTAATTTGTAAAAAAATATATGAATCAAAAAAAATTAAAAGTTTGCTTTGTTTAACAATTGATAATTTATTTATCCTTATAAAACCTTCTTACATAGTCAATATTTTTCCTGATTTAGAAGAAATTGAAATTTTGAGGCTTAAAGAACCCAAGATGAATTTCTCAGGAGAAGTTGTAAGAGGTGATAATGAATCACAAACTTTTGTAGATAGAATTTTTGATTTTTCTGAAAAATATGATTTAAGAACTCCTCAATATGACCTGACAACTGAAGTTCTGGCACAAAAGAAACTAATTACTAATTTGGAAGAAACAATTACTAATCAGCCTGCGCATAAATTTGGTGACTCTAAAAAATTAAAAAGATATAGAAAAAGGATTATCGAGATTGAGCAAGAAATAGTTATGAAAAATAATCTTATGGAAGAAAAAGAAAATCATAACTGGATAAAATTTACTGATTTAATAAAAATTTTGAATCATTTTGGCTGTTTAAATGATTTAGAGCTTACCGAAGTAGGGCAATCAGTTGGTGCAATAAGAAGTGAAAATGAATTATGGGTCGGACTTGTTTTACTTAGTGGATACTTGGATGATTTGACCCCTCCTGATTTAGCCGCAATCATTCAAGCAATTTGTGTGGATGTAAGAAGACCCAATCTTTGGTGTAATTTTAAGCCTTCCATAAAAGTTATAGATGTTTTTAATGAATTAGAGAGCCTAAGAAAATTAGTAGCCTCGAAACAAAATAATTTTAATATTAATACTCCAATTTTTTTAGAAACGGAGTTGACTGGGATAATTTCAGAATGGGCGAGAGGTAAAAAATGGAAAGAACTAATTTTTAATACTTCTCTAGATGAGGGGGATGTTGTAAGGATCTTAAGAAGGTCTATGGATGTTTTATCACAAATTCAATATTGCGTAGGAGTAAGTAATAAACTAAAAAATAAAGCAAAGTTAGCCTTAAAAGCTATAAATAGATTTCCTGTTTCTGAATCGAATGATTTGTTAAAAGTCTCTGATAATATAAATCCAGCAACGAAAAGAATTGATAATAATTCCTAAAAGTAGTTCAATTAAATCATTTTATTAGTATTTATAGCATCCTCAAAATCATTAGCATTTAAGTATCCTAATTTTATTGTTGCTTCTTTTAAGTTGATTGATTCATTAAAAGCAAGATTCGCAATTTCTGCTGCTTTTTCATAACCTATTTTGGGAACCAATGCGGTTACAAGCATTAGTGAATTTTCAAGATTAGCTTTTATAGTTTTTGGGTTTGGTCGTATCCCTTCAACTAATTTTAGTCTGAAGTTACTTATCGCATGATTCAGTAATTTTATACTCGTGAGAATATTAAATCCAATTAGTGGCTTATATTCATTCATTTGTAAAGTGCCGCTGGCATTAGCTATTGATACTGCGTATTCAAAACCCATTACTTGAGTGCACACCATTGATAATGCTTCACATTGGGTTGGATTAACTTTTCCAGGCATGATTGAGCTCCCCGGTTCATTTTGGGGAATTATTAATTCATAAATGCCAGATCTAGGTCCTGAGGACAATATTTTAATATCATTAGAAATCTTAAATAATGCACTTGCTAGGATTTTTATTTGACCCATTACTTGGGCTAATCGATCATGAGATGCCATTAAAGAGAAATGGTTCTTTGATTTATAAAAAAATATACCAGTATATTCTGAAATTGATTTTATAGATTCTTTTGAAAAATCTTTTGGACAATTAATACCTGTACCGACTGCCGTACCACCTAGTGGTAAGAAACATAATTCATCAAGACTAATTATCAGAGCATCTTCAGCGTCCTTTAGTTGTTTTGACCATGCAGAAACTTCTTGACCAAGAGAAATTGGCACTGCATCTTGAAAATGAGTTCTACCTATTTTTATAAGATCTTTCCATTTATTACTCTTACTATCAAGAACCTTAGTAAGTTCCTTTATTGATGGAACTAATTTTTTAATTATTTGAGTAACAACAGATATCTGAATAGCCGCAGGAAAAGTATCATTTGTAGACTGCGATTTATTAACATCATCATTTGGATGAATAGGATGATGACTTCCAAGTGCTGAATTTGTTTTTAACGCAGCAATATTAGATATGACTTCATTGATATTCATATTTGTTTGAGTACCACTACCTGTTTGCCATATTTTTAAAGGGAATTGAGAATCGTGTTTCCCATCAAGTATTTCTGTACAGGCTTCAATAATGAGATCTTTTTTTACATTATTTATCAAACCCAATTTGAAATTAGAAATTGCAGCTGCTCTTTTTATAACCGTAAGTGAATAAATTAATTCAATTGGGATTAACTCCTCACCAATAGAAAAATTTATAATTGATCTCTGCGTTTGAGCTCCCCACAAAGCCTCTGAAGGAACTTTAATCTGTCCCATACTATCTTTTTCAAATCTAAAGTTCTTGGTCATCAAAAAAACTGTGGTTAAACTTCAAATAATATTTAGGGATTTAAATACTTAACTTATCCCATATTACATTTAAATTGTTGAGGTGAAATGAGGGATCAAAGCATACCTTTAAATCATTCTCAGAAACCAATGTCATTATCTCTTGGTCCCCCTCAATATTTTCCTTGAAATTACCATTCTCATTATTCCAAGCTTGATGAGCACTTTTTTGTACCAAGCTATAAGCCTTTTCCCTAGACATACCCTTTTCAACAAGTAAAAGTAAAACTTTCTGACTAAAAATTACTCCCCCATATATATTTAAATTTTTGAGCATATTGTCCGGATAAACTTTTAAATTATTTATGATTTCTTTCATTTCTCTAAGCATAAAATGTAGGCATATAGATACATCGGGTAACATGATGCGCTCATTAGAACTATGGCTAATATCTCTCTCGTGCCAAAGCGGAACATTCTCAAGAGCTGTTACAACATAACTCCTCAAAATTCTAGATAAACCGCTAACCCTTTCACTACGAATAGGGTTTCTTTTATGAGGCATAGCTGAGCTTCCTTTTTGCCCTTTTGAAAATCCTTCTTCGACTTCTAAAACATCTGTTCTCTGAAGGTTCCTTATCTCAGTAGCAAACCTATCAAGTGAAGCTCCTATCAACGCTATTGTTTGAACATATTCAGCATGTCTATCTCTTGATATAACCTGAGTACTTGCTGTATCTGGTTTTAAACCCAGCAACTCGCAAGTAATTTTTTCTATTTCTGGGTTTGTATTAGCGTAAGTTCCCATTGCTCCACTTATTTGTCCAATGGAAATAGATTCTTTAAGGATTAATAATCTTTTTTTATCTCTTAATATTTCTGCTAACCATCCTGCCAATTTAAATCCAAACGAAATAGGCTCTCCATGAATTGCATGGGATCTGCCAATCATTAAAGTATTTTTATGCTGTCTTGCTAATGATCTGACCTCATTTTCTAGTTTTTCAATTTCCTCTAATAACAATTCGCAGGAATCTTTTAGCTGTAATGATAGGCCTGTATCAAGGACATCGCTGCTAGTCATTCCAACATGGATGTATCTTCCGGAATCTCCAACATATTCATTGATATTTGTTAGAAATGCAATTACATCATGTTTTACTTCTTTCTCGATTTCTTTAATTCTTGATTCTTCAAATTTTGCATTTAAACGAATTTCTTGTAACGCAGCTTCTGGCATTTTCCCAAGGGAACAATTTGCCTCGCATGCTGCAATTTCAACTTTAAGCCAACTCTGAAATTTTGCATTTTCAGTCCAGATTTTTCCCATTTCGGGTAATGTGTAACGTTCAATCACAATTTTTAAACATCTTCAATTTAAACTTTATAACTAAAATCTCATAATTGCTCTATACGTAAAAGTTCTACTTGCCATTGAACATATTTGTATAAGTATTATTGTTATAAATAAAAGCTTTTGGATTTGTAAATATCAATTCATTTTGAAAAATGTCTAAAGCTTGCGATTGGATTATCTTTATAAATAGTAGGTATTTTGTTTTAATAAAATTTTAAATTAGTATTATGTTTCAAAAATATAATTTGAAAATAGCCAGTAATTATTTTTTAAAGTTACCTTTTTAGAGTAAATGATTAAAAAAAGTAGGCTAGATCTTTATCTTATTTACAAAGGCTTATGCGATACTCGTCAAAAAGCACAGGGACTAATTCTTGCAGGAAAGGTTAAAGATATCAATGGTAAGATTTTTGATAAACCTGGTCAACAAGTTTTAGTAGGAACTGAATTTATTATTGAGTCTGAACCTCAATTTGTATCGAGAGGAGGAGAAAAATTACTGGAGGCTTTTAAAAAATTAAATATTAATGTTAAAGATAGAGTTTGTATAGATGCAGGAATTTCTACTGGAGGATTTACTGATTGCTTGTTGCAACAAGGGGCGAAAATGGTTTACGGGATAGATGTAGGTTATGGTCAAACGGCTTGGAAAATAAGGAAAAATCCAAAAGTGAAACTCTTTGAGAGATCAAATATTAGAAATTTAAAGCCTTTAGATATCTATTCTGAAGAAAGTTTATTACCAAACTTTGTTGTAGCAGATTTATCTTTTATTTCACTAAAGTTAGTTTTTCAACCTATTGACAATTTATTATCAGGAGATCTTATAGAGGGAATATTTCTTATTAAACCCCAATTTGAGGTAGGAAAAGATCGAGTAAGTAAAGGGGGTGTTGTAAGAAAGGCTGAATATCATATTGAGGCCATAGAGTCAGTTATTAATGCAGCAGAACAATTGCAATGGAATATCCAAGGACTAGTAGCTTCGCCATTAGTTGGGCCTGCAGGAAATCATGAATATTTAGCTTGGATGTCTAAGATTGGGATGTCTAATCCAATAATTAATATTAATTTTATAGAAAATTTAGTAAAAGAAACTCTTTAATTATAGGGCTTCTTCATCGGTATCTCCAGTTCTAATTCTTACGACAGAATCAATAGATGATATAAATATTTTTCCATCTCCAATTTCGCCTGTTTTTGCGGCTTCGGCAATTGCATCTATTACTGAACTTACTTTTTCATTTTCTACTACAACTTCTACTTTAAGTTTCTGAAGAAATTCAACTGTAAATTCTGAACCTCTATACCTTTCTACCTGACCTTTTTGTCTTCCGAATCCCCTGACTTCACTTACAGTCATTCCAACAATTCCAGAATTTACTAATGCAATTTTTACATCTTCCAATTTAAATGGACGTATGATTGCCTCTATTTTCTTCATGTTGTTCTCTTGAATAATTTTATTTTAATTCTTTTTTTGAAAAACATCTAGCATTGAAACTCCAGAAAATGATTTAATCTTTAGACCAGAGCTAATTGCATCCTTAACTAGTAACTTAGAGTTTTCGTTTGAAATTATTACTTGATTATTTGATAATGCCTCCCATTGAGTATCTTCAAAATGCGTCTGGAGCCATAACATTCCAATAACACTAGTGGGCTTAAGAGATTTATTTGAGTTATTGTCTATATTTACCAAACAGATGTCCATAAGTTTTTTGAAACTAAATACATATAAGCCTTTTTAATGACACTAGGATTGTTACTGTTGATACAAAATTAAGTTTTATATCCTTTGACTTATTGATTTGTAATACTTAAGTATATTTTTAATTTTTTGCGAATTATTAGCTTTTTATATATTTTTAGTAAAGGTATTTTTGAAAAAAATGAGCACATCTAATTTACATGATTCGACTGATAAACCCTTATATGGAGAAAGAATAATAGAAGAATCAAATATAATTTGTTTTGAAAATCCAAATAAAAAAAGAGTTTATGAAATTTCAATAGAATTACCTGAATTTACTTGTAAATGCCCATTTTCGGGGTACCCAGATTTTGCAAAATTAAACATCTTCTATCAGCCAAATATGAAAGTATATGAGTTGAAATCCTTAAAACTTTATATTAATAACTTTAGAGATCTCAAAATATCACATGAAGAAGTGGTTAACAGAATTATGGACGATCTTTTAAATGCAGCTTCGCCACACTGGATTCATTTAAATGCTGATTTTAATCCTAGAGGAAACGTCTCTATGAAATTAGATATCTATAGTGGACAGAAAAGAAATTAATTATTTTTGAGCTCATCTGATAATTTTAGAAATTCCTTTTTAAAACCCAAAAGATTTCTATTACTTAAGCCACCAATAAATAATTTATTTGTATTTTCATTAAATAAAATCCATATTTGGTTTGTGGGAATAAGACTAAAAATTGTTCCCAAAATTATTAAAGTAAAGGATAAATAAATAAATGGAATTGAAGGATCATTTTTAATAATTAAACCACTACTAGGAATTATTTTTTTTAAAGATAGTTTTGAAGAATTAATTTCTATTGGATTATTGTTTAAATAAACAAAATTTTCAGAAAAATCTTCAATATTTGAGACTTTAAGTGGACCATTTTCATTATCAATAGTTAAAAGATAATTTTTTTTATTTTCTCTACCCAATTCAATTAAAAGCCCCCATATTTGATCTCCTATCTCAGGAATAGTCTTTAGTTGGAGTTGATAAAGAACAGTATCAATTTCCAAAACAATATTTGAAACAGACCAATCCGCTTGATAAATAGTTAAACCTTTGAATCTGATAGGTTGATTTACTTGAGTTGTTTTTATTTCATTCAAATTTTGTTGTTTCGAAAAAAATTCTAAATTTGAAATAAATTGCTTTGGTTTCCCATCACTTTCACGTTCAATAAAAAAGTTTTTTAATTTTATTTTCACTTTTGAATTTGTACTCTCATTTATTAAATCTAAGCTTTCTCCTAATCTCAAATATTGTTCTTTAGATTGGCTACTGAAATTTCCGTATGCAGAACCAATAAGTAGAATAATTAAACCTATATGTACAATTATAGGTCCAAGTTTTCCTACTAAGCCTTTTCTTGCCGATAAGCGATTTTCAAATTTTGAAATGCTCCAACCTTTTTTTCTAAGTAAAGAATCAGCTTTTAAAATGTGATCTGCATCTTGGATTATTTCGTAATTAGTTTTTAATTCGAGTTTGTAGAATTTTTTTTCATCTTTATAGTCAGTCCATTTTAATGCTGCTTTTAAAGACGGTATTTGCCTCCTAAAGCTGCAAGCTGCAAGAGAAATACAAAGTAGTATTAATGAAAACAAAAACCAATTACTTGTATAAATGTGATCTAATTGGAGTCTTATAACTTGAGAACCATCAATAAATCCAAATATTGGCGTTTCGTTGTAGAAATCAATATACTTTTGTTTATCATTCCCTTGAGGTATAAACGTTCCAACTCCACTTGAAATGGCAATGAAAATTATTAATAGTATTGCAAATCTTAAACTTGATATCTTTAGAATAAATTTCTTAAAAATAAGCATTTAGATCCAGTTTGAAATTAAATTTAGAATCCCTAGAGAAACTAAAAATACTCCACTTAAAGTAGGAATTATTTGACTATATTTTCTGAGTTCTAGAAACTGCTTTAAATTTTCAGTTGTCGCTCCTGCAAGGATTAATGGTGTTACTTGACCAAGACCAAAGAAGAATAAAAATATTATTGAAATTGCAGGGTTTTTTGCTTGTGAAACCCATGCTAAGAGTGAAGCCAGTACTGGAGTAATACAAGGTGAAGAGGCAAGACCAAAAGCTCCACCTATTACAAAAGGTGTAATTATAGAAGGCACCTTATCTTCCATAAATTGCAAATCGGGCCCATTAGGTAATTGGAATTTTAAAATTCCTAATAAGTTTAAGCCCATAATAATTGCTATTAAAGCTACTAAAGATGCGTAGTAAGAGGGCAATTGTCCATATATTTTTCCTAAGAATCCGCTCAAGGCACCCAATGTAATAAGGGAAAAAATTACTCCTCCAGAAAAACTAATAAGTTTAAACTTATTATTCTTAGTTCCACCCACATAAGCAATTGTGATTGGTAGTAAAGATAAAGAACATGGACCAAGACTTGTTAAAAGGCCTGCAGTAAAAACTAAAAATATGGTAAGTGGACCTGGATTATTAAGCCCTTGCTCCATTAGTAAATTACCCTTTTGAGCTAATTCTGAAATAAATAAATTAATTGAGGCGATAACAGGAATCTAAATCTTCTAAATTCTAACTAATGAAGAGACTTTCGCGCACTAATCATGCCTATATAACCAGTTGATTCCAGTGAACACCTTAACAACATTCCGATCACAAAAAATGAGGATAATAAGGAATTTCCTCCGTAACTTACAAAAGGTAATGGTAACCCAGTTGTGGGCATTGTTCCTGTTGCCACAGCTATATGCATTATGGATTGACCTATAAGTAAGGTTACGCATCCAATAGCAACTAACTTTGTATAATTATTTCTACACTTTATTGCGATTCTTAAGCTTACATAAGAAAAAAGAACTAAAAAGCCCAACAATAATGTTGATCCTAATAAACCAAATTCTTCTGCAAAAATAGCAAAAATGAAATCTGTGCTTTGAATTGGTAAATATTGTAATTTTTGTGTAGAGAGGCCAAATCCTTGTCCCAATAATCCTCCTGAACCTATCGCTAGTAAACTCTGAATTAATTGATAGCCATTGCCCTCTGCATCTTTCCAAGGATCTATGAATGATATGACTCTTAGCTTTTGATACTCATTACTCAAAATACTAATACAACCACTTAAAACTCCTAATGAAGCTACTGATAAGAGTGAACTGAATTTTACTCCCCCACATAAACCCATTACCCAAAAAAGAATTCCTGTTAAACCTGCAGTACTTAAATTGGGCTGCTTCATTATTAGTAAAATTAAAAACCCAAAGGTGCTTAATGAAATAATTTTTCTATTATTTTTAACTAAATTCCAATGTGCAAACAAGTTGGCTGCTTCCAAAATTGAAAAAGGTTTAATTAATTCCGACGGTTGAAGTTGTAGAGGACCTAAAATTAACCATCTTGAAGAACCGTTAACTGTACTGCCAAAGAATATTGTTAAAATTATCAAGAAAATTAAAAAGTAAAAAATAATTTTTGAAATTTTTAAAAGATCTCTAATATTTGTATTTAAAACAAAATAAAAAAAAGTTAATCCAGGAATACACCAAATAATTTGTCTTTTTAAATAATAAGCCCAATCCCCCATTTCCTTGCTAGCGACCCACCAACTAGCAGAACCAAGAATAAACAAACCTAAAAAAGACCAAATACCAATCAAAATAAGTAGAAGTTTTCCTTCATAAGGCCAAATTTTCCAAGGTATAGGTAAGAAATTGTCTCTTAAATAGTTGGGGTTATTTATGGAATCAAAAGTTCTATTTCTTTTAAAATCACTCTTATATTTTGTAGCTGATTTACTTATCTCCAATTTAAAGTTTGTAGATATACTATTGAGACGTTAAATGACTACTTTGCCAAGTCTTTATGCTCCTTTTTGAGTAAATTTGAGTTTTTAGATTCTCATTAATAAAACTAAATTTATTTTTAGTTTTTCAAAAACATATAAATCAAATATCACAAATCTTAAGAATTAGGACTTTAAACAAAATATTCCTAGCTAAAAGGCCCCTCCCCATGATAGATTCCGTGGGTTTATATACTTACTTAAATCTGTATAGAGGGGGTTTTCTAAATTATGTTCACATCTGTGGACTCAAATAGAAAAAAAATTGTTGAGCATCTTCCTGGTAAGAATGGTCATGATTCCCCTACCCAGGGTAATTCTTTCATTAATAAGATTAAATTTGTTTTTGCAAGTCAATTTCAAAAATTATTTTTAAATATTGATGAATACACTAAATTGCAAATAACAATTTTTGGTATTACTTTTATCGTTGCCAGTTTAGTTTCATCTATAACGGGAATTATAATTGGATATACTTTTGGTTTTAGTGTTTTTATAGGTGCCATTGCCGGTATTTTTTACTTACGTTTGCTTGCTAAAAGCATCGGAAAAATAGGGAAAGAATCTAATGGGGTTTCTCAATTGCAACTATTGGTTCCAGTTTGTCTCTTTCTTTTTGCAAGCAAGCTAGGATCCTTAGATATTTTCCCAGCAATGATAGGCTTTTTTATCTATAAGCCTTCTCTTATATTGTATTTCTCACGTTCTTAAATAAATTTTGCTTTTCAAAATTTATTAATTTTTATTCAAATCAAAATGTTCTTAAACTCCTTGCCAACAAATTTTGCCGCATTAGAAGTAGGACAACATCTTTATTGGCAAATTGGAAATATAAGACTTCACGGACAAGTTTTTTTAACTTCTTGGATCCTATTAGGTGCTTTATTAGTTTTCATCTCTTTAGGTACAAAAAAAATGGAAAATGATCCTAAGGGATTGCAGAATTTACTTGAATTTTTGTGGGACTACATCAGAGATCTTGCAAGAACTCAAATCGGTGAAAAAGTATATAGAGATTGGATGCCTTTTATAGGAACTCTATTTTTATTTGTATTTGTAAGTAATTGGGGAGGAGCGCTTATACCTTGGAGATTAATAAAATTACCAAGTGGAGAATTAGGAGCCCCAACAGCTGATATTAATACAACGATTGCATTGGCATTGTTAGTTTCTCTATCTTACTTTTATGCTGGGCTTAGTAATAAGGGTTGGAGATATTTTGAATATTATGTTCATCCAACACCTATAATGTTGCCTTTTAAAATTCTAGAAGACTTTACTAAACCTTTATCTTTATCCTTTAGGCTTTTTGGAAATATTCTTGCTGATGAACTTGTTGTTGGTGTTTTGGTTTTTCTAGTTCCATTGGTTTTGCCCATTCCTGTAATGTTTCTAGGGTTGTTCACAAGTGCAATTCAAGCATTAATCTTTGCTACACTCGCTGCTTACTACATAGGAGAAGCCGTAGAAGAACATCATTAGTTTCTCTTTAATATATTCAGACTCTTTTACAAAGGGCCTGTAATCTGGCAAAATATTTAATCGCGTAGGTCTGAAAAATTCAGACCCATTCTTAAAAAAAAAGAATGTCCAAGCGTGTTAGACAAAAAGATTTATCACAAGCATTAAGCTCTTTATTTCAAAATTATGGATTCCATTACTTCCGCTGCATCTGTTGTAGCTGCTGGCTTAGCAGTTGGCTTAGGCGCTATTGGCCCTGGCCTTGGACAAGGTAACGCAGCTCAAGGTGCTGTTGAGGGTATTGCCCGCCAACCTGAAGCTGAAGGTAAAATCAGAGGAACTCTACTTTTATCTTTCGCTTTCATGGAGTCATTAACAATCTATGGATTAGTTGTTGCTCTAGTATTACTTTTTGCGAATCCTTTTTCCTAAAAGTTAATGTTGCTTTTAATTCTTATTAGCAATATTTAAATATAATTTTTTAATTTCAACTGAAACATATGTTGGCCTTTAATTTTTTTGGTGCTACTGAAGGTGGTTTATTTGATATAAATGCCACTTTGCCTCTTATGGCAATACAAGTAGTCGCTCTTACTTACATACTAAATTCTCTTTTTTTTAAGCCAGTAGGCAATGTTGTTGAAAAAAGAGAAAAATTTGTAAGTAACAATATTTTGGATGCCAAAAATAAACTTTCAGAAGTTGAAAAATTAGAAGCTGATTTATTAAGTCAGCTTCAAAGCGCTCGCTCTGAAGCTCAAAAGATTGTGAGCGAAGCTGAGAATGAATCTGATAAGCTTTATAAAGAAGCTCTTGAACTTGCTAATAATGAAGCAAACGCTTCTAAGGAAAAAGCAAGGTTAGAAATAGAAAATCAGACATCTTCAGCTCGTGAACAGCTTTTTAAACAAGCTGATGACTTAAGCGAACTTATTGTTAATAGATTAATTCTAGAAAAATGAATTTACCTCTTCTAGCTACAGAAGGTTTTGGATTAAATCTTAATTTATTCGAAACTAACGTTCTTAATTGGGCTGTAGTTGTTTTTGGCCTTTATAAATTTTTACCAGGCTTTCTAGGTAAAATGCTTCAAAAAAGAAGAGAGGGAATTCTTCTTGAATTAAAAGATGCAGAAGATCGACTTCTTAAGGCTACTCAAGCTTTAGATAAAGCAAAGACTGACTTATCTTTAGCAGAAGAAAAAGCTAGTCAAATAAAAGCAGATTCCCTTAAAAGATCTGAATCAATCAGGATGGAAAGTGAGAAAAAAGCCATTGAAGAGATGGCACGAATAAAACAAAGTGCAATCTCTGATGAAAGCTCAGAAGCCTCAAGAGCGATTTCTCAACTTCGTAAAGAAGCTGTTGAATTAGCTATTAAGAAAGCTTTAGATTCTCTACCAAATAGACTTGATCAAACAACTCAAGAAAACTTGGTAACTCAATCCATAAATAATATTGAGATGAATTAATGCCACTTTTAAATTCCGTTACTACCCCATACGCAGAAGCATTACTTCAGGTTGTTAGTGAAAACGATCAAACTGAAGAGATGGTTAAGGAGGTAAAACAACTACTATCCTTAATAAATGATTCCCCTGATCTAGAAAAAACATTATCTTCTCCAGTTTTAGAGACAGATACTAAGAAAAAAATAATAATTGAAATTTTTTCAGAAAAGATTAATTCTTCTCTTCTAAATTTTTTAAAACTATTAGCTGATAGGCAAAGAATTGGAATTGTAACTTCAATTCTCGAAAGATTTTTAGAAATTTACAGAGAAAATAGTAATATTGCTTTGGCAACTGTTACTTCTGCTGTTGAGCTTACTGATGACCAAAAAGGTTTAATTACCAAAAAAATTATCAACATAGCTGGAACTGAAAAATTAGAACTTGTAACTAAAATCGATCCATCCCTCATTGGTGGTTTCGTCGCGAGTGTAGGATCTAAAGTAATTGATGCTAGTCTTGCCTCTCAAATTAGAAAGCTTGGTTTGTCACTATCCAAGTAAATTCAAAATCCAACCTTAAATTCTTAAATCCATGGTATCTATACGCCCTGATGAAATCAGCTCAATCTTAAAACAACAGATAACTGATTATGACCAATCCGTAAATGTAAGCAATGTAGGAACTGTTCTACAAATTGGTGATGGCATTGCAAGAATATACGGCTTAGATCAGGTCATGGCTGGTGAATTATTAGAATTTGAGGATGGGACTGAAGGTATAGCTCTTAATCTTGAAGACGATAATGTCGGTGCAGTTTTGATGGGTGAAGCATTGGGTGTACAAGAAGGAAGTAATGTAAAATCAACAGGAAAAATCGCATCTGTCCCAGTCGGAGAAGCTATGAAGGGGAGAGTTGTTAACCCTTTAGGGCAGCCAATAGATGGAAAAGGTGAGATTCCGACAAGTGATAATAGACTTATTGAAGAAATGGCTCCAGGAATAATTAAGAGGAGATCAGTGCATGAACCTATGCAAACTGGTATCACTTCTATAGATGCGATGATACCTGTGGGGAGAGGTCAAAGAGAATTGATTATTGGAGATAGGCAAACTGGAAAAACAGCTATCGCAATTGATACGATAATTAATCAAAAAGGCCAAGACGTAGTCTGTGTCTATGTGGCGATTGGTCAGAAATCTGCATCAGTAGCAAACGTTGTTGAAGTTTTAAGAGAAAAAGGAGCTCTTGAATATACTGTTGTGGTAAGTGCTGGAGCCTCTGAAGCGGCAGCATTACAGTATTTAGCTCCTTACACTGGAGCTGCAATAGCTGAGCATTTCATGTACCAAGGCAAAGCTACTCTTGTTATTTATGATGATTTAACTAAGCAGGCTCAAGCTTACAGACAAATGTCTCTTCTTTTGAGAAGGCCACCAGGAAGAGAAGCTTATCCTGGAGATGTTTTTTATTGTCATAGCAGATTACTTGAAAGGGCAGCAAAATTATCAGACGATATGGGTGGTGGATCAATGACAGCTTTGCCAATTATTGAAACTCAGGCTGGAGATGTCTCTGCATATATTCCAACAAATGTAATATCAATTACTGATGGACAAATTTTCTTAAGCGCAGATTTATTTAACTCAGGCTTAAGACCTGCAATAAATGTTGGTATTTCAGTTAGTAGAGTTGGGGGAGCTGCACAAACAAAAGCAATTAAGAAGATTGCTGGAACACTAAAATTAGAATTAGCTCAATTTGATGAATTAGCAGCATTTTCTCAGTTCGCTTCTGATCTTGATGAGGCTACTCAGCAACAACTTGAAAGAGGTAAAAGATTAAGAGAATTGCTAAAACAAGCACAATTCTCACCGTTAAATCTTGCTGAACAAGTTGCAGTTGTATATGCAGGTGTTAAAGGGCTTATTGATGAGGTACCTGTTGAAGATGTAACCAAATTTGCTGCTGAACTTAGAGAATACCTTAAGTTAAATAAAGCGGAATTTATTGAGGAGATTCTAAAAGAGAAAAAACTTAATGAAGGCTTAGAAACAACTTTAAAAGAGGTAATAAAAGAAGTTAAATCCTCAATGCTTGCCACAGTTTAAATTTAAATTAGGAGATATTATGGCAAATCTTAAAGAAATTAGAGATCGAATTGTTTCTGTTAAAAATACTAGAAAAATAACAGAAGCTATGAGATTAGTTGCGGCTGCTAAGGTGAGGAGGGCACAAGATCAAGTACTGAAAAGTAGACCTTTCGCTGACAAACTTGCGCGTGTCCTGGAGAATATTCAATCTAGGGTTCAGTTTGAAGCTGTAGACTCTCCTCTGTTATCCAAAAGGAACGTAAAAGCAATCTCCTTAGTTTGCGTAACTGCCGATAGAGGTTTATGTGGTGGATACAATACCAACATAATTAAAAAGGTAGAAATTAGATACGCGGAGTTGATCAAACAAGGTTTTGAACCTAACTTGATTTTAGTTGGCAAAAAGGCAATAGGTTATTTCCAAAATAGGAAAGATAAATATGTAATAAAAAGTACATTTAAAGAGCTAGAACAAGTACCAACAGCTATAGATTCTGAAGGAATAACTAATGAAGTCTTAGCCGAATTTTTATCAGAAAACTCAGATAGGGTAGAGATTATATATACCAAATTCATCACTCTCGTGAGTTGTGCTCCAGTTGTGCAAACATTGTTGCCATTAGATCCTCAAGGAATTGCTGAGGATAATGATGAGATTTTTAGATTAACTACAAAAAATAGTAAGTTACTCGTTGAAAAATCAAATATAGAAAAGAATGATTCAGAGAAATTGCCTTCTGATATTGTTTTTGAACAAAGTCCTGATCAGTTATTAGATTCCTTATTACCTTTGTACTTACAGAATCAGATTCTTAGAGCGCTGCAAGAGTCAGCCGCTTCAGAACTTGCCTGTAGAATGACAGCTATGAATAATGCGAGTGATAATGCTAAAGAATTAGCAAGTACTTTAAACCTTACCTATAACAAAGCAAGACAAGCTGCTATAACTCAGGAAATACTTGAAGTAGTAGGAGGTTCAGCAGTCTAGCGGAATCGTTCAAAATGTCGGAATATAATATAAAAGTTGAATTAGAAAAAAAGACGTATGTTTTTTTATGTCCTGAAGATCAAGATATAATATCTGCTGCTAGAGCTAATGGAATTGATTTACCAAGTAGTTGCTGTTCAGGAGTATGTACAAGCTGCGCCTCAATGGTGATTGATGGATCAGTTGAACAAGAGGATGCAATGGGTTTAAATGATGATTTGAAGGAAAAGGGCTTTGCTCTTTTATGTGTTGCGTATCCAAAGTCTGATCTACATATTATTATCGGCGATGAAGTTGAAGATAATTTATATAATAATCAATTTGGTAAATATCAAAAATGAACTTAAAAAAGGTTGATTTTTATTTAGATTGGCCAGGATCAAAAAACATTGTTCATTTGAGGAGATTTATTACTGAAAATCTGATGAAAAAAGGGGAAGTTATAAGATGGTCTATCGTAGATATTCAAGATTCAGTTGAGTCCCTTAATATAAAAAAAATAAGAATTAAGGCTGTTTTAGCAAATCCAGTGAATTCAAAAATATAATCCAATGTCAATATCCCCCACAATATTTATAATTCCAACTGGAATTGGATGTGAAATAGGAGGCTTCGCTGGTGATGCCCTTCCTGCTGCAAAATTATTAGCCTCTGCGAGTGGATGTTTAATTACTCATCCAAATGTCATGAATGGGGGATCTCTTTCTGAACAGAACAAAGATATTTTTTACGTGGAGGGTTATAGTTTAGATCGATTTGCTAAAGGAGAAATTGGTCTCAAAAGTGTAAAACAGCAGAAAATTGGAATAATTTTTGATTCGAGTATTGAACATAAAATATTAATGAGACATTTACAAGCCACAGATGCTTGTGTCGCAACTTTAGGGATTGATGTTGATTCATATGTTTTAACAAAAGAACCGCTAGGAATAGTTATTGAGTCTGAATCAAAAGGTATAAGCGAAGGTTTAATTGAAAATCCCGATACTTTAATTGAAGCAGGAGAAAGGCTTATAGAGAAAGGGATAACTGCAATAGCGATAGTAGCCAAATTCCCTGATGATACTGATTTGATTGAGACAAATTCATATAGGGAGGGAAAGGGGGTTGATCCTATTGCTGGAGTGGAGGCTGTAATAAGTCACTTGATAAGTAAGTATCTCAAAGTCCCCTGTGCACATGCACCTGCATTAAGTCCAATTGAATTGAACGAAAATTTAGATCCTCGTGCTGCTTCAGAAGAAATAGGATATACATTTTTGCCATCAGTACTGATTGGATTAAGTAATGCACCAGATCTTATAGAATTGACTGATAACAATGAAAATATAACCTTACACCCAAGTCATATCGAATCTATTGTTGTTCCAAGTGGGGCATTAGGAGGAGAAGGAGTATTAGCTTGTCTTGAGAGAGGTTTAAATGTAATCTCTGTAAAAAATAAAAATATATTAAATCTTGGTAATCATAATTTAAATTATCCCAAACTTATTGAAGTGGATAGTTACTTCGAGGCGGCAGGCTTAATTCTTGCTCTTAGACAGGGAATTAATCTAAAATCAATTAAAAGACCGTTGAATAAAGTCCAAGAATTAAATTTTAAGAAATAGCTTTTTTAATTAGAGATTGCAATTGGTACTCTCCAGTCACTACCAAGTGATTGACTACTTAGTTTTAGTATTGGAGGAGCTTGCTTTCTTTTGAATTCTGCTTTTTTAATAAGTGTAATTATTTTTAAAATTTGTTCTTTGGTATGACCATCTTGTTCAAGAAGTTGTAAATCTTTTTTTTCTTCAATAATTCCCTTAAGAATTTTATCCAATAATGAGTATGGAGGTAGTGAATCAGTATCAAATTGATCAGGACCAAGTTCAGCGCTTGGAGGCTTAGTGCAGATTTGATCGCCTATTATTTTGACTTTGGTATCTAATTTATATGCTTTTCTATGTTCTATTGAATCTTTACTATCAAGCCATCTACACAATTTAAAAACGTTAGTTTTATATAAATCACCTATTACAGATAATCCTCCATTCATGTCACCATATAAAGTGCAATATCCAACAGCTAGTTCTGATTTATTACCTGTTGAAAGTAACAAATGCTTTTCTTGATTAGCTAAAGCCATTAAAAGAGTACCCCTTATCCTTGATTGAATATTTTGATTTGTTATTCCTTCTGTTTTGAAGTTTAAGCTTTCTATAAGAGATTCTTCAAAAGAGGACATAATATTCTCAATTGAAATTGTATTTAAGTTTATGTTTAGTCTTGCGACTAAATCTTTTGCATCGATTTTAGAATGCTCTGAGCTCCACTTTGAAGGCATTGAAACGCAAAAAATTTTTTCACTTCCTAATGCAGCAGTTGCAATTACTGAAACTAATGCTGAATCAATTCCTCCGCTTAGGCCAATTAAAGCTGAACTAAATCCGCATTTTTTAGCATAGTCTTTTACTCCTAAAACTAAAGCATCAAAAACTGAAGAAATTTCAGAAGAGATGTTTTCGTCTAATAAATTTAAATTTTCTTTAATATCCCAACTAGAGGTATCCTCTGAGAAAGATTTTAATTGTTTAATTTTTGATCCGTTTTTATTCATAATGAAACTATTTCCATCAAAAATTAAATCATCATTTGCCCCTACCTGATTAACATATATTAAGGGGACTTGAAGATATTTAGCAGCAAAACTTGAAATTTTATTTCTTAACTTGAATTTTTTGAACGTATAAGGAGAGGCAGATAAATTTAATAAAAAATCAATTTTTTTGCTTTTTAAATCTATAATCGGATTCTTTTTATGAATACCTCTTCCTTCTATATTTTCATTAACCCATAAATCTTCGCATATAGTTATTCCAAGCTTATAAGTTTTGTTTTTTATTGTTTTGGAGATTACAGATACTCTTTGCTCAGATCGAAAGTATCGTTTTTCATCAAATACTTCATAAGTTGGGAGAATAATTTTACGTGCAATTGTTTTCCATTTACCACCCTCAATAAGAACAATAGAATTATAAAGATTTGGGAAAAAAGAATCATCAATCTTTTCTGCAATCCCTACCGCAACACTTAAATTCCCATATTTTTTATGAATTGATATGGATAATTGATCTAAAATAGAATATTGTCTTTCAATTAAATTTTTTTTTAGAAGTAAATCTTTAGCAGGATAACCCCATAATGATAATTCTGGGGTGAGAACCATATCAGCAGAATTTGAATATGCTTTACCAGTTTCATTAAGTATTTTTTTTGCATTCCCCTCTAGATCTCCCACAATTGGATTCAATTGTGCAATGAAAAAATTCATTCAACTACCTAATAGATTTATATAAGTTATTCTTCTTCACTATATCGATTAATGATTCAGGTAAATCAGAATAATTATTATTTAATCTAACCATTGAACTAGAAATATTGGGAATGTTTAATGAAGAAATTTCAAAGATAACTTTATTAGTTTTTAACATTTTAATAGTCTTAGATTTAATTGGATATCCTTCCCTTTTGATGATGAGTAATTTAACTGCATTAATAATCTTATCAAAATTTTTCCATGAGAAAATTTCCGTAATTAAATCACTACCTATTACAAAATCAACTTTACTAAAGGGATAAATTTTTTTACATTCTTCAATAGATTCGATAGCCCATTGGCTACTTATTTTTTGATTAAAAATGATTTTAGGATTATTTATATCTTTTATAAGTGATTTTAATAAAAGGTTTCGAAATAAAATATTTTCTTTATGCTTTTTTTTTGGATTATCACTTGCATAAGCAATAACACAAGAATAAATGTTTGATAATTCTTCAAGTATTTTTTTGTGACCAATGGTTGGTGGATCAGCACTAGTCCCAAATAAGGCAATTCGATTTTTAGTATCAAATTTCAAGGTAGAAAAATAGAAAAATTATTATCTAACTTTTTACTAGATAAATAAATCTTTGTATAATCAAAAATCTCAGGTTCTTTTATTGCGATTTTTTTGATTATGTAAGATGGATCTAAAAGATATCCTTTACTTTTTCTAAATATTTCTTTAGCTGCTAATTTACCAACTATTTTTGTTGAGCGAACCGATATAGCTGCTTGTACAATAGCAATAGGTCCGTAGGGTAATAATGATAAACCATTTGTAAAAGGAGCAGTAGCCAAGAAAATTTTACGTAATAAATTAAAAGATGTATTTATACCAACTTGAGTGGCTCCAAGGAAGATATTATTTATAGAAATCTTTTTGATGATTTTTCGTACTGATTCACCTTTAAGATTTAATCCATAAACTTTGCTCAACTCACTAACTAAAGCAGTATCTAATGCAAAACCTCCTGCAATATCAAGCAAAATTAATGGATTCAATGCTACCCCTGATGCTTTTATTGTTGCAAATTTACCTATAATCGATTGAGCTTCGCGTTGTCTTTTTTTTAGTCTTTGTTCTTTTATTTTTAAGAATAATTTATCAGCTAATTGAAGGGAGTTTAAAGTCAATAGACTTTCTCCATAATTATTAATTAACTCACTTAACTGGTTCCTAATATTATTTTTCGAATTTATTATTATCGGGATTTTTATATATTGTGGAAGTTTTAATCTTATATTTTTTAAAATTTCTTTTAAATCATGCCCTTTCCACATACCAATTTTATTAAAAACAAGAATAATTTTTTTTCCATTCTTAATAAATGAATTGATTTGAGATACCTCATTTCTGTTTATATCTCCAGCTATTGTAAATAAAATTAGTTCTGAACTGTTGATTTGCGAGAATATATTTTCTGGATCTTTGATGTCACAAAAATCAAAGCCTGGAGCATCAATTAATTCGATAGTTCTTAGACTTTGATGTTTGAAATTCCACTCTTCCCTCTCAATATTTTTTGTGGTCCCATTTATAATGCCTGTCTTAAATACGTTTTTTTCTAAAATTAAATTCAAAATAGAGGATTTACCAACTCCTGCTTTGCCATATATTCCAATTCTTAATTGCTTTTCGTTAAGTCTGAAAAGTTGTTGATTTAAAGAAATAATTTCATTGTTTAAATTACATTTTTCATAGTTTGTAAGATCAATACTTTCCCACCATTTTTTCAAAAGTAAATAACTTTTATCAATATTAATTTGCTTCATTTTTATTCTTTCCACCAACCTGCCAATACCGAGAGCACAGCTTCTGATCCGATTATTCCCACGAATCCTCCAAATTCATCTACTACTACTTTCACTCCTTTATGATCCTTGTCAAATCTTGTTAACAACTTGTCTACTTTTATCATTTCTGGGATGTAGTCGACAGGATCACATAATTCAGATATTAATTTTTTATTTTCTCCTTTGATAAGACTAGTTAGTAAGTTCTCACGTTTTGCTATCCCTTGTATTTTGTCAACTTTATCTCCCAAAACAACCCACCATGGAGAATTATTTGAAATTATAAGTTTTGAAATTTCATCAAGATTTGAGGACCCATCAAGACTAGGTGCTGACACCCTTGGGATCATTAAATCTTTCGCTTTTAAGTCATTTAATTGAAAAACCTTAAGTATCATTTCTGCTTCATCAGCCTCTATAAATCCCTTCTGTGAGCCTATTTTCGCCATTTGTCTAATCTCTGCTTCATCAGTCGATATTTCGTTCTCCGCAGTTATAACAGGAAATAATTGTTCTATTAATAATAAAAATGGCCTCATTAAAGTATTTAACATCCTCAAAATAGGAACAGAAAACATGGCTATTTGCAGGGAAAATCTTGTACCTAATGCTTTTGGAAGTACTTCGCCAAGTAATACAACTAATACATAAAAAGCGATTGAAAATAATGTTAAACCCAAACTACTTTTAATTATTAGGGCCCCATAGACTCCTAAAAGGAGACTACCAATTATGTTAAACCCATTATTAGTTATGGTAATTACAGTTAAAGTTCTCCCAAGATGTTTTCTAAGTTTAAGTAGTTGATTTGCAGAACTCTTGGGTTTTTGTTTTGATGCTAATTCTAAAATCCTTATTGAATTGACTGCTAAAAAAGCTGCTTCTACTCCTGAACAACATGCTGAACCTACTAAAATGATAATTATAAGTAAAATTAGAATGTAGACATTTGGTTCCATTAAAAAGATTAGTTTTTAAATATCTTGTAATTCATTCTTCCATTTTTTTATAAAATTCGCCAATCCAAAATTTTATGTTTAAACCTGACTGTAAAGTATTTGAAGAAAGAAGAGAAATTTTCCTCAAAAAATTAAATGGCAAAGCTGCTATTATTCCAAGTTCTAGCTTGGTTAGGCATCATGCAGATTGTGAATATCCTTTTAGACAAGACAGTAATTTTTGGTATCTGACTGGCTTTGATGAGCCTGATTCTATTGCTCTTTTCTTATCTCATAAGCCAAAAGGGGAAAGGTTTATTTTGTTTGTTGCTCCAAAGGATATTTTAAGTGAGGTATGGCATGGCTTTAGGTGGGGAATAGAAGGTGCCGAAAGAGAATTTAAGGCTGATAAAGCTCATTCAATTAATGAGTTTAAGGATCTGCTCCCAGTTTATATTGGTGAATCAGAAGAGATTGTTTATTCAATTGGTAAACATACCAAAATTGAAAAAATTGTTTTAGAAATATTTTCTCAACAACAAGAAGCTAGGTCAAGGGTAGGAATAGGAGCAAATTCTATAAAATCGCCTGAAATATATCTCAATGAAATGCGCTTAATCAAAAGTGATTTTGAAATAAATAGGATGAGAGAGGCCACTCAAATTTCGGCTGAAGCCCATGAATTAGTAAGGAAATCTATTTCATCAAAGAAAAATGAAAGACAAATTCAAGGATTAATAGAAGGATTTTTTTTAGAAAAAGGTGCAAGAGGTCCTGCTTATAACTCTATCGTTGCTTCAGGTGATAATGCATGCATTTTGCATTACACATTAAATAACTCTGAATTGAAAAATGGGGATTTATTATTAGTAGATGCAGGTTGTTCATTAATTGATTATTACAATGGCGATATTACAAGAACTTTTCCTATCGGAGGTAAATTTTCTAAAGAGCAGAAACTTATTTATGAAATTGTTTTAGAAGCACAAAAAACTGCAATCAAAAATTCTGTTAAAGGATCTAATTCTACTAACGTTCATAATATTGCTTTGAGAATTCTGGTAGAGGGATTAAAAGAAATTGGACTATTAAGAGGAGATACTGATGGAATAATTGAAAACGGATCTTATAAACATTTATATATGCATAGAACTGGACATTGGCTTGGTTTAGATGTTCACGATGTTGGAGCATATAGGATGGGAGAATATGATGTTCCCTTACAGAATGGGATGATACTTACTGTCGAACCGGGTATTTACATAAGTGACAGAATTCCCGTGCCAGAAGGGCAACCTAGTATTGAAGAAAAATGGAAAGGTATAGGAATAAGGATAGAAGATGATGTCCTTGTATATGAAAAAGAGCCAGAAATTCTTAGTATCGCCGCACTTAAAGAAATTTCTGATTTAGAGTATTAAATATTTGACTTTTACAGTTAATAGATTTAATTTTTAAGATAAATAAAAATTTTAACATGGATAAAACTAATCCAAATGATTCTAAATTATCTCAAGCAAGAGGCTTGGCTAGTCAACTTGGAATGTTTGCAGAAGAAAATGATATTCCTAAAGATCTTTGGGATTCTTTAGAGGCAAAAATTTATGATTTTTATGAAGTATCTAGAGAAAGATAAGATAAACTTTTAGTGATAATCAATAAACAAAAGCAAGAATTTTTGATCAAAATGATCAATTAGTGACCATTAACTGATAAATTATAAAAATAAATCTAATATTACTGAATGACTTCATCAGATAAGGGTAATGAGAATGCTAAGGAGCAGCAAGAACAAAAAAATGTTTCTCAAAAATCAAAAATAACCTCACCAAATGCAGGGATGATGGGAGCAAACGCCGTTTTAGCGGCTGCTAAAATTGATGAAGATGGAGTTCCTACAGGCTATACTCCAAAACCAGATGAGGGTAGATTTATTATTAAAATCTTATGGTTACCTGATAATGTCGCATTGGCAGTAGATCAAATTGTTGGGGGAGGTCCAAGTCCATTAACTGCTTACTATTTTTGGCCAAGAGATGACGCATGGGAAAAATTAAAGAGCGAATTAGAGAGTAAAAGTTGGATTACAGATAATGAAAGAGTTGAAATATTGAATAAAGCTACTGAAGTAATTAATTACTGGCAAGAAGAAGGTAAAACGAAAAAATTGGAAGAAGCAAAGCTTAAATTTCCTGAAGTCGCTTTCTGTGGAACTGCTTAAAATTTAGTTTTTTGAAGCTTGAATTCTTGCCTCAGCTTTTGATACTTCATTAAGGGCTTTAATCTTTTCTGAACTTTTCTCATTTTCGGGAAATTTACTAATTGCAGATTTTGCTTTTTTAAGAGCATCTTCAGCATTTTGGATGTTAATTTCGGAACCAATTTCAGCGCTGTTAACAAGAACTATAACTTCATCTGACTCTATTTCAGCAAAGCCACCCATTAAGGCTATAGATTCCCATTTGGAATTCATTCTTAGTCTTAAGACACCAATATCGATAGCCGTAACTAAAGATATATGTCCTGGTAGTACACCAATTTGACCAGTTGTACTTGGAAGAATTACCTCTTCAGCATCACCTTCGTAAACGTTCTGATTTGGAGCTAAAACCTTGAGAGAAATTGCCATTAATTTAAATTTTTAGAGGGTTTAAAATTATTTATGAAAGTTGATAATTTATTTTTCTGTTTTTATTTTTTCTGCCTTAGCTTTTACTTCATCGATGTTACCTACCAAGTAAAAAGCTTGTTCGGGTAAGTCATCTAGTTCACCAGCTAATATCATATTAAAACCAGCAATCGTATCCTCTAGTTTGACATATTTACCGGACATTCCTGTGAAGATTTCTGCTACGAAGAAAGGCTGAGATAAGAATTTTTCAATTTTTCTCGCTCTGCTAACTGTCAATCTATCTTCTTCAGATAATTCATCTAATCCAAGAATTGCGATAATATCTTGGAGCTCTTTGTATCTTTGTAAGGTTGATTGAACCGCACGAGCTGTCTTGTAATGCTCATCACCAACTACTGAGGGCTGAAGCATCGTGCTGGTTGAATCTAGAGGATCAACTGCTGGATAAATACCCTTTGCAGCAAGACCTCTAGCAAGAACGGTTGTTGCATCTAAGTGTGCGAAAGTTGTAGCAGGAGCAGGGTCAGTTAAATCATCTGCTGGAACATATACTGCTTGAATTGATGTAATGGAACCCTCTAAAGTTGATGTTATTCTCTCTTGTAATGCTCCAACATCAGTTCCTAAAGTTGGTTGATAACCCACCGCAGAAGGCATTCTTCCTAACAAAGCAGAAACTTCAGAGCCGGCTTGTACAAATCTAAATATATTATCCACGAAAAGAAGTACATCTTGCTTGTTTACGTCTCTAAAATGTTCGGCCATAGTTAATGCCGATAAGCCAACTCTCATCCTTGCACCAGGGGGCTCATTCATCTGGCCGAAGCATAATGCAACTTTAGATTGAGATAAATCATCTGCATTAATAACACCTGACTCTTTAAATTCTTCATATAAATCATTTCCTTCTCTTGTTCTTTCACCAACCCCTCCAAAAACTGATACACCACCATGCTCTTTAGCAATATTATTAATTAATTCTTGTATTAGTACTGTTTTTCCTACGCCAGCACCTCCAAATAAGCCAACTTTTCCACCTTGCCGATATGGGGCTAATAAGTCGATAACCTTGATTCCAGTTTCGAAAACTTTAGGCTTAGTCTCTAAATCAGTTAATTTAGGAGCTGACCTATGAATTGGCGCGGTATCTGAAGTATTAACTGGCCCTTGTTCATCTACAGGTTCTCCTAATACGTTAAATATTCTTCCTAAAGTCGCCTCTCCTACAGGAACTGATATTGGGGCACCTGTGTCAGTCGCCTCCATGCCTCTTACAAGGCCATCAGTGCCGCTCATGGCAACAGCTCTTACTCTATGGTCCCCAAGTAGTTGTTGAACCTCTGCGGTGAGCGCTATGTCTTGTCCTGCTGGATTCTTGGCTTCTATTCGTAAAGCATTCAAGATTTTTGGTAATTTACCAGCTGGGAATTCCACATCCAGGACTGGACCTATTACTTGACGTACTACACCTTTTGTTGGTGCTGAAGTTGATGGAGTTGCTACCATTTTTTATTGACTTGGTGAGGATTAGCTGATTTTAGAACAGCTCATAATGCGAAATATTACCATCCCGAGGGTATATTCGTTAACTGGGTTCGGCCAACCGCACAGTTGAAGAGTGGTTTAATTGCTGCATGACAGATTATGTTGTTCATCATAAGGTTCGAGTATTACTCTTTCCAATTTTTGACGCATAGCGTCGCATTATATGATCCTCCATTAATCTATGGCAGCTGTTTCACTCACAGTCTCTACAGTCAAACCACTGGGAGATAGAATATTTATCAAAGTTTCCGAATCTGAGGAAAAAACTGCTGGCGGCATCCTTTTGCCCGACTCAGCTAAAGAAAAACCACAGGTTGGAGAAGTTGCTCAGGTTGGTCCTGGGAAGCTTAACGACGATGGTTCTCGACAAACTCCCGAAGTGAGTATTGGCGATAAAGTCTTGTACAGCAAATATGCTGGAACTGACATCAAATTGGGAGGAGATGAATACGTCTTGCTTTCAGAAAAAGATATTTTGGCTGTAGTCGGCTAATTTATTTGTTTCAAAAATTATTAAAACTTATCATTAAATTACTTGCCTAACATGGCTAAAAGAATTATTTACAACGAGCAAGCTCGTAGAGCGCTCGAAAGAGGCATTGATATCCTTGCTGAGTCTGTAGCTGTAACGCTTGGACCAAAAGGAAGAAATGTTGTCTTAGAGAAAAAGTTTGGGGCCCCTCAAATCATTAATGATGGGGTAACAATCGCAAAAGAAATTGAATTAGAGGACCATATTGAAAATACTGGTGTTGCTCTAATCAGACAAGCTGCTTCAAAGACAAATGATGCTGCAGGTGATGGTACTACCACCGCGACTGTTTTAGCTCATGCAATGGTAAAAGCTGGCTTAAGAAATGTAGCAGCTGGTGCTAACGCAATTACGCTGAAAAAAGGTATTGATAAAGCCACAGAATTTCTAGTTGGCAAAATTGAAGAGAATTCAAAACCTATTAGTGATAGCACTGCTATAGCTCAATGTGGAACTATAGCGGCAGGTAATGATGAGGAAGTTGGCGAAATGATTGCCAACGCAATGGATAAAGTTGGTAAAGAGGGTGTTATTTCTCTCGAAGAGGGAAAATCAATGACTACTGAGCTTGAAGTTACTGAGGGAATGCGATTTGATAAAGGTTACATTTCACCATATTTCGCAACAGATACTGAGCGTATGGAGGCAGTTTTAGACGAGCCTTATATTTTGCTTACTGATAAAAAAATTGCTTTAGTACAAGATTTAGTACCAGTTTTAGAGCAAATAGCAAAAACAGGAAAACCACTAGTAATTATCGCCGAAGATATTGAAAAAGAAGCTTTAGCAACTTTAGTAGTGAATAGATTAAGAGGTGTTCTTAATGTTGCTGCAGTTAAGGCTCCAGGATTTGGGGATAGAAGAAAAGCAATGCTCGAAGATATGGCTGTTTTAACTAATGGTCAGCTAATCACTGAAGATGCAGGCTTGAAATTAGAAAATGCAACCTTAGAAATGTTAGGCACTGGTAGAAGAATTACTATCAACAAAGAGACTACAACTATAGTCGCTGAGGGTAATGAAAAGGCTGTTACTGCAAGATGTGATCAGATTAAAAAGCAAATGGATGAAACGGACTCTTCCTACGATAAAGAAAAGCTTCAAGAACGCTTAGCTAAGCTGGCTGGAGGGGTTGCCGTTATCAAGGTTGGGGCAGCTACAGAAACTGAAATGAAGGATAAAAAACTTCGTTTAGAGGATGCTATTAATGCAACAAAAGCTGCTGTTGAAGAGGGAATAGTTCCTGGAGGCGGTACAACTCTCGCACACTTGGCTCCAATTCTTAAGGAATGGGCTGATAAAGCTTTATCTGGAGAGGAATTAATAGGAGCTAACATTGTTGAGGCTTCATTAACATCTCCTCTCATGAGAATTGCCGAGAATGCAGGTTCAAATGGAGCTGTAATTGCCGAAAATGTTAAATCAAAACCATTTAATGATGGATTTAATGCAGCTACTGGAGAGTATGTAGATATGTCTGCCGCTGGGATAGTTGATCCTGCAAAAGTTACTCGTTCAGGATTACAGAATGCAGCATCTATAGCAGGAATGGTACTTACCACTGAATGCATAGTCGCTGATTTGCCAGAGAAAAAAGAAGCAGCACCTGCTGGAGCTCCAGGAATGGGAGGAGACTTCGACTACTAATAAACTAAAGTTTTTAGTTTTTTAAGGGATTGTTTGAACAATCCCTTTTTTTTATATTTATTTTTAAAGATAGTTAAATTGGATACTGCTATATCCAACCTGCACTGAGAATGATTGCAAGAGATAAAAATATAATCAAAATGGTCCAAGTTATTTTGTTAAGTGATGCTTCAGCGCTGCTGGCGCTGGTAAACATTGAGCTTCCACTAGCTGCTATTCCTCCCATCCCATCTCCCTTGGGGCTATGAAGTAAAACTAAAAGTATTAGTAATATTCCAGAACTAACCCATATCCAAGTAAATATTTGGTTCATATTTTGTATTTGTTATTTATCTAATTTAAACATGTTGAACGACTTTATTAAATCCTTTTAATTCGATTTCTTTAATAAGTGATTTTCCAGTCATCTCTTTTGGAATAGGAAGATTTAATAATTGCAATAACGTTGGAGCAATATCTGCTAATCCAGCATTATCTCTCAAATAAATCTCATTCCCCATGTTTGGAATTTTTCTTTTCTCACCTTCAATAAAAATTAAGGGGACTTTATTAATAGTATGAGCTGTCCAGGGTTCTCCATCAGGACCTTTCATGAGTTCAGCGTTTCCATGATCTGCCGTGATTAAAATACTGCCTCCCATTTCTCCTGTAGCATTTACTATCTTACCTATACATCTATCGACGGTTTCGATGGCCTTTATGGCTGCGGTCATATTACCTGTATGTCCAACCATATCAGGATTAGCAAAATTTATAACCACAAAAGAATACTGTCCAGTTTTTATAGCATTTGAGCAACTAATAGTTAATTCTTCAGCAGACATTTCAGGAGCCATATCATAAGTTGCAACTCTTGGTGAAGGAATTAAATGTCTCTGTTCTCCTGGCGATGGGACTTCTACTCCTCCATTAAAAAAATAAGTAACATGTGGATATTTTTCAGTCTCAGCTGTCCTGTATTGCTTAAGTCCATTCTCTGAAACTATTTGGCCAATAAAGTTGTTGAGAGATTCAGGAGGGAATGCTATTTTAACTGGTAAATTTGCTTCATATTGAGTGAAAGTTAATATATCTACATCAGGGATACTTTTTCTTTTAAAGTTATCAAATTCTTTTTCCGAAAGAGCTTTTATTATTTGTCTGGCCCTATCTGGACGAAAGTTAAAACAAATTAAACTATCTTCATCTTTTAAAAAGTTTCCAGATATTCTTATAGGCTCTAAGAATTCATCTGTAATATTTGCGTTATAACTTTTATTTAAATAATCTTCAGGGGAAATGTCAGTTTTTTTACCATTTGGATCAGTTAAATTTACAAAAGCTTTTTCTGTTCTTTCCCATATTAAATTTCTATCCATTATCCAATATCTTCCGCATATGGATGCTATTTCTCCTACATTAAATTTTTTTATGCAATCTTCTATTTGCTTTATGTATTTATAAGCGCTTTTTGCTGGAGTATCTCTACCATCGGTAATAACGTGAATAGCTAATTTTTCTATATGTTCTTCAGAAGCCCATTTTATTAATCCTAATAAGTGATCAATGTGGCTATGAACCCCTCCATCTGAACATAGACCAGTTATGTGTAAGGTACCCTTTTTTTTCTTAATCGAATTGGCCATTTCCTTTAACTCAAGTACCTGAGTTAATTGGTTATTTTTCACCACATTTGTAATTCTTACAAGTTCTTGTTGAATGATTCTCCCTGAGCCAATTGTGAGATGACCAACTTCAGAATTACCCATTTGACCACTAGGTAAACCCACATCAGCTCCGCTCGCATTAATAAGAGTATGAGGATAGGCATGCCATAAAGAATCCATTACAGGTGTATGGGCATTTTTTATGGCATTATCTAAATTTTCTTCACGATGTCCCCATCCGTCAAGAATTGCGAGAACTACTGGACTCTCCGGAGATTTTATTTTATCTATATTCTTGCTGCTAAACTTTGACATCTCTTAATTAAAATGCAGGGTTTTAAAGAAGTAATCTTTAATTTAGCCGTAAAAGCTGTTCCATACAATTTATATGTAATTTAGTTAGCTTTTGCTAATTTATTAAGGATATTGAATAAAGTTAATTTTTAGATGAATCATGTCCAAACCAGATAAAAAAATCATAATACTTACTAAAGATGAGCTGAGAAAAACTTTCTCTCGACTAACTTTCGAAATTATAGAAAAGATTTCAAATTTAGAAAATCTCTTATTGGTTGGTATCCCTACGAGAGGAGTTCATCTCGCTGAAGTTTTGAGAAAAGAAATGTTTGATAAAACAGGAGTTAATGTTAAGAAAGGAATAATTGACCCGACTTTTTATAGAGATGATCAAAATAGAGTTGGAACTCGTTTAATAGAGGCAACTGATTTTCCTACATCTATAGAAAAAAAAGATATTGTTTTAATTGATGATGTTATTTATACAGGAAGAACAATTCGAGCTGCAATTGAGGCTCTTCTTTTATGGGGAAGACCGAAAAGTATTATGTTATTAGTAATGATTGATAGAGGTCATAGAGAACTACCAATTCAGCCTGATTTTTGTGGAAGAAAAGTTCCTACTAGCAAAAAGGAAAATGTTCATTTATGTCTAAAAGAAGTTGATGGTGAAGAAGGTATCTTCTTGGATAAAATTTAAAAGATATTTCCTAAATTAAATACCCCTAATTCTTCTTCATGCATATCTAGACATCTGAGATAAAGAGATGAATCTTTTTTAATACTAAAATAAAGTTTTAAGCTATCTTCTCCAATTTTACAATCATTTTTCATGTTTATATGGAGAGGTTTTTTATTCCAATTAAATACCTCTTCTTCATTTTGAAATTCTGATAACTTTGGTAATCCATTCTCAAAAATTACATCAAAAGTTCTCTCCGTTTTAGTTTCTCCAATAATTATCTCGAAGATGTTCTGACCATCTTTACTGGCTTGTAGAATTAATTCAAATGGTTTTTCTGTCGGCCATGTTTGGCCTTTATAAAAAATTGGATGCCAGAAATGTTTTTGTTCTCTTTTATTAAATAATCTAATAGATAAGCCTTTAATTAAGATATCTTTAATCTTTACTCCAGGAGTCATAGCAAGAGCTCCTATTGCTATTGATTCAATCGGTGGCGGAGACTTGATTTCTATTCCTGAAATCTTATTAGTGATCCACTCTTTTATTAATGGTATTTGTGTCCCTCCTCCAACCAAAATCACGGAGTTTAAATCATTTACATTAAAAAATTTTCCTCTAGCTTCATTTAATAAATCCTTAAGTAGGAAATTTAAGTGGCTTAAAAGATTATTCTCTATCAAGATCTTTTCAAAGATTTCTTTACTTATAAAAAATTCTTTTTCTTCATTCTCTGATGTAAATAATGAGATAAGGTATCTCCTTTCAGATTCAATTTCTGGGCCACTAAGCTTACATTTTAATTTTTCTGCTATGGATAAATTTCTCTCATCTTGATTTGATGGTAAAAAGTAATTAACAATCCACTGATCTATATCTTTACCTCCGAATTTTGAACCCGATTTACTTATTATTTCAGCACATCTTAATTTTTGCTTTGATATTGCGCTAACATCCTTTCCTTGGAACTTTAATAGTTCTGCAATAGGTGCAGATTTACCTTCACCACCTTGTGTTTTGATTACGCTCATATCGATTGTACTCCCGCCTATATCGATAATCATAATAATTGAACCTAATGGAACATCCATGCCTATCCCAGCTGCAGTTGGTTCATCAACAAGTGCTACCTCATTAATAGGCAAACTTTCACATAGACTAATTAACCACTTTCTGTAACCCTTATAAGTGTCAATTGGAGCAGTTAAAACAAGTCTTTTAATGTTAAATTCTCCCGGAATATTTTCCCAAAGAATTTTGAAAAATTTTTCACCTGATTCGATGGGACTTAAAACTTTCTCTTTTTGCCTTTCAATAGGATTACCAATTAATCTTTTAAAATTTGAATGAAAATATTTTTCTGAATAAGATAAGTTTTTCTTTTTCAATGCAGACAATCCTATCCTTCCAATATTATCTCCACCTTCGAACCAGACTACTGATGGGATGACTCCAGGAGAAGACGTAATACCAGGTATTTCTATTAAAATAAAATTGCTATCTTTCTCATCTTGAAAAGCTAATACGGTATTAGTATTTCCCAAATCAAGGGCAAGGGTTCCTGTACAGCTATTTTCCATAACAAATTTCTTATTAATTTTTTAAGTTCGTTTGAAAATTTATAATTTTAATGGTGTTAATTTTAATGTAAACTATATTGTATATTTAAAAATATTTTTTTATGAACGTATCAAATAATTCCAATATTGATCCTAATGACCTCGCAAAAAGAGGCGAAAGTTTAATAAGGAAGTCTACTAATAGATATTTAACAACTGTAAGAATTGCTTTTAGAGCAAAACAAAGAAGGTTTGATGATTTTGATGGATTATTAGAAGAATCAGCTATTAAACCAGTTCAAAGATCAATTATTGAATTAAGTGATGAACAAGATCAACCAGATTTACTTCCAGGTTAGCTTTGTCATTTGAAGAAAATAATTGGAGATTAGTTAAAGATACTAAAAAAGGTAAATTTTGTTTTTTGATTGGTGTAAATAATTGGGCTATTGAGTTACAGAGACATGAATTCGAATTGTTATATAAATTACTCATAAAAATGAATAATCAATTGTTGGAAATAAGGGATGAATTAATGGATGAAGAGTTTATTAATTTAGAAATAGAGCAATTACCTTGGTACGCAGAATTGGAGGGTAAAAAATATGGATGGAACTTAAGATTAATATTTGAAAGTTCAGAACAAACTCGATCATTTGAAATGTATTGGCCTATACCAATAGCTGAAAATTTATTTTATGAAATAAAAAAAATGTGGGAATCAATGGATTGAAAAATTAATTAAATTGGAAATTTTTTGAAAAAATTCCCCGATTTAAAAATCTTTTTTAACATCTTTCCCACAGCTAATTTCTAAAAATTATTTGTAGATCAACCTTGTGTGGAAAACTTGTAAAGATGAGTAATTTTTAATTTTACTTATAAGATTTATATAGTTCAGACAGATTTCTTTATAAAGTACCTCTCTTAAAGGGTTCTCATCTCTAATACGACTGAGACATTGATAAATAATAAAAAGTTGACTATTTACTTTTTTTAGAGAAAACTGATCCCATATCCTAAATGATCTTTTTCCCCTGTTTTTAATTATGCAAGAATTAAATTGTGATGTTAATCAAAAAAATAATAACAATAGAGAAGAAATAATTAGCTTTAAATGTGACCTTCATGAAAATCTTCAACAAGCTATGAATAAATTTGTTGAGGATCATCCTAATTGGGATCAATATAGAATTTTACAAGCAGCAATCGCTGGATTTTTGATGCAAAAAGGATTTCATAATAGGGATCTTACAAGGCTATATATAGGCAAAATGTTTTCTATGGATTTTGATAATTAATTAAGAATTAACTTTATTTAATTTTCTCTAAGATCAATTTAGCTATTTCTATTTTTATTGGAATTATAGATAACCTATTACCTTTCTTAACAAGTAATAATTCTTCCTCATTAAATAAAATTTTTAATTCAGTTAAACTTAAAAATTTATTTGCCTTAAATAGATATTTGACTTTCACACAATCCCATCTTGGTTTTTCATGACTAGATTTAGGGTCATAATATTTTGATTCTTTTTGGAATTGAGTTGGGTCAATAATATTTAGATCGATAACCTCCATAAATCCAACGATTCCAGGAGGTTTGCAATTTGAATGGTAAAAAAAAACTTTATCTCCAAGAGCCATTCTTCTCATAAAATTGCGTGCCTGATAATTTCGGATGCCATCCCACAAGGTAAATCCATCCTTTTTTAAAGTATCAATACTATAAGCATCTGGTTCACTTTTCATTAGCCAGTAATTAGGTTCAGTCATAGTCTATAATTTACGGGAAATAGTACTGCTGGTATGGTGCTGGTATGGCATTTTGTTAACTTTTTCGTAAGTCAGCCAAATTCAAAGCATTTGATTTAGTTTATCGAAGATAGTTGGTCGAAGAAAGTTTAGAAAAAATATAGAAACAGATCGCTAGAGACAGACTTTTTATTATTTCGAGCTGAAATCAGTAAACCTAGTATTTGCAGTGCTTTGTAGGGAATGAGAGAGTTTTTTATACCAGCAGATTTGTAAATCTATACCAGCTAGGTATGTAAAAACCAGTCACACACAAGGTTGTATGCTCTCCTTAAAGAACTACGTACCAGACCCTTAGGCTGCTTCTGGCGCGAAAACCTTAATGTCTTTCCTCCAGTATCTGCAGCCCTTAACTAAATGATCTCCTTGAGGAATAAGCCTCTGGTGAAAGGGACAGGTCAAGATAGTTACACATTGATCTGTCGTGCTGTAGCGAAAGTGATTGCAAGTAATGCAAATCTTTGTGCGTTTGCTTTTCAACTCTCCGTGATAGTCGAAGTATTCCCATTCCTGCCAATCCTCCATAATTAGTTAGTACAAGTGTACTAATATTTATATCATTAGTAAAGGTTAGAGGTCAATAAAATTATTTGCTTGTTAGTAAGATTTCTCTGGCTTTATGCCATCTTTTCTCGAAAGACTCTTTGCTTACCTCTATCTGATTACCATACTTATCTACGCCGCTGTAGTAGACGTCTAGAACGTACTCTACAAAGGGTTCAAGGGCTTTCATGCTTTTCGATTTAAGAAGCTTTGTGAACGCTTCCATCGACCTCTCAAGCTTGTCTCTCTGAAGGTTCTTTATCCAGATTGAACCTTGGTGATGGTAGAGAAGAACCTTGACTAATTGGTCATAGCTGAGCCAAGGATGAGCTTCTTTTATTTGTTGTGTTCTGTTCATTTGTTTAAGTTTTAATTGTTAGTTATGTCTGGGTAGTTTCGATGGGGTGGTACGGGGGTATCTCCTTGTCGCGTTTATATATAAACCCCAAGAGACTTTTCTATTATTTTTTTTTCGAAAAAAATTTTATAGGTTAATTAATATCCAAATTCCCTTTCAGTCCATCTATCATAACGATTCATATAATTCTGATGAATGTTGTTCTGTATTCTTTTTGTTTCCATATCCATTCTTAAAGTCGCATCGTAACCTGATCCGCCTCCACTTTTTTTTCTTGCTTGATTTTTTAAACTTTGCAATTCATAGTCAGATAAGCAACCTATTTCAACTACCTTTTCCTTCTTCATAAAACCTTTTTCTACATTCCAATAAAATCTTTTGCCTTCAGAACAGGTTCTTGAAGCGGTATAAGTAATACCTTTATGGTTAAATTGACTACGTACACTAGCTCTTCGCTGCTCTCTGGTCAGACGATCTCTAGCTAATTTATCTTTTCTCTTTTGTTTTTCTAAAGCTAATTTATCTTTTACTTTTATTTTTAATTTTGATGATAAGTAATCTTGATTTACTTTTTTACAACTGTATAAACCAATTAAACATCTCTTTGCGTTTTCTTCTTCACTCGGGAGCTGTGTTGAAAAATATTTTACACATCTCTTATAACCATTTCCATTATCATTATTATTATCATTTTTACAAAGATCATGAACTTCAGGATTATTAGAGGAGAAAATCTTTTTTAAAAAGTTATTTTGGTTTTTAAAACTTTTTTGATAATCTGATTTGCATTCTTTTTCCCAAAGATTTTTCATCTTTGGGTTTCTAATTGCCTTATAACTTGTTGTCTTACAAAAATTCTCTTCAGCTTCTTTCGTGTAAAAAAGATTTGATTTATTATTATCAGGGATTTGACTGCATCTCATCCTGTAAACACGTTTAAAATAGGGCTTTTCGATTGATTCATAATTCATCTCGCAAAGATTCTTCATTCTTTCTAATACACTCATATCTTCAGCATTAACAGCAGTAGGTAAAGCGATAGCAGCTAGTAGTGGGAGTAGTAAGCGTTTCATCTATTACTCATCAATCCAGTTTTCTTTAACTTGTTTTTCAAAAGGTCTTATTTTTTTCATCATTTCTTCGTCCTTGGAGTCTATCCATGCATGCCTAACAATATCTACTATCTCATTTGGATCAATATCGTCAATAAATTCTTGCTGAGTTCTATAACAATCATTTTCTGTCTTACCAATTTTTAATCTATCTAAATTGAGAGGCATTTTTGAATCCATCCATTCAATTAGTCCATTTATGTAGGCTATTCTTCTTTTAAATGAGAGAAGTAACTCAGGTGAGAATTTTTCTACTAATTCATCATCATTTTCATCAGGAGTAACATAATCACAAATTAGCTGGATTGATAAACGAGTAGCATCTGTCATCTGTGTACCTTGCTGATTTAGGGCAACTTGTCGAGACATTAAATGAAAAAAAATTGATTTGTAAAATGCTTTTATATCTGTTGGATATTTAGGTGTTCCAAATTCTCCTTTTATTATTTCCTCCTCTAATTCTTCTTCCTCATTTTCACAAAATTCTCCTTCGTAAGTCTCGTCATCCTCAGTTGTTAATTCACTTATTATTTGAGAAGCTTTAAGCTCTAGAGATTTTTCATCACTAATATTTGAAAGTAAATTATCTTCTTTGTTTGTTACTAAATCTTTTTTATCATCCTCATCTATTCGATAAATACCAGGGAATTCCTCATTAAGAAGTTTTAGTAATCTATTAAAAAGTGAATTTTTATTGTCAAAGGTACCATGAGGAACCCCAAGACCTGAAGCATATGCATAAGTACTTCCCTCAAATTCTTCTGTAGCAATATCATTTTCTACTTTTTTGACTATTTTTCTTAAAACACTTATTACCTCTTTATTTTCTTCTACGTATTTTCTTTCATGTTCGTATGGGATATCAGAAGTAAATGTATATCGATCCCTTATTCGATCATAATCTTCGATCATGGTTTTATATTCTTTTAAAAATATGGGTCTCATTAATGGATCAATACCAGTAAGTACTTTTGAGGCAACGTTTATTGCAATATCTAGCTTCAGCTTTGTTTCTTTTAATTCTGAATTTCCAAACACAAAGTAATAAGTAAATTACTGGCATGATAGTGATTAATCAAAGTAAGAACAATGTTGTATTAAGGAGTCTGTATCTAAAAAGTATTTACTAAGGGGTGGCAAGGGGTCAGCTCCTTGCGGCACGTATATGTAAACCTCAAGAGAAATTTATTTTAAATTCTTAGAACGTTCTATTCCCAAGCTATAAATCCATTCCTTCTGTCATTCATTGCTTCGTCTTCTGGAAAAACTTCTTCAGTTTTACAAGCCCTATTCCAGCATTTTTCGAGTATTTTGATTACTTGAGAATAATTTACATCCTCTAAAAAGGATTCTTTATCTTCATACTCGTGATAGTATGACTCGCCATCATATATAAAAGTTTCTCCAAATTTCCCTATACGCCATTTAAAGTCAATAAGACTCTCATCTTCATTAATTATCCTATCAAGCAAGAAATCTTTCAAACCTTCAATAGTTGATGTCCATTCAAAGGTCATAAAAACTACTTCTTCAATAAAATCATCAAAATCGCTGAGCATAAACATATCAGGATCAGTATCAGAACTAATATTTTCTAGACTAAGGATAGAAGCGGGAGTTAATACTTTTCTTATATCGCCATGCCATAGTTGTGCCGCATAGGATTCCAAAATCCTAGAAAAAACCTCTTCTGTAACAGGTCTTTTTTGTTGTTGTTCTGCTTCTTCATTTTTATCTGCATCTAAAACCATGTATGAATAAAATTTTTCATTTAAGAAGAAAGCTTTTATTAATCCTTTCTCGAAGATTAGTTTTATTGCAAGAATACATTTTTTACAACCAACTGCAAATGCAAGGGAGATTGGGAAAAGGAGAGAAATATATTGATTAAATTCTCCTTTAAATTGCAAAACTAAATATGAAACTATAAATAAATATGCAACTGTGTATGTTGTTTTAATATATTTTCTAGGAACTTTATAACCTTTGAAATTAGTAAAATTAATAAACTTATTTATCTTTTCTTCTTCAAAGGAAAACGAAAGCCTATATATAAAAACAAAAAATAAAAACCAAATAATTAAGATGATATAAGGCACGCTCTGATAAGAAATCATAAATGTGAACATTGCTATGCCTAAAACATCAAAGCTATTAAATGATTTAGGAAACATATTTTTCATTCTTTAATTATTTTTTGTAGTATTCACAGAATCTTTTAATATCTGTACCGCCTTTAATTCCTAATCTTTCAATAGCTTCACCGTATTGCATATTATTTGAAAAATAAAGTGCACATGTATCTTTTTTGCTTTGAAAATTAAAGTTGATATCTGAGATATGTAAAAAAATTAAGAGTATTGGTATGAATAGTAGAAAATATAAATATTTTCGTAGAAAGCGTTTCATTTATTTACCTACAACACAATGAAAGCTTCTGAATCTCGGAACTTGTCTTTGTGTCGGACTGTTCTCCCACTTTCTTCCTTCCTTTTCACATACCTCTGCACTTGGCATTTCTATTTTTTCCAATGAAGCTCCACTTATAGCAAAAGTTAATATCAACCAATGACTTTCAGCATTAACAGCAGTAGGTAAAGCGAGTGCAGCTAGTAGTGGGAGTAGGAGGCGTTTCATTTAATAACCATATCCTCCACCGGGAGTAGTAAAACCTCCTCCACCAAGAGTGCTGGGTGTGTAATTTTTTTGATATTGGAGTTGTTGCTGGTTGAATTTATTTTGGAGGATGTTCATTCTGTTGTTGTGGATTTGTTGTTTAAGCATGATGTTTGAACCACTACCTCCACCTGTAACTCTTGGAGCTCCTGCTTGTCTTAACTTGTATTCTCTCCAGTAATCTTCATTTTGGGCTTTGGTCATACATCCTAATTCTGAAACTTTAGTTTTCCTCATAAACCCGCTGGTGACTGACCACTCCATATTCTGACCAACAGGACATTTTCTGCTGGCAGTATAGGTTTTGCCTTTATATGTGGTTTGATCTAGGGGTCTATTTTGTTCTCTCTGTCTCTTTATTCGAGCTTCCTGATTCTTATTAAACATATCCCGTTGTTTAATGCATTTATCATAATCTTTTGGATTCTTTACCCATGCTCTTTTGATGCATACTTTGTGAACGCTATTAATGGCTTTTTCAGATTTTCCTCCTAATTTAAACATCAAAGATTGGCATTTCTTGGCTTCAGGTGTGTTCTTTTCAAACTTTGTCCAGTAGCAACTATCTTTTATAAACTTCTTATTCTTAAACCTCCAAACTACTGCATCTATATTTCCATTAGCTTGGATAAGTGGTACTGAAGCAACTGCAGCTAAAGGTATAACAATAATTCCTAATCCGATGCCAATTGGTTTTATATATTTAGCAAAAGTGGGAGTTTTTTTCGATCCAGATCCTTTTTTTGCTGCAACTAATTTAGGAGCTCCACAATGAGGACAAGACGGAGCCTTATCTGAAATTTCTTTACCACACTCATAGCATTTAATTAGTGCCATGCTTTTCATCAATTAGAAGCATGATAGTGATTATTTCTAGAAAGAACAATGTTGTATTAGGGAGGATGTATTTTTGAATATTAGGAATGTAACCAACTATTACTCCGTGCGATAGTGGACAGGAAAATTAAACATTCCTGCCACTAGATATATAAATACTGATAATAAATAGTTACGTATATGGACAGTTAAAATAAAGATAGAAAAAGTTGAATAAAAGCAGTTATTGCAAGTTATTATCTATGTGTATTGTTTTTACTTTAAATGACATGGCTAAGCATTATTTGATTGCAGTAGAAGATAAAGATGAGAAGCTATTTAGATTGTTTTGTGAGAAGAATTCTAAATATGCAATGGTAATAGGTAAAGAAACTACCAATAATCGTTTGGGGTTGGATCATTTGGTTTATATTCTTAATTCAATTAGTAATCAGGTTGGTAAATCTATAGGAATTAAAGAATGGGATTATTTGAGAAATTACTTGAAGAAAAAGGAAAAACAGTATTGCCCAGATTCAGGGAACTATAGGGAATTTAAATACCAAAGTGATAAGCAGTTTGATGATAATTTGGCATTCCCAATGAATAAAAGAGTTTATCGAAGATGATTTAACTCTCTCTCCTCTCTAATTCCTCTCTAATTAATCCCTCATCTACTAATTACATGTATATCACTAATATCATTGATACATATAGTTAAAGTAGTTACTGGTAGTAGTTAGAAGTGATATCTTTCAGCGATATCCAGCTAACAGTACTTTAAAGGGAGATTTCATTCTCCTTCCCTCTTATAGGGTGCCATCGTTCTAAACCCAGTTATATTGATACTTTTTAGTCTAGTTAAAGAGTTAGTGGTAGTACTTAGAAGTGATATCTTTCAGGGATATCCAGCTAAGCTTGTTGTATTAAAGAAGACTTGTTGTATTTATAGTCTTCCCTCTTATAGTGTCGGATTGATCCTTTCTCCTTATAAGCCCGTCATTGATACTGAAAAATAGGTTTATCGTATGAAATTTATTGGATGTAGAACAGTTTTAAGAACAGTTTTAAGAACATATCTCAGAGAAGGGATGTAGAGGTTTCGGAAGCAGTTTTTATCAATTAGTTGCAGATTAAAAAAATAGTGTTATTGTATTTTTAACGCTGAAGTATTGATCATCGGGTAATGGATGCGTGATTATATTTTTTTACAATTTACGGATTTATCATGTCTCACAAGAGAAACAAGTATGGGAATAAACCCCCAGAAGTATGCAATGGAAAAGGACAATTTATTCCAATTGATCCAAAAACTAATTTTGCAGAATTTAATTTTGAAAAAGCTCATTGGAGCTGGTTCCATTTTCTAGAACATATTCAAAATATACGAACTAAATGGATCCACAAAGTTATACCTAAATTTCCAGAACTCGTAAAGTTAAGAAAGCACGATAAGGTTGAGATCAGATATAAGTACTACTCAGGTGATTTTTCTCATCTAGTTGATACTGAAGGTATGCATAGAGAAATCTTAGCTAACTATCCTTTTAGATTTGAATTTTATAATGAACCAAATTTAAAAAAGTTGTTAAAAGAAGCTGGCTATATTGATAGAACTGTCGATGAATATCTTGAAGAATCAGACAAGTATTTTGATCAAATAGCTAAAGGTGAGGTAAAACCTTATCAAGACAAATTTCATCAATCAGGTTGGCTGAATAAAGAGACTGGCGAATTTGACATGCATTGGACTTAAACAAAAACAATATATTTTTTATCAATAAATCAGAAATTTAATCAATTTAAAGTAAATGACAATTAAATTATTTTCGCCTTGTCCTGATGACGATGGCAGAACTCCAATTAGTAATAAGAAATTTGTTGCTCCTAAGAAGAAGTTCGCACCAATTGATATATCTAATATGGATTTTGAATTGGAAAAAGCAAAGCTAGATGTACTAGATGAAACAGGTAAATTAAATCTCGTGAGTAAATCATCTTTGACACTTTGCCAGAAGATGGATCAAGTGATTAATAATCAGGAGATAATAATTGAAGCTCTTGTTAATACTGTTAACTACACCATGATTAATGACTCATTTAATCTAATAATGATTGGGGTTTCTAGTGATTGGGATGAAAGACAAAAGAAACATAAAAGAAAGGGTTGGATAACTATTGATGCTAAACCAGGTTCTTTAAAAAATGAAGGTATAGTCAAGGATGTTATTAAACATGTTGGAATAAAACCTATTCCAGCAAGTACAGAAATATTTCAAATTACTCCTGAATTAGTAGATCTATTAATCAGACTTCAATGGGTAGGAGTAAAAGAAAACAAAATTCGTATTCTTACTAAAGACCATCAAATAAGTCTTGATTATTAATCATCATGAGTGATGAATTAATAGATCTTATGGAAGTGATGCTGGCAATTCACGAAGAGTACGATTCAGAAATTAATTCCTTTCGCAAACGCTATGACTTCGAGATCATTTACTGGATGAATCTAAAGAAATTGAAAGCATTGCTCGATAGAGAATTTGAAACAGTAAGACCATTCAACAATTAAAACAATTACTAAAATGCAAAATTTACCTACCGAAGATCGTCCATCCACAAAAGTTCTGGAGGATCTTATTCAAGTTAGAAAGCGACTTGTAGCAATTGAGGGTTCTGACGAACCCTTCATTAAAAAGTTAAAACCACTTCTTAAAAAAGATTTTTTCCTTAGTCATGCATTAATTAAATTTTTAAATTACGAGAATGATTATGGAATCAAATTTCCAGATGAGGATGAGTTAGAAGAAGAGGAGTTATTCTTTTGAATAAACCATCAACCTTTCTTTTAAGAATGATTGTGTCTATTAGAAATAGATTGGACGAAATCTCAAAAGGAAAAACAATTTCCTACGAAGAATTTCAAAGATTAGAGCTTTTAGACCGACTATTCACAAGCAGTCTTTTTTATCTTCTGATTGATGAGGTAGTTGAATGAAAAAATTTATTATTGCTCTAGTACTATTATTTGCGCCTGCTTCTTATTCAGCGGAAAAACCTGATATGGAAAAGCTTGGTAAAGCGATGAAATTAAACTGTAAGACTTTTGGTAATGACAGTTGTACTTCTCGCTTTATTGCCATGAGCGCTTGTACTTTTGCATATGGAATTGCCAAAAGCGATAAGACTGTCAAAGAAAGTCTTGATATTGCTGACGACCTTTTTGTTCTTCTTATGAGAGGTAATGGATTAAATCCTAACGATATGTTTGACGATAAAAATCTCGTAAAAGAATCGATTAGATCAGAAACAGTTGAGCGAGTTGATAAGTGCAAGGAATGGACAAAAGAAGCAATTCCGAAAATTGTTCTTGAAAGAACTGGTAAGGAAGCAACTTCAGAATTTGTCAATAGTGCAACAAAGACCTTTGGTATTTGGTGGCTTGGCACCCTTGAGCAGATTAAAAAGCTAGGTAATTAAATCTTTTATTTTTCTGGACAGAACTTGTAATTAATTTCTTTTAAAGAAGACTTCGGTGATTGTGGTTTCCAAGGCGAAATAATTCTCATTTCTCCTTCAAAACATTCATATTCAATTTCTTCATCGATCCATCTATATTTTATTTTATTAATAATAAATAGATCCACAGGTTGTTTCTTTGCATTATCAACTTCTTGTTTAGTCACTAATACACACCAACCACTTTTATGACTCCCTTTTACCTCCACATATTTTGTTGATCCTGGTCTTTCGCACCTAATGTCGTAACCTAAATTTCTTTTATTGGAAACGTCAAATGTTGCATAGCCCTGAGATTTATAATGTTCAAAAGCTTTTTCCATAGCATAATTTTCTATGGCTATTTTAAGTTTTTGGTTAGTTATTATTCCCTGACCTTCAGATTCATTTCCATCTGATTCCTTATCTATTGTATGAGTGATTGCGAGGTTCTCAGCTTCAATAAGAGATGAATTATTTGAAGGTTTCCAATTTATTAAATCTGATAAATCTAAAGGAATTTCTTTTGGTATTTCCTTCGTTGTAAATTTAACTCCAAATGGTCTGAGATTATTTGCGCCATTATCAAAACTCTCGACTTCTATTGCACCACAATAAATAAATTTGTTAGTTTTTCCTTTAGTCTTGTCAATTATTCTTGCAAATAATATTGATGGTTTTTCTTTATTAAGTAGGCAACTCATTTCTGGTGTATTTGTTGATCCGAATTTATTTGTTATTCCTGGTTGTTGACTTTCCCAGAAGAATTCTTTTTTGTTTTTAAAGAAATCTTTGTACTTTTGATTATTGGGCTTATCTTTTTTTTCGAGAGTTACGACTAATGCAAAGCAATTTAAAAATTCAGTTATACCTTTAAATCCATCTATTCGTCCTTTTTCTAATCTTTGATTAATATCATCTCTGCTGTATTTGTTACCCACCACAAATAATTCTATTGGAAAATTATATTCAGAAATCTTTTTGCTTTCAGCCATCAAAAGTGATAATTTCTGCTTATTCTAAATCGAATGTCAATCAAGTTATTATTACTTGTGATGAGTGTGTTTTAAAGGTATAAGTGGTCTAAGGACTTGTCCCTTCCTGAGGACTTGAGCCTAGCGGTTTCAAGGTTAACCCCGCGCTCCTGCACACGAGTACAAAAACCTTTTTTATTAATGAAGATTTCTTCTAAGACACTTAGCTTGCTGCTTAATGTAGCTTTTGTGCTTTGTGTCTTTGTCATTTAAAGAACTATTCATCAAATAGGCTGATAGTTTCAGGATTGCCTTTCTTCGAACCGAACTCAATATCGGTAAGTTCCTTAGTCCTCTTTCTTATATCTATCCTTTCATAAGTCTGCATGATTGTGGCTACTGAGTTACCACATATTCGAGCTAATAAATAAGCATCAGTACCTCTCAAGATATGATTCTCGATAAATGTTGAACGCATTGAATATAAAGTGTAAGGACGATCAGAGAATTTATGTCCTTTTAACTTTCCAGAAGACATTAGATAGTCACAAATAGATCTCCAATGCTGACCAATTTTTCTTTGATTAGGTTGTTTATATTCGTTATAGATTTGTGCAAAAACATATTCATCTCCTTTAATGGGTCGAGCTGTATGAGTCTTCACAAAGTCTCTCCATCTTTTAAATACATAACCTAAGTTGCAAGGTATTTCTCTATAGTCTTGTGTCTTTGATCTCATGGTTGTGATGTAAGAAATAAGTCTTTCTTCTCGACCCCATTCATTACCTTCTGTAGCCCATTCAGATGGGTCTTTCAGGTCAGGTGCTTCCATATCAAAATCTCTTCCTTCTGCTTGTGCTTCGCCCATTACCTGCTCCCATTCTTCCTGAGCTTTGGTGTTTGAGATTCTCCCAACATCAACAATTTCAACATTCTTCCACTTAAGTTTGCATATCTCTTCTGGACTCATACCAGAGTTTTTTGAAACTAATATCCAATGCCAAAACATGTTTCTAAACCATATACTTTTTGCTTCAGTTTTTCTATCAACTACGGTGACTTCTTTTTTGAATTGATTTGATGATTGTAATTTCGATGGTTCATAAGCATCTTTTCTCCATACATCTCGGACATAATCAATAATGGTTTTCCAATCTTCAGCATTGATCGCTGGATTAGCATTTCTATCTGATTGCCTGACTTCAATCTTTGGTAAAAATTGTCCATCAAGCCAGAGCCGAGCTGGGATAAATTTATATTTGACTAAATAGGATTTAATGAACTCACCAAGTATCGAAAGCTCTCTTTGAATTAATATTCTTTTATCCGTATCTTTCAGACGAAAAATACAATAATCATCAAATGTCGTTTCGTTTATTTGAGAGGTCATTGTGATCTTTTTCCAATTCAAATAACCTCTTATTTTCTTACAGCAATTCATCTTATGGTCGTAGCTATTTTGAGCGAATGCTCCTGCATCTACCCTTTTGAGTTGTTGATCTAACCAATCTTCCATTGCTTTATCTATAGTCATTTTCGGACTATCTTTTTTTTGCTCTGATCTGAATAATCTTTCTTTATCTCTTTGTAGTTTCTCTTCTCTAGCTAAAAGGTTGAGAGGATCAATATTTATTAGAGTTTTAGGTTTAGCGGCTAAATCTTGTGCTAATTCAATAGCTATTTGAGGAACTAATGCGATAGCTTCCTCCATTGTTTTAGCTTCTAATATATGCTTCGTTCTATAGTTTCTACTACTATTATCCCATTCACGATATACATAATTGCCAACGGAAGTTCCTGAGGCAAAACGAACTACTGTTCCTCTCCCATTAAGGACAGTCTGTTTCTCTGCAATCTTTGGCACGAGTTAAAAAATAAGCAACTATTAAAAAGATATACTATTTGCTGGTATGGTGCTGGTATGAGGCGTATAAAATATCAAAAAACCTAGTTATATGAAGCTGGTACATGGTTCATTAGCCAAAAATTTTCTTCAGTCATAGTAAGGGATCTCAGCGATTTTTAAAGCTTGCAAAAAGGTTTACTCAAACTTTTTAGGTTATAAATTCATTATCCATCAAAGTACCTTTTTAGGAAAGTGATGGGTGGTATGGGGGGTTAAAACAGTTTTGATCAATTAAAGTTGTTTAAAAAAAATTTATTGCCAACTTAAATCTCTCTTAAACAGTGGAAATTAAAATTCAGGAATCTGCATTACTTTAACGCTTTAAGGTTTGGAGATATAAAAAACAAAATATAATAATGAAATTAGAAAATTTTCCTCCACGCAATCGTGATGCTCAAAAAAAAGAGATTGAAAATTTAAAAAATATCCAGAAAGAAAGATTCAAAAGTAAAGATAAATCTTATTTGGATGATTCGGAATTTATTGAAAATTACAATAACGCACTTAAATCACCCCAATCAAGAAGATTGTATAAAAACCTAGAAAATAATGATCAGCTAAATACGGTTAAAGTACAAGATATTTTGTCTTTAGATAAAATTTCTTTTTAGGGATTACTTGCTAAACAATTATGAGTCGAATTGTTTTAAACAAATTTATTTTTTAATTAATTTTTCCTTAATCTTGGCATCTTAGCTTTTAAAAGTCTTCTTTATTTTCACGCCTTAAATATTGAAGACAAACCATTTAAAGCAATAAATGATTTTAAAAATTCACTTTTATAAATCAGATTTTATTTATGCATCCAAGTAAAGTAATCAAAGATCCAAAAATCAATGACACTTATTACGATCCAGATCTAGATAAGCTTTATCAATATGTCAAACTTGGCGACTATCCGCCTGAATGGGTCGAAACAAGTATTGAGGTAAATGATGAAAACTATTTTGTTTAGATGGCTAATATATCTTAAAAAAACGATTTAATTGACTTTAATCGTCATCATCTTCATCCTCATCAATATTGGCAGTTATTAAACTATTTTCTGAAAAAACTTCAGAACCATCATTTATTACTTCTTCGTCAGTTTCTTTAACTGCCTTCTCAATTTCTTTTTGAAACTCTCCAGAAGCTTGTTGCAAGCTTTTCAATGTTTTTCCAATTGAACGTCCTAGTTCTGGTAGCTTTTTAGGTCCAAATATTAAAAGAGCTAAAACAAAAATTACAGCAATTTCTGGAATTCCAACACCAAATATATTCATGTTTTCTGCCTAATTGTTTTGTTTTTATACATTATCCAATTGCTCTTCCATTATTTCTTGTGATGGCAATAACTGTAGACCTTGGAACGCTATTACCTCCATCAGGGAAATGACAACTATCTGGATTTTTTTCTCCAGGATGTTGTACACCTACAAACATTGTCTTCTTATCAGAACTCCAAGTTATGCCAGTAATTTCACATTCCTTGGGACCAACAAGAAATCTACTAATTTCTCCTGTCCTTGGATTTGCACAAAGCATTTGATTATTTCCCATTCCTGCAAATTTTCCAGAATTACTATATTTACCATCTGTCTGAATCCACAAATTGCCTTTAGAGTCAAAGGCGATCCCATCAGGCGAATTAAACATATTATCTTTGTTTATATTTTCTGAACCTTTGTATAATCCTTCTGCTGTTTCAGGATTTCCAGCCATTACAAAAAGATCCCATTTGAAATCTACTGATGCATGATCTGAATTGCTAGGTGTCCATCTAACTATCTGTCCGTAAGGATTATTTTCTCTTGGATTTACTGCGTTAATTGGTTGATTATCTTTAACTCCTCTATTTTTGTTATTGGTTAAGGCACAGTATGCTTCTACTTTTTTGGGATTAACAGCGACCCACTCAGGTCTATCCATAGTTGTAGCTCCAACTTTAGTAGCTGCGAGTCGTGTGAAAATTGCGATTTCAGGCTCACTCATTCCAGATTCTTTTAAATTTATCCATTTACCTGTTCCATCATCATTAAAAACAGCAACAAATAACTCTCCCTCAGTTAATAAATCGTAGTTAGAAGAAGCACCTTTTTTATATTTTCCTTTGGATACGAACTTATATAGATGCTCACCTCGTTCATCATCTCCCATATAAGCAACAACTTGTCCATTTTTAGAAATAGATACTTCACAATTCTCATGCTTAAACCTACCCATTGCAGTATGTTTCCTTGGCATTGATTGTGGCTTTGAAGGGTCAATTTCAGTTATGTATCCGTGCCTATTAACTTCGTTTGGATTCTTAACTAAATCAAATCTATCTTGATTCATAACCCAGTTATAACCTTTGTCTTTTGTCTTTAGACCATACCTTGCTTGCTCTGGGGGAATAGAGGCGGATGGATTGGAAGGTGAAGAAAAGTAACCATGAAAATTTTCCTCGCAAGCTAGATAAGTTCCCCATGGAGTTCTGCCGTTCCCACAATTATTGAAAGTACCTTTTGCAACTTTTCCGGTTAGATCCTCATCAGTTTTCATTAAATAGAACCCAGCTGCTGGTCCATCTAAAGCTATTTTGGTATCACCTGTAATTTTTCTGTTGTAAAGTGAATCTTTTTTTATTTTCCATTTTCCTAATTTCTTTTCTATTTCAAAAATAGAAACTCCATGCGAAGCAATTCCTTTGCGTACGTCATCAGATGTTTCTGGTAATCCGCTAGCTCTATTTCCATAAATTATTTTCCTATTGCAATATTCATTATTGACTGCAAGAATTGATTTCCCCTCAATATCAAAGAGGCTCATGCCATCATTATTATCCCCAAAAGACCCTTCCTGAGATTCTCCTGTTCCTCGTGTTATTTGATCAAAATCATCAACTCCGCTCCATAATGGATCACCCCATGATGCAACTTTATGCCAACTAAATCCTTTTGGAAGAGTAATTGTATCTTTACCATTAGCTGGCACAGGATTAAAACTTATACCATTAAAACCACTTGAGAAACTAGTTGCTTTCGCAGGACCAATTGTCGCAGCTATAAATGCTCCAGAGCCTAAAGCAAATGAACCTTGCAAAAATTTTCTTCTTGAAACAACATCATTAAAATCAGCCACAACATAAAAGTGATAACTAATTTAAAAATTGTTCTCTAGGGTTAAATTGAATTTAAGTAATGTATAAATTTTGATTAGCATTAGTAAATAAAGATACGGAGCTAAAATTTTTTTAATAATTAATTGACATTCAAATTTTTTTAATTATTTTAATCAAAAAAAATCTTTAACTTCTCCTTAAGAAAATTGCCTTATAAGTTAATTATGTATAAAAACTTTTGACTATGAAAAAACTTCTTTTAATAGTATTTTCTTTATCTTTTCTGTCCTCATGCAGTAATGATAAAGATTTTTTAGTTACCAAAGAAAATGCATTAATTAGTTGCGGTGGGAAATCTCGTATTATCGAAAATGAAAATGAAGAGATAATTAATACAGAAGTTAAGGATTTAATAGATGGAATAGGTAAGTATGTGGAATTTACAGTTGTAGAGACTGATAAGAAAGGCGGAAAATATAGAATTATTAATTGTTTTCCAAGTGAAGAACCACAAGATTCAATAATAAAAACTATAAAAACAAATTATAAATTGAATAATTAAAAGATTTTTTGGAGTGAGGGACTTGCATTTAAAGAAAATAAAGGGAATATAAAGAAAATGATAATTCCAATGGAATCAATTAAAACCCCAAAAAGAATTATTAAGAAACAGCTTAAAAATGTTAATAAAGCAATTATTGAAATTGCAGAAATGAAATTTGTAAATATTGAAGAAAAAGAAGAAAAATTAGACGCTCTTGTTTTTTTGAAGAATCAAATATTGAGGAAGGCTGAGAAGTTAGAAATAAAATAACTACATAATTGTAGATATTGAATCGTTACTATTTTGTATCAGCTACATTCTTAAAGAAATCACAATAAGTCATCAATTCTGATTCAGTTTCAATTTTGAGATTTAAATCATTAATTGCCTTCTTAGTATCAATTCTGTAACCATACCAATCCAGACAAATTTCTCTTTGCCTTTGGGTGTCAGAAATCTCAGGAGTATCTAATTTATTCGATGTATTGGCACAACCCCATATCAAAGTCATAAAGGGGATAAATAAAATTAAGCGTTTCATTTATTCCCACGTGGTCATATCAGTAGTGCCTTGAGATCTTTGCATCCAAGAATACTTCCAAGTCCCATTTACATTTTTAAAAATGCAAGTATAAGTTGAAAGATCTTTATTTTGATTTCCTTTATAACTGAAGATTTCATTTAAAGTAAAAACTGCGTAAGCTATCTCACCGTAAATTTCAATTTTGTGGGTTTTGATTAGTTCTGATGATTCTGCAACTAAGTCTTTACTATCAAACATTCCCACTAATCCCTTAGCAGATATTGGATTTCCACTTGGTCTTACAGCTAAAAAATCCTCAGTTACGTTTGGTATTAGAAAAGAAGAATCTTCACTGGTTGCATAACCATTAATTAAATCTTCTATGGCTTTAGTATTTGACATTAAAAAAGGAGCTAATGCCCCTTATTTTAGATCGACTGTCAATCAATAAAAAGTTTGGATAAAGTTTGGATAAAAAATTACGATTCCTTGAGATCCCAGTTATAGCTAGTCGCGCTCACTCTTCATTAGCCAGTAGCTGGGTTCAGTTATATCAGTCATTTTGAAGAAGGTTACAAATCGTGAATGAATCGTGAATGAAATTGGTATCCAAGCTCTGTCGATCTGAGCTTATCTCGATTCTATTTTTTAATCTTATCGAAAAGAATCAACCGAAGAAAGTTTAAAAAATAATCAAAGCCAATATAGTTACAGATCGCTGATGGCAGATTTTTATTTTAATTCTCAAGAATCAGCTACTATTGAGAAAGCTAGTCATAGTTAGGGTTTTAAGCTATAAAGACTAGCTCCTATTCACGATGGAATCAAAAACTATTCACGATTATCGTAAAGAACCTTGTCATAGACCTATTCGCGATAACTCTGATAACAACTACGAACTAGATGCTAATCAAACTCTCACGCTTTTCTCGAGCTGATTAAGGAGGAGCTGGAGTTGTTTGTCGCTTAACCAGACTTGAATAGATTCATTACCTACTTCACCTTGTACTTCGTAATGTGGGAAGTGAACGAGGTGTGACCTCACTTTCTTCCCATTCTTGATGTGTTTGAGCTTTTCTACTGAGGTCATTTGCTCTTTAAAAGGATAGCTCTAGCTTTGTTCCATCTATGCTCAAAAGACTCCTCTCTGCTTGATTCCTCTATCTGATTGCCGTACTTGTCTACACCGTTGTAGTAGTCGTTTAGAACGTAGTTAACGAAGGGTTCGACAGCTTGGCTCTTTGATTTAAGAAGCTTTGTGAACGCTTCCTTCGACCTCTCAAGCTTGTCTCTCTTTAGGTTTTGAATCCATGAAGAACCTTGGTGATGATAGATAAGAACCTTCACTACTTCGTCGTAGGAAAGCCACGGATGAGCGTCTTTAATTTCTTGTGTTCTGTTCATTTGTTTAGGTTTTAATTGTTTAGTTATGTCTGTGTGATTTCGATGGGGTGGTACGGGGGTATCTCCTTGCCGCGTGTATATGTAAACCCCAAGAGACTTTTCTATTATTTTTTTTCGGAATTTTTAGAGGTTATAAATAAGCGCAGGTAATAGTTTTATACCCAATCAGAAACTTCTATTGTTGAAATCTTAACTCCATGAGTAGCTATCCAAGAGCCTTGCTTTTCAAAGAACTTTTGAATATTCCCTTCGGGACCTTGATGTATGACAATAACTTTTTGAGGATCTTTCTTGCTTTGACCTCTATAAAGCGGCTTGATATCAAATTCAGAAAGTCTGTTATATGAATCCTCGCTATCAAAAAATAATAACCATTCATCAAACGAGTTATCAATTTTGAATGTGAAAACTGTAGTTATATCCATTAAATTATGATAATTTAATTAATTAATATTGTTATATATTTTACTAGTAATTTGATAGTAAGACTAGTAATTATTGTTCATTCATGAATATAAAGGCTTACTGAGATTAAGCTTTCAATTTCTGAAATTAACACTTAGGATTGGTGTAGTTAAAACATAAACTTTGACTAAGAGGACTCAACTAAATATAAATATTGATGAATCCTTGCTAAAGGAGTTAAAGAAACTTGCGTTGTCAGAGAATCTGGCTTTGAGCGTTTTTATAAGAAATTCTTTGAGGGATATAGTTTCTGGTGAAAGAGGAAAAAGTTTATCTACAAAACAACAACCTTTTACAGAAAAGCAAGCAATAAATTGTACTAGTTTTATGAAGGGAGTATTTCAAAAGATGCGTGTAAAAAATATATTTACCAATGATTTGGATGCTTTTAACAAGCTTTTATCTCATATTAAAAAATCTAAGCAATGGAATGATAATTATACAAAGCGCTTGAAAGAAGTTTTGCTTGATGACATGGCTACTCCTTTTGAAGCAGAAGAATTAAATGACATGAGTAAGAGTAGAGAATATGAATGCCCAATATATATCGGATTAAAAGAATGGACTGGTTGCATTGAGTATCCTACTCAAGATTTGATTTGTAACTTAGGTGGCTCTTTAGTTTTACTTATAGAAAGTCAATTTTAAAGGTTTTTTACTAGAAGTATTAATAGATATATCCCAAAATAAATGTATTTTTCTTAATTAGATAGACAATATTTGCATCAATATGTACAAAATTAAGTAATACTAGATACCTAGCTTGTGCCAGTGTTATAAGTGGATAAACTGACTACTTATCTAGTAAATTACTAGTAATATAAGTAAGTGAACAATTATTATAGTGTGAGGCTATTTTTTGTGAAATTATTTCAAAAACTACTAATTACCCCTGCGGTATTAGGTTTAATGACCCCTTTAGCAAGTTCAGCTAATGAGCTTAACTTGGCTGAGGTATCTGGTTACTCTTCTTCAGAAGAAGTTCAAAGTATTAACGAATTTAATGCTAAAGAACTTGCTGTTACTAATAGTCGAATAGAAGGTTTAGAAGCTGAATTAAACAATTTTGAAGCTGGTTCTTTCTCAGAAACAACAACAATGAGTGGATCTGCTTCTTTCCAAGTTGGTGCTGTTGATGCATCTACTATTACTGAAGCGGTTACAGCTACTTACTCTTATGATCTTGATCTGAATACTTCCTTTACAGGAGATGACAACCTTTATGTAGGTATTGAGACTGGAAACAGTGAGTGGGGTACAAATGTAGACTTCGTAACAGATAATTCTGGAGGAGGAGGAGATACATTGTCCATCACCTCTATGTATTATTCATTCCCTTTAGGAGAATATGACGTAGCTGTTGGACCTAAATTAGATAACGATGATTTAATGCCAACCACTATTTCTAAGTATTCTGATAAGTTCTTCATGGCAGCACAGCCATTGACAGCTGCTGATTTCTCTTCAGCTCCCGGTATTACTGGAAGTGGATTTGCTATTGGACGTACTTGGGATAATGGCTTTAATGCTTCAGCAAGTCTTATTGGAATGAGTGCAAGTACTACTGATGGTTTTCTTACAAAAGAGGGAAGTGATACTTACACATTATCAGTTGGGTATGATGCAGACTCTTATGGTTTAGGTCTTATCTACACTGATGTGGACGAAGCTTGTTCATTTATTGCCGGTTATCAAACTTGTGCTTCCTTAGGAGTTTCTGGTATTGGAGCTAACAGTACAACTCTAGGCGCTTACTGGACTCCAAATGATGGGAACACAACATTTAGTGCAACTTATGGAGTTTTCTCTGGAGAAGTAACTGGAGCAACTGTTGAAGACCTTTCTAGTTTTCACGTTGGTGTTGATCATGAAGTTGGTTCTGGTGTTTTATCTGCTGCTATCAAGCAACAAGATTTCTTTACAGTTTCGGGTACTACAGTCTCTGCTGATAGTCTTGGCGAATTTGCAGAAATCTACTACACACGCAATTTAAATGATTCTATGGAATTTACCGGAGGATTTTCTTTCGCAATGGGTGATGAAACTGGTGTTTATTGGTTAGATAGAACAGCAGTAGGAGCAGACGTAACATTTAAATTCTAAGATTTAATACTCGTCTAAAAAAAGCAGCCCACTCCTCACACGTAAGGGCTGCTTTTTTTTTGTTTAGATGGGCTGAGTTCAATTTTTATGAAAAGGAACTAAATCAAAGGCATGATAGTGATTAATCCAAATAAGAACAATTTTGTATTAAGGAGTCTTCATTTTTGAATTATTAGGAATGTAACCAACTATTACTCCGTGCGTTAGTAGTTAGAACATAGTTGTAGTAAGTAGGAGGAAATCATGAATAAAAGAGTTCCTTATACAATTATTCCTAAATACTTTAGGACTATTAACGACATAGATAACGGAGCAAATATTAAAGTAATTTATTGGAAACTGAAGTGTGAAGAGAACCCTTCGTATCGCGGTTGCGAAATTTAAAATATTGCTATGCTATTTAGATTAAAATAAAGAGTATAAATAATGAAAAATAAAGTTCTTTCTTTTATCAAAAAATACCCAATGAGCATTTTATTAGCGATTATTGCTATTAATTTATTCTCTATTGCTATTAGTTTAAGAACAGAAGCTTATTTAAATAGGGAAAAGAATCTTTGTATTAAATATTTAAAACATCAAATAGATCGAGACACTCTTATCAAAAAGCTAAGAATAGTTAAGCAAGCAAATCCATCTAGTATTTGTGACTATGTTCTTAAAAGTTAAAAAAATGCAATTAAAGTCTTTTACACCATTGGTTGCAGTATTTGGTACTTCATTTCTTATAACTATTACTTTGATTAAAAGCTTCCAAGTTTTTATGGGCTTATCAATATGTCTTTTAGCGATGCTGAAGCTTATGGATATTGAAGCTTTTGGTTTGAGTTATAAAAAATATGATTTAATTACTTCTCGATTTAAAAATTGGATTTATATCTATCCTTTTTGCGAATTATTAATTGGCTTATGTTTTTTACTTTCTGCACCACCCTCTTCAATTATTTTAATTGCTTTAATACTAGGAATTTTTGGAATGGCATCAGTATTTAAAGCTGTTTATTTAGATAAATTAAAATTAAATTGTGCATGCGTTGGAGGATATACAAAAATTCCTTTAGGAATTATTAGTTTTATTGAAAATCTTTTAATGGCAATTATGAGTGCTTTGATTTTGATTAAATAACAATTTTATAAAATTTCATTTATTTTATTAATAGTTTTGAAAATAAGAATTCCTTACTGAGATGGCATTTAAGAAATCATTCTTTAAAAAGAATTTACTTAAGACTCTTTTATTTTCTGGATTTCTCATAGTAAATATAGTTAATGCCGAAAAGAGTAGTGCTAAAACTCAAGATATTATAGATATACCTAAAGTCGTTTCTTATAGATCAGCATCATGCGGTTGTTGTAAGAAATGGGTAAATCATTTACGCCAAAATGGATTAGAAGTTGTTGATAACATTCTTGAAGATGTTTCGGGAATTAAAAACCAATATAAAATTCCCAATAATTTAAGGTCCTGCCACTCTGCAAAAATAGGAACCTACACAATTGAAGGACATGTGCCGATTGAATCAATCACCAAACTTTTTAAAGAAAAACCAATTATCTCTGGTATAGCAGTCCCTGGAATGCCTCTTGGTTCGCCTGGAATGGAAATGCATTCTCACGAATCACACTCGCATAATTATGAAAATTACAAAGTAGTTTCATTTAGTAATAGTGGTAAAACAAAAATATTCGACAAAATTTCACCCTAACAAAAATACTAATTTTAATTAATAATGACTTTTGTTTTTAGAAAGATAAAAATTCTTACTTTATTCATTTTTATATCTCTTTATTTCAATTCGTATTCAGATGCTCATATGAAAGGAACATATTCTTCTGAGCAAGATGCTTTAAAAAAGTCATTAGAACTAGGTTGTAAAGGAACACATAAGAACCAAGAGAAATGGCTTCCATGTGAGGACGAAAAAGAATTACATAAGTACCTAAGAATGTAAATGCAAAAATTTAAACTTAGCAAAAGGAAAACACATAGAAAAGTAGCTGCAATTTCTTCAATACCTTTATTAATTACTCTTATATCTGGGACTATCTATAGTTTTCTTCAACCATTAGGAGTTGATGCTTTTTGGTTAATCAAATGGCATACAGGTAATTTTGGCATTATTAATTTGCAGCCTTTTTATTCGATATTTCTTGGTATTGCATCGATAATCTCTGTAATATCTGGCATTAGATTATTACAAAAAAATTCTTAGCTTTAATCTAAAGTACCGACAACTATGCATAGGCAATGCTTAAGCAGCCGTTTATTAATTTGTTTTCCTTCAAGTTTTTCTCTAGTTGGCATTTTCTTAATATTTAATCGCCATTTGCCAATATTTTAGATCGACTGTGAATCAACAAAAAGTTTGGATAAAGTTTGGATAAAAAATTACGAAACCTTGAGATCCTAGTAATAGCTAGACGGATGTACTTTTCATTAGCCAAAACTTTTCTTCAGTCATATCAGTACTTTAGGAGAAAACTACAATGTGTGAACGGTGTGTGAACAGAATATTAAAGATGTTCAATTCTAGGTTCATTATCCATCAAATTATCTATTTAGGAAAGTGAGGGTTGGTATGGGGTTCTTTTGACAGTTAAGAATCACTATGATTAAGATGAAATCTAATAAATATTAGATATATTGAAGTGAAATCAACTAGTGATTAAGAGTATTAATAAAGATTTTTTTTATAAGTTACCCCCTTTTGTTTTTATAAGTTTTATTAGTTTTTTTAGTGTTGTTAATGCTGCAATGCAGCTTTTCGTAAAAACGATAACGGGAAAAACTATAACCCTTGATGTGGAAGCGAACGATACTATTCAAAGTGTCAAGGTAAAAATACAAGATAAAGAAGGAATAGCTCCAGACAAACAAAGCTTGACCTTTGCTGGTAAAAAACTTGAGGATATTAGAACTTTAAGCGACTACAACATTCAAGAAGAATCGATATTAAATTTAGTTTTAAGCACCACTCTCAGCACGGAATGGGTGCAACCTTATGCGGCGATGCAAAGCGTTGGCTTGGGATCTATTAAAAATAATAGAGATTTAGTATTGGCAAAAGCTGGCAAATGCGATAACTCAGGATGGGTAATTGAAAATACTGATTATTGCGTTTATACCAATGTAAACAACACAATTGCCTCGGTTAACGGAAATAACAGTTACGGATCATATGATTATGCAAACTTTAATACCTCAATAAATTTTGAGAAAACTATTAATGATAAATGGAAAGCTGGGATTGCTTATGGCGTTGGGTCCTCTAATTTAGATAACTTCAACTTCTCTAGTACAACAGCAAGTTTAAGTTCTACAAATACCCATTACTCAATTTATGGTGTTAAAAAAGTAAATGATAAATTCATCCTCAAAGGAATAATTGGGGGATCCGACTTTGATTACAAAGGTATTAGAACTTATTCAACCACCTCAGCATCATCTGCATACGATACTGATGGATATACGGCAGAAATAAATGGTATTTGGGATATAAAAAAGATTATCAAAAATATGAAAACTCCAATCCGTTTTAAACCATCAGTTGGTGTTGCTTATGCAGCTCATACTCAAGATGGATTTAGTGAATCTGGAAGTGGAGATTTAATAACACTTGAAGCTAATCAAGCAGAATCTCTTCTCTTTAAAACAGGAATTAGTGTAGATAAACAAATCCTTATGGAAGGAGGAAAATGGTTATTAGTTCCATTAATCTCCTTGAACTATGAAATGGATACTTCTGCTGACAATAATAATAGAGGTCTTAAAGGAGGATTAACAGAAAGCTCTGATGCAACTACTTTGGTTTCTGCTAAAACATTTGGTAAGCATAATGGCTCTGTAAAAGTTGGAACAGATTTTGTATTAACCAAAGACTTTATGCTTAATTTAAATGCCGAATATGGATTAGGAGGAGGAGGAAATGAGCAGTCTTATGGAGGTGGTTTTAAGTGGCAATTTTAATAGTTAAAAGTGTGGACGAAGTGTGAACAGAGTACGTATTTAGTTTTCTCTGCATAAGCCCGTCATTGCTCTCTTATAAGCCCGTCATTGCTCTCTTATAAGCCCGTGATTGATACTGAAAAATAGGTTTATCGTATGAAATTTGTTTGATGTGGAACAGTTTTAAGAACAGTTTTTAGAACAAATTATTGGGTTATGAAATAGTTCGTACTGATACAAATGTTTTAATAGGTTGACATAAGAGTTTTGTATATTGCTAATACACTTCGATTGAGGTTATTTAGGTCAGTTACTAAATCTTCGTGGAGACTGCTTTAGTTAATTTCTTTTACTGGCTGCTGATGAGATCAGCCGAATCACACTACGGTCAATCTTTGGTTCCAGTAAAAGTTCCTTCTAATACGATCAAACGTTTTTATTAAATTTTCTGGGTTCTTTAAGGTAAGAATTAAATAGCTATTTCTTGGCGTCTAATGCTTTTATAGGAGTGTCATTAAAAGTAGCTAATTGCTTTCCTGAATTAAGAGAAAAAGAGAATTAATGGAATGGCGGCATAACACTTTGATTGACCAATGATGAATAATTTAACTTCAGTCGCAATAGATTAAACAATTTTGATTGGTTGGATTGTCTTTACATTCTTTGTCCCAGTAGGTTTGAAACTCGACAGGGCATTGCTCAATTTCTTTTGGGGTTTCATTCAAATTTAAACCTGCATAGTTAAATGCCGTTAGATATTTTGGAAGAATATTAAATTGATTGAATAGTTTCATAAGACCTCCTAGATCTATACCTATATTGTCCTCTAATTGACCTAAAATTAATAGAGTATTTTTACCCGAGTAGAAGTGCTTTGTGGTTGTCCCGACTATCTTTTCCAATTCAAAAGGAGTAGAAATAATTCAGGAGTCAAAAGCACTCACCGACTTTTTAGATAATGAGTGCATAAGACTCGAAAGGGGCAAACACATGCCCCTTTATTTTGTTTATTAATTGGTATTAGAAGTGTTACTAATAGATGTTCGTGGTTCTTAAATACATCACTATCTCTTTAGTTATATGAGTGTGTTTTATATCTTGAATAGATCTCTAATAATTTATGGTTGGCTTCAGTTGTATCCCTGCAACTGCCTCATGACAACCATGTATTAATCCTAGGACTTGCAATTAAATAACAGTCTTAAAATTTGGTCCTCTACCCGTACTTTATTCTTCCTTAAACCGTACATGGTGATACTCATAAATGATATGCGTTAGTAGTTAGAACAATTGTGTAGTAAGTAGGAGGAAATCATGAATAAAAGAGTTCCTTATACAATCATTCCTAAATACTTTAGGACTATTAACGATATAGATAACGGAGCAAATATTAAAGTAATTTATTGGAAACTGAAGTGTGAAGAGAACCCTTCATATCGCGGCTGCGAAATTTAATTGCTGAAACTGTAGATATACAAATATATTCAATCTTAACTTTGTTTAATCTGCTTATAAAAAGTTTAAAGGATAATCGACATTAGCTGGTTCCAAGTGTTTAGCATAACAAGCGGTCGTACAGTCCACCCCCTCACTATTGATACTGCATGAAGTAATGCATTCGAAGAAACTTTCCAAAGCATCTGAATTTTTGAGGTTTGATAAAATGTCTTTTTTCATAATTAATTCTCCAATCTGCAGAACATCTAGCAACTTTTTCCTAATAAAGTCAAATTTTAGGTAAAGTACCTAATCTAAAGGTTTTTAAATTTGGCACTTGATATCTATATTGTTCTTGTTGGAGATGAATCTTAATTACTTTGAAATTATTTGCACCCATAGACCACCGCTTTGCTTAGGTTGTAATGGATGCTTTTTAATATTGGCAAAATAGAAATAAATAAGAGAAGTTTGTGTTGATGTAAACCCAATAAAAAAGAGATTGAATCCTGCCTTTAGAAAACAATCTCTTTCACTTAGTTATGTGTCGGAATAAATTAACAACGCACCTAAATCATTGATCCTTGTTGTTAATGTTGTTGGCTGCTTAAACCAATCTAATGAACTTCTCTGGTGGACTATCGATCATTTCTAATCCCTCCGTTTGATTAATAGGAAGCTAGTACGGATAAATTTTTTTGTATATGCGTAGATATGCTGGTTTATTTGAAACTTAGTATTTAAAATAAATTCTTATTTTTAGTTTCGAAGTTAATTAAAATAATTGCTTGATATTTTTTTAGGTATTCATACGCTTGATTTTTATATATCAAACGTACTAAATAACACTTAAATCAAAGGAGGTTAATCAAATGACCAACTTAGGATTAGAGCTACTCATATTGACTGTCTTGCTTATTTATTTTGGAGTTTTCATGACTCAAAGTATTTATAGAAAATATGAAAAAGCCTATTTACGCAAAACTATTTTTTGCAGCAAATCACAAAGTGACCCCTATTGCATTATTGAATAATAGGGTTTAAAAATTTTCAAGAAACAAAGGAGGTTAATCATGTCTTGCGGAAATCCTTATAAACATAAGATTCAAAATACAATACATTTTTTTCTAGATACATTCTCAGATTGGAATTTAAACTTGAGAGCTTTGACTGATGATCAAATGGAATGTATGCAATTTGGCATATGTAATTTTACTCCAAAAAAATTAGAAGAAATTCCTTATTTTCATTACTAATTAGGAGGAAAAAATGATTAAGGGATTCGGATAATTTTTAAAAGTTTAAAAGTTTAAAAGTTTGGGTAAAGTTTGGGTAAAGAATCGCAAATCCTTGAGATCCCTTCTGATATCAAACTGACTCACTTTTCATTAGCCAAAACTTTTCTTCAGTCATATCAATCGATTTGGGATATTTCTAAGATCGAAATAGGGACTATTCGAACCTTTTTGGGTATGAATTTATTATCCATCAAAGTTCCTATTTAGGAAAGTAAGGGATGATATGGGTTTTTTTGAATCCTTATGACTATCTTGATATGATTATTTAATGCCAAATTAGCCAAAACAAACCACAACCATAAAGAACACCTATAAAAACAATTGCTGGGAGCAGAAAGATTTTCATCGGATTAAAAATTTATCTAAACCATTTTGTTGGACATATCTAAAAAACCAAATAGCAACTGAGAGATTTAATAGAACTGTCAGTGATATAGAAATTATTAAAAATTTCTTACCAACCCCTGATTGGTTGGAATTATTTCCTGCTATTGAAATTGACTCAAGTTTCATAAAAAGAAAAGTTAAGTGCTAATAAGTTTATACCATCTTTTAAATATTTATTTTTAGATAAGACTCTGTAATATCAATCGATTTAAAGCTCTTCAAACACTATCGTGTAGTTTAAGATACTTAGAAAATTATTATATAGATATATATTTGTAATATTTAATTTAAAAACCATCTATTTATACACAGTCTAATGATTTAATCTTTATATTTAAGGTGATAATTTGTCTCTATAATCTATAAATTTTGAACTTGAATATATGAATAAAAATATCTATTTTTATTAGAGTACATAAATTCAAAAACATGGTAGGCGTAACTAAAGATCCAACATTATTTTTACTTTTAGGGAGTATTGGACTGCTCCTCTTTGGCTCAATAGGATATGGAATATATACGACAGTTGGACCATCATCTTATAAGTTAAGAGATACAATTAAAGAGCATGCAAGATTACATGAGTTAGGTATCGCTCATGGACACAATAATCACAATCATGATGAATCAGATCATTTTCATTAAAAAATAATTTTTAAAGTTTATGGCACTTATTCCTTTCAAAACAACTGAAAAGCAAGGTAAACCAAATAGCAAAAGTATTTTTAGTCTTGCTTTAGTGATGACCTCATTGGTAGTTTGGATGTGCTTATTTCAATAAAAAAATTATGGCTAAAAAAGAAGGAAAGGAATTAGCGACAGTAAAGGTCTATCTCAATACTGGAATAATAGCTGCATTAGTAGGTGTTGGGTTTATTGCCTCTACTTTAATTTTTGGTGTATTGGTTTTGGTTTTAAAATAAAAAGAATTCAAAAATTTAAGATCTTTATTTAATTTCTTTTGAATTTAATAGAGGTCTTATTTTGTTTTTTAATTCCTCAAGAGGTTTTTCAATAAAATCAGGTTTTTTTAAAACTGCAAGTACAACCCATCCTGCGCTAATAGCTAGAACCATTCCTAAATAAGCGAAACCATAAATCATTGATACTTTAATTAAGTTGATTCCAATTTTACTTCTTTTTTGACTTCCTTTTCCTGTTTAAGTTCCATCTTATTTTTAACATCTTCTTTTTCTTTATCCTCAATTATCAAATTTTTTTCTTTTCTTCCGAAATCATCTTTACCTGAAATAAAGAATATAAGTGACACTATAAAAAATAGTGCAAAAAGCAAAACTTCCATTAGTCAACAAATTTAACTGTCAATATTAAATTAATTTAGAGATCTAGTTTTAATCAATATCAAATAATACAACTTGCTGTTAATTCAACTTAAATCAACTATTAATTGGTCTCTTCTTATTTTTTGTTTGATACTGTAATGCAGCTTTTAAATGTTTAACTTCTTTTTCTAAGTTTTCAATTCTTTTTTCTAAATCGTCGTTACTAGTCATTTAAATGTTTTGATAAAGTACAAGTAAATAATTATATTAAAGTAATCTGCGACATAATTGATTCATTAGTGTGTTATTAGGTCCAAATGATACAAGACTCTCTCGTTTTTGGTTACAATAAGTAATATTTAGTTATTAGCTTCATACAAAAATGAATTCAAACAAAGACATTCTTGACAGAGCCATAGGAAGACCAGCAATGATGGCTTTCATGATTTTAGTCGGAACATACGTTACAACGGGTCAACTTATTCCAGGTGTTTTTTAATGGAAAATAAAAATCAGAAAAGAAACATCGATCCTCAAAAAACAAGTGCAGAGAAATTAAATGGCAGATTCGCTCTTGTTGGTGTTATCGCTTTAGTTGGTGCTTACATAACAACAGGACAAATTGTACCTGGGATCATTTAAGAATTCATTCAACCAAGATCGTCATTAGAGTCAGCTAGTAGGGATACGGGCTGGCTTTATTAATGAAGAAATTTGTTTAATTTTAGTAATGAATTATATAATAAAAAGTTCGAATGAGGTTCGAATGGAATTTCTTATAAAAAATAAAACCCCTGCTATGACTAGCTAAATGCATCTTGCGCCCTTTTCATTAGCCAGTAGTTTATTTCAGTCATATCAATAAGTTTAGAGAAATTAGAGTTGCTGGTATCTTGCTGGTATGACATTTTGTTAACTTTTTCATGAGCCAGCCAAAATCCAAAGCATTAGATTCAGTTTATCGAAAATAATCAGCCGAAGAAAGTTTAGAAAAAATATAGAAACAGATCGCTTGAGACAGACTTTTTTATTTCGAGCTGAAATCAAGAAATCTTCTATTTGCAACGCTTTTCAAGAGATGAGTGTGTATTTTATACCAGCAGATTAGAGAATCTATACCAGCGAAGTATATAAAACCCAGTTATAGCTTGATTCTATACTCTCTCTACTGAACTACGTACCAGACCCTTAAGCTGCTTCTGGAGCAAATATTCGACCATCTTTCATCC
>QCGO01000005.1 GCA_003279855.1 Prochlorococcus sp. AG-388-E21
TGATTAACAAATTTCATGTTGTAATGAACACGAACTTTATAAATACATAATGCAAAATCAATTCAAATTAACTATGTTATAGATATCTACTTTAGTATGAAACTGAAAATGAAATCCATTGACGAACACATTCAAAAAGATCAATCGGAAATCGCCTCTGCAAAAGAAGAGGGAAATCTTCCAAAGGTCAGACATTTAACTGAAGAATTAAAAGATCTCGAAGGATATAAGGATCATCATCCTGAAGATAAGCATGATCCGAATGCATTAGAGTTATTCTGCGATGCAAATCCAGACGAACCTGAATGCTTAGTTTATGATGATTAATTTTTAATTTTAAAAATTTAAAATAAAAAAGGGGCTACTTGAGCCCCTTTTTATTTTTTTTATTAATAATCCATATTGAAGTCAGATGGGCTTCCAGTTAATGAACAGACAACAGATTCTTCATTCTTCATTTCTTTTACTTCTACTATCGGTCTTCCCATTTTCTTCAATACTTGAATATCTTGGATAGTCTGGCACCTGGCAATTATTTGTCCTTGTTGATCAAAGCAACTATAAAAATTCATGGGTTTATTAAAGGGAATATCTAATTTATGGCTAATTTCCTAAATTAAATCAAGTAATTTAATCAATATAATGATATTTCCAAAAAATTAAATTCGATTCCAAACCTCAGACAGTAGTGGCGATAAACCTTTTCGTAAAGATGAAGAAATAACTAAAACTTTTTTCTTAGATAAATTTTCTAACTTTTTTGTAATTGTTTTCAAATAATTTTCATCTACAAGTTCCATCTTATTAAGTACAACTATTCTTTCTTTATTTATAAGACCACTTCCATATCGTTTTAATTCTTTCTCAATTATCTCGAAATCATGAATAGGATTTTCAGCAATTGAATCAATCAAATGAATAAGTATTTTAGTTCTTTGTATATGTCTTAAAAAATCATGTCCCAATCCTACACCTTCTGCAGCTCCAGATATTAAACCAGGGATATCCGCGAAAAGGCACCCATTACCATCAGCTTTTCTTACTACACCTAAATTAGGTATCAAAGTTGTAAAAGGGTAGTTTGCGATTTTAGGTCTTGCTGATGATAAAACAGAAATTAAAGTACTCTTCCCTGCATTAGGAAGACCTATAATACCTACTTCAGCAAGAAGTTTTAATTCTAATTGCACCTCCCATATCTCTCCTTCTTTTCCCTCAGTAAAAGATTCCGGAGCCCTATTTTGATTACTTAAATAATAAGCATTCCCATGTCCGCCTCTCCCTCCATGAGCAATAGTTAAACTTTGCTTATCCTCAGTTAAATCACCCAAGATAATACCAGTATTAAAATCTCTAATTTCTGTGCCACAAGGAACTTTTAGGATTGTATTTTCCCCTGAAGCTCCAGATCTTTTGTTTGGACCTCCCTTGAAACCATCTTTAGCAAATATTTCTCTATTAAATTTAAAATCTAAAAGTGTTTGAAGATTATTATCAGCGATAATGATTATTGAACCACCCTTTCCTCCATTACCTCCTGAAGGTCCACCGGCTGGAACAAATTTTTCTCTTCTAAATGAAACGATTCCATTACCGCCTTTACCAGCTTTGAGAATAATATTTGCTTGATCAATAAATTGCACTTAAAAATTTTTGAATGATTTTTTATAAATACTTACAGATTTTATTTTATCCACGCAATACTGCAACCACTACCTCCTTCATTAGTTGCTGCATCTTCAACTTTATCGACATAATTCAAACCAGATAACCAAATACGTAACCCTTTTTTTAATTTTCCAGTTCCAATTCCATGAACTATCCAAAGCGGGCCATGAAACTTTCTAATTTTTTCCTCAATTATTATTTCTGCTTCATGAACTCTCATACCCCTAACGTCTATGGTATTTTTAATTGTTCTAATTTTAGAAAAAGAAAAATCTTCTCTTACAGAATTTATTTGAATTTTAGAGTTGTTGAAATTGGGTTTTTCCCCATGAAGTCCTTCAAATTCATTAATTAATAATGTACTTCTAAATGATCCACATTTAACCTCAAAAGATCTAGCTTTTTGATCTATATCAATTATTTGACCAGTACTATTTAAACTTTTAATTTTTATAAAATCTCCTATTTTAGGATTCCAAGAAATTTCTTCATTGATGTTAGTTTGAGTTAAATGTTCCGTCTCAATCTCTTTAAGCCTAATTCCAATTAATCTAGAATCTTCTCCATTTGCATTTTGGTCTTTTAATTTCTTAATCAAATTAATAACCTCTTTTTTAGCTGCTTTAATATGTTTTGATAATTTTTGTCTTTCACTTTCCTGTATTTTTTCAGCATTAATTTTTTGAAATTCATAATTACTCTTTATTTCATCATGTAATATTTCTGTTCTAGCTATAAGTTCAGCAGCCTCTTCTGCCGAATTTTGTTGCTTTATCCTCTCATCTTCTAGCCCTTTAATAATACTATTTATATTTTCAACTTCTTTAGGTTTTAAATAATTAGCAGCTTCATTAAGTATTTTTTCATCAATCCCAATTCTCCTTGAAATTGATAAGGCATTACTTCTTCCAGGTATTCCCCAATTCAAAGTATACCTTGGCTTGAAAGATTCTTCGTCAAAAGCAACTGAAACATTTTCGAATCTATTGTCACTATATTTTAAAGCTTTTATATCACCATAATGAGTTGTAGCTAGAGTGATATCAGATAGCGTTGCAAATTCTTTTAGTAATGCTATTGCAAGAGCGGTACCTTCAGAAGGATCAGTCCCAGATCCTATTTCATCTAATAAAACAACTGATAGCCCTTTTTTATTATTAAGAGATTCCAGAATATTTCTAATACGCAAAATATGCCCACTGAAAGTAGATAAATTTCCTTCCAAGGATTGATCATCGCCAATATCCACAAATATATTTGGACAAAATGGGATAATTGGATTTTTTATTGATGGAATAAATAATCCTGATCTAGCCATCAATAATGCTATTCCAAGACCTTTTAAAGCAACAGTTTTGCCTCCAGTATTAGGACCCGTTATAGCTACTACCTTAGTATTTCTATTTATATGAAAATCTATAGATACTGGTTTGGGAGCTTCTTTTTTTTTATTTTCCCAAATCAAAAGAGGATGCGAAAAACCTATTAAATTAACTATTGGATTATTTTCAACAACTGGAGCATAACCTCCAATCCAATTTGAATATCTTGAACGTGTTAGAGCATGCTCAGTTTTCAATAGAATCTCCGACATATCAAGAAGGCTTTTATCATTATCACGAATAATTTGTGACCATTCTTTTAATAATTTAAATTCTTCTCCTGCTACTCTCGCTTCCATAGAAGCAATTTTATTACCCTTAAATACTATTGATTCTGGCTCCAAATATATTGTATTTCCCGATGCAGATGAATCATGAATTATACCTTTGAATTTCTCAGCAAATTGTACTTTAATAGCTAAAACAGGTCTCCCATATCTATCACCAATAATAGTATCTTGAATATAATTAGTATTTTTTTGAATAAATTTATCAACTAATATCCTTCTCTCTGATTTCTTAGATAATAATTCTTGCCTAAGTTTTGCTAATTTCTGACTAGCTCGATCAGAAATTCTACCATTTGATTCAATACCAATTTTTAAAATTTTCTCAATTTGATTATGATCAATTAAACGATTTAAAAAAGAAGAAATAAAAGGTCTTTGCTCAAAATCTAAAAGTATTTTTTTTAAATCTTTTGCCGCAGATATTGTTTCAGCTATTTCTAATAATTCAGAAGAATTAATAACTCCTCCTTTTGAACAAATCTCAATATTTTTACTTATGTCATATACACCTGAAAAACTAATCGATTTATCTAAGTTCTTTTCTAACTCATTTATTTCAATAGTTTCTTGCAATAATCTTCTGGAAATTTCATAATCAGTAGGAATGTCAAACTCTAATATTGCATTTTCTCCCATTTTTGTAGAGGCAAAAGAGGAGAGCTGACTTTTTAAATTGTCCCACTCTAAAAGTCTTATAGATTCTTCTGAAAGTGATCTATGAGAGGATGAATTTTTATAATAACTTTTCTCTATCATTCAATTGAAATAATCAAATATTTGATTTGATACCACTGGCAGGAACATAAATCATTTCAAGCCAGTTTCCTTCTGTGTCTTGCATATAAAAAGAAGCTGTTCCATCTCGATGTTCATGAATAGGTGCAACTTTCACACCAGATTTTTTTAAATCTAAATAAATATTTTCCACTTCCTTTTTTTCTTCAAAATGAAAAGCAAAATGTGGACCAGCTGATTTATAACTAGGGGCCAATAAAGCAAGTCCATCTTTTCCTTTACCAGCCTCAAGATAGCACCAATCTTTATCATCCCAAATTAATTGCATACCTAAGTTCAAATAAAAAGACTTAGCTCTATCGAGATTTTCTACTCTAAGTGCAATATGTCCGATTCTTTGGACACCTTTTGAACCTTGTAAAAACAAAACAATAAATGATATTTATTTAAGAATAAACAAATTTTAGGACTTTAATGAGTTTTTACTTCTCTTGCAACCATTTTGATGCATCACAAGCATGATATGTGAGTATTAATTTAGCCCCTGCTCTTTTAAAACTAAGCAATGTTTCTAATACAATATCCTTTTCATTAATCCAATTTTTCATAGCCGCAGCTTTTACCATGGAATATTCTCCACTCACGTTATAAGCAGCTATTGGTTTATTTGAAAAAGTACTCAGCCTATAAACTATGTCTAGATAAGACACCCCAGGTTTAACCATCAAAATATCTGCTCCCTCATATTGATCCAATGCCGATTCAATTAAAGCCTCCTTAGAATTAGCAGGATCCATTTGATATGTTGATTTATTATCTGGAATTATTTTCCTATTATTCTCTTTCGGGGCAGAATCTAAAGCTGTTCTAAAAGGACCATAATAAGCAGATGAAAATTTTGCAGTATAGCTAATAATTCCCACATCGCTATATCCCTCAATATCCAAAGCATTCCGAATAGCTCCAACTCTCCCATCCATCATGTCACTAGGACCAATAAAATCTGCTCCTGCTTTTGCTTGGGTAATAGCCTGTTTTTTTAGAATCTCAATGGTTTCATCATTCAATATTTTTCCATTGTCATCAACCAAGCCATCATGCCCATCACATGAATAGGGATCTAGGGCAACGTCAGTCATTATTGCCATCTCAGGTATCTCTTTTTTTAACATTCGAATAGCTTTTGGTATTAAACCAGCTTCATTGAAACATTCTGATCCATCTTCTGTTTTTAAACTATCGTCAATTTTTGGAAAAAGTACAATACATCTAATACCTAATTCCCAGGCTCTAGAAACTTCCTTAATTAATCCATTCATGTCCCATCTATAAATACCAGGCATTGCAGATATTTCTTCTTGGAAATCCTTTTCGTGAACAAACAATGGATATATAAAATCTTCAGGATGCAGATGGTTTTCTCTTACCATCTCTCTTATTGCATCTGTCCTTCTCAATCTTCTTGGGCGAATGATCAAATTCATTTGAATATTTTGAAGTTATAAAGTAATTATTCAACTAATACGATAGTCTCTTGACTTCCATAAAAAATAACCAAAATCATTTTTTGTTCAGGAAAATTAACCTAATAAACTTAAAAATTTTTTTTAAAAGTTGTTGATATATTTTTCACAAATTTAATTTTTTAACAAATTTTGGACATAAAGAGATAATATCTTTTAGTTAATGTATTTATTTAAGGAGATTTTCTTTGGAAATAATTAATGGATTTAATCTTAAGAATATAAGGGGTGATATTTTAGGAGGAATAACAGCTGCAGTAGTAGCTTTACCTCTTGCACTTGCTTTTGGAAACGCAGCCTTAGGACCTGGGGGTGCAATTTACGGTTTATATGGAGCAGTTGTTGTTGGTTTTTTAGCAGCTTTATTTGGGGGCACCCCCGCGCAAGTTAGTGGTCCAACTGGTCCAATGAGCGTGACTGTCGCAGGAGTTGTAGCAGGTTTAGCAGCTGTTGGTGTACCTAGAGATCTTTCAGCAGGTCAAATTTTACCTTTAGTCATGGCTGCAGTAGTAATTGGAGGATTATTACAAATATTGTTTGGAATTTTAAAGCTTGGTAAATATATAACGCTTGTTCCATATTCTGTAGTCTCCGGATTTATGTCTGGCATAGGAGTGATAATAATTGCTCTTCAGATTGGTCCACTATTAGGAATAAGTACCCGAGGAGGCGTAGTCGAGTCTTTATCAACTGTTTTTTCTAATTTCCAACCAAATGGAGCTGCCATTGGTGTGGCAATAATGACACTAGGCATAGTATTTCTAACACCAAGAAAAATTAGCCAATGGGTACCCTCCCCTCTTCTAGCCTTATTAATAGTCACCCCACTATCAATTTTAATTTTTGGGGATGGTGCATTAGACAGAATTGGTGAAATCCCTAGAGGAGTGCCATCTCTAAGCTTTCCAAGCTTTAATCAATACTTTCCTATCATTTTCAAAGCTGGCTTAGTTCTAGCAGTTCTTGGAGCTATTGACTCATTACTTACCTCTCTAGTTGCAGATAATATTTCTCAAACAAGACATAATTCTGATAGAGAATTAATTGGCCAGGGAATAGGAAATGCTATAGCTGGACTATTTTCAGGTTTACCTGGAGCTGGGGCGACAATGAGAACTGTTATAAATGTTAAATCTGGAGGCTCTACTCCTATTTCAGGAATGGTTCATTCAGTAGTTCTATTAATAGTTTTAGTAGGTGCTGGACCATTAGCCGAGCAAATACCTACAGCTCTTTTAGCAGGCATTCTTATAAAAGTAGGTTTGGATATTATTGACTGGGGATTCTTGAGAAGAGCTCACAAATTATCTCTTAAAACTGCAGTTGTTATGTATGGTGTATTACTAATGACAGTTTTTTGGGATTTAATATGGGCAGTATTAGTTGGAGTATTTATTGCAAATATGCTAACTATTGATTCGATTACTGAAACGCAATTAGAAGGAATGGATCAGGATAATCCTTTATCTAAAGATAATGAGCAAAGTAAAAATCTTTTACCCTCTGATGAAAAAGCTCTTCTTGATAGATGTTCTGGAGAGGTAATGTTATTTAGACTAAAAGGCCCACTAAGTTTTGGTGCAGCAAAAGGTATTACTGAGAGAATGATGTTAGTAAGAAACTACAAAATTTTAATCTTAGATATCACTGATGTCCCTAGAGTTGGAGTGACAGCTACACTAGCAATTGAAGATATGATGCAAGAAGCTAAAAATAATTCTAGAAAAGCATTTGTAGCTGGAGCAAATGAAAAAGTTAAAGAAAGATTATCCAAATTTGGGGTTGATGGAATAATTGAGACAAGGAAAGAAGCTTTAGAAGCTGCTTTAAATGAATTAGCCTAATACTTTATGGAAATAAATCCCATATTACAAAATGTATTAGCTCCTCCTGTACTGTTTTTCTTAATTGGAGCAATTTCTATATTTTTTAAATCTGACCTAGAAATACCTGCTCCTTTACCTAAACTTTTTTCTTTATACTTACTTTTGGCAATTGGTTTTAAAGGAGGAATTGAAATACAGAAAAGTGGTTTTACTGATCAGGTTTTACCAACATTAGGTGCGGCGATAATGATGTCGTTAATAATTCCACTGATTGGATTCTTTATCTTAAGATACAAGTTTGATGTTTTTAACTCAGCAGCTATTGCAGCTGCATATGGATCTATCAGTGCTGTAACTTTTATCTCAGCAGAAAGTTTCTTAGAGAGTCAAAGTATAGACTTCGATGGATTCATGGTCGGGGCTTTAGCTTTAATGGAGTCTCCGGCGATCATTGTAGGCTTATTACTAGTAAAATATGCTGCTCCTAAAAATAGACCCAATTCAAGAAAAATGCATCTTAGCTCCATATTGCATGAATCTCTTTTAAATGGATCAGTTTATTTATTACTATCAAGTTTAATTGTTGGTTTTCTTACGGCTTTCAGTAATCCCGCAGCCATTTCAAAAATGGAACCTTTTACTGGACAACTTTTTTATGGAGCAGAATGTTTTTTCCTCTTAGACATGGGAATAGTTGCAGCTCAAAGATTACCAAGGTTAAAGAATGCGGGTTCATATTTAATTGGATTTGCAATCTTCATGCCATTATTTAATGCTTTTATAGGTGTTTTCGTTGCAAGACTTCTATCTCTAGGACCTGGAAATGCACTTTTATTTGTGGTTTTATGTGCAAGTGCCTCGTATTTAGCTGTACCGGCAGCAATGAGGATGACTGTCCCAGAAGCACGATCAAGTTACTATATATCTACGACATTAGGTTTGACCTTCCCGTTCAATATAGTTCTGGGCATCCCAATCTATATGAGTTTAGTAAATAAAATTATCCCACTTGCCCCTTTGTAAAAATGAAAAGATTAGATTTAATTTTTAGTGAAAGAGAGCTTGATGCAATTATCAATACATTAGAGAAAGCTAATGTCCCAGGATATACAGTAATGAAACATGCAACTGGGAGAGGTCCAGAAAGAGTTGTTACTGAAGATATGGAATTTACTGGGTTAGGCTCAAATGCTCATGTGATAGTTTTCTGTGAGCAAGAATTAATTGATCAAATGCGTGACAATATTAAGTCTGATCTAAGTTATTACGGTGGAGTAGCTTATATCTCAGAAGCAACGCCTTTATGAAATTAATTTTTTTATAAACTCTTTAAGAGTGTATCCAATCTACTCTTATATTTTTTCTACTATTTAGATAGCGATCAATAGACATGGCTGCTATGCATCCATCTGATGCTGCGACGACCGCCTGCTTGAAAGGTGTATTTCTTATATCACCAATAGCCCAGACACCATCAGAATTGGTAGACATAAAATCATCAACAATGACTCCTCCGTCTTCCTTTAAAGCAATTTGATCTCCTAAAAAATCAGTGATTGGCTTCGAACCACTCATGTACACAAAGACTCCATCTAAATCAAGATTAATAGGCCCCTCTTCTTGTTTATTCTTAACAACAACCCCATTAACTCCCATATCATTTCCTTTTATTTCTAATAATCTCGTTCTACTCCAATGTTTAATATTAGAGCTAACCATTAATTCCATAGCTTCCTCATTATCTGATTTTGGATCACTGGATGTAATCCAATGTACCGTTGAAGCAAATTTAGTAAGAACAGTAGCTTCCTCAATTGCTTCTTTATTAGCACCAACAACTGCAACTTCTCTATTTTTATAAAAAGCACCATCACATGTAGCACAATAACTTACACCCTTTCCTAAGAAATCCGCTTCTCCTTTAAAAGATGCAGGTCTACCCATAGCCCCACTTGCAAGTACGAGTGCTTTGGCTTTAAAAGTTCCTTCCGGTGTATAAACAATCTTCCAATCTTCCGCTACATCAATACCAAAAACTTGCGCTCTTCTATAATCAGTTCCATATTGAACAGCTTGTTCTCTCATTAATGTAAGCAATTTTTCGCCACTAATATCTACTGGAACTCCTGGATAATTTGCAATTTGGTGAGTTATTGCTAAAGCTCCAACAGATGGATTTTTATCTATTATGACAGTGTTTAAGTTAGAACGAGATGTATATAATGCACAGGTACATCCAGCTGGACCACCTCCAATAATAGCAACATCTGTCTCAATAATTTCCAATTTAATAAAACTCCTTTTAATCAATAATTAGATGAGTTTTTGGATAGAAAAATATACTTTTAAAATTTCTAACCTTTTTACATAAATATAAGTTAAGAGATAAAAAAGAAAAAAGCATAATATAGATACAAACTTACATAGGAAAAATAAGAATAGATAAATTAAATAGGAAATCAATTAACAGATTTGTTCTCAATTGATCTATGATTAGATAAATGAAAGTTGTGAATTGCTTAAAGGCTTAAAATATTATTTATGACGAATTCTGATTATCTTTTAAAAGCAGCTATTAAAAAGGTAACTGAAAAATTAAACAAAATAGTCGTAGAAAAAATTGAAGAAGCTTCAAATATTGCTCAAGATGTCCCAGAAAAAATTAAAAAAGAATTTGACACTCTAAAAGAGGCAATTATTGAAGAAGCCGCAAGAATGGAAAATGACGTAAGTAAGAGTAGAAATGCTGATACTTCAGAATCTAATCAAGATCCATACTTAAGTGATGTTCTAAAAGAAATAGAAGATATTAAAGTAAAAATTGATCACTTTAATAAAAAAATGAATAATACAATTTAATGAGTAATCATAAATTAAAAAATCGAATAAAGAAAATCAAAAGAGGATTTCTTATTTGGAGAATACTTATTTTACTTTTGGTTAATTTATGGCTAGATAATTTAATATTTAAAATTTTTCGAACTAATAGAGATAAAAAAAATAAAGTTCAAATAAAAAGAGCTAAGTGGTTTACTAATCAATTAATTGAACTTGGTTCTGCTTTTATCAAAATTGGTCAGCTATTATCTGCGAGGCCTGATTTAATTCCGAATACTTGGATACAAGAATTATCAAAGTTACAAGATCAAGTTCCTCAGTTCTCATATACGAAAGTTGAAGAAATTATCCAAAAAGAATTAGGACATAAGTTCTCAGAAATCAACCAAATTACCTCTACTCCAATTGGATCAGCTTCGTTAGCTCAGGTTCATAAAGCAACTTTAAAAGGTGGTAAAGAAGTTGTATTTAAAGTTCAAAGGCCCAATCTGAAGAATTTATTCACAATAGATTTGAACATAATGCAACAAATTGCTTTCGTAATCCAAAAGAATAAGAACTGGAGTCGAGGAAGGAATTGGGTTGCAATAGCAAAAGAGTGTAGAAAAGTTCTTATGAAAGAACTAGATTTCAAATGTGAGGCTCAATATGCCGCAAGATTTAGGCAGCAATTTCTTGATGATGAAAATGTAGAAGTTCCTGAGGTAATTTGGAACTTGAGCACTGAAAAAGTTCTTTGTTTAAGTTATTTAGAAGGTACAAAAATAAGTGATATTGAAAAATTAAAATCTAAGAATATTGATTTATCAAAGATTGCAGAAATAGGTGCAGTTAGCTATTTAAAACAGCTCGTAAATTATGGTTTTTTTCATGCTGATCCTCATCCAGGTAATTTAGCCGTTTCAAATTCAGGCAAATTAATCTTTTATGATTTTGGGATGATGGGCAATATTTCAAATAGCCTACAAGCAAGCTTAGGATCTATGGTTCAATCTGCAGCATTAAGAGATGCATCTTCACTAGTAACTCAACTTCAGCAAGCGGGCTTGATTTCTAAAAATATAGATGTAGGTCCAGTTAGAAGATTAGTTAGATTAATGCTGAAAGAAGCTTTAACGCCACCATTCAGCCCAAATATCATTGAAAAACTATCTGGGGATTTATACGAACTTGTTTATGAGACTCCTTTTCAGCTACCAGTTGATTTAATATTTGTAATGAGAGCACTATCAACTTTTGAAGGTGTTGGTAGAATGTTAGATCCAGGGTTTAACCTTGTCTCAATAACTAAGCCTTATCTAATTGATTTAATGACTTCTAACAATCAAACACCTAATGATTTAATTAACCAACTTGGTAGGCAAGTAGGAGAGTTAGGTTCAAAGGCTGTAGGTATCCCAAAAAGAATTGATGAGAGTTTAGAGAGATTAGAACAGGGTGATTTACAACTTCAAATAAGGATGGGCGAGTCTGATAGGCAATTTAAGAAAATGTTTACTGCGCAAAAATCATTAGGTCATTCTATTCTTATAGGAAGCTTAACCATAGCATCAGCTTTACTAGTAACTAATAACCAAAATAATTTTGCTGTCTTACCTTTAATTTTTGCAACACCAATAAGTATTGATTGGATTAAGTGTCAATTAAGCATGAGAAAAGGTTCAAGAATAGAAAAGCTGAAGCAATAAAACTATATATTTTTTGGACCTAATCCTAAATCACCAGCGAATCTAGCTTGATCCCCCAGCTCTTCCTGAATCCTTAGGAGTCTATTGTACTTCGCAATTCTTTCACTTCTGCTCAAAGAGCCAGTTTTAATTTGCCCAGCTCTCGTTGCTACAGATAAATCAGCAATTGTTGTATCTTCTGTTTCGCCGCTTCTATGACTGATAACACTTGTAAAACCTGCACTTTTAGCTAGATCCATAGCTTCCAGAGTTTCTGTCAATGTGCCAATTTGATTTACCTTTATTAATATTGAATTTGCAGATTTTTCTAATATTCCTTTTCTTAACCTTTCAGTATTAGTAACGAATAAATCATCACCTACTAACTGCACTTTATTTCCAATCTCTTTATTTAATGCTGACCAACCCTCCCAATCATCTTCTGCTAGTCCATCCTCTATAGAAACTATTGGATAATTTGAAACTAAATTTGAAAGATAAGAAATCATTTGAGAGCTAGTTAAACTTTTACCTTCATATTTATAAAATCCATCTTTATAAAATTCAGTGCTAGCTACGTCTAATGCTAACGATACCTGTTCACCAGGAATAAATCCTGCTTTCTGAATAGCCTCTAAAAGCAAATCTCCTGCGGCTTCACTAGATGATAATTCTGGAGCAAAACCACCTTCGTCTCCAACAGCGGTAGATAAACCTTTTTTAGCAAGTAAAGATTTGAGTGAATGAAATATTTCAGTTCCCATTCTTAATGATTCACTAAAAGTTTTCACCCCATGAGGGACAAGCATAAATTCTTGGCAATCAAGACCATTAGGTGCATGAGCCCCACCATTAATTACATTCATCAGTGGTACAGGGAGAAGATTAGATAATGGATCTCCAAGATATCTATATAACGGCATATCCAAAGCATTTGATGCAGCTCTAGCGTTGGCTAGACTCACTGCAAGAATTGAGTTTGCGCCCAAACTAGATTTATTAGGAGTTCCATCAATTTCAATCATTAAGTTATCAATACTTGTTTGATCTAAAGCTGATAATCCACATAAAGCAGGAGAAATTGTCTCATGAATTTTGTTAACCGCATTTAAGACACCTTTCCCCATATATTTTGTTCCACCATCTCTTAATTCATGCGCTTCATGAGCACCAGTACTCGCTCCGCTAGGAACTATTGCTCTGCCAATAGCACCACATTCCAAAAATACTTCAGCCTCTACAGTGGGGTTCCCTCTTGAATCAAGCACTTGCCGAGCTTCAATAGTGTCAATAAGGAAATCAATAGTTTCTTTCACAATTTAATTAATACTATTTAAATCCTATAAATAGCTGAAGTATTTGGCTAATATCTGAAATATAAAGAAGATAATCAAATAATTTTTTTTGATTTCAAAACAAGTTCTTAAACCCTTTACCAATTATCTAGTAATCATGAAAATTTTCCAACCAAACAACATAATCTCTTTATTAAATAAAAATTTTTTTAAATACAACCTATAATTATACAAAACTCTAAATGATCATTAGGTTATTCTTAATTAAGATAAAAATAAATTTCAAAGCATAAATTTTATATAGTTTATGAGAGAAACTCTTACCTCAAATCCAGAACTTTTTAGTGATATAAGTTGGAATCTTCTTTTATTGGGAGAAGAAACAGCAAAAAAATGGGATCATAGTGAATTTAATATTGAACACATTATTCATACTTTGTTCACTTCAAGTGAATTTTTTTCATTTGTAGAAAAGTTATCAATAGATCACAATACAGTTCTAGACATAACTGAAGAATTTTTAGAAGAAACCCCAATAAATGATTCAGATATTTTTACTATTGGTGAAGAGCTCGAAATTTTATTAGACAATGCGAATCAAATAAAAACACAGTGGGGTTCAAAATTAATAGAGATTCCTCATTTGTTAATTGCTTTAGGCAATGATTCAAGAATAGGAAATTATGTTTTTCAAGAGGGAGACCTTTCAGTAGAACAATTAGAAGAAGAATTAAAATTTTCCCCAAATATTATTCAAAGACAAAATTATTTAGAAAATAAAAAAAATATATCTGATGAAGATAAAACTCTAATAAATAAATCTATCGATGAAAGTGATAAGGAGGTGCTAATAAAGGAATCAAAAGCCATCATCCCTTCACCGAAAAGTAATCTTACAATTAAAACTAATCAAAAAACTGAAGAGGATGCACTATCTCTTTACGGAAAAGATTTAACAGAATCTGCTGAGAAAGGTCTGCTAGACCCAGTAATAGGGCGCGGGGATGAGATTAATAACTTAATGAGAGTTTTATCTCGACGAAGCAAAAACAATCCAATTCTCATTGGTCACCCAGGCGTTGGCAAAACTTCTATTGCCAAATTACTTGCTCAACTGATAGTAGAAAAAAAAGTTCCCGATTTGTTAAAAGACTCAAAAATTATTTCTCTTGACTTGGGAGCATTAGTTTCTGGAACAAAATTTAGAGGTCAGTTAGAGGAAAGACTTAGCTTAATACTTAATGAAATTAAAGACTCTAATAAAGGCATTATTTTATTTATTGATGAAATTCATACAATAATCACTTCTGATAGAACTACAACAGATATAAGTAACATTTTAAAACCTTTACTTACAGAAGGTGAGCTCAGATGCATAGGAACAACAACACCTGAAAAATTTCGCGAAAGTATTGAAAAAGATCAGTCATTAAATAATTGTTTCCAAAAGATATTAGTTAATGAACCATCAGTTGAGTTAAGTGCAAAAATTTTACAAGGTATAAAAAAGAAATATGAATTACATCATGGCATTAGAATTACAGAAGAAGCAATTAATTGTTCTGCGAGACTTGCAGATAGATACATAAGCGATAAGTGCCTTCCAGATAAAGCAATAGATTTGATAGATGAAGCAGCAGCCCAATTAAAAATTGAATCCAATATAAAGCCCCAAACAATTATTGATGAAGAAAAAAATATCGATACTATTGAAATTAAGTTAAAAAATATCTTCCCCGAAAATATCGAAGAAAGAGAAAAGTTATTAGAAAGCAAAGAATTATCTATAAAGAAATTGAATGAAATTACTAATGATTGGAACAATGATCGAGAAAAAATGGAACAATTAACTTTTTTGTTAAAAGAGGAGAATAGGCTAATTCTGAAAATCGAAGAATTAAACATTCATAGTGACGAAATAGATAATTTTGATAGCCTAAATAATCTAGAAGCAGAACTGAATGAAGTTGAATTTGAGATAAAAAATGTTGAGATAAGTTGCCAGAAACTTCAAAGAAATAGAAAATATAATTTGAAATATCAAGTTGAACCTGATGATATTGCTGATGTTATCTCAAAAATAACTGGAATTCCTATTTCCAAAGTAGTTTCTAATGAAAGAAAAAAATTAGTTAACTTGGAGTTAGAAATAAGTGAAAAAGTTATTGGACAAGAAAAAGCTATAGAAGCTGTTTCTTCTGCGATACGAAGAGCAAGAGTTGGAATGAAGAATCCTAAAAGACCAATTGGATCATTCTTATTTATGGGTCCGACAGGAGTTGGTAAGACAGAATTAGCAAAATCTTTGGCATCAGCATTATTTGATGAAGAAGAAGCTTTATTAAGGCTTGATATGAGTGAATATATGGAGAAAAACGCTGTCGCAAGACTTTTAGGAGCTCCTCCAGGTTATGTTGGCTACGAAGAGGGAGGGCAATTAACTGAAGCAGTCAGGAGAAAACCTTATTCTGTAATTCTCCTTGATGAGATCGAAAAAGCGCATTCAGAAGTTTTCAATATCCTCCTACAAGTTTTAGATGAAGGAAGATTAACGGATTCTCAAGGAAGAACTGTTGACTTCAAAAATACAGTCATAATAATGACTAGCAATTTAGCTGGGAAAATCATATTAGAAGATTCAAAAATAGTTCCAAATCAAAAAGAAAATTCCGAATTAAGAAAACAAACCTTACAAGATTCTATTAATAAATCATTATCATCTATTTTTAGACCCGAATTTTTAAACAGAATCGATGAAATAGTACAGTTTGATACCCTATCAATTGATCAACTACAAAAAATAATTCTTTTACAAATAGAAGATTTAAAAAAATTATTACTTGAACAGGGGATAAAAATTAATATTGATAAAAAAGTTATACAAAAGATTGCTAATGATTCCTATCAGCCTGAATATGGTGCTAGGCCCTTAGGAAGAGAACTTAGAAGGCAAATAGAAAATCCACTAGCATCAAAATTATTAGAAGATAATTTTAAAAATAAAAAAAATATATCTGTAAAAATTAGCCCTTCAAAAAAAGATGAGATTTTGTTTAAACCTAGCTGATGAGTAAAACGATGAGCTAAAATAATCCTAAGTTTTTTTAAGCTTAAACTAAATTAAAATTTTGTGACAAGTCCTACTAATCAAGAACCTCTTAAAAAAGAGCCTTCTGAAATAAAAGAGCCAAAGAAAAAGAAGAATTTTTTAACTTCTACATTCGATGAACTCAAACTAGTTGTGTGGCCTAACAAACAACAGTTATTTAGCGAATCTATTGCTGTTATCATTATGGTATCCTTTTCGGCTGCGGCAATTGCATCTGTGAGTAGGTTTTATGGATGGGCTGCATCACAAATTTTCCGTTAAATTAAAAATTTTTAAATATAGATTCAATCCTATAATTTTAAAAAATCATTTATCCAGTTTCCAAAGAAAGAAAAAATGAGTAATGAATTGACAACAAATCTTAGTTCTAAAAAGGCTAATACTAGTATTGCTAGATGGTATGCGGTTCAAGTTGCATCAAGCTGCGAAAAGAAAGTAAAAGCCACTCTCGAGCAAAGGTCAGTAACTTTAGGTGTTAATAATAGAATTATAGAGATTGAAATTCCTCAAACTCCAGGTATCAAACTTAAGAAAGATGGTTCTAGACAAACTACAGAGGAAAAAGTTTTCCCTGGTTACGTATTGGTTAGGATGATTCTGGACGAAGATACAATGATGGCTGTAAAAAGTACTCCCAATGTTATTAATTTTGTTGGAGCGGAAGATGGAAGAGGCAGCGGTAGATCACGAGGACATATTAAACCTCGACCCTTATCCAGGCAAGAGGTAAATAGAATATTTAAACGCGCCTCGGAGAAGAAAGCTGTAATAAAATTAGATCTTGAGGAAAAAGATAGAATTATCGTTACTAGTGGACCTTTTAAAGATTTCCAGGGTGAAGTTATAGAAGTTTCGGGTGAAAGAAATAAATTAAAAGCATTACTTTCAATATTTGGGCGCGAAACTCCTGTAGAATTAGAATTCTCCCAAATCAATAAACAAAATTAATTATTATTTCTGTTTATCGAGTAAAATAATCATTTTAACCTCCGTTTAAATTAAAGAATCTAATGGCAAAAAAAATTGTTGCGGTTATCAAACTAGCACTTCAAGCTGGCAAAGCGAATCCAGCCCCACCAGTGGGTCCGGCTTTAGGTCAACACGGTGTAAATATCATGGCATTTTGCAAAGAATATAATGCAAGAACACAAGATAAAGCCGGTTTTGTTATACCTGTTGAAATTTCAGTTTTTGAAGATAGAAGCTTTACCTTTATAACTAAAACTCCACCTGCTTCAGTATTAATAACTAAAGCCGCTGGAATAGAAAAAGGAGCTGGTGAATCTTCCAAAGGATCTGCTGGCAATATAAGTAAATCTCAATTAGAGGAGATAGCCAAAACAAAGCTTCCTGATTTAAACTGTTCTAGTATTGAATCAGCTATGAAGGTAATTGAAGGAACTGCTCGAAACATGGGTGTTTCTATTACAGAATAAATTCAATCCCAAACATTCACTTTTTAGGGGAGGTTAATTATTTAGCCGTTTGAACCCAAATATATTATGAAAAAACTATCCAAAAGAATGACGGCTCTATCGACAAAGATAGAAGATCGCACGTATGCTCCCCTTGAAGCCTTAGGTATTGTCAAGGAAAATGCAAACGCTAAATTTGATGAGACTATTGAAGCACATATTCGGTTAGGAATTGATCCTAAATATACAGATCAACAGCTAAGAACAACCGTAGCTCTACCCAATGGGACTGGCCAAAGTATTAAAATTGCAGTTATAACAAGTGGAGAAAATGTAGCAAAAGCTAAATCTGCAGGCGCAGATCTTTTTGGAGAAGAGGATCTTGTAGAAAGCATTAATAAAGGCAATATGGATTTTGATTTGCTTATTTCGACTCCTGACATGATGCCAAAAGTAGCAAAACTTGGAAGAGTTTTAGGTCCAAGGGGGTTAATGCCAAATCCTAAAGCGGGTACTGTAACAGGTGATATAGCTAGTGCAATAAAAGAATTTAAAGCGGGCAAACTAGAATTTAGAGCAGATAAAGCTGGCATTGTGCATGTTCGTTTTGGGAAAGCTAGTTTTACCGAAAATGCCTTATTTGAAAACTTAAAGACATTACAAGAATCTATTGATAAAAATAAGCCTAGTGGTGCGAAGGGTAAGTATTGGAAAAGTTTTTATGTAACTTCAACTATGGGACCTTCAGTTCAAGTCGATATAAATGCCTTGCAAGATTATCAGCCTGAAAGTTAACGCTCTGTAGTATAATTTTAAAGCAATAATACGGCCAAAGAAAGTAGGTTGATTTAGTTCCCGCTAAATCTTTAAATCCTGCCGAGGTTTCGTCTTAATTATTTTCTTTTTGGATCTAATAAGTGCGGCCTCTTTCATAAATGGACTTTGCCGCATTTCCTGCTCTTCCTAAATTACGATCCAAAAACAACAATGGGCCGAACAATAGAGAATAAGCAAAAAATCGTCACAGAAATTAAATCTCTGTTAGATGATTCGGAAATGGCTGTAGTTCTTGACTATAAAGGTTTGACTATCAAGGAGATGTCTGATTTGCGATCAAGATTGCAAACAAATAATGGCATTTGCAAAGTTACTAAAAACTCATTAATGCGCAAAGCAATTGATGGTAATAGTAATTGGAATGATCTTGAATCCTTACTAACAGGGACTAATGCTTTTGTTTTAATCAAAGAAGATGTTGGAGGCGCTGTAAAAGCAATTCAATCTTTTCAGAAAGAGACAAAAAAATCCGAAACCAAAGGAGCTTTATTCGAGGGTAGACTTCTCAGCGAATCTGAAATAAAAGAGATCGCAAGTCTACCTTCGAGAGAGGTATTAATGGCAAAGATTGCCGGCGCATTAAATGGTGTTGCTACAAAAATTGCTATTTCTATCAATGAAGTGCCTTCTGGACTTGCTAGATCACTTAAACAACATTCTGAAAAATCAGAATCTTAAACTTCAAAATTAATTATCTATTAAGAAAATGACTGCAAAAACTGAAGAAATTCTCGAATCATTAAAATCCCTCTCACTTTTAGAGGCATCTGAACTTGTTAAACAAATTGAAGAGGCATTTGGTGTCTCTGCAGCCGCATCAGCTGGTGTAGTAATGGCAGCTCCAGGAGCTGGTGGTGGAGATGGAGACGGCGGAGCAGCTGAAGAGAAAACTGAATTCGACGTAATTCTAGAAAGCTTCGATGCAGCGGCTAAAATCAAAGTCCTTAAAGTTGTAAGAAATGCTACTGGTCTTGGTCTTGGTGATGCAAAAGCACTTGTTGAATCAGCACCAAAGACAGTTAAAGAAGGTATTGCGAAAGCAGATGCTGAAACTTTAAAGAAAGAGATTGAAGAAGCTGGCGGTAAAGTTACACTAAAATAGAGAAAAATTTTTCTAGCCGATATATCTAATATCGGCTTTAAAATTATGAATAGTCAACAAAATATTGCAATTGAAGCTGCAACTGATGGCGCTTGCAGTGGAAACCCAGGTCCCGGTGGATGGGGAGGACTAATAATTTTTAATGATAATAGTGAAATAGAAATAGGTGGTTCAGAAGAAAATACCACTAATAATAGAATGGAACTTACTGCAGCTATCAAAACTCTCGAAAAGTTAAGAGATTTTCAAATAAAAGAAAACTTTAAATTAAGAACAGATAGTAAATATGTTATTGAAGGCTATACAAAATGGATCATCAATTGGAAGAAAAATGGATGGAAAACAAGCGCAGGCAAATCTGTTCAAAATTTGGATTTATGGCAAAAAATAGATGATTTAAGAATAAAAGGCCTAGTGATGGAATTTGTAAAAGGTCATAGTGGAGATAAACAGAATGAGAGAGTTGATTTAATTGCCACAAGTTATAGCAAAGGAATACCTTTAGTTGGTGAAGTTAGAGAATCGTTTGAAGCAATAGACTTTTCAAAGAAAAAAGAACCTAATGAAATCCAAAAATTATTTTCCAAAAATGAATTACTCGAACAATTTGCCAAAAAAAAATATTTTTTAAATTCTAGAGAATTGAATGAATTACTTGGAGAAGAAAGTTATATACTCGTTCAAAAATACGAATTATTTGAATGGCGTAATTGGAGATTAATTCCTAAAAATCAAAAATATTGGATAATAGAGAATATTAATACTTAATCTTTAATATTTTTATGATTGATCAGAAAGGGATATTTAATAATATTTATAAGAACTTGGTAAATCCTATCCTTAAAAAAGATACTGGAATAGATGCAGAGTACCTTACAAATTTCTCCTTAAGTCTTCTTACTTTTAGTTCAAATAATAGAAATTGGCCCTTAATTTCAAGAATAATAAAGAGTTTAAATCAAGAATTTTGTGTCGTTGATAAAAGATTACATCAAAAAATATGTGGGATTGATTTTTGTAATCCAGTAGGATTAGCAGCAGGTTTTGATAAAAATGGAAATGCTGCAAATATTTGGAAGGATTTTGGATTTGGCTTTGCTGAAATTGGTACAGTTACTAAATTTGCTCAATCTGGTAATCCTAAACCAAGATTATTTAGATTAGCTAAGGAGCAGGCAGCATTAAATAGAATGGGATTTAATAATAATGGGGCAGAAAATCTTGTTAAAAACTTTTTAAAGCAAAATGTTGATTTAAAAAAATATAGAAAAAATAATTGTTTGGGCATAAATTTTGGGAAATCTAAAATTACAAGCTTATCCAAAGCTACAGAAGATTATTTAACTTCTCTAAAACTTTTGATTCCTTATTGTGATTACGCAGTTATAAATGTAAGTTCACCTAATACTGAAGGACTTAGAAAATTACAAGATCCTATTCTTCTTAAAGAACTGCTTAGAGAAGTCAAAAATTTAGATAATTGTCCTCCTTTATTTGTGAAAATCGCACCAGATTTAAGTTATAAAGATATCGAAGATATATGCCAATTAATAATCGATGAGAATATTGATGGAATAATTGCTACAAATACTAGTCTAGATAGATTAGGTTTTGAACAAAGAAAGATAAAGCAAACAGGGCTATTACTTTCTGAGGAAAATGGAGGATTAAGTGGCAAGCCACTTCAACGAAAAGCAAATCAAATAATTAGACATATTCACAATATTGATAATAATATTAATTTAATTGGAGTAGGTGGAATTGACAGTCCAGAATCGGCTTGGGAAAGAATTTGTTCTGGAGCATCTTTAGTACAGATATACACTGGATGGATCTATAAGGGGCCACAATTAGTCCCAAATATTCTTAATGGGATCATAAAACAAATTAATATTCACCAATTATCAAATGTGAGAGAGGCTATTGGATCAAACTTAGAATGGATTGAATAAAACCTAAGATAATTTATGGATAAATTCAATACCAATAATTTGAATAATAAAGGTATAAAAGATATAAACTTCCAGCATGGAGGAAATATATTAACTCAAGCAAAAAAATTAAATTTATTACCATCTAAAATAATTGATTCAAGTGCCTCACTAGTCCCTTTTGAACCCCCAAAGCTGATTTTAGATGTTTTAATTTCAGAAATTAAAACTCTAGGATTTCGATATTATCCAGAAAGAAATCTAAATAGTTTGAGAGAAATCATTGGAGAATTTCATCAAATAAATCCAGATAATATATTGCCAGGAAACGGGGCTTCTGAATTAATAACTTGGGCAGGTTACGAAGCTTCCAAATCTGGAGCAAGTTGTATACCAAGTCCAGGCTTCGTAGATTATGAAAGATCACTAAATTGCTGGAACGCTAACTTCGATTATTCGGAATTGCCAAAAAATTGGAGCAATAATTTTCCCCAAAACTTTCCTATTACGCCAATTTGTGATGTTCTTTGGATAACCAACCCACATAACCCTACTGGTCAATTATGGGATAAAAACTCTTTAGAGATTATTCTAAAAAAATATAAACTAGTTATTTGTGATGAAGCTTTCTTATCCATCACACCTAATGGTGAGAAAGAATCTTTAATTCCACTCACTAAAACATATGATAATTTATTAGTTATTAGGAGTTTGACCAAACTCTTTAATATTGCAGGTTTAAGATTAGGTTATATTATTGGCTCATCTGAGAAACTTAAGACATGGAATATAAAAAGAGACCCTTGGCCATTAAATTCATTTGCTATAAAAGCTGGAATAGAACTATTAAGTAATCAAATTCTTTATAAGGAATGGACAACAAAGATTCATGACTGGGTAAATACTGAGAAAAATTGGGTTTCTAATGAATTATCGAAAATAAAAAATCTTAAAGTACATAACTCTTCAACAAATTTTTTTTTAATAGAAAGTAAATTCTCCTTGTCTTCAAATATTCATTATTTAGAAAAAAAAGGGATCTTAATTAGAGAATGCAACTCATTTAGATTTCTTAATGAAAAATGGGCAAGAATAAGTTTACAGACTAGAAAAAATAATAAAATTTTATGTAAAGAAATTCAAAATTCCTTTAAAAAATAGTTTATTAATTTTTTAATCTCATTTGTAGATTTTAAGGTATCAAGATTTTTTATATTTTCTTTCATTAAATCTAAAATTTCATATTTAGGTTTCCCTTTTTTTAATTTAAATTTTAAAATCCTTTTTAAAGTCTCTTCAAAAAATAACTTTGATATTTGATTTTGATTCATTAAAATTGCACCCCCTATTGAAGAGAGAATCATTGCATTTTTTTCTTGGTGATTATTTTTTGAATTAGGGTATGGAATTAAAATTGATGGTTTTCCAGTTTGTATAAGTTCATTTATTGTTCCTGCTCCAGATCTTGATATAACGAGCTCACAGTTTTGCATCAAAGATGCGATTTTGTTAGTAAATTTCTTTTGAACATAATTATTAGATTTTGATTTTACCGAACTATTAGAATTATTTTCACCAATAATATGAACTATTCGAAAATTTTGTTTTATTAAAAAATCAACAGATTCATAAAAAATTTCGTTAATCTTCTTTGCACCTTGACTTCCTCCCATAACAATTAGAAGAGGACCTTTTCCTCTCGGAACCCATTTTGGTAAGGGATTAATTTCATAAAACTGCTCTCTAAGAGGAGTTCCAGTGAAAACTGTTTTGCAATTTTTTAAATAAAAATTTGTATCTTTAAAACCCAGAAGAACGAATTCACATAGAAAACCAAAATATTTTGTAACCGTGCCCGGTATTAAATTTGATTCATGGATGATAACAGGTATTTTAAGCAGCTTTGCTGCAAGAATTGTAGGTGCTGAAATATATCCACCAGTAGTAAATACTAAATTAATTTTTTTTTCTTTAAGGATTTTAATAATATTAAAAATTGAAAATAAAATTTTTAGATATTGAAATAGTCTAAAAATATTTTTTTTTGGTGTCTCCAAATTCAAAGTCAAAAGATTATATTTTCTAGGTACAAATTCAGAATCGAGTCTTTTTGTAACTCCTAGCCAATGAATATCCCAATCTTTTTCAACCTTTTTAGAGACTGCTAAAGCAGGAAAGATATGACCTCCTGTTCCACTTGCCGCAATTAATAAATTATTTCTTTTTTTGTACATTAAAAATTAAATAAGTAAAATAAAATTATGAAAATGTTTAATTTAAAGTTTTTTTCAAAATTAGGATTATTTATATATATATTTATTTATCTCATTTCCCCAAAATTAGCAATCACCCAAAATACAAACGTTGATATAAGAAAAAATCTTGAAAATGCATTAAATACTCGGAACCTAAAATTGATAAAAAACATTTTTAAAGAAGATGAAAACTTTAAAATTCAAGAACAATTTAAGGAGATAATCAAAGATTTCCCTAATTCAAAATGGCAAATTAAAAGATTAAGCGGAAAAAACTCTAAAGAAAAAATATTTAATATCAAAGTTAATGGAAATAAAGTAGTTAATGGAGAAATATACTTTCTTGAATCTAATTTTAAGTATTTGTTTTCCATTCAAAACGACAAAATAAATAAAGGAAATATAAACAATTTATTAACTACTATTAGGAATGACCAAAACAAAATAGATATTATTTTTAGAATTCCTGAGAAAGTTCTTACTGGTACAAAATATGATATCGATATTATTCTAAATGAACCGCTTGGTGATGTAATTATAGCTGGAGGAATAATATCGCATCAGGATGATTCTTATTTAAAACAAGAAATCAATATTGAGCCTTTAGCCTCTGGAGGCATTTTTAAAACGACTAGAGCATCATCCAAACAAGCTAGACAAATATGGTCAGGAATTATAGCTCATCCGAAGGGAACTATTTCTTTTACTAAAAGCGTTGAAATTGTTGAAAAAATATAATTTAAGCGTCTTTTAAAGCTGCTACTCCAGGTAAAGTTTTACCTTCTAGAAGTTCTAAACTAGCCCCTCCACCAGTAGATATATGTGACATTTTTTCAGCCAAACCAGCTTTTTCCACTGCAGCTACAGAATCTCCTCCTCCAATAATTGTACAAACCTCAGAGAAAGAACTTAAATCTGCCAGGGTTGTTGCTATTGCATTTGTACCTTCAGCAAATTTATCAAACTCAAAAACACCCATTGGGCCATTCCAAATAATTGTTTTACATTCAGCAAGAGCATTTTGGAAAACCTTGATTGATTGTGGCCCAATGTCTAGGCCCATCCAATCACCACTTATTGAATCTATTTGAGAGACTTTACTTTCTGCATCAGGAGAAAACTCATTTGCAAGTAACACATCAGAGGGTAATAGAAGCTCTACCCCTTTAGTTTTTGCTTTTACCTCTAAATTTCTTGCTAGTTCAAGTTTATCTTCCTCAACAAGACTCTTCCCAACATCTAATCCTCTTGCCTTGTAAAAAGTAAAAATCATACCTCCCCCAATAATAATTTTGTCACACTTATCTAAAAGAGAATCCAAAACTCCAATTTTGCTGCTTACTTTAGAACCTCCTACTATTGCTGCAAGAGGACGTTTTGGAGAATCAATTGCGCCTTGTAAATATTTCAACTCTTTTTCTAACAAAAATCCTGCAACAGCTGGCTCTAAAAATTTTGTAACTCCTTGGGTTGAAGCATGAGCTCTATGAGCAGCTCCAAAAGCATCGTTAACATACATATCTGCATGAGAAGCTAAATTTTTAGCGAAATCCAAATCATTTTTTTCTTCTTCTTCATAAAAACGAACATTTTCTAGTAATAAAACATCCCCATTATTTAAACTATTAGATTTAGCTAGAGCCTCTTCACCAATACAACTTTCAGTCAGATTAACTTTTTGTTCCAATATATCGCTTAATCTGGCTGCAACTGGGGTTAATCTCATTTTCTCATTAACTTTCCCTTTAGGTCTTCCAAAATGAGCAGCTAATATAACTTTTGCCGAATTATTTATAAGATATTTTATCGTAGGAATTGCTGCTCTTATCCTAGTATCATCAGTAATCTGACCACTGTCATTTAATGGGACATTAAAATCAACCCTTACAAGAACTTTTTTTCCTTCTAATATAGATTTATCAAGACTGGAAAGAGACAATTTCGACATTAAAACATCCTATTTTTACCATGAAACCCTAACGTTAATTTGAGCTTATTGGGTTAAAAAGTACTAAGTGTTACTTATGCCTTAATAAATTTTAAAAATTAGGTAGAAATATTAAATTTATAAAAATAAAAAAAATTGAATATTTACATTAATATTAAATGTAATTACTTTTGAAATTAATAAGAATCAAAAGGTTTATACGTACAAGTTGGATTTAATCAATTGGAAATACCTAAAATTCAATGGTACCCAGGCCATATTGCCAAAGCCGAAAAAAAGCTCACTGAAGTGATAAATAGAGTAGATTTAGTTATAGAAGTTAGAGATGCAAGAATACCTTTGTCAACAGGTCATCCTCATCTTAATCAATGGATTAGAAGCAAAAAACATATCCTTGTGATAAATCGTGCAGATATGATAACTACAGAAACTATAACTAATTGGAACAAGTGGTTTAAAAAAGATAATATACATCCTCTTTGGTGTGATGCAAAAAATGGTAAAGGAATAAAAGAAATTTGTAAATCTGCGAAGGAATCCCGATTATCAATTGATAACAGAAGGTTATCTAGAGGGATGAAGATTAGGCCGATCAGAGCACTTACCCTCGGTTTTCCTAATGTAGGAAAATCTGCATTAATAAATAGAATCGCCAACAAAAAAGTTGTTGAAAGCGCTAGGAAAGCAGGCGTAACACGTAATCTTAGATGGATTAGATTAGACAGTGGAATAGATTTGCTTGATGCCCCCGGTGTTATACCTCCTAATTTAGAGAATCAAAAATCGGCTCTGAATCTTGCACTTTGTGATGATATTGGAGAGGCTGCTTATGAAATAGAAAGTGTTGCGATTGAATTTATAAAAATAATTTTCAAATTAAAAGAAGATAAAAATGCGAATATTTCACTTTCAAAGATATCTGATAGATATGGAGTTGATATATTAAAGAACTTTGATAGTCCTCATGAATGGATTAATCTTGTAGCCTTGAAACATACCTCAGGTGATAAAAGAAGAATGGCTCACAAATTATTAGAAGATTATCGTAATCAAATGCTAGGAAAGATTGCTTTGGAAGTGCCAATATGAACTCAAGTAATAAAAACTCTTTTGGAGTAGGAGATGGTGAATTAATAGAAATTAGTTATGAAATGTCCCTTCCTATGCGACTGGATAGGTGGCTAGTAAGCAAGAGGCCTGAACAGAGTAGAGCGAGAATACAACATTTTATAAACGCGGGATTAGTTCTTGTTAACTACAAAACTGCAAAAGCTAAAACCCCACTAAAAACAGGCGATAATATACAAATTTGGATGCCTCCTCCAGAACCTCTCATATATTTAAAGCCAGAAAAGATGAACTTAAATATTCTTTTTGAAGATGAACATATCATTGTAATTAATAAACAATCAGGGCTCATAGTCCATCCAGCTCCAGGTCACAAATCAGGCACTTTAGTAAATGGACTACTCTTTCACTGTAAAGATTTACCAGGAATAAATGGCAAGTTAAGACCTGGGATAGTTCATAGATTAGATAAGGACACCTCTGGCTGTATGGTGGTAGCAAAAAGCCAAGAATCACTTGTCAATCTTCAAATACAAATAAAAGAAAAAATCGCTTCAAGAAACTATATTGCTGTAATTCATGGAGTCCCAAATACTTCAGAAGGTAAAATTATTGGACATATAGGTAGAGATAAACTAAATCGATTGAAGTATGCGGTAGTTGATGAAAATTCCGGGAGATATGCATGTACTTATTGGAAATTATTAGAAAGATTTGGTAATTATTCATTAATGAGCTTCAGATTAGATACTGGAAGAACTCATCAAATAAGAGTTCATTGTGCACATATCAATCACCCCATTCTTGGTGATCCTTTATATGGAAGGTGTAAAAAGCTTCCTTGTAAATTGGATGGCCAGGCTTTACATGCTGTAGAGCTTGGACTTTTTCATCCTATAAATGGAGAAGCAATGAAATTTGAAGCAGAATTACCCCAAGAATTTCAGAAATTATTGAGAGTCTTAAAAAAATCAATTAAGGTTTAAGGAGCTATTAACTAAAGCTTTTGTAACATTATTCTTAGGATTAGAAAAAACTGTAGCTGAATCGCCTTCTTCAATAATCTGTCCATAATTCATAACTAATAATCTATTACAAAATTTCTTTGCAATTCCTAAATCGTGAGTAATAAAAATTATAGTTAAATCCATTTTTTCTTGTATCTTTCTAAGTAAATCAAGTATCTCAACTTTTACATATGCATCTAACATATTTACACTTTCATCGCAGATGAGGATTTTTGGCTTCAGTAATAATGATCTTGCAATTGAAATTCTTTGTAATTGACCGCCAGATAATTGATTGGGGTAGGAGTTTAAGAATTCAGAATCTGAAGGTAGATTTAAATTTTTTAAAATTAGTTTAATCTCATTTTTAATTTGATAATTATTAGATATTTTTTGAATTAAAAATATATCCTTTAAAATATTTTTAATTTTCATTTTTGGATTCAAACTTGAAAAAGGATCTTGAAAAATTATTTGTATATTTTTAAAATTATTAGACTTTGTTTTATGTAATTCTAAATTTCTTTCATAAAATTTTATTTCACCTCCTCTCACCTTCAAGAGTCCTATTAAAGCTCTACATAAAGTACTTTTTCCACTTCCAGAAGATCCAACAATTCCAAGGACCTCATTTCGATACAATTTAAAACTAACTTCTTTTAAAGCTTTATTCCATTTGGGTCGGAAAATTGAAGAATTTAATTTATACCAATGTCTTAAATTATTAACCTCTAAAATAACATCATTTATAGAGGTAATTATTTTTCTTGGCTTCAAAGATATATTTGCTGCATTTACCAATTTCTCTCCAATTTTTGATTTAGGCGATTTAAAAACTTCTTTTATATTTCCTTGCTCCTGAATTGATCCTTGATCCATTATCACGACTTTTTTACACCACTTTGCTGCAAGATTTATGTCATGACTAATCAAAACCAAAGTGGTTCCAGATTTCTCACATAAACAAAGAATTTGATTCATTACTTCAAAACTAGTCTTAGAATCAAGGCTGGTTGAAGGTTCATCTGCTATTAATATTTTAGGTTTCAAAGCTAAAGCCATTGCAATTGAAACTCTTTGTCTCATTCCACCACTAAATTGATGAGGAAATGAATCTAATCTTTCAATATCTATTCCTACTTTTCTAAAATTTTCTTCTACTAAACCTTTAATAATTAATGGGGGATTGTCTTGAAAGTGTGTTTTGAATAATTCTTTTAAATGATCTCCAACAGTCATTAAAGGATTAAGTTTTTTTATAGAATCTTGATAAATAAATCCAAAATTATTTCTTCTAAATAATTGAATTTGTTTTTTATCAATTTTAGTTAGATCTTCTCCAGATATTTTTATAAATCCCTGAGTAATTGAACCTTCAGGAAGCATATTTACAATTGTTTTTGCAAATGTTGTTTTACCACATCCAGAAGGACCTATTATTGCTAAGTGATCTCCTTTAAACAGATCTAATTTAAAATTTTTTATGGTAGATTTCTGATTAGGACCATATTTGACATTTAGATTCCTGATTTCAAGAATTTTGCTTTTATTTATTTTCATAATTTTGTAGCAAATTTCTCTAGTCCTAAATAAAATAAATCTAAAGGAACATTATATGGCTGAGGCAACTGCGAATTCAAAAGAAAAAAATGAAATTAAAGTTTCAACAATCATTTTGCCTGAAAATAAAAATTATGAAAGTGAATCTTTGAAGTATGAGATAAATATTCCAAATTGGCTTCTTGAGATTATTCAAAACTATGAAATATCAAATAAGAAAAACGATTCTAATCAAGATCTTATAGCAAAAGCTTTCAAACTTGCTAATGAAGCTCATAATGGCCAACTTCGCGCAAGTGGAGAGCCCTATATAATTCATCCCATAGCTGTTGCAGATCTGCTTAAGGAAATAGGCGCAAGTTCATCCGTTATAGCTGCCGGTCTATTACATGATGTTGTTGAAGACACTGGAATTGCTCTTTCAGAGATAGAAGTTAATTTTGGTTTAGAAGTAAAAGTACTTGTAGAAGGTGTAACTAAATTAGGTGGTATTCACTTTAATAATAGAACTGAAGCACAAGCTGAAAATCTTAGAAAAATGTTCTTAGCTATGGCAAGCGACATAAGAGTTGTTTTAGTTAAACTTGCAGATCGACTACATAATATGAGAACAATTCAATGGCTTAATGAAGAGAGAAAAGAGAGAATTGCAAGAGAAACGAGAGAAATATATGCACCTTTAGCAAATAGGTTAGGAATAAATAGATTTAAATGGGAATTAGAAGATCTAGCATTTAAATTTCTTGAACCAGAGGAATATAACAATTTAAAAGATCAAATTGCCGTTAAAAGAAGTGATAGAGAAAAAAGGTTAAACGTTACTTTAAATTTGATGAAGGAAAACTTAGTCTCTTCAGGTTTAGGAAATTTTGAAATTACGGGAAGACCAAAACATCTCTATGGTATTTGGAGCAAAATGGAAAGACAACAAAAACAATTTGGCGAGATTTATGATGTTGCTGCTTTAAGAATTATTGTTAGCAATTCAGATAGCTGTTATAAAGCTTTAGCAGTCGTTCATGATACTTTTAAGCCAATTCCAGGAAGATTTAAAGACTATATAGGCTTACCAAAACCAAATGGGTACCAGTCCTTGCATACCTCTGTGATCGGCAGACATAGGCCTATTGAAGTTCAAATAAGAACGAGTTCAATGCATCAAATTGCAGAATTCGGAATAGCAGCACATTGGCAATATAAAGAAGGCGGTTCACCTGCATCTAGTAATGCAGAAAGATTTAATTGGCTTAGACAATTAGTAGATTGGCAGCAAGAAGGTAATGACAAAGACCATAATGATTATCTAGCATCTATAAAAGAAGATTTATTCGATGAAGAAGTATTTGTGATCACACCAAAAGGAGATGTTGTTGGCCTAAGGAAAGGATCTACTGCAATCGATTTTGCTTACAGAATACATTCAGAAATAGGCAATCATTGTAATGGGATAAGAATAAATGAAAAGCTATCTCCTCTATCTACATCATTGCAAAATGGAGACTTTATCGAAATCTTGACTAATAATAATTCAACTCCAAGCTTAGATTGGTTGAATTTTGTAGTTACTCCAACCGCAAAAAATAGAATTCGGCAGTGGTATAAAAAAAGCCATAGAGATGAAACTATTAAAAGAGGAAAAGATCTGCTTGAAAAAGAAATAGGGCGCAATGGATTTGAATCATTAATTTCAAGTGATGCCATGAAAAAAGTTGCACATCGGTGTAATTTAAAGTCTACGGAAGATCTATTAGCATCATTAGGATTTGGGGGTTTAACTTTACATCAAGTATTGAATAGATTAAGAGAAGAAATTAAAATACAAACAGAAGAAATTAAAAATGAATCTAATGCTGAATTAGCAAAATCTCTTATAAATAAAAATAATTCAATAGCATCAAAATCCAATGCAACTAATAAATCACCAATTACTGGGGTCGAAGGCCTAGATTACAGAATCGGAAAATGCTGCAGTCCACTTCCTGGGGAGGAAATAATTGGAACTGTCTCTCTAGGTAATCACGGTATCACTATTCATAGAAGAGATTGTGAGAACGTTCTCCCAATACCAATAGAGAGAAGATTACCTGTTGCATGGAGCCAAGAGAATACAGTTCTTGATAATAAGTTCCCAATTCAACTAAGAATAGAGGTTATAGATAGAGTAGGGGTCCTAAAAGATATACTTATGAGATTATCTGATAAAGGAATAAATGTTAGTGATGCAAATGTAAAGACCGCTTTTGGTAAACCCGCAATAATTAATTTATGTGTTGGTTTGGAAAGTTTTAGCCAACTCCACAAAACTATTGATCAAATTAAATCAATGGCTGATGTATTAGATATTGCAAGGGTAGGAATAAGTTAATTACAACTTAAAAGAATTTTAAAATACTCTTTTTTTTATTTTTCTTTTATATAGAAAAAAAACAATACTTCCAGAAATAGAAGCTAATAAAGACCCAACAAATGCTGAACCCACAATTAATCTTAGTGAAAAAACACTCCCTTGTTCCCATAATTCTTTAATCATTAAATTTTTATCAAAAACAATATCTGTAGAATTTTGTAGCAAGAAAGAACCAACTTTATAATTGAAAAAATATAGAGGTATATAAGTAAACGGATTACTTATCCATGTACCAAATGCAGCAAGAAAAAGATTTCCTTTCATAACTCTTGCTAAAAATAATCCTAATAAAGTTTGAAAACCGAAGAAAGGAAAGCATCCGCAAAAGACCCCAACGGCTAATCCCTTTGCATTAAAAAATGGAGCACCATCTTGTTTCAAAAATAATGATAGAATTTTTTTATATTGAAGATTCTTTATAAGCTTCATTCTGAAATCAAAATCAAGAAGGTTTTCTTTGATAAGCCTACTTAATTATCCACAGCATAGTGAGAGATGGAATCAATTATCGATACTGAGGATACAATAGCAGCTATAGCTTCGGCTATAAGTCTAGGTAAAGGAGGAATTGCAGTTATAAGAGTATCAGGGGTAGAAGCAATAAATTCCTGTAAAAATATTGTAGAAACAAAATCTAAATATGCTTGGGAGTCTCATAGAGTTTTTCATGGCTTTATAAAAGATAATTTAGAAAATAAATTTATTGATGAAATTTTAATTACAGTTATGCATTCTCCTAATAGTTTCACTGGAGAAGATATTGTTGAATTGCACTGTCATGGAGGAGTAATTGTTGTTAATAAAGTGATGGAGACATTGTTATCAAATAATCCTGGAGTAAGGATTGCAAATCCAGGAGAATTTAGTCAAAGAGCATTTCTTAATGGCAAAATAGATTTAACTCAAGCAGAATCAATTAATCAATTGATTAATGCAAAAAATCTTAAATCAGCAGAAATAGCTTTTAATGGAATAAAGGGAGAAATTAAGAAAAAGATTGATATTATTAAAAATGATTTAATCGAGCAATTATCAGAAATAGAAGCAAGAGTAGACTTTGAAGAGGATTTTTCAGAGTTTAATTATCATGATTTTTCGAGAAATATTAGGATCATAAAAGAAAAAATAATAATCCTTATAGAAAATTCAAAAAGGGGGGCGCATATTCATAATGGAATATCAATTGCTCTTATTGGCAAAACTAATGTTGGGAAAAGTTCTCTTTTAAATCTTCTCTCAAAAAAAGAAAAAGCAATAGTTACTAGTATTCCAGGAACAACTAGAGACATAATTGAAGTGAATTTGACTATAAAAGATATACCAATAAAAATAATAGATACCGCTGGTATTAGAGAAACAGATGAATATATAGAAAATATTGGAATTAAAAAAAGCTTTGAAATGATTCAAAACTCAGACTATATAATCTATTTATATAGTCTTGAAGAAGGATTAAATAAGGATGATGAGAAAATTATAAGCAAAATTCCACAAGAAAAATTAATTACAATCTTGGGGAATAAAAAAGATTTAATTGATTCAAAAAAAGTAAATAAAAAAAATTTATCGAACTCTATTTTAATGAGTATTAAAAATGATGAAGGCGAAAAAGAACTAGTCGAAAAGATAGTTAAAAAATGTGGATCAAAAGAATTTGAAAATATAGATATTTTTTTAAATGAAAGACAAATATCAAACCTAACTGATTGCCTAAAAAATTTAAATGACACTGATCCAATAATTGCTAATCAATTACCCTTCGATTTATTATCAATTGAAGTTAGAGATGGAATAAAAAACTTATCGAGAATTACAGGTCAAGAATTAACTGAAGATCTACTTAATAATATTTTTTCCAAATTTTGTATAGGTAAATAAATTTTTATTACAATACATAATTATATAAAGTAAACTTTAAAAGTTAAAATAAAAAACTTTTATCTTATTCAATATAGTGGATTTATATTCTCCAAATATTTCTAGAATTATTGATGATTGGATTGAAGAAGATATTGGTAAAGGTGATCTAACATCTTCTGCGATTACCAAAAAGATAGGAAAAGCCCATTGGATAGCAAAAGAGGAAGGAATATTTTGTGGTGTTGGAATAATAAAAGAAATTTTTAAAAAAATTGACGAAAAGATAGAGTGCAATTTTTTTATTAATGATGGTGAAAAATTTTTGAAGGATCAAAAGCTTGTTGAACTAAATGGCCCTTCAAGAAGTCTCTTGGCAAGTGAAAGAATAAGTCTCAATATATCAATGCATTTATCGGGAATCTCAACTTATACAAAAAATATTGTAGATATTCTGAAAGGTACAAATATAGATTTAGCAGATACAAGAAAAACTACTCCTGGTTTAAGAATCTTTGAAAAGTATGCTTTTAAATGTGGGGGTGGAATTAATCATAGAATGGGATTATATGATGCTGCAATGATTAAAGAAAACCATATTGCATGGACTGATAACTTGAAAAATGCAGTTGAAAAAATTAGATTAAATACCCCCTTTACAACTCATATTATTATTGAAGCAGAAGATATGAAGCAAGCAAAAGATGCAGTTTTAGCAGGCGCAGATAGTATTTTGTTAGATGAATTTAATCCTGAATTACTTAAAAAAGGCATTAAAGAATTAAGAGAGTTATCAACAAATAACTCTAATAGAACAACTAGGAATGATTTAATAATAGAGGTATCTGGAATTAATCCAATAAACATTCGTAACTATTTAATTGATGGAATTGATTTGATTTCAACAAGTTCTTCAATTACTAAAAGTAATTGGATTGATTTTAGTATGCGTTATATTAATTAAATGACTCGAATAGCTTTTTAATAATTCATGCAGGCAATTTTTAAAGAATTAACTAAAAGCTTTGAAGAAACCCTTCTAGAAAGTCTTATAAAAAATGAAAAGAAAGAAGAATTTGAAAAAATTCGTAAAAATCTAATTAATCAAGCATCTAAAGAGGAGTTTGGTGATTATCAATGTAATATATGTCTGGTTTTATCTAAGATTTATAAAAGTAACCCTAGAGAAATTGCTATTGCATTTATTGAGACCCTCAAAGAAAATAAAAAGATATCTAATTTGTGTGAAAATTTAGAAATTGCGGGACCAGGTTTTATAAATATAAAATTAAAAAATAAAGTTTTGATTGAAGAAATAAAATATAATATCAAATGCCCTAGAGCTGGTGTTCCTTTATCCCATAAAAATAATAGTCATTCCCAAAAAAAAGTTATCGTAGATTTTTCAAGTCCTAATATTGCTAAAGAAATGCATGTAGGTCATCTAAGATCAACGATTATAGGAGATTCGATCGCAAAAATTTTCGAATTTAGAGGATATATCGTTTTAAGACTAAATCATATTGGAGATTGGGGTACACAATTTGGAATGCTTATTACTCAGCTTAAAGATTTATATTCAAGTGATCTTAAAGAAATAGATAGGATCAAAATTAGTGATTTAGTTGAATTCTATAAAGCTTCAAAAAAAAGATTTGATAATGAAAAAGAATTTCAAAAGAGATCAAGAGAAGAGGTAGTTCAATTACAAAGTGGAGATGAAAAATCAATTGAAGCATGGAAATTATTATGTAATCAATCAAGAAAAGAGTTTGATCACATCTATAAAACATTGAACATAAAAATTAAGGAAAGAGGAGAATCCTTTTATAATCCGTTTTTAAAATCAATAATTGAGGATTTAAATTACAAGAGAATTTTAGTAGAAGATCAAGGCGCAAAATGTGTTTTTCTTGATGGGATGACTAATAAAGAAGGTAATCCATTACCACTAATTATTCAAAAAAAAGACGGTGGGTTCAATTATGCAACTACTGATCTTGCTGCTCTAAGATATCGATTTAATAAGGAACCTTATGGAGATAATGCAGCTAGAATTATTTATGTAACAGATCATGGTCAATCCAATCATTTTGCAGGAGTTTTTCAAGTTGCAAAAAGAGCTAATTGGATCCCTAAAGATTGTGAGGTGAATCACGTCCCATTCGGGCTAGTTCAAGGTATTGATGGTAAAAAACTTAAAACAAGAGAAGGAGATACCATAAAACTAAAAGATTTATTATCAGAGTCAATTAAAAGAGCAAAAGAAGATCTATTAAAAAGATTAGAGAACGAAAGTCGTTTTGAAAATGATGATTTTATTTTAAATACTTCAAAAGTTATTGGAATCGGAGCAGTAAAATATGCCGATTTAAGCCAAAATAGAATCACAAATTATCAATTTAGTTTTGAAAAGATGCTTTCTCTTAATGGAAATACGGCGCCTTATCTTTTGTATACACTTGTAAGAATTTCAGGAATTAATAGAAAAAATAATATGACTGAAGAGGCTATAAACTTGGAATCTATTTCATATAGCCATGATTTAGAGTGGAAGCTTATAAGGAAATTACTTAAATTTGATGAAGTTATTATTTCGATAGAAAAAGACTTAATGCCAAATAGATTATGTAATTATCTGTTTGAATTATGTAAGACTTTTAATAGATTTTATGATCAAGTTCCTATTCTTAAGGGAGAGATGGATACAAAGATTTCAAGACTCTCATTATGTGCTTTAACTGAAAAGACTTTAAAATTAAGTTTAGAGCTTCTTGGAATTGAAACCTTAGAGAGAATGTAATGAATGATTTTGATCAAATAAATAATCTTTCACCTCTCCCAAGAAAGGAAATAATAAATATGCAATCTTATTCTGCACCTTTAGAAAACAGAAGAAATTTATTGCGTTTAGATTTTAATGAAAATACTTTAGGTCCCAGTCAAAAAGTATATGAAGCTATCAAAGATATTAATTTAAATCAAATTTCAATCTATCCAGAATATAACTTATTAAAAAAATTTGTATCGAATCACTATTATGAATCAAGGCAATTTGACTCTGAAGAGATAGGTTTGTTTAACGGAGCTGATGCTGCAATAAATGCGATATTTAATTCTTTTGGCGAAAGAGATGAAATATTCCTGACCACAAACCCTACTTTTGGTTATTATTCTCCTTGTTCTGAAATACAAGGTATGAGAAAAATAACTTGTGCCTACGAAGGAGAAAACTTTCTTTTCCCAATAAAGAGATTTAAAGAAAAAATTATTAAACATAAACCTAAATTAATATTTATTTGTAATCCAAATAATCCTACTGGTACTGTTTTAAGTGCTCAAGAAATAATTAAATTAGCAAATCTCAATAAAAATTCATTAATTGTGGTTGATGAACTTTATGAGAAATTTAACGGAGATAGTCTTCTTCCAGTAATAGATTTTAAAAAAATCAAAAATATAGTTATTATTCAATCCCTTTCAAAGACTGCTGGATTAGCTGGTTTAAGAATTGGCTTTGCGTTTGGACATAAAAGCATAATGCAATATATCAATAAAGTAACAGGACCTTACGATGTGAATAGTTTTGCTGTTACTGCTGCATTAGCTGCGCTAAATGATAAATCTTATATAGATAATTATGTTTCTGAAGTAAAAAAAGCGAGAATATTAATTAAGAAGAAATTTGAATCTGTAGCAATTAGGAAACATTTTGGTGGAGGAAATTATTTTTTAATTTGGCCAAAAAAAAATCCCGGAATTTTGACAAGACAAATGAGAGAAAAGGGTATCTTAATAAGAGAGATGAAAAACAAAAAAGATATTGAAAATTCTATAAGGGTTAGTATAGGAACCCAAGAACAAATGAGTCTTTTCTGGAGTACTTATAAAAAATTAGATCTTAATAATTAATTTTTGAAAATATAAATAGTATTTTTATCAATTCTTTTTGAATTTATTTCAAAGCTTTTACCAAGATATTTGACTCTAAAATCTTGCATATTTTCAAGAAAAAAGTCAGCATTAGAAAAATCACAATTATCACTAATGTTTTTACCTCTCATAAAATGAACAGGAACAACAATTGAGGGTTTTAATGTTTTTACTATATCTGAGGCCTCTCTTCCGTTATAAGATTTAAATCCTCCTCCTATTGAAATAAATAAAATATCTGGACTGGACAAAATAATTTGACTATTTATATCCATTTCACCAGCAGCTCCACCCATATGGACTATTTTTAAATTATTCTGTTCCCAACTCCAGACTGTAGCCATCCCCAACCTTCTCCCCCCAACTCTGTCATGTGGAACCTCAATTCCATTTAATAATATATCTTCGAATTTATAAACTCCAGGATCTACAAACATCAATTGATCATTTGGATTATATCCTTCATCAGCTAGTTTTGAACTAGCTAAAATAAAATCAGCATTTATGCCTTTTGGCTCATTTAAATCACTTGCACAACCAATAGCCTTAAAAGGATTTATAAGAACTGATTTTTCTCTTCCTTTAATTAAAAAACTACCATGACCTAAACTTTTTAATACCAAATCACCTGCCATAGCGGATGAGGGTATTAAAAATAAAAATAAAATAAAAAGGAAAACTTTTTTAATTTTGATAATACTCATAGAAAATTTTATAATTATATTTTACTTCTGTTCAGCCATATTTAGAAAATTACTGATTAATTTATGTCCAAATTGTGTTAGAACACTTTCTGGATGAAACTGAACACCATGTAAATTTTTATATTCTTTATGAGAAATTGCCATAATTGTTGAATCCTCTAGAGTTGCAGTTATTTCAAAACAAGAGGGTAGAGATTCTGAATCCACTATAAGACTATGATATCTAGTAGCCAAAAATGGGCTATCAATATCCTTGAATAATCCTTTTTTATTATGAATAATTTTTGAGGTCTTTCCATGCATTAATTCTTTACCAACTATTACTTTTCCGCCATAGGCTTGAGCTAAGGCTTGATGACCTAAACAGACTCCTAATATTGGAATTTGATTTGATAAATTTTGGAGAATTGGCAGACAAATACCTGACTGATCTGGATTACCTGGACCAGGAGACAATAAAATACCATCGGGATTAATATGACTTATTTCTTCTAAAGTAATTTCATCATTTCTTTTTACTAATAATTCTTTTGTTATATGATGTTCAACTGAAAGCTCTCCTAAGTATTGAACTAGGTTATATGTAAAACTATCATAATTATCAATAACTAGAAACATATCTTTTTCAATTTAAAAATAATAACTTTATTTTAGGAATAAATAAGCATAGACCAATAATAACAGAATTAATTGAAGCTAATAATACAGCACCTGCTGAACAGTCCTTTGCAATTTTAGCAAGATTACTAAACTTTTTTTTAATCACTAGATCAACTAAAGATTCGATTGATGTATTTATTATTTCTAAAGTCAATACAGAAAAAATAGTCACCAGCATAATCAAATAATCACTTTTATCAAGTTGAAGAATAGAACCTATGATTAAACTAAAAAGAGCAAAAAGAACTTGAATTTTAAAATTTCTTGAATTTTTAAATGTATATTTAATCCCATTAAAAGCATATATAAAACTTATAAAAACATTTTTAGATGTCCTATATGACCTTCTTCTACTTTTTAGAAGTTTTGCTTTACTCTTCATTTATAGTTGATTAATAAAATCTTTCAATCTAATTTTGAAATTAAATATTCTTGAAAATTTAACATATTATCTAATTCATAATCATCATTATGTTCCCATCCCAAAAGATGTAATAATCCATGACTTGCTAACCAGAGCATTTCTTTTTTAATAGAATGATTAAATTCTAAGGATTGTTTAAAAGCCGTTTCTAAGGATATAAATAAATCTCCTAATTCAATAAAATTTAAATCTTCAGTAATATCTTCATCACAAATAATTGGGAAAGATAAAACATCAGTTGACCCAGATTTATTCATCCACTTTTGATTAATAGAAGAAATTTCATTATCATTAATAATCTGCAAACTTAACGAAAAACTTTTTTTGTCTAAAATAAAATTTGAAAAAGGAGTAACTTTTTCATCTAGAATTATTTTAATCCAACATAATAATACGTCTTCCCAAAAACCAGATTCGAAAATAAGATTATCTGGCTTATTTAGAAAATGATCTGATAAATTAGAAAAATTATTACATTTAAAGACTAAATCTATTTGTAAGTCATATAGATCTTTTTTATACATACTTTCATTAAACAGGCATATTAGGCTTTCCTAAAGTAGCTATTAAAATTAAAAGTCCGATCAAAATTAAAAAAGTAATTGAAAAATGAGAAATACTTTTAGAACCCTTCCTTACCATATTTCTCATAGCTAGTTTTATAAAGCTAGGAGGAGAAACTTTTTTTTCTAAATTTTCGTTTTTATTTGCCATAAATTTATTGAATAGACTCTTTAGAAGAAATATTCATACGCAATAATTCATGAATAAATTGATCTAATCCACCATTAAGAACTGCATCTAAATCATTAGTCTCTTTCATTGTTCTTAAATCTTTGACCATTTGATAGGGATGAAAAACATAATTTCTAATTTGATTACCCCATGCAGCTTCAACAATATCACCTTTAATATCCGATATTTCAGAAGCTCTTTGTTCTTTAGCTATTACTAATAATTTAGCTTTAAGCAATAACATTGCTTTCTCCTTATTTTGTAACTGAGATCTCTCTTGAGTACATCTTACAGCGATTCCTGAAGGCAAATGTACAATCCTTACTGCTGTTTCTACTTTATTAACGTTTTGCCCTCCAGCTCCACCTGATCTACTAGTTGTAATTTCTAAATCTTTATCAGGAATCTCTAATGAAATACTTTGATCTAATTTAGGCATGACCTCAACTCCAGCGAAACTAGTTTGTCTTTTACCATTTGCATTAAACGGTGAAATTCTTACTAATCTATGAGTACCTTTTTCATTTTGAAGATAACCATAAGCATATTTACCATTAACTTCAAAAGTAACGCTTTTAATACCTGCTTCTTCTCCATCAGATAAATCAGTAATTTCTAAGCTCATTCCATTATTATCTACCCATCTTGAATACATTCTTAATAGAATTTCCACCCAATCTTGTGCATCAGTGCCACCTGCACCAGCATTAATAGAGACTATAGCAGATTCTTTATCATATTCACCACATAATAATCTTTGGAATTCCCACTTATCTAAATTCTCTCTTAAAGTTACTAACCCTTGATGTGACTCAACAATCATTTCTTCTTCAGGCTCTAAGGAATAAAGCTCAAGAGAAGCTTCAGCATCAGAAATGAACATTTTCCATTTATCTAACAATTGAAGTTGATCTCTAACATCATCAAGGTTGAGCATATGTTTTTTTGCATCTGCCTGATTACCCCAGAATTCTGGTTGAGCAGCAATTTGCTCTAACTCTTTTCTCTTTGCTAATAAATTAGGGACGTCAAAGACAATCCTGAGCATTACCCAGGCGCTTGGTTAACTCTGAAAGATCTTTTTTAAATTCTGTTATATCTATCAAAATAGAATTTAATTGTTATTTATAATCTAACAAGCACTTTTATTTAATAGTATAAAGTAAATAATATTTTAAAAAAATGTCTAAAGTTGAAATTTATACTTGGCGATTTTGCCCATTCTGCATACGGGCGAAATCTTTACTTGAAAAAAAAAATATAACTTTTACTGAACATAAAATAGATGGCGATGATAATGCAAGGGAACTAATGATTGAGAGAGCTAATGGTAAAAGAACAGTTCCTCAAATTTTCATTGATGACAAAAGTATTGGTGGTTGTGACGAACTTTATGAATTAGAAAAAGAGGACAAACTGGACTTATTACTGAATTAGATAATTATGAAATTTCTATTTGTAGTAGACCCAATAAAAAATATAAATCCATTAAAAGATTCATCTGCAGCATTAATGCAAGCTTGTTCTAAGAAAAAGATAGAAGTATGGACTTGTACTCCTCAAGATCTAGAGGCAAGGGGAGATGAAGTATGGGCATCTTCTTGGAGAGCTGAAGTTTTTCCATGGGTCTCTTTTAAAGAAAATAAATGTATTCCTCTTGCTGAATTTAATTGTATTTGGATGAGAAAAGATCCCCCAGTAAATGAGGGATATTTATATGCAACTCATCTTTTGGAAGTAGCCGAAAGAAAAGGAGTAAAAGTTATAAATAAGCCTTCCTCATTACGTGCTTGGAACGAAAAATTAGGCGCATTGAGATACAGCCATTTGATGGCTCCAACAATAGTTGCAAGTAAAGTAAAAGATCTTATTAATTTTGCACAAATTAATCATGATGTTGTTGTTAAACCACTTGGCGGAAAAGGAGGACAAGGCGTTATTCGTCTAACTAAGGATTCTCCAGGTATTAAAGCAATGATTGAATTAATAACATCGCAAGAAGAATTACCAGTAATGATGCAAAAATTCATTCCCGAAGTAAAAGAAGGGGATAAAAGAATAATTATTGTTAACGGAGAGCCAATTGGATCAATTAATAGAATCCCTCAAGGGGGGGACTTTAGGAGTAATTTAGCTATGGGAGGGAAAGCAGAAAAAACAAACCTAACAGCTAAAGAAAAAAAAATTTGTACCGAGTTATCTCAACATTTCAAAGATGAGGGTTTATTCTTTGTTGGTATAGATGTAATAAATGGAATGCTTAGCGAAATTAATGTAACAAGTCCAACAGGATTAAGAGAGATAGAAACTTTATCTAACAAAAGCGTTTCAAATCAAGTAATTGAAAAATTATTAGAAATTATTTAGTTGTTTTGGCAAGAAAAATTTGCTTCACTAAAGATTTAAATTTAAGTTGAATCTCTTCAATTTCTTTATCAGAGATGGAACCTTTTACCAACCCTGAACCAGCCGTAAATTCTAGATTTTGGTCAATATAACGTGCTCCTCTTATAGCTACTCTGAATTCTGAATTCCCTTCAGAATCTACCCACCCAATTGGCGAAGCATAATTTCCTCTAGAAAATGATTCAAGTGTGTTTATCCAATTCATTGCTTCCTTTTTAGGCGATCCACAGACTGCTGGAGATGGATGCAAAACTCTAAGCAAGTCAAAAGGGCATATATTATTAACTCTAGAATATACCAAAGTTTGTAAATGAGAAATATCTCCAAAAGAAGTTACCTTTAACAAACTTTTTGTATAGTTATTAATCTTTAAAACTTCTAAAGATTTAATTAAATACTGTATTACATAATTATGCTCTTGTATATCCTTAGAGCTTTCCATAAGATAATCCGGATTTAAATCACTTGATACTGTTCCAGCAATAGCCTCTAAAACCAAATCAGGCTTCATAAAAGAAAATAATTTTTCTGGCGATGCTCCAAATGTAATATCTTTGCTATTTCTCCTCCAAACATATCTACAAGTATTTGGTTGATTAGTTTTTAATTTTCTCAAAATATTTATTAAATTTAATTTATTTTTAAAGTCAATTTTGACTCTTGAAGCTAAAACTATCTTGTCAAGATTATCTTCGTCTACTAATTGAATTCCCTTATTTATTAATTGCTTGAGATTATTATTTGATAACTCTAAAGAATTCAAAAAATAATTGATCGAAGGATGATCAAAACTTTTTTTACTTTTGTGATTATTTGAATTTAAAATCTGATCCCTTATTGACCATAGTTCTTCAATTAATGACCTCAAAGAAGATTTACAATCGACATGCGCATTTATTCTTAACCAACAATTATTTTTATTTTTAATAATTAATATTTTAGGTAAAATGGCCTCTAAACCAGGGACATCAAGCAAAGAATATTTTTTATTTAGATTCTCTGAAAAAGAAAAAAAATAAATTATTTTTGAAAGGGCAGAGGTACTCGATTCATCCGTCAAATTTATTAGATTATTAAAGTTCTCAGAGCTAAAGTCTTTCGCTACTTTAAATTTTTTAGGTCCTTCTAAAGTTAGATATTTACATTTCTCAAGAGCTATATATGACATTTTATTATCCTCATCCCAAAAAGAAGAAAAAGAATATTTATCAATAAAAAATTCGTATACATCAAATAAATCAACACAAGGTATCTCGATACAAATACTTACTAATCCGGAATTTACCCCTTTCTTATCGAAATTGGAAAAAACGCCTTTTAAAAAATCTGAAAAGTTTAAATTATTTTTCATCACTTATTGAAAATAACTAAAAATCATGCATTAAAGTAAAAAATGTAACTCAATTTATAAACTATATTTAATAATTATAGTTTTTCTTAACTGCATTAATAATGAATGAAAGAAATAAAAGTCTATGGAAACAAGCAATAAAATGGCCTCTTTATTCAGTAGCAATTTTACCAGTTTTTATTTCAGGAGCTTATACGCTCAACTCTTTCAAAAATGTCAAAATATCTAATTTTATAGCATTCACAATCGCTGCAATATTAATACTAATTTGGGAAAATCTAACTAATGATTTATTTGATTCAGAAACAGGAATTGATGAATTTAAATTTCATTCCATTGTAAATCTTGTGCGAAATAAAACAATAGTTTCAATTACCGCTTATACATCTCTATTAATTGGACTGTTATTAATTGCCATTATTTCAATTTCGACGAGCATAAATGTAATGATATTAGTAGGCGCTTGCTGCTTCTTGGGATATTTATATCAAGGACCACCTTTCCGTTTGGGCTACCAAGGTTTAGGAGAACCATTATGTTGGTTAGCTTTTGGCCCCTTAGCATACTCTGCTGCTTTAATTGCTTTAAATCCATCAGATATATATATGATTTCTATTCCGTGGAAAGAGTCATTATTTCTTGGTTCAGGATCCTCATTGGCAACCACACTAGTACTTTTTTGCTCTCATTTTCATCAAATCAAAGAAGATAAAGAACATGGTAAAAATTCACCTTTAGTTCGTTTAGGAGCGAAAAGAGGAGCTAAAATTATTCCTTGGATAGTTTTTATAATTTATGTTTTCCAACTTTTTATAATAATTAATGGATTTATTCCGATATTTTGTGTTCTTTTTCTTATAAGTTTTCCTCAATCATTAAAGCTTATAACTTTGTTGAAATATTCATATAACAAACCTGAATCTATAAAAAATTGTAAATTTATTGCTATCAAATTCCAAACTCTAAATGGAATTGGATTAATAGCAGGATTTATCTTAGATTACTTGATTTATAAATGAACTTAACTTTTAAAAAAAAATCTTTTTTCTTTAAATTATCTTCGAAAGTGGATAATTCAAATACAACATATAATTATAAATCTGGGTGGATAATTAAATTAAAAAATACGGAAAAGGGAGTTGGTTTTGGAGAAGTAAATCCTTTAAGAAAACAAGATTTAGATTCATGTCAAATACAATTAAATCAGATTCCCAAATACTTAACTTCAAAAAATATATCTGAGTTAATAAAGAATTTTCACCCGTGCATTCAATCAGCAATAAACTCTGCATTAGCTGAAATTGAAAGAAAAATAAATTTCCATGAAAATTATTACTTTAATGAAATTAATCAAACAGCTGTACTTTTAGATCCTCATAACGCTCTTAAAGAATTAATAATCTTAAAAGGTAATAAACTTTTGAATGAGAAATCACTCACTATTAAATGGAAAGTAGGCATACAAGATAATGCCTCCGAAGAAAAAACTCTAATGGAGATACTAAATCATTTAAGAAGTAATATAAAATTAAGAATAGATGCTAATGGTTCTTGGAAAAGAGAAATAGCTAATAGATGGGTTGATATTTTGAAAGATATTGAAAATATAGATTGGCTAGAACAACCTCTTTCTACAGATGATATAGAGGGTTTAAGAGAACTTAATAAAAGGATGCCAATTGCTTTAGATGAATCACTATTAAAATATCCATATTTGATTAATGAATGGGATGGTTGGCAAATTAGAAGACCTTCTCAAGAAAGAAATCCTATGCATCTTTTAAATGAGTTAAAAGATAAAAAAGGTTTTATATCCTTAAGCACTTCTTTCGAGACAGGAATAGGCAGAAGATGGCTTTTTCATTTATCCTCTTTACAGCTATTGGGACAAACTCCCAAAGTTCCTGGTTTGGCTATGAAAAAAAATCCTAATTCTTTTCTTTTCCTAAATGATGCTCAAAAGATATGGGATCAACTATGAAAAATAAAATTCATATTATTGAAGTTAAAAATAATGAAAAAGAATCTGTAAAAAAAATTCTTGCAAATATAAACGATAAAAAAATAACCTATATAAAAAATAAATATTATAAAAATGATGAAATATTAGAGACTATTGATATAACTGGACCTGCAATTATCTTAAATAGTAGTGGCAGTAGTGGAAAGCCTAGAAAATGCATACATAGTTTAGAAAATCTAAATTCGTCTGCTAAGGCATCTGGAATTTGGCTTGAAAAGCAAGGATTTAAATTACAAAACTGTTTAATTTTTAATACTTTACCTTTGAATCATATCAGTGGATTAATGCCACTATTTAGAAGCAAAATATGGAATTGTGATTATATCAATATTTCTCCTAAATTAATTAAAAAAACCAAGGAATTATTAGTATTTACTAATGAGATAAAAAAAGAAAATCAACATCTCATAACATCATTAGTTCCAACACAATTAAAAAGACTTTTATCTGAAAAAAATGGAATTGATTGGTTAAAGATTTTTGATTTAATTTGGATTGGTGGTGCATCTATATCTAATGAAACTTCTCGCAAGTGCAGACTAGAAAAAATAAATTTAGCACCCTGTTATGGATCAACTGAAACTGCTGCCATGGTTACAAGCTTAAAACCTAAGGAATTTTTAGAAGGAATTGATAATGTTGGAGAAATACTATGTGATATAAATTTAAGAATTAGTAAAAAGGGTTTAATCCAAATCAAATCAGAAAGAATAGGAATCGAATTGCTTGAACCTTCTAAAACTAAAAAATTCAAAAATAACAATGGTTGGTGGGAAAGCAGTGATTTGGGCGAGATCCAAGAATTGAATAATTCTTCTTATTTAAAATTTATTAGCAGAATAGATAATGCTTTTAATTCTGGAGGTGAAATAGTTTTTCCAGAAGTTATTAAATTACGATTAAGTGAATTTATCTCAAATGAAACAATTCCAGTAGAAAATTTTATGATTTCAAATATACCTAATAAAGAATGGGGAAATAAAATTGAAATCATCATTGATTTTAAAAAACAAACTAGTAAAACAGATATTGAATATTCATTAAAACTATTAAAAAACTTTTCTAAAAATTGGCCAAAACATGAGAGGCCTGAAACCTGGATTATTGATAAAAATCAATCAAAAAAATCTAATTTCATATTTAAAAAATAGTAACTCATGATAATTAACACTCTTTTAAATTCGTATTTATATTGGAAGCCTCTATCCACCGCTCCAGTTGATCAGGTAATTTAACTTTCAATTTTGAATCAACATCTAAAGAACAATGGATAATTTTTCCTTCAGCGACATTAATTTCATCCTTTAAAAAAAGTGTATTTACTTGAAATAAGTGATTATTAATTTTTTTTGGGAATAACTTAATTGAAAGTAAATCGCCAATCTTAATAGGTGATAAAAAATTGGCTTCGCAGTTAACTATGGGGCATATAATTTGATTTTCATGGGAATTAGCATCTGGGAAAATATCCTGATGAGGAATACCATATTTATCTATACTTTCTTCCCAACTTTCATGAGCCCATCTTAAAAGGTTATGAAAATGTATCACTCCTGCAGAGTCACAATCACCAAACCTTACTTTCCTTTTTAAAATCAACCAATTATTAGGTTTCATTAAAAGCTTTTACCTGTCTACAGAACCCATAATGACGTCTATTGAGCCAAGGATTGCCATAATATCAGCTATCTTTGCTCCCTTTAGAATATGAGGCAATATTTGAAGATTATTTAAATCAGCAGCTCTAATTTTAAATCTCCATGGTGTAACTTCATTATTTCCTTGAATAAAAACTCCTATTTCACCTTTCCCAGATTCTAATCTTGTATATAGTTCTCCGTTCGGGATTTTAAAAGTTGGCGCAACTTTCTTAGCTACATATTGATAATCCATACCAAATATTTCACTTTTTTTATCCTCTGTAGCCATACGTTTAGCTTCTAAATTTTCTGTTGGGCCTCCAGGAATCATTTCGCAAGCTTGACGAATAATTTTTAATGATTCTCTCATTTCTTGAACTCTTACTCGATATCTGGCATAACAATCACCTTCTTTTTCTGAAGCAATTTCCCATTCAAAATCGTCATAACATTCATAACTATCAACTTTTCTCAAATCCCAAGAGACTCCAGAGGCCCTAAGCATTGGTCCAGAAAGTGACCAATTAATTGCTTGATCTCTTTCTATAGTTCCAAGCCCTTCAATTCGTTTTTTGAATATAGGATTATTTGTTATTAGTTTTTCATATTCATCAATCTTTGGAGCAAACCAATCACAAAAATCAATGCATTTTTCTAACCATCCATAAGGCAAATCACAAGCCACACCTCCTATTCTAAAAAAATTATTATTTATCAATCTTTGTCCAGTAGCAGCTTCCCAAAGGTCATAAATCATTTCTCTTTCTCTAAAGATATAAAAGAATGGAGTTTGAGCTCCTACATCTGCTAGAAATGGACCTAGCCATAAAAGATGATTTGCAATTCTATTGAGCTCCAACATTAAAACTCTTATATAACTGGCCCTTTTGGGTACAACAATATTCGCCAATCTTTCTGGTGCATTTACTACAATAGCTTCATAAAACATTCCGGCTGCATAATCCATTCTGCTTACATAAGGTACATACATAACGTTTGTCCTGTTTTCAGCTATCTTTTCCATGCCTCTATGCAAATATCCAATTACAGGCTCACAATCTATTACATTCTCGCCGTCAAGGGTTACAACTAACCTTAAAACTCCATGCATAGATGGATGATGAGGGCCAAAGTTGACCACCATCGGTTCTGTTCTAGTCTCTAGTTGAGCCATTAATAATTTAACCTCTATTTAAATCTTAGTAGAAAGTTATGCAAACTGACCTTTCTGATTCATCTTTATTCAATCATAAGTCAGTGATGACAGATGAAATTTTAGTTTCTATAAATCAATATCCATTAATATCAGGGAATAAACTAACAGGGATAGATGCAACTTTAGGTGGTGGTGGACACTCGTATCAATTATTAAAAAAATATCCTGATTTAAAAATAATTGGATTAGATCACGATCCATTCGCAAGGAAGTCAGCATTATTTAAGCTTGAAGAATTTAAATCGAGGATTGAAATATGTCCCTCAAATTTTGCGAACTTTGAGCCGAAAGAAAAAGTTTCTTTTGTAATAGCAGATCTTGGAGTCAATAGTAATCAGATAGATAACCCACAAAGAGGATTCAGTTTTCAAAAAGATGGGCCTTTAGATATGAGAATGAATCCCTTACTCGAGATGAATGCAGAGAACTTAATTGAAACTTTAAGTGAAAAAGATCTGGCTGATTTAATTTTTAAATTTGGTGATGAAAGATTATCACGAAAGATTTCTAGGAGAATCAAAAAAGATTTAAAAGAAAAAGGCAAATATTCGGGTACAAAAGATTTAGCCTATTCTATTGCTGGTTGTTTCCCACCCAAGCAAAGATATCGAAAAATTCATCCTGCGACTAGAACATTCCAAGCACTAAGAATTGCTGTAAATAAAGAAATCGAATCATTAGAAAGATTCTTAGATATTTCTCCAGATTGGCTATTACCTGGGGGAATAATTTCAATTATTAGCTTTCATTCAATAGAAGATCGGCTGGTAAAAAATTTTTTTAAGGGTGATGAAAGATTAAAAAATCTCACAAAAAAACCGATTACACCAAATGAAAAAGAAATTGAAATTAATAAGAGATCTCGAAGCGCAAAATTAAGAATTGCTCAATTAAAATAGTTAAGATCTCAGCGTAATAATTTAATAGAATCTGTTATTATCTCAATTGATTTTTCTATATCTTCTGTGGTAGTCATCAATCCAATACTTAATCTTAATGAAGCCTCCGCTTCTTTAAAAGATCTTCCTAAAGCGAGTAATACATGCGAAGGCTCACCATTACTACACGCTGAACCACTAGAACAGATTATTTTAGATTTCAAACTTTTATGCAATTTTGAACCGTTAACATCAAGTACAGTCAGATTCAAATTATGAGGTAGTCTTTCTTTCATTGACCCATTAATTTCCACTCCAGAATTATTATCTAATAATCCCTTCAAAAGTTTATCTCTATGAAAAAGAAAATTCTGAATATTCTTTTTTTGATTTAAAACTGCTATTTCAATTGCTTTAGTTAAACCTACTATCAAAGGTAATGGCAATGTCCCTGATCTTAAACCAAATTCTTGTCCTCCTCCTAAAACTAAAGGCTGCAGCTCAATATCTCTATCAATCAAAAGTATACCTACCCCTTTAGGACCATATATTTTATGGGAGCTTATTGTTAACATATTTGCTACTGAGTCAAGGCTATCAAACTCCAGAAAACCTAAACATTGAGCATAATCAGAATGGAGAATTATATCTCTTGAACTACATATTTCTGAAATTACTTTCAAAGGCTGAACAACACCTATTTCGTTATTTGCCATCATGATACTTACCAAAAATGTATCATCTCTTATACAGCTAACAAACTTTTCTTCGGAAATTAAACCATCTTGTTCTGGACTAATTTCAGTAATATGAAATCCCTCTTTTCTTAATTGATCTAGGGGCTCTAATACAGCTTTATGCTCGGTTTTTAAAGTAATAATATGACCATAATTTTCTGTTTCTATATAATGTTTCCTTGCAAAACCCAGCAAAGCCAAATTATTAGATTCTGTTGCTCCACTAGTAAAAATTACTTTCTTTTTTTTTAGAAATAAATTTTCTTGTATTTTTTCTCTTGAGACTTCTAATATGGCACTTGCATTAATGCCTGCTAAATTTGATTTACTCGAGGGATTAGAAAATATTTCACTCCAATAAGGTGCCATAGAATTTACAACATCCTCTAAACAAGGGGTTGAGGATTGATAATCTAGTAGTATGGGAGTTGTAAGCATCATATTTAGTATATAAAATTATTATTAGGCTAAAGAAAATTAAATTCAAAATTAAAAAATGAATGACACTAATCAAATAAATAATGAAGTAATTAAAAAATCAAAAATTTTGTTGGTAGATGATGAGCCAGGTTTAAGAACAGCTGTAAAAACATTTCTCGAAGACGAAGGATTTGAAATTTTTATTGCGGTTGACGGAGAGGATGGATGGGAAAAAGCTCAAACAATTTTCCCAGATCTAATTATTAGCGATATTATGATGCCGAGATCAAATGGTTATGCTTTATTAGAAAAAATAAGAGGAGATGAAAAGCTGGGAGGAACTCCAGTTATTTTTCTGACAGCAAAGGGAATGACTTTAGACAGAACCCAAGGATATCTTGCAGGTATTGATGATTATATTGCTAAACCCTTTGATCCAGATGAATTATCTGCAAGAGTTAAAAATGTTATTAATAGGCAAGAGCGATTACTCAAAGAAGCAGCCCGATTTGCTGATATTGATGTTAGTAAAATGGCAAAACAGATCACTGAAATAAAATCTATGCTTACAGATCAGAATCCACTCAATCAAGAAAATTCTATAGATATTCCAAGTTTTACTCCAAGAGAAGCAAGCGTACTTCAACTTGTAGCAGAAGGCCTTATGAATAAAGAAATTGCCAGAAAACTTGAAACCTCTATTAGAAATGTTGAAAAATATGTGAGCAGGCTTTTTATCAAAACAAGTACATCTAGCAGAACCGAATTAGTCCGTTATGCACTTGAAAATCACCTAGTAAAGTAATTTATTTTACTTTCTTAAATTCAATTAATTTGGAAAAATAAAATGGAGCTTGATTTAATTTCTTTTGAACTACAATAAAACCTTTTTCATTAGCAGCATTAATAATCCCTTTTTCTCTTAATGTATAAGCTCTAGTAGTTTTACTGGGGCCGGGAAATAACTTTCCAATATTCTTTAACATTGCCAATATTGGTGTATAAGGGGCAAAACTAACTATTAGCTTCTCTTTACTCAAGTCACATAAATGTCTGACCATTTCTTCAGCGACTGGTTGCGGGTAATGAATAAATACATCTAAACAAATGACAACATCAAATAATCCTTTTAACTTTTCAAGATCACTAGTTAAAAATTTAATTTTTCTTTGACTTAAACCTAATTCATTGATACGTTTCTTTGTTTCTTTAATCATTTCAGAAGATATGTCACTAACCTGCAAATCTTTAATACCAAGTCTTAATAAAGGAATAGCTAAACTTCCCACACCGCAACCAGCATCACAAAAAGTCTTAGTTGTTAATTCAGGATAATTTTTTACGTATGAAACGACATCATCGACAGTCTTTTGATGACCTTTTCTAATATTTTTCTGCACTGTATTGATTTCTTCTGATTTACTATAAATTTTTCTCCATCGATCAAAACCGGTTCCATTGAAATACTCCCTAACTTCGCTTTTTTCGAGATTTTTATTAGACGTCATAACAATTCATACAAAATTAGTCTTTTTAATACTAACTAACTAGCGCACAAGTAATTGCACGTCATTATAAGAAAAGAATTGATTTGTTATTTTGTCAGAATTTAATTCCAGCAATATTTATAAAATTGCTGTAGTAATGGGAAGTGATTCAGATCTAAAAACTTTGAAACCTGCAATAGACATATTAAATGAATTTGAAATAGAAAATGAGGTTCGTATACTTTCTGCACATCGAACACCAATGGAAATGATGGAATATGCAAAAAAAGCAGAATCAGAAAACATAAAAGTTATTATCGCAGGAGCCGGTGGGGCTGCTCATCTGCCTGGAATGATAGCTTCGCTAACATGCATTCCTGTCATAGGTGTGCCGGTAGAGAGTAAAACTTTGCGAGGAATTGACTCCCTATTATCAATAGTGCAAATGCCCGCGGGGATTCCCGTAGCAACAGTGGCCATAAACGGCGCAAAAAATGCTAGTTTATTAGCAATTCAAATCCTTAGTTTATTTGATGAAGCTTTAAGAGTAAAAATGAAAAAATATAGAGATAATCTCCATAAACAAGTGAGATCTAAAAATAAAAAGTTGTCTGATCTAGGGGCCGATAATTACCAGAAAAATGACTAAAGATATTTTTATAATTAAATCCTTTCAATTAGATTCTGTTCTCTAAGATAATTAATAACTTCTTCAACAGAATCATTTAAATTTAAAGAACCTGTATCAACTACTATCTCTGGATTTAAAGGTGCCTCATATGGACTAGATATTCCGGTAAATTCTTTAATTTCTCCCAAACGTGCCTTTTTATATAAACCTTTAGTATCTCTACTCTCACATACATCAATATCAGCAGAGCAATATACTTCAATAAAATCCTTTGATCCAATAATTTTTCTAACCTTATTTCTATCTTTAATGAAAGGGGAGACGAATGCTGTAATCGTTATGATTCCTGCATTCATGAATAAATTAGCTACTTCACCTATTCTTCTTATGTTTTCTTCTCTATCTTCATCAGAAAATCCAAGATCCTTGCATAAACCATGTCTAATATTATCTCCATCTAGTACATAAGTTGATAACCCATCCAAATGTAAAACCTCGTTTACAGCATTGGCTAAGGTACTTTTCCCAGACCCTGATAAACCTGTAAACCAAATTACCATTCCTTTATGTCCTCTCATTTTTTCTAACTTATTTCTATCAATAGTTAAATTGTGCCATTTTATATTTTTTCCTGAATTTTTCTGATTTAGTTCCGTCATCTTTTTATGTTTCTAATAGTAGAAATCTATTTTAACTCTTGACTCATAAATTTTGAAATCCTTCTTTGCGAAGAAACTCAATTGATTTTTTTACCATATCACCTTGTAATTGAATATCTTCACCTATTAAAGTTCCTCCAGTACCACAAAATACTTTCATTTTTTTTAGTAATTCCTTAACTTCTATTTCATTTCTAATGGATAAACCTTTTATTAAAGTAATAGTTTTTCCTTTTTTACCTTTTTTTTGTTTTGAGATATTTATTTTTGATATTTTTTGAAAATTCTCTTCTTTAGGTTTATCTTTATAAATATTTTCCTGATTATCAAATTCAATCCAATTTTTTTTTCCCATTATTTTTTATATAATCTATAGTTAGTTCATACTTATACTATAAAAAAATTGGTAAGTACAATTTCTCGTAAGGACCAAAATAATAATGATGATTTAAATCAACCTTCAAAAGAAGGAAGATTTGGAAAATATGGAGGTCAATATGTCCCCGAAACACTAATGCCAGCTCTTTTTGAACTGGAGGAAGCAGCATCTAATGCATGGCAAGATAAACAATTTGTTAATGAATTAAATCATTTACTGAAAACTTATGTAGGAAGAGAGACCCCATTATATGAAGCCAAAAGACTTACTGAACATTACCAAACAAAAACATCTACTAGCAGGATATGGCTTAAAAGAGAAGACCTAAATCATACTGGTGCTCACAAAATCAATAATGCTTTAGGGCAAGCTTTATTAGCTATAAGAATGGGTAAACAAAGAATAATTGCAGAAACAGGGGCAGGGCAACACGGAGTTGCTACTGCTACTGTATGTGCGAGATTTGGTTTGCAATGCATTATCTACATGGGAGCAGAAGATATAAAAAGACAATCATTAAATGTCTTTAGGATGAAACTTTTAGGCGCTGAAGTAAAAGTTGTTACTTCAGGTACTGCAACACTCAAAGACGCAACTAGTGAAGCAATCAGGGATTGGGTATCCAATGTAGAAACAACTCACTATATTTTGGGGTCAGTTGCGGGGCCACACCCATTCCCAATGATCGTAAGAGATTTTCATGCTGTTATAGGAGAAGAAGCTAAAAAACAATGTCTAGAATCATTTGGATCTTTACCAGATATTTTGCTTGCTTGCGTAGGTGGAGGATCAAATGCAATGGGTCTTTTTCATACTTTCGTAAAAGAAAAATCAGTTCGACTTATTGGAGTTGAAGCGGCAGGAAGCGGAGTCAATACTGAAAAACATGCCGCTACTATTACTAAAGGATCCGTAGGAATTTTGCATGGGTCAATGAGTCTTCTTTTACAAGATAAGAATGGTCAAGTACAAGAAGCGCATTCTATAAGCGCAGGTCTTGATTATCCTGGGGTAGGTCCTGAACATAGTTATTTAAAAGATATAGGAAGAGCAGAATATGGCTCTGTTACCGATGCAGAAGCTTTAGACGCTTTGAAACTAGTGAGTGAATTAGAAGGAATTATCCCTGCACTCGAAACAGCTCATGCCTTTGCATGGTTAGAAAAATTATGTCCTACCTTGGATAAAGATACTGAAATAGTAATTAATTGTTCTGGTAGAGGAGATAAGGATGTTAATACTGTCGCATCATCTTTGGATATTGAGTAACTAATATCTAGATATTGTTTGATCAATATACTGACTCCAACCATCTATACCTTCTTCAAGATTCCAAATCTCGTTTACGAGATTATTTTCTAATGCCCATTGTCCAAAATTATAACTTCTGATACCGGCATGACAAAGAACAACGAACTTTTTATCTTTTAGATCACTGATTTTTGTTTTTACATACTCAGCCGAAACCTTACTTATTGGTAAATGTAAAAATTCCCTAGGAAAACATGCAATTTCGAGTTCTGCATCCTCTCTAACATCAATAATAATAGGATTTTCATCTTCAGAATTAAACCATTCATTAAGATCAAAAGCATTTAAAGTTTTCGGAGAATTTCCCAATTGTTAGAATTAAATATTTGTTATTAACAATTTTATAAGTAAGGTTGCAAGAACATGTTTATTGTTAAAAATAAAAATAAAAATAAAAATGAATATTAAATACTTAACTGTAATAATAATATTATTCTTATGTTTTAATTTTGGATTTGAAGAAACTTCTTATAGTTTAAATAAAGTAAGCCAAAATGATATTTCAGAATTAAAAATCTTGAAGTACTTACCGAAAGATAATAAAACATTATTCATTTCAAATACTAAAAGTTCAAAAATCACTAACGCCATAAGAACAAACTTTGAAACGAAAAATCAAGATGAGCTTATTTTAATAAAAAATAGTATATTGGCTTACTTAGGTTTAGATTTAGGTACTTACAAATTAGAAGATATTTATAATAATGAACTTGCAATAACTACCTACGATAATAAAGAAAAAGGTATAGACGATGCTTTAATAATCTTCAAAATTAAGGAAAAAAAAGATATAGATGATATTTTAAATCTTACCAATAAAATTGATGAACCTGATAAATTAATTAAAATATTTAGAGAAAATAAATTAAATTATTTAAAATATATTTATCGAACTAAAGATAATTATATTATTACTTCCTCTAATAAAAACTTAATAATTGGTGCATTACAATCAATTAATATTGATAAAAATATCGGGAATGAATATATCTCTTTTAAAGAAGTATTGAAAAATTTTAAAAATGAACATAATATCTTTTTAACTAATAATTTCAAAACTAATGAATTATTAAATAACACCACTTATCCTCTAGTAAAAGAGGACTATTTAGTAACTTTATTTAATTTTAAAGATACAGATCTTTTATTAAAATCTTATTTAGTACATAATAACCAGAGTTCGGATAACATATCTTATAAAAACATAGATAGAGTGAGTATTTTAGATAAAAAAAACTATCAAATAGCGATCTATAATAATTTATTAGATCCTGATAAATATCTTGATAATATCGAAATAAATAGTTTTGAAAAAGAATTAATTAAAGAAATAAATAATAATTTAAAACAAAATCTACTATTCTTAAGTTCTGATAATAATTGGCTTTTAATTTATGATAAGAATAAATTTTTAATTGAGAGAATAAAATTATTAGAAGATTTTAATAAAAATAGTTTAGAAAATAATAAAAATATTTATACAATATATTCAAAAGATGTACTTAAAAAAGAAGAAAATAAAATAAAATACTTCGATTATAAAAAGATTTTTTTAGTTCAGACTGACAATCTAAACTTTATTAGTAACACTTTGGTAAATGAAGCAGATATAGATTTAATTTCAGATGAGTTTTTTAGTTTAAAGGGTGATAGTCATGCTAAATATTTTCTGAATAAAAAATTAAATCTCAGAAATCCTTACTCTATTCAAACTAAAAATTTCTCTTATTTAGAAAACATTAATTTCTTTTTTAAGAATATAATTAATTTATCAATTATAGAATTTAAAGCAATAATCAAACAATCCATTCCAGAAACAGCTCCTTTTTATTATGCAGAAACTAATTTTAAAATATTTAATAATTAAATTTGATTGATATCTTGTGGTTAACTAAAAATTATTTGACTATCTTAGACCTATAAACGATTTATATCACATTAAAATTTTGGATAAACATCAACTAATTTTAAAACCAGGATTAGAAGGTGTTCCAGTAACTAATTCATCAATATGTGATATTGATGGTCATAAAGGAAAATTATTATACAGAGGCTATTCAATTGAAGAATTAGCACAGAAAAGTAGTTTCTTAGAGACTGCTTTTTTATTAATTTGGGGAGAATTACCTTCAGCAACAGAACTAAGAGACTTTGAACAAGAAGTACAGATGCATCGGAGATTAAGCTTTAGAGTAAGAGATATGATGAAATGCTTTCCTGCCACAGGGCATCCCATGGATGCTCTGCAGTCAAGTGCCGCCTCTCTTGGTCTTTTCTACTCAAGAAGAGCGATAGATGATCCCAAGTATATCTACAACGCAGTGATAAGACTAATTGCAAAAATTCCAACAATGATTGCTGCATTTCAACTCATAAGAAAAGGACAAGATCCTATTCAACCTAGGGATGATTTATCCTACTCATCAAATTTTCTTTACATGTTGACTGAGAAAGAGCAAGATCCCATAGCTGCAAAAGTTTTTGATAGATGCCTAATTCTTCATGCAGAACATAGCTTAAATGCGAGTACATTTAGCGCACGAGTTACAGCTAGCACGCTTACAGATCCATACGCGGTAATTGCCTCTGCAGTTGGAACATTAGCTGGTCCTCTTCATGGAGGAGCAAATGAAGATGTAATTGCCATGTTAGAGGATATTAAAACTCCTGAAAAAGCTGCTTCTTTTTTAGAAAATGCGATTCAAAACAAAAGTAAAATAATGGGTTTCGGACATCGAGAGTATAAAGTTAAAGATCCTCGAGCAATTATTCTTCAGAAATTAGCTGAGGAGCTTTTTATTAGGTTTGGAAAAGATGAAATGTATGAAGTTGCTAAAAAATTAGAGTTAGAGGCTATTCCAAGGCTAGGAGGAAAAGGCATTTTTCCAAACGTTGATTTCTATTCTGGCCTTGTTTACAGAAAACTTGGCATTCCCCGTGACTTATTTACTCCTATTTTTGCAATATCAAGAGTCGCAGGTTGGTTAGCTCATTGGAGGGAACAATTAGGAGCAAACAGAATTTTTAGACCATCTCAAATTTATACTGGATCGGCTCCAAGAGATTGGATTACTCTAGAAAATCGAAAATAATATTTTCAGCTTTTCATAAAAATCACACATATTGTTTATGAAGAGTTAGTCTAAAGAATAAATAACAACAAAATTTTGAACTCCGGATTAGATCTCGAAAATAGTTTAAATGAATTTTTAAAAGGCTTTGGCCTCTCAAGTGAGCTTGCTCATATAATCTGGCTACCTTTACCAATGTTATTAGTATTAGTATCAGCAGTAGTTGGTGTATTAGTAACAGTTTGGTTAGAAAGAAAAATATCTGCTGCTGCCCAACAAAGAATAGGACCAGAATATGCAGGAGCTTTAGGAGTACTTCAACCAATTGCAGACGGTCTTAAATTACTTGTAAAAGAAGATATTATTCCTGCGAAAGCAGATTCAATTCTATTCACTGCTGGACCAATATTAGTATTAGTACCAGTAATTCTCTCCTGGTTAATTGTTCCCTTTGGCCAAAACTTACTTATTAGTAACGTTGGTATTGGAATTTTTCTTTGGATAGCACTAAGTAGTATTCAACCTATTGGACTTCTTATGAGTGGCTACGCTTCTAATAATAAATATTCACTATTAGGCGGCTTAAGAGCAGCTGCTCAATCTATTAGCTATGAAATACCCCTAGCTTTATCCGTACTAGCTATTGTTTTGATGACAAATTCCCTTAGTACTGTTGATATTGTTAATCAACAAAGTGGAGCCGGAATATTAAGTTGGAATATATGGAGGCAACCTGTTGGATTCATAATTTTCTGGATATGTGCTCTTGCTGAATGCGAAAGGCTCCCATTTGATTTGCCAGAAGCTGAGGAAGAATTAGTAGCGGGTTATCAAACTGAATATGCTGGAATGAAATTTGCTTTATTTTATCTAGGCAGCTATATAAATTTAATCCTATCTGCATTATTAGTATCCATACTTTATTTAGGAGGATGGGGATTTCCTATTCCTGTTGAGATAATTGCTAAAGTTCTAAATCTTCCAATTGATGCTCCTGTGATTCAAGTTTTCACAGCTTCTATAGGAATCATAATGACTGTTCTCAAAGCATATCTATTAGTTTTTGTTGCTATATTATTGCGCTGGACAACACCAAGGGTGAGAATAGATCAACTTCTAGATTTAGGATGGAAATTCCTTTTACCCATTTCTCTTGCTAATCTACTTGTGACAGCAGGACTAAAATTAGCTCTTCCTCAATTTTTTGGTGGATAATGTTTAAGTACATATACTTAAACATTAATTAAATCCACTAGAATAAAATAACTTGGTAGATTCTTTAAAATGAAAGATTTTCTTCAAAAAGTAAATAGTTACGTTAAAGAAGCCTTCAGTGCTGGTAAATATTTATATGATGGATTTTCTGTAACTTTTGATCATCTCCGAAGAAGACCAGTTACTGTTCAATACCCTTACGAGAAGTTAATTCCTTCTGAAAGATATAGAGGAAGAATCCATTATGAATTTGATAAATGTATAGCCTGTGAAGTTTGCGTACGCGTTTGTCCGATAAATCTACCAGTAGTGGACTGGGTTATGAATAAGGAAACTAAGAAAAAGGAACTAAGAAATTACTCTATAGATTTCGGAGTCTGTATTTTTTGCGGGAATTGTGTTGAATATTGTCCAACAAATTGCTTATCTATGACTGAAGAGTATGAATTAGCTACATTCGATAGACATAATTTAAATTTTGACAATATAGCATTAGGTAGACTTCCAACGAACGTTACAACTGATCCATCTGTAAAACCTCTAAGAGAACTTGCATATTTACCTAAAGGAGTTATGGATCCTCACGAAGTTGCTCCTTCTGATGTTCGCGTTGGTAAACTACCACAAGAAGTTTATGATTGGATGAAGCCAGAAATGAATGATATTAAAAATCCCACTGTCAAACAAAACAAATAGCTTTAAATAATACATGTCTATAGCAGTCACAACCCAAATAATTTGTTTTTCAGTGTTGTCTTTAGTTGTGATAATTGGAGCACTAGGAGTTATCCTGCTTGAAAATATTGTTTACTCTGCATTTTTGCTTGGTGGGGTCTTCATGAGTGTTGCAGGCTTATATCTGCTATTAAACGCAAGTTTTGTTGCTGCAGCTCAAGTTTTAGTTTATGTAGGGGCAGTTAATGTTCTGATAATTTTTGCAATAATGTTAGTTAATAAAAAAGAAGATTTAAGGCCTATTGCAAATATTAAATCAAGAAGAATTATATCAACATCAATTTGTTTAACTCTTCTAAGTCTACTGATAAGGGTTGATTTATCCAATACTTGGGGTTTAGCAGAACCTAATGCATCTATAGGCGAAGAATCTACAATAAGAATTGGAGAACACTTATTTAGTGATTATTTGCTCCCTTTTGAGGTGGCATCTGTCTTACTTTTAATGGCCATGATTGGGGCAATTGTTTTGGCTAGAAGAGATGTTATGAATAAAGATATTGCAACAGGATTACCGGTAGATCAAGAGCTAATAGAGAAACCAAATGAACCTTTGCTAATAAAAAAAAATTAATATGAATTTAGAATCCATCCCACTTCAAGCTTTTTTAATTGTTTCCTCAATATTATTTTGTATTGGTATTTGGGGATTATTAAATAGCAGAAATGCAGTAAGAGTATTGATGAGTATAGAGTTAATGTTGAATGCAGTTAACATAAATTTGATGGCCTTCTCTTCTTATGTGGATAATAACCTAATTCAAGGACAGGTTTTTACAATTTTTGTTATCACAGTTGCAGCAGCGGAAGCAGCTGTAGGCTTAGCTATATTGTTGTCTCTTTATAGAAATAGAGTAACTGTGGATATGGAAAGTTTTAATTTATTAAAGTGGTAAAAAGCATCAAGTGAAACTTTCATTTGTGCTTATTATTTATCGTTCTAACAGCTCAAGTGCTAAAAAAGCATCCATATTTTGTAACAAGGCTCTCAAAGATAGAAATATTAAATCAAACAGCCTCGAAAGTAATTTTGATAACAATCAACTAGAAAGCTATTTTTGCAAACTTACTGCTTTACCCGATGTAGTCATTGTTCTTGGTGGGGATGGAACTGTTCTTAAATCTGCGAATGCATTAGTTAACTATGATATTCCTATACTTAGTTTTAATATTGGCGGTAATTTAGGATTTCTGACTCAAGAAAAAGATTTTTTATTTGACAAATCATTTATCAAAATTTTAGAAAAAGAAGAATTCATAATTGATTTTAGAAACAGATTACATTGTGACGTTTATAGTAACGAAAAGCAGAGAGAGAAAAAAGTACTCAAAAGCTATGATGCATTAAATGATTTTTATTTTAAATCTGTTGAAGAAGATATTTCTCCAACCAATCAAATTGAAATCGAAATAGATAATGAGAAAGTAAATGAATATAAAGGTGATGGTTTAATTATTTCTTCCTCAACTGGTTCCACTGCATACTCTATGGCAGCAGGAGGTCCAATAGTACACCCCTCAATAAATGCATTAGTAATTAATCCAATATGTCCTATGAGCTTAGCCAGCCGGCCAATTATTATTCCTGATACAAGTAAAGTAATAATAAGGGTTGTTAAAAAGAATAAAGGAAAAATAAAACTTTGGAAAGATGGAGCAAAATGTATGACTATAAGAGAAAATGATTATTGTGAAATTAATAAAGTAGCAAAGCCCTGTAAAATGATTAAATTTAATAAAAGCATTTCATATTACATCACATTAATCAAGAAGCTTGATTGGAAAGGAGATTTATCCTTAAAAAATAATCAAAATAATTAGATGACATTAGAAATTGAAAGGCGATTTCTTATTAAAAATGATCAATGGAAAGAATTTGTAACTCATAAAACCTTTATAGAGCAAGGCTATCTTTCCTATGATTTGGAAGATTGGATAATAAGAATCAGATTTAACGGCAAAAACTTTAAAATTGCACTTAAAAAACATATCAAAAATTTCACTAATTATGAATATGAATACTCAATACCAAATAGTGAAGGTGAAAAAATCATGGCAACTCTTACCAATAGAATTAAAAAAGAAAGATTTTTTTTAGAAGTTGCTCAAAAAGTATGGATTATTGATTGCTTTAAAGACAAAAATTTCCCTTTAGAAATTGCCGAAATTGAGCTTACTGAAGAAAAAGAGAAAGTTATTCTTCCATCTTTCTTAGCAAAAGAAATTACTGGTCTAACTAGATATACCAATCTTAATCTGACAAAACATCCCTTTTCAAAATGGGAGACAAAAATTAAAAAATGATAAAAAATAATTACACATGAAATTACCCTTGAAGCTCTCTTTTCCTTTATATTTTTTTTATATTTGTATTATACTTCTTACTATTTATTTTGATATGTATGGAATTTATGACGGAGATGGTGTATTAAGATTTTTGAACTCTGATAGAGAAGCATGTATTGATTATGCAAAACTTTTTGAACTGAATTCAGCACATTATTATTTAATGGATTTAATAGTCAGTTTCGATACAGAAGCTAATATTAATCTTGATCTGAATCAGGCAGAGAGCAACAATTAAATCCATCTCTACAGATTTTTCCATGATCCATTGCCCAGTTTAATAGTGCTACTCTATTTTTGGAGCCTGTCTTGGTAAACATATTACTTACATGATTATCAACAGTTCTTTTACTAATAGTAAGCTTCACAGCAATTTCTTGATTTGTAAGCCCATCAGCTACTAGATCTATGATTTCCATCTCTCTAGATGAGAGACCCATCATATCAATGTCGTTAACACCTTCTTCAACCATTTGCATTTAAACAGTTCCTTTTATATATTAATTGAGTTTAGCAGTAACAGTAAACTTCTTAACCAAGTAAGGAAAAAAAGCAATTGAAATCAAAACTTCAGCAAACTTTAGAAAAAAATTCAAAAGTAATTACAGCAGAATTAATGCCGCCAAGAGGTGGAGACCCCATAAGATCTCTTAAAATAGCACAACTTCTCAAAAATAAGGTTCATGCTGTTAATGTTACAGACGGAAGTAGAGCAATAATGAGGATGTGCAGTTTAGCAATGTCTAAACTACTACTGGAAAATGGCATAGAACCTATAATGCAAATCTCATGCAGAGATCGTAATAAAATCGCTTTACAATCAGATATTCTTGGAGCAAATGCCTTAGGTATTAAAAATATCTTATGTATTACAGGAGATTCTGTCAAAGCTGGTGATCAGCATGAAACAAAAGCAGTTTATGAATTTGAGGCAGTGCGATTATTAAAACAAATTCAATCATTCAATCAAGGAATTGATCCTACTTTTGAACAACTTCCAGACAAAAGCACTAAGATCTTTTCAGGTGCTGCAGTAGATCCAAGTTGTCGAAATCAAAGAAGTTTAAAAAGTAGAACAATAAAAAAAAAGGAGGCTGGAGCAAATTTCTTACAAACTCAAATAGTTATGGATAAAAAATGTTTAGAAGACTTTTGTAACGAAATCAGCAATCCACTTGAGATACCAGTTATTGCAGGAGTATTTCTTTTAAAATCATATAAAAATGCCCTTTTCATAAATAAATTTGTACCTGGAGCGCATATTCCTGAAAATATTTTAAATCGTCTAAAAGATGCCAAAAATCCACTTCAAGAAGGAATATTAATTGCTTCAGAGCAAGCTAAAGATTTTATTAATGTTGCAGCGGGGATTCATCTTATGGCAGTCAAATCAGAACATCTTATCCCAGAGATACTTGAAAAAGCTGGACTCAATCTGGAATGTTAATCAAATCAGTTCCTAGTAATTCTGCCATAGCTTTTTGTTGAGGTGATGGTTCAGTTAAATCTAATCTTCTTGAGTCTGTTATTAACCAATCCAAAGAAGCATCTTTCAAATCAAAATGGTCTCCATTTTTTCCAACACAATATCGACCAAATACTAATTTATCGACAAGTTGCACTCCTTTTCCAATTTTTGAATAATCAAAGATTATAGAATTATCTATAGTTGCACCCTCACAAATGCAACAACTTGGTCCAATCATAGAGGGGCCAATAATAGTTGCACCATCTTCTATTCTTGTCATCCCTCCAATATAAACGGGTCCTTTTATATTAACTTTATCCCAATTTGCAGCAACATTAAGACCCGTAAAGACTCCAGGCTTAATTTCTTTTCCAGGAATTTCCACTTGCCTTACTTTACCTAATAAAACATTTCTAATCGCAGTCCAGTAATCAGGAACTTTTCCAATATCTACCCACTCAAAATCCATCGGCAAAGCAAAAAATGGCAAATCCATTTCAACAAGCTTAGGAAATAGATCAGCTCCTATATCAAATTTATCTCCTGATGGAATATAGTTAAAAATCTCTGGCTCAAAAAGATAAATTCCAGTATTAATTGAATCACTCAAAGCATCATCTATATCCGGTTTTTCTTGAAAAGCTTTAATTCGCCCATTTTCATCAGATACTACAACTCCATAACTAGATACCTGTTCTCTAGTTACCTTTTTTGTTATTAGGCTTGCTATCGCGCCTTTTTTCTTATGATTTTTAACGGCTTCAGTCAAATCTAAATCAACTAAGGCGTCGCCGCACAATACAACAAAAGTTTCATCAAAAAAGTTCTGAAAATCTTGAATTTTTTTTAATCCTCCAGCCGAACCTAAAGCATCACCAATCATTTCTCCATCTTCAATTCTTCCTTCAAAACTGTAGGCTATCTCAACACCAAATCTTTGCCCGTCCCTAAAATAGTTTTCAATTTCCTCTGCAAGATGAGAAACATTTACCATTATTTCTTTAAAACCATGCTCTTTTAAAAGTTCCAAGAGGAATTCCATCACGGGTTTTTGCAAAATAGGAATCATTGGTTTAGGAATAATATGCGTTATTGGCTGAATGCGAGTTCCTTTACCTGCTGCAAGTATCATTGCCTTCATCAGTTCTATATACCCCTTTTTTAAAGATTATACTTTATTACTCTTTTACTACTAAGCAGCAGTAGAAGAAGTTTCTGAAACCTCAAGATTTTCAATAGGTAATTGAGCTAATTCTCCATCTGGAATAATCCTTTTAATTTGTATTGGCCCATAAAGAGAATATTGTTGTTTTAATTCAATTTTATTTTCTGATGATAAAAATAACAAAGCCCAAAATATACCTAGTCTGTCTTTATCTAAATCACTTTTTACTACTGTCTGCCATTTATTAACTAAATATTCAAAATCAGTCCATTGTAATGCCTTTTCCCAGCCATCAAGAAACTTGCCAAGTGCTTTAGTTGTTTCAGGTAGCTTTTCACGATGTGCTAAAGATTGAACTTTAGAGATCAAAACCTTATCAGAATATTTTTTATTTCTTTTCCTTTTCGTAAGCAAAAGATCCTGAGTTTCAATTATTTCTGCAATAGACTCTAACTGACTAACAAGTTCTCCTAATGTAGATGTACGTTTAATAATGGGTTGAGCTACAGATCTTCTTCTAAGATATTTTTCAGGATATTTTGGCATGTCAAATCCTTGACTAATCCATTCTTGATTATCCATCCCAATTTCTTCTTCATAACCTAATGTTTCTTCTTGAAATACATCAGATTCTAAAACTTGAGCTTTTAAATTAACTAATACAGAGGCTGCAAAAAATGCTTCACTTGTCTCAGATAAGTCTTTTTGATATGAAATTTGATTATTAGATGAATATTGCAAATTATGATTAAACTGCTCTAAAAAACTATCGATAACACTTATAACATCTATATCCCATGGATCAAGATCACCCCTTCCAGCTGCATCTTGAAGGAATTTTATAAGTAATCTAGGTCCTAGCTGTGACCCATCAATAGAATGAGAATTAGTTACTTTAATTAGATATAATCTTTTTCAAGATATCTTCATATCAATTGTTATGCCAAAAAATAATAAACATGTTAAGAAAATTATATAGTTGGTGCTTTTAATATTTGATTTGATTTATTTCCAGCAAAAACATTTGTCTTTGGTAGGCTTTTAACAGCATTTAGATCTCTATCAACCAAGTTATTTATTGTAGCCAAATAACTTTCTGTAACTAACCTTGGATATAAACCTATCCCGATAATTGGTAAGAGTAAACAGGCTATGATGTATATCTCTCTTGGCTCTGCATCAATTAAATTCTTATCTTCAGTTAACTTTGGATTTTCTTTACCAAAGAAAATCTCACGTAACATTGACAGTAAATAAATTGGGGTAAGTATTACCCCTATTGCAGCTAAAGAAGCCATTATTATTCTAAAAGGCAAAGTATAAACTTCATCCGTAACAAATCCAGTAAATACCATTAACTCAGAAACAAATCCACTCATACCTGGTAAGGCAAGAGAAGCAAGGGAGCAGGCAGTCCATAATGCAAACATAATACGCATTTTTTGTCCTACTCCACCCATTTCATCTAGCTTTAGAGTCTTTGTTCTGTCATAAGTTGCCCCAACAAGAAAAAATAAACTTGCACCAATTAGTCCATGACTAACCATTTGCAACATCGCGCCACTTGTCCCAAGACTACTAAAACTTCCTATTCCAATTAAGACAAAACCCATATGACTTATTGAACTATAAGCAATTTTCCTTTTAAGATTTCTTTGTGCAAATGATGTTAATGCAGCATAAATTATATTAACTACTCCAAGAACTATTAATAGTGGAGAGAATTGAGCATGTGCAATAGGTAATAATTGTGCATTAAATCTTAAAAGAGCATATCCACCCATCTTCAATAAAATACCCGCCAATAACATATGCACAGGTGCTGTAGCCTCCCCATGAGCATCAGGAAGCCAAGTATGCAAAGGGACAATTGGGAGTTTCACACCAAAAGCAATTAATAAAGCTATATAACAAAGGATTTGAAAGTTTTGACCAAAATCTTGATTAGCCAAATGAGAAAACTCAAAGTTTGGAACTTCAGTCCCATAAAAACCCATTGCCAATGCAGCTAAAAGGATAAAGATAGAACTCCCAGCTGTATAGATGATGAATTTTGTAGCTGCATATTGTCTATTTTTTCCTCCCCAGATAGCTAAAAGTAAATATACTGGTAAAAGTTCCAGCTCCCAACTTAAAAAGAATAAGAGCATATCTTGAACGGCAAAAACAGCTATTTGTCCTCCATCCATGATAAGTATTAAAAAGAAAAATAATTTGGGTTTAAACTTTACAGGCCATGCAGCTAAGACAGCTAGGGCTGTTATAAAACTAGTTAATAATATAAGAGGCATTGAAATTCCATCAGCTCCGACTGACCAAGTAAGGCCTAGCTTTGGAAGCCAATTTATACTTTCTTTAAGTTGAACGTTTTCATTGTTGATATCAAAACCGTTTATATAAGATCCTACAGTTACCAGAAAAGTAATTAAAGCAATACTTAAAGCGAACCATCTTACTTGTTTACCCTCTCCTTTATCAGGGAAAAAAGGTATCAAAAATGCGCTTCCAATAGGGAAAAGAATGGATACTGATAGCCAGGGAAAATCAGATAAACCTCCACCCAATGTTCCTATTGTTTGTAGTGCAAAAAGTGTAAAAAAATAGCTGCTCAAATGAATAAGAAATTGATCTTAAATAAATTCTAGAAATTATCTAGATTTTTTCATCCCATGGACAGTGAAGACACACATTTGTTATTAAGTTACTTGGGGTGATTGGAAACCAAATATTGCTACCAACAAAATGACTCCTCCAAAAACTATAAGAGCATAGAATTGAGCTCTACCGGTTTCAAAATACTTTAAACCCTCTCCACTTCCCAATGTTACAAGTCCAGTAAGATTTACCACTCCATCAACAACTTTGGAATCTACTTCTAAAACTTCTTTTGCAAGTTTTCTACTGCCTTTTACAAAAAGTTTTTCATTGATATCGTCTAAATACCATTTATTTGATAAAAACTTGTTAACAGATGGAAATCTTTGTGCAAATAATATTGATAAGTTAATTTTCTTAGCAAAATAAGCTTGATAAGCAATAGTTATACCTATTGTGGCAATAAAAACGGAGGCGATAGCTAGAGGTAAAAATTCTTGCAATTCAAAGGACTCTAAAGCAATCAATGCTTCTTCGGGGTCTAATAAGTTTGCAAATTTACTATCCCAAGGAAATCCCATAAATCCTATTATTACTGAAGGTACCGCTAGAAAAACCAGTGGGAATGTCATAGACCAAGGTGACTCATGGAGTGAGCCATGTTCCTCTTCATGTTCTTCTTCTTCTATATTAATTTTCGAAGCTAATAAAAGTTCTTTTTGTAATTCCTTATTTTCCCCTCTGAAATCACCTTCAAAAGTTAAAAAATAAAGTCTAAACATATAAAAGGCAGTCATTCCAGCTGTTAAGAATCCTACAAACCAAAAAGCTGGAAATGAGATAAAAGCATTTCCCAAGATTTCATCTTTACTCCAAAACCCAGCTAAAGGAGGAATACCACTTATGGCTACGCAACCTATTAAAAAAGTTATAGAAGTAAAGGGCATTTTCTTTCTTAAACCTCCCATCAACCTCATATCTTGTGCAAGTACAGGTTGATGACCAACCACTTCTTCCATCGCATGAATTACTGAGCCGGATCCTAAAAACAACATTGCTTTGAAGCAAGCATGTGTTATTAAGTGAAAAATTCCTGCTACTGGAGCACCACAACCCATCGCAAGCATCATATAGCCGAGCTGAGAAACAGTACTATATGCCAAACCTTTTTTAAGATCCATTTGGGTTAAAGCAATAGACGCACCTAAGAAACATGTAATAGTGCCAACTAAAGCAATAATGAATTGAATTGAAGGGAATAATGAGTAGAGAGGCTGGAGTCTTGCTACTAAGAATATTCCAGCAGCAACCATCGTCGCTGCATGAATAAGAGCTGAAATAGGAGTTGGTCCTTCCATGGCGTCTGGTAGCCATACATGAAGAGGAAATTGAGCAGATTTTGCCATAGGCCCTAAAAAGACTAAGAAACAAAGTAATAATGCAGCCCATACTGGCAATGAATTCTCTGAAACTGACTGTGATACTCCTAAGGCAATTTGATTAAAGTCAAAGCTTTTTGTAGCCCAAAATAGGCCCAAAATTCCCAGTAATAATCCAAAGTCTCCCACTCTATTTACAACAAAAGCTTTTTGAGCAGCATTTGCTGCACCATCTCTGTCGTACCAGAAACCAACTAGCAAGTAAGAACACATTCCTACTAATTCCCAAAAAACGTAAATTTCTAACAAGTTTGGACTAATAATTAATCCCATCATCGAACTACTGAAGAGTGCTAAATATGTAAAAAATCTTACGTAACCTTTATCATGAGCCATATAACCATGAGAGTAAATCATGACTAATAATGTAATAGTGGTTACCAATGTAAGCATTACGCTTCCTAATGGGTCGAGAACAAATCCCATTGGTATTGTAAAATCTCCTGCACTTGCCCAAACAAATAATTTTTCTACTGATTGATAGCCATGTATTTGCTCAATTAATGTTTTATAACTAAGTACCGCAGAAACACCAACTAATGACAAAAGACTGATCGAAACAATTTCTCTAGAATTATTGATTTTTTTATTCGCACATATTAAGCCCAAGCCAGAAAGCACCGCTCCAATAAGTGGAAAGACAGGAATCAACCAGGCAATTTCTGAAGCTTGAGGCATTTTTAATAATATTTATACATTAATACTAAACTGCTAATTGAAAATTTTAGACATAAAAGATGAATTAAATGTTGTAACAGCAATATTTATATATTTATGCGACCACCAGATTATTGCAATGGCTATTAATATCCCAAGTTGTGATAATTTAAAAAATTCTTTTAGGTTAATTTGCTGTCTTCCATCAAATATTGCGACAAATGGGATTACTGAGGTACTTTTTTTATACTTATAAAATTCTTCACCAAATTTAATTTCTAATCTTTTATCACCATGCCATATTGCAAAAAGGTGATGAAAAATTAGTCCTAGCGAAGTTATTAATGTAAACGATGTCCCAATCCATAATGTATGAGCAAAACACCAAATAATTTGGCCAAATGCTTGCGGATGTCTTGTTATTCTCATTATTCCAGTCCCATATATCCTTACTTGTGGTTTTAAAACTGAAGGAATTTCTAATAAATTATATGTTGCAGGATATAGAAATAAGAAACTGATAGCAGTTAAAATCCAAACCAACAAAAATACATAGTTATTACCCTGCAAATTCCATAATCTAATGCCATCGTATCTATGAACTAAAAAATAACTAATTAAAATCACGGCAGATGGCAAACTTAAAGAAACAAAAAGCAATCTCCATAATCTTGGTCCCATAACAGCCTCTGCTCTGCTTCTCAAAGCAGCACCTCCACTATGTATAACTGCAAAAATTAATATTAATCCCAAAATCAACAAAGAAGTTTTGTGAGTCTCCATATAATTTTAGAAATACAAGTTTTTCATTATTAACAATAATACCTTTAGGCATTAGAATTGTTATTAAATTGTAGGCATAAAATAATGCCAGAATTACCTTTTACTCTTGACCAATTAAGAATATTAAAAGCTATTGCTGCTCAAGGAAGTTTTAAAAAGGCTGCTGATTTACTTTATGTAACTCAACCAGCTGTAAGTTTACAAATTCAAAATTTAGAAAAACAACTTGAAATAACAATTTTTGATAGAGGTGGTAGAAAAGCACTTTTAACTGAAGGAGGTAAGCTTTTACTTGAATATTGCGAAAGAATCCTGAATCAATGTGATGAGGCTTGCAAAGCTATTGAAGACTTAAATAGTTTAAAAGGTGGAACACTCATAATTGGAGCTAGTCAAACTACCGGTACCTACTTAATGCCAAGAATGATAGGGCTTTTTCGTCAAAAATATCCTGATGTATGTGTCCAACTACAGGTGCACAGTACTAGAAGAACAGGTTGGAGCGTTGCGAATGGTCAAATTGATTTGGCAATAATTGGAGGTCAATTGCCAAACGATCTAGAAAACTTATTACAAGTAATTCCATATGCAACTGATGAATTAGCTCTTGTATTGCCACCAAAACACCCACTTGCCAACAAGAAAGAACTGATGAAAGAAGATTTATACAAACTAAATTTCGTCACATTAGATTCTCAATCAACAACCAGAAAAGTTGTTGATAAACTTTTAAAGGATTCTGGTCTTGATATTCAAAGATTAAAAATAGAAATGGAGTTAAATTCTCTTGAAGCAATTAAAAATGCAGTTCAATCTGGTCTTGGTGTTTCTTTTTTACCTGTTGTTTCTATTGAGAGAGAATTAGCAGGCGGGTCAATTCACAAACCCCATCTAGCTGATTTAGAGGTCAAAAGGGAGTTGAAATTAATTACAAATCCATCAAGATACACATCGAGAGCATCAGAAGTTTTTAAAAAATATATACTGCCTCAATTTGCAAGTTCTGAAAGCCCTTTAAGGCAACCTAACTCAATCTAAAATTGAATAGCCTCCTTATTGATTCCCACCCCTCCATCTTCAGCTTGTCCATCTCCTTTGATAATGAATTTATTCTCATTTACATCAGTCTGATAAACACACTTAACAATAGGCTTATCTCTTATTGACCCTATGTAAGCAAAAGTATTCATTCTTTGCTTACATTCTCTGACATCCTCATTACTTATAGCTCCTTGTTTTTGTAACACTGTCCAATTCTCCCTTCGAATAACGCAACCAGGTTGCAGTGCTGGTTGTGTCACAAAACTAGTTGAAGGATTAAGTGTTGTATACATTTCTACATCAATCACAAAAGCACTGGCTCCCCATTGCCTACAAAATTCAGGGTCAGGAACAGCCATGTCTAATTGCTGTTGACTAGCTATATTTCCCTGCCCTCCATCTGTTGTACTGGTAATAGCACTCCCTATACCTACTCCTAGTATCAAAACTCCGGCGAGTACAGCAATTGTTCCAGTGCTGAAATTATTTTTTTGTCCAGAGTTAGAAGGGGATATTCTTCTACCCCTCTGTGTATAGTTATCGCCATCTCTTGAGGAGTAAGAATTTTTGCCAGGGTCTCTTCTTTGACCCCTATTAGGATATCTATTCACAGTACTTCTTTGGTCTTAGGTAAACCCATTGAATAATTCATGACTCTACATTCAGGGTTATAGCTTAGTAATCCATTTTGAAGCAAATATTTGATTAAACCTTCAACTTCTGATCCTATTTTACGAAGTTCATAATCATCTAAATTTTTTCCTGCTCTTTCTTTAACAAGTTCAGTAAATTTTTGATTTACTTTTTTTAAGGAGTCTTCATTCCAAATGAATTCATTATCAGGATCTAAGTCGAGAGTTAATTTATTAGGATGGAATATTAAATCGTTATTAACCACATCGGCTGTAAATATTCTTACATGTCTTGTGGTTGACTTTAAGAGCATTTTTTCCATAATCTAAAAAATAATCAACAAAAAAAACAATTATGTCTTAACTTTAGGATAGCTTCTTAGTAAGTGTTAACTTATTTTTTTGATTTTATAATGCGTGTTGTAATTGCAGGTGCAGGTTTAGCAGGTTTATCTTGCGCTAAATATCTTGTTGACAATGGTCACATACCCATTGTTTTAGAAGCCAGAGATGTACTTGGAGGTAAGGTTGCTGCTTGGAAAGACGAAGATGGAGATTGGTATGAGACAGGTTTACACATATTTTTTGGTGCTTATCCAAATATGCTGCAACTTTTCAAAGAATTAGACATAGAAGACAGACTTCAATGGAAAAGTCATTCAATGATTTTCAATCAACCTTCTGAGCCTGGTACTTACAGTAGGTTTGACTTCCCTGACATACCTGCTCCTGCAAATGGAGTAACAGCAATTCTTAGTAACAATGATATGCTTTCATGGAATGAAAAGATTTTATTTGGCTTAGGTTTAGTTCCTGCAATGTTAAGAGGACAGAAATATCTTGATAAATGTGATTCAAAATCATGGACAGAATGGTTAAAAGAACACAATATTCCTGAGAGAGTTAATGATGAGGTATTTATCGCTATGAGTAAAGCGCTTAATTTTATTGGACCTGATGAAATCTCATCAACAGTTTTATTGACAGCACTTAATAGATTTTTACAAGAAAAAAACGGTTCAAAAATGGCTTTCCTTGATGGAGCTCCACCAGAAAGACTTTGCCAACCAATGGTTGATTATATAACTGAGAGAGGAGGTGAGGTTCATATGAATAGTCCTCTGAGAAAAATAGACCTCAATGAGGATAGCACTGTAAAAAGTTTTACAATTGCCCCTCTGGACTCAGATGAAAAGAAAAAAGTGATTACAGCAGATGCCTATGTTAGTGCAATGCCTGTAGATCTATTTAAACTAATAATTCCGGACCAATGGAAAGGTATTAATGCCTTCTCAAAACTAGATGGTTTAATTGGAGTACCTGTAATTAATATCCATTTATGGTTTGATAAAAAATTAACGGATATTGATCACTTATTATTTAGTAGATCTCCGCTTCTGAGTGTTTATGCAGATATGAGTATCACCTGTAAGGAATACGAGGATCCAAATAGATCAATGCTTGAATTAGTATTTGCTCCTGCAAAAGAATGGATTAACAGAAGTGACCAAGACATAGTCGATGCAACAATGGAAGAACTCAAAAAGTTATTTCCAACTCATTTTATTGGGGATGACAAAACTAATTTAAGAAAGTTTAAAGTTGTAAAAACACCAAGATCTGTATATAAAGCAGTGCCTGGATGTCAAGAATTCAGACCAAGTCAAAGATCTCCAATAAAAAACTTTTTTTTAGCAGGTGATTATACAATGCAAAAATATCTTGCTTCTATGGAGGGAGCTGTATTAAGTGGTAAATTATGCGCAGAAACTATCAACAAAGAATATTCCAAAACATCAAATAATGTTTCACGAGAAACATCTAAAATCAATTAAACCTCAAGAATAAAACCTTTTTGAAAAATTCATTATCTCAACTTAATAAAGCATATGAAATATGCCAAAAAGAAACTCAAAAATGGGCTAAAACTTTTTATTTAGGTACACTTTTATTACCGTACGAAAAAAGAAAAGCGATTTGGGCGATTTACGTTTGGTGCAGAAGAACTGATGAAATAATGGATAGCATTGAAGCTTCAACCAAGACAACTGAGGAACTTTCCGATAATTTAAATGAATGGGAAGAAAACACAAAAAATGTTTTCAAAGGAAAAATACAATCAGATTTAGATGCTGTTCTTTTCGATACAATAGAAAAATTTCCACAGAATATAGAACCATACTTAGATATGATTGAGGGCCAGAGAATGGATCTTGAAAAATTTAGATACAAAAGTTTTTCTGAATTACAACTTTACTGTTATCGCGTCGCAGGGACAGTGGGATTAATGACCCAGAATGTAATGGGCATAGATAGTGCCTATACAACAGCCCCCTGGAGCAACATGCCTGACTCCTCAGAAGCGGCGATAGCTCTAGGAATAGCAAATCAACTTACTAATATTTTAAGAGATGTTGGAGAGGATAGACAAAGAGGGAGAATATATTTACCCCAGGATGATATGAATAAATTTAATTATTCTGAAGAAGAGTTGTTAAATGGAGTAATAAATAATCAGTGGAAGATGCTTATGAATTTTCAATTAACAAGAGCTCGGGATTGGTTCAAAAAATCTGAAGATGGCATTAAGTGGTTATCTGCAGATGCAAGATGGCCTGTCTGGACATCTTTACGCCTTTATAGAGGAATATTAGATTCTATTGAAAGATTAGATTATGATGTATTTAATAATAGAGCTTTTGTAAAAAATTCAGTAAAAGCTTTTGAGATACCAATATCCTATTTAATTTCACGGATCAAATAGCTAAGCAGGGGCTTTCTGATTAGCTAACAAATCTTTTAACTTTGAAAGTTCGCCAGCCCATCTTGGATCTGGGGCTTCAAGATTAGGTGCATCACTATGAACAATCTTCTTAAAATCTTTCCTCTTTTTGTTTTTATTAGAGCCTAAACTATTTCTCTTGTGTGAGGAAGAATCTTTCTTTTCTGAAAGTTCAACTCTCAATTTTGAGCCATTAAATTCAAAACCATTAAGCTTTTCGATTATTAAATTTGCATTTTGTTCATTATTTGTTGTAGCAAAACCAAATCCTCTACATTCTTTTGTTTCTTTATCTAAAACAGCTTTAAATCTTATAGAATCTGATACTGTTTTTAAAAAACTATCAAATTCTTTTGGATTAAATACTTGTGGTAAATTGCCAATGTAAATACGAATGCTCATAAATTTTTAAAAAATAAATTGAAGTCTGAACTTTAAACAAAAACTAAGCTATGTGTATTTAATCACATTTTGGCGCATTTTGTTGAATCCATTGCTTTCCTTTATATATAGCTTCATCAAAATTATTCAATCTATTATATGCAAGCTCCATAGAAAGATAATGAATGACCTTCCCCAAAATAGGTCCATCTTCGATTTTTAAATATTTTTTTAAAATATCCCCTTTTATTAAATTCGATGGATGAAATAATTTATCATCTTTATCTCTCCATCTAGCTAGCCAATTTATATATGCTGTTTCTGGCAAAAAAAGAATAAAAGATGGAAGAATAGTTTCTAATTCTTGATGTAAATCAAATCTTTCTCTCTCATTAAATTTATAAATAGTTTGCATCTTCAATAAGAGATACCATTTTCTTAATAGCCTAATATTTGAAATTTCAGATTTGCTAAATTTTAAATTTTTCAAAGAAAATTCGTCTAAAATTTGAACAAGATAGAATAATGGTAAAAATTTTTCCTTTTCAAATTTATTAAATTCTTCAAAATTAATTTTTTCTAAATCAAAAAATATCAAATTTTTTTCTGACTGTATATAGTCAAAAATTTTAAATTTATTTATTAAAGTTATCGCCTGAGATGCTTTTTTTCCTCTTACTATGCGTTGTATTTCATAATTAATTCTTTCATTAGCAACAAGTCTTAATTGATTTTTATTAGTTTTAATGTAATCTATTAAATTTTCATCGACATTAAAATCTAATTCAGAAATAAAACGAAAGCATCTTAAAATTCTTAATGGGTCATCCAATAAGTTCTGATTTGAATTAGTTCTCAAAAAAGCAAGCTGTAAATCTTTAATTCCATTTGATGGATCAATGAGAATTTTTTCTTCAAAAGAAAAAGCTATAGCATTTATAGAAAAATCTCGACTTAATAAATCAATATCAATTGAAGGAGAGATTTGAGAAGCGATATCAATTGAGATATGTTTAAAAATAATTCTTACTACATCTCTTGCCTCATCAAGAATAATCAATTTACCTTCAAATTTATCTGCAATTTTTTTACCAACATTAATAGCATTTTTTGGAACTAAAATATCAACATCTATTAATGAATTTAATCTTCCTAAAATTAAATCTCTTATATATCCACCTACTAAACAAGATCCAGAAGGTAAAGAAGATAAAATAAAATCCCAATTATAAAATTCTATACTTCTTTCTATTTCATTAATTATTAGTGTATGATCAATGGGAATATGATTTTTAAGATCTTCTTTCTTGATTATGTGCATTTGCATTAACTGTAAATTAGTTGATAGATGTATGACATATCATGATGTTGAAAAAAATCATGGTGTTGATCACATTTGTGATATTCCTAACTTTAAACCAAAAAAACCTTACATTCACGTAAGTATAATCAAAGATTTAAATGGCGATTTTAAAACTGATTGGGATGTTCAGTCTTGTTCAAGTTTTTCAGAAGAAGCTGGAAAGTGGTCTAAATGTAGGCCAGGTTTAGAACTACCTACTTAAAGGTAAATGCCTTACATATTAAAAAACGATAATAAATTAACCTTAGCAATTCATAGTACTGATAATTCTTTTGGCTTCGCTTATAGAGAAAATAACAGCTCTTTATCTGAAAACTTTTTTACAAAAAAATTTGAGAAAGATTTATGTACTAATTTAATAGTTGATTTTTCAAATTTTATTACAAAAAAAAATTTAAAAAGAATTAATAAAATATCTGTCAGTATAGGGCCATCAAACTTTAATGCATCCAGACAAATAATAGTGTTAGCGAGAACTCTCGCTCAGCAAATCAATTGCTCATTAGTTGGTTTTAGTTCTTTTGAATTGATGGCAAAAAGAATTGCTACGAAAAATAATATCTATTACAATAAAAATTCATTTTGGATTTTCAAAAAATTAAAAAGAAGAGGATATATTGCAGGCAAATATGAAATTTGCATTTCTGAAGAACCAAACAAAAATATCATTATCAAAGAAAAAATTATTCCAAAAATTTTTAAAGAATTAACAAATATAGAGTATTCTTATCAAGCTGAATATTCCGATATAGAAGATTTAAAAGAACTATTGAATTTATCTAATAAAAATTCACAACATTCAAGTTCTAATACTTGGGAAAAAGTGTTGCCTTTATATCCAATATCTCCAATTAATTGATGATTCATTCAAGCATATTATTTATGGATTCCTGCAGATGATATGTTACTTTGCCCAAATCATCTTTTGATGCGCCTTCAGGGGGATTAATCGGTTTCCCAACTTTAATAACTATTTTTGTGAAAAATGGAATACAAAACTTCAATCGAACTAATCTATTTGAATTAATAATTGCAACTGGTAATAACATTTTTTGATTTTTAAAAGATAGAAGAGCCGCCCCTTGTTTTGGCTTATTTACACGACCATCTTTTTGGCGAGTACCGTCAATAAATATCCCAATACTATGATTATTTGATAATTTTGCACATGCGATTTTGATAGTCTTTTTATCTACTATGCCCCTCTTTACAGGATAAGCTCCACATGATTTTATTATAAAACCAAGTAATGGGATTCTAAAAAGTTCTGACTTAGCCATAAAAGATATATTACGACCAATAGCATGACCTAATAGAGGGGGATCAAGCAGGGATCCGTGATTAGATACCATTATGAAAGCACCTGTCTGAGGAATGTTTTCTCTACCAATTAAATTACCTCGAAATATCAATTTATAAATCGGAAAAATAATTAGCTGGCTTACCAATTTATAAATTAATTTTTGAAAAAAATAACTTTTCATAAAATCAGTATTTAATTTGATCTGCAGAAGATACTTGAGAAATTTTTACATCCTTAAAATGCCTTTTACCTAAACCACCAAGGACATTAGATGGGCCAATTTCCACCATTTGCAGAATACTATTTTCTTTCATTAAATCCATAGTTTGACGCCATCTAACACCGTTACACATTTGATTTTTAAACCTAACCTTAAGCTCATTTGGATCATTACATAGTGATGGATGAGAATTACTTATAACAGGAATAGAAGGCTGATTAAATTCTAGAGTGTCTAAATATTTTGAAAATTGAAATGATGATTCTTTCATAAATGGTGAATGAAAAGCGCCCGAAACATTTAATTTAAGGAATCTTTTTGCCTTAATTCGTTTTGAAATATTATCTAAAGCTTTTTCGCTTCCTGATAAAACAACTTGAGAAGAACTATTGTCGTTCGCTATTACAAGATCGTCTATCTCTTCAACCAGTAAATCTAATTGATCTCTATCAAAACTTATTAATGCTGCCATAGATCCCTTTGCTGCATCTGCCATCAAACCAGATCTAACTTTTATGAGTTTTACACAATCTTCAAAAGACAAAACATCAGCACAATATAAAGCCGTAATTTCACCTAAACTATGACCAGCAATATAGGTTGGTTTATAACCATTTTCTTTTAAAGAGTCTAATAAAACTGATTCCACCAGAAAAAGACAAATTTGAGTGTTCTTTGTATTATTTAAATCATCTGAAAGATTTTTCTTATCAGAATTTGATTCACAAATTTCAAATAAATTTCTTTCGAATACTTCAGAGGCGTAATTAAACCTATATTTCGCATGTGGCAAATCTATGATTTTATTTGCCATACCAATTTTTTGTGAACCCTGACCAGGGAATACCCATGCAACTGTCATAATAAAAATTTTTTAACCCCATCGAATAAGGGCTGCACCCCAACTTAACCCAGCACCAAAACCACTTGTGGCAATAATATCATTTTCTTTAATTTTCTTATTTCTTATAGCCTCATCAAGCATTAAAGGAATTGTTGCTGCTGATGTGTTTCCATAGTTACTTAAATTACTGAGAATCTTTTCTGATGAAACATTTAGCCTATCTCCAACAGAATCCAATATTCTTTGATTTGCTTGATGTAATAAAAGCCAATTAATTTTCTCAGAATTGAAATTTGTTTTTTTAAATAAATTATCAATAATTAACGGTACCTCTCTTACCGCAAATTTATATACTTCTTGTCCGTTCATTTTAATTGAGGAAAAACCCCCACTTGAAAAATTAATATCATCACTAATTAGATCTTGATTATTTTGAGAGGGAAGATTTAAGAAAGAACCTCTCTGCCCATCAGTCCTCATACTAAAGCCAATTAAATTATCTAATTCATTCGTTACTTCGATTGCTATTGCACCAGCACCATCTCCGAATAAGATACAACTTCTTCTATCATTCCAATCCACATAACTTGAAAGTTGATCTGAGCCTATTACTACAGCTCTTTTATAACTACCTGCTTTTAAAAATTGAGTAGCTGTTATTGCAGCAAATAAGAAACCACTGCAAGCAGCTGTCAAATCAAAAGCAACAGCATTAATTGCGCCTAGTTTTGACTGAATTTCGGGAGCAGAACCAAATAGATCGTTTGGAGTTGATGTAGCTAAAATTATTAAATCAATTGTTTCAATATCCCATCCAGCCATCTCAATTGCTCCCAATGCTGCCTTGTAACCCATTTCACTAACATTTTCTGATAATCCAGAAATTCTTCTCTGAGAAATACCTGTTCTAGATTTTATCCATTCATCACTAGTATCTACCTTCTTACTAATTTCCTGATTCGTCAGGATTTGATTTGGTACATAGCTTCCACTTCCTTTAAATGAGACTCCAATTTGATTTAAATTTATTCCTTCCAAAAGAGTTATCTAATTACTTATATAAGTCAAACATAAATCTGACAAAATATGTTTTAAGAATTTAAAACTTGAAGCTTTTGAAGTTGATTTAAATTTTCCATAACATTATGATTTACAGCTGAATGAGCCAAACGCAGAGCACTTACTACAGATAAAGACTTACTACTACCATGGCCAATTACACAAATACCATTTACCCCAAGCAATAATGCTCCTCCATGTTCAGCATGATCTAACCTTTTCTTAATTCTTAGTAAATTACTTTTTAAAAATGCAGAACCAACCTTCCCCCTTCTTCCTCTAGGCAGTTCGGATCTTAAAATATCTAATAAAACCCCTCCAACCGACTCAAGAAATTTAAGTAATATATTTCCTGTAAAACCATCGCAAACGACCACATCAAAATCACCAGATAAAACATCTCTTCCTTCACAATTACCCACAAAATTAAAACTTTTTTCATTGGATAGTAATTCAAATGTTTTTATAGATAAATCATTCCCTTTACATTCTTCTTCTCCAATATTTAATAAGCCAATTCGTGGTTTTTCTATTTGTAAAACATCCTTGGCATAAACATCACCAAGAAGTGCAAATTGATGAAGATAAGAGGGCTTACAATCAGTATTTGCTCCGACATCAAGAACTAATACAGGTCGAGTTTGATCTCTAGTCGGGAATAACGCTCCTATTGCGGGGCGCTCGATTCCTTTCAATCTCCCAATCCTAAATATTGCAGAGGCCATAAGAGCTCCTGAGTTACCTGCCGAATAAACAGCTTTTGCCTTATTTTTTTTAACCAAATCCATAGCAACATTTATACTCGCATCTTTTCTTTTTCGTACTGCTGTTGCTTCTTCATTCATCCCTATAGGATCTCCACTATCTATTAATTCAAGACGATTATTATCAATTTCTTTTTCTAACAAATCTATTAGACCAACTCTTTCTGCTTCATATTTAACTTTTTCAATTTTGCCTACAAACTTTATATTTATAGGAAACCTATTAATAGCATCAAGACAGCCCTCCAGAATGGGCACAGGTGCATAATCTCCACCCATGCCATCAACTGCGATCCAAATCCTCTCAGAATTTGGTACATCTTCTTTACTTATCAAATTATCACTATTTTGTAACCGTTTTAAAGGGTCAAAAACTAATGGCTGCAATGTATTTTTTGCAATTGAACTAGCACTTGAAACTACATTACTAGCAGTGTTAACAACAGATTCAGCACTAGAGACTACATTACCTGCTACATTACCTGCTACATTACTGGCATTACTTACAACAGAACCAGCACCGGAAACCACGTTGCCAGCAACATTACTGGCAGTTACAGCAGAATTAGCCGCAGTATCAACTATTGAAGTCACAGCAGAATTTCTTTTATACCAAATAACTAATCTTCTTATAGCTCTAGACTTTTTATTAGAAGAATCTTTTTCCATCTATTTACCGTCAAATGGAGATATATCAACTATCCTCTGAAAAAGATATCCTGTACCTCTTGCTGTAAGAATTAATTCAGGATTTGCAGGATCAGCTTCCAATTTAGATCTTAATCTAGATATGTGAACATCAACTACTCTTGTATCTACATGTCTTTCAGGTGTGTAGCCCCAAACTTCTTTCAAAATCTCTCCTCGACTAAATGGTTCTCCTGATCGACTGACCAAAAGTTCTAAAAGACTAAATTCCATGCCTGTTAACCTGATTCTTTCATCACTTTTAAAAACTTGTCTTCGATTTGTATCAATTTTAATATCTGTAACCAAAATTAAACCTGAATTTGGCATTCCAGGAAGTTGCTCTTTGTCTATTCGTCTTAATACGCACCTAATCCTAGCTTCTAATTCTTTTGGACTAAAAGGTTTAACCACATAATCATCAGCCCCTAATTCTAATCCTGTAATTCTATCTGCTACATCCCCCAAAGCTGTCAACATTACTATAGGGACGTCTGAGTCTTTTCTTAATTCTTGACACACTCCATATCCATCTAATTTTGGCATCATTACATCAAGGACAACCAAGTCAGGATCGTAATCTTTGAACAATTTAAGTGCTTCTTTACCATCACAAGCAGTTACGACTTTGTAACCAATCATTGAGAGACGAGTCTCGAGAATTCTTCTAATACTTGCCTCGTCGTCTGCGACAAGTATTGTTTCTTTTGTTTGACTAGATACAGCCATTTGTTTCTATTAGCTAATCAGTAAGAGAATTTATCTTTTACCCAATCTAACTTGTAGAGGGGCAAAATCCCAAACATCTCAGTTCCTCAATCTAATCAAAAATTAAATGTCTAATAAATTTTCGACTTTTATATGTCAAAATTGCGGATCTGAGACTTCTCAATACTTCGGCAGATGCGTAAATTGTAATGAATGGAATACCATAGTTGAAGAAAGAAAAAACACTAGATCTAAAACAACTAGTGTTAATAAAAATAAAAAATCTAAGCTGTTTAACGAAATAGAGATAGGTAATATATCAAGATTTACGAGCGGTTTTAAAGAGTTTGATAGAGTACTAGGAGGTGGAATAGTTCCGGGGTCTATAGTTTTACTTGGAGGAGAACCAGGAATTGGTAAAAGCACAATAGTGCTTCAATCGGCAGGGAATATATCACTTAATGGAAAAGTTTTATACATCACTGCAGAAGAATCTTTGGAACAAGTAAAAATCAGATGGGAAAGATTAAATCAAAACAGCCTCGATTTAAAAATTTATGCAGAAACTAATTTATCTTTAATTATCGAAGAGATAAAAAAAATAAAACCTGGTTTTGCGATTATTGATAGTATCCAAGCTATTAATAATGATGAGATGGAAAGTTCTCCAGGATCTGTTTCCCAAGTAAGGACTTGTTCATCTGAACTACAGAATCTTGCTAAAGAAAATAATATAGCGCTCTTGATAATAGGTCACGTTACGAAAGATGGAGCTCTTGCCGGCCCAAAAACTTTAGAACATTTAGTAGATGTGGTACTCAATTTTGAAGGAGATAATATTGCCTCCCATAGATTACTAAGAAGTGTAAAAAATAGATTTGGATCAACTTTTGAAATTGGAATTTTTGAAATGCTAGAAAATGGTTTAAGAGAAGTTATTAACCCTAGTTCAATATTCACAAATAAAGAAAATATATCCGGTGTCACAACCACTATCACTAATGAAGGATCGAGACCATTTGCAGTTGATATTCAAGCTTTAGTAAATAAGACTTTCTACAATAACCCAAGACGAACAACAACTGGAATCAGTATCAACAGATTACATCAAATATTAGCCGTGATTGAAAAACATGTTGGGATTAAATTATCAGAATATGACTGTTATGTAGCGACAGGAGGTGGTTTTGAAATAAATGACACATCTTCAGATTTAGGAGTTGCCATATCAATCTTATCAAGCTTAAAAAATATTCCACCATTAAAAAATTGTGCATTTATTGGCGAATTAGGTTTAAGCGGTCAGGTAAGGCAGGCAAGTAATCTTAGAGCCAAAATTGATGAGGCTATTAGGCTTGGTATTAAAAATATTTTAGTACCTAAAATTACTAGTGAAATTAAAGATAGTTTTCAAAAAATCATTCAAATTAAAGAAATTTCAAATATCAATGAAGCTATTAATTATGCATTGAAAGAGTGAATCTATACAAATCTAGAGATAAATATCAATTGAACTCCTTCCAGAAGTTTTTAACCAATTTTCAATATCTAAGTATCCCCCAGGATAAAGTCTTACAGCTTTAGACCAAACTTGAGCAGCCTTGTCGAACCACATATCTCTTTGATCTAAATCACCATTCTGTTCAGCAAACCTTCCCCTTTTTTCATAAATTAAACCTATATTCTTGAGACAAGATGGCTGTTTTGGATTTTCAACTAAGGCCTTTTGGTAAGTTTCTATAGATCTATCTTCCTCACCATTACTCATATAAATTATTGCCATGTTCTTTAAAGTTTCCCCTCTATCAATTTTATTTTCTTCTAGTAATAGACTTTCATTATAGTAATCCAGAGCTTCTGAATAATCGCCATTATTTTGTGCAGCTAACCCATCTCTATAATATATGTAAGCCTTTTTTTCTTTATCAGCAATAGGCATAATCTTGACGATAGATTCAGCAATTACAGTAAAAGCTTTATCTATGAAATTGTCTCTGTTTTGATTATTAGGCACTTTTTTTTGTAATAAAATTAAATTAGTCAACAAAGTATCAACTATTTTAAAAGTCTATAACATTTATTATTATAGTAATTAATAAAAACAAGTATTAATTTGCTTTCATCGCAACAATATGAATAGTATTCAACTAAATATTACCGGCATGAAATGTGGGGGTTGTGTTAACACGGTAGAAAATATATTAAAAAATTCGGATGGGGTCCAAAATGTTTCTGTTAACTTACTTACTGAAAGTGCATATTTTGAAATTAATAAAACAGTTCCAAACATTGATCAGGTTTTAGAAAACCTTAAGCAAAGCGGTTTTCCCGCAAAGATTTACATAAATGATTTTTCAAAAAAAGTAAATAAAGTTCAATTAGAAAAAAAAAAGAAATGGATTAATCAATGGAAAAAACTTAATTTTGCACTTTTACTTTTATTGTTTTCAGGGTTAGGGCATTTAGCAGAAGGAGGTTTTTTAAATTTACCAATATTAGGAAATTTATTCTTTCATGCTGCACTGGCCACATTAGCTTTATTCTTTCCTGGAAGAGAAATTGTAATCAAAGGATTCAAATCACTTATTAAAAATCGACCAGATATGGATTCTTTAGTAGCTCTTGGAGTAAGTAGTGCTTATACGACAAGTCTATTATCATTAATATTTCCTTCGACTGGTTTTCCCTGTTTTTTTAATGAACCAGTAATGTTATTGGGGTTTATTCTTATTGGACGTTTTTTAGAAGAAAGAGCAAAGTATCAAACTGGTTCTTCAATTGGAGAATTACTAGATCTCCAACCAGAAATGGCAAATATTTATATAGGAACAAATAAAGTCAAATCAGTCAGAGTACATTCTTTAAAAATTGGAGATGAAATTCAATTATTAGCTGGAGATCGTGTACCCGCTGACTGTATTGTTATTAATGGAAATTCATCTGTAGATGTTTCTCATATTACAGGTGAATCTAAACCTATAGATGTGTACTCAGGTGAACATTTACTTAATGGCTCATTAAATTTAAATTCCACCTTAAGGCTAAAAGTTATCAAAGTGGGAGAAGAAACTTCTCTAGCAAAACTCGTTAATCTTATTGAATCAGTTCAATCTAAAAAACCTCCAATTCAGAGAATCGCTGATCAGATTGCAGGGAAATTTACATACTTCGTACTTTTTATTGCAACTTCAAGCTTCTTTTTTTGGTGGAAAGGTGCAAAACAAATTTGGCCCGATTTGTTAATAAACAATCATCATGACTTGATAACCACCTCCAATCATACGTTACATAATTCATTAGGTAGTAATGCTGAAAATTTTTTAACTTTAGCCATTCAACTCTCAATTGCTGTTTTAGTAATAGCTTGTCCTTGCGCTTTAGGTCTTGCTACTCCCACTGTAATAACAGTTGCATCAGGTAAAGCTGCAAAAAAAGGCATTTTATTTAAAGGCGGAGATAAAATAGAAATGGCATCAAAAATTAATCATATTATTTTTGATAAAACAGGGACATTGACCAAAGGTAAACCTTTCATAATCGATTATTTAAATACTACTGATAAATTGTTTCTATTAAAAATATCTGCAAGTTTAGAAAGTCAAAGCCGACATCCCATAGCTAGTGCATTAGTTAATGAAGCAAAAAAACAAAACCTTGACTTGTTGAAAATTAAAAACATCCATACAGAATCTGGTAGAGGTATATCTGGAGAACTTGATTCAATTGATGGGGAAATCAATATTGGAAGTGTTGAATGGTTAAGTTGTAAAGGAGTAATAATTGACCGCCAATCAAAAGAAATATTAGAAAATGAAGAAAACAAATCCCATTCTGTGATTGGAGTATGTATAAATAAAAAGTTACTCGGATTTATTTTATTAGGTGATTTATTAAGAGAGGATTCTATTAGTTCTGTTCAGAAATTAAGAGAGGATAACTATAATATAAAAATTTTAAGCGGGGATAGAAAAGAAACTGTAGTCGAGTTGGCAAAAAAATTAGATTGTCCAGAATCAGAAATAAAATGGGATCTTCTTCCAGAAATGAAATTAAAAATAATTGAAAATTTAAAGAAGAGTAATAAAATTGCAATGATTGGAGATGGAATAAATGATGCACCTGCTTTGGCAGCTTCAAATTTAGGAATAGCAGTTGGTTCAGGTACCCAGATTGCGAAAGCGAATGCAGATGTTGTTTTAATGGGAGATCAGTTATCTGGATTACCTTATGCACTTAGTCTTGCAAAAAGAACAATAGGAAAAATTAAACAAAATCTATTCTGGGCTTTTGGATACAACTTGATTGCAATTCCCATAGCAGGAGGTATTCTATTTCCAAAATATAGCATTCTTCTTACACCATCAATCGCAGCATTATTGATGGCAACTAGTTCAATAACCGTTGTAATAAACGCTTTATCTTTAGAATAAATGAGGGGTAAATTTATTGTTATTGAAGGAATTGATGGTTGCGGTAAAACAACCCAAATTGATGAAATTTCTAGATGGATCCCAACTAGTGGTCTTTTGGGAGGAAAGTCAAAATTAGTAAAAACTAGAGAACCTGGAGGAAGCTTATTAGGTAAAAAAATTAGAAATTTAATACTTGACAATCATATAGATAATAAACCTTCTTCTCTAGCTGAATTATTGCTTTATTCTGCTGATAGAGCAGAACATATTTCCAAAACCATAGCACCTGCTTTAGAAAATCAAGACTGGGTACTTAGCGATAGATTTTGTGACTCTACACTCGCTTATCAAGGTTATGGTAGAAATATAAATCTTGAGATTATCAAAAATATCGAATCTATTGTTTGTCAAGGAGAATACCCAGACCTGACTATTTTTCTAGAAATTTCAGCAGAAGAAAGTATATTACGAAGGGAAAAGTTTATTCCAGACAGGATAGAATCTGAAGGTATACAATTCCTAGAAAAAGTGAATGAAGGTTTTAAGTTGATTGCAAAAGAAAAAAATTGGACAACAATATCTGCTTCACAAGATATAAATACTATTACTAATGAAATAAAAGAAACCTTACTAAAAAAGTTTTCTCAAGTAAATAATGATTGATCTTAAAACTGATAATCTTTTAATTAATAAAGAAGTTAATGAAAATTTAGAAAGCATACTTAAGAGAAAAGCATTTTCCAACGGTTATATATTTTATGGTCCGGAAGGTATAGGAAAAAAACAAACCGCTATGAAATTTATTATGGAAGTTTTTAATAAATATTCGTCTAATTCAAACATTGAAAAAAAAATCATAGATCAAAACCACCCTGATTTTTTATTAATTGAGCCTACCTACTTTTTAAAAGGGAATCTTATAAATCGTTCAGATGCTGAACCTTCAAAAAATAATAAAGAAACAATAAGAATAGAGCAAATTAGAAATTTAAAGACTTTTCTAGGTCAAAAATCCATTGATTCAGGTGGGAAAATTGTATTAATTGATGATGCTCACCTTATGAATGAAGCAGCATCTAATTGTCTTTTAAAAACGCTAGAAGAGCCCTCTAACGGTATATTTATTCTTTTAACTTCACGGCTACACTTACTTTTAGATACTATTATCTCAAGATGTCAACTTATAAGATTTAAAGCTTTTTCATATAAAAAGCTTGAGATTTTCATAAGAAATAATTTTGATTCTACAGTTTTTGATATTTATAAAGAAATAGACTTACAATATTTTATTAATTCAGCAAATGGCTCTCCAGGAAAAATACTGAAAGATATAAAAATTTGGAACCAATTACCAAATGAAATTAAAGAAAACTTGGACTTTCCATTAAGTGATAATTTAGAAATACTAAAAATCACAAAGATAATATCTGAAGAACTAGATATTGATCAACAAATATTTTTAATAAATTTTATACAACAAAAATGTTGGGCAAAAACTAAAAACAAAAACATTCTCAAAAAACTAGAGAATTTGAAATTACATCTGAAAAGTTTTATACAACCAAGATTAGCCTGGGAAGTAACTTTATTAAAAATAGCAATTGAAGATTTATAAAGTTAACAGAATACTCATTTGATTAAGTTTTAATTTGTAGATTCCGCAAACTCTTGCATCCCATTATCAACCTGAGCACCCACAGGTAATTCAAGGCAGTATCCTGCTCCATAAACAGTTTTTATATATTTTGGCTTGCGAGGGTCAGGTTCTAATTTTGTTCTTAAGTGTCTAACGTGAACTCTAATTGTCTCAATATCATCGTCAGGTTCATAACCCCATACTTCTTTTAATATCAATGCTGGGGAAACTGTTTGACCATGTCTTTGTAGCAAACAGTGAAGTAGCTCAAATTCTAAATGGGTAAGTCTCACGGCAGACTCGAACCAAATAGCTTCAAATCTTTCCGGAACAAGAGTAAGAGGTCCATAATTTAAAATTTCTTGTTGATTAGTTGAATTCAATTGAGCTCTATTAGTTCTTCTCAATAAAGCTTTAATACGAACGTATAATTCCTCTAAATCAAATGGTTTTGTGATGTAATCATCAGCACCTGAATTAAATCCAGTCACTTTATCTTTAAGTCCACCCAAAGCTGTAATCATTAAAATGGGAATATTTGAAGTCCTTTCATCTCTCCGCAGTCTTTGGCATAATGTCAAACCATCAACGCTAGGTAACATTAAATCTAGAAGAATTAAATCAGGAGAATATTGAAGGGCTAAAGCTTGTCCTTTAATACCATCTTCAGCTTTTTGGACATCAAAACCAGAATGTTCAAGATGTCCAGATACTAATTCACGCATATCACGATCATCTTCTATCAATAGGATTGAAATTTTCATATCTTACAAATTATTAAACTGAAATTAAGATTTTGTATAACGATTCTCTCAACATTTTGCATTTATTGCAGACTTGATTTAAAGACTTATATAAGTTATTACAATAAAAAAACTAATTACTTCAATGGATTAGGAGGAAATATTGACTTAAAAGAAAATATAAATTTTATAAATTCTTTCGATTTGCTTAATAATTACTTAATAATTCAATATAAATCGACAACTAACGACAGTTAAATTTTAATCAAAATATGAATATTAATGTCTATGAAGTAATAAATGAGGGTAATTATTATCATACCAATTGAAATCTTTTTTTTAAATAAATTTTTTTCGTAGAATAATATGTAAGTTATTAGTGACTGAAAATCTTTTTTTGATGCTAATGGTTAACTTTATTATAAAAACAAACTGAATATTAATGAAAAAGAAATCTATTACTTACACCGATTTATCTAAAAAGCAGTTACTACATCTAAAAGAACTTTATATACAAAAAAAAGTTGAATCCATGAGCCAAAAAGAGTTAAAAGAATTTGTTTTAGAAATAATTAGCCATCAGATAAACGACACAATTGGAAAAGAGGAGGAAATGGAAGCATGGATGGAAATGTCTAAATTTTATGGCGATCAATTTGAGATTATAATTTTGGAGATTCAACAAAAATTTACAAACAACGAAAACGTACAAAATTTTGAAGAAGATTCAAAAGAGCATAGATTAGAGTTGCTTGAAAAAAATAATATCGAACAGACTAAACAAGATATGTGGGATGATTAACTCTTTAGAATTAGGTTATGAGGCGCTTTTAAAGTTTTTTCACTTTAGTTATGTTGTATTAAAATAAAAAAGAGACTTGTGAAAGTCTCTGAAAGTTTATGAAAGTGGGATAAAACTCCCCGGGCGGGATTCGAACCTGCGACCAATCGATTAACAGTCGATCGCTCTACCGCTGAGCTACCGAGGAATATATAGAAATTTAACTCTTACATGTACCTTATGACAAGGGGTAACCCTTATTTATATTGAAAGTTAAATGGTTTCTGCCAATCTGATAAATTTCCATTCTTCATCTCTGCAACAGCATCTGCATAACTTAATTCCTCTAAACGATGAGTAATCCATAAAGCAGTGAATGGGTTTCTTTTATTTTTTGTAAGGCCCTTAATTATTTCTAAAACTGCTAATTGACTAGAACTATCTAATAGCGCTGTGGGCTCGTCCATAAGAATGAAATTCTTATCACTTATCAATGAAGATGCAATAGTTAAACGTTGTTTTTGACCGCCACTTAATGTATGAATCGATCTTTTATCAAATCCAGCCAATCCAACCTTGTTTAGAGCAATGTCAATTTTATTAGAAATATCTTTTCTACTTAAATTTTGATTAATATTAAGAAGAAGTTCACTCCTACAGTTTGGCATTAATATTTGATGATCAGGATTCTGAAAAACCATCCCAATGTTCGCTAATTTATTTATGACTCCATTGCTTGGTTTTAGAAGCCCATTAATTAACTTAAGCAAAGTACTCTTTCCGCTTCCATTTTTACCAACAATCATCCATAACCCAGTTTTATTAATAGAAAAATTACAATTATTTATTACATGCTCATTTTTTCCTGGCCATGAAAAACTCACATTTTTGAAAGTTACATTAGGTACTCCATTTTGTAAAGTATCCTCAATCTCAATCATTTTAAATATCTAAGGAAAATCCAGGTCTTTTTGATCCCCCAGCAACTGCTGACTTTTCATATATCTGAACAGAAATAACTTCTTTAGCAAGAACAGTTATCAATTTATCCTGAACTTTTTCACAACTTAACTCGATTAAAGAGGAGTTTTGATTATCACTGTTCATAAAATCTTTGATTTCATCATAGATTCTTTTAATATCCTCATACTCTTTCTTCTGAATTGAAAGGGGAAAGGGGGAATATCTTAGACTTATTTCAAGAGAATACATAAAAAAGTTGTAAATTTTATATTATAAACAAACTATAGAACAATCTTTTCTAAGAAGTTGTTTTGAAATTAAGTTCAATTTAAAATTTTTTTATAAAAGACATATAAATACATTTAAACTAATAGTGAACAAATTTAATTTTGTAAAACTTTTCCATGGAAATAGCAGGTGATATTACTTCTTTAGTTGGCAACACACCATTAGTAAAATTAGATCGCATAAAAAAATACTGTAATTGTCATCCAGAAATAATAGCGAAACTTGAAAGTTTTAATCCATCAGCATCTGTCAAAGATCGTATCGCTTATTCGATGTTAAGTTCAGCGGAAAAAGATGGTTTAATTTTACCGGGGAAAACAACATTAATTGAAGCAACAAGTGGAAATACTGGAATTGCTTTAGCAATGGTTGCAGCAGCTAAAGGTTATAGATTGATATTAACTATGCCAGATACTATGAGTATTGAGAGAAGGGCAATGCTAAGAGCATATGGGGCAGAATTACAACTCACTCCAGGTATAGAAGGAATGAAAGGTGCACTAGATTTAGCAAGTGAATTATCTTCAAGTATTCCAAATAGCTTTCAGTTTAATCAGTTTGAAAATCTTGCAAATCCAGAAATTCATGAAAGAACCACAGCTAAAGAAATTTGGGATCAATCTAATCAAACTATTGATGGATTAGTTACTGGAGTTGGTACTGGAGGAACCATTACTGGATGTTCTAGATTTCTAAAAAAAGTTAATCCAAATTGCAAAATATATGCAGTAGAGCCCGCAAAAAGCGCTGTAATTTCAGGAGAAAAAGCTGGTTCTCATTCTATCCAGGGGATCGGTGCAGGCTTCGTTCCTAAGGTACTTGATACTCAATTAATAGATGAAATTCTCAAGATAGAGGATGATGAAGCATTTTATTATGGGAGGTTATTAGCTCGATTAGAGGGTCTTTTATCAGGAATTAGTAGTGGAGCTGCTTTGGCAGCAACAATCAAAATAGGTCAAAGGGAAGAACTTAGTAATCAAAGATTAATAGTGATTCTTCCAAGTTTTGGTGAAAGATACTTATCTACAGCAATGTTTGAATCAAACACTGTAATTAAAGCTAGAGAAGACGGTTATCTATAGGCTAAGGTATTTAGATATGATCAAAAATCTATATAAAGAATTAGAGGTAAAAGAAAATGCAACTCAAGGTGAAATTAAATCTTCTTATCGTCGCTTAGTTAAACAACATCACCCCGATGCAGGAGGTGAAAAAGATAGATTTCTTGCAATACAAGATGCATGGGAGACTCTTAATGATCCTTTTAAAAAAGAACAATATGATAAAACCCTATTTTCATTAAAACAATCATCTAATTTAAGAAATGAAAATTGGCAAGAGAAAATAAATACAACAAAATATAGTTCTACAGTAAAAGATAATGAAGTTAAAAATTGGATTAAAAATATTTATAATCCTACAAATAGATTTATTAGCCAAATAATTAAACCTTTGAGTCAAGAAATAAAAGAGCTATCTGCTGATCCATATGATGAAGAATTGATGGATAATTTTTGCAGTTACATTACTGTTTCCCAAAGAAAAATTGAAAAAGTTGATAAACTTTATAAGTCAATATCTGTGCCGAATTCAATATCCTCTTTAGGTTTAGATCTTTATCATTGTTTTTCTCAAGTTAAAGATGCTTTATCGGAACTGGATAAGTATACACAAGGATATGTAGATGATTATTTATTTGATGGCAAAGAAATGATGAAAGAAGCAAAAAGAATCCAATCAAAAATGGCTTATGATAAAAAATCTATAATTTCCTGAATAACTATTCTGCAACTATATATTCTTTCATTTGGTCTAATTTAAACCAAGCATCTGGTACTGGCCTACGCCACCTTACTTGAGCATATTCTTCTTTAATACTTAGAATTTCCCCAGGGCCTTCAAATATATAACTAGGTAAATCTTTATCACTAGCTAATGCTTCGACACTTTTATCATAAATACTTTTATCTATGAAGACTAAGCTTCCTTTCTTAAGAGGCTTCTTGGCTATCGAATCAGTCATGATGAGATTTATTAATTTATTTATATTTCTAAATTTATTATACAAAAACTTTTTTCATTGATTTTTTTTAAATTGATTACATCATAATAATTACAATCAATACAAAATTTTAATAGTCTAGATTCATTACTTAATTAAAAATATGCGTCTGCTACTCCTTGGATGTACGGGTTTTGTGGGGAAAGAGTTAGTCCCAGCTTTACTCAAAGAAGGCCACGAACTTTGCATTATAAGTAGAAAAAATATTAATAATTTGAAGATAAATATTCCGCTTAATAAATTTAAATTTCTTAAAATAGATCTTTCAAAAAAACAAAGTTGGAGCAATGAAAATCTATTAATTAATTTAAAAGATTCTGATGGGATAATTAATTTAATAGGTGAACCAATAGCAGATAAAAAATGGACTGATATTCAAAAAGAAGAAATTGAAAAAAGTAGAATTAATTCAACTAAGTTTTTGATGGAAGCCCTGAAAAAATCCAGAATCAATCCAAAAGTCATAGTAAACGGTTCGGCAATAGGTTTTTATGGAACAAGTTTAACTCAAGAGTTCAATGAAAATAGTCAGAGTGGTAACGATTTTTTAGCTAACCTTTGCAATAAATGGGAGGAAGTTGCGAACGGAAAACCATTTTTCTCAAGATTAGTAATTTTTAGAATCGGGATAGTTTTAGAAGCAGAAGGAGGAGCACTAGGAAAAATGCTTCCAGTATTTAAAATTGGACTGGGAGGTCCAATCGGAGATGGGAATCAATGGATGAGTTGGATTCATAGGAGTGATTTATGTGGATTAATAATTAAAGCTTTAGTAGATAAACAATTTTCTGGGGTATATAACGCTGTTGCACCGGAGCCAGTATTAATGAAGTATTTCTCCAAAACTTTAGGTAGATGCCTGCAAAGACCAGATCTACTCCCAGTGCCAGGAACAATACTCAAATTGTTATTAGGTGATGGAGCAAAACTAGTACTAGAGGGCCAAAAAGTAATCAGTATTAAATTACAAGAAAAAATATATAAATTTAAATATCCTCTTCTTGAGAAAGCCATTTACGCCTCCACCAAGAATTAATTCCATTAGCTACCGCACTTACAATTAAAATAGTGATTAAAGGTGTGATGAGTGGATTCCAAAGATTCTGAAAAATATTAAGGAAAATAAATACTCCATTAATTTGCATAATTACTGCAAAAATAAAAAATATTGCAAAAAAAATAACAACGAATAAATTTATCAATAAAAAGTTATCAATAATCACTTTCAAATTTGATTCAGATTTCTGCTTAGTCATTTTTCATGAAACCCTTCTATATCATTAATTATCTTAAGACATGAATTACTCTCTCCGATTCTTAGACTTGCATTATCAAGACAAGAAATCAAAAACTTTTTGTCTAGCTTTATCATATAAATAACTTTAAGGATTAGATTTATTGTCTGATTTATTTGATCTTTCTTATTTATATAATTAGTAGAACAAAAAACATATCTACCAAGTAATCGTCTTTGAGCTTCTGCAAAAGATTTTGTAAATTGCGGACCATTACCTTCAATTTGAATAACTGGCTTTGCTAAACCGATTGCCTGCTCTGATGCAGTTCCAGCCATACTTATTACGAAATTACTTTTAAATAATATTTCTTCAAACAAATTCCAATTCAAATTAATCGTAATAAATCCATATGTAAATTCTAGACCATCATTTTTTCCTTTTTTTTCTACATAAATCCATTTTCTTTTATTTAGTATCTGCCTAATTTCCTCGATAGAAAGAGCTTTTACTATGGCAAACTTGAATGCGATATTCTCAAAATATTTCAACTTAGACATTGTCTCTAAAACTTCCAAAATCAATTTCAAATTATCTAAAAGTTCAGGAAATCTACTTCCAGGAAATAACCCAATATTAAAAGGGATTATTTTCGATTTATTTTCAAAAAAAGAAAATTTATCCATAAATGGATTACCTAAAAAAGATACTTTTTTTCTTAATTGTTGAGTTAAATCATCTGCTGTTAAAAAATCCCTAGCATATATTTTTTTTGCATATTTTGAGATTAAAAAAAACTTACAGGGCCAAGGTAATTTCAATTTTCCCTCATAGTGACTAGAATATGCTACTAGATATGTAAAAAAATCTTTTTTTGCAAACCATGCAAAAAAAACAGGAATTATATCTCCAATTACTAAATAAAAATCATACTTATTTCTTAATTTATAAGACAAATATAATTTTTTAAAAAAGTAAATTATTTGTCCTCCAAATATTTCAAATATTCTTCCACTAAAAGAATTATAACCAATACCACCAGTTCTAAATTTTTTGGTTTTACCAATAATTCTTATATTTACTTTTCTATAATTTTCACCATCACCTACAATAGGTAGTGCATCTACAAGATCACCTTTCTTTACAAAATATTTGGCTAATAAACTACCAGATAAATCTTCTCCATGTCCATTACTTAATATTAAAATTCGGGACAATTTAAAATTCTAACCATTTATTTATTTTGGTTAATTCTGGCCAGTTTGGATACCTATTAAATCCGTCTTCAACTGATTCTTTTAACTCTGTCTTTACATCAGGCATCATCATTGCCATTTTTTTAATTAATTCAACATGTTCTCTAACACCTTTATTATTTGTAGCCAAAAGAGCTAAAGACAAATTCATTCTTGCTTGCGGGTCTTGCTGATTTAAGCGAACCGCCTGTCTAGCTGCTGCTAATGCTTCTTCATTATTCTTCAATAGAAGCTGCAGCCAAGATAAACAAGTCCAAGCAGCAAAGTGGTTGGGTATTTGTTGAATGATTTTTTGAAAATCTTGTACAATTGGTATCAACTCTTGGCCATCTTTATATCTAGATAAGGCAGCATTGAAATCGGATTCAATTGGGTTAATGTCATCTGTCATATATTTTTTTTCTAAACTGCAAAAGAGCTTCCGCAGCCACAAGTTTGTGAAGCATTAGGATTAACGAAATTAAAACCTCCACCAATTAAATCTTTACTGAAATCTAGTTGCATGCCGTAAATATAAAGAAGACTTTTTGGGTCGCATATTACTTTAAAGGTTTGTTCGGAACTTAATGAATAATCATATACTTTATCATCTGCATTTATTTCATCTCCACCAATAAAATCCATCGTATAACTCATACCACTGCATCCTCCAGATCTTACCCCAACTCTTAAAGCCTTCTTATCAGTCTGATTCTTCAATAAAGAAGATATTTGCTCTATGGCATCATTGGTTATTAAAATTCCCTTACCGTCATCTGAGGTCTTTATTTTTTCTTCTATTTTTACATTTTCCATAAATACATATAAACGTATAATTACACTATAAAAAATATAGACACATCATGCATATTTCAAACGATATACAAAGTGGATTTGTTATAATTATCTAAAAAAGTGAAAATTGCAATAGTAGGTTCTGGGTTAGCGGGCTTAACAGCAGCAGTTAACCTAGTTGATGAAGGTCATGAAGTAGAAATTTACGAAAGCAGATCATTCTGGGGCGGAAAAGTTGGAAGTTGGGAAGATAAAGATGGTAACCACATAGAGATGGGTTTACATGTATTTTTTTACAACTATGCAAATCTATTCAAACTCATGAAAAAAGTTGGGGCATTAGATAATTTGCTTCCGAAAGAACATACTCATTTATTTATAAATAACGGTGGTGACTTAAAATCTTTGGATTTTAGATTTGCCTTAGGAGCTCCTTTTAACGGTCTAAAGGCTTTTTTCACTACAGATCAATTAACCTGGGTAGATAAGTTAAGAAATGCATTAGCTTTGGGAACCAGTCCGATAGTTAGAGGATTAGTAGATTACGAGGGTGCAATGAAGATAATAAGAGACTTAGATAAAATAAGCTTTAAAGAATGGTTTTTAAATCATGGCGGAAGCTTAAGAAGTCTTGAAAGGATGTGGGATCCAATTGCATACGCATTAGGTTTCATAAATTGTCAAGATATATCGGCAAGATGCATGTTAACTATTTTTATGATGTTTGCATCTAAGACTGAAGCCTCTAAACTTAATCTTTTAAAGGGATCCCCTCATAAATGGCTAACAAAACCTATCGTTGATTACATTACAAAAAAAGGATGCAAAATTCACTTGAATCATAAGGTGGACGAAATTATTTTTGAAAAAGAATCTTCCTCCTACTCGGTCACGCAACTTAAAATATCCACTCCTGAAGGCCCTAAGGCTATATTTGCTGATACATTTCTCGCTGCTTGTGATGTTCCTGGAATTAAAAAAATAGTTCCTAAAGAATGGTATCAATTTAAGGAGTTTGAGGGTTTAAAAAAACTAAGAGCTGTTGCAGTAGCAACAATTCAATTAAGATATGATGGATGGGTTACTGAATTAAATAATGATAACAAAAGTCAAAACCCTAAAGGTTTAGATAATCTTTTATATTCAGCAGATGCATCTTTCAGTTGTTTCGCAGATTTAGCTTTAGCAAGTCCAGTAGATTATAGAAAGGAAGGAATGGGATCTTTACTCCAATGTGTGTTGACTCCTGGAGATCGTTGGATGGGTAGATCAACAGAGAGAATCACTAAAGAAATTGATTATGAAGTGCGTCGTCTATTTCCTTCTTCAAAAAATCTAAAATTACTGTGGAGTAATGTCGTACAAGTTCCACAATCACTTTATAGAGAATCGCCAGGTATGGACCCATACAGACCTGATCAAAAGACTTCAATATCAAATTTCTTTATGGCAGGAAGTTATACAAAACAAGACTATATCGATTCAATGGAGGGGGCTACTATGAGCGGTCATCTAGCAGCAGCAGCAATTTTAGATAAGAAAGCCAAATTAGCAAAGAATCTTGCGGTTAGCTAACTATGGGTACTTGGCTTAAACATGATGTAATTACAATTGTAAATGCGCCATTAGATATCGTTTGGAACACTTGGAGTGATTTGGATTCCATGTCTCTGTGGATGAGCTGGATTGAATCCGTAAAAACAATTGATCAAGAGACATCAACTTTACCTGATCTGACTGAATGGACTTTAGCTGCTAATGGATTCAAATTTAAATGGAAGGCACAAATAACAGAAAGAATTGAGAAAAATAAATTAAAATGGAAATCTATAGGAGGATTACCAACTCAAGGTTCTGTTATTTTTGAATCAAAAGGAGACCAATTAACATCAGTAAACTTAGCTGTTACCTATGAATTACCTAGAATGATTGCTCGATTTATGGAAGAAAAAATTTTAGGTAAAATGGTAACTAATGAATTACAAGCAAATATTGATAGATTTCGAGATTTAGTAGAAAAAAATTACAAAAATGAATTAACTACTTAAAATGTCAATTGCAGCATCTAATAATCCTTCAAAAGTGTACTTAACCGCCTCTCTATCAACTCTGCCAAAAGTTTTTTCACATATTTTTGAAGTTTGAGGTCCAATAGTTAATAATTTTGCATTTTCTAGGTAGGTTAACCATTCTTCTCCAAATTCTTTTTCAAGCAAGAAAGAAGAATTTGATACTGTTTTACCACTTGAAAAAACCATTGCATCAATTTTTCTTTTAGAAATAGCATTTATTGTTTCTAAAGGAATTGAATCCGGACATCTCGTTTCATAGGCAGGAACCTCTACAACACGTGAACCAGAATTCCTGAATTCATCAGCTATGAAATTTCTTCCTCCAGTTTGAACTCTTGGCAAAAAAACTCTGAGTCCATATCCTGATACAGGAAAATTTTCAATTAAACTTTCTGCTACAAATTCTGGGGGGACAAAATCAGCCTCAATACCTAAATTGCTTAGAGTTAAGGAAGTTTTCTCCCCTACTACAGCAATTTTTATTTTCTTCGAACATTCTTTTAATGAAGTATTTAAATTTCTTAATCTCTCATCTACAAATTGTATTCCGTTACTACTGGTAAAAATAATCCAGTGAAAATAATTAATTTCGCTTAAGGCATCATCAAGAGGATTTAAATCATCGGGATATCCAACATCAATTGCTGGAAAATCAAATATTTGAGCACCTTTATCAGTGAATAACTTTTTTATATCAGATATCTTATCTTTTGATCGAGTAATAATTATATTTTTTTGATTCAAAGATAGCTCAGCCATTGTTATTATTTCCCTCAACTTTTGAATCTTGGTTGTGGTTTTTATTTTTTAATTCCTCAAGGAGCTTGAGTACTGACAATCCTTTTTCTAATACTGTATCGTCTTTAAAAGTCATTTCAGGTACTCTTCTCATTTCTATTCTTTGACCTAAAGTATGCCTGATATAGCTCTTAGCAAGATTTAATTCTTCAACAATTTGTTTTCTTAATGGTTCTTCAGCAGTTGAAGTTATATAAATCTTGCAAAATTGCAAATCTCCTGTTAAATCTATTTTTGAAATATTAATGAAATTACTCCTTAATAGATCATTTTCCAAATCATTCTGCAAAATAAGAGTTATCTCCTTTTTCAACAACGAAGAAACTTTTGCGATCCGATAATTATTAGGCATTATAGTTATAAGTTAATTGGATTAGTCATTGCTTTTAGTACGAAATAAAATGTTATGAAGGCACTTATTACTGAAGAAATTAAACCGACCAACGTTAATGGATTTGATCTATTTTTAAATAAAGGTTCTAGTAATGCAACTAATCCTCCAGCAATAATAGAAATTAAATACTTAGGATATCTTGCAACATTAGAGAAAAATTGGCCCATCAGCTCCACAATTTGATTACTTTTTTAGCTAAGTTTTAACAAACATTAAACAGCATGATTACATTATATCAATTTAGACATAGCGCTTTTTGCTTAAAGACAAGAATGGCTCTTCACGCTAAGAAATTGCAATATAGAGTTGAAGAAGTTACACCGGGCTTAGGTCAATTTGAAATCTTTAAGATATCAGGTCAAAAACAAGTCCCAATAATTGTTGATGATAATGATCAAATTATTAGTGACTCTTCAATTATTTGCGAATATATAAATAAAAAAAATGATAATAATCCACTTTTTCCAGAAGATCCTTTGTTGTTTGCACAATGCAAATTAATAGAGGATTGGGCTGACACTACTATGGCCTCAACTTGTAGAAAAGCTCTTATTAAATCTGCAATAGAGAATCCACAACTACGTACTGCTTTACTTCCAGACGAAATACCATCTTCAGTAAAAGGATTAGTTGATAAATTACCTTTTAAAAATCTTAGTAAAATTTCTAATGTAGTTTTGTCTTCCAAAGATAATTTAGAACTGCAAAAAATATTGGAGGCTTTATCAAAAGCCCTAATTAATAAAAAATATTTAATAGGTGATAATTTATCAATAGCTGATATTGCAATTGCTGCGCAATTATCTCTTCTTAAATTTCCAAAATCATCGGGACCAATTCTTTCTGGGGAAGGTTGTCAAGAATACATAAATAATCCTTATTTAGAAAATATATTTATATGGAGAAACAACATCGAAGAATACCTTTTTAGTGCTAATTCTCAATAAATTTAAATGATAATTTATATTTACCAGTTTTAATTGCATGAACTGAGGGATCCCCAACTTTAGAACCGTATGTAGCAATATATTGAAAACCGCAGATATCAGGTTTTAAATTATCGTCTGAATTAGAAAAATTAAGATTACATTTTTGAAATTTACTAATTGTCTCAACCTGATTAACCCTAGATGCTCCAGGTTTATGAACAGTTTGAAGAACTAATTCGTCAGCAAAAAACATCTCATCATCTTGAATCTGAGTTCTTCCTGTAATCCTTGAATCAATATATAAATCATCTTTCAAATAAGTTATTTGTTTGTTAATTGATTTAGGATCACTAATAACTTTGATCAAATTTTCACCAAATATTGCTTTGCCAATTGACTCAGAATTTTTCGACCGATTACCAATAACTTCATTAAAGTTATTTTTGAAAAAATTTACTTTGTAAATTACTGGTGCTTGAGAATCATCTTCCAAATCTTGTGAAGTAATCAGCCAATTCCCCTCAAACCAATTAGGATAAATCAAATCTCTTGAAGTATTGGAAAATTTAAAATTTGGCAAGTATAGTTCTGGCCATGAATTTTCTCTTTGATTCAAAAATCCTCTTATATTATGATCATTGAAAGCAAATGCATTATTTAAAGAAAGCACTTGAATAATTAGAAAAATAATTAATCCCAAAAAATTTTTAATCATGTCTAATCCATTAATAAGATCTGAAGACCATTTTGTATTATTAGAGCCAGATTCAAAAGAAAAAATAGTAACGAAAAAAGAAGCAATATTATGGTTAAGGAATTGGCTTCCTAAGGTTGATTCATCAACTATATATCAAAAAAAAGATTATTCCAATGAGAAATTTCTCGAAGAATTATTAGAAAGTACTTATGAATTAGAAATAAAATTTGGATTCGTTATAAAATGGTTTGCTGTGCGAGTGGCACCTGATTAATTTATAATTTTTTTATGAATTTCATAAATTATTTGTTTTGCAACCTCTTTAACTTCTTCATTATTAACCTCAACTCTTAAGTCAGCCTGAGAATATAAATTTTTTCTAGACTGAAAAATTCGGTTATATAAATCGTTTAAATCTTTTCCCTGCAATAGAGGTCTATTTTCAATATCGTTTCTCAACCTCTCAAGAGCAATCTCTTTCTTTGTATCAATCCAAATAATAATTCCTTGCCGTAATACACCCCAGTTTTCTGGTTTAGAAATAATTCCTCCACCAGTAGAAACGATTAAAGAGGGGATTTTAATTGTTTCTTTTAAGCAATTTGTTTCTAGTTCTCGGAATTCTTTTTCTCCATCTTCTTGGAATATTTCATTAATTGTTTTTTTTGCTATTTTCTCTATTAATTTATCCAGATCAATATACTTATAGCTCAATAATTGGGCTAATACTGGACCAGTTTGAGATTTACCACTGGCCATCATACCTATCAAATATATATTTCTTCCTTTAATTATTTTGTTTGTTTTCTCAATAATAGATTTTTCCATACAGACAAAAGAGTATATAAAACCTTAAGATAGTATTATTACAGACATTTATGACTTTTACACATACCAAACCATTGCATGGCCAGGGACGTGAATGCGTCATAACTCGACGTGCCTGTTTTAGTTCGAGTCATCGTTATTGGCTTCCTGAAAAAAGCTCAGAAGATAATTTCTCTCTTTTTGGGAAATGCAGTATCGCTCCAGGACATGGACACAACTACGAACTCATCGTATCAATGGGGGGTAAACTTGACTCGGATGGAATGGTCCTTAATCTTTCTGATGTAAAACATTCTATTAAGAGTAAGGTTACTGGGCAATTAGATTTTCGTTTTTTGAATGACGTATGGCCTGAATTTAATATTCATAGTCAAGAAGGCATTCTTCCAACGACTGAGGCTCTAGTTAAAGTTATTTGGAATCGTTTAAAAGATGAACTACCTCTTACAAGTTTAAGACTTTATGAAAGCCCAACTTTATGGGCAGATTATTATGGAAAAAACATGGAAGCTTTATTAACAATTCAAAGTCATTTTAATGCTGCTCACCGATTAGCAAAAGATGAGATTACTCTTGATGAAAACAAGAAAATTTATGGGAAATGTGCAAGAGTAAATGGACATGGACATAATTATTTTCTCGATGTAACTGTCCGAGGAAAAATTGACCCAAGAACTGGGATGATATGTGATTTACCCTCATTACAAAAAATTATTGATGATCTTATAGTTGAACCGTTTGATCATACTTTTTTAAACAAAGACATCGAATATTTTAAAACTTGCGTCCCAACATGTGAAAATATTGCACTACACATTGCTGACATTCTCTCATCTCCGATTAAAAAAATTGGAGCAAATCTGCACAAGATAAAACTTCAAGAAAGCCCAAATAATGCTGCTGAAATTTATGTTGAACAAAGCGTACCAAATTCTCTGCAAAGAAATCTTACTAACTCTTTAGTTGCTCAAGCTTGAATACTCCAAGCATAGAGATTATTATCGCCTCTAGTTTAGATGGAAGGATTGCCTTCCCAAGTGGAGGAGAATCGCATCTTGGAAGTAAGAAAGATAGAAGAATGTTAGATGAAAACTTATCCATAGTTGACGCTACCATTTTTGGATTGGGAACTTTAAAAGCTCATCAAAGTACATATTTAGTAAAAAATCATTGTAAAAATGGCGAAATAAAAATTTCAAAAAATCAGCCTATTTCTATAGTCGCCTCCAATAGCAAAAAATTTGAAAAAGATTGGAATTATTTCAATCAACCAATTAAAAGATGGTTAATCAGCTCTAATAAAAAAGATGTAATAGAGAGTAAAGATTTTGAAAAAGAAATTTTCTACAAAAATTCCTGGAGTAAAACCTTGTTAAGTATTAAAAAAGCTGGAATCAATCGTCTAGCACTTCTTGGTGGAGCAAATCTTATTAATTCTTTTATAAAAGAAGATTTGATTGATGAAATCAAAATTACAATAGCTCCAAGAATTATTGGAGGAAAATTTACTTGGATACCTGCTGAACAAACAAATAAGATTTTTAATTTAAAGCAATTTTGGAATATAAAATCGATTCAAGAATTAGATAGAAATGAAATATATATTCATTACATAAGAAAAACTAAAGATGATTAAATTAAAAAATATATGAATCATAGTGAGCACAAAATTGAAATTAAACTATCAATTCAAGAAATAAATAAAGAAACTTGGAATGAATTAAGCAAAGAAATCAACAATCCATTTTATGAATGGGAATGGCTCAATAACCTTGAGTTATCGAAAAGTGTCTCAAGACGAACTGGATGGCAACCTTTATATTTTATTGCTTATGAAAATGAAGAAATATGCGGAATAGCTCCACTTTTTCTTAAAAATCATAGTTATGGAGAATTTATTTTTGATCAATCCTTTGCAAAATTAGCGCAAGATTTAAATTTAAATTATTATCCTAAGCTTATTGGGATGAGCCCTTACAGTCCTGTTAATGGATATGAATTTTTATATAAAGAAAATAAAAATAAAACAGAGATTACAAAGTCATTAATAAAAAATATTGATGACTTTGCATTGAAAAATAATATCTTAAGTTGTAATTTCTTATACGTAAACGAAGATTGGGGCAAATATTTACAATCTTTAGGATATCAGGAATGGATAAATACAAGTAGCGAATGGAAGAATAATGGTGAGAAGACATTTGATGAGTTTTTATCCAGATTCAACTCTAATCAAAGAAAAAACATTAAAAAAGAAAGAAAATCAATTTCAAAACAAAATTTAGAGATAAAAATTCATACAGAAGAGAGTATAAATCTAGAAATAGCAAAAAAAATGCATAATTTCTACGAACAGCATTGTTTGAGATGGGGAGTATGGGGTAGCAAATATTTAACCTCTGAATTTTTTGAAAACATTCTTGAAAATAGAAAAAATCTGTTGTTTTTTAGTGCATCAAGAAATGATTATGAACGCACGATTGCAATGTCAATGTGTATAAAAAATGAAAAATATATATGGGGTAGATATTGGGGTAGTCAAGAAGAAGTACTTAACTTACATTTTGAATTATGCTATTACCAGCCTATTGAGTGGGCAATAAAAAATAACATTGAAAGTTTTGATCCTGGAGCAGGGGGTAAACATAAAAGAAGAAGAGGATTTTATGCAAAAGGTACTAAAAGTTTGCATAAATGGTTTAACAAAAACATGAAAAATATAATTACGCCTTGGTTAAATGAAGTTAATTCTCAAACTTTGAAAGAAATTGAGTTAGAAAATAATTCTATCCCTTTTAAATAAAATAAAAATTAATTAATCTGATGATTGCTTATATTAATAATATAATTTTATTAAAAATTTGAAGATGGATTTTATTAAAATATTTGAAAAGAAAATAGATATAGATAATGATTTATCTAATAGATATATTGAGCTAGACCCAAATGGATATTTTATTATAAAGATAGATTTAGGGACAAAAAAAATCATCTTAGAACATTATTTAAATACTATTAATAAAGAAGGATATGCAATAGATCCAAAAACTAATGAGCCTATTAAATGTGACTCAAAAGAAATCAAAACTTGTAATGAGATCTTCACAGGAATTAGCGCTAAAGAGATTGGAATAGCAATAACAGAAAAGCGTCATGATCTAATATCTAGATTTGATCATGCCTTATATTTGGGACGAGAGTTACAAAAAGCAGAAGAATGTTTATACAAAAAATTACCATATATACAAGATTAAGAAATTAAACGAAAGAATTCTAATTCTTATTGAGATGCTAAATTAAATAAAAATATAAAAGATAAATGAACATCATTTTCTATTTTGCATTTCTAGGTTTTGGTTTTGGAGCGGCTTTCATATTAGATAAACTTTTAAGAGCAGTTAAATTAATTTAGAAAAAATTCATAAGGTTTTTATAACCTCTCCAAATAAATCATATTCATCCGCAAAACAAATATTTGCTTCAACAAATTTACCGATATATTTTTTTTCATCTTCATTATTTTTAATAGATAAGATGACATTGCCATCTATTTCAGGAGCGAAGTTATAAGAACGTCCTATAAGTTCTTTATTTTCAGCTATTTTTTCTACTAATACTTTAACCGTAGTACCGACATATAACTGATTTTTTTTCTTAGAAATAGTTTGTTGAATGGATATTATATTATCTTTTCTCGCATCAGCCACTTCTGAAGGAACCCTATTTGGTAAATCGAAAGCACTTGTTCCTTCCTCCGGAGAAAAGATAAAAACACCAACATGATCAAACTCATGCCTATGCAAAAAATCTAAAAGATGTTGAAAATGTTTTTGATTTTCTCCTGGGAAACCAACAATTAAGCTTGTTCTTAATACCGCAGATGGTATTTGCTCTCTTATTTGACTCAAAATTGATTCATTTAAAGAAGCCTGCCAAGGTCTATTCATACTCTTTAGAACATCTGGATGACTGTGTTGCAAAGGTAGATCAAAATAGGGAACTATATTATTTGAATCTTTAAAAGCCTTAATAACTTCATCAGTCAAACCAGTTGGATATGCATAATGAATTCGTATCCAAGGAACTGAAACTTTAGACAGTTCTTTCAAGAGTCTTGCTAAAGAAGGTTTACCATAAATATCTTGACCATAATTTGTTGTAATTTGACTAATTAGTATTATTTCTTGAATCCCTTGAGCTGCAAGATTTTTTGCTTCTGAAACTATAGATTCTATATCCCTGCTGCGTTGAGGACCTCTTAACTTAGGAATAATACAAAATGCACACTTATAATCACACCCTTCAGCGATACGAAGATAAGCAACAAATTTATTTTTATCTACAAAGCGTGGAATTTTTTCATCTGCAATAAATTCAGGTATTTTTGAAACTTCATTAACAATTTCCCCTTTCTCTACTCGATTGATAACCTTAGCTATTTTGTGATAATCACCAGTTCCTACTAAAGCTTTTATTTCAGGCATTTCTTTTAAAAGTTCTTCTTTGAAATGCTGGGCCATACAACCAGCAACTATTACCTCTTTACCTTGATCAGTAAATTCAATTATCTTTCTTATAGATTCTTCTCTAGCTGTTTCTATAAAACTACAAGTATTGACTACAACCACATTCGCATCTTCTATATCATTTCCTACTTCATATCCCTCCTTATCTAATAACCCTTGCATATGTTCAGTATCAACAAGATTTTTCTCACAGCCAACGTGACTAAAAGCAACCTTTGAAATTTTTTTATCGTTTACCTTTTGATTATTTTGCTTCACGTAATTTATATTTTATATAAAAAATAATTAACAAAGAAACTTTTTAACAGTCTCATTTAAAGATAATATTAGGATATATTCTGCAAAATACAAAGATAAAAGATCTATGGCTCTTAAGACTTTAAAAAGTAAAAATAAAAAAGATCTGAAATGGCCCAAAATTATAATTGCTATTCTGAGCACCATTGGATTAGTTGATACGGGCTCTATTACCTTAAAAAATTGGGGATTATTTAACTCTCTTTCATGTCCTGGAATCAAAAATGGTTGCGAAACAGTTTTAAATAGCCCTTGGGGTACATTATTCGAGAATAGTCAATACAATATTCCTCTCTCATTAACAGGAGTTATTACTTATGGTTCAATACTAGGATTTTCAATATTTTTATCACTGAATTTAGTTTCTCCTAAAGAAAAATTAAATAAGATTATATGGTGGGCAATATTTTTAATCTCTTGTGCTTCTTCTGTGTTTAGCATCCTTTTGCTAAATATTATGTTCTTTAAAATAAAAGCTTATTGTTTTTTTTGTATTCTTTCGGCAATTTTATCTATTTCGATCTTTATTATCTCTATGATTGGTGCAAAGTTTGAAAGTAGAGAGCCTATGTTTTATAGAGGATTTATTGTTGTTTTAACAGTTCTTGTTGGAGGATTGATATGGTCAAATAGTGTTGACCCTTCTAATGCAATTGATATTTCTAAGAGTACAGAAAAAGTATCTCCTGCAATCACTACAACTAGCTCACCCCAGAAAATTAAGTTTGCTAAATTTTTAAGTGATAATAATATTAAAATGTTTAGCGCATACTGGTGCCCACATTGCCATGATCAAAAGCAACTATTTGGCAAAAAAGCAGTTAAAGAATTATCGATTATAGAATGCGCACAAGACGGTAAAGATAATCAATATAAACTTTGCAGAGAAAAACAGATTGAAGGGTTCCCATCATGGGAGATTAATGGTGAAATATATAGTGGAGTCAAAGATTTAAATGATTTAGCAATAATGACTGAATATGAGGGCGATTCTAATTTTTAATAAACCTTTTAATTATTTCGTGATTTAGTTGCTGCCTAGTATGGCATTTCCAAGTGGTTTCTTTACTTGGAAAATCATCCCTATAATGGCCTCCTCTACTTTCCTCTCGAAAAAGACAAGCTTTTAATAATAGCAATGTTGTAATTTGTCTATTACGCAAATCAAGCAATAAATTAAGTCCTCTCCTATTTGGCTCACTTAATTTCAATTTTTGATCAATTTCTATTTTATTAAGACATTCAAGTAAAGGATTTTTTTGTAGTTGATCTATCTCATCTTGAAGAGTTATTAAAAGTTTAGTCATATTTTTTTTATTACGAGAGACACCTAAATTAGACCAGCATAATTTTCTCAAACAATCAATCTTATCTGAAACACCTAAGATAAAATCTTCCTTTGGATTATCCATCAAAATATCCTTAGTATATCTATCTAACCTTCTTAAGTTATAAGGAGCATTCAACTCGATAGAAGACATTTTTCTCGCAAATACAAGGCATTCCATAAGCGAATTACTAGCTAGTCTATTTGCACCATGTACTCCGGTAGAGGCTACTTCTCCCACGGCATATAATCCTTTAATTGTAGAGGATGCATTTAAATCGGTATGAACACCTCCCATCCAATAGTGAGCTGCTGGCGCAACAGGAATCACCTCATTTAAAGGATTAACTCCATAATCTTGACATCTACTTATGATCGTAGGAAATCTTTTTACAATTTTTTCTGGATCAATAAATCTTAAATCCAGACCAACATGATCAACATCGTTTTCTTGCATGTTATTCATAATTGCTCTACTAACTTGATCTCTTGTAGCTAGATCACCATTTTGCAAATGCTTTACTGGACTCTCACCATTCTTATCAACGAGAACTGCTCCCTCACCTCGAAGGGCTTCAGAGATTAGAAAGCAGGGAGAACCATAAAACTTTAAAGCTGTAGGATGAAATTGAATAAATTCTAAATCCTCTATTGCAGCTCCAGCTTTCCATGAAAGAGCAATTCCTTCCCCAGCAGATTGAGCAGGATTTGTAGTATTAGTAAATAAGTGTCCTCCTCCACCTGTGGCTAAAACAACAGCTTTAGAAGTAATCCAATATAAATTAGATCCATCTAATACCTGAACTCCCCTACATACTTCCTTTTCAATAAACAATTCTGTTACCCTAACACCTCTACAATGCAAAATATTCTCCTTGTTTTCAATATGATCCTCTAAGACTTCTACAAGTGCTCTACCTGTTCTATCTTTAACATGCAAAACTCTTCTACAAGAATGGGCCGCTTCTAAAGTTGTTGATAGTTGATCTGAGCTCTGATCAAAAATCATACCTAAATTTTGTAACCTATCAACGCAACCAGGAGCCTCATTCACAAGCATTTCAACAGCAGATAATTCACACAAATCATCTCCAGCTTTTAATGTGTCTTCAATATGAAGAGCAAAAGAATCTTCAGGTCTAACTACTGATGCAATTCCTCCTTGGGCCCATCTGCTAGATGATCTTTTACTTGTATTCCTATTTAAAAGAAGGACATTTAAATTTCCTGGCAATTCCAAACAAGTCATTAAACCAGCTGCTCCTGCACCAATTACAATTACATCCCATTTATCAATAGATATTGATTCTTGCGAAAATGGCGGTCTTAGCATTAAACCAAACCACTTAGTGTTGGTTGAATAATTGCTAACAAAATAAAAATACCATCAACAATTAAGGTAGTTTGAATTACATAACTTGATACTAAAAGAGCCTTCCCATTTATCGAATTAGATATAGCATAATTAAAAATTTCTTTTGATATGAACCAGAGTATTAATGCCGCCAAAGTAATAATAGACAAAGATTTAAACTGAATAAGATTTTCGGAAGTTTTCTGAAGTATTAATGGAGCATTATCAGAATCCGCAATAATAACCTCCTTCCATTGATCCATTATTCCTGTCAAAAATATTGTCAAATCTGTAATCGCCGTTCCAAATAAAGACGAGATATAAAAACTTGAACCAATTTTCCATTTTGTTCCAAGTCCGACAATAGCAAGAGGCAATGCCACTGCTTCAACTGGGATATGGAGAATAGGATAAGCACTTAACCAGCCCCAAAATAAACAACCTCCCAGCCAACTTCCTGAGACTCCTAATAATAACGAGCCTACAATAAACCATTTATCTCCCTCTTTTCTAGACAATAAAAAAGCCGCAGCAAGGATAAAGAAAGTAGCACAAAGAGCACTAATTGGAGCAAATCTAACCCATGGTGCCTGTACAAAAATTGGCAAAATTATAAAAAAAGAGGACCATAGTCTCAAAGCAATTGGTCTAGATAAAAAAGTACTTTTAACAATATCGAATCCATTATGAATTGTAGGTTTCAAATTATCATTCACTTCTAAGTTTTTAGTAATTAATTCTTCCAATGCATTAAGGCTTTTAAAATTTTTGCATTAATTTAGGTCTAGTTTAATAAAAATGCAGATGACATATTTTATTAATTTAATAGTTGAAATAAATTAATCATATTTTGTATTTTAAGAGTATTTAATATACTTTGAGTCTTAAATGAGTTTACAATAAATGTAAAGATAAAAGATTGGTCTTTAATTGTGTGGAAAGAATTTAATTATAAAGAGGATTCTAATGATCTTTTGATTCCGAATATTAACTACCAAATTAATCCAGCAGAAATTGAAAGTATTGAAAATAATTCTATTGCTGAAGAAATAGGCTTTGAATCAGGTGATTCAATTATTAGTATCAATGGTAAGAAACCAAGAGACTTAATTGATTATCAGATCCTGATTAGTGAAGAAATTTTAGATATATCGGTATTGGATAAAAACAAGAAGATTCACAACATTAGTATTGAGAAAGATCAAGATGACAATTTAGGAATTAATTTTAAAGATGCATTATTTGACTCAATTAAACAATGTAATAATAAGTGCCCTTTTTGCTTTATAGATCAACAACCAAATGGCAAAAGAAAAAGCCTTTACGTAAAAGATGATGACTATAGATTAAGTTTTCTATATGGTTCATATCTAACGCTAACCAATTTAAATAAAGATGACTGGAATAGAATATCTACTCAAAAACTATCACCGCTTTTTATTTCAATACATGCCACTGACCCAAATACCCGAGAACAATTATTAAAAAATAAAAAAGCAAGTCAAATTCTTGATCAAATTGAATGGTTAGAACAAAATTCAATTCAAATACACGCGCAAATAGTTGTATGTCCCGAAATTAATGATGGTAAAATCTTAGAGAAATCTATTTACGATCTTGCGAAATTTCATAAAAAAAGTTTTAAAACAGTACTCTCAACAGCAATAGTTCCAGTAGGCCTAACAAAGTTTAGGCCTGAAAACGATGGACTTATAGCGATAAGCAAAGAATATGCAAGAAAAATTATTCAACAAGTGGAAAAAATTCAAACCTCTCTACAAAAAAGTATTGGAACTCGCTTTTGTTGGCTTGCCGACGAATGGTACTTAATAGCTGGTCTCAAATTACCAAGCTATAAAACATATGAAAATATGCCCCAAGAATCTAATGGAGTTGGTTCAATACGAAGTTTTCTTAAAACATTGGAAACTAAAACAAAATCTCTTCCTGAAAAAGTAGATAAACAAAGAAAAGTCAGTTGGATTGTTGGGAAATTAGTTTACGAAGCACTGCTTCCAACAGTGGAAAAACTTAATAGAATTAAAGGCCTCAGAATTAATCTATATGGCTTGCCAAGTGTTTACTGGGGGCAAGATCAAGTTGTAACAGGGCTTTTAACTGGGGAAGATTTAATTACTGGACTACAAAATAAGGATCTTGGAGAAAGCATATTTATACCATCAATAATGTTAAAACTAAATAGTGATTTGTTTTTGGACGACAAAAATATAACTGAAGTTTCAAATAAACTGAGGACTAATATTCACGTTCTTGATGATCAGAATGATATTATTAATAGTTTAATCGGTTCATCTAAAACAAAATAAATACTTAATTATGCTTAGAAAACTTGTACATCCAATTTTAGTTTTGCCTTTTTGTTTGTATATTAATTCTCAAGAAGCACTATTAAGTAAGACCAACAATAAAATTGAAGAAATCCTTCAAGAAAACGAAAACCAAATATTTCTTAATTATTCACAGATAGATAATATTACTCTAAAAAATAATCAAGAACTTAAAGCATTAGAAAATTTAGTTAATTCAACTTCATTTACTCTTGCGAGCAAAATTGCTAAAAGATATCCCACATTAGATTTGCAAGCCAGTGGATTACCTAAATACGTTTCTGGCAAAAATTACAATAGTAGCTCATCGACTACAAAAACCTCACAATTTTCAGCAAATCCATCCCTTAATATTAAATTAGACTTAATAGATCCTCTAAGGGGATCTGAAATTAAAATAGCTAGAAATAATTATGCCATAGCTAAAAATAATTATGAGATTAAAAAGAAAGATCTCATAAAAGAAGCAAAATCTAGATACCACAAACTACAAAAGTCTTATCAGGATATTAAAAACAAAACATTATCTCTTGATTTATCAATTACTAGTTTGAAAGATGCTCAG
>QCGO01000006.1 GCA_003279855.1 Prochlorococcus sp. AG-388-E21
AATGTGTTTTAGTAGATGAGTTTCAAGATACAGATAATATTCAGTGGAGCATAATAAAAAAATTCTTTTGTACAAAAAATCACTTTTTACTTTGCGTTGGTGATCCAAAGCAGGCGATTTATAAATTTAGAGGTGGAGATATTGAAACTTATTTAGAGGCTAAATCTGATGCAAGTGAAGTTTTTAATCTTACAAATAACTTTAGATCTTCAGATAAATTACTTGATGTTATAAATAAACTATATAAAAATGGACTTAAAGAATCAAAACTAGAATATAAGAATTTAAACTCTAGACTTAATAAAAGTTTTAATTATAAATTTGCTTTTAAGAAAGTATTTGAAATTGTTGAATTTTCAAGCAAAGAAGTTGATATTGAAAATATTGTTACTCAATATATAGTCAGTTTTCTTTTAAATAATAAAGAAATTGATATTAATGAAATTTCAATTCTTACCTTGTATAACTCTCAATGTTTAGAATTAAAAAATAAATTAATAAAGCTAAATATCCCATGCCAGATTAAAAATAAAAAAAATATTTTTGATACGGAAGCCAGTGATATATTAGTATTTTTTATTGATTCTTTATTATATCCAAGGCGTTATAGGAATATAAGTTTGTTGGCTTCTTCTAAATTCATAGAACTAGATGTGGCAGAATTGATTGATCATCAACATAGTAAAAAATTTGAAATTTTAACTAATCAATGTATTTCATGGTCCTTGGAATTAAGAGAGAAAGGATTTTTAACCCTTGTTAATGAACTAATTATTAATTACAAATCATCCTCAATTATTTGTGATGCAGATCTATACTCGAATCTATTTCAATTGTCAGAGATAATTGAAATAGAATTAATCAACAATGACTTTAATCTAAATAAGGTATTTAAGTGGTATCAAAACCAATTAGATGATTCTTTAAGGAGTTGTAATGGAGAAGATTATTTTACTAAAGATTATAATCTTCAAAATGGAATTAATCTTTCGACAATTCATAATAGTAAGGGACTTGAGTATGAAATAGTTTTATGTCCCTACTTATCTATTATTTCTAATAAATCAAATAAAATAAAAGGTCCTATCTGGAAATCAAATTTGGATAGGTCTATATATATCAATATTTCAAATAATTACCGTAAGGTAGAAGAATTTAAATTAATAGAAGAAAGAGATTTATTTAAAGAGACTGAAAGATTGATTTATGTAGCTCTTACCAGGAGTAAATATAAGCTTATTATTTTTAATGATATTAATAATACAAATAATATTATTAATAATGATTTGTTCCCAAACCTAGAAAATATCAATGTTCATAAATATAAAATTAATAATGAAGCAGATGTAAAAAATATGAGAGAAATTTCTAATAAATTTAACATTATTGGTTTAAAGAATAATATTTGGAAAATAAATAAAGTTAATACCAAAAAACCTAAAAAAATTCTCTCTGATGATGTTATTTCTTTCTCGAGTTATTCCTCATGGATTCGTAAAGAAAAAAAAACAGACTCTGCTTCCAATCAATACAAGGATTATGAAGATAATATCTCAATTCTTAATAATCTTAAAGAGACTAATTTAGATAAATCAAATAATTATCCCAAATACCTAAATCTCTCCAATCCCTTAAGTGATTTTCCTAAAGGAACTATTGCTGGTACATGTTTGCATAAAATAATAGAGAGATTTGATTTTCAAAATGATAATGCCGATAAATTACTTGATTTAATTATTGAAGAATTAAATTTCTTTAAAATTGATACTTCTTTCGCATTAAAAGTAAGAGAAGGTATCTTTCGAATAATAAACGTTTCGCTTGGAAGGGAATTACTAAATAAAAAATTATGTGATATCTCTACAGATAATATTTTAAAAGAGGTTAAGTACAATCTAACACTTTCTTATAGTGGGAAAAATATTAATTCATATGATATTTCCAAATGCTTTCTATTGGATCAAGAATTTGAATTTGGTGAAAGCTATTCAAACAAAATAAATGATCTACAAATTCTAAATAAAGGTTTTCACTCAGGCTGTATTGACTGTGTAGTCCCTATAGGTAATAAGTTAGAGGATAGCAAATGGTGGGTAATCGATTGGAAAAGTAATTTTATTTCTGGAAGCGAAAATAGTGATTGTTTGCCTAGAAACTATAACTATGAAAATATGAAAGAAGAAATGATTAAACATCATTACCCATTGCAATCTCATCTTTATCTATTGGCATTACATAGATTATTAAAGTGGAGATTAAAAAATTATGAACCTAATCTTCACCTTGGAGGATATGTATATTTATTTTTAAAGGGACTGCCTGACATAAAGTTATTTGAAAAATCGGTTGAGAAAGATATTTCTCCAGGTGTTTTTATTGGTCAGGCCCCTATAAATAGAATTCATTATTTAGACAAACTTTTTTAGAATGAACCATACAAATCTGGATATTGAAGCATTTCAATATAATCATATATTTAATCTTCTCCAAGATATATTTGGATTTGATGAAATAAAAGATGGAGATTTCGTAAAAGATACTTTAAAAATATTATTAGAATTCGAGAAAAATGGGGAGACTATTGTAGAAGTTGATAAAAGGTTAATATTATTTGATTTATTAAAAGATGGATGGCCTAATGAACATTTAAAAGTTCTCAAAGATTTAGGATTGCTAAACTCCTTTAATTCCCCATTCGTATTTAATGATAGAAAATTATCATTAGTAAAATGGTCGGCAAAGATAAATAGAGTTGTAAATATGTTCTTAAAAAAAATAGATAAAATTCCAATAAAAACAAATGATGATAATAAACTTAATCAAATTAAAAATATTTTTAAAAGTTCAAATTTAGTATTTCTACAAGGAGGACCAGGAACTGGCAAAACAACTTTAATTACAAATTTTATATTACATTCTTTGAAAAGTGACCATTGTTTAAATATAGGACTTGCAGCACCTACTGGAAAAGCCACCTCTAGACTAAAAGAATCTCTTAATGAACGAAAAGAAATTGTTTTTAGTGAAAGTCTGGATCAAATAGAATGTCAAACTTTACATAAATGGATTTTTAATTCTAAACATAAAGCTATTAAATTAAAATTTAAATTAAAGGAATTAGATATTTTTGTTATTGATGAAATGTCAATGGTAAATATTGATATTATTGAATTAATTTTAGATTTATTAGCTAAAGATTGTAAAATAATTCTCGTTGGCGATAGAAATCAATTGCCTCCAGTAAAAAATTCTTCTATTTGGAATTATTTATTCGAATTTTCTGATAACAAGGTAATTAAATCTTGTATAGTTAATCTCAATAAAACTTATAGAAATAGTGGGGATATCGAATTACTTAGTAATCTTATTTTTAATAATAGAAATTCCTTATTTCAGAAAAAGATCAAAGAATTAGAAAATGATAAAGAGTCAGAAGAAGTTAATATCTTAAAGTGCGTTAATAAGAATATTCCTCTAAATCTATTAAATGAAATTGAAGAATATATTAATAAATTAAGAACTTCTACAACAAACTTAAGTAAAAAAGAATATATCTTTCAAAATTCAATTGAAGATTTAATAAGTAATGAAAAAGACTTAATAAATAATATATTTACAGATTTACAAAGTCACCTTATCCTTTGTGAGAAGAATACTGGGACATGGAGCGTTGAGAATATTAATGATATCGTTTTAGGCCAAAGAAAACCCTATGATTTTATTAATCTTGAAGAAGGGATCCCAATAATGTGTACTGAAAATAATAACGAACTTGGAATTTCAAATGGAGATATTGGAGTCTTAATAGGAAAAAATGAAAACCGAAAATTTTTATTTAGGAAATTTAATGATAATAATGATCTCGTAGTTGACTTTATTGAACCATCAACTCTTGAGAACGTCGTGCCAGCAATAGCTATCACAATTCATAAATCCCAAGGAAGTGAATCTAAAAAAGTAAGTATTTTGTGGACTCAAAAATCTCAAATTAATAAGTACAAGGAAGATTTAGAAGATGATAGCAAATTAATGTTTTTTAGAGATAATTATGAGAAGAGATTACTCTATACTGCAATTACAAGAGCAAAGAATTTTCTGGATATTTATTTTTTGAATTAAGTTTTAATTTCGAGAAATCAGAGTTATCTTTACCTCCAGATGTTAGATTAGTAATTCGGCTCTGAAAGGCTAGTCAACAATTTAAGATTCTTTAGATAAATGTTGAATGCCTGATCAGTAGATAATCAGGCATTTTAATGGCTTCAAATAAAGACAATCAATTAGTAGAGAAAAATGACGATAATTTGGGGGTAGAAAATATCTCTAATGAACACTCAATTGAATCAGAAAAAAAATTAGAAGTTTTAAAAGATGAAACTTCTAATAAAGAGGAAGATATTGATAATGGATTTGCTTGCTTTGGGTTTAATAAATTAATATTAAATTCACTAGAAAGTAAAGGCTACAAAACTCCTACACCCATACAAAAAGCAGCAATTCCAGAATTAATGCTTGGAAGAGATTTGTTAGGACAAGCTCAAACTGGTACAGGTAAAACTGCAGCCTTTGCTCTCCCATTAATAGAAAAGCTCGAAAATAACAAAGAATCAAACGCTAAAGTTTTGGTTATGACCCCAACAAGAGAGTTAGCTACTCAAGTAGCAGATTCTTTTAAAAGTTATAGTACTGAATCAACTAATTTAAGGACATTAGCAATATATGGAGGAACTGATTTTAGGAATCAAATCTCATCACTTAAAAGAAAGACAGACATTGTTGTCGGAACTCCTGGAAGAATAATGGATCATATAAGACAAGGAACTTTTAAGATAAATAATATAAGTTGTCTTGTTCTTGATGAGGCAGATGAAATGTTAAAAATGGGATTTCTTGAAGATATCGAATGGATAATAGATAAACTTCCAGAAAACAAACAAATGGTTTTGTTCTCTGCAACAATGCCAAATGAGATAAGAAATATAGCAAAAAAATATCTAAATGATCCAGCTGAAATACTTATTAAAAGCGTTAAGAAAGAAACTCAATTAATTACTCAAAGATATATTAATGTTCAAAGGCACCATAAGTTAGATGCTCTAAAAAGAATATTAGAAATTACAAATGAAGGAGTAATAATATTTGTGAGGACTAAATTACTTACTACCTCAATTGCGGAAGCTCTAGAAAACTCAGGACATAGTGTGGCTGTTCTTAATGGTGACATCCCTCAAAATCAAAGAGAAAATACTGTAGATAGATTAAAAAAAGGATTTATTGATATTCTTGTTGCTACTGATGTAGCGGCGAGAGGCTTAGATGTTGAAAGGATTAAACTTGTTATTAATTACGATTTTCCTTTTGATAAGGAAACATACACTCATAGAATCGGCAGAACAGGGAGAGCAGGTAGATCTGGGGAAGCAATTTTATTTGTAAATCAAAGAGAAAAACATTTTCTTAGGAACTTGGAAAATTCAACAAGAAATAAAATTGAAGAAATTGAGATACCTAATAATAAAATAATTAATGAAAAAAGAATGGGTAAATTAATAACAAATTTGAATCAAAGCTCTTTAGATCAAGACAATAATGAGGAAAAAAAAGCTTTGATGATTGATATTCTAGATACCTTAAGAGAAAAGTATTCTATGGAAGATTCAAATATAGCAATGGCAGCTATTAATTTAGCAATAGGTAATAAATCCTTTTTTATGAACGAAGATGAATCTTGGCTTTATAGACAAAATAATTCTGATCGTAATAGATCAAATAGAAATACAAATGGAAATAATCGTATGAGAAATACAAATAGAAGAAATAATTATCAAAATGATTCTTTTGAAACCTATAAATTTAATGTTGGCAAAATGGATAGAGTAAGAGTGGCAAATATTATTTCTTCAATTTGTACTACTACTAATATTAATGGAAGATCTATAGGAAAGATTCAAATATTTAATGAATACAGTTTGGTAGATTTACCAAGAGATTTGCATGGTGAAGTGAGGAATAAATTAAAAAATTTAAGAATACGTAATTAATTTTGGGTCATGGGGTCTATTACAAAAAATAAATTTGTACTAGTAAGTTTTTTTCTTTTGTGGGGATTTATAAACTCTGAATATTTAGCTGAAACACAAAAAGATTCAATTATAAATTTATTTTGTATTGAAAGTATTAAGGAGGAAATGTCAAAAGCGAATTTAAATTATGACGTGAAAATTGCTAGAGATACTTGTGATTGCTATCTAAGGGAATTTTTAAATAGTACGAGCCATCAAAATTCGATTGATAAATGTAAGTTAGAAGCTAAGAAAAAATTTAATTTATAGTAAAACTACAATGAGACCTAAAAATAATCAAAATCCAATAGTTAGGCTTTATCTTAATTTAAGAGATGAAAGGAGTCTACTTTTTTTTGCTTTTTTAAGTTCGATAATTAATAAAATCTTAGATTTAGCTCCTCCAGTAATTATTGGTCTTGCTGTTGATATTGTAGTTAAAGAGCAGAATTCTTGGATTGCTAGTTTTGGTATAAAAGAAGTTCCAAATCAATTAATATTCCTTGCATTTGCTTCTGGGATAGTTTGGTCAGCAGAATCTTTTTTTGAATATTTATATTCAGTTTTATGGAGAAATTTAGCCCAAATATCGCAACATAAATTGAGAATAAAGGCTTATAAGCATATACAAGAACTAGATATGGCTTTCTTTGAAAACGATAATACTGGACGACTTCTATCGATTTTAAATGATGATGTAAATCAACTTGAGAGGTTCCTTGATCAAGGAGCAAATCAACTTATTCAATTATTTATTACGGTTTTAATTATTGGTGGAACAATGATTTTTGTTGCGCCAAAAATCGCATTATTTGCTTTCTTACCTATTCCTTTAATATTTCTTGGATCAATAAGATTTCAAAGAAAGCTCTCTCCTAAATACAAAGATGTCAGGAATAAAGCAGGTCTTTTAGCTTCAAGATTAAATAATAATTTAAGTGGGATACTTACGATAAAGAGCTTTACTAAAGAGAATTGGGAGCTTAGTAGATTAAATAAAGAAAGCCTTGCATATCAAAGAAGTAATAAAGCAGCAATAAAATTATCATCTGCTTTTATTCCACTAATAAGATTTGCTATTTTATTTGCTTTTATAGCAATTTTACTTATTGGAGGTTTTCAAACCTGGAATAAGGTCCTTAATGTTGGGACATATAGTTTTTTAGTCTTTATTACTCAAAGGTTGTTATGGCCGTTAACTACTCTAGGTCATGTTTTAGATGATTTTCAACGCTCAATGGCATCAATAAATAGAGTAATAGATCTTATAGATACCCCTATAAAAATAAAAGATGGAAAAATAAAAATTGGCTCTAAAGAGATAAAAGGTAATATTAGTTTTCAAAATGTAAATTTTAATTATCCAGGTAGAGAATCAACATTAAAGAACATAAATTTTGAAATTCAGAATAACTCTACATTAGGAATTGTTGGATTAACTGGTTCTGGCAAAAGTACAATTATTAAACTTCTTCTTAGAATTTATGATACTAATAAGGGTTTAATATCTTTGGATAACATTCCAATAGAGGATATTAATTTAAAAGATTTAAGAAAATGTATTTCTCTAGTAAGTCAAGAAACATATTTATTTCATGGAACTGTTGAGGAAAATATTGCCTATGGGGCAACTAGTCCAAAAATTAAAGATATTGTAAAAGCATCTAAAATTGCTGAGGCTCATAAATTTATTGAACAATTACCAGATGGTTATAAAACAATCGTTGGGGAAAGGGGACAAAAACTTTCAGGAGGACAACGTCAGAGAATAGCTTTAGCGAGAGCTGTTTTAAAAGATGCACCTATATTGATCTTAGATGAGGCTACTGCTTCAGTGGATAATGAGACAGAGGTTTTAATTCAGAAATCATTATCTAAAATAACTAAGGAAAGAACAACTATAGTTATAGCTCATAGATTAAGTACTATTAAAAATGCTGATAATATTATTGTTATAGATAAGGGCAAAATTATTGAGAGCGGAAAACATGAGTTGTTGCTAAATAACAAGAACGTATATTCTGATCTATGGAATGTTCAAGTAGGTATTTAGAGAATATCTTTTCAAAAACTAAATTAAGAAGTTAAATGACTCTATAACATTAGTAAACATACCATCAACTTTATTCCATCTCTCTTCATTTGTTCCGACGGCAAAAGTATATAAAGTTCCTCTGTCGATTACGACAGTCGCAAGTTCATGTCTATCTTGATCATTAAGATTTAATTCATACTCTAGATCATAAAAAATATGATTAGATGCTTCTCTTTTGTTTGCATCAATAAGTTTTACTGATCTTCCTGAACCCTCAGGCGCAATAACCTTAGTTATTAATGTTTGTCCAACTTCTTTTGGATCCCCTAATTGCTCTAATTCGACTTCTTTATTTACATCTGAAATCACCAAACTTAAAGTCTCATTACTATTAATTAGATCGTGATAAATAATTTCAGGCCCCCCATCTACTTTTACTCTTGTCCAACCTGTTGGATATAAAAAGGCATATCTTCCATCGGGGCTCTGATAAGCCTCTAATCCTGCATTGATTCCTCCACTACATGCACTTAATGCAAAACACAAAATTATTAATAATAAATTTTTAAAAGGGTTAATTTTCATATTTTTCATTGTTGTTAGAAATTATTAACTAAAAATATAATAAGACATTAAAAGCAAACAAATAAATCCAATTACAAAAAATGCGTCTAAATTGTTTCTAGAAGAAATTTAATCTTGATAACTTTTACCAAACCACTTTCTAAATTAATTGCTCATTTTGAGAAATTTCCAGGAATAGGTCCAAGAACAGCTCAAAGATTAGCATTGTTTGTTTTAAAACAACCTGAAAGTAGTATTAGAGATTTTTCTAAAGCATTATTAGAAGCACATAGTAATGTTGGCTATTGCAAAAAATGTTTTAATTTAACTTCAGAAGAAGAATGTGAAATATGTAGAAATACTGAGAGGAATCAAAAAATAATTTGCGTAGTAGCAGAAACTAAAGATTTACTTGCTTTAGAACGAGCAAGGGAGTTTAAAGGTACTTACCATGTTATTGGAGGGTTAATTTCTCCTATGGATTCAATTAGTCCAGAATTGTTAGAGATCAGAAGTTTAGTTGAGAGGGTAAGTAAATCAGACATTGAAGAAATAATACTGGCACTTACTCCAAGTGTTGAGGGCGATACTACAAGCCTTTATATTGGAAAATTACTAACTCCTTTTACTAAGGTTACTAGAATTGCTTATGGGCTTCCTATGGGAAGTGAACTTGAATATGTTGACGAAGTGACTTTAGCAAGAGCCTTAGAAGGAAGAACAAATTTAATTTAAAAATGGAAAATAAAAATCATATTAAAGTAGAAAAAATTTTAAGGCTTCCTTCTTGGATAAAATTTCCTATTAGTAAAGCTTCAGAATTTGAGAAAATTCAAAGGCTCATTAAAAAGTCAAATATACATACAATTTGCGAAGAAGGTAGATGTCCTAATAGGGCCGAATGTTATGCCTCAGGTACTGCTACTTTTTTACTTGGTGGATCAATTTGTTCTCGTTCCTGCGCTTTCTGTCAGGTAAGCAAAGGTAAACCAAGTGAATTAAACAAATATGAAAGTATTCAAGTCGCAGAAGCGGTAAAAATTCTAAATTTAAAATATGTAGTACTTACATCAGTAGCCAGAGATGACCTTCCCGATCATGGAGCAAATTTATTTGTCTCAACGATTAATCAGATTAGAAAAATTGACCCTAAAATTCAAATTGAAGTTCTTACCCCTGATTTATGGGGAGGTGGGAAATCTTTTGAAGATAAAGATAAACTTCAAAAAGATAGACTTAAAATAATTCTAGAACAAAGGCCAATTTGTTTTAATCATAATCTTGAGACAGTGGAAAGACTTCAAAAAGAAGTTCGAAGAGGTGCTAACTATAAAAATTCAATAGGTTTATTAGAAAAAGCAAAGTCAATTGCTCCTAATATTCAAACAAAATCGGGTATAATGTTAGGTTTAGGAGAAACGTTAGAAGAAATAGAAACTACAATTCTTGATCTAAAAAAAGTGGATTGTGATCAAATTACAATTGGACAATATCTAAGACCTTCATTGAAGCATTTATCAGTTAAGAAATATTGGGAACCAAAGGAGTTTGAATACCTAAAAAGTTTTTGTAAGAAATTAGAGTTTAAAAAAGTATCTTGTGGCCCTTTAGTTAGAAGTAGTTATCATGCTGGTTAAACTGTTTCAATTGAAAGAAAGTTTTTCTTTCATTTTGTTTAATACATAAGAACAGTCTCCTTTCATTAGTGTTCCCGCTCCGCCCCAAATTAATCTTAAGAAAAGGTCTATTGGACTAGAGCCAACTTCTTTTACAACTTTAAATCCAATAATTTTAAAGTATCTGACAAGTTTTTTACTATATCCTTCGGTATCATAAATGGCTAATAATCGTACTTTTTTACTAACTTTCATTTCGATGGCCCAAGCCATGGTAGATGCCCATATTAATTCCGAAACAAAAGGTGGAGAGTTACTCAGGATCCTTAATGTATCAAGTTGAATACCCTTCTTATTAAGGTAAGTCCAACCTTTCATCTCTCCCCAAATCTTTACGATATTATCTGTTTGTTCGGCGATAACAATTTTAAAAAAACATAATCCAAGAGTTTCTCTTACTTGTATTTTTATAATTAGGCCTAAGGATAATGCAATAGTTTGTAACTCTTCAACTTTCATAATTATTATCAATTAATCCTTATAAACTTTTTGATTTTTCTCTTTTAGTTTATTTATTTGCTTTTGCCTTTCTTCAAATCTTTTTCTATCATTATCAGTGAATTTGTTTACACAAAAATGACATTGAATACCTTCTCGGTATTCCTTATTCTTTTGATCTTCTAAAGAAATTGGCATCCCACATGCATGACAAATTGAGTAAGAGCCTTGTTTTAATTCGTGATCTAGAGCTACTCTTTTATCAAAAACAAAACATTCTCCTTCAAACAGGCTTTCTTCCTTTGACATGTCTTCGAGGTATTTAAGTATTCCGCCTTGTAAATGGAAGATGTTTTTGTAACCTTTCTTTTTTAATAAGCTAGTAGCTTTCTCACATCTAATACCTCCAGTACAAAACATAGCTATATTTTTAGAATCATCCTCGCCTAAATATTTCCCTAAATTATCATCCACCCACTCAGGAAACTCGCTAAAATTTTCAGTATTTGGATTGATTGACTTTTTAAAACTTCCTATAGACACTTCATAATGATTTCTAGTATCAACGACGATTGTATTTTTATCTTTAATTAATTTATTCCAATGAAATGAGTCAATATAAGTTCCGGAATCTTTTGATGGATTTATTTCTGGGACACCCATAGTTACAATTTCATTTTTAATTTTTATTTTTAATTTTTTGAAAATCTTCTTTTTTGAATAACTAACTTTAATGTTTAATTTGTTATTCCCAACAATATTTTTGATTAACTTTAGGATATTTTCAATAATGCCTTCCTCAGCACACAAGGTTCCGTTTAGACCCTCACTAGCAATTATTAATAGACCTGAAAGATCATTGTTTTTCTCAATACTAAATAAGTTTTCTTTCAGTTCAATTATTGAACTTTCTTGAAATGAGAAGAAAGAATAGAGCGAAACTATCTTGTAAATATTATTACTCATACTGTAGAAACAGTTTTATCACAATATTCAAAATCTTGATTAAATAAAACTCCTACATCCTTAAGTAGTTTTCTATCATCTTGAAAAGATGGATTTGAGGTTGTCAATAATTCATCTCCATAAAAAATAGAGTTTGCTCCGCATTGAAAACAAAGAATCTGAGCTTCTTTAGTTAAGTTCTCCCTTCCAGCACTTAATCTTATTTTGCTTTTTGGCATAAGAATTCGAGCAGTAGCGATCATTCTTATCATTTCAATAGAATCAATTTCTTTTTTTTCCTCCAAACCTGTTCCTTCTATGGCTACCAGAGAATTGATTGGGACACTTTCAGGGTGAGGATTCATGTTTGAGAGGACTTCTAAAAGAGATGCTCTATCTCCATTATTTTCTCCTAAACCTATAATTCCTCCGCAACATACATTTATACCTGCATTTCTTACTCTTTTAATAGTATCTAATCTATCCTGATAAGTTCTTGTCGTAATAATATTTTTATAGTATTCAGGACTTGTATCGAGATTATGGTTGTATGCGGTTAGCCCGGCTTCGGCAAGTTTTAGGGCCTGCTCATCTGTGAGCATCCCCGCGGTTACACATGCCTCCATTCCAAGTTCTTTTACACCTTTTACCATTTCTATCATTGAGTTGAAAGGTTTGCCATCTCTAATTTCTCTCCAAGCCCAACCCATACAAAATCTATCAGCACCTTCTTTTTTTGCTATTTTCGCTCTATTTAAAACAGCTTCAACTTCAAATTGAGGGTGACTCTTTATTTGACTAGAGCTATAAATTGATTGGCTACAGTAAGAACAGTTCTCTTCACACCCGCCAGTTTTTACACTGAAAAGAGAGGCAAGTTGGACTTTATATTGATTAAATCTTCTATGAATAATTTGAGCTTCCCACATTAAATCTATCAATGGGTAATTTAATATTTCAAAAATCTCTTCTTTTTCCCAATCAAATCTTATTTCGCTAAATTTTTGATTATCTGAATTAATCATTTTTACTTAGGGAAGAATAGTAAGAATCTTCAAAAGATTCGTTTGATAATGATTCTATACCTCCAAAACGCCTATTCCTCGATTGATAATCTATTATTGCTTTTAAAAATTCAATCTCAGTAAAGTCTGGCCATAATACATCAGTTATATAAATTTCAGAATAAGCTAATTGCCATAAAAGAAAATTACTAATCCTTTTTTCACCACTAGTTCGTATTAGTAGTTCAGGATCCTTGCTCCCATTAGTTAGTAGTTCTGAATTAAATAATTGTTCATCTATGTCACTGGGTTTTATTTTACCTGAGGAAGATTTGATGGCTATTTCTTTAGCAGCTTTTACTATTTCTTGCCTACCTCCGTAATTTACACAAATATTTAATGTAAATTTTTTATTTTTATTAGTAAGAGCTTCTGAACTCTTTATTATTGATTTTAATGACTCAGGAAAAGGGGATAAATCTCCAATAAATTTAATTTTTATTGATTCTTGATGTATCTCAGAAATTTCCTTTTTCAAAACTTTTTCAAACAGATTTATGAGAAAATCAACCTCTTTAGAGGGTCTAATCCAATTCTCAGTTGAAAAGGCATAAACAGTAAGAACTTTGCAATCTATGTTCTTGGATACCTTAATAATTTCCTTTAGAACACTAACACCCTTATTATGCCCAAATGATCTAGGTAACCCCTTTTTTGTAGCCCATCTCCCATTGCCATCCATAATTATTGCAACATGTTCTGGAATTTTATCCTTATCTAATTCATTAGATAAACTTATATTATTATTTTTTGTTTGTAAGTTATTCAATCTCATAAGCTAATCTTGAATAGTATTTTGTTTATCTAATTTCTTTTCAACTGTAATATTATCATTGGGATTTGTTTTTTGGTACGAATTGGTTTTGTTCGAAGATGATTTTGGAGTTCCCGATGTATTTTGATTCCCTACTAACTGTATGAGAAGTTCTTGTAATCTGCTACTCGTGATAGGTCTTTCTAGTTTTCCTTGATTAGCTAATGATAAAGTGCCTGTTTCTTCAGAGACAACAATACAAATACATCTGTCAAACCTTTCTGTAATGCCCAACGCCGCAAGATGTCTTGTCCCATATCTACTAATACCTTGTCTTGATAGAGGTAATATTACTCCCGCTGAAATTATTCTATTACCTTTAACTAAGACTGCTCCATCATGTAAGGGGGTATCTGTTGCAAACAAATTTATTAAAAGATCTGTAGACAATTTTGCTTCAATCTTTATACCTGAATATAAAAAGTCTTCTGGTCTTAAATCGCTTCCTAAATCTACAACTATTAAAGCTCCTTTTCTATTCTGTGATAGCTTTCCTGCCGCATCAACTAATTGGTTTACTGTCGTAGATGTTGCTCTGAATTCTTTAGGTGGGTTGCCTAGTAATACAGCTAGCCTTCCAGTCCCAAGTAATTCCATTAATCGTCGGAGTTCACCCTGCCATAGGATGGCTAAAGATAGAGAGCAAGCAAGTGCTACTGCATCAATTAATTTTGAAGTAAGAGGAAGGTATGCATATCTTTGAATAAACCAAGCAAAAGAAACTAAGAATAAATATCCTCTTAATAACCAAAGCGTTCTCTGTTCTTTAACCCTTGAAAATAATAAAAGACCAAATCCTAGAGCAAAAAGTACATCTAGTAAAAATTTTAAGTTTATAAACCCCCAAAAATTCACATCGAAATTTAAATTATATTAAATGTACCTAACTTTGTTTGATAAAGCGATCAGGTAGGACATCATATTTTAGAAGATCATGTGGACTTTCTCTTTTCTGAATAATCTCTGCTTCTCCATTGCAGACTAAAACAGCAGCAGGTTTAGGAATTCTATTATAGTTAGAACTCATAGAATTATTATATGCACCAGTGCCAAAAACACATATCAAGTCTCCTGTTTCGCAATCACCAAGTTCAAGTTCCTTAAATAATACATCTCCAGATTCACAATGCTTTCCTGCAACTGTATATTTATTTTTGGAATTATTATTTAAAGGGTTATTTACCAAACAAGCTGAATAATTTGATTGATATGTTATTGGTCTGGGATTATCACTCATTCCGCCATCTACTGATAAGTATGTCCTTATCCCAGGGACATCTTTAAATGAGCCAATTTTGTATATAGTTACTCCTGCCGTTGAAACTATAGACCTTCCTGGTTCACACATAAGTCTTGGTAAGTTTAAATTATTTTTGTTACATGCTTTTACAACAGATAATGATACTGTTTTAATCCATTCATCAATAGAAGGAGGATCATCCTCTTCAGTGTATTTAATTCCTAGACCACCGCCAACATTTAATTCTTTGATGTTGTGACCAAAATGTTTAGCTTGTAAAATGACATTTACCATTATTTTCCCAAGGTCACTATGAGGATCTAGTTCAAAAATCTGAGAACCAATATGAGCATGTAATCCTGTTAATTTAATGTGTTTAGTTTTACTTATAACTTCAAATAGCTTACCTAGTGATTCGATTCCAAATCCAAATTTACTATCAAAGGAACCTGTTCTGATGTATTCATGTGTATGGCATTCTATTCCAGGAGTAAATCTAACCATAATTTCTATATCATGATTAAAGGAAATAGATATCTCTTCAAGTCTTTTTAAATCATGGTCATTATCTACAATAACTTTGATATTGTTTTTTATCGCAAATTCAATTTCCTTATCAGATTTATTATTTCCATGAAAAACAATTTTTTCATTCGGAACCCCACCTTTTAGAGCTGTCAATAATTCTCCTTCTGAAACTGCATCGAGCCCAAAACCCTCTGATGCAATTAAATTACTCATAAATATTGAACTATTTGCTTTGGATGCATATATCGGTAGGGATGGTCCTGGATAATATTTTTCTAGTGCTTTTTTATACGCTCTACAGGAATTTCTTAAGGTAATCTCATCCAAAACATAGAGGGGTGAATCGTATTTTTTTACTAAATCTTCCAAAGAACATCCACCAATAAATAATTTATTGTCACTGTTAATAGTCGTTGTAACTGGAACTATGTTTTTATTGGGACTTTTTTCATAAATATTGTTTTTTAAGAATGATGTTTTTACATTCATGGGAATCTCTTTTATATCTTCATTCTACAACTTTCAGAACATTTATAATAAATCAAATCTCAAAAAACTATTTAGAGAGAAAATATTTACTTCGATGATCTCAATTAAAGAAATTGATCAAAAAGAATTTGAATTATGTTACGAATTAGATTTAGATACAATTTGTTTATGGACTAAAAAACAATGGCATAGTGAATTTAATAAGAGTGGTACCAAAGTAGTTGCAATATTATTCAAAAAACAAATAATTGGAATTTATGTAGTTCAATCAATAATTGATGAAGCTCAAATAAGTTATTTTTCAATAAGACAGAAATTTCGTCGAAAAGGTTATGGAAGTCAACTAATGAACTATTTGATCAAAGATTGTGAAAAATTAAATATAAAAAAATTACTATTGGAAGTTTCGGAAACTAATTCAATTGCCGAGATCTTTTATTGTAAATTTAAATTTTTAACTGTTGGAAGAAGAAAAAACTATTATAAAAATGGTGCTGATGCTATTTTAAAAGAAAAAAAATTCATAAAATAAATATTAAAAAATTTTTTGTGCGGATAACCAGAATCCCTGAAATCACTTTAATAAGCTGCTATATCATCATTAATGTAGATAAATATTGATTAAATTATACTTTTGGGTATTCACAAAAGCTCATTCTGAACACAAAATTGACTTAATACTGGTAGGTTATAAATAAGAATTTAAAACCTTCAATGTTTGAAAGATTCACGGAAAAAGCTATCAAAGTTATTATGCTTGCGCAAGAAGAGGCAAGAAGGCTTGGTCATAATTTTGTAGGAACAGAACAAATACTTTTAGGTTTAATAGGAGAAGGAACAGGTGTAGCTGCAAAAGTACTTAAATCACTAGGTGTAAATTTAAAAGATTCAAGAATAGAAGTAGAGAAAATTATAGGAAGGGGTTCAGGATTTGTAGCTGTTGAAATTCCCTTTACTCCGAGAGCGAAAAGAGTCTTGGAATTGTCTCTCGAAGAAGCACGCCAATTGGGTCATAATTATATAGGCACGGAACATTTACTATTAGGTTTAATTAGAGAAGGAGAAGGCGTTGCCGCAAGAGTTTTAGAGAATCTTGGAATCGACTTAACGAAAGTCAGAACTCAAGTTATAAGGATGCTTGGAGAAACTGCTGAAGTTGGTTCAGGAGGCTCTTCAACCAAAGGCAACTTGAAAACAGCTACTCTTGATGAATTTGGTACAAACTTAACAAAACTAGCAAGTGAATCAAAACTAGATCCAGTTGTTGGTCGCTACGCAGAAATTGATAGAGTCATTCAAATTTTAGGTAGAAGAACTAAAAACAATCCTGTTCTTATAGGTGAACCTGGCGTAGGAAAAACAGCTATAGCAGAAGGTCTAGCACAAAGAATTCAACTTGGAGAAATTCCAGATATCCTAGAGGATAAAAGAGTTCTAACTCTTGATATTGGCCTCCTTGTCGCAGGAACTAAATATAGAGGTGAATTTGAAGAAAGACTAAAAAAAATAATGGAAGAAATTAAATCTGCTGGTAACATCATATTAGTTATCGATGAGGTTCATACTTTAATAGGTGCTGGAGCTGCTGAGGGTGCAATTGATGCTGCAAATATATTAAAACCAGCGTTAGCCAGAGGTGAGCTCCAATGTATAGGTGCTACAACTCTCGATGAATATAGAAAGCATATTGAAAGAGATGCTGCTCTTGAAAGAAGATTTCAACCTGTAATGGTTGGAGAGCCATCTATTGCTGATACTATTGAAATTTTAAAGGGTTTAAGGGAACGTTACGAGCAACATCATCGTTTAAAAATTACAGATGAAGCTTTAGAAGCAGCAGCTCATTTAGGTGATCGCTACATTTCTGATAGGTTTTTACCAGATAAAGCTATAGATCTTATAGACGAGGCTGGTAGTAGAGTAAGGTTGATCAATTCCAAACTTCCTCCTGAAGCGAAACAAATTGATAAAGAATTAAGACAAGTCCAAAAACAAAAAGAAGAATCAGTAAGAGATCAAAACTTCGATCAGGCAGGTGTGTTAAGAGAAAAAGAGGTTGAATTATCTGCAAAAATAAAAGAGCTTTTGGAAAATAAAAAAGAAAGTTCTGAAAAAAATGATACAAGTTACACTAAAGAAACTACTGAAAATAACCAAACTATCATTCATGATCCTCTTGTAAGTGAAGAAGATGTAGCTCATATAGTTGCCTCTTGGACTGGAGTTCCTGTTCAGAAATTAACAGAAACCGAGTCAGTCAAACTTCTTAATATGGAAGAGACTTTACATCAAAGGTTAATAGGTCAAGATGAGGCGGTTAAAGCAGTATCAAGAGCTATTAGAAGAGCTAGAGTTGGGTTGAAAAATCCTAATAGACCAATTGCAAGTTTTATCTTCTCAGGTCCTACTGGGGTTGGAAAAACTGAATTAACCAAATCCTTAGCTTCGTATTTTTTTGGTAGTGAAGAAGCCATGATCAGATTAGATATGTCTGAATTTATGGAAAGACATACTGTCAGCAAATTAATTGGTTCGCCACCAGGATATGTTGGTTTTAATGAGGGAGGACAACTTACAGAGGCAGTAAGAAGAAGACCATATACTGTAGTACTCTTCGATGAAGTTGAGAAAGCTCATCCAGACGTGTTTAATTTATTACTACAACTACTTGAAGATGGTAGATTAACAGACTCAAAAGGTAGGACAGTAGATTTTAAAAATACACTTTTGATAATGACTTCTAATATTGGTTCTAAAGTAATCGAAAAAGGTGGTGGAGGTTTAGGCTTCGAATTTTCAGGAGATTCAGTTGAAGATAGTCAATACAATAGGATAAAATCTTTAGTAAACGAGGAATTAAAACAATATTTTAGACCAGAATTTTTAAACAGGCTTGATGAAATAATTGTATTTAGACAATTATCTAAAAATGAAGTTAAAGAAATTGCAGAGATAATGTTAAAAGAAGTTTTTTCTAGATTAAACGATAAGGGTATAAAATTAAATGTTACTGATGCATTTAAAGAAAGACTTGTCGAAGAAGGATATAATCCCTCTTACGGAGCAAGGCCTTTAAGAAGAGCAGTTATGCGCTTGTTAGAGGATAGTTTAGCTGAAGAGGTTTTATCAGGAAGAATTAAAGATGGAGATAAAGCTTTAGTTGATATAGACGAGAATAAGAAAGTTGTAGTAAATATTTCATCAGAAGAATCTTCTCAAGAGTTAGCAGGGGCTAATTTCTAGACAGTTTCTCTGATATGCAATTAATATCTCCAGAAAAAATATTTAGGGGAAATAATGCTTGGAAGGAATCTCTGAGACACATAAAACAAATTTCTAAGCGTCCCTTGCTTTTAGGTAGAAGTTTATCAACGAAGAATATAAGGCATCAAATTTATAAAGATTTGCAAGATCATCATTTTCATATAAATAGATCAAACTTACAATTTGATTGTTGTTATGAAGATCTTGAAAGAATAAAAAGTTTCATACTTAAAAATAATTGCGATTCAATTATTGCTATAGGTGGAGGCAAAGTTTTAGACGCAGGAAAATATTTAGCAGACTTTCTATCCATTCCAGCTATTACTATCCCTTTAAGTGCTTCAACTTGTGCAGGTTGGACAGCATTATCAAATATTTATTCAAAAGATGGGCAATATATCAAGGATATTGAGTTGAAGTCTTGTCCTGAAATATTGGTACTTGATCACGGATTTATTAAAACAGCCCCAAGGAGGACACTTGCTAGTGGAATAGCTGATGCATTAGCTAAATGGTACGAATCTTCTTTAACTAGTTCAAAAGTTGAAGATGGACTTGTTCAGCAAGCAATTCAAATATCAAGAGTATTAAGAGACCAATTACTTATTAATGGTGAAAGTGCTTATAAGAGTCAGTCAGTCCAAAATGTTGCTTGGTGTAATGTTGTAGAAGGATGTTCACTTACTGCTGGATTGATTGGAGGAATTGGTGGGGAAAAGTGTAGAACTGCAGCAGCTCATGCTATTCATAATGCTATTACTCAGATAATTTCAAGTCATAAGCCTTTACATGGTGAAATTGTTGGAGTTGGAATATTATTGCAACTGAGATTAGAAGAAACTAAAAATAATAATAAATTAGCTAATCAATCTATTAAACAGTTACTGGAATTAATGAAAAAATTGGATTTACCAACTACTATTGCCGACTTAGGAATAAATGTTTTTGAAAATAACAATTTACAAAAAATTGTTGAATTTACATGCAGGGATAAATCAGAGATTCATTTCTTGCCTTTTGAAATCAATCAGCAAGATATGATAGAAATTATTACAAAATTCGAAAAACAAAAAATTAAAATAGCATAAATACTTTGAATAAGAATATTTATAATGATCTTAATAAGCTGAATATTGATTATTTTGAAAAAGTTAAAAACTCTATTCAGGATCCATTAGGATTGAATATATCTAATGACGTTAATTGGATAAAACTTAACGAAAAATGGAATTCTTTTGAATTTCCAGTCGTTATGGGAGGAACTGGTCAACCAATCCTTTTCTTGCATGGATTTGATAGTAGTTTTCTTGAATTTAGGAGAATTTATCCATTTTTAAAAAAAAATTTCCAATTAATAATTCCTGATTTATTAGGATTTGGATTTACTCCGAGGAATGCTTCCAATCAATATAATCCTCGAAAAATAATTTCTAATCTTCTTGATATTATTAATACACTTAAATTAAAAAATAAGTTAATGGTTGTAGGCGCTTCAATGGGAGGATCCGTAGCGATAAACTTGGCGAAGGAAATCCCAGAGCTCATTAATAAGATAATTCTTTTATCTCCAGCGGGTTTGTTTGGAGAATCCAAAAATATTCCTTTCCCATTAAACCAGATTGGGGCATCTTTTTTAGGATTATCTCAAGTAAGAAAAGGTCTTTGTAGGCAAGCTTTTGCATATCCAGATAAAAGTGTTGGTTCAATGGAGGAACAAATTGCCTCAATTCATTTAGGATGCTCTGGCTGGAGAAATTCGTTAGCTTCTTTTGCAAAAAGTGGTGGATTTGCTGGGACATATAAATACATGCAAAATATTTCAATTAAAACTATTTGTGGGGAGAATGATCGCATTCTTGGTAAAAAAGAAATTAATAAAATAAAACAAATAGATCAATTAAATTTTATTGGGTTGAAAAATTGCGGTCATCTTCCACATGTAGATTTGCCATCATTATCTAGTAAGATTATTTATGATTATTTTTGTTCCTAGCAAAAGTATTATTAATAAATTTATTAGTAATGTAATTTAAACTTGATATTAAAGAGGATATATATCAAAAAGATATTTCTACCTTTATAAAAAAATAAATATAGATAGTTTAATATAAAAAATTAATTAGTAAATATAGATTTATCTTTAAAGTTAATACTTCAGAATTAATTAAAATACTTCAAAAGTATAATTAAATAATAAATAACTGAAGGGGTAAATATATAACTGTCAATTCTATCAAGTATTCCACCATGACCAGGCAAAAAAGTTCCAGAATCTTTAATTTTCGCATCTCTTTTCATCATTGATTCAATTAAATCTCCCACTAATGCCATAAGAGAAACTAATATTCCATATAAAATGCCAATTAAGAATGGATTCTGCCAACTAAGTAAAAACGCAAAAAAGGTTGCTACTGAAATTGAGCATATTATTCCTCCTATCAATCCTTCGATAGTTTTACTTGGAGATATTGGGGAAAGAGCCCTTTTGCCAAAAGACTTTCCAATAAAATAAGAACCTATATCACTTGCCACAATTAATAAACAAGAAATTAATGTTAAATAAAGACCTGTTGAATTTGAGATGTTTTCAAAGGGTAATATTCCATCGGACGAATTATTTATAGTCGATTGTATCGCCCTTAATTTAATCCAATAACTAGGTAAAAAACCTAAATAAAATAATCCGAAAATAGATGCTGCAATATCTGAAATAGTGCCTGACTTTGGCTGGAGCAATAACCACGTACATATTCCGACTGAACATATTGGTAATATTGAATTGTATATCTCTCTATCAAGGAATCCAATAACTTCTAGATATGTAGCAATTATAATTATAAAGCATGAAAATAATGTAGTTTTGGTGGCTGGTTTAATTCCTGTGAATTCTGCCATTCTAAAAAATTCGAGAAGTGCAATATAGGTAAGTAATGCAATTGCTATTGTGAAATACCATCCGCCTAATAAAACAACAACTAATCCAAATAATCCAATTAATAAGCCACTTCGCAATCTCATATTTGATTTTTAGTTATTTAAGACTCTTATATAAGAATTTAACAGATCTTCGTTGTACAAACTTTGAGCTTCTATCCAATCTATTCTTTCCTGGTCTATTCTCTCTCCAGGAACAATTAAAGGTATTCCAGGAGGATAAGGACAAATAATATCTCCAGAAATTTTCCCCAATGATTCAACTAGAGGAATGCTATAAGTCTTACTTTTCCAAGCAACTCCTATTGGTATTTCTGGGGATTGAACTAATCTAAAAGGAGGTTTTATAGCTTTTAAACCATAAGCTTTATTAGTATGAATTAGTAACTTTTTCCATAATTTTTGAAACAAAAAAGTAAAATCCTTTTGATTTGAAAAACCAAGACAAAAAGTAAGCGTCATCATTTCAGGTAATTCAGCAATTAATCCGTTTTTATAAAAAAATCTATCTGCAGTAAAGCCATCAATACCAACTTTTGAGGTATTTAGTACTATTTTTAAAGGATCTTGAGTTTCAATAAGAGGTATCTTTTTATTTATTAACTCATTGTAAATTGATTTTGCTTCTAAAATTCTTTTTTTGTATTTATTAAGATTATCCTTATTAAGCCAGTCTTTAATGGACTCCTCACAAGAAGAAAGAAGGAGAGAATTAGGACTAGTAGTTTGCAGTAAATTTATGCTTTTGATTAATTTATTTTCTTCGATTAGATTCCCATTATGCCAAATTACTGCTGTTTGAGTTAGTCCATTAAGTGACTTATGTAATGAATGGACTACTAAATCAGCTTTTGATCTTAAGGCTGATTTAGGTAAATTAAAGTCTTCACAAAAAAGAAAATACGAACCATGAGCTTCATCAACTAAAACAGGCAAATTATGTAGATGACAAATTTTAATTAAAGGTTCAAGATCCGTTGCATAACCTTGATAGTAAGGACTAACTAGTATGACTCCTGCAATTTTAGAATTGTCATAATCTATATTATTGAATACATTTGTAAACCACTTTTTAGTGATTGGCATGTAATGTCCAGTTACTCTAGAAAACTCTATGTCAAAGAATATTGGAATAATATTCTGCAAAGCACAAGCTTTAATAACACTTATATGAACATTCCTTGGCATAAGAATATATTCACCAGGATTAGCCATAGCGATTATTCCTGATTGAATCAAACCAGATGCTCCATTTACTCCAAAAAAACATTTTTTTGTATTAACTTTTTTTGAAATTGATATTTGAGCATCATGTATTAATCCACTATTAGATAATGGAGAACCTATTTCCGGAAGTTCTGGTAAATCCCAAAAACCTGGTTGTTTTTTTAATAATCTAATCAAGCCTTTTGGTAAAGCTTTTCCTCTATTGTGGGCAGGAAAGAAAAGTGACTTTAAAAACTTTTTAGTTAGAAAAGAAGAAATACTCATAAAGTATTATTGGTACATATAGAATGCATTGAAAAGAAATTCTTCTTTAATATTTTAAATGTAAATGGCAACTTCTTATTCAAAATATTCACCTAAAGGAGATATGATTTGGTTGATCTTAAGACCATGGATATTATTACCAAGAGTTTTATATATACTTTTAACTTTAATTTTTCTTTTAGTAAGAATACTATTTCAAGGTAACAGTAATAGTAAAAGTGTACAGAAAAATCTTTCAAAATACCTTTTTGATGTTATTACCGATTTGGGTCCATGTTTTATTAAATTAGGACAAGCACTTTCAACGAGACCAGATCTTGTAAGGCAAGATTGGTTAACAGAACTTACAAATCTACAAGATAATCTTCCACCTTTTGAACATAAAATTGCTCTCAAAATAATTCAAGATGAACTTGGAGTTCCTGCTAATGAATTATTTGATGATTTTCCAGATGAACCTATTGCATCAGCAAGTCTAGGAATAGTTTATAAGGCAAGAACAAAAAATAATAATTTTTGTGCTGTAAAAGTACAAAGACCTAATTTATACTTTCTTATTAGAAGAGATATTGTAATTCTAAAAATCTTAGCGACTACTTTTGGATCATTTTTACCACTTAATATAGGTGTTGGTATTGGAGAAATAATAGATGAATTTGGTAAAGCCCTTTTTGATGAAATTGATTATGAGCAAGAAGGGAAAAATGCATTGAAGTTTGCCGATCTTTTTAAATCTAATCCTAATGTATTTATACCAAAATTAGAAAAAGATTTTTCCTCAAAAAGGGTTATAACAACATCTTGGATAGATGGAGTTAAATTAAGGGACAGAGAAATTTTAGAGCAAAATAATTTAATACCTTCTTCTTATATTAGAACTTGCGTGATAAGTGGTCTGCAGCAATTATTCGAATATGGTTATTTTCATGCAGATCCTCATCCTGGAAACATGTTTGCTCTTAAAGGAGGAAGTTTAGATAATGGACACTTAGCATACGTTGATTTTGGGATGATGGATACTATTACAAATTCAGATAGGCTTACACTTATTAAGGCAATTGTGCATTTAATTAACCAAGAATATTTACTTATGGCTAAAGATTTTCAGAAATTAGGTTTCTTAACCAAAGAACAAGATCTTGAACAACTTGTAGAGCCTCTTAAAGAAGTCCTTGGGGATTCATTTGGGGCTGAGGTTGGTAATTTTAATTTAAAAAATGTAACTGATAAATTCTCAAGACTTATGTACTCTTATCCGTTTAGAGTTCCAAGTAGGTTCGCACTAATAATTAGAGCTGTTGTAAGCCAAGAAGGTTTAGCTTTGAGACTTGATCCTGAATTTAAGATCTTGAAAATTGCATATCCATATATTGCAAAAAAACTTTTAACAGATAATTCGGATGAAATTGTAAATATTCTTCTTGAAGTTGTATTTGATAATGAAGGAAGGATTCAGATAGATAAGCTTGAAAGTTTGTTAAATACCTTATTTAAGGATACCGAAAATATTAATGCAGATCTCATTCCAGTAGCCAATGCAGGTTTGAAACTATTTGCAAGTGACAAAGGCTCTGAAGTTAGAAAAAACCTTTTATTAAGCCTTGTCAAGGATGATAGATTAGAATTTAAAGATGTAGAAAAACTATTAATTTTACTTAGAGATACTTTTAGTCCTTTAAAATTGGCTAAAAGTGCTGTTAAAAATATTATATCTCCAGCTTAGTGTTTGCTTTTATATCAACTCATTAATTTATAGTTTTTGATTTATTAATTGATTAAAATTAAATAATGCTTTAGATACATAATTTAGATAGTCAAATAATAAAAAATCTAATGAGATTATTCAATATTAATTTTCTAAAAAATAAAAAAATAACACTGGAGGAACAAAATCATAGTAAAGAACATAATCATAGTAAAGAACATAATCAATATGTTGAACTTGGTAAATTAGTAAAAGAAGCAAGGACTCAAAATAATCTTTCTGTTAAAGAATTATCAAATATCTCTAAAATTCCAGAATCTTCTATAAATTCAATTGAGAATAATATTGAAGAACTTAGACCTAGAGATCCTTTTCTAAGATCAATATTATTAAAGTTGGAAAAATGTTTAGCCTTGGAAAATAATACCTTGGTAGGGTTAGAAGTTAGAGAAACAAATACTTTCGAAAAAAATAGAAAAAAAATCATTTTAAGAAAGTTTGATTTTCTAAATTCCTGGCAGGGAAGTTTTTTTTATTTTTTATTTTTAATTTTGATACTATTTTTTCTCAATCGATACTTTATTTCAAATATTAATATTATTGAGATTCAAATTATTGAGGAAAAAGCAAAATAAAATATATCTGCTGAACTAATTGCCTAATCTCCCATAATTATTTCCAAGGTCACTATATTTTTTTAAATTTATATCTATCTCGTCAAGAGTTTGATTTAATTTCCATCTCCAATTGTTCGTAACTGTTCCAGGAGTATTTAATCTACTTGAGTCATCCAAAGATAAGATATCTTGAATCGGAGAGATAAAAAGGTTTGCTTTTGTACTCATACCAATTTCTATTAAATTCCAGGAGGGATCATTTGAGTATTTATATTTATTTTTAATATTGTTTTTAATTTTAATATCTAAATAGTCCCACCAAGATGTGGAAGTAGCGTTGTCATGAGTTCCTGTATAAACAACCCAGTTCTCTTTTTCGATATTTTTTGGTAGATAAGGGTTATTTTCATTCCCATCGAATGCGAATTGTAAAATCTTCATGCCAGGTAATTCAAAATTATCCCTTAGTATCTCTACATCTTTAGTTATTACTCCTAAATCCTCAGCAATGATAGGTAGATAATCAGATTTTAAATCTTTTTTTAAAATATTTAATAGCTCTTTACCAGGGGAATTAATCCATGTCCCATTAATAGCATTTTGGGCATTACCCTCAACTCTCCAATATCCAGCAAACGCTCTAAAATGATCAAGTCTTAATATGTCAACAAGTTCAAATTGTCTTTTAAATCTTTTTCTCCACCATCTAAATGCTGTACTTTTGTGCTTAGCCCAATAGAAGGTGGGAGTACCCCATAGTTGTCCCGTAGATGAGAAATAATCAGGAGGTACTCCACTTTGAAAAAGTAAATCTCCATTTTGAGATATTGAAAATAGTGATTTATTACTCCATACATCCGCACTGTCTCTTGAAACATAAAAAGGTAAATCACCTATGAGTGTAATTCCGTTAGTTTTGGCAAAGACTTTGATCTCCTTCCATTGTTTATTAAGGTGCCATTGTATTAATTTTTTTTTAAGTATTTCTTTTTTTTGGTCTTTTGTCCATGTTTTTATAAATTCATTTTCCTTTTGTTTAAACTCCAATGGCCACTCCCACCAAGGCAACATATTGAAATTCTCTCTTAAGACCATAAATATTGAATAATCTTCAACCCAAGTATTTTTTTTATTCCATAAATAAAAATCAGTTTTCCTTATTTCAGATTGAGATTCCCAATCAAATAAAAGATATTCTTCTAATTTTTTCGATAAATTATTTGCAAAATCAAAATCAAAATGATCTTCGTTCTGATTAATTGATTGTAAATCCTTCTTATTAAATGAAATGATATATTTTTCTTCAATTAATTTATTGATATCAAGAAACCAAGGATTTAATGCAAAACTGGATGGCGAACTATACGGGGATCCTGTTGAATCTGTTGGAGTAAGAGGTAAGAATTGCCAGTGATTAATCTTATACTTACAAAGCTTCTTAATCCAATCTTTAGCGCCATCTCCAAAGGTCCCGCAGTAACTACCTCCCGGAAGACTTGAAGGATGAACAAGTATACCTAACGATTTTTTTTTAAGAACTGATTTTAAACTCATTAATATAAAGTGATTTTTTATAATTCTTTTATCAATTATTATCTAAGATTAAGAATAATTAAATATTTAACATTTAACAAATAAATTTAGATGTTTCTTATATTTGCCGATATAGTTTAAAAATTATTTATTTCAGAATATTCAATATTCAAACTTAGGACTTATAACTATGAAAGATAAATAAGTTAATTTATTTTTGCGAAATTAATATTAGGTACTACGATATGAATAGATTTTAAAAGCTAATTTCGTGACAAGTTTTATCACGGCAGTAGAAAATGAAGAGCCAACTTTTAATCTAACTAATAGTCGACTAAGGTTAGTTAGTGGAACTTCTAATCCTAAATTAGCTGAAGAAATTGCATCATATTTAGGGATTGAGAATGTCCCATTAGTATCTAAAAGATTTGCTGATGGGGAACTTTATGTTCAAATTCAACAATCTATAAGAGGTTGTGATGTATTCCTTATTCAACCTACATGCGCTCCTGTTAATGATAGTTTAATGGAGTTAATGATCATGGTGGATGCTTGTAAAAGAGCTTCAGCTAGACAGATTACAGCGGTAATTCCATATTTTGGATATGCAAGGGCGGATAGAAAAACTTCAGGAAGAGAGTCAATTACAGCAAAGCTTACAGCAAATTTACTTGAGAAGTCAGGCGTGGATAGAGTTCTTGCCATGGATTTACATTCAGCTCAAATACAAGGATATTTTGATATTCCTTGCGATCATATATATGGATCTCCTGTCTTAATTGATTATCTTGAATCACTAAAGTTGGAGGAAGTTGTTGTTGTATCTCCTGATGTGGGTGGAGTAGCCAGAGCAAGAGCATTTGCCAAATTAATGAACGATGCTCCATTAGCGATTATTGACAAAAGAAGATCTGCTCATAATATCGCAGAGAGTTTGACTGTTATTGGAGAAGTCAAGGGGAAAACGGCTATTCTTATAGATGACATGATTGATACTGGGGGTACTATTTGTTCAGGTGCCAATTTATTAAAAAAAGAAGGTGCAAAGAGAATTTTCGCATGTGCTTCTCATGCCGTTTTCTCTCCTCCTTCTTATGAAAGATTAAGTTCAAAAGATTTATTTGAACAAGTCATTGTTACTAACAGTATTCCAGTCATTGATAATGGCAACTTTCCTCAGTTAAAAGTCCTTTCTGTAGCAAATATGTTAGGAGAGGCAATTTGGAGAATTCATGAAGAAAGTTCTGTTAGCTCTATGTTTAGATAATAAATTTATTTTTTATTTTCTTTTAGTATTTTTGTAACTTTCTTAGTTACTTCTTTTGGGACGCTATCAGGACAATATTGTATAGCGGTAGTAACTATTTGAAATTCTGCACCGGCAAATAATTTTTCTCTTTCTAGTTTGTCATCCCCTAATTCTTTTACTGCACCTCCATGTTTACCCTCAACTACTTGTACATAGGTTGCAGTAGCCACTCCTAAAGCCTTTGGAAATTCAATACCAGCTTTTGAAGCTATACAAAGATATGAAGCGCCCATACCTTTATATAAATATAAATCCTGTTCAGTAGCCGGTTGTAATTTCTTGTTGGCTTTTATTTCTTTATTTGGTGTTGTTAATTCAAAAAAAGTTAAATATAAAAATACAGGAAGACTTAAAATTTTAAAAAATTTATTTGAAGATAAATTTATAAACATTAATTAATTTTTTTTTATTCTCTTTTTAAAGATAACATTTTTTATTTTTAAACTAAATTAGCATATAAAATTTATGTAATAATTTTTATTTCATGATGATTCTCTACTATTTTAAGTTTATCTTTATTCCATGAATATATTACCCTATATCTATAATTATCTCCGTCAATAAGTCTTGTGTGCTCAAGTATATACCAGTCTTCATAGGACGATTCGAAAATCATCTCATGTTCATCAACTTGTTTAATATTGGATATTCCATCAGTATCACTTAAATAAAATTTTTCTCTTATTAATTGATGATCCTTAATGAAAGCTTGCATTTCGCCTTTTTCTTTATATTTGGGATGTTCATCAAAAAAACTATATTTCTTTTCTGGATACCAAGTGAATTTATAATGAGATTCCCATTCTTTTTTATTTTCAAGAGACTCAATATTTATGTACATGCAAAGATTGTAAGTTTTCCTTTCTTCTTCGAGAAAATATGTCCTATTGGATTTCCAAAGTCCAATATTACGTGAGAACCATCTTTTTAAATTACTATCTATACTAACTTCAGGGGAATTATAGTCACCGTAATTAATGTTATTGTTTTGACTATTAACAACCATTTATAAATATCAACTATTTATTTGATAGCTTAACTGTAAAATATATATAAATAACTTAATGTGTTTATAAGCAAAAACAGATTATTAAAACTTCTGGGTAAATGATTTGAATGAAAAAAAAGAATTAAAATTAATATTAGTAGCTGCTAGAAATCATCTTTCTAGAGGAGATCTAAAATCATTACTAACTTATCTAGAGTCTGATGACTGCGAGTTTGAGATTTCTCTTCAGATTTCTGAACCAACGGAACAACCTGAACTACTTGAGTTGCATAGGTTGGTTGCTATTCCTGCTCTTATAAAAGTTTCACCAGCTCCAAAGCAAATATTTGCAGGGAGTAACATTTTTGTTCAGTTGCAGACTTGGTTGCCTAGATGGAAACAAGAAGGAGTTACACAAAATTTAGGTATTAATCTTCAACCTTCTAAAATAGATTCAATTAGAACTCAAAAAGAGTTTCTCCTTGAGGAAGAATTATTGGTCCTTAGACAAGAAAATGAGACACTTACAAAAAGAATTGAATCACAAGAAAGACTGCTAAGAATGGTTGCACATGAATTGAGAACGCCCCTAACAGCAGCAACTCTTGCTATTCAAAGTCAAAAACTAGGACAAATTGATATAAGAAAATTGCAAGACGTAATTAAACGCCGTTTAGAAGAAATTGAACTTTTATCTCAAGATCTTCTTGAGGTTGGAACAACTAAATGGGAAGCTCTTTTTAATCCTCAAAAAATCGATTTAGGAAACATAAGTGCTGAGGCAATTCTTGAATTAGAAAAGTTTTGGAGATTAAGGAAGATAGAAATTGATACTGACATACCATCTGATCTCCCAAGCGTATATGCAGACCAAAGAAGAATGAGACAGGTATTTTTAAATTTAATTGAAAATGCCCTTAAATTTTCAGAAGATTCTGGAAGAATTAAAATTACATTGATTCATAAAACAAATCAATGGGTAGAAATAACGATTTGTGACAAAGGTGCTGGAATTCCAGTAAGTGAGCAAAAAAGAATATTTCTTGATAGAGTTAGACTACCACAGACATCTGAGGGAACATCAGGATTTGGTATTGGCCTATCTGTTTGCAGAAGAATTGTTGAAGTACATGGAGGTAGAATATGGGTTGTATCAGAAGTTGGTGAAGGTTCCTGCTTTCATTTTACTGTTCCAGTGTGGCAAGGCCAAAACAAAGATCAACAACACTTGACGAAAGGATAGCTTTACTCCTAATTTTTTATAAGCTATTAAGCTATTTCCTTGGCCCCATCGTCTAGAGGCCTAGGACACCTCCCTTTCACGGAGGCGACAGGGGTTCGAATCCCCTTGGGGCTATTAATTAATTTTGAAAATTTTAATTAATTATTTTATTGAATCTTTTGCTTGCTTATCTACTGCAATCAAATTTTCAGAAAGGTCTTTTTTTAACCTTTTTTCTATCATTCCAATTGGCATCCATTGACAACCCTGAACAGTGAGATCATAAATTAATGAGTTTTTTGAAGTGTCTTTGATATTTTGTATTTTCCAGCTTCCTTCAAATCTTCTGAAATCTCCTTTTATTAGACTAAATTTCAATAAACCTTGTTCCTTCTCTTCGTATAGATCAATAGTAACTTCCGCTGAAAATTTCATTCCAAGAAAATCTTGAGCGCCAACTTGTTTTAGATGAACATTATTATTATTTTTATAAATTCTTCTACTAGATAACAAATTTGGGATATAGAGATTTAGGCGGTCATAATCAGTTAGTACATTCCATAAAGAGTCGAAAGTCGCGGAAGTAGTTAGCTGAGCGGCAAGCCTTCTTGTTCCTCCAGAAAGCTTTTCCATGGTCTGCTCAATTGTTCTATAGTCATTAACCTGAGAATCAGTTACTGATCTTTGAGATTTATTCATAGATGAATTTTTTATTAAATAAAAAATTATTCCTGTGTAACTATACCGATAAAATTTATAAAAATTTTGAAATGGAAAGATTTATAATTAAATATTCCGATCTCAAAACGTAACTATTTTTATAAAACACGTACAATTTAAGATACAGATTGATAATCTTTTAATATAAATAAGTTCAAAAATGGTTTACTCACAAGCAAAAGTTATAGCAGGTGGATTAGCTCATATCCCAATCGTTATATCAGTTTTTTATCTCATAATGACTTTTTTTAATAAAAGGGCTATAAAATTTGAAGAAGCAAATAAATCGAAAAAAACTGAGGCAAAAGTTGTGAAACCTAAGACTGAACCAAAACCAGTAGCTGCTGTGAAGGCGGAAGCCCCAAAGCCTATGAAGAAAAAACATGCTGATGTACCAGTAAATATCTATAGGCCAAAGACTCCATTTGAAGGAACTGTGACTGGGAACTACAGCCTCCTTAAAGAAGGGGCTATTGGAAGGGTAAATCACATAACTTTTGACCTTAAGGAAAGCGATCCTTTTTTAAATTATGTCGAAGGACAAAGTATAGGTATTATGCCTGTAGGTGAAGATGCCAATGGTAAGCCCCATAAGCTAAGACTATATTCAATAGCTAGTACAAGACATGGGGATGATTTCGAAGGTAATACCGTTTCTCTTTGTGTCAGGCAACTTCAATATGAAAAAGATGGTGAAACTATAAATGGTGTTTGCTCAACTTACCTATGTGATATTAAGCCAGGAGATAAGGTAAAGATTACCGGTCCTGTAGGAAAAGAAATGCTTCTTCCTGACGAAGAGGATGCAAATATAGTAATGTTAGCTACTGGTACGGGTATAGCTCCTATGAGGGCTTATCTAAGGAGAATGTTTGAAGCTACTGAGAAGGAAAAAAATAAATGGAACTTTAAAGGTAAAGCTTGGTTATTTATGGGTGCTCCTAAATCAGCTAACTTGTTATATGAGGAAGATCTACAGAGATATCTTGAAAACTATCCAGATAACTTTAAATATACTAAAGCCATTAGTCGTGAACAACAAAATACAAAAGGCGGAAGAATGTATATTCAAGATAGAGTTCTAGAATCAGCAAATGAAATCTTCAATATGATCGAAGATGAAAAAACTCATATTTATCTTTGTGGTTTAAAAGGTATGGAACCTGGCATAGATGAAGCTATGACAAAAGCAGCTGAAGAAAAGGGATTAAATTGGTCAGAGTTAAGACCACAATTAAAAAAAGCTGGTAGGTGGCACGTAGAAACTTATTAAATTTTTCTAAAAAGTTTTTTTCAATATCTAAAAGACTTTTTTGGTTTAGACACAAAATGTAGCTAATTAGCTAAAAAAAGACGATTTTATCTATATAAGACTTATAAAAAAATATGCCCTCAACCTTAAGTAACCCTCTTAGATTAGGTTTGCGACAAGAAAGAGTAATATCTCCACAATGCCTAATAATATTCGGAGCTAGTGGAGATCTTACCCACAGGAAACTTATACCTGCCTTATTTGAACTCTATTTGCAAAGAAGGATACCTAGTGAATTCGCTATAGTTGGATGCGCAAGAAGGCCTTGGAGTGATCAAGATTTTAAGGAAAAAATGCAAGCTAAATTAGCTGATCAAATATCTGAAAATGAAACGGAATGGGAACAGTTTTCAAATTATCTATTCTATGAGCCAGTTGATTTGCAGCAAGAAGATCATGTTGTAAGACTTTCCAAAAGATTAAATGAAATTGATAAATTACAGGCTACACACGGTAATAAGACCTTTTACTTATCAGTATCTCCAAACTTCTATGGAAGTGGATGTAAGGCTCTAAAGGCTGCCGGATTACTAGATGATCCTAAGAAAAGTCGAATTGTTATTGAAAAACCCTTTGGAAGAGACTATTCAAGTGCTAAGAAATTAAATAAGATCGTTCAAAGTTGTGCAGATGAAAGTCAGATATATCGAATAGATCATTATTTAGGGAAAGAGACTGTTCAAAACATACTGGTTATGAGGTTTGCTAATACTATTTTTGAACCTATATGGAATAGAAATTATATTTCAAGTGTTCAAATAACATCATCGGAAACAGTTGGGGTTGAAGATAGAGCTGGTTATTATGAAAGCTCTGGAGCTTTAAGAGATATGCTCCAAAATCATTTAACTCAAATGCTTGCTGTTACTGCAATGGAGCCTCCAGGTAAATTTGAACCTGAGGCAATAAGAAATGAAAAAGCAAAAGTTCTTCAAGCTTCAAAACTTGCCGATGAGGATGAACCTTGGAATTGTTGTATTAGAGGACAGTACGCAAAAGGAGGAAATAGCCTAAAAAGACTTCAAGGTTATAGAGATGAAGACGGAGTAAATTTGAACAGTACAACAGAAACTTATATTGCTACAAAAGTATTTATTGATAATTGGAGATGGCAAGGAGTTCCTTTCTACTTAAGAACAGGTAAAAGACTGCCAAAAAGACTTGGGGAAATTGTATTGACATTTAAAGATGTACCAGTACATTTGTTTGAATCAACAATAATTAATCCCGCTCCAAATCAGCTTATTCTTAGGATTCAGCCTAATGAAGGAGCAACTTTTAAATTTGAAGTCAAATCACCTGGTTCTGGGATGAAATCAAGACCAGTTGAGATGGAATTTTCTTATGATGAATCTTTTGGAGAACCTTCTGATGAAGGTTATGTAAGGTTGTTGGCTGATGCCATGCTTTCTGATCCTACCTTGTTCACAAGAAGTGATGAGGTTGAAGCTGCTTGGAAACTCTATACACCATTAATAGAATTAATGGAAGATGCTCCTTGGAAGTTACCTATTCACAAATACGAATCAATGACTTGGGGACCTCCTGAATCAGATCAATTACTTTCCAAAGACAATATTTTCTGGCGCAGACCTTAACTTTATAATGAAACCTCAATTAACACTTCAAACCCCATTAGAGCTGCCTCATCAAGAAATATCTAATTATTTAAATCAATTATGGATTTCTGAAGATGAAGATAGTTCTGGAGCAAATACTTTTACTTTGATGGTCTGGCAGCCTGCATGGCTTGAACAATGTTTAGTTAAATCAGGCTTAATAAGTGGACCAATTACTGGGACATTAAGTCCAGAGATAATTAAAGTTGCTAAAAATTTAATTATAGATAAAGGATTATCACATACTACCTCAATATATAGTGAAGAGTTATTGACTTTATTGAAGGAAAATTTATCAAATAAAGATCAAGAAGACTTAAGAGGGCAATTCTTTGAATCTTCAATAAGTACCTTAAATCCTAGAAGATTGATTACTTTAGCACCAACTTTAAATAAAGAATCAGATATAAAAACTTTTGTATCCGCCTATTGCCCACTTAGTGATAACACTATAACTCAACCTATTTGTGGCGATTTAGTTGTCATAAGGGGTGACTCTAATTCTATTAATAAAAAAGGATTGAAAATTATTGATGACCTATCTATAAAAGATTTACCTACATGGTTATGGTGGAATGGTAGCCTTGACGAATCTCAAGAAATTTTTAATCATCTTACTGATCAAGGTATTAGATTAATTATTGATACTGCAAATGGGTCGCCCAATAGATGCTTGAAAATCCTCTATCAATCAATAAAATCAAATAAGGCTATTAACGATTTAAATTGGGTAAGACTTAAAAGTTGGCGTGAATCATTAGCAATGATTTTTGATCCTCCATCCAGGAGACCTATTTTAGATCATATCTCAGATATAGATATAGATATAGCAGAAGGTAATTTTCTTCAAGCGTTACTTTTAATTTCGTGGATTAGTGACAAGCTAGAATGGGTATTTTCAAAAATAGATAAACATGGAGAATTAATAAAAATTGAATTCGAAAGAAATAATGGCGAGAAAATTTCTACATGTATAAATCCTGAGCCTTTGGGAAATCCAAGTATTCATTCTGGCCAAGTTATTGGATTAAGGTTGATTTCCAAAATTAGTGAGGTTCGTAAAAACAATACTTGTGTAATACTTGGCTGTGAATCTGTTGAATGTATGAGACTTGAAGCAGGAGGTATGGCTGATATGCAATTAATAGAGCAAGTCGTTCCCAATGCATTTGCTTCCTCAGAATCAGATGTAAGTAAGTTATTGGGAAGTAGTAGAGGAAATACCAGTCCACTTTTTGAAAATGCTATCAAGGTCGCAGTACAAATATTTAATGGTTTTAATAAATAAAACTAATTAAATGCCTTGTGTAATATCCTCTCCTTCAACTGATACTGGGAAAACTACTTTAGCTCTGTTGATTTCTTGTTGGGCTTTTTCAAAAGGGATAAAAATACAAACTTTCAAGGTTGGACCAGATTATCTTGATCAACAACAACTTAGTTCAATTGGCCAACCTCTTTGTCGAAATTTAGATATTTTTTTAAGTGGTGAAGAATGGGTTCAGAAAAATTTTTTAAAGCATTCTTTGAAATATGAGCTCTCATTGATTGAGGGAGCAATGGGTCTTTTTGATGGATTAGGTGCAACTGCTTATTCAAGTACTGCAAATGTTGCAAAACTACTTGATACTCCAATAATTTTTATTGTTAATGCTAAAGGGCAAGTAAACTCTCTTCTCCCAACAGTTAGAGGTTTTAGAGATTTTGATAATGAATTATCAATAAAAGGAATTATATTTAACAATGTCAATTCAGATAGACATAAAAGATTAATTAGAGAAGTTTTTAAAAATGAAGATATCGAAATTCTTGGTTTTTTACCTTCTGATTCAAAAATAACTGTTAATAAAGCTAATTTAGGTTTAATTTCTCCATTTGATAGTGATAGAAAAATTGATGTTGATTATTTTGCAAGCTTTGCTGAAAAAAATCTTGATGTTGTTTCTCTAAGCAAATTCCTGAAATCCCCTCCAAAAAAAAATATATTAAATACCACTATTAGTAATGATTTTAAAATAGATAAAAATAAACCTATCGCAATTGCAGAAGATAAAATCTTTCATTTCCAATATCCTGAAACGAAGGAGTTTCTTGATGAAATAGGAATTCCTCTAATTTCATGGAGCATTTTTAATAATGAAGAAATTCCAAATGAGGCTTCATCTTTAATTATTCCAGGAGGTTTTCCTGAAAAATATGCTAGTCATATAAGTAATTCAGATAAAAGCTTAAAGTCATTAAGAGAATTCCGTAAAAAAGGATTTATTTATGCAGAGTGTGGTGGGATGATGATCTTAGGAGATTTAATAAAAGATGAAAATGGTAACAACCATAAAATGAGTGGAATATTACCTTTTAAATCAATAAAAAGTAATTTGTCGGTAGGTTATAGATATATAAAGGGTCTTAAAGACACTCCAATAATTAAACAAAATCAATTAATAAGAGGACATGAATTTCATTATTGGGAAGTTGAACGTTCTTCACCAGAATTTGAATTAAAAAAAACTGAGTTTCAGAGCCAATTATCTTTTCCATGGGAAATTAAATCGTGGGAGACTAAATTTAAAAATGAAGGGTGGTCAGATAACAAATTACATGCAAGTTGGATTCATTTACATTTACCAAGTTGCCCAGAAGCTGCAAAAAACTTTATAAATGCTACACAAGTTAATTATTCTCAAAATTCTTAATTTATTATCAAATCAATTATGTTTAGAGGTGAACCTATAAAAACTATTCCTGGTAATGTAATTAGTGGACCTAAAATACCTCCTACAATAACTTCAAATTTTGTATGACCAAGAGTTTCTTTTAAAGCTAATTGAGACTCAGGATCTAATTTTTTTGCGAGTTTGTTTATTTCTGCAGCCTGAATACCGGCTGATTTTCTAACCCCACTGGCGTCGTACATAACAATTAGTGAAAGTGCAATCGCTAATGCAAATATTGGGTTATCAAAGCCTAATTGAAAACCTATTCCTGAAGTAGTTCCAGTTATTAAAGCAGAATGGCTTGAGGGCATCCCTCCTGTTTCAAACATAATTCCAAATCTAATCTTTCCTGTTGAAAAGAAATTAAATATAATTTTGAAAAATTGAGCTATTAAACAAGATAATAAACTCCAGAAAAGAACTGAATTATCAAAGAAAGCTGAAAACTCTGACATAAGTTAAATACTCTTTACCTATCTCTATTTGTAATGAAATCAGCTAAGGAGATTAAATGTTTTGCATTTAAACCCCAAGGCTCAATTGCTTTCTTAGCTTTGTCCACTAAATCGAAAGCTCTTTTCTTTGATTCCTCCATTCCAAGTAATTTAGGATACGTAGTTTTATCTGCCAAAAGATCTTTACCTGCTGTTTTGCCAAGCTTCTCACTGCTTGAAGTTAAATCAAGGATGTCATCTATTATTTGGAATGCTAAACCTATTCCCTCTGCATATGTAGTTAGGGCCTTTAATAATTCTTCATTAGCTCCGGCAATCATTGCTCCAGTTCTTACACAAGCTTTTAATAATGCACCGGTCTTATGAAGATGAATGTACTCAAGGGTTTCGAGATCAACCTCTTTCCCTTCACATTCCAAATCAACAACTTGACCTCCAACTAGTCCAGGTGCTCCTGCTACTAGGGAAAGTTCTCCAACTACATTTAATAATCTATTGGGATCAACGCCAGGGCTTCTTAATGAGACCATTTCAAAGGCTCTAGTTAATAATGCATCGCCAGCCAGAATAGCTATTGCATCTCCATAAACTTTATGGTTAGTAGGTCTTCCTCTCCTTAAGTCGTCATTGTCCATCGCAGGTAAATCATCATGAATTAAGGACATGGTATGAATCATTTCTATGGCAACCGCTGTAGGAACAGCTAGAGAGGGATCACCGCCTGCTAGAGAACAAGATGCTAGACACAAAATAGGACGTATCCTTTTACCTCCAGCCAGTAGAGAATATCTCATTGATTCCCTAAGTACTTCTGGATTCTCTGGGCCTAATGATAAATCAAGAGCTTCTTCGACGACATTTCTTGTGTCTGTTAGATATTTTTCAAAATCTTGAATATTATCTATAACTTCTGTCATTTTTACGTTGAGTAATTTTTTTCTGCATAACTGACTTTATGGCTGCAGGTCATTAAGAGTTGATGATAAACCAAATTGTTTTTGCCAGCTGGAAATAGTATTTACTAGTAACATTGTTACTGTCATTGGTCCAACACCACCTGGGACGGGAGTGTATGCAAATACTTTGGGAATGACATCTTCTAATAATACATCTCCACATAATCTGTTTTTGCTTTTGTCGGAACTTTTTAATCGATGAATTCCAACATCAATAATTACAGCACCCTCTTTAACAAAATTCGAGTCTATTAGGTTAGGTTTTCCTGCAGCAGCAATTAATATATCCGCTTCCTTGCATATTTTATTTAAATTTATAGTTTTCGAATGAGTCATTGTTACCGTCGCATTAAGATTCAGCAACATAAGGGATAGTGGTTTTCCAACCAACAAACTTCTTCCAATAACAACAATTTTCTTTCCTTCAATTTCAATATTTTGGGATCTTAGTAAATTAATTATCCCAGCTGGTGTGCAGGATCTCATCGCAGGTTCATTTTTTACTAACTTCCCAATATTTTGCTCATTTAATCCATCTACATCTTTTCCTGGATTAATGAAACTTATCAATCTTTGTTCATCAAATTTCTTTGATATTGGTAATTGTAATAACATTCCATCAATATCATTATCAAGGTTTAATTTATTTAATAATTGTTCAACTTCTTTTTGCTCTACTGAATCTTTTAGATGAAAAATATAACTCTTTATTCCTACTCGCGAACAAGCTTTTTCTTTGTTCCCTACATAAACTCCGCTTGCGGGATCTTCGCCAATTCTTATTACAGCCAAACCTGGATTTCTTTTTGCAATTGTTTTATTAATTTGAATATAGTTTTTTAATCTTTCTTCGATTTCTAAAGATAATTTTTTACCATCTAGTTTTAATGACATTTAGAAAAACTTCTCCTTTTTACTTCTAGCATGCCTATAATTTTAGATTAATCAATTATATCTAATTGTATTCTGTGGAAACTACTACAAGAATTATAAAAAAATTAAATAAATTTTGGAAAAGAAGTCAATTCCCTGTGCAGAATCCTATTCAAATTTCAACAATAGATAAATTAATTATCTTCCTTATATGTATTGTTATCTCCATAATATCTTCCTATAAAATTCTTATTGCTCCAACGTTAGGAGTTTCAGATTTTTTTTCTTGGGGCTTGAATTTTGCTGAAGTCTTATTCACGTGTGGATTTTTAATATTAGTTTCTAGAAAAGAAAATCCAAACATTAATTCAAGACAAATACTCTTAATTATTTCGCTATTATTGTTTGTTCAAATGATAAAAAATATATTTGTACCAGGATTTAGTCCTTTATCTATCATCATACCTCCTGCTTTAATTATTTCTCAAGGTATGGGAACTATAACTGCTTTAGCTTGGGTCTCAATAGCAAGTCTAAGTTGGCCAGATTCATTGACAAATATTAATAGTAATCTACTACTCATAACCTTGATTTGCGCATGTGTCGTTTCAGTTCTTGGAGGAAGAATAAGAAGTCGAGCTCAGTTACTTCAACTTTCAATATTTGTTCCCATTGGTGCAATGTTTTCTCAATGGCTACTAATTGGAAATGAGGAATATTCATTATTGGATAACCAAGAATTTTTCACTTCAAATGGCAAAATATTTTCTGATTCTCTGCTTTTAGCAATAATAATGCTCATAACAATATTATTTATTCCCATTTTTGAGTCAATATTTGGGTTGTTAACAAAGGCAAGATTATTGGAATTGGCTGATAAAGAAAAACCTCTTATTAGAAGACTCTCTATTGAAGCTCCAGGGACTTTCGAACATACTTTATTGATATGCGGTCTTGCTGAAGAGGCTACAAGAATGATAGGAGGAGATATTGATCTTATTAAAACTGGCTCTTTGTATCATGATGTTGGTAAATTACATGCTCCAAATTGGTTCATTGAGAATCAATTTGGTTCGAAAAATCCACATGATGAAATAGATGATCCTTTAAAAAGCGCGAAAGTTTTACAAGCCCACGTAGACGAAGGCCTGAAATTTGCAAGAAAAAATAGATTACCAAAACCAATAGCTAATTTCATCCCAGAACATCAAGGAACTCTAAAAATGGGATATTTTCTTAATAAAGCTGAAGAGAAAAAATTAAATTTTAATGAGAGCGATTTTAGATATAAAGGACCTATCCCTCAATCTAAAGAAACAGCTATCTTGATGCTTGCCGATGGATGTGAAGCTGCATTAAGAGCGATGGATATTAATGCTTCTGATTCTGAAGCACTAGAAACAATATCTAAAATAGTTAATTCAAGGGAAACTGATGGCCAGTTAAATGATAGTAATCTTTCCAAGGGAGAAATTTTTCTAATAAAAAAATCTTTTTTAAATGTTTGGAAAAGAATTAGACATAGACGAATTCAATATCCAACAACAAAAAATAATACTTTTTCTTAATTTTATATTTTTTTATAATCTAATATTTCTTCGATGTCTCGGATTACACCAATATATTAAAGCTAATGTACTAAATAAAGAGGATAAAAGTGTAATACCTCCAATTCCAAAAAAATCTTTAAGGACGAATAATCGAAAAATAGAATATGGAGCTGTTCCGGAAATTATCATTGAAAGAGATACTAGAGTTAAGGTAATACCCCATTTCTTCTCCGCTAAAAGAGCAGAAGCAGATACTATTCCAACTATTGCAGCAGGCCAGCCAACAGTTATAGCTAAAGTTATATTAGCCACTTTTAATGAAGGCCCATAACTTACTATTAAAGCGATTATGGGTAAAGCAATGATATTACCTATTAAACCAACCCATGCAAGAGTCCAATATCCTAATACCCTATCTCTCATTATTTTAGTTGATTAAATTAAAAATTAAAGCTTTAATCTACATTATTAGACTACTAGTTTTTGCCTAAACTTAATAATCCCAAAACTAAATTATTTTTTAGGATTTGATAATATCTTATTTTTAGGATTTTCTAAAATATCAAATTGGGGGTGAATAGAGTTTTTCTTCTCTGAAAATACAAGCCTGTTTAAAGCATTTATAAAAGCATTCGCAGCAGCAACAACTACGTCTGTATCCGCAGAATGTCCTGAATATATTTTATTCTTGTTCCGAATTCTTATAGTAACTTCCCCAAGTGCATCTATTCCTTCCGTTACAGATTTTACTGAAAACTCTATTAATTCATTGGGAACTTTAGTTAATGCATTTATTGCTTCGCAAACCGCATCTACAGGTCCAGTACCTATTGCAACAGCAGTATCTTCAGTATGATCTTCTGTATTTATAAGAGTTACTGTCGCGGTAGGCTTGGATGTACTGCCGCAACTAACTTGAACATGACTTAGTTGAAATTTAGATTCAGGAAGTTGAACCTGTTCACTAACAATAGCTTCTAAATCTCTATCAGTAATTTCTCGTTTTCTATCAGCGAGATCTTTGAAACGAGCAAAAGCATCATTTAGGTCTTCTCTACTTAAATCGTATCCCATCTCTTCCAATCTTGCTCTTACGGCACTTCTTCCGCTAAGTTTCCCTAATGAAATTTTATTATCATTCAAACCAACAGTTTTTGCATCAATAATTTCATATGTGAGTCTATTTTTTAGTACACCATCCTGATGGATTCCCGACTCATGAGCAAAAGCATTTGCCCCAACAATTGCCTTATTGGGCTGAACATTCATTCCAGTTAAGTTAGATACTAATCTCGAAGTTTTTGTGATTTCTTCTGTTCTTATGGCTGTTAATGGAGTCGGGGAATCTGAACTTCTTCCAAAGAAACTATTAAAAAAACTTTTCCTCACGTGTAATGCCATTACTAATTCTTCTAGGGAGGCATTCCCTGCTCTTTCACCTATCCCATTTATTGTGCACTCTAATTGCCTCGCTCCGTTCTTTGCTGCTTCTAGAAAATTAGCTACAGCTAATCCTAAATCATTATGACCATGAACTGAAATAATAGCTTCATCAATATTTGGAACATTTTTATTAATATCAAAAATAAGCTTCCCAAATTCACTTGGAGTTGTGAAACCAACTGTATCTGGAATATTTATAGTAGTAGCTCCTGATTTAATCGCTAGTTGAATTACTTCATAAAGAAATTCAGGATCACTCCTTGAGGCATCTTCACAAGAGAATTCAATATCATCAACTAATGATTTAGCATAACTAACCATTTCAGGAACTATACACAGAACATCTGATCTTGTTTTTCTAAGTTTATGTTTTAGGTGGATATCACTAGTGGCTATAAATGTATGAATTCTTTTTTTAGGGGCTGGGCTTATAGCTTCGTAACAAGCTTTTATATCATTTGTAGAAGCCCTAGCTAAACCACAAATTATTGGACCATTTTCTCCACCAACTACTTCAGCAATTTTATTTACGGCCTTAAAATCTCCAGGACTAGCAAATGGAAATCCTGCTTCAATAACATCTACTCCTAATCTTGCAAGTTGATGGGCAATTGCAAGCTTTTCCTCAAGATTTAAACTCGCACCAGGAGATTGCTCACCATCTCTCAATGTTGTATCAAAGATCAATATTCTGCCAGGATCTCTGGACATTAATTTATTACGATTACTCCTATATTAAGCTAATTAAAAAAAAATTACTAGATAAGGATTAAGAAACCCTGTCTATAGGAATCAATACCTTATTATTTTTGGTTAAATAATTATAAATAAAAAGTTTTTATATTTATTTAATAAAGTATTATTTATAAAAAATTAAATAATTAAATATTTGCCTAAAAGTAAATTTTGACATTTTAAACGAACTTTAATCATAATCTTTAAAAAACTATGTATGGGCCTCTCCCTAATAAAAATTACTTAGGCAGATTGGCAATAGTTCTACATGCTCATCTCCCTTATGTTAGAAAAAATGAAAAAAATTCCTTAGAAGAAGATTGGTTATTCCAAGCAATACTCGAATGTTATATTCCATTACTTCAAGTAATGGAATCAAGCAAAAAGCAAGATAGTAGCAATACAAAATTAACCCTTAGTTTATCTCCAACCTTATTGTCACTTCTTCAAAACAAACAAATTCAAAAGAAATACTCATCTTGGATTAAAACAAGAATAGAGTTTTTGAATGATTTACCTAAAAAAGAACAAGCTGCATCTAAATTTCTTCTGAGAAATATTAAAAATAATTATTTATATTGGGAAAAATGTTCTGGAGATTTAATTGAAAGATTTAAAAATTTAAATTTGACTGGAAATTTAGATATCCTCACTTGTGCGGCAACACATGGATATTTACCAATTCTTAGAGAAAACCCTGAAACAGTTTTGGGTCAAATAAATACTGCAATAAGAAGTCACGAAGTTATTTTTGGAACTAGACCCTTAGGGATTTGGTTACCTGAGTGTGCTTATTATGAAAACCTTGATGAGATATTACTTAATTGCGGAATTAGATATGCAGTTTTAGACGGTCATGGGATTTTAAATGGATCACCAAGGCCAAGGTATGGTGTATATGCACCTATTTGTTCAAAAAAAGGGGTAGCGTTCTTTGGGAGAGATAGTGAATCAACATTGCCAGTTTGGTCCTCAAGAGAAGGATACCCAGGAAATCCAGTTTATAGAGAATTTCATAAGGACTTAGGGTGGGAACTGTCTTCCACAGAACTTCAAAAAAAAGGAATTCCAACAAGCAGGCCTTTAGGATTGAAATTTCATAGAATTACAAATAACAATTGTGCATTAGGCAAAAAAGAATTTTATGTAGAAGATGAAGCTATAAAAAAAGTTGAAGAACATGCTGATAATTATCTAATATCAAGATCTAAACAATTAAAGAACCTTGCTTTATCCGCATCATTTGAACCTTTGTTAATTGCTCCATTTGATGCTGAACTATTTGGACATTGGTGGTATGAAGGACCAAGATTTATTGAAAATATACTTAAAAAATCTACAAGATATTTCATTAAGCTTACAAATCTAAGGGAAATTCTCCTTCAAAATCCTAATCTGCAAATTTGTGATCCATCTCCTTCAAGCTGGGGACAGGGCGGGTTTCATGATTACTGGCTTAATGATAAAAATGCATGGATAGTTCCAGAAATCACAAAGGCGGGTGCTGTTTTTGTTGAATTATCTAGTAAGAATTTTAATGATGATTTCTCTATAAGATTATTAAAGCAAGCAGCAAGAGAGTTACTTCTTTCTGAATCCTCAGATTGGAGCTTTATTTTAAAGGCGGGAACTACGACTGAACTCGCTAAAGAAAGGATTGATAGACATCTTTTTAGATTCTGGAAATTAATTGAGATGTTAGAAAATAAATCTTTTATTGATTATAAATTTCTCGAAAATATTGAAGAAGAAGATAAAATATTCCCTAATATAAGAATTAAAGATTGGCAATTATAAGGATCTCATTTTATCTTTAACATCCCAAGCTTAACTTTTAAAGGTGAATTTATAAACATTTTACTCATTACATAAATCAATTTAGGTAATGGAAGAGTATTGGTTAGAAAACCTACCCATTCTTCCGATGACAATTTGAAAAAATTTGAAAAGAAACATCTTAATCTACTTTCATCAAAGCTCATTAATCTTCTGAGTCCGTATTGATAGAGCCTATGTCTTTGAATTAATTCATATGGCCATAAGACTGACCATCCTTTAGTGGCTAATTCTAGTGAACTATAGTTTGGTTCTTTCAAAAAGATTGCTAATTTTTTAGCGAGAAGTGGTGCTCTTCTTAATAGAGATCCAATCATATATCCAGATGCGGGATGAACCATACTTGCGGCCCCTCCAAAACCAAGAACTGATTGGTTCTTATATGGTAGTGGTAAATTCATAGGAAATAAGCAATTCTCCTCATGAAGAATTTCTACTATTTTTATACCTTTATTATTTAATCTACTTAAAAGTCTTTTTTTTAGATGGTCTTGTGAAAAAGAAGGATAACTTGCTAGTGATGTCTCTTCCACGAAATAAGTTTCACTCCCTAAATCCATTGCGTAAAGAAAAGAGGGTGATTTTAACAATTCTTCATCCTCTAAATGGTCAGAACGAAAATCCATTAAAACAAATTGATCTTTTTTTACAGGCGGAGTAGAAAATTTACCGACTATTCCGTAAGCAGTTTGCTGTGCAACTTCTTTTAAAAATGGTCTTTTTATAAATTTACTCTTATGTCCGCTTGCATCAATTACTAATCTTGCCTTTAGTTTTAACCCTGATGAACAAATCACTTCAGAAATCTTGTTTTCTGATTTAATTAATTTTGCAGTTTCATTTAACCACTGAATACCTTTGCAGGTCTTCAAAAGTTCATTTTGAAAAGCTTCCTGATTAATTAAACCATAATCATAATGATGTTTTGTGGGACTATTCCCTTTGTCCTTTATTCCATCTCCAAAATAGCTTACAGTTTTTGACCATCTATGAGATAACAAAGATGCTAAACCAAATTCTTCTAACTCAGAAGCCCAAATCCCGTATGTGTTTTCCCATTTTTCATAAGGAGATTTTGTTGATATCCCCTTGATATTAAGATTTTGTTTGGCTAATTCTGAAGCTAAACATAATGCTGCAGGTCCAGAACCTAATATTAAAATATCAAGAATTTCCATAAGAACTTTATAATCTAAAGGTTTTTAAGTTTCTTCTTCATTCGAAATTATTTGATCTTCTTCATCAATTTGTTCATGAGGAACCAACACAACCTCGGATAAATGATCTCCATCATCTAGTCGTTGTAACTTTACACCTGTAGCAGCTCTTGATTGTTGAGAGATTTTATCGGCATTAGTTCTTACAATTACGCCTCTTTCTGTAACCAAAAGTAATTCTTCACCTTCTCCAAGAACCTTAAGGCCTATGAGTGAATCATCTTTGATTCTGAATTTAATAGCTCTAAGTCCCATACCCGCACGTTTTTGTAATCTAAATTTTGTAACTGGAACTCTTTTACCGAGACCAAAAGCACTGGCTACTAGAACCCAAGGTCCTTTTAGAGACTTACTTTCAAGATCTTCTTCATTCTCATTCTCAATATCTTCCTCTTCAATATTTGCCAATTGATCAACCATTATACAACTTAAAACATCCATTGATACAAGTTTATCTCCTTCTTTTAAGTTCATGGATTTAACACCTCTAGCAGTTCTTCCAAGAGGTCTTAATTCATGAATATCTAACCTGAAATGAATAGTCATTCCTCTGCTCGACCCAATTAAGACACTATCTCCCTCTGTTGATAATCTAACCCAAGTTAAAGCATCTCCTTCTTCTAGGTTAATTGCTATTAGACCATTTGATCGTACTTTTGAAAAAGCGGATAATGGAGTCCTTTTTATGAATCCAGCTTTGGTGAGCATTAATAAATAACACTCGTTATCGAAGGAATCTACTGAAACAAGAGAAGTAATTTGTTCTTCTCTTGGTATTGGGAGTAGTTGAACAGAGGGAGTCCCTTTAGCTGTTCTACTACTCATAGGTACTCGATAAGCTGGGAGAGCATAAGCTACCCCTCTATCACTGAAAAGTAAAAGAGTATCATGATCATTGCAGCTTATAAATAATTTAACTTCATCATCTTGTTGATTCTTTGTTCCGGCTTTACCTCTAGACCCCCTGCTTGTAGATTCGAATTCACTTACAGGCATTCTTTTTAAGTATCCTGCAGTCGTTAATAAAACAACGGATCTTTCGTTAGCTATTAAATCAATATCATCAAGTCCCCCGCCTAAATTGAGAATCTCTGTTTTTCTCGGAGATGAAAATCTTTCATTTATTTTACTAAGCTCTTCAAGAATAATTTCATTTATTCTCTCCTTATCATTCAATATATTTTTGTAATCTGTAATTTTCCTTGTAAGCTCATCATGTTCTGCTTTGATTTTATCGGCCTCTAAAGCTGTTAATCTTCTTAATTGCATTTGTAAAATTGCATCTGCTTGAATTACAGATAATTCATGATCATTTTGCAGTTGTTCTCTTGCTGAATTTGTATCTTTTGCAGATCTTATTAAATTTATAATATTGTCCATAGCGTCAAGGGCTAAAAGAAGACCCTTGATAATATGATCTCTCTCTTCTGCTTTTTTTAATAAGAAACTTGTTCTTCTTTTTATTGTTTCAATTCTAAATTCTAAAAATACATCTAGCATTTTTCTGAGAGAAAGGGTTGTAGGTTCTCCGTTGACAAGAGCTAAAATATTTGCACTAAAGTTATTTTGTAGAGGTGTTATTTTAAATAAATTATTTAGAACAACTTGAGGATAGGCATCTCTTTTAAGCTCAATTACAATTCTCATCCCATCTCTATCACTTTCATCTCTAATATCGGATATCCCATCTAATCTTTTCTCATTTACTAGATCTGCGATTCTTTCTATAAGAGCTGCTTTATTAGTTTGAAATGGAAGCTCAGTGATTATTACGGCATCTTTTTCTGTTCTGCCAGGAGATTTGATTTGTTCAATATCTGCAACACCTCTCATCGTTATTGACCCTTTCCCAGATTTGAAGGTCTCTCTGATACCATCTCTTCCTAATATCTGACCTCCAGTTGGAAAATCCGGTCCTTTAATTAATTCAAAAAGTTCTTTATCTTCTGTTGAGGGATTTTTGATTATAGCTTTAAGGCCATCGATTAATTCTCCTAAATTATGCGGAGGTATATTAGTTGCCATTCCAACAGCAATACCTGATGATCCATTTAATAGGAGTTGGGGGATCCTAGCTGGTAAAACAGTTGGTTCTTGTTGTGAACCATCAAAATTATCGGAAAAATCCACAGTCTCAGATTCAATATCCTCGAGCAAACTTTCATCTGTTAGGGATTGAAGACGTGATTCTGTATATCTCATCGCGGCAGGGGGATCATTATCTACGGACCCGAAGTTTCCATGTCCATCTATTAGTGGCATTCTCATAGAAAAATCCTGTGCCATCCGTACTAATGCATCGTAAACAGCAGTATCTCCATGAGGATGGTACTTTCCTAATACTTCTCCAACAACTCTCGCGCATTTTCTATATGGCCTACCACTTGTTAAACCAAGCTCATACATCGCATATAAGATCCTTCTATGAACTGGCTTTAATCCATCTCTTGCATCAGGGAGGGCACGTCCGACGATGACACTCATCGCATACTCTAAGTAAGAGCGTGACATCTCATTTCTTAAATCAGTCTGAATGATTCGATCGTTATTTTCACTCAAACCAGAATTCTCGGAATCAACAATATCAGACATATAAAAAACCTTTATTTAATAATAATCCCTGATTGTCAGAATGAATAAAAAAAAGCTAATAATTAATTTTCAAATACTCACATTTATACACAAATAATAAAAAAACTCTTTTGTTTTTCAACAATTATTGGCTTATTACACCTTTAGTTGTTAATTTAATCAGAATAAATAAAAAAATCGTGAATATTGAAATTGGTTTAAACAAAAAAGTTAGAAGAGCTTATGGTATTGATGAAATAGCATTAGTTCCTGGAACTCGAACTCTTGATTATGATTTAACTAATCCTTCTTGGTCGATTGGAAATATTAAAAGAGAAATTCCAATTATTGCAAGTGCAATGGATAGTGTGGTTGATGTAGATACAGCTGTAGAGCTTTCTAAGCTAGGAGCTCTTGGTGTTCTTAATATGGAGGGTATTCAAACTAGATATGAAAATCCAAAAGATATATTGAGTAAAATCTCAACTGTTGGGAAAAGTGAATTCGTTCCTCTAATGCAAAAAATATACAGTGAACCAATAAAAGAAGACCTAATAATTCAAAGAATTAATGAAATTAAAGAAAAAGGAGGGATAGCCGCTTTAAGTGGAACTCCTCATGCTGCTATTAAATTTAAAGAGACACTTGTGAAATCAAAACTAGATTTGTTTTTTCTACAGGGAACAGTAGTTTCAACCGAGCACTTAGGTATGAAAGGAAAAGAAACGTTAAATATTAAAAGTCTCTGTAAATCATTAAAAATTCCCGTTGTTGCTGGAAACTGTGTAACTTATGAAGTCGCAGGTCTACTTATGAAAGCAGGCGTAGCAGCCCTTATGGTTGGAATTGGTCCTGGTGCTGCATGTACTTCCAGAGGGGTTTTAGGTATCGGTATCCCTCAGGCAACAGCAATATCTGACTGCAGTTCAGCAAGAGATGATTATTTTGAAGAAACTGGTCGTTATGTTCCCATAATTGCTGATGGAGGAATTATTACAGGTGGAGATATTTGTAAATGTCTTGCTTGTGGTGCTGATGCTGTAATGATTGGTTCACCTATAGCCAAATCGTCAAGTGCTCCAGGTAATGGATTTCATTGGGGAATGGCTACTCCCAGCCCAATTTTACCAAGAGGTACAAGAATTGAGGTAGGTTCTACAGGTTCTTTAGAAAGAATCATAAAAGGACCTGCATTACTTGATGATGGGACACATAATTTACTTGGAGCTATACGGACATCCATGAGTACTCTTGGAGCTAAAAATATTAAAGAAATGCAAAAAGTAGAAATTGTTATTGCACCATCTCTCTTGACAGAGGGCAAGGTTTATCAAAAAGCCCAACGACTTGGAATGGGTAAATAACATGAAATCTTATCTCTATTTGGAAAAATTTTCTCTTTAGGAGTTATCATTAAGTTATGGGGGAAACCTCATACTCCTCACACACCAAATCGCCCGATTTATCGGGCTTTTTTAAGTTTGTTTTGTTACTTATATGTTTTTATATGTAATGAAATCGTCACTTAAAAGAATAGCTTGCTAAATTTTCCTAAAGGAATATCTAAATTATGTCATCAGCCGCCGCCGTAACTGATTCTTCATTCGACAAAGAAGTTTTGCAAAGTGATCTGCCAGTCTTAGTTGATTTTTGGGCTCCATGGTGCGGACCTTGCAGGATGGTCGCACCAGTTGTAGAGGAGATTTCGAAAGACTTTGAAGGTAAAATCAAAGTATTTAAATTAAATACAGATGAGAATCCAAATGTTGCAAGTCAATATGGAATAAGAAGTATTCCAACCTTAATGATCTTCAAAGGTGGTCAAAAAGTTGACACTGTTGTTGGGGCAGTACCAAAAGCGACTCTTTCAAGTACTTTATCTAAACACTTATAAAATAAGGTATTGTCTCAAATAGGAATCATAGATTATGGGATGGGTAATATTCATTCTGTAACAAAAGCCTTAGAAAGTCTTGAACAAGAGATAATTTTAATTAAAAATAAAGATCAAACAAAAGACTGCAAAGCTCTTGTACTCCCTGGAGTTGGTTCGTTTGACCCTGCAATTAAAAATCTCAAAAATACAGATTTAATAAATGATATTAAAATTTGGATTAAAAGTGGGAAATCATTTTTAGGTATTTGTCTTGGCTTGCAACTACTTTTTGAATCAAGTGAGGAAGGATCAACTCATGGACTTGGAATAGTAAAAGGCCAAATAAATAAAATCCCTGAATTATCCGATCAAAGAACCCCTCATGTTGGATGGTGTGAACTTATACCAACAAGTACTAATAGCTTATTAAAAGAGGATGAATTAAATAATTGGGTATATTTTGTTCATTCTTATCATGCAGTTCCCTCAAATACTAATTTAATAACTGCAAATGTTAGTTATGGTCCTGAAAAATTAACAGCAATGATAGAACGAGATAATTTACTGGCTTGCCAGTTTCATCCTGAAAAATCAGGGAAAACCGGAGAAAAACTTTTACGTCGATGGGTTAAAAGTATTCAATAATTTGATTTGTGATATATGAAAACAAATTTGAGGTTAATTGGAGGACGAAGGCTTGAAAGCCCAATAAATATTGATACTAGGCCAACAACCTTAATGGTTAGAGAAGCTATTTTTAATATTTTGAAAAATACTGTAGAAAATTCTAATTGGTTAGATTTATTTAGTGGAACAGGTGCTGTGTCCTGTGAAGCCTATAATCATGGAGCAAAAAAAATAGTTGCAATTGAAAAAAATAAAAATAATTTAAAAATATGTTTAAAAAATCTTTACTCATTGCAAAATATAGATAACCGAAAAAAAGATATTGAAGTTATTTGCAAAGATGTATTAGTTTGGACCAAGCCAAATACTGATAGGAATATCTCCTCTTCAAATGATTTTGATAAAATAAAATTTGACTTTATCTATTTAGATCCACCATATAAAGCTAATTACCATGAATTAGTTTTATATCAAATATTTAATTGTAATTTTATAAAGAAAGGTACTATTGTTATATGCGAACATTCATTAGATATGGATATTAAGAAAAATAATCTCTGGAATATTTATGATGTTAGGACCTATGGTCAATCAAAATTGACTTTTTTAATCCATATCTAACATTCCTGAACCTCTCCTATATTGATTCCACGCGCTAACAAATAATCCTAGAAGGGTTATTGGAACTAATCCTAAAACTATTCCACATAAAAGAGGTTCAATCATTTTCTGGCATTTTTTTCATTTCTCATTCACAATTGTTACACAGAGACATTTTTTTGTGACAACATCTTCATCATCTGCAGCAGAAAAAACTTTGAAAACGAAAATCTGGAAAGGGTTTTTTATTGTTTGTGTGATTTTATTAATTAGTGGCTCTTACTTTTATTTTAATTATGAAGAAAATAATACATATATTCTTAAAACTCTTGAACTAAACGGTTCTGTTAAAGAAGGCGATACTCTCTTTAAAATGAATTGTGTTGGATGCCATGGTATTACTGCGAGAGGATTAGTTGGACCAGATTTACATTCAATAACTCAGCGTTTAAATGATTCAGAAATCATAAAACAAGTTATTGAGGGAGTTACCCCTCCTATGCCAAGTTTTGAAATTGATCCTCAAAACATGTCTAATTTATTAACGTATTTACATAGCTTGTAATAAATTTGAAGAAAAAAAGTCTTAACTTGAATGTTATATTGGTCGAACCAAATGGACCTATAAATGTTGGAAGTATCGCAAGATTATGTTCTAATTTTGATGTTAATGAATTAAGGATTGTCTCTCCAAAATGTGATATTTTTTCCTTAGAAGCAAAAAAAATGGCTCTTAAAGGAAATAGATATATTGATAATTGTAAAATTTTTAATAGTATTGAACCTGCAATTTTTGATTGTGATTTGGTCCTTGCTACTTGTGGAAGGATTGATTTAAGTAATGATATTGAATGTGAATCTCCTGAGGACATTTCTAAATGGATTTCATCTTTTGTTGAGATTAATAATTTAGGAATTTTATTTGGAAGAGAGGATAGAGGATTAAGTAATAATGAATTACTTTTTGCACATAAGATTCTTAATATTAAAACTTCTCAAAATTATCCTTCTTTAAATCTATCTCATGCAGTTTCAATAATCTTGTATGAATTAAATAAATCTTCAACAAATAATTTTGAGAAAGATTTACAAGTTTTTGATCTTGCATCATCAAAACAAATTTATGAATCTTTTAAAGAAATAGAAGAAATGCTTATTAGAACTGGGTATCTTTTAGAACATACAGCTAATTCAAAAATCAGTAAATTTAAAAAATTTTTATTAAAAGCGAAGACATCAAGTCATGATATTAATGTTTTGAGAGGAATCGTTCACCAAATTAACTGGTTTTTAAATAATTCAAAAGGCAAGTAAATATATAAAGTTAAATTATAATCGAGGAAAAATTAATATTTACTAATAACATTTTCTGAAGTATCATCTACTGATCATTCGAAAATAAAGTAAAACTAAAGCTGTGAATACAACAAAGAAAAGAAGAGTTTTTCCTTTTACTGCTGTAATTGGTCAAGAAGAAATGAAATTAGCCCTTTTATTAAATGTTATAGATCCAAGAATTGGAGGAGTAATGATTATGGGTGACAGAGGAACTGGTAAATCTACTACTATAAGAGCTCTAGCAGACTTGTTACCAGCTATAGATGTTGTTAAAGATGATCCATATAATAGTTCACTTATAGATCCTGATTTGCAGAGTAAAGAAGTTTTAGAGAAAATTGTACAAGGAGAAAGTCTGGAGAAAGATAAAAAACAAGTCCCAATGGTTGATTTGCCATTAGGGGCTACAGAAGACAGACTGTGCGGAACTATTGATATAGAAAAGGCTTTAAGCGAAGGAATTAAGGCCTTTGAACCAGGCTTACTAGCAAAAGCTAATAGAGGGTTGTTATACGTTGACGAAGTTAATTTACTTGACGATCATTTAGTTGATGTTCTTTTAGATTCCGCCGCATCTGGATGGAACACTGTTGAGAGAGAGGGGGTTTCAGTTCGACATCCTGCAAGATTTGTTTTAATTGGTTCTGGCAATCCAGAAGAAGGAGAACTTAGACCTCAGTTATTAGATAGATTTGGTATGAGCGTTGAGGTTAAGACAGTAAGAGATGCTGAATTAAGGGTTAAAGTTGTTGATCAGCGAACTTCATTTGATGATAATCCCGATGAATTCTCAATAAGTGTTGAAAAACAGCAGGATGACCTTCAGCAAAAAGTTATTAAAGCTCAAGAGATATTAAATTCAGTTCAATTGGATGATGATCTTAGATTAAATATATCTGCTATATGTGGCGAACTTGATGTTGATGGACTAAGAGGGGATATTGTAACTAATCGATCTGCAAGGGCAATTGCTGCATTTGAGGGAAGAACTGAAGTGCAAGAAGAAGATATCGCTAGAGTAATTACGTGTTCTTTAAGACATCGATTAAGAAAAGATCCCTTAGAGCAAGTTGATTCAGGAGAAAGAGTCATTCAAGCATTCTGTAAAGTCTTTGATTTAAATGAAAAAGATGACCTTTCCAAATTTCAATTATCAACACAAGAATAATAAAGTGAGGATTATTGGAATTGATCCTGGATTAGGAAGAGTTGGATATGGAATTATTGAAATTAAAAATAAAAAGAAGATATTTCTTGATTGTGGTGTAATTGAAACCAATAAACATAAAGAAGAAGGAGATAGACTTTATGAAATTTTTATCGATCTCAATACTTTAATTGATCAGTGGAAACCTGATATTGCTGCGGTAGAGAAGTTTTTCTTTTATAGATCTAGCACTACCATTAGCGTAGTTCAGGCTCGGGGCGTAATCATGATGGCATTTGCTTCTAAGAGCATCAAAGTTAGTGAGTACGCACCATCTCAAGTCAAGCTTACTATTGCAGGCTCTGGTAAAGCATCAAAGAAGGAAGTTATTGAAGCGGTAATGTATAACTTAAATTTGACCCATCAGCCAAAACCAGATGACTCTGCAGATGCATTAGCCATAGCTCTAACAAAATTAAATGAAGAAGGATTTAATTAAATATAAATTATGATCATCTCAGAAAAAAAGAATTTTGAGAGGGAATTCTTTAAAAATTTGAGAAATAAAAGTACATCTATTGACATGAGAAATGTTGAAATTAATGTAAAAAGATATGTTGATTCAATTTTTAGTAAAGATTTAAAAAAAAAATATATTGGAATTTATTGGCCTCTTGATAACGAAGTTGATTTAAGAAGTCTTGGAGATCAATATTTATTAGCCTTGCCAAGATGTGAAAAATATAAGAAACTCTCATTTTGTCTCTGGGATAAGAAACAATTATCTAAAGATTCACAGGGGATACTAGCTCCTGACTCTTCAAATAAATTAAGTTATAAAGAAATTAGTATGATTTTTATCCCATGTCTATCCGTTGATAAAAACTTAATAAGATTAGGTTACGGTGGAGGATATTTTGACAAATTAAGGGAAGATAAGAATTGGAGAGCTATTCCTTGTATTGGGATCTTAACTTCTAATTGTGTTAGCCATAAATTATTGACTAGAGCTGATTGGGATATCCCTCTATCAGGTTTTATTACGGAAAAAGAAATATTAGTATAGTGTGTATCTAATTTAGTTATTTAATAGTTTTATAACAATGGAAAAGGAAGAAAATTATACAGAATTAAATAAATTAGTTGAGAAACTGAAAAACGCAGAAGATCCCAAAAGAAAATATGAGTTTATTTTATGGTTAGGTAAAAAATTGAAAGTTCCAAATAATAGCATCTTAATTCCCGAAAATAAAGTTCAAGGATGTGTTTCTGAAGTCTTTGTTAAAGCGAGTTTTCAAGAAGGTAAACTTTATTGGGAAGGTTATTCTGATGCTTTGATAACAAAGGGTTTACTTGCATTCCTTATCAATGGAATGAATGAATTAACGCCAAAACAAGTCGTTAATATAAACAATAAATTTATAGAAGATACTGGTCTAAAGGCAAGTTTAACCCCATCAAGATCAAATGGTTTTTTAAATATTCTCTTAAAAATGCAGTCTCAAGCAAATGATTTTTTGTCGAAATAATATTATAAAATTGAAATTACAATAAAAGATAACTAATGCAAAAATGTAAAATTGGAATTATTGGTTTTGGAACTGTAGGAAAAGGTATTTATAAAATCCTAAAATCGACAAATGACCTGCATCCAATTTTAAAAGATATAGAAATCGTAGGAATAGCTGTTAAAAATATCAACAAAAAAAGGGATATTGAATTAGAAAATAATCTATTAATAAATGATCCTTATGAATTAATTAATGATCCAAATGTTGACGTGATTGTAGAAGTAATGGGAGGTACAGATATAGCCAGAGATATTATTCTGAAATCTTTAAAGGCTCGAAAATCAGTAGTTACAGCTAATAAAGCGGTAATTGCAAGATATGGGAGTGAAATATATTCTACAGCTTCTAAGAATGGAGTCTATGTTTTAACAGAAGCAGCAGTATGTGGAGGGATCCCAATAATTGAACCTTTAAAAAGATCTCTTAAAAGTAATCAAATAAATAAAATGGTTGGGATAATAAACGGTACCACAAATTTTATCCTTACAAAAATGTCAAATGAAAAAGCTGATTATAAGGCAACATTAGAATTGGCTCAGAAACTTGGTTTCGCAGAATTTGATCCAACTGCTGATGTTGGAGGACACGATGCGGCTGATAAGATTTCAATTCTTTCTGAACTCGCATTTGGAGGTAAAATTAATAGAGATTCAATTAGTACAGAGGGTATAAATCAAATAGATATTAAAGATATTGAATATGCAAATAAACTAGGTTTTGAAATAAAACTTTTAGCCTTTTCTGAAAGAAATGCTATCAACATTAATGATTCTCTTTCCCTAAATATTTGGGTAGGACCTTCTTTAATCCCCAAATCTCATCCTTTGGCTACGGTTGATGGTGTGAATAATGCCATCCTTATAGATGCTGATCCTCTAGGGGAAATAATGTTGTATGGACCAGGTGCGGGAAGTGGACCAACCGCTGCTTCTGTTGTTTCTGATATTTTAAATCTTCAGTCTTCATTAACAAAGGATACGAAATCCATTGATCCATTATTAGCTTTTAATTTTTGGAGAGACTGCCATATCATTGATTTTAATCAAATATCAAAAAAGAATTATCTCAGAATTATTTGTTTAGATAGTCCAGGAGTGATTGGTAAGATTGGAGATCTCTTTGGTAAGAATGATGTATCAATAGAATCAATTGTCCAATTAGATGCAAGTGAAAATAAAGCAGAAATAGTGGTTATCACACACGAAGTTTCAAATGGTAAATTTGAAAAATCAAAGAAGGAAATAAATGCTCTTTCTGAAGTTGAATTAATTGCTAGCCAATTAAGTTGTATTTGAAAAAAAAATTTGCATATCTCTCTTTAGCTTGTTAAACCAAAGAGAGGAAATGTATTTATGTAATGAGTTTTTCAAAATTAGTAGAAGTTAAAAATAATTTTAAATTAAATCCTAATAACAGTTCTAAAAACCTCTATAAAGGAGCGTGTGTGAAAATTAAAAATAGTCAAAAGACATTTCAGGTTGTAGGAATTAATCCAGAGAGTAAAGTTTGTTGGATAAGAGAGTGGCCCTTCGCTTTGGAAGTTAATAAGACATTCTCCTTGGAAATTAATCAAATTACACTACAAACCTATTGTTCTGATACTTTTATTGAAAAGTAAATTTCTTAAAATCAAATGTTATGCACAATAATTTTTTAATAGCTGTATTCGTTTTTTTGATTTCTTTATCACAATATTCTTGCGTTTCTAATAATAAATCCAAAAGAATTATAGTTGCAAGTTCAGGTAAAATTGAATCCTTAGATCCTGCTAGGGCAAGTACTCTTAAATCACTACAATTATTAAGTTCACTTGGTGATACTTTATATGAATTAAATTCTGAAGGAGAATTGATTCCTGAATTAGCATCAGGGATGCCAATTTTTTCAAAAGATAAATTACAAATAATAATTAATCTAAAAGAAAATATTCTTTTTCATGATGGAACTTTATTTAATTCAAATGCTATAAAGTTTTCTTTTGATAGATTTAAAAGAATCGGAACAATGAATTATATCTTGGGGGATAAAATAAAATCTATAGAAACTCCAAGCGAATATAAGGTAATCATTAATCTAAATAAACCATCAAGTTCTGTTAATGGTTTACTTACATCTATAAATTTGACCCCTATTTCACCTACTTATTATAAAGATTATTCTGATAAATTTTTAAATGATAAATTTGTTGGTACAGGTAAATATATATTGAAGAGATTTTCAAATGAAATTCAAATAATTGATCCAAATTTAAATTATTGGAGTGATAAACCGAATAATGAAGGTATTAGTTTTATTGGATACGCTAACTCTTCTTCTCTTTTTGGAGCTCTAAAAAGTAAACAAATTGATGTTCTTTTATCAAATTCAATCGATGATATTCAAAGAAATAATTTAAATTTATTAAGCAATAACAAAGAAATTAAAGAAGGAAAGAGTCCTGCTACAGAAATAAGTTTTATTAGTTTAAGAACAAATTCTTATCCCTTAAATAATCTCAATGTAAGGTTGGCTATAGCTAAAAGTCTTAATAGGAACTTTATTAGCGAAAAGGTTAGTTATGGATTAAGGCAACCCTCAAGATCACTTGTTCCACCAATTTATAAAAAAAATAAGAAAGAATTATGGCCAAAATATGATCCCTTAGAAGCAAAAGTGTTACTACAAAAAGAAGGTTACTGTAACGGGAATGTTTTAGATTTTCCTCTTACTTATAGATCTAACGTACCTGCTGATAAACTTATTGCGCTTACTTGGCAAGAACAAATAAAAAATATTTTGAATGAATGTATTAATATTAAACTCAACGGAGTAGAGTCTACAACTATTTACAAAAATCTAAATTTAGGAATATATACAGCGGTTATTCTTGATTGGACAGGTGCTTATTCGGACCCCGAGGCATATTTAACACCCCTTCTAAGTTGCAGTGATATAGAGGTTAAAAAGTGTAAAAAAGGAGAATCAGTTTACAGCGGAAGTTTTTGGGGATCAAATACAGTAGAAGATTTATTTCTTGATAGCGAAAATTTAAACGGTAAAGAAAGATTAGCGAAATTAATTGAAATAGAGAAAATAGCTTCAGAATCAATACCTTATATTCCAATATGGATTTCATCTCAAAAAGCTTGGTCGCAAAATGAAATTTCAAAACCTATTTTTAATGGTGCAGGAATTATTTTAATGAGTGATCTCAAATTCATTAATGAGTAGAGATCTTAATAAACTTTTAAATTATTCTTTATTAAAGATTTCTTTAATACCTTTAATGTTGTGGATTATATCTACATTAGTTTTTATTTTGTTGAGAGTTGCGCCAGGAGACCCAGTTGACGCAATTTTAGGATCTGGAGCTAATGAAGCTTCAAGAGAAATCCTTAGATATAAATTAGGGTTAAATGAATCTCTTCTTAGTCAATATCTTTCTTACATTAATAATATTTTGCATTTAAATTTTGGAGAATCTTTAAGTACTCAAGAACCGGTTCTTGATATTATTCTTAAATCATTACCAGCGAGTGTAGAACTAGGTATCTTTTCAATATTCTTTGCAATCGTTATAGGCTTTCCGCTTGGTTTTTTTGGTTTAAAAAATAAAGGAAAAAAAGGAGACTATATAGCTAGAGTAATAGGAATTTCTTCATATGCAATTCCACCTTTCTGGGGGGCAATTTTAGCTCAATTAATATTTTCGGTATATTTAAGAATTTTTCCAATTGGTGGGAGGTTCCCAATCACTTATAGCCAACCTAAAATTACTGGCTTTCTAGTTTTAGATAGTCTTCTAAATAATAATCTTATCTATTTGAGAGAAAGTTTATATCATCTTGCGCTTCCTTCAATAACTCTTGGATTTCTTTTGAGCGGAATTTTTAGTAGATCTTTAAGAATAAATTTAGACAAGACACTAAAAAGTGATTATGTAAATGCAGCTTTATGCAGAGGAATTTCAAGAAGGAAAATTATCTTAAATCACTCTTTACCTAATGCACTTTTGCCTATTGTTACGATTTCAGGCTTAACAATAGCTTCTTTAGCAGGAGGAGCGCTTCTTTTTGAAGTTACTTTTTCATGGCCAGGTATAGCTTTAAGGTTACATGAAGCTATTTCCCAACGGGATTATACTGTTGTTCAAGGAATTGTAATTATCACCTCTCTACTAATAGTCTCATTAAATCTTTTTGTGGATATTTTAATTGCTATGTTAGATCCTCGAATTGAATACTAATTTTTGATTATTGCTTTTAAAGTCTTTCTATCTAAAAGATGAAAATCAATATTGCTTTCATTTTGATTTTTTATAACTTTAATGCTTTCATTATTTTTTATATTTTCTAAAAACTCTACGATAACGTTTAAAGATAAATTTTGAAAATAGTAAGGATTTGATCCAATAAAAGATTTATTGATTTTAAAAATATCATTATTTCCGATATTTTCTGAATACTTATCATTGATTCTTATTGGTGAAAAATGACTTGATCCCTCAATAATCAAGAATCTATTTAAGGGATTATTAGTCGTAGATAAAAAGACTTTGAATTGCTCACTTATTAAGGGAGTTATAAGATCATAAGTCCCTCCAATTAAAAGTACTGGAATCTCAATCCCAGAATTTTTTTCATTTGGCCAGATTAAGCTTCCAAATGAATTAAATCCTATGATTCCATTTGCTTTCTTTGAATTGATTATTTCGGGTAATGGAATTTCGTTTAATTGACATTGGAGTAATTTTGATAAATTTGTTATTGCAAAATCTTTTAAAGCTAAATCACATCTTTTTTCAAATTCATCTTTAGGTAAATCACCTTCATACAAAAAAGCTATTAAAGCTCCTAATGAATGTCCCATTAAAATATATGAATCATTGGCTAATCCTAATTTCCCATTATTATGCGCTTTTATTACTGCATCTAAATCTTTGATACGGTATAAGAAAAAGTCAGCACTAGTTGGAATTGAATTAGTACCTTCGATAACTTCCAAAAAAGCCTCTGAATTACTTCCTTCATGGTCTATAAATAATACGGGCCAACCTCTCTTACTTAATTCAATGCCAATCCATCTGAAATTATCAATATTTCCTCCAAGTCCTGGCATAAATATAATTAGATCTTTATTTGATATGGTTTTCTTATTTTTCCATAATTCAATTTTTAAAGGCTCACCTCTATGAGGCGAATAAATTTTCTTATTAATTTTTATAAGATCTGAATCCCCTTTATATATTTTTTTCTTGGAAAGAGAGTTATTGGTTTTTTTTAACGATTTTAATTTTAGGTTTAGACTTTGTTGTTTTGCTAATTCGTTTTTCCATGAAGAAATTATTAAAATTAAATTATCAATATCTAATGAAATTTCTTCTGAAGGTAAAGCCTTTAGGATGTCCAAAGTCGAAACTTCATTTTTGACTTCCAACAAACTTTCTATTGTATTAAAAACCTTAATACCATCTTTGTCATTGGGAACCAAAATAGTATTACTTAATTCTGAAAGAATCTTGTTACCTACCCAACTTCTTAATACTTGCCTGTTTAAACTTTCTTCTTTAAAAACTGGGAATTTTAAAAATCTTGATATCTCAAATACTTTTAAAAAACCATTTTGCTTAAACCAGTCTATTACTTCTGTAGAATCATCCTTATAATTCTCTAAGTTTAATAATTGATCTATAGTTAAAGGGATCGTCATCTCTTCGAACTTGATATTTATCTTTTCAGCCGCTATTACATCTTTTGCTGAACAAAAACTAAAGAAACTTAAAAAAAGTATAAAAATGAATTTCAATTGTGTTTATTCCGAATAAATTTCTTACAAGTAAACTTTGGTGGAGTCAATTTCCCTTTCATTTAAGGTTAATTACTAAAATAAGATTTTTTGCTTCATTTGGAGCAGGAGGTGTGATTTATTTAACATCCCTTATTTTTAATAATATTGGATTGTCAGCAACAGAAATTGGTCTAGGTTTTACGATATCAGCAATCATAGGTACTTTAACAAGAATCGTTACAGGGAATTATCTAAATAAAACAGGCAAAATTCAAAATCCTTTAGTTATCTCTTCATTCATAAGTATCGCTGCAGGATTTTGTTTAATTATTTCAAAAGATATTTACTTTTACATCCTTGGTCAAGCTTTTATTGGAGCCGCCGCGGGGATATATTGGCCTACTGCAGAATTTGTAGTCCCATATTTTTGTCAACCTATTGATACAAGAAAAGCTTATGCCCTCGTTAGAACTTCTGAGGCTTTGGGGATATTTTTAGGAGTATTTATTGGTGGATTTATGAATAATTATATTTATCTCAAATCGATTTTTTTTAATGATATATTTTGCATGCTTTCAATTATTTTTTTGATCTTAAGAAATAAAAAGTCTATAAAAAAAACTTTAGAGAACTCTCAAAAAAAGGCTTTAGATGAAGTTAAAATTTATCAAAAGAGATGGAATAAAAATACAACCATAATAGTTTTATCTGTGATATTAATAACTACATCTCTTGCTTTAATTCAGGTGACATTACCACTTGATCTTGTTAAGGGTGGAGTCATTAGAGATGTCTTAAATGAACAAGTTATTAGTTTTATAATTTCTTTTCAGTTAATTTTATTATTAATTTTACAATGGCCAATTGGTTCATGGATATCAAAAAAAGGAAAATTATTTGGATTGAAATTTAGCTTAATCAACTTTTCTTTCGCCTCACTGTTGTTATTTATTTCTAGTTATTTAAATATTGCAGCTTTTTATTTCGTGTTTTTTGCAATCATATTAATAAGTTTAGGCACATCTTCATTCCTACCAACATCTACAGATGTTGTTTTCAGTATTGCCCCTACAAATAAAAAAGGTTATGCACTAGCACTGTTATCACAATGTTTTGCAATGGGATATTTTTTTGGGCCATTTATTTCTGGGAGGGTACTAGATCTTTTTGGGTATGCATCGATTATGTGGGTAGCTATTTCATCTTTTTGTTTTTTAATGTTTGCGATGATATTAAAGAAATCATTTTAAAAGTTTTATATAAATAATATTTATTTTTTTTCTATTTCAATTATTCTTCTTTCTCTAAGAAATAAGAAAAAAGGAGCAGAGAAAGCAAATGCTATTAAAAAGGTTCCAATATAAACAACCCACATATTTTTTATATTCAATTTTTTAGATTCATTTACTATCCAAATAAAAACAGCAGTAGCACCCACCAATAAATCTCTTGAAATGGATTGAGCTGCTGGATTAGCATTTGCTAATGAAATAAAATTTTTAATGTCAAAACTATTTCCATATTCAATAGCAAAATCAAAATTTGCCATCATTGGAAGGATTGCTCCAAGGAATGATAGAAAAAGGTAAAGATACGATAGTTTTTGTTTATTATCTTTTAGTATGTTTAGTGAATTCATATGCAAATGATATATACCCTAATAATAGTATTAATAAACTTATGATTGAAGAAGAAAATTATAATTTTCAGGATTATAAATTTATAAAAGGCAACCTAAAGTTTGCTGTTATTGGACATATTGAGTGGATAAATTTTATTGAAGTAGATCAATTACCTAAACCAGGTTTAATCTCTCATTCTAAAAAATTTTTAGAATATCCTGCTGGAGGAGGATCAGTCATAGCCAAAAGACTACGGGAATTAACTAATAGCGAAGTCCATTTCTTTACAGCTTTAGGTAATGATTTTTATGGCAAGCAATGTTTAAATATTCTTGAAAATATGGGTATTAAATTACATGTAGCATGGCGAGATAAACCAACAAGAAAAGGTTTCAGTGTAATTGATTCTGATGGCGAAAGATCTATCACTATTATTGGAGATAGATTGTCCCCTAATCATAATGATGATTTAGATTGGGCTACCCTTAATGATATGGATGGAGTATTTATTACAGCAGGCGATAAAGAATTATTTAAAAAATCGAGGATGGCTAAAATATTATGTACCACCCCCAGAGTAGGATTAAATATAATTAACGAGTCCGGGATATTTTTAGATGGATTAATTGGAAGTAATCTTGATCCCGGAGAAGTTTTTTCTTTAAATGAATTAAAATTAAACCCAAAATTTGTTATCAAAACAGAAGGTGAGAATGGCGGGATACTATTCCCAGGAGGTAGATATAAAGCTATTAAAAATAAAAAAAATAAAATTGATTCATATGGATGCGGCGATTCTTTCGCGGCAGGAATTCTTTATGGACTTTCCTCAGATTGGAATATAGAAGAAAGTTTAAATCTTGCTAAAATAATGGGTAGGAATTGCAGTGAACATTTTGGACCATATAAAAATGTTAACAACTATGGTTAGGTGAATTTTTGATGAATAATTTGTTAAATAAAAAAAGAAGTTATCTTGTTGATTCAATTATGATTTTCTTCTTATTAATCTCTTTTTTGGTTTTTGAATCTCTAAAAACTTTATCTGGAATTTTTACTTATGGGATTTTTAAAAAGGAAATATTAACCACTAAAAGCAATTTAGGATTTGATTTCAAAATTAAAATTAGATGAATATATATTTAATTGGCTTTGCTTGTGCTTTAGTTTTAATTTTACTAATTAAAAAAATTAAAAATATAAAAAAAAATAAGAATAATAAGTTATCTAAATTTAAAAAGAAACTTCTTAGTAAAGAGTCAAATATTGAAAAAATTTTTTCACGAGATGATGAAAAAACATTTTCAGATCCGGATATTAATATCAATATAGGAATTTATGATAATGAAGATATTACAAATAGAAAATCTAATATTCATAGAGCAAGACTCTCAAAATTTAAGAAGTCAAAATTAAATGGAGAAACTATATTTATAGATCCAGATCAAAAGATCTATAAATATATTAATGGGAAGAAAAAATTTATCTAATTTAAAACTACTTAATTACATTCAAGACTATCTCTAGTAGAAACTCCTGTTGTTGGATTAACTCCTTCAGCAATTTTGCACAGATTTCTCTGGTCTTCACTATCCAGAATCGCGTAAGAAAAATCTGCTCCTTCTATTTGAGCACCAGCAAAGCTACTCCCAGAAGCTATCATGTTTATCAAAATGGAATTCCTTAAATCTGTTTTTTGGAAATTCACTCTATCTGCGAGAGTATCAGTTAAATCGATTCCATTAAGATTAGAACCTTTTAAATCAGATAAAGTTAATGTTGTTCCATGGAGATCGACTTCACTAAAGTCAGCATCTCTTGCTACTGCACCTGCTATTGAGGATAAATGAAGATCCTCTCCATGAAAATCAAAGCCAGTAATATTAGATCTTACGTAACTAGGAACCTCATCTCCCTCTCCTTTAGTCGCCACATTAGCACCTGCAAAAACAGGAGAGGTAAAAATCAGAAAAGAAAAAGTCAGACATAAAAAGTATTTCAAAAAGCTAAATCGATTCATGTTGAGATTTTACATTGCCTTTATCTTATCTCAATAAGATAATGATTTAAATTGTTTTTAAAATTTGAATAAAGTTTTTAAAGTTATTTAACACTATAAATTTTAAATTTAGGTTGTAAATTTGTTATGCAATCGTGAAGTTTTTTATTATCTTTGCTATTGGTAACTTTGAATTCAGATTCTACACTTCCTTCCTTATCTCTTATAGCTTGATTTAAAACAACAGAACCATCTTCATCAGAAACAGATCTATGAAAAGTTCCTCTAGGGATTTTTAAGATTAATCCACATGATTCTAATCTTACTTTGTAGAAAGGATACTCCCAGCCTAAGTTTACGAGATAAAAAGTTCGTCCTCCTGAAATAGCTAAAAGGTTATCCTCTTGTTTGTGATGAATATAAAACTGCCAATTGCCTAATTCTTTATCATTAGGTGGACTCACAGCTGGCCCATTATGAATTACTAAGTCTCTAAAATTTGAGTTATTAATACTAATATCGAAAAATCTGACATCTTCCGTATCGCGAAATTTTTCGTAACTTTTCAATTCAAACATTTCAGATTTGTTTGGCTTGGCAAGTTCGATTTTTAAAGTTGAGTTCAATTTATTTGAAATATTAACTAAATGAAAACAGATAAATTTTGATGATAACGTATCAGTTAACACCAATTAAGAAACACCTCTATTAAATTAATAATTAAGATTATTTTTTAAATATCCTTCAAAGTAATTGTAAAGATTAAAAGGCTTAATTAATTACAAATTTCTAAAGGCTTTATTTCCCATGTCAAATTATTCTTAAGGTTTGTTTTGCCTCTAAAGTTTCCAGTAATCACTGCTGTTAGGTTGGATTTTGAAGATGATACTAATGTTAAATACCTTTCGTCTATTAATCCTTTACCGCTTGGATCAAAACCTCTCCATCCTGCTCCTGGGATATATAATTCAGCCCATGCATGTAATTCAAATTCTTTTGGTAAAGGATCTTCAAAATGATAACCACTAACAAATCTGCTTGGAATTCCGACTGATCTGCATGACTCAACCATTAACATTGCTAAGTCTCTGCATGAACCAACTCTCTCTCTGAGAGTCCTGCTTGCTGGCCATGCTGGGCCAGTATGTCTTTTCGTATACTTAACTCGATCCTGAATAATTTCTATAAGTTGAAATGTGAAAGATAAAGCATTATTGCTACTTCCTGCTAATGACTCTTGCGCTAATTCAACAGCAGAAGGATCATGCTGCCCATTTGGCATCCATCCTTCCAAAGCTCCCTGAAGATCTCTATTAATGATACTTCTACAAAAGGGTAATGTAAGGTCCCTTTCTTTTACACCATCAAGAATGCAAGGATGTTTAAGTGTCTCAACCTCGCTTATTGCTTTAATAGATAATGAATCGGTATATCCCTCAAAGGTAATTCTATTAATCTCTTCACCACTGGCGGCAAGTAAAGGATAAAGAATTTTAGGATTTGGAGAAATATTTAAATTAAAGTTTATTAGCCTTTGAAATCCATGCGATCTTGGCTTAATACATAATCGATGTTCCCCCAATTGAACTGATTCTTCATAGGAATATTCAAGGTTATGGATATATTTAATTTTCATTGATCAAATTCTTTATTTATAAAATATTTATTTTCTATGAGATTATGCAGTTTGTTTAAATCAATTTGTAAGGAATCAATAGCCTCATGTAGTCCATCATTAATTATATCTTCAATTCTGATATAACTCCACTTTGCTTTAAGTAAACCCCTCATGCACTCAAGTTTTGAGGGGTTATCTGAACTTGGAGAGGTGTCAATCATCTTAAGGGTATTACTTATACCATCCAAACAGTATCTAACAGATCTTGGGAAATTATTATCTAGCAAGAGAAATCGTGCTACTGAATTCGGCTGGATAGAATTTTGTTCTGCTTTCCTGAACATCTGATAAGCTCCTGCCGAACGCAGAAGAGCAATCCACTGCAACTCGTCCAGGACCCCTCCAAGCTCATCTAAGCTTGGAAGTAATAAATAATATTTTACATCTAAGATTCTAGATGTCTTATCAGCTCTTTCTATTAATCTACCTAAAATACTAAATTGACATGCAAGATCTTTACTAAGAGTGGCGTCTGTAATGCCATAAAATAACTGACATCCTCTTCTTATTTCGCTTAATTGCTCTTGCCTTGGAAGGTCCCATATAGATTCCCCTTCTTGTAAATTCCAATATAAAATATTTATTTGTTCCCACATTTCAGATGTCATTACATCCCTTATTTGCCTAGCGTTTTCTCTAGCTAATTGGATACAAGAGATTATGCTGTTGGGATTTATTCGATCCCTAATTAAAAAATTAATAACATCATCCTGTTTTTTCTCAGGAAATCTAGAATCAAAGGTTTCTCGATCACTTGAAGCATCAATTAGAGGCAGCCATGGTTCAGCACTGCCTGGTGGACAATCTAAAGACATTGCTTCACTAACCTCTACGAAACGAGATATATTTTCCGCACGTTCTAAATAACGATTGATCCAATAAAGAGATTCAGCTACCCGACTTAAAAGCATTCTAATTTCCTACAACCCATGTATCTTTGCAACCCCCTCCTTGAGAAGAATTGACTACTAATGAACCTTTTTTTAAAGCAACTCTAGTTAGACCTCCTGGACTTACCCATGAATCTTTTCCCCTTAAAATGTAAGGTCTTAAATCAACGTGACATGGATAAAGTTCACCATCGCATAATGATGGAACTGTAGAAAGTTCTAGAGTAGGTTGAGCTATAAAATTTCTAGGATTACTTTTGATTTTATCTGAGAATTCATTTATCTCAGATGTAGTTGATTGAGGACCAATTAACATTCCATAACCACCAGCTTCAGAGACTGATTTGACAACAAGTTTTGGAAGGTTCTTTAAGACATATTCTCTATCCTTTTCGTAATAACAAATATAGGTTTCAACATTTTTTATTATTGGTTCTTCATCAAGAAAATATTTGATCATTTTAGGAACAAAAGAATAAATCATTTTGTCATCTGCTATTCCTGTCCCAGGAACATTCGCAACAGCAACATGACCCGCCTTCATGACATCTAGTAAACCACTAACACCTAAATATGAATCTTTTCTAAAATGTACAGGATCTAAAAAATCATCATCAATCCTTCTATAAATTACATCTACTCTTTTTAATCCAGAAGTAGTCTTTAAGTAAACATATTCATCGTTACAAATTAAATCATGACCTTGAACTAATTGAATACCCATTTCTTGGGCTAAGTAACTATGTTCAAAATATGCACTATTAAAAATCCCAGGTGTTAATAAAACTATTTTTGGTGTATCAGTCCAAACAGCTAGTTCTTGGAGAGTCTTTAATAGAAATGATGGGTATTCATCAATAGGTTTAACTATCCTGCCTGAGAAAAGATTAGGGAAGATATTCTTCATCACTAATCTATTCTCCAAAAAATAAGCCACACCAGAAGGACATCTTAAGTTGTCTTCTAAAACATGCCAAGTACCTTTACCATCTCTTATTAAATCAAGTCCTGATATTTGACACCATTTGTTTAATGGAGGCTTAAAACCCAACATTTGAGGCCTCCATCCATCTGAACTCTCAATGAGTTCCCTTGGAATTATTCCATCATTAATTATGTTTTGAGAATTATATATATCATCTAAGAAAAGATCTATTGCCTCAAGTCTCTGCTTTAAGCCTTCTTCTAAGGTTATCCAGTCATGCTTACTTATTATTCTCGGTAAAGGGTCAAAAGGTAATATTCTTTCTGTACCTTTTAAGCCTGTGTCGTTTAGCCTAAAAGTTGCTCCATGTCTTAGTAATAACTTCTTGGCCGCCGAATGATTTCTGTTTAGTTCTTCTAAACCCATGTTATCTAGGGAAGATAATAAGGGGGTTAAAATTTCTCTGGCAGAATTTAAATTATCTTTAAAGTATTCATCAAAATTATTTTTAGGACGATAATTTGAAAACATATATCTCTTCATTTGTTAACTTTTTACTTTAGCTTGGGACGATATTTAGTATTTAAAACTACAAAAAGAAATATCCATAAACTAAATCTATTTCAATATTTTATGCATTGAACTATATTTCTTAAAAATGTAAAAAATATGAATTCTGGCAATTGGCAATTTGTTTTTTTTAGATATTTTGCGAGTTTACTTTTTATTCTCTCTCATAGTTTACTTGTTTTAGATCATCTACCTACTGGAGCTGCACTTCATGGTTTGGGAGAAGTTTTTATAGCTCCTTGGGCTTTTAGGGAGAGGGCCTGGGATTTAGTTGCTATTGCAATTTTATTTTTCTTTTTTGATATTTGGGGATTGATTAACACTCCTTGGAATTAGTTGATAATATCAATCCAGGCTTGGTAAATAATTTACTAAAAATGAAATCCAAAATAAAACAAACTTTTAAATTAATCTTAATTATCTTTTTAACAAATACTCACTTTTTAGAAGCTCACGATTCATTTAATGGAGGATGTAAAAATCATTGTAAAGAATCTGTTAAACCATTAATTATGAGTAAAGAGTTAAATAATTCTGGTTATGAAAATCAAATTGAAGATGATGATTCTTGTTTAAGTAAATCACTTTGTAGAGGTTGATAAAATCTTGTTTTTGAATTTTTCTCGATAAAATTTGTACTTGCATTGTAGTTTCTACTAGGAGGATTTATTTGGTTTTTAATTAAAATGATAAACGTGTAAATTAATGGGAGTACTAGCGATAAGGAGGCAATAATAGCAATTATTTGATTAATTTTAATCAATGGTTTTTTTACTAAAGGGTCACCACATAACCCACATATTAATTCTCCAGATGTTGATTTTTTTTGAAATTGATATTTGGGATTACAGTATGGACAATAGTAATTATTCATGGATTAAAACAAAATTATTTTTCTTATTATTAGAAATATAAAAAATTTATTTTATAATAAGACTTCTAGCCAAAGTAAGATTTTTGAAGTAAAAGATTTATACCAATGGTTCAATTTAGTCCCCTTCTCTATGAATAAAAATGGTGTGATCTCTGATCATCTACATCTGCTGTAAGATCATGTTTCTTTAATTTTTTAAGAACATTTTTGTATTCGATTTCATTAACAACTCTAGCTAATAAATCAGAAAAAAATCTAAGTTTTTTTGACATTATTTTATATCTATTCAAATAAAGTTTCTTATTACAATAGATAGCTAAAAAAATATAATAATGCCAAAGTTTGTTTTTTTAGCCCAAATAAAAAAGAGAGCTTTTAAAAGCTCTCCTTTTATTCTCTTACTTATTTTATCTATCAAAATTAACAACTAGCCTAAATCATTGATCCTTGTTGTTAATTATTTTTCAGCTAAAAATAACCTTAATAAACTAATAGTTTTTAACTGGGGCAAAGACTCTAGAATTGAACTTTTTCTTGTAGGGCACCTAAACGATGCGAAAGAAGTAAGTTCAGACATTAATAAAAAATAATTGGAGCAGTTAATTAAATTAGTTCGGAATTATTCCGAAATTGCAGGCAGGCTATCGATCATTTTGAAAGACCTCCTAAAACTCAACAATCACAAATTAATTAAAAACTTTTAAAAAAACAATCCGTTTTTATACGCATTGATTTTTAATCCAAAATGTCCGATAGTAATAATCAATTTGTTTATTTTCGCTTTAAATTTAGTATATTTCTTGTTTAGTTTTTTAGTAAGTTTTGCTTATTTCTTTTCTTATCTCTCTCGTTTATGTTAACCCTAAATGAATTGAGGAAATCTATTTATGACTAATTCAAAAATTCAAAATAATCACAATAATGATATTAATTATAATAAAAATAATCCCGTAGATGAATATTTACAATGTCTCTCATATTGCGATATTCATCCAAAAGGTATTGATAATGATTGCGAAGTGATTTGTATTGAGAGACATTTGAAAACTAATTATTGGTAAATATATAAGCTAGAAATTACTTGAACCCTTTTGAAGAGGAACTTGTTCGGACTTTAAAATTCCAAACGGTTACAACACCCTTAGCATTAATTGCGGCTAAAGCGCAGTCATCGGGTCTCCAAGCAATATCTCCAACTAAATCTCCAGCAAAAGCAGCTCCAACAGGATCCCCATTTCCGTCGTTTTTAAGAAAACTAGCGACTACTGAACCATCTCTTGAACCTGAAGCTACTAGCAAACCTTTGTTAGAAAAAGCTAGGCTAGAAATTGGTTCAGTATGATGACATAATTCTCCCGGCATCGTTCCTTCTGGGCCATTTCCTGAAAAACTCCATACTGTAATTCTTTCGCTACCACTAGTTGCTAATAGCAAGCCACTATCATCGAAGGAAAGGTGAGAAGGCTTTCCAGGATAACCTGTCATTTCAGCATCAAGTCCAGTTGATCTACGCCAGAAATGTACCGAATTATCTTGACTCCCACAGGCGACAATATCTCCATCAGGGCTTAACTGCATCGAAACTAGTGAACCTTGCCATTCAAGTTTCTGATTAGTCTTTTTGTTTGCTATATCAAAGAAAGTTACGCGTCCGTAGCATGCAGTTGCTAACTCATTCTTATTCGACCACGATATGGCACTTACTGTACTCGGATGTTCTTCTGAACTCCATTGTTCATTACCATCTTCATTAAATACATATACTTTTTTGGAAAAAGCTACGGCTAAATATAAACCTCCATTTGACCAACTTAAATGTTCTACCCAACCTTTACCAAGTTTAATGGCTTTAATTTCCTCCCCATTATTGCAATTTAATATTCGAACTATTCCGTCTTGCCCTGAAGTTGCAAAAATCTCTCCATTCGGATGGATAGACATTGCAAGAAGACCTCCGGAATGGGCTTCATCCTTTTTCCAAATAAGCTTTCCTGTATCTCCTTCGAACCCATAAAGCCCTCCAACTACGTCTCCAACGATAAAGAGTTTCCCTTTTAAAGCCCAACCACAAACTATTGCATAATCATCAACTTCAGCAGACCATCCTTCATGAAACATGCCTCTAGGGCTGAAAGGTTCTATATCAGGCACTTATCAAATCCCTCTTGCATTTCTTTTTCATTTAGATTTCTTCCAATAAACACGAGTTGATTTCTTCGTGGTTCATTTCCCCATTCTTTATCTGGTTGGGCAGTAAATAACATATGAACTCCTTGAAATACTATTCTGCGTGGGTTGCCAGAATAACTAATAAAACCTTTTGTTCTGAATATATCAACTCCTTTCTCGGAAAGAAGTCTTCCCATCCAAGTATTCAACTTTTCAGGATCTACATCTCCAAAACGCTCTATTGCAATTGATCCAACTTCATCATCATGTTCATGTTCTGCGACCCAGTTTCTTTCAGTTTTAAAAGGAATTTCCTTAACATTATCTTGGGAATCTATTTTTAGCACTTTCATATTGAATTCTTCAGCAGTATGTTGTGTGAACAATCCAACTTTTGACGCTTTTTCAATATTCAAAATAAAAGATTTAGATCCTTTGTTTTGCAATTTAAGACTTACATGCTCATCATATGGAATAGTATTTCCAGGTTCTAAGTTTTTAGCTTTTTCTGCATAAAGTCTTACAGAGGCTTCTGCACCCTCTTTTAATTCCTCTTCACTAAATCCTTGATTAGCAAAAGCTACTAAGGACATTTCAGGATCTGGCCCTTCTTCAAGTTTTAATTCATATTTTCCAGGCTCAAGCTCATAAACTCCTGACCATTCAAAAGGATATTCAGGTTCTAAGAAAGTTGGTCTACGCTTTAAAATTTGGTCAAGATCGAATGCACTTAAATTTAAAACTGTCTCAATAGGAACCTCTGCTTTCTCTGCTCGAATAATACGAGTCATTCGATTCATATCTCTTAATCTTGATTCAAGGTTATCAAGAGCATCATCTGAGACTAAATCAGTTTTATTTAGAACTAAGACATCTGCAAATGCCACTTGCTCAGAACTCTCATCACTACGTCCAAGTTGTTGATCAATATGAGCAGCATCAACTAATGTAACTATTCCATCAAGTGTGAATTCAGAACTAATTTCTTCATCCATAAAAAAAGTTTGAGCAACAGGACCAGGGTCAGCTAATCCAGTTGTTTCAACTAAAACATAGTCAAATTTATCCCTTCTTTTCATTAAATTACCAAGGACTCTAATAAGATCTCCGCGAACAGTACAACAAATGCAACCATTAGACATTTCAAATACTTCTTCATCGGCATTTATTACAAGACCTTGATCTATTCCAACTTCACCGTATTCATTCTCAATAACTGCGATTCTTTTACCATGCTCTTCACTTAATATTCTATTAAGAAGAGTTGTTTTACCTGAGCCTAAGAATCCAGTAAGGATTGTCACAGGCACTTTTTCGTTAATACTCATTAACCAATTAACCTAAATTAAATAATGTCTTATAAAGAATATATTAGACATTGATTGACAATGAAAACCGTTATCTATAGAAAAGTTTAATTTTGCAGAGAATTCCAGGTGCCTTCAAGGTTGGAGCCTGCTTCTTTATCACATGTTCCACCTAATGAATTAACAATGGTACATGTATTGTGAACTGCAACTGAAACTGTATTACCTGTCATCATTAATCCATCAACAAATATTTGATTAGAAGCTAAAGGAACTGAACTTTGTCTACTCAAGTTTTTTAATAACTTAGAAGCTGGTATTTGTTCAGGAAATATTGCCTTAACATTTTCTTCATCAAGCATCTTCAATGTTGATTGAATATTGTCAGGTCTTAGACTTGATGAGTCACCAAGAAAATCTAGTAAGCTAATAGTCTCAAATCCAAAAGCATCGCCGTAATATTCCATTGCTTTATGTTTAGATACAATAACTCTGTTTGATTCTGGAATTGTTGAGACTTGTGCAACAATCCAGCTATCGAGTTCTTCTAATGTTGAATCTACTGAAGCAAAGCTCGCATTGATTGTCTTCCTGTCAGATCTATTAAAAACAGATATATCTTTCTTTAAACTTTTACTTACAACTTCTCCCATTTTTATAATGTTATGAGGATCATGCCAAACATGAGGATCTAATCCTCCGTGATCATGGTGGTGATGTCCCTCTCCTTCATCTGGAACTTGTGCAATTGGTTCAACATCGCTATTAGATAAATCTTTAAAGAAATGTTCTTCGGCTTCAAACTCAAAAGGCATATGTTCAGTGAAGAATGTATATTGGCCATCTTCTTGAATTTCTACATTAAATACTGTACTCTCCTTCCTTTGATCAAAATTAAGAACATAGGCTTTATTACTCGCTACGAGAGTTCCATTATTTTTTTTGTTTATTGAATCCTTAGATCCTAATAGCTCTTTAGCTAGTTCTTCAGAAGATTCGATATCATTTGATTCGAGAATCACCATTTTCATAGCTGGATCTGCATATTCCCCACCTACCTTTGCGAATGACCATTTGTAGGAACCTTTAGAGAGTTGAAATTTGCCTGCCCATTCAAATGAACCTTCGGCATGGTCATCATGGTCATCATGCCCACCATGATCAGAATGGTCATCTACATCTATAGCACTTATACCAATTACAACTGTTTGAGGCTTACCCTCCCAATTTTTCATGCTTGGGGTCATCTCTTTCCCTAGAGTAAAAACTTTATCCGCACTGTTAAGTAATTGAGCTTGTCTTGGAGTTATTTTAAAGTCATGTACATCTTGTTTTCTATCAACCAAACAGGTTACTTCATCAGAAGGTAAGGCAATAGATTTTACTAAATCGCAAGTGAGTGGCTCTACAGCTACATATGATTTTTCTTTCGCTAAAACATCTTGAGCAACTGTTGATAATAATACGGTTCCAGCTAATAAAGAGTTTTTGATAACAGAATGATTAGATCTCTTATTACTAAAGATTACTTTTTTAAAAATTGACATTAAATAAATTTCAGATACTTAAAAATGATAATCATTTTCATAATTTATAGCAATATTTGGTATCAATTGTTATGAAATAAGTATGGATTCCTTAATATTGATAAAGTAAAGGTCTAACTGACTTAAATATATTCTTTAATGGCTACTTTAATTGCAGATAATTTAACTTATTCTTATTCAAAAAAAAGCAAGCCAGCTTTAAATAAGGTTTCAGTTCAAATAAAACCAGGAACATTGACTGCTCTTGTTGGACCAAATGGAGCTGGTAAATCAACTCTTTTGAAATTATTGCAAGGACAAAATAATCCTGATATTGGAGATATAACTATTGATGGTGAAAGTTTAGTTAGAAATAGATCCCAGGTTGCACTTATGCCACAAAGAAGCTCAATGAATTGGAAATTTCCGATTACTGTTGAAAAATTAGTCTCATTAGGTCAAATAAAATATTCAAAATCAAAAAATACTAATCCATTCCAAATAAAGGCTCTACTCGCAAATCCAAAGTCTTGGGTTAATAAATGTTGCGAATTGGAAGCAACAATGCAAAGAGTTGGCATTTCAAATTTTGCAAATAGAAGACTTGATTCTCTTTCAGGTGGACAACAACAAAGAGCACTTTTGGCTAAAACTTTAATGTCTCCTGCAAGAATTCTTCTGCTAGATGAACCATGTGCTGCATTAGACCCTCCCGCAAAAGACGATTTTCTTAAAATAGTCCGTCAACTTGCAGATGCAGGCTTAGCTTTGTTTATAAGTAGTCATGATTGGGGCTCATCTCTAAATAGTTATGATCATGTAGTTGTTTTAGATAAAACAGTATTAGCATCCGGAACTCCCAATTCAATACAAGGCAAATTGGATGATCTTAATATTAGTTCTTTAAAAGAGAATAATTCTTGTGATTAAAAATATTTTTAAATTTAACTCTGAGCTTGATAACAGTTTTGGCAAAGGCCGAAATATTCAAGTGTATGAAACAAAAGTTGAAATTTTTTTGGGTTTTTCTTTGGACTATGAATATCTTTTACCGGACAACCTTCCATTTTGGAGGTTTCTCCACATTGAACACATGTCAGATGGTGAATATCTCTATCAACAGGAGTGTAAAGTACCTCACCTGTTGGAAGATGTCTAGATCGAATTAATCCATGTTTTATAAGAACTTGAAGATTTCTATAAACTGTTGTCAAACCCATAGATTTGCCATCGAAAATCAATTGCCTATGCAATTCTTGACCACTCAATTCATCATCACATTTTTTAAGTTCTTCAAGAAGTTGCTCTTGTCTTTTGGTAATGTCAGGCTTGGTTACCATCATTTTCAAGATCTTTTAATGTCCTGTTTTTTTGATCATAACGAATCATACGATTAATGTCTTTTTTAAACAACTGGTGGTTAATTCCTTTAATAATTACTATTTTTTCTGGAATCTTATGCCCAGCTATGGGAACAGTATTGATTACACATAGACGATTATTACAAGTAAATTTAATTTCTCACTGTGTATTACCAGGTCTTGCTCTCGCTTTAGCTCTAGGTATTCATCCCTCAATTGGAGGAGTTATTAGTGGTCTCGTTGGTTCAATTGTTGCAGAGAGTTTAACTAATAAAAAAAGTGAAAATTATGAAGCGGTAATGAATACAATTCTTGCTGGCATGCTGGGTTTTGGAGTTTTACTAATTCCACTTCTTGGGATAAGAATTGATTTAGAGGCAGTCTTATTTGGGGATTTATTAACCGCAAATCTTAGCGATTTGTTAAGAACAATTATTGCTTTTCTAACATTTATTTTATTAATAACATTCGGATATGAAAAAGTTGTATATGTCGGATTAGATCCAGAGGGTGCCTCAGCTAGTGGAATAAATGTGTCCTTATTAAACTTGGCTCTAAGTTTCACGACTGCATTAGTTATCGTTAGTTCAATGTCAGCTGTTGGAGTAATTTTAGTAATTGCATTACTCTCAACACCTACTTTATTAGGACTTGATAAAGCACAAAGTCTCAGGATTGCAATGTTGAGATCTTCATTCTTTGGACTTTGTATTTCTCTATTGGGTTTTATTCTTTCAATTGTTTTTAACTTATCTCCTGGTCCTGCTATAAGCGTTATTTGCGTTGCTTCCTTAATAATTCCAAAAATTGGAAATAAATTTTAAAACTTTTTTCAAAGTTTGAATGTCCAATCTGAATTAAGGACCTCTGCTTCTGGGTTGTTTTTTAAAGCCACTTCAATAGCATCTTTCTTATTGTTTGCTATCACAACCTCATCAAATTCTTTGCCATCTTTTTTTAAACTTACTTTGAAGCGCATTGAAATATTAAAAAGTCATTTCTATTTTAAATAATATTAGAAAGTAAATAAATACTTTATTGCAAAAAAATGTAATTTATAAATTGAATTTTATCTAATTTTTTTGAAGCTTTTCTACTACACTTTCTTTCTCAATTTTTGCGACATCTTGAAGTCCGTTAGCATCAAACCAAGGAGCATTTTCCCAGTCAAATCCTTCTCCAAAAGTATTATCTGGTGCAGCGACATACCAATGACACGAAGTATCCGGAACATCTACGGCACACTTTGACCAATCAGCCTCCCATTGAGGAACTTGAACCCACATAACAGAAGCTAGAAAAATAGAAATAATAAAATTCATGATTTTTGGTTAGCAAAATTTAGAGAGATTCTTTTCACATTCTTTTCTTCTTTTCCTCCAATATTCTTCTACTATTTGATAATTATGTTTTACTTTAAAATCTTCTAGATTATTATCTTTATTTTTAAAAAAGGTATGTTTTCTTTTCATAAAGTCCTCCAATCATTGAGAAGTTTATAAGATAGATTTAATATTTTGGAAAGTGAATTTATACTCAAATTATTTTTTTATACTTAGTCTTCTAAGCATTCAGAATCTATGTTTGTCAAAAGAAATAAGAAATTTGAAAATATATTTGAAAAAATTTAATCAAAAAATATTTAAATTATTATTTGCTTTGTTTTAGGAATATATTTATCAGGATTCTCGTCAATGTACCTATATGAATATTTTACAACTCCTCCAATAATTGAAATAAGGACAATTGTAGTAAAAATGTAAATTACTTTCTTGTATCTTTTTTTCATTTGAAAATATCTTGTACCAATCCACATATTCTATTTTTATTTTTTAATAAGTAAATAAATATAAATAGGGATTAATACCGTGGCTTTTTTAATTCTAATAATTGTAGATTAATTGAATCAGAAACTCCTCACACAAATTTTTCTGATAGTAATAAGTCCTCGAATAATAGTTTGAGTACTTTTGGTTTTTAGCTTTGTGACAGTTAATATACTTGCCTAATAAGTATTTACTCTCTAAAAAAACATGTGAAATTTAAATTGTGTGTAGGAGAGGTTTTATTAAATCAGTGGAAACAAGGAAACACTTGATTTATTAGAACCAATTTAGGCCCCTTTAGGGGTCTTTTTTATTTGCTGCAAAGGTTATATTGATTTAATAATTTGTTGAAATTTTCAACTCTTTCATTTTTCTCTTTTAAAGGTCTTGAAAAATCAAGTACTGCAGCACAACATAATTGCCAGCAAGATTTTTCCTTAAGTTCTAATTTATTGCATATATCCTTTGGAGCCATTGTTAATGTATTTATCTCTGAAATATGTTGAATGGTTTCCCATAATTCTGCTTCTAGAAAGTCAAGTTCAGTACTAGACAATAATTCTGTGGCTATATAATCTTTTATTAATTCAGTTAATTCCAAAATATTTAAATTTATTGAAACTTAATTCTAAATCTTAGAAGTTTTTAGTTCTTCTATAAGATATAAATTTTACTTAATATTGTTTCACCAAATTTTTATTTATGTTGGTTAGATTAAGAAAAGTTCATGCTTGTTTTAATGAAAATCTTTTTTGTAAGTTTTTTTATATTCATAGGATTTATATTTCCCTCAGCTTCATTTGCTTCTCACATTGAATTGAGTGAGTGTGTTGAAATAACGCATTGTGTCAGAGAAGAATGGGAAGTCGACTCAATCGAACAACCTTTTAAGGAAGTTAAAGAAATTATCGAGAATACCCCAAGATCAGTCATAGTTGAACTTGATGGAGATTATCTTCATGCTGAAGTAACAAGTAAATGGATGAAATACGTTGATGATTTAGAAGTATCTTTTGTTCCTGAATCTCGTAAATTGCTTGTTAGGTCAGAATCTAGAGTCGGTGAAAGTGACCTAGGTGTGAATCAAAAGAGAGTTGATTTATTAAAATCGAAGTTGTTTTAAATTAATTTAAATCCATATTTTTTTCAAAAATATTTATAGATAATAATTTAATATTTTTAATATTAAATAATTTTAAAAATGTAATATTTATCATCTCCTTTAACCAAAGTATTATTATTAACAAGTATTATTAAAGGATTTAAATGATAATAAATCTAATTTTATTATTCATTTTTGGAGCTATTTTTTTTTGGTTTTACAAGAACATAAGGAAACGAGGTTTTCTATGGATAGCTAAGGGATTATTGCAAATTGGAATACTAATATTATTTATTGGTAGCTTCTTTAAATTGTTTCTTACTTTACCCTCTAACTTATATATAAAGTTGATATTTTGTCTTACATACATATGGTGCACTGTAGGCATAAATGTTAATTTCATGATTCCTTTACTCGATTTAATTGATAAAAAAATTGATAAATATAAATAAATCAAAAATTATTTTAAATTTATTATCTATTGAAAGTAATTTTTATCTATTGGCAAAATGACAAAAGACAGTAGATTAAGTCTATGAAAAAATATTTTCTTAATTTTTTAAGTATTTTTAAGCATACAAAAGATACTAAAATCTACTCTATTCAAGAGTTAAATCAACTTAGGCAAAGAGAAAAAAAAATTCAATTAGCTAGAAAATCTCGAGCATACATCTCAGATTTAAACAAAAGGCAAAAATTATGGGTTGAAAAAAATAATAGAAAGTCCAGAAAAGTATCCTAAATAATTTCTAATATATGGATTTATAAGAACAAGAATCTTATTCATTCTTGTTTTTATCGGACAGTCTTTTTCTGGTATATCTAGTTTTAAATGCTAAATCCGTAATTATAAATATTCCAAGTAAAAGAATAATTATTCCTATGAAGTATTTCATATAATCCTCTTATTAAAAATTGAAAATTATGTTTGTAAAGTTTATTGGTTATGCCAATTTATTTTAATATCAAGCGATTCAGAAAGATTTCTAGTAACAGGACAATCTTCAGAAGCATTTTTTATAAAATCAATTTTTTTTTTGGATAAGTCATCAGGAATATAAATATCTATTTTTAGTTGTGCTATTTTCCTTTCTTTATTCTTTGTCATTATTTTCTCAATATCTAAATAAATATTTTTTAATTCCCAACCATTTGATCTCGCTTTGATAGACATTATCGTTAGAAGGCAAGAGCCTAGAGAGGTTGCGAGTAAATCAGTTGGTGAGAAGTTTTCACCTTTCCCGCAATGATCTATAGGTGCATCAGTTGTGATTAGATTCCCAGATTGGAGATGTTTAGCTTCGCATTTTAAGTCCCCTAAATAAGAACATGTGATTTTACTCATTTAAAAACTATAAATTAGAACTATTGTTTTTAACTTCTGGATATGAAGTCATTATTGCATCAGCTAAATCTCTCAACATATCAGCTATGTATTGTGGTGGGCATTCAAGTTCATTGATATAAGAAACACATCTCTTAGAAAGATCGGTATAGGCAGGAAGAATGATATTATCGATTTGAAGTTTTGTTGGTTCCCATCTATTAATATTTTTTTTATCCATGAACATTTTTATATATCTTAAGTGAGTTATTTAAAAAGACATAATTAGTTGAGCATATGCTAATTAAATTATTACTCAGATCCAAATTCTTCTAAACAATATTCAATCAATTTCAACGACTCATTTATAGTTCTCTTACTTTTGTTTTTAAGATCAAAACATTCATTCAAGATTTCAGCTGATTTTTTTAATTTATTTTTTTCTTCATTTTTTAAATCACTAGAAATAACAAAATCACGATATGTTTTTAAACTAAAAAGGAAGATTGTAGATAAAAAAATCAAAGCGAGAGTTATCCTTAAATTTTTCATGTATTTATTGTTTTTATCTAATCTTTTTGATTAATTAATATGTTCTATTAAATTATTTTATATGTTATTCATAAACAATGTTCTTTAGTACTAAATAATTATATTTGTAGTAGCAGCAATAGTAATAGCAACAATTGAGACAAATATATATGGAACTACTTTTATAGGTATATAAATACTTTTCTTTGACATAATGTTATTTTCTTTTAAATATAATCATTATTCAATATATTCTTAGGTCTCCAAATATACTAAAACTTAATTTTGAAAAACATTTATTTATTTAAATTTTCATCAAATAAAGAATCTCCAGATCCTGCCTTGAATCAGATATTTTCCTTTTCAAAAAACTTAATTCTTCTTGATTCATTTTTGATTCTTTGATCATCATTTCTGCTTGATCAATAGCATGCTCAATATTTTTTATCTTAATATCTCTTATTGTTGGATTCTCCTTGCAGGTTTTTATAGTTTGTGAATTAAGCATAATTTATTTTAATAATTACTTTTAAAATTCTGTTGGTTTATTAAAAAATTTCTAATCGCAAAACTCATCAAAATTAATTAATATAAGGTTAAGAACTTTAATCTTAACTAACCTTCTCTTCATTTGATCGAGTGGGTTTTTTTTTATGGTGTAATATGTCCCTAGCGTAAATTTAAAATTTGGAAGAATCAAAGCAAATTCCTGAGGAAAATTCAATTGAATCATCTTCTGAGATAAAGAAAGAAAGTAATAAAGAGGAGAATGTTAAAGCATTTACTGAATTCCTTGAAGAAGCAAGTAATCAAAACATTAAAGAAGAAAAAGCAAACTCTGATTTAAAAGAAAAAAAACCAGAATTCAAAGATAATTCTCTTTTTAAAAAAATTCTCAATGATGGATTTGATGGAATTTCATCAAATCCTAACTACAAAATGTTGGCTCTATTAATAATTCTTTTGATTAATTTGTCTTTATTTTTTGTTATTGGAAATGTAGGTAAAGCTTTCTTGAGAAATGCAGGAATAATGTAATGCCTTAGCGGTATCTGTTTGAAATGTGAACTTTACATTCTTGGGTTTAAAAAGAATCCGTGATAATTTGATTTAAATTTTATTCTATCAATATTGAAAAATAAAGAACCTGAAAATCCTGTCGTTTATCTTTCTAATTTAATTAAAAAGCTAGATGTAAAAAACAGAAATGGAATAGTTGCCTTAACAATTGTTAATTTACTAGTTATTCTTTTATTTAAATTTTATCTGAAAGGATCAGGTTTATTATCTTAAATTTTGTTGAGATGATTACTCAGCGTTTTCAAATTGTTTAGCTAACCTGAAAGCCTTTTTAATTATAAGAAACCCTCCATAAGCTCCGACTAGCAATGGTAAAACAATTAAAGGATTTGGTGAGTAATCTGAATAATTTTTTACACCATCAACATATTCATATCCAGAGCATTTCAGGTAGAGGAAAGTAAAAAATGTAATACTCCATCCAATAATTGATAAGACTCCACCTTTTTTATCTCCTTCGTAAAATCTATCCAAACCTAAACCCCAACCTCCAATTAAAAAGATTCCTCTTACTACAGAATTTTTTTCTTTATTTTTAAGCATAATTTTTAAAATGTTCATTCTGAACATAACTTATTTATTAAGATCTCGCGACATTCTTCTAAGTAGAACTACTTAATTTAACTAGATTTCTATTAATTTTGTAATAAAAAGCTTTAAATCAATATTCCATCTTTTATAACAAGTAAGACTTAATTTTTTAAATGTTGAGTAAAACAAAATTTATTTTAGCTATTGTATCAACTGGTTTATTAGGTGCAATTCTTCCTCCCTCTCATTCAAACCCAAATTTCAATAATGAATCTAACTACATTAACAGTTTAGATAAACTGATTAAAAAAAATAATTCAGATACTTATATTCCTAAGGATAAATTAGATGAATACATAATTAAAGGAGCAACTTATTCAACCAAATTTGTTCCATTAATGAATGATGGATCTGATGGGAGTGATTACACAAGCATCATGGCTAATGATGGTAAAAGATTATTAGTTGATGCTGGATACGATTTCATAAATTCAACAGCTAATAGCTCAATTAAAAGTATTCCTTTCTTTGCTCAAACAACTGTTAATATTTCTGGGGGTACAGAATCAGAGACGAGCTTCTCTCTAAATAGCTTGATGAAGTTAGGAGAACTAGCTAAAGATGATGAGGGTGATATTAAGACTCTTGCTTTTTCCCAAGCAAGATTTGCAACTACAACGAACGCAGATGGTTCAACTACTAATTTAGGTCTTGGGATCAGACACCGCCCTAACGATACATCAATGCTTGGAGCTAATGCTTTCTGGGACTATAGAATGACAGATTATAGTAATGCTCATAGTAGACTTGGCCTTGGTGGAGAATACCTTTGGAAGGATTTTGAATTTCGAAATAACTGGTATATAGCAATTACTGATGAAAAAACAGTTACTGTCAAAGGAGTCAATTATAAAGAAAAAGTTGTTGACGGTTGGGACGTTGAAATTGGTTATAGGCTACCTAATAATCCTGAACTTGCTTTTTTTGTAAGAGGTTTTAATTGGGACTATAAACATACACAGGATAATTCTGGATTAGAAGGTGCAGTTAGTTGGCAAGCTAGTCCACATATTGGTCTTGAAGCTTGGGTTTCTAATGAAATTTCTGCATCATCAACCAATGTTAATAGTTCACTGCCTGGCACAGATGAAACCTTCTTTGGTTTAAGAATTAATATCACAGGAAATCCAGTTGAGTTTGAGAAAAAAAATTATAAGAAAAATATGATCACACAAATGACTCAACCTGTTAAACGTAAATACGAAGTCCTTTTAGAAAGATCAACTGGAACCTTCCAAAACAGAGCCAAGGGGGTTTAAATAGTGATTAAATTTCTGAATAAAAAACTTGGAATTTCATACATTACAAAATATCTAGTTGGGCAGAAGGTGGAGAATTTCGTCAGGAGTTTGTAGCCTTTTATTTCATTATTTCTTTCTTATACAAAAATTTCTATTCATCTAAAAAAATGCAACTTAATTCAAGATTATTAAAAAGTTTTAACTCAATAGCTATAAGTGCTGGTTTATTGGGATTGTTTTCCTATGTAAATCCAGCCAAAGCAACTCCTGCTCTTTGTAAGGATAAATTAACCCAAACTACAGTTAAAGAGAATATTTTTTCAGAAAATAATAGTGCAACTGCAACTGCTCTAGCAAGCAGTAATTATTATTGTTTGGGCTCCCCTGATAGATTTGAATTAGTCATCTATGAAATGGGATTATGTACGTCTAATCCTATATCTGGTACTCCTAAGACATTTAGTAAAGATAATTGCGTAACCACTATGACTTCTACAGGTACAACAGCAGATTTAGCTGGTAAAACTGTAAATCTACCTTCTGCTTCGACTAGACCAGCTAATGCAACTTATACCCATGCTTTCATGACTATATTAAATGAATTTGGATTGAAGGGATCTATATCTTTAGCAGGAACAGTTTACTATTCAAATAGTACTGGTGGTGTAAGTACTAATAGTGCAGATCTTTCAAATCATACGGAAGAATTGGATTCTTTTGGCGATTCTTTTGATCCTGATTTTGGCCCAGAAACTATGCCAACAGGTGGTAAGGTTTCTGCTCTTTTAACTGATAATAGTCTTACTAGGGCTGCGAATGCAGCAGCTGTAACAAGGTTAGTAGCAGTATTTGAGACTAATTCTGGATCCCCAGTTGTTATTTCTGACTCTGTAAATGGTGTTGAAGTCGAGCTTCAGGTCGCAGACGGCGGTTATGGAATTATGTTTAATAATAGTGGTGTCCCTGAAGATTTTGGATCAGCACCTTTTAAACCAGTTTTCACTACTTTCTAAACAAATCTCAGACATCTGTATTTAATAAAGAAATTGTTGGTCTTATATAGATAAAAATAGATCCATATATATCTTTCATTATTCTTATCTCGTCATCTAAAAAGATTACGGATACCTCACAAGAAGGTGATTCTTTATTCCAGGGTAATTTCTCCCAGACTTCTTTAACTGGATACCATCTATCCATAAGAAGTTTACTAAATATTGGAATTTTATTTAGTCCCTCGACTTTTGAGACTTTAGTTTTTCGCAAATTCATTTGAATAATATTATCTTTTAAATTTAATTCATCAGCCAAAGTTATTACCCTTCCACCAAAGGTTGGAAGAAGCTTAAACCAACCAAAGATAGGAATTGTAGTTAGACCAAAAATTATGGTGTCAAATGTAGATATAAATTCTTTTTTTTTAAAATCAATATTTTGAGCGATTCTTCCAATAGTCGATAAACCAAATGACCCTACTTGTAATTGATGCAATTTAAAAAAAAGATTACTTTTGTATTCGTCATTTAATGCTTTTTCGATAGCCAAGAAAAAGGGAGAACTTCTAAATAATTCAACTGTTGAATAAATTAATTCCCATTCTCCAGATAACTTTTCTTCTGAGATTTCTGAATTTTGTTTTTCAAGATCATTTACTAATTGCTCCATCTCCTTTAACTTTTCCTGATACATAGGCGATACAAATGGATTTAATCTTTGCCCTCTATCTGTAATTGCTGAAATTTGATATATCTTTTTTTTTACCTCATATATATCCTGCATATTTAAAAGTTTTGTAAAATAATATGTTTGATTCTATTGATATTTATCTTTCAAAAGTGGATCTAGTAATACTATTAATTAAAATTAGACTCAATACTCACCCCATCTTTTGCCAATTTCAAAACCCCATTTAGAAGTTAAGTTAATTACATCTTCATGATTATTACAAGCTGACAACTCTTTCTTTTTTGTAGGATTTTTTTCTATCAATTCAGATATTTTATTTAATTGTTCAATTTTTTTTAGGAAATTAACTAAATCTCTTTCAGCCATTTGAAATTAAGATGTATATTTCTGGTCGTAAGTAAAAATATAATATAATACCCAGCCAACTCCACCAATTAAAATTGCAACCATTATATTCACGGACCAAACAATTTCTATCATCTTTTTTTACTAATACCTATATATTAACTAAATCTATAATCATATCTCTAATCAGATTTTGGAAGTATCTAAGTTTTGTCATTGAACATATATAGATTATATTTGTAATAAAGTAAGTAATTGAAAAAATGGGAGAAGCTAAAAGGAGAGAGGAGTTAGGTTTGCCGCCTAGAGAGAAAAAAGTAGTAAAAAGCGCTTCAAAAAACAAATTAAATCAGATCTTAAATAAATATCCTTATTTTCCTTATATCTTGGGCATATCTGTCCTTACAATTTTAATAATCGATCTAGTTAACTACTATAAATAGTTTTCTTCGAAAAATTTTTCATATCTTAATTTTAAATTTATAAATCTCTAATATTTTGTTCCGCATTTATAAAATTATTTTTCCATAATTAAAAGATCAACTAATTAAAAACCTGGAATCGCAAATGTTTGATAATATTGGTACCGCCTTAGTCCAAGCAGTAGGATTTTTTGGTGTCTTTGGATTTTTTGTATATCAGCTTTTATCAGATGGTAAAAAACCAATTAAAACTCAATTAAAATCTCCCATAAAAAAAGTTAACAAATCCAAGGATTCAATTAATAAACCAAAGAAGCAAGGATTATTTGGAAGAAAAAAAGAACTGATAACTGAGGATGTGAAACCAAAGAAAAAGGGATTATTTGGTAAAAAAGTAGAACCAGTAAAAGTTGTAGAAGAACCTAAAAAGAAAGGATGGTTTAGGTAGAAAATTTAAGTGAATTTAAAAACGATTGTGATATCTTTTATACAAAAAAATTTTAATTCTATTTTTACAATGTAATTAATAAATTTAATTTAATGAATCATAGAGAAATTACAAAAAGATATAGTGAATTAATTGATAGAGCAGAACAAGCCAATGGTAGAAAAGAAATTGTTGGTTTACTTAAAAAAGCTGCTAAATTAAAATCCAAAATTGAAATTAAATAATAATTATTAGAAAATTAAAATTTTTCTAAATGTAAAATTTATTCAAATAAAAAAATATACATGCGATAATCGTATGAAATTTTTTTTTATGAATAAAAAAGGTTATACAACTGAAAGCGGTGGAAGACAAAATGGATTTGCAATTGAACCAGAAATTAATCCAATAACACAGGGAGAATCTAAAAAATCGTTTCTCTTATTTTTAGGGATATTATTACCTTTCTTAATAGGTGGGATTTTTTATTTTAAAACACTTTGAAAAAACAATTTTTCATAAATCATTTTTGGAAATATATTCTTGAGAACTAATAATATCCTGCATTAGTCCTTGGGAAGATGAGTTAAATCCATTTTTCTCAAGAAAAGTTTTAACTTCCTTAAATTTTTTTTGAATTTTTTTGGTGTAAGGGGTTGTCATTAAATAATCTTCTTGTTCAGTGGAGTAGTTCATTTAATTTAATTCTTAATTATTAATATAAATTTTGCATAAAAATATATTGATAATGTAGTTATAACCATTACAAAAAATGATTACTAGTAATAAATACTTAATTTATATAATTAATTTTGTATTTTTTTTTTTTTTTTGAAAATATTTTTATAAGAGATTTATACTTATCTTTTTTAATATCAGAGGGTACTTATTGTCACTAATTCCATTAAATCTCTCGATTTCAAATAGTTTTGAAATACATCTGAATAAAAAGCTCTTTTTGCCGCTATCTTAGATTCAAATTCAATTACCATGCCAAGTTGGCCACCATCCCACTTGTGTGAGTTTGAATCTTGGGTGATATCTTTTTTTACTACAACCCCACCTACAGATCTTATCCATGGCAAGACTGTCCTTATGTATTCGAGAAACAAATCAGCATTTGGTATAGATATTTTCTTAAGCCAGTAACTCTTTGTCATGGAATCAAAACATTTTCACTAGAATATAGCATATCAAGGTAAGTATTTTTGCTCAGGTTATTTTGTAATTCTTTTTAAATGAAATTAGAACAACAATTATTGGACTTAATCCTTTCAAGTCCTAAAACAAAAAAGATTAAAAATATGGCTGAAGAACTAGAAAAGGAATCAAAATTTACTCTCAAGATGGATATTGAGAAGTTAAAAGGAGTATGGGAGCTTAGATGGAGCAGTTCAAAAGCTCCATTTCTAAATTACTCTCCTCTTGTTGATAATCTTCAGATTCTTGATCCTTTAAATCTAGATGGTTTAAATTTACTCAAACCTAGAGGAATTAATTCAATTATTGGAACAGGAATAGTAGCAAAATTAAAATCTTTAAGCGATAAAAAAATTAAAGTTAGTTTTACTCATGCTGGAATTATTGGACCTTATATTGGAATAAGGAAGATAAACGCTTTAACTAAGATTAAAAAAGAACAAAAAGGATGGTTAGAAATAACTTTTTTAAGCGAAGATCTAAGAATTTGCAGGGGTGATAAAGGCACTTTATTTATTCTTAGAAGAATAAAAGACAATATCTTATTCGAAAGATTTCAAGAATTTATTAAGTCTCTTTAAATTATTTTTATCTTTTAATCCAAATATATTTTAAAAAAAAGAATATTGGCACATATTTAAAGGTCTCTTTGGGTATTTCATATGACAAAAATTTTAATAATTCCTCTATCCAATAACCTAGGTCAAGTCCAAATAAGTATCTTTCCAAAACGAACCAAAACTCTTTATCAAAGATGGTTCTTAAATTAAGGTATATATATTCCCAGTGGAATGTATTCCAATATTTTTGTAAATAAGAAGAGATTATTAGCCATAATGATATAAATAAAAAACTTTTTATAAATTTATAGATCTTTTTCATTATTTTTACCTAAAAAAGAATAGATTTTTATTAAATTCTTCAATTTAATATAGTTAATAATCTTTTGTATTTCCATAAAGTATGATTAAAAAGAATAATGAAATTTTACTAGTGGACAACAATTATTTGTCTTTTTTAGTCAAATTTTGTGCTTTGATATTTTTATTTTTTAAATTAAATCCTAAAAATAAAAAAGTTAAATAAATTACAATACTACCAAGTAGTGTTATTAATATTTTTGAAATGTCCATTAGAATTTTGTTTTAATATAGCTTATGAATATAAATATAATTTAGAGTTTTTAAAACTAAATATTATTTCGCATAAATTAGTAGTAATTTACTAGGCTAGATTAAATTAAATATTTAAGATATATGCAAATAGTTTTTGCTTGGAGCCTATGCCTGTCTGTTTTAGTTGTTTTACTATCGACAATTCCTTTGACACTAGGAAGAATCAAAGCTGGTTATTCTGTGGAGAATATGTCTGCACCAAGAGCATTATTTGATCAATTGCCAGACTTTGGTAAAAGAGCAGTATGGTGTCATCAGAATTGCTGGGAAAGCATTTCTATTCATGCTCCAGCTTGCATACTTTGTTTAATTACTTTACCTGTTTCTAACCTTTCATTAATAGCTGCTTGGATGCACCCCCTCTTACGTTTCTTGTATATTGGGGCTTATGTTTTAAATATCCCTATTGCTAGAGGTTTGATATGGGCTTCTGGAATTTTTACGACACTTGTTTTATATAAGGAAGGGATATCCCAACTTATATAATTTAACTAAATTAGAAAATTTTCTAAATCTTTTAATTCAAAATCATTTATAAGTTTCACTTTATTAGCTCTAGCTAGTTTTTGTGCAGATTTAGTAAAACCAGATTTTGATACTAATACCGCATGAGTTCCTTTCCAATATAATTTACCAGCAGAAATTTCTTGAACAGCATTGTTGCCTACTGCTTTTTTATGATTTTTACATTGAATACAAATCCTTAAATTATCGATGGAGGCAATCAAATCGACTCCTTGGTCTCCGGTAATAGGAGTTTCTTTCACTTTCCACCCATTCTTTTTGAGAATTTCCATACAATGATTTTCAAATATAATTCCTTTTTTATAGTTTTGATTATTATTCTTCGATGTATTGTTTTCTATTAAATTTAAACAAGTTTTTTCTATTTGACTAGCTATGAATATAAACCAATCTTCATTCTCCAAAATTCTACTCGCACCAATTATTTCATCATTAATAATTGGATTAATCTTGCGATATGCTTTCCATTTTTCAAAAAAATTGTCTAGTCCTGCAAATTCTTTTAAAATGACTTTTTCCCAAAAGTATGGAATACCTTCTTTTAACCTTTTTGATTCGTTATTAATGCTTTTCTCAATTAATTTTTCATCGAGAGGGGGATTACCAATCCACTTTTTCAAGTCTTCGTTACCATAAGCATCTATAAATTTTAATCTAATTCTTTCCTCCAATAGATTGTATTTATTTTCTTCAATAAGTCTATTAATCGTTTCAAGGAAGTAATTTGCATCTAAGGCATTATTTAATTTATCTTTTCTTTTTTTTAATAGAAAAGCTCTAAAAATAGTTATCAAAAATAACAAGATTAGAGAAACTAAAATAATAAAAATATTATTCATTATTCTTTTATTTGTTATTTTTAAGTTAAAAAGATTTTGTTTTTCTAATTATAAAATCGTTTTTTGTAATTAATGTAGAGTCTTTTATATCAAAACCATTTATTGCTGAGATTTCGCCTTCAATTCCTTCCAATGTTAATTGTTCAATAATACCTTTAATAACTTCGTCTTCAACTAATTTTCGATCAATTCTTTCTGGTGTTATGTCTGTTAACCATTTAGAGGTCTTTTTTTTTACAACTTCAGTTGGATTAGTTATTTTTAAGTAAATTGCCATTTTATAAAATATTTATATTTATTATAATTCAAGTCTTTTTTATTCCTTATTTGTGTCATTACTTTCCCATTCAAGAAATTGAAAAATAATAATTGCAAAGATTGAAAAAAATACAATAAAAAGACCTAGCCATCCTATAAATTTGTTTTCAGTAAAAAGATTAGTTAGAGAAGACGTTTGCTGATAACTTGATTCCATTTGATATTGATATGAATCCAAGACAAGAAATATATCCTTCATTAGTGAATAGAATTTAATTGCTCTTAATAATAAATAAATTAACTAACTATATTCTTATCCGTTTAATTTTAAAAAAGCTTTTGATATAAAATCAGGCCTTTTCCTTATTATGGAAAAACTTTTTTTATTTATTAGAACCAAATTAACCTCAGCAATGGTCAAAACTGTTTTGCTTTTGTTAATGAATTTTGAATGGATTTTTATTTTTGGACTTTTGCTTATTTTAAATATAGTTTCTATTGTTATAGTATCTCCAAGAAATAAGGGTGATATATATTTTATTGAAGTATCTATTAAAGGTAACTCAAAACCATTTTTTGTAAGCTCAACATAATTTATACCTGCTTTTGAAAGTGCATTGATCCTTCCTTCTTCAAGCCAATCAAAATATGTACCATGCCACATAACCCCTGCATGATCTGAATGTTGAGGTAATACTAACTTTTCAATTTTCCAAATTTTTTTCATTTATTAAATTTTTGAAATGTATATGTGTATATTTATAATAAAAATATAGTTATTGAAGTTGCTTTATATTAATTAAAATAAAAATAAAAACTATATTTTAAAAATTATGTTTAATCCAAATTTTAATGAAAGAAAAATGAAAAAAATATTCCAGTGGAGAGAATATTTAAATTGGAAAAAAATGAACTCAACGCAAAAAATTAATTTTAAAAGAGCATGTTTGTTTCCTTTATTAGTTTATGTCGTTTATGTTTTTCTTTATAAATATTCATTGGCTATTCTTATATTGTTTGGGTTTTATTTCTTGGTAAGATTAAATAATAGAAATAAATTAAATAAATAGTTTGTATTCATTTATATATTTAGAATTGTTTTAATATCAGAAAATTTTTTTCAAAGATTTATTTTTGTAAGAGAATATTTTTGTAAGAGAATATTTTTTATTAGTTTTTTTATGAAAAACATCATTTTAATTTCATTTGTTTTTATTAGTTCCTTTTTTCTTAGTTTTAGTAATTGCTTAGCCGATGAAATTGGTGGCGAATTAAGTAATGATTTCTCTATGGAATCAAAATCTAGTGATGTTAAAAATGATATTAAGGATAAAGGTGATATCCCTATAACTTCTAATGAGGATATCTTTGGTGATGAACAAGCTTTCCCATTTATAGCTGGTTTAGGAAAAAATGCTGCACATTAATTCAAAGTACAATGTTTTTATAAATCTATTTTTTAAGTAAAAATATTGAAGGGTCTTAGAGTTATAGAGCTTTCTGAAGCACTAAATGTTGACAGCTCTGATCTATTGGCTGTATGTGCAATCTTAAAATTTAATGCTTGTTCAAGATTGAGTATGCTTACGTTTGAAGAATGTAAAGTAATTACGGATTACTATGAAAGAAATTCCTAGATGTTCTTTTCTTTCAAAGTTGTGACTAAATCAATCTATTCAATTTCTCTTATCATAGAAACTAATGTTTCATGAATTTCATCCTCTGAGATTTCATTTTTAAAATTTATAAATGCAGACTTGCCGTCATATTTAATTTTCATGAATTGGCTAGAAATTTCTTCTAAGTATGCCTCCTTAAAATCTGAAATTTTCCCGTAATATTTAAGATATTTATGTATAGATTCAACGTGATCATTATTCATATGATTACAAACTCTTTTACTAGTCTTTGCACTTATTATTTTCATTTAAAAATTTCTTTATTTTCAGATTAATATTTTTTGTTCATTATTTAAAGTTTTAATGGCTTTATTTATTAATTCTTTAACTTCATTGGCGTCTATCGCTCTTACTAATTTATTTCGAAGACTTGTGGCTCCTGGAAAATTTTTACAAGTCCATGAAATATGTTTTCTGGCTATTAATAAACCATGACTGCCTTTTTCTTTTATAAGTTCATCTAAATGTTCAATAATTAGTAACAATTTTTCTTCAATATTTGGTTCTTTAAAACCTTTAATTTCTTTAAGCGCATAATCTATTTCTCCTATTTTCCATGGAGAACCAAGTATCCCTCTCCCAATCATTAAACCATCAGTATTTGTTTTTTTTAAGCAATTAAATGCGTCCTTAGAATTCTTGATATCTCCATTTGCAATTACTGGTATTTCTAAAAGCTCTTTAATTTTTCCAATCATTTCCCAGTCTGCTTTACCTGAAAAGCCTTCTTTTCGAGTTCTCCCATGTAAGGTTATCATTTCAGCTCCTGCATCTTGAAGACTTAATAGAAATTCCTCTATATTCTCTTCTTTATTTTCCCAACCAAGCCTTGTTTTGACTGTAACTGGGACTTTTACAGCATTTGAAACTCTTTTTACTAATTCAATAGCTAATAAGCGATCATTAATTAAGGCACTTCCACCCCCTTTTCTTGAGATTTTTTTTACTGGACAACCCATATTTATATCAATCAGAAAGGCACCTGAATCCTCTGCTAATTTTGCAGCCTCTGAAACAGCAAAGGGCCTATTATCAAATATCTGCACACCTACAGGACCTTTTTCTAATTCAAGTTGTTTGATTTTCTGAGTGCCATATCCATGTTTAAGGCTTGTAGCATTAATCATTTCTGTAAATAGTAAAGATTCTGGAGCCCATTTTCTTACTAATTTTCTAAATATTTTATCGGTAACTCCTGCGAGAGGTGACAACATTACTTTACTATTTATTATTCTCGATACACCTTTGCCTCTTAATTTTATAATTGAAGACATTATGTGAAAATTCACTTCTGATATATTCACTATAGATTGAATAATTAACATTCATTTGATTCTGTTTTTTATTCTTAAAAATTTAATTAGATTTCTTTTTATTGTCTTAATTAGTTACTATTTTTGCTAACTTATATAAGATTAATATTTTTTGGGTGCTGTATTTTTGATCCTTTTATTATCAATTTTTCTTCCAATATTTCTTTTTATTGCTCCTAATAATGTTTATGCAATTCAAGGTAGTCTTGATTTGTCCAGTGCTCAAACTTCAGTAGGTAAAAGGTTTGCTAAAGTTTTTTGTGATGCTAAAAATGAGGGATTAGACTCTGAGTTTGCAAGTGAATATGCTTTAAATAATACATATCTAAAATTTGTAGCTTTTCCCGATGATGATCAATATTTAGATGACCTTTGGGAGTTTACTTCTAATAATATTTTAGATAACTGCGGAGATAAAATTAATATAAGCGATTTAAAAGAATTAGAAATTTTCTTTAAAGAAGAAGGTATCATTGCTTCAAATAGAGAGCTTTATTTACCTACTTTTGAAAATAATTAGCCTTAATTTTTATGATGTACTAAAGTAAATTCAGAATGTTTGAAATTGATGAATTTTTTAGGTTTAAATTCTCCAGCAATTTTTGTAATATCAGTTATTGTTCTTATAATTTTGGGCCCTAAAAGAGTAGAAAAAGGTTGGTTGTTATTCCAACGTTTATTAAGGTTTCTTCTTAGTAATAAAGAGGATATTTCTAAAGATAATTTAAATTCAGTA
>QCGO01000007.1 GCA_003279855.1 Prochlorococcus sp. AG-388-E21
CCATTGCCTTGATTCTATTTTGTTTTCATATTTTGGTTGAATTTGTACAGGTATGACTTTATTCTTTGGTTCAATTTTCTTCAATTTACTTTTTGTCTTAACAGCATCAAGACTGATCATGAAAATGATTACAAAAATAATTGAAAACATATAAGCGAAACTATGCAGCGGACTATATTTATTACCAATGAAACCTGCAGTTTCTAAGGAAATTGCAGCCGCAATCGTTAGATCGCTTATAGGAAGTTGAGACCATTTAATCATCAATAAAAGATTTAGCTAAAAGAACGATAAAACAGTAAATATAAATTCTCAAGGAGAATGAAACAAATAAAAATAAGACTTGATTAAAAAGCAGGTCAGGTTAATAAATCATGTAATTCTAGATATTTGGTCAATTGAAATATAAATATTATCTACCTATTTTTACGTATTTGATGTTATCGATATATCATTCACTATTATCTCCAAAAGAAGATATTTAAACATATATTCCAGTGATTTTAAAATTATTGAAAGATAGAGAAATGGCTTGTTCATATTTATTCCTTTTTAAAGAGCATGGTTGATTTCCATAGCTTCCGCAGCGTTCTCATGACAAATATAAAAGTAGTTTAAAAGTCCGAATTGTTTACTGAGTATTTAGATGTCACTACTCCAGAACTTTCTTGCTCTTTAACCTACATGTTATATTTGACTACTCAAAAAAATATTAATCAAATATTAGGTTTAAATTCTCCTGAATCAATAAGATTATTTATTAATCGTTCTTTTTCTGATCTAAGATTTTCTAGTGCTGAATTGGTAAATTGTTCTTTTGCCTCGAATTTAGGTGTTTTAATTATCTTTTTATTAGGTAACTTTTTGCGAGGCTTTGATTTCATTAATTCCATAAATATAAATTAAATATTAGATGATTGAATAGGATATTAAGGTATGAATTTTTACAAAAAATAAGTTAATTTTTGTAATCCACAGGTTATGAACATTTACTCACATTCCTGTGGAAAGAACTGTTGAAAATTAGTCGAATAGTCAATAACCTTTTTCTGGAAACTTAGGATAAGACTTCATTAACTTGTAAAATTTATTTCACCTCCAGAGAACTGTATAGACTTAATTTTTAAAAAATATAGGTTGCCTTAATATTCTCTTGATAAAATTTAAGATTTATTCAATTTTTATTTTCTTATAAGAAAAATTTTTGGCAGTATCCTTAATTTATGTAAGTAAAAAGATTCTTGTGAAATTTTTCTCGTATTTAATAAAGGCAATTTTTAAACCATTGCTGGTATTCGCTAAGTTTCTTACAACAACTTACGGAGTATTCTTAAAGTTTTTTCTTCAATTAAATGGAGGTTATTGGGGGAAAATAGGTATAGGAAAATATTCAAAAATTGAAAGAAAAAGATTTTTTTATATTTTACCTTTTTATATTCTTTTAGCTTTGTTGTTTGGACTTCTTTCTCTCATTTATTGGTATTTTGTTGTTTTATTTATCCCTTTTTGGATAGAAAGATATTTAATAGATACTGCTCAATGGAATAATATTTTTTCTTCGATAATGGCTTTTGCCATAATCTTTGGTTGGCTTTTATTACTTTCTAAGGCAAAATAGTTAGAGAATAATTTACTCTTTACAATAAAAAAAGACTCTGTGAGCCTAAGTGATGAGGATGATTTATCTCATTCATGAATATTAGGATGTACGGTTTAAGGAACGACAAGGTACGGGAAGAGGTAAGTATATCTACTTATAAGGTTGAATATTTTGTCTAGAATCAAAATATGGTTGTCATGAGATATTTGTAGGGATGCAGCTTAAGCCAACTATAGTTTTAAGGAAATTAAATTATGACTCAAAGAACAATTCAATTAACTCATCATGGAATGTCATTAGTGATTTGGTTGATCGCATTAAATAGTTTATATACCTTATTTTCTACATTTGAAAAAGCATTAAGTGATTCCGAAAAATAGATACTTTAATTAAAGGTCCAAGAAATAAATAGATTATTAGTTATTTGTAGGCGGTAGACCTACATGCAGATCTTTATCATTTAGATAAATATAGTATTTGATTTGTTTAAAAAAATATTAATCAGAAAAAAATAATTAAGAGATTCGTACAATATTAAAATCTTCTATTTACTTACCATTTTGGAATAGTTACTTGCCAACCTGAAGTGATTAATTGTTGGTACTCTTTGCGAGCAGCTTCTATTTTAATTTCTTTTCTTGTTTTCATAAGTGGAGGTTGAGCACCTAATACGCCAATAACAATTCCACTATCAACAAACATATATTCGAAAAACTTATCTTGATTATTTTTATTCTTTGTAAAACGTCTTACTTCTGTCCAGTTAGGGCATATTAACCATGCTTCCTCTGTTACCTTTCTAGAGTCTTTATCCATAAATTTCCTCTAGGATTATTAGTTCTTTTATTGATATATGATTTTCTTTCTCTTGCTTCAAGGAATGGATACTCTTACAAGCCTCTATAGTTTCTAAAATTCTAAGATTAATTTCCTGTTTCATTTTCTTTTGCCAATTTTTGAAGAAAAATTAAATAATCCCATATCAAAATAGGGTTTAATTTCTTCTACTTTAGAACGAAAATTAATTAAAAATTTTTTTTAGTTAAATTCGTCTTAAAATATCAAATCATCCTCTGAAGACAAAAAATGATTTGGATGTTGTTTTTTATGTTTAAAAAAAATAGAAAAGGTAATTAATTAATGATGCCATTACTTTATTAAATTTCTAATATAAACTTTAAAAGATCTTGAATTAAAAATGTTTAAAAACCTAATTTTATCTTCTTTTTTACTATTTACTTTGATTGGCATTATCTATCCTACGAAAAAAGAAAATACAAAGCTATTTAATTATTGTTATTCTCTTGAAAAAATTCTTTCAAGGAATTCAATACAAAAAAGGGAAAATGTATCCCTGAAGGTTAAGTCAATTTCGAAAGATATTGCAAAATTTGGGATTAGTAAAACTAGAGGGCGTTTAATAAATAAGATGATTGATCAATATAAAATTTCTAAGGATTCTCGCATGATAAAACTTATTCCTAATAAGCTTTATTGTTTCTCGGGATATTGGATTGAGAAGATAAATCCTGGAACTTTTGAATCAATCTTTTATTCGAAAAGTAAAAAAGTAATTAATGAATTTAAAGATTTGAAAGATGAAGTAGATGGAGTACTAAATGAGATTAATTCAGAATATAAATTCATAAAAAAAGAATTTAAGAGTCTTTTTTAATATTTATCAGTGGCATATTTACTTTTTAGTGAAGTCATAATTGTAATTAGTAAGAGAATTAATTGTTAATCAGCTTCTAGTATTTCAGCATAATCAGAACAGGTATTAACAGTAAACCATTTCATGGCTGACCAATTGTATTCTTGGTGGGTACCAGCTGCAACACTAACAAAACATTCATTCTCATACCAACTTCGATAGCTTGGGTTCAAACCAGTTCCTTTTAATCTATTTGATAAACCTTTCCCATATTTTTGAATAACAAGATTAATAGCCTTGTACTCTATTTCTCTTTGTAAATCATTTGCAAAAACTGGTATTGAAATTAAAAAAATCGAAAAAAGAAATATGAGTTTAATATCAGGAATAGATTCTGAATATATTTTATTATTTTTAGTATAAATTTTTATTTTAAAATTGTATTTACTAAACAAATAAAAGTTTACTCTATTTTTTTAAATTTTCTAAAACTGATATTCTATTTTTGACTTCATCTAATTCATCTAAAATACTCCTATTTTTTGTTTGATCATTTTTTATGTCATGAATATAATTAGATAGGACTTCATTAATCAATTCAACTAGCTTTCTATTATTTTCTAGTGCTACCTTCTTAAGGTTTTTCAATAAGTCTGGTTTGATATTTATATTTAGTTGCTTCCTTTCTGGCATTTAGTTATTTATACTTAATTTTTATTCTATTCATTCCTTCTTCAATAAGACAATATAAGGATTGTTAAATTTTTATAAATGATTTGGTAGTTATCTATTTTAATAGACTTTTCAGAATTGCTTGTTTCTAACTAAAAAAGATATTATTAGTTTTGGAAGTAAATTAACCATTAAATTAAAAAAATAATAAAGTTCTTTTAAAAAGATTAATTTTGGTAGGAAATACTACATCAAGTGCAAGCTTATACTGATTAGTTTATGTTTATAAATTCTTCTTACTAAACAATGGAATTCGTCAAAAAATTTATGACTGAAAAAGCTGAAAAGTTTAACGGTAAAGCTGCAATGCTTGGTATGTTTGCTCTTGTTGGAGCTTACTACTTTACTGGTCAAATTGTTCCAGGTATTTTCTAATTACAAATTACTTTAGGAAAAATTGTGGGGGCTTATCAAGCCCCTTTTTTTTATCTATATATTGTATTGAAAAATTATGGGTAAATTTTGGATATAAACATTTATCTTTAAAAATAATCAAACTAAATTCACTAGTTATCTTTGAAATCCATTGAATAGCTTAATCAATATAAAAGAAGGAAAAAGATTAAATTTTGGATGTTAAATAATTTCCAACTACTAAATATAAGCTTATTATTTTTAAGAGAAAAATTTTAGGAAGTGAATAATTTCCATAATATGTCTTAAAAACTCAAAAATTATAAAGTTCAATTATTGATCCTTTATCCGTATATGAATGTTCCTCAAACCGTACATTATTTTAAAGCATAATAAATGATTTCCTAGTTAGAACATAATGTAGAAATTAAGATTCAAATGCCTTCAACGCCAATTAAATCACTTAAAAAATATCTTTTGAGTTATAAAGATTCATTTAATAAAACATATCAGGTAGGATTCTATGCCCGCGATGCATACGATTGCCTAATGCTTGCCCAAGAATTTAATTCTTATATCCATGATCATCCACGTTCTGTAGTCAGAATTCAACAAAAATTTTGAGATAATCATGAATCTAAAAAGATCACCTTTAGATTTATTGTTTTAGCTGTTCTATTTGTATTGAGATATTGTCTTAAATTTTAAATTTAAATAATCAACTGAAGCGGATTATACATCCCAAAGAGAAGTATAAAAAGAAAGCCACAGACAAATAGAAAATATATTTAAAATATAAAGATATTTGATTTTTAACTATGAACGTTTACGTATTCTGGATATTGTTTTTAGGGTTGTGGGGAATTGTCCCTTTAATGATTATAAAAGGTAGAACAGATGAAAAAACAAAGATAAAAACAGTCCCAGAAGTTAAAGCCAAGAAAAAAGGTTGGTTTAACTAAAAAATTTTATAAAGTAATCTAATCAATATAAATTAGTTCTTTGAAAACTTATCGGGATTGAAAAAAACCTTGAAATTTTACTCTTTTAAGAGCTAAAAAAATATTTAATATTTTATGGGTTCGCTAAGCGTGAAATATAATTTTCAATTTTGCCAGCATTAATCCAACCAGTTGCAATAGTTTTAACATCAGTTTTGTTAACTCTTCCTCGATGAATATGCGATATACCTGCCGGGAAAATAATAAGTTTCCCCTTCTCAGCTATTTCATGATGATTCTGCCAATGAAATTCAGTTCCACCAGAACTGATATCATTACAATAAAGAATCCATGCTAAGACTCTATTGACGGGCTCTGTAGCTTCATCACTAATAGTCCAATCACAATGCCATTTTTTAAATCCCTCTCCTGGTTGATAACGTTGTAAATTAAATATTGGGTTAACAAATAAAGATTGTTCTGGGCAGCATTCTTTTATTAGAGGGTGATCCTCAAGATATTTTTTTAGTCCTGCATTAACGCCTCTAATTATGACTTCAGAGATTGCGAAGGCTTCTGGATCTGACCTATCTATTGAGACAAGACTAATATCAGTGGATACTTTATATGGATCAGAATTTAAAGATGTAGTTTGTCCAAAAGAAATACCATTAGTGTGTAAGTCTTTGCGGCGATCAAAGAAAGAAATCACACCATCAGCTACTGCTTCAAATCCTGAATTTTTATATCTCCCAATTAGTTTCATAACAAGTATAAGTATTGATGTATTGTAAATAATTCTTTCATCATATCTTTCAGACAACCCTTTATTTTAGTTGGCTTTCTATTTAAGATAAAAAATGGAACTTCATAAAAAATTTCTTTTTTAGTTGTGGTTGGATGTAGATCACCTAAAGCAAATATCGAACTGCATGACGTCAGGTGGGTAATAGGTTCAAAAATTGAGGATAATTTTGATCAATTAAGAAATGATTGGTTTGAATTTTATAATGGATTACATATTGATAGTTATAAAAAAATTGAATTTATTGATGGTTATAAAATAAATCTTAGAAATAAAGAGAATAATGAACCAAAAAATAAGATTTTTAAAAAAGACAAATTCTTCAAAAAAAATTATGGTTTGTAAATATTGGAGGATATGATCCAAGTTCTATGCAAGAAAAACATGAATTTAGTTTCGTTGTAGCTTCTAGTCCTTCAGAGGCAAAAACTAAAGCCAAATCAAAATGGCTAATTGACTCCCAAAAAAAATATACAGATGATATTTATAGTGTTAAGAGCTTTACTGATGTAGATGAATTTGAGGTTATAAAAAATATAAATAATTGGGAAATAGAATTAATACCGAATGATAATCATTTATGAGAAAAAAATATTCCAGATTGGTTTATATATATGAGAATTGATAAAAAGTAATTTTAAATATTTAAGGTAAAAAGTCTTTAAAAAATCAAAACTAAAAATATCAACTAATAGTGTTAAATCCACCACTTACTAAGAATATAATTGCACCTAAGGCCATTGTTGCTACACCCATATAAGGATATTTTTTAATTCTTGTTTTGGTAATAGGAAGCCAGGAGATATACCTATCTGATTTTTTTTTATCTATTATTTTTTTTCTTGGAGGGATACCTAATACTTTCCTTCTTTTTGCTTCACCCATTTTTTTTAATTGAATATAGATCAATCTTAAAATTTAAGTTACAAATGTGCGAGCTATTTAAGGTATTGCTTATTTGAATTACTTCCCATTTAATCTGATAACCAACTTGTGATTTTTGTAGTGCTATAAATATGACCTCCAGCTTCAATATTCTTTATTGTTTCGGGATCAGAGAATATATTTTTAGCGACTCCTTCTTCTGCTTGATGAATAACAATAACTTCTTTGGGATCTGTTAAACCCTTCCCTCGATAAAGAGGTAAAAGGCCTACACTTTTATGAAATTGATCTATTTCTTGACTATCAAAAATCTTAGCCCATTCTTCAAATGTATTTGAAATTTTAAAGGTGAAAACAGTAGTTTCAATAGTCATAAAAAGGTTTTAATTAATCTATATTTTAGATCATTTTTTATAAATAAATTCAGATAAGGTTTATTACTTATTAAAGGCTTTTTAAACCTTCTTTAGAGAAAAATTTGATTATAAATAATGATATAGTTGCAGCTAAATAACCAGAAATGTTTAGAAATGGAGGAAGTATTAAAGGAAGAATGATAATGATTTTAAGGGAAGGTTTGACTTTGTCATAACTAAATATAAAAAGAGGCACATACCAAAATAAACCCATAATCCATGAAATTGGATTAACGATATTAATCCAATTCATTATTGTGAAGAAACATAATGTAATTGAATATTTTGAATACTTAAAAAGACAAATCAAAGATCCAATAGTACCAATAATTCCACTTAGTATTAAGTTATTTGATAATAAAGGATTAGCAAAGCCAAAAACGAAAAAATGTGAATGGAATAAATTTCTTGCATCAGATGTTCTTACCATCATTGAATCTTTTATTATGCCTATATTATTTGGTAGCTCCTTTAAATCACCCATTGGGATCTCATTCCAAGGAATTGTTATTCTTTCAATAAAAGAAAGTCTCCATTCTATTGGACATAGAATAAGATTCAAAAAATATAATATTAATAAAGAAATTATTAGATATGTAAAAAATTTTATTCTTTGTTTGCTTTGAATAAAAGTAATTGCCAATAGCAAAGGAAATACTTTTATAAAACCTAATATTGCGATAGTACTTGAACTTAGTAAAAGAGCCCCTTTTTTATAAAAATAAAAAGATAATAATGCTATGCAAACTATAATGATTTCAACTTGTCCTCTTGAGATTGTTGCCAGAACAGGAAAACTTATTCCAACTATCATCAAAGAATTGGGATTAATATAAAAAAGACGCTTTTTTATAATAAAAAAAGTTGATAATGTGATAAATGAAAGAGAAATAAAATTAAAGAGGTTTTTTGAAAATTCATATGGAAATATTGCAAACGGCGCAAATAAATAAGATGCTATTGGTGGATATTTCCAACCTGAAAATTTAGAAAGCTCAGAATTAACTGGACCATAGAAATCAATATTTAATGAAATATGATTTAGATAGGGGTTAAGATTATTGAGGACTGATTTGCCAGCTAAATAGAAAGCTCTATAGTCGATAGCGTATGTTTCATTGCTTATATAAAAAATAAGAAAAATTGGACTTAGAGAAATAATATATTTATTCCATTTAATTTTTTTTTCAATTTTGTTCATTCAAACTTTCTTCCCTTACATATGGGTTTTGATTACTATATAGTAATTCAGTTGCACAGTTCAAAATAATGATATCTATAGTTATTCCTACCTTTAATGAAGTAAAAAATATAATACCTCTTTTAAAAACTTTAATTAATATAGTAACTGATTTTGATTATGAGATAATTGTTGTTGATGATGATTCCCCTGATGGTACATCTCAAGAAATAGATAAATTTATGAAGGATAATAAAAAAGTAAAATTAATAACAAGGGTTGGAAGGTCAGGATTATCTAGCGCTATTAAAGAGGGTTTAATATTTGCACAAGGAAAATATTTATTAGTTTTAGATGGAGATGGTCAGCACGACCCCAACTTTGTTCTAAATATGATTAAAAGAATTAAAAAAAATAAAGTTGCGATCGTTATTGGAAGTAGATTTCTCAATTCTTCCAGGCTTGAGGGATTATCTAAAAAAAGGAGTTTAGGATCAAAAATTGCCAATAAAATTGCAGGTGCGTCATTATCTAATAATTATTCAAATCTAACTGACCACTTAAGTGGGTGTTTTTGTCTTAATAAGGAAATGACTAAAAATTTAATAAGAAAAATTGAAATAAATGGATTTAAATTTTTATATGAACTTCTTTCTTTAAGTAAAGGAAAACTTATAGTAGAAGAAGTCCCATTAATTTTTAAAGAAAGAAGATATGGAAATTCAAAATTAGACTTGGCTATAGTGTGGGACTTTTTTATTTCGATTTTACATAGTTTTACTTTGAGAGTTATTCCAAGAAGAGCTATAAGTTTTGGATTAGTTGGATTTACAGGTATTTTTGTTCAACTTTTTATAACTTCATTTTTAACAAGAATTCTTTTAATAGAATTTTATGACGCATTACCTTTTGCTATAATATGTGCGGCCACCTCGAATTTTTTTATTAATAATCAAGTCACTTTTCGTTCAAATAGATTAATTAAATTAGCATTATTAATTGGTTTTTTTAAGTTTCTTTTAGTCGCATCATTACCTATTATTGCAAATATAGGCATAACTACAGCTTTTTATAAATATACTTCTGCTGATACATTTATCGCACAGATTGCAGGAATAGTTATCGTCTATGCTTGGAATTATTTAGCTAGCAGTTCATTTGTTTGGAATAAATCAAATTAAATTTTTTTATTAAATGAATTTTCAAATTATGTTTTTAAAAATAACTAGTATTTCCACTAGGAAATTAACAAATAATATCCCTCTTATTGATCGTTGGCTGCTTGGTCAATTGCTGCCTCCAATGTTGTTTGCAATTGGAGCTTTTACAGCAGTAAGTTTAAGTGTTGGAATTATGTTTGATTTAGTTAGGAAAATAGTTGAATTTGGGTTGCCATTCCAAGTCGCTTTAAAAGTTCTTATTTTAAAACTTCCTGGTTTTCTTGTTTTATCATTTCCAATGTCGATGCTTTTAGCTACTTTGCTGGCATATGGAAAGTTATCCTCGAATTCAGAGTTATTAGCTTTAAAAAGTCTAGGAGTTGCGAATAGAAGAATTATTTTTCCTGCGGTACTTCTTTCAATATTTATGACATTGTTAACCTTTACTTTTAATGACAGTCTGGTCCCTATGTCAAATCGAGTTGCAGAAAATACAATGCGAACCTCTTTAGGAAAAGCTATTAGTAGTGAAGAGGGAAAACATATAATGTTTTCTAGATATGGATCACAACTTGATAAATCTAATAAAGTCTCTGATTCAAATGAAAATTTAACTCATATTTTCTATGCCAAATATTTTCGAAATAATTTTATGGAAGAGGTTACATTAATTGACTTCTCAAGAATTGGCATGGAACAAATCCTTAAGGCAGAAAAAGGGGAATTTGATCAAAATAAAAACTTATGGATTTTTTATGATGGTCGATTAACAATTACTCAGGATAGTGGAGATATTAGTTTTATTAATTTCAATGAATATAAATATCCTCTTGGAGAAGGGCCAAGGGAATTAGCAAAAGTACCATCCGACGCGAATGATATGACGGTAAGACAAGCAATTAAAGCTGAATCTCTTTACAGACAAGCAGGAAATAATAAAGAAGCTAGAAGAATGAGAGTAAGAATACAGGAAAAGTTTACTCTCCCGGCAGCATGTATAGTTTTTGGTTTAATTGGAAGTAGCTTTGGAGTTAGATCAATTTCAAGATCATCTAAAAGTCAGGGATTTGGCTTAAGTGTTTTAATGATATTTGGTTATTATCTTTTATCTTTCTTTTCAAGCTCCCTTGGCGTTAAGGGGATTTTCAATCCTGTATTAGCTGCTTGGGCACCTGTATTTTTATCTATAAATCTCTCTATGTTTTTACTTAGCAAGGCAAGTAAGATTTAATATTTAAAAGATAAAAACTTTGGCTATTGCAATTAATTTTGATATTTGTTTTATTAAATAAAAAAAGAAGTAATGACTTCCAAAACATTAGCAAGAAATTGCAATTGTATTCATTGCAAACAAAAATTGGAACAAATAAATCGTTCAAAAGTTTATTGGGATAAGTTAATTATTAGTAAATTGAATGCTTAAATATTTCTTTGTGATTGGATTTCCATAAAATAAGGAAACATATTAAATAAAAAATACAAAAATAATTACAGCAATATTCAATATCAAGCTTAAATTTTTGGAGTTTAGATTCGTTTTTATCGAGCTTTTTTATTATTGCGGTAGATTTTGTTCTCTCGATTAAATAGCCATAAAATAGCAATTATACAAAAAGGAATAAGAATGAAATCTAAGGACATATTGAATTTAATCTATATCCTTTTTTAGCAAAGTTATTTTATCTTGACAGTAAAGTTTCAAAAATAAACTCTGATGCATAAGTTCTTATTCAACAACTTTTTCTTAAGTGCGAATCAATGCCTTATATAAATTTTTTTATTTCAAATTAAAAACTGTTGATTCATTATTTTACAAACTGATACTATTTGCAAAAAATTAAAAAGAGCTTGCTCGCATCCCTACTAGCAAGCTCTCATGACGATTAAGTTAAATTCAGATTGACTTGAGCTTAACCAGCTAAGCACTTCCTAAATGCTTATTAATATTATAGTAAGTAAAATTACTTACTGTGAGTATAAATACTTAAATTGGGCTATGCTTGATTTAGCTGGCTAATCTATTTTATTCAAAAGAAATTTTAAACTCAATCTAATAATGCTTGTTAAAGACTTTGAATTTAAATAACGACCTAAAGATATTGACTGAAATCTTTATTTGTTAACTGATTAATAACTTTATCCAACCATTCGGTATTGGTTTCAGTTTTTTTTATCTTGGGATTTTTCTTTCTTGTATGCATAAATTTTCCTCAAATAAAAATTAAATTTAATTTAGAATAAATCAATTAAAAATCAACCTGCAAAATTTACAAGTTTACGTATAAAAGTTAATTTTAGTCGCAATAGAAAAGGCATTCTTTTTTAGAGGGATGCTCTTTGCACTCTTCAGCCCAATAGTCTTTGTTAGGTAAAAATGGTGATAAATCAGCCTTCAAAGAAATTTTATTTTTTGGAAGAATTTTGAAAGTGTCATTTAATGCCATGATTAAAAACCTCCTTCTTTTAATATTGTTGTTTGTAATCTTTCTTAGTTTGAGTAAGTCTAGCTCCAAGATAGGTTAATAAAATTAGCCAGAATAGAATCTCCAATCCGAGGTTGGTCATCTGATTTGCCTCCAATTATTTGATTTGACTTTAATATGATTTTTATTATTCCGATAGAGTTTTTATACTGATTAAAGGTCCATTTTATTGAAGTTTATACCTGTTTTTTATATCCCGTCTTGATCTTCACCGAAAGGATTATATTTAATATCCCAAATTAAGACTACTGCAGTTGATAAAATTAGTAAGGCAAAAATTACTTGAGGCGGAGGGTAAATCATTTCATCGATTCATCATATAAGCAATAAAACCAGAGAAGGTAAGAAGCTTAAAAATAATAAAAAATGGCATGATATTCTCAGCTTTTAAACCAAAAGGTAAATATTTATTAATAGCGTTCATTTTTCATAATTATTTAAATAATACTAACTAATTTTTTTAATAATAGAAAATGAGTCTATATTCTAATTTTCTTCATTCGTATAATTTAAGGAGTATATAGGTTATGAAGTTAATTAAATAACATGAAAAAACCAGATTGAATACATCAATCTGGTTTGTAAATTTATTTTGAAAAGACTTAGATAAATCCAGGAATAATTTGACCTGTGGTTAAATAAGCTCCAATTAATGCAACAAACCCCATCATGGCAAATCTGCCATTTAGCTTTTCTGCAACGATTTTTTCTTTTTCAACTAATTTTGTTTCGTTGTTCTTCATTAGAACCAACCAGGAATGATTTGTCCAGTTGTTACGTAAGCACCTACAGCTGCTACGAAACCTAACATTGCTGCCCAACCATTAAAACGTTCTGCTTCAGGAGTCATTTTTTTTAAAATAATTTATATTAATTAATATAACATATATATTTATTTTTGTAAATAAATAGACCTAATTGATCGAATTTTGGATTATTGAGCTACATTTCTGTTACATTAATGTCTTAGCTGTTTCAAAGGCTCTATATCTTGACCAAGGGTTGCGACGCTCCTTTTAAAATTTAGACTTCTCATCAAATTTAGTTTGAAGTTTTGCCGCCCTATGCAATAAACCTACCGCTTCTTTTCTTCCAGTTGCGATGGATGCCAGATGCAATAGATCTGCATACTTTTTGTTTAATTTTTTCATTTAATTTGTAATATTATAAATTCAGGATTGATAAGGAAAATAAGTATTTATACTTAATCAAACAATAGATTAAAGCACTTATGTTTCTGAAAGTTTGACTCTTGCAATTGGTATTCTTATAAGAAATTCTTTAGCTTAGTCAATATTAATTAATCTTATCTCTGCCTGAGATAACCCTATAATACCATTAATCCACTAATAACTGTGATTTTAGTTAGCGTTAGTATATTCATAGTCAAAATTTAATAGATCTCTTAGGTTCTAATACATTGAAAAAATTCTTCTAATTATTATTTAATATACAAACCAATCTACTTAAAAATTTAAAGAACACGGATAGCAGTTCAAATAAGGATAGATCAACATAAACATGATTATGTTTAAGGAGTCTTTCTTATTATCCTTTTTTCATTTTTTTTAGTAACCAAATTCTTGCACTTTATTATTTATAAAATAATTTTGAGCAGATTTTTTATTAAGATCAAATCCTCATTTAATATATATTTTAACTAATATTATTAAAAGAGTTAGCTAGTAGGGATACAGGCTAACTCTTTTTTATTTAAAAAAATTTTTTAAGAAATAGAAACCTCCCAAAATGCAAAAGAAGAATATCTTTTTATCTAATATTCTTTTTTTAGATCGCTTTAATAATTAATTTAAAAGTATTTTAATTTTTTTATACAAATTTAAATTCTTGAATATTTAGATTAAATACTCTTTTTATTTAAGAAAATAATTGCTATTAATAAATTAATTAAAAAAATAGTTATGTCATTTACTACTTACTATATGCATTTGATTTTTTCTAGCGTTCCGTCCTTATTCACTTCTGAATTGATACTTTATATTTTACCAGTTTTAACTGTTTCAATATTGTTCTTTAGCTTCAAAATAATGTTTTATAATGCTCCAAAATTGAGAAGAGCTAAATAAAAACTATTTTGGATAATAGACTTTTCTTTCCTGCAACTGAGAGAAATAAAGATTCTATAGCAGAAGTATTATCAAGAATTCTTCTAAAAAGAGGTTATATTTTAGAAATTGGTAGCGGTAGTGGAGAGCATGCAATTAAATTTCAAAAATGCTTCCCCGAATTCACTTGGCAATCAAGTGATCCGGAACTAGTTCATAGAAAGAGTATTAGTTCTTGGATTGAGCATGAAGAATTAAATTTTCAAATGCCTCAACCTTTAGATATTGATGTGGAGAAAATTCCTTGGGAAATACCATCTGAATTACAGAATTCTATTCAAGGAATAATATCTATCAATATGATTCATATAGCATCCTGGAAATGTACAAAATCACTGTTTAAAGAATCTGGTAATTTATTAAAAAATGGACAATTTTTGATGTTATATGGGCCATTTAAAATTGGTGGTAAGCACATTTGTAAAAGCAATGAATTATTTGATATTTCCTTAAAAATGCAAAACGAATCTTGGGGTGTTAGAGATTTAGGAGAAGTTAGTGAAGAAGCTAACAAAAATGATTTTATTGAAGAGGAGCTTATTCGTATGCCTGCTAATAACTTTTCGGTAATTTACAGGAAAGGATCTTTATAAAGGAATTATGAATAATTTTTTTCTGTAAAATTTTTATAAATTAAAAATTCATGAATTCAAATTACACAATTTATTAATTTATATAATTATTTTTCAACAGTTTTAATATCTTTTAAAAAGAAATTACATTGATAACTGTCTGCTCCATTCTTTATGCTTCGCATCTAAGTCTGATACTTTATCTCCTAGACTTAATTGCTTTTCTAATAATTGCACTTTGGTAAGTGTTACTTCCTCGGAATAAAACTTGATTGGTTGCTTACCGTGTAGGTTGTCTCCGCTCATAACTACAAAAATAGAATCAATTTCCAATTAAGTATTTAAGATAAAAAAGACTTAATTTCTAATTCTTTTATATTATTTTCAGATTTGCGTAAATTAATGTGATATTAGGTTAGTTTCAATAAGTTGTTTTAATTTTTTTTTTGTAAGAGGATTGCCAAATATATCTTCCTTCATCGACATCTGATTTAACCGCAATACAATTACAAGCAATATTCCATAGAGCTTTATGTATTGGGTCGGGATTAAAAAGATAGGCTTTATTGAATGCTTTTCTTATTGCAATAGTAGCCTTGGTAGCATGATAGTGAGGAATAGTTGGGCATACATGATGAACTACGTGACTTGAACCAATATTATGATGGAGAATATTAATAATCTTCCCATAAGGCCTATCAATTGAAAGAAAGGCTCCTCTCATAAAAGAAAATTCTGACTTAGAGAGGTGTGGAACGTCTGAATCAGTATGGTGAAGCCAAGTATATATAACTAACCAACAATTAACTACTAATAAAGGTCCTACATACATTCCAATTATTGGAAAGAATCCATGTTTGATAATAAAAATAATAAGTCCAACTATTACTGCAGCTACACCAATATCTGAAATCCAAACTTTTTTAGCCCATACAGCAGGCCACAATGTTTTAGAAAAAGGTTTTCTTGGCCAAAAATGATTTGAAGTTCCATATTTGAGACCACCTGTACTTCCTGATAATAAGTAAGCAGGCCAACCAAAAATAAGATGTAGAACTAATTGGAGAATTCCATACTTAGTTTTGCCTAATTTACTTGAGAAAGATAGTTCCTTTTCACCTCCAACTTTTTCGCTAATTCCATTCCCATCAATAACTATGGGCACGTGAGTTTCTCCATTAGTTATATGATTGGTGAAACGATGATGGACTGCATGTGAACGTTGCCAAGAGAAATACGGAACTAATAATAATGAATGAAGTAAATATCCAGTAATGGTTTCCAAAGTTTTATTTTTTGAGAAGGCTCCATGACCACATTCATGGGCAATTACCCAAAAACCCATAGCAGTGGTTCCTGATAAAAGTGCATAAAGGATCCAAATCGGGATCATTCTTTGACTAAAAGGAATTGTTAATCCTATTGCGACAACAATTGCCTGAATAATGATTGATTGTAAAAGATAGCCTAATGAAGTTATTGTTTGAGATTTAAAGCAGTTATTTGGAATAACACTTTGAAACTCTTTCATGCTTGGAATATCACTCATCTTTATTTTAAGTGCTTGACCTTTAAGGCCAGAAAATTTAATATCGCTCAAATTATTATGGGTTAGGATTTAGTTTTTAATAAATTTTAGTTTATATAGTTTATTATCCATCAAAGACTCTTTTTATGAAAGTAATATGTAGTTTCAAATTTTCAAATAGTATTAATTTGGGCAAGTTTTTGAAAATTAATTAACATTTATAAATCTTCATAAGTTTAAAATTATTAGTAAATAATTAATAAAAATTATTTTATGGCAATAAATAAAACTAAATATAGAAATAAAGTAGAAGTAATCGCTAAGGCAGAAAGAGGTAAGATTAAACCAGTATTTAGCCATCTAAAAAATCTAATTTTTCTGTTAATTACTTTTACCATTTTTTAAAAGGGCTAATCTAAACTTATTGAAGCCCCAAGGCTTCAACAAATAAACTTAATAAATTTCAATAACAAAAAATATTTAATATTTCCAATTTAAAATAAGTTCATCTGATCAGTAGGTTTTTTATTAATTTCTTCCGTTATCCATCCAGATGATGACCATCCCAACATTATGGGGATTAACCCTTTTAATTCATGAGCATCCTTAACCTGTTCAGTCCATTGTTCTTCGTATCCATTAGGAACAATAACTGGCATACGATGATGTAAAGGTTTCACTAAATTATTTGGTTCAGTTGTTAAAACACAGCAACTTTCTAACTCTGCTCCATCAGGTGAAGACCATTTGCTCCAAATCCCTCCTAACCAAAAAGTTTCATAATTCTCTTTCCTGATACGATAGTTTTTTTCAAAAAAACCACTTGCTGGTATTAAACATCTTTTATGTTTCCAACTTCCACTAAATAATTTTTTCTCTTCCACAGTTTCTGATCTTGCATTAAATGGTCTGGGTCTTGCCTTATCAAAAGGATCTTTAGCCCAAGGTGATATAAAACCCCATGACATAAAAGTTGTCTTAATTTTTCCTTCATTCTTAATTACAAGGACTGGATCAGTAGGTCTAATTAAATTCTGTGTCTCGTATTTATTATCAAGCCCTCTTGGATAGTCTTGTTTTAAAACTTTTGGTAACTTATCAAATTTAGTTTTAAGTTCAAATCTTCCGCACATATTAAATATTAGTATTTGGTTTTTAAATTTTATTAGAAATTTATTTGATTGATTTAAAATCCTTTAAATAACTTTAAATAATAAATAATTTCTGATAACTCATTAATTTTTTGAATCTTTTCTTGGCTAAATTCATTTATTAATTTATTTAGTATCTCAATTTCTTTGGAAAAAAACATTAAATTACATTCCGCTTTTAGTCCTGAAATAGATCCTGCATATGAGTCTTCTATAACCCAAGATTTTCTTGGATCTACATCCAATATTTTTAAAGCTCTCAAATAAGGATCAGGTGAAGGCTTGCCATTAGAAATGAACTTATCATCTCCAAGAACCTTTGTCTTGAATAAATTTAGCCAGGGATTTACAGAGCTTTTGATTTTAAAACTTTCACTACTACTACTTGTTACTAAAGCAATAGGTAAATTTGTATTTATACAAAAATTGATTAATTCTATTGCTCCCTTAAAAGGTTTTGCTTTAGTGAGTACTTTATCTACTTTTAATTTTTGAATAATGAGTAATTCTTCTAATGAGCTTGCTTTATTTATCCATTTAAGGACTTTTTTTGCACAATCTATTCTCCTTCTTCCTTTTAATTCTAATAATTTATCGATTGATAAAGAATGTTTATATTCTTTTGCGGTTTCACTCCATGCATTAGCTAGTAATGGTTCTGTATCTAATAGAACACCATCTAAATCAAAAAGAATTGCTTCTGGGAATTCCATCTTTGTTGAAATATTTTAGATAAAATCTTTATTTAATATAGTCTTTTTTTATTTCGGTATTTAATTACTTTTTGTCTTTCAATAATAATATTTTAGAAATTTGGATTGATTTTATAAGCCACGAACGTATCTTTTAGGGGGCAATGATTGCTTACGTGGCTTTACTAATATTGGCAAAATAATAACTCCGACAGTAAAAACACATATTGGAGCAACAACCATGAGTATAGATTCTAGAGACATTAATTTATTCTCAAATTTCTCTTACTAATAGCAGTATTTATTTTTTTAGTCATGCGTATATATATCTAATAAGGCTATATCTTTACAACTTTTTATATTGTTAAGGAAAAGCGAAAAAAAGATTAAATATGAGAAGTTCTTTAGATTTATATCCTAAATAAAACCTAGTAAATTTTAATTGAGGAATTATTTTTATGAATCAAGATAAAAAATGGATGTTAATGACTTACTACTGCCCAACTCATGGTGATGCAGGAAAAGTAGAACCTATACAAGTGACAAGGCAAGAAATTTACAGCAAATTATATGATAAAACTAAATCTAAAAAGGAAATTAAATAACCTATATTTTCAAAAACAGGTAAGTAAAGCTTGACAGGGATAAGTATAAATACTTTTAATACAGTGTATCTTAAGAGACCAAAACATCCGATATGCTTTAGTCCACCCCATCATTACTCTAGTCAAAGGAAGTGGCTTGAGAATTTTTTGGAGACTGCATTATGGGTTATATGTATTTGAACGGAACTCATTTGTTTATTGCAAAGTAATTTATAATAAATTTGAAAAATTAACCTATAAAGGTTTAAGTTACTTTTGTCACTAAATTGAAGATCTTAAGTTTCAAAAAACAAAAAATAAAATTTAAAATTCGTTTTTTGATAATTTATTAGAGTTAATTATTTCCCATGCTTCTGATGCTGTATCAGCATATTTAAAAATTTTTAAATCTTCTTCGCTAATAAGCCCGAAATCAGCAAGTAAGTCAAAATTAATTAAATTATTCCAATATTTCCTGCCAAATAAAATTATTGGAATTTCACTTTTCATTCCTGTTTGTCTAAGAGTTAATAATTCAAATAATTCGTCTAATGTCCCAAACCCTCCAGGAAAAAAAACAGCAGCAACAGAGCGCATTACAAAATGAATTTTGCGTAATGCAAAATAATTAAATTTAAAACAAAGTCCAGGAGTTATAAAAGAATTTGGGAATTGTTCATTCGGTAACTGTATGTTTAAACCAATAGACTTACAGTCTGCTTCAAAAGCGCCTCTATTAGCCGCCTCCATAATTCCTGGTCCACCTCCTGTCACTATTACATGAGAATTGCATTTATCATCTTGATTATTTATTGAAGCTAGTTTTGAAAATTCTCTTGCGGATTCATAGTAATGACTCATAGAGAGTAAATTTTTTAACTTGTTAAATTTATTTTTTAATTTAATAGATTGAGGACATTTTTCTAATAAGTTTTTTACTTCATCGATTTTGCTCTGAGCTGATGATTCTTCGACAATTTTTGCACCTCCAAAAACGATAATAGTTGAGATGATATTTTGTTCTTCTAGTACTAATTCAGGCTTAGTTATTTCCAGCAGCATTCTTACACCTCTCATTTCGTCACTTTTAAGCAAATTAAGATCTTCCTGTGCAAGTTTGTAGGAATTCGAATCAAGAATTAAATTTAGATTTTTTTCTCTTTTATCAGTATTATTGAGCTTTTTGAAGTCATTAATATTGTTAATCATGGATTCAAGAATAAATATGTTTTTTATATAGAGAATGGATCTTTTTACTAATAGTTATTTAAAAAATATTAAATATAGTTTTTCCTTTACCTATTTACCTATTCATCTAAATCGCATGTCAATTCACATTGATTCAGTTCAGAAGCAGAAATTCTATCCAAAATTCTCAGCATATCAATTTCAGAAAGATCTCCATTAGAGTTCCACTTTAGAGTTGTTTTTCTTTGAAGAGAATGTCTTTTATTCATTTTTATTTCCTCCCTTAAGATGAATTTCTACACATCTAGTAACACATTCTTGATGTCCATCAACAATGCTGCATTCACTAATGCATTCAAAATATGAATCTATGGTATCTTTTGCTGTTATTTGATTCGAAGAAAAAAACAACTCATCCATAATTTTTGTCCCTTAATTTGGAATGAGATATAGCATGACTTTAAAAAATAATTTTTGCTTTGTTAAGAAAAATTGGATAAATAAGTATTAGTTACTAGTCTTAAGTTTTAATTTTATAAAAAGGTAAAATCTTATTCCCCACCTTGTTTTATTGGATCTATTAAATACTTAAAAACTTTATCTTAACAATTTAAATTTTTACTTTTAGGTTTATTTTTTAGTAACTTCTCTGATTTCGATTTATAACTATCTGGGTCCCAATCTTGTTGGATATCTTTAATGAAATCAAAAATAAATTCATTAGGACATTCAAGTTCTTTGTGAAGATCATTTAATTTTTGATGTATGTATTTTTTAGTACAAGAAATTAATCGATCTTTTTGATAATTTGTAGGTTGCCATTTTTTATTATTCATAAAGGTTATTTTCTACTTACTGATTTTTATATTGCTCCAAGTGATATTAAAAAGTAAATCAGCATAAAGACTGATTTACTTTTTAAAAATTTCGTTAGATGATAATAATGTACTTTTTAGATTTTCAAATGAGATCAATTATTAGTTGGCTTTCTAAAATGTTAGAAAGCATGGCAAATGCTTTTATTCATCCTGTTAAAAATGATTTACCCCCATCTATTGGAGCTCACGCTTACAGCAGCATTCCTCTAAAAAGGAAAATGCGAAGAAGACTTAGCTAGTATTTAATTAATTGGAATTAGATTCTGGTTCTTACTGTCCCAAATAATATATCTAAAACAATTTGGGAAATCACTTAATTTGAGAACTTTTGATTTTTGCAGTAAATGTAAATTTGCTTTATGACAAGCTCTTAAATTGTAATTAGGAATTCTTTCGGATAGATGATGAATGCTATGGAACGAAATATCAGCTAAAAACCAGTTTAACCAATTTGGGATATCTAAATTGCTACTGCCAGAAATAGCACCTTCGATAATATCCCAATTTTTTGTATTACTTGCATATGCATTTTCATAGTTATGTTGTATAAAAAAGATGCATATGAAAATTGCTGCTGAAAAAGTTAATATTAGAGAATAAAAAGTTAAGAAAAAAGTAGCTCCTAACCATTTACACATAATTATCCATCCACTTATCACAATAATATTGTTTGCTATTAGATCAAATAATTCATCAAAATTGTCTCCATAATCAGAGAAAGGCGGTTTAATTCTCGATTGAATATTTAAAAGTCCTGAATAATTTCTTTTTTTTAATTTAATAAAAGTTTCTTGCATTAACGATTTTATAAAATTAATAATAATTAGAATTAACCCTAATCTAGCTTTAATAACTAAATAAAAGAAGCCACCAGGGAAAAGCATTAACCAATGTCTACTTATCTTATAGATAACTTTTTCTCTTTTATTAAGAGCCTCATAATCTTCTAGGCTTAAAACATCTACAGGACCTTTGTAAATTTCCCAATTCCCATTATTCCTATGGTGGAATGCATGGTCATTAGCCCAAGGTTTATGAGGTATCCCATTTAATAAACCCAGACAAAAGCCAAAGAAGTTATTCAAAGAACGTTTTTCAAATAAGGAATTATGCCCGCAATCGTGCATTAATGAGAATGTTCTAGAAGACAAGAGGGTAAGAAAAAAAAGAATGGGAATAAGTAAAAACCCTTTTGCAATTTGTAAAAGAGGAGAATATACGATTTTAGAGACAATAAACCAAAGAGAAATTATCGGTATAAGAGTAGTTATTAACTGATAACAAGCTTTGAAATTATTTCTTTTAAGAAATGGCTTTAATATAAAATCTGACCTCTTGATTTTATTCATATAAATTTTTCTTTAATCCTCTTTAATTAGGATAGCTTAGTTATTATTTATCGTGGCAAAGTTTTCAATTTGCCGATATATAAAAACTATAGCCAATACTTTGTTATTGATTGATTTGATTGGAATTTATTTTATAGAATTACCCATATCTATTAAAGTTTTTTCTAATGCAATAGGTTCCCAATTATATATAGAAATAGTTTCCCTAATATCAGCGCCATAAGATCCTCTATTAACCATGGCAGCCATACTTTTCATCTCTTTGTTAAATGGTGCTAGAGAATTTATCATTTTTGTAGGGATAAAGTTTTGAGGTGATTTCTTGTAGCCATTTTTTCTTAAAATATTAGAAATTTCCATAATATTGATCCCTTGAGGAGAAGTCGCAATTATTCTTTTATTATCACTTTGGTTTTTTCTAAGAGATTCGACATGTAACTTGGCGACATCTCTTACATCTACGACAGTAAAATATGCATCTGGTAGTGCTGGAAATTTACCATTAATCATTTTTGAAATAAGTTCTGCCGAAGCACCATCAGTATCATCACTTAGCAATGGACCAAAAACCATCCCAGGATGAATAGTTGTCATTGAAAAAGAGTGTTCATTGTCATTATGAATAAAATCCCATGCAGCTTTTTCTGCAATTGTTTTACTTTTTACATATGCACCAACGTTTTTTGTTGTATCTGTCCAGTCTTCAGGCGAGCATAACTGCTTGTCATGCCCATACGCAATTGCAGCCATAGAAGAAGTTAGGACAACTTTCTTGACTTTAGAGGAATTTTTTGAAGCATTCAACGCTCTTAAAGTTCCCTCTACTGCAGGATTGATAAGAATAGATTCCTTTTTAGGCTCTTCGATAGTAAAAGGAGATGCAACATGAAGAAGATAATCACAATCAGAGGCTGCCTCATCCCATCCCTCATCATCTAGAAGGTCAAGTTTACAAAATTCCAGCTTATGATTATCTGAATCTTTATCAAGAGATTTTCTTACTTCACCTTCTCTATTCATATTTCTTAGAGATCCTTTGACAAGATAACCTGCTTTTATTAGCTCATGTATGCAGTGAATAGCAATAAACCCAGATGCACCAGTAACTAAAACTTTTTCCAAAATAATTTTGTTTTATTTCTACTTTTATTATGATCTATTAGTCCGCACAAAAATACAAAAGGATTTTTATTTATATAGTTTTTAGAACTTTATTTTGAAAATTAGTATTTAAGAATTTAAAAACTAAAAAGTTGCTTGAATATTATTTTAATTGCCATGATGTCTACTATTTCTTCTGGAGCGATCTTTTTGCTCCGCCTTGTTAACTCTAATTTCTCTACCCATCCACTCGACATCTTGTAAATCATCAATCGCAGTTTTCTCTGAGCTTTCGCTAGTCATTTCAACAAAGCCAAAACCTCTTTTTCTTCCTGAATCCCTCTCCAAAGGAATTGTACATTTTGTTACTTCACCATAAGACTTGAAAAGGTCTTTAAGGTCTTCTTCTTCAGTTTCCCAGGATAAATTTCCAATAAAAATAGTCATAGTGTAAAAATATTTAGTAAAAGATGCGATATCCAACCATATTAACTAAATATGAAAATTTAAAGGCTTCTTATATAGATCATTGTATATCAATTATGTGTGATTTTTAGAGTTGTATTCTAATTAAACAGTTTTAAAAACTAGAGAATAAATTCTTTAGACATTGTTCTTAATTGATCTAAATTTAGTTTATTTAAATAATTTATTATTTCATTAGAACTTTCTCTCGATTTGAGATTTTGACTTTCGCAAATTAAGCTGCTAGAGATCAAATCTATAAGATGTTGTTTGTCCATGACCTCTTATAAGCCATTTTATTTATATTAAGAACTTAAAATCTTGAATTCCAAACCTTATTACTATGATTTTTTTTACTAATTTTTCTATTTTTGAGACTATTTATCTCTAAAAGTGGTATTTAAATTTCTTTCTTAATTTTATAAATTTTTTAAATCTTGATCTATTTTTTGCAATCTTTCATTTAATTCTTGCTTTTCTTTTAATAAGGATTTTTTCTTTTTTTGGAGTTCTTTATTAAAAGGTGAATTAAAGTATTTTTGATAAGCCAGAAAAAATACAGCTAACGCTACAACAATACCAAGTGCTCCAATTATTAATAAAGGTGATGATGGAAAATCATAAAAAGGTACTGAAGGCATTTCTATATAAAGTTCTATCTTAGCTTTTTTTTGATTTAAATAATATAAGATAAATACCTAATATTTTATTTATCTAGTTTTTGATATTAATAAAAAAGTCTTATTAAACAGCGAAATTTTCTAAAGTTGCTTATTAATAATCCTTCCATATATAAAATGAGTAATTCTACAGGTGCCAAATAGATAATGACCAATAATTATTAATATAGTGAATATATTGTTAATGAAGAAAATAGTTAAAGAAGAGAGTAAAAATACATCTGAATTATGGTTTAATTGGTTGACTAGAAAACTAAATTCTTATGAGGCTTTTAAAGACTTTGCTTCAGGTCAAAATCCTGAAGATGTAGCAGAGAATTTTGTTGCAATTAATAGTTTGGGGATATCCGATATTTTTGATAAATTTGATGAAGAAGATAAAGATACACTTGATCAATTTCAAAAGTTATCTGAATGTGAATGGCATGTATTCAGAATTCTAAAAAAACAATTAGAGTTTAGAAATAAAGTAACTTTTGTAGATTTTAAAAAAAATAAAAAAATAAAAAAATAAAAAAATAAGAAAATAAGAGAGTGAAAGAAAGCTTTTTTAAACGCTTGATTTTTTTTGTACGGGTTAATGAACTTCATTGTTCGGTTAAGCCATTAAAATTATGCTCAATGGAGACCATCTTTTTATTAGGTTATATATATTTTTTAGACATCATGAAAAACTTGATTAGCTCCTTCTCTATTCTTAATTTTAAAAAGAATTTGAATAAAAACTCTAAAGAAACTAGTTTGAGCAATAAGGAAAATTTAGTTCATTACAGAAGGGATTTAGACTCTCTAGGTTGATATTCAAAATTTAAAAAGTTTTTGATTTCCCATTTCCAGATTTACCAAAACCAAGCCATATAAACCATACTATCCAACCAAACACTGGTATTAAATTTATAAATATCCACTCCCAGTTCTTTCCAAAGTCTCTTAGTCTTCGAACATCAATCGCAATCTGAGGGACTATACAAACCAATCCATAAATATTAAAACCAAATGTTCTTAAAAATATTGGAATAGTACAAATAGTTATAATAATATTTACTAATTGAACTCTCCACCAATCAGATCTTGTTGTTTTGCTATTAAAGTTTGTAGCTTTAAGCCAAAATTCTTGATAGGCATTCAAAAAATTCTTATACATAAGCTCTAAATTTAATCATTTACTAAATAAACATTATTATTCAAAGAGTATTCGCTTAAGAGAATTAATTTATGTATGCCTTTACTCTAAATAGGATCGAATAAATTCACGTTGTTTTTAATTATGTTTTGATTTTGATTTTGATTTGGTAATGTGCAAAAGCCGTCCTTACAAATAATATTTTCTTTTTCAATTTTCAATGGCTGGGGGAAAGCATCATCTTTTGAATTATTTGAAGATTCAATTTGCATATATAAAATTAATAGAAACATCATTAAATTAATAACTAAATTTATTTGAATAGGCAACAAAATTAATAATAATTATCTTTTACTTCTTTTTTTGATTTGGAAGATCTCTCCAAAATAGAGCCATGATATAAATAAATAAAGTAATAGAAAAAATATAAAGTAGAGAATTAAGATGCATCTTGAGTTTTCGTCAGAAATTTATCAAAATAAAAAATTAATCTAATTAATGAGTAATTTCTATTTAACTTAAAATAAATTTTAAACACAATTATAGTTTTATTTGTTCTGATTTAAAAAATTTACACCAGAAATAAAAGGAAATAAAAATGTTTATTTAGTATTTTTACCCATTTCTTTAAGAGCCTCCTTACCTTCTTTAAGTGTTTTAGTTACTAACCAGTAAAGAAATACAAGAATCAAAGTGGCTAGTAGTATTAATGAAGAAGTCAATTTAAATTAAAGTAATTAACTTGATTTTTCAAAATTTTAAAATTATTAATGTAAGAATTAAAATTAACTCTTAGCTCCTGAATATGCAGGGATCATCATTCCGCCATCTTGATCATCGTTATCATCGTCAAATCCACCACCTAGAAACAACTCAACTAAAACTAATATAGCCATAGGATAGAAACACCATAATATTGCTGAGAATGGGCTTATTGATGAAGCTGCTGAATAAATTTCTGTCATAAATAGACTTTAAACAAAAAAAAAGTTTATTGTGGATATTTTGATCTGTTTTTTCTTTATGAAATTGTATGAAATAAAAAATGAATACCAGTTACGAAAAGGGTTTAGAGAATAATTACTTAGGAAATTATCTCCTTATTTGATTTCTAAATATAAGTTTTTTACTTAAATATTTTCTAATAATTAATTAATATTGACGTCTTGAGATGTGTTAATGTGACAAATGTTACTTAACAATAATTGTGAAATTTGGATTCAAAAACTATTATTTATCTTGATTTTATAGTTTTTTATGTTCTCTTTCACTTTTGACCCATTAGCTGCAATTTTTGGTATTGCAGGATTAGTAGGGTTTGTTTTCTTTGTATCAGCGGCCAAAGGAACTTCAAGTATTAATACAAGTGCTAAAAAAGATATTTAAGTTTCAAAATTGATAAATAATAGGTAAGTAATTTTAATTATCAATATCTTTTAGAAAGATTTATCAATCATTCATTATCCCATTGTTTAGAAATAAATATCAGAAAACTCTCAATGTCTTCTTCTGGGCAATTAGTTTGATTTTTTAAATTTATACATGTTTGTTTTATCGTTTCGAAGGCTTCTTTGACAGTTTCGTTTTTTTTGATAACTTCGAAATATTCCTTATCAGTGAAAGTCATAAAAAATATATGATTTAACAATTAATTTACTAGTTTATACTAGCTTATAGAACAATATTATTTAATTTATGGGAATATTTTTTTTAAATCTATTCCCCTAATCTAAAATGTTTTTTTAAACTTTTAATTATTTGCCATTCGCAAGAAAGTCCTTCAGGAAATTCAACTAAGTCTCCTGATTTAATTAAGTAACTTCCTCCAGCTTCTGTCTTAATTTTTGCTTCACCTTCAATTATGTAACAAATTTCTTTTTCCCTGTAAATCCAAGAAAAATTACATGGTTCGCTCTCCCAAATAGGCCAATTCTTTATTCCGTACTGAATTATTAAACTGGCGCTGCATGGCGATTTGATAAGAACTTTCACCACAAAAATACCTTAGTACAGTCATTATAATTAAATTGTCAATTTAAATTATATTTGAACAATGTTAATTAATTTACAAATTTTATTTTATTTTTCTATTAGTATCTAATAAATGCTTTTATAAATGGACGAGCTTTCAGCACTTTCTATATCAATATCAATAGCTTCACTTGGGATATATTGTTTATTTTTTGCTTCAAGTGATGATGATGATCAAGATGGCGGTCACATTGTAAAGTCGGCTCAAAAAATCAATTAATTTAGGTAATTAATATATTTAATAAGGACTTATAACCTATAAAGCCGGCATATATGCATGATATGAAAATTAAATATACTTCAAAGATTCCAAGTGTCTTTTTCTTTAAAACTTTCATATTGAATAACGTTTCTAAAATTATTTTATTGATTGTTTTTTCTATTAACATGAGTATTTATTACATAGATTTCACTTTCATATAATTATTAGACACAAACCTAAAAATAATAATGTAGTAAAGGATATAATACCTTTTGTTATCTGTCCTTCTTCTTTAGTTACGAAAAAAAGAGAAATTACAGGGGAGGTACTAAGTAATGTCCAACCTATGCCTAAAGGAAGAGTCTTGAAAACAATCTGTTGAAGCAATATGCCTAAATTTGTTCCTAATAATATTGAGAGTAAAAATCTTTTTTGATCATTAAAATCTAATTTCTTTAAGAAAAAATTAATTCTAAATTTTTTTATTGTTATTAAAAATATTATTGCTCCAAGTAACCTGATCTCTGTTGTTTGAAAAGGAGATAGATTGCTTTCTAAAAATACTTTACGAGATAAAAGCCCCCCTAATACAGCACATAAAACTGATAAAAAAGGAAATATATAAACGCTTAGATTATTTCGTTCTGTAATGTTGGTCAAATTATTAACTACAAGATTAGTTCTCTTTCTAAGTAGAATGAAAAGTGAAATTGATATAATTAATATACCCACATAAGACCTAAATGCTAGGTTTTCATCAATAAAAATTTCACCAGATAATGCGGCTAATATTGGCGATAATGTTTCAATAGATAAAGTTCTTCTAGTACCAATTAGCTGCAATGACTTTATATAAAAAGTATCTCCTAAACCTATTCCTATAACTCCACTAAATAACAGAGTAATAATAGATTTCAAATCATTTAAAACACTGATATTGATAAATGCAGGAAGAAAAATTAGAAATGCGATTATATTTTTTACTAAATTAATGTCTATGGATTTATACTTTTCGGTTTGTGAACGCCATATGAAGCATGCATAAGTCCAAGATATTGCTGCTCCGAATGCAGAAAAAATTCCAATCAAAACTAATAATTTTAAAAATTTTTTATTTTATAAATTGTGTTATTGCTAAAAAGAAAACGTATAGAAGAATAATAAAACCTGGCAGATACTGTATTAAAGACTTTAATTTGTTAGTTTCCATGATATTTAAATTTGATATTTCTATTTAAATAATATAAAGTCTAAATACAGTCATTAGAAGCAGATAAATTAAGAAATTAACATAAGGTTTAATACTAAAAATATGTAAGGTGATTTTTAAATAAGAAAATTCATAAGAAGTTCATCAGAAAATTTATATTTTTCATATTTATATCTGAAAGCAGTAAGTATTATGTTGAATCAATCACCAAGCAATTACTTTAATTTAATGATTATCTAATATAAAAATAAATTATCAATAATATGGAATTAATTAATAGAAATGATGTTTCGCTGGGTCTAGCACCATTCGACATATTAGGCTTTAAATCCGAAGAAGAACTTAACTTAGAAATTTCAAAGCTTATTAAGGCTAGAAGCGAATTCGATACAAAAAATAAAGCAAGTTCTAATTAATACTTCTGAAAGTTTGATACAAAAAATTTTTTTAAAAATTATTTTTTCTACTTGGATATAAACTTTCTAACTTTCTTCTCCTTTCGGTCTTTGCGTTAATTCTGTCTTCTTTCTCTTTTTTCTTTATTTCATCGTTTATTTTGTTTTGTCTATAACCTATCCAAAGAAGTACCCAAATTACTGAAGTTAATAACAAAAGAGCAGTATATTGGCCCGTCATTGGAAAGCTAGCTTCAGAATATTTGACGTAGGAAAATAAATTAACCATCTAACTAAAATAATATATAAAAGATATTTGCGTGTTTATATAAACTATAAAATTTAAAATGTCTTTAATTTATTATTCTCCATATTTCAAGATAATTTAGTCTAAGAGTTGAATTTTTTATTTAAAAAGGGTTTTTTTTTTATAAAATTGAATTGCTATCATCAGATTAAGGAAATATTGAGAGCCTACATTTTTGAACCCTTTTGATTTAGTAGTAGTTGGTGGTGGAGCAGCAGGTTTCATGACGGCAGTAACAGCTGCCGAAAATGGTGTTAAAAGGATAATAATTCTTGAAGGCTCCTCAAAGCTTATGGAGAAAGTAAGAATAAGTGGAGGTGGTAGATGCAATGTAACTAATGCATCATGGATACCGAGTGAGTTAGCAGAAAATTATCCTCGAGGTGGTATTAAGCTTTTGGAATCATTTAATCGTTTTGCCGCTGGAGATGTATTTGATTGGTTTGAGAAAAGAGGATTGAATTTAAAGATTGAAGCTGATAATAGAGTATTTCCAGTATCTGATTCATCTTTAGATGTAATAAGGTGCTTAAAAAAAAATGCAATAAATAAAGGTGTAGAGATATCAACTAAATTTTTTGTTAAAGAAATTTTAAAAACTTCAGATAACCTTTTTACTATTTTCAATAGTGAAAAAATTTCGATAATTGCAAAAAATATTATTCTTTCCACTGGAGGCCATCCTAGTGGATATAAATTAGCTAAAAAGTTTGGCCACAGTATAATAAGACCTGTCCCGTCCCTTTTTACTTTCTCCACAAAAGAAACAAAATTGAATGAGTGTAGTGGTGTCTCTATTAAAAATATAGATATTGAAATTCAACTAAATAACAAATCTTTTAAAAATAGAGGAGATTTACTTATAACTCATTGGGGATTTAGCGGCCCTGCTGTCCTAAAGCTCTCTTCGATAGCTGCGAGAGAATTGTTTGACCAAAAGTATAAATTTAATTTAATAATTAGATGGTCAAACCTTGAATATAAAGAGTTAAAAGAAAAAATTGATAACCTGAAATTTAATAATGGAAAATTAAACTTAATTAATTTAAGACCTCTACCTTTGTTAACAAAGAGGTTGTGGGTGTTCTTATTAAATAAAATGGAAATTAATAAAGATAAGAAGTGGTCAGATCTTCTTGCAAATGAAAGAGAGAAAATGATAAATAGCCTATTGAAAGATAAATATATTATTTCTAGTAAAGGCCCCTTTGGAGAGGAATTTGTCACCTCTGGAGGTGTCTCAATCAATGAAGTTAATTTTAAAAGTATGGAAAGTTTAATATGTCCAGGTTTATTTTTTTCTGGTGAAGTTCTAGATGTTGATGGAATCACTGGGGGGTTCAATTTTCAACATTGTTGGACGAGTGGATGGCTTGCAGGACAGTCAGTCTCAAAGTTATGTGGCAAAGTAACAAATTAATAAGTTTATCTTTTTTTTATTAAGTATTTATCGATAAAAGTTTTTTAAACAGAGATTAATTTTAAAGTTGAAAAACTAAAAAAGAATGATGCAAAATCTAATTCCTAAAAAGGAAGAAGAAGAAAGAAGGTTAAAAGCATTAGCTGAATATAGAATATTGGGGACTAAGCCAGAATCCTGTTATGACGACATTACAAAAATAGCAGCTTCAACATGTAATGTTCCGATATCTTTAATGACCTTAGTTGATAAAGATAAGCAATGGTTTAAGTCAAAAGTGGGCCTCGAAATTAATGAAACAAAAAGGGATTGGTCTTTTTGTACCCATGCTATTCAAGAAAATAGCCCATTAATTATTCAGGATGCTTTTCAGGATGAAAGATTTATCAATAATCCCTTGGTAACTGGTGATCCTAAAATTAGGTTTTATGCTGGGTTCCCTCTTAAAAATAGAGAGGGAAATAAACTTGGAACCTTATGTGTTATCGATCGGAAACCAGGTGATCTTTCTCCAAAACAATATAATGTAATGGAATTATTATCTAAGCAAATAGTTTCTTTTTTGGAGTTAAGAAAAAAATCTCTCAATTTATTAGAGGCTTTATCTAATTTGCATAAACAAGAGGGTATATTATCAGTCTGTTCATATTGCAGAGAAGTTAAAAATAATGATGGCGATTGGATGCATTTAGAAAAATATCTATCGAAAATAAGTGATATTAGATTTAGTCATGGTGTTTGTGATGTTTGTATGGAAAAGCATTTTCCAGATGTGGTTGAGGTCTGGAATAAAAAAGATTCTTTTCACGAGGGGCAAGAAAGGTTCCTGAAATCCTAAAATTTAAAATTACTTTTTTATTGAAAACATTTTTGGACGAATATATATTTAAATAGCTAGTATTGTATAAATTTAGACTTGCAAATGTTACTAGGAACTTTATTTACAGGTGAAATAGCTAAAAGTGCATTAATTGCTTATATCCATTACTTGGGAATCATACTGTGTTTTGGATCTCTTTTATTTGAAAGGCTGACTTTAAAAGTTGATCTGAATAGAAACCAAACTATTTCAATGGTCTTTGCAGATGTTATTTATGGCTTGGCTGGGGTTGCTATATTGGTTACTGGAATTTTACGGGTTAAATATTTTGGACAAGGTGGTGCTTTTTATACAGAAAATCCAATTTTTTGGATTAAAGTCTCTCTATATATTTTGGTTGGATTATTATCATTATACCCAACAACAACTTATATTTTGTGGGCGATACCATTGAGTAAAAATAAATTACCTGAGATCTCAGAAAAACTTGTAAAAAGATTTAGATTTATTATTACAACTGAATTAGTAGGTTTTGCAACTATCCCTCTTTTCGCGACTTTAATGGCTAGAGGAGTAGGTTTAGGTTGAAAATTTTATGGAAAGAAGTTGTTTATTAAGTAGAAATAAAGAATATAGATGGAGTTTGAGTTTTAAAATAAATAAATCAAAAAAAGATATAATATTCATAGGTTTAAATCCATCCCTTTCAGATTTAAATTATATTGATAATACAACGAGGAAAATAATCAAAATCTGCAAAAACTATAATTATGGAAATCTTAAAATAATAAATCTATTTGCTTTAATTTCTAAAACACCTGATAAATTATTTACTCATAAGAAACCTGTTGGCTATTTAAACAACAAGTTTATAAATAAAAGCTTAAAATACTGGTCTGAAAATCAAAATTGTCACTTGTGGTTGGGTTGGGGTAACAACGGGATCTTTCTTAATAGGAATTACAAAGTTTCTAAAAAAATAATGAATTCTTATTCAATAAAAAAAGATAATTTTGTGAATCCCTTAGGTCCTCTTTTTATAAAAAAGACAAAAAAACAAAATCCTATACACCCTTTATATTGCTCTAATAAATCAGTACTTCAATCAGAATCTTTATTAAAGTTTTCGTGATGTAAAAAGAGCTAATGCTATTCTTTTAAAAATATGTTAACTTTTAGGAAAATCTAAAATATGAGATGAAAATCTCTAAACAATTACAAAAGCTAAAGAATTTAAATGTTAAAGCAGAAAACTGTTTAACAAGAGATGAAGCAAAAAAAATTATTAGTAAAGCAACGAAGGCACAAAAAAAAATAACTTTCTAAAAATAATTTTTCTAATTTTCATTTCTCTCAACTCCCATAATTGGACTCCTTCCGAAGGATAAATAAAAATTTTATAAATTTTTTATAAATAATTAGATGGCTTTAAATATTCTCAAGTTCAGAAAATCTAATGAAAGATTTAAATCAAATAGAAAATGGCTTGATTCAAAACACTCATTTTCTTTTGCAGAGCACAGGGATCCATTCTGGGATAATTTTGGAAAAATTAGAGTAATTAATGAGGATGTCATTTCTCCTAATTCTGGTTTTAATACTCACTCTCATTCGAATATGGAGATAGTCACAATAGTTATAAAAGGAGAGATTACACATAGAGATTCATTAAATAATTTAGGAATAATTCCTGAAGATGAAGTGCAGGTTATGTCTGCAGGAACAGGGATTTCTCATAGTGAAAAAAATGAAAAAAATACAGATTGCAAATTATTTCAGATATGGATCTATCCAAATATTCAAGATCTCAAGCCGTCATATAATCAAATTTCTATTAAGAATACTTCTGGGAATAATCTAATTGTTGATTCTTTAAAAAAAAATAAATGTCAGCTTTTTATAAATCAAGATATATCTATATGGCGGTGTAAATATAACCTTTCAAACAAAAAAAATTTGCCTTCAGAAATAGAAAAATTTAATTGGATTCAAATAATAGAGGGTGATTTGTTAGTAAGAGATAAAAATAATAAATCAAGTAAAAAACTTTCTTCTGGTGATGGTTTGGGATTTGAGATTTCTGATGTCAGCGATATAGATATTCGCTCAGATACCTACGTCGATATTCTTTTATTCTCTATGCCAAAACTATAATATTTAATCTAAAGAGTCTTTATTGAATGTGTTCAGTGCTTGTAATGCCATATTTAGATGAACTTCCATAGCACCTAATGCAATTAAGGAATTAGAGGATTTATCTTTTAATAAGTTTTTATTTCGCTTAGAAATTGTTTTAATAACATCTTTAGTTACGATCTCCCAATTATTTATTAATTCATCAAATTTTTGTTTTTCTAAGCTTTCAGTATTTTTTTTATCATCAGAAGCATTAAGGTCTTTTTGTGCATTTAACATCAAGTAAGATAATTTTTTATGGCTTATTGCTTGAGGTAAATTGTTAGACTCACTCATGTTTCTTTCAAATTTATATTCAAATTTTACTAAATAAGAGGAAATTTGCTAGTAGTATATTGGTTGTAATGACCGACCTGGAATAATTCCAACTAAAACTTTAATGCACGAAAGACTTTATATTGAAGTTTTCATGGATTAATTTTTTAAAAATCTCACCTCTTTGTTCATAGTCTCTAAATTGATCAAAACTCGAACATGAAGGAGAAAATAATAAAGTTTCAGTTTGATTATTTTTAATATAATGACTGGCGTAGTTGATTACTTCTGAAAGATCATTAAAAGTCAAAATATCATTCTTAAATCCTCCCTCAAGGATCAATTTCTTTAAGGTTTGGGAGCTTTCGCCAAAAAGAAATACAGCTTTTGCTTTTTTATTAATAATCTTTACCCACTCAATAGAATCGCCATTTTTTAACCTACCTCCAGAAATTATTATGGGAGCACCTTTAATTGCACTTATACCTGCTATGGAAGAGTCAAAATTGGTAGCCTTGCTATCATTAATTATTTCAAGTTCATTGCATTGGAATATCGTCTCCATTCTATGGGGAAGTTGTTCATAGCTAAGTAAAGCATTCTCAATTATCTCAGGGGACAATCCAATTTTTCTTGCAGCTGCTACAGCTAGTAATAGATTTTGAGCATTATGATTACCCTTTAATTTAAAGATTTTTAAACTCAATAATTTTTCCCGTCTTTCTACAATAAAGTCTTCATTATTAATCCAATAATCACAGTGATCTAGATCTGATTCATCAGAACTAGTGGTTATCCATATTCCATTTGAAAGTGATTTAAAATTTTCTTTTAAATATTTATCGTCGTAATTATAAATTCTAAATTCTGCTTGTTTTAGTAAGCTATTTTTTATCTTGAAATAATTATCAATGGTTTTGTGTCGATCAAGATGGTCGGGAGTAAATGTTGTCCAAATTCCAATTTTAGGTTTTATGCAATTTGTCGCTATTTCTATCTGATAACTGCTTAATTCAGCGACTAACCAATCAATATTTTTGATTTTTTTTGAGTAAGCAATTTCGCATAATGGGGTACCAATATTGCCTGCAAAAGGGGCTATTAAACTATTTTCTCTAAGTATATGACTTAATAAGTGAGTTACTGTAGTTTTCCCGTTAGTTCCCGTAATCCCAATCCAATTTATATTCTTTAAACATTCCCATGCGATATTTATTTCTCCTATTACAACGATTCCTTTTTCTTTAAGTTTGATTATTGTTTTATGGTCATAGGGTATAGCAGGACTTACAACAACATATTCAATTTGTTTAAGACATTTGGAAAACTCATCAAATAAAAATTGTTTATTTAAGCAAACAGATATATCGAGTTTTTCTAGTATTTCCTTTGTTTCTAAAAGTTCTTTATTTTCATTACTTTCCCAAACAATAACTCTCTTTCCCATACTTCTTAAATACTTTGCTGCCCAAAAACCAGATCTTCCTAACCCAATAACAAAATTTATCTTTCCTTCTTTTTTTGAATTATTTTTAATAGACATTAAATTTATAATTAAATTAAGGATTAGAAATTAACCGGTCTTTCTAAATTATGAAAAATTCTTTAAAAACTAATCTAATTTCTAAATTAAAATTAATAAATGTTTTTTTAATTATTTTTGGATTTAATTCAATAGATATTGAATTAAAAGCTCATATTAGAGGTTATTATTCAACTGAAAGTGAAGCCAAAGTAAAAGCACAAGAGCTTGGTTGCCTTGGAACATTTAAAATAAAAGAAATGTGGATGGTTTGTGAAAGTGAAAAAGATCTTCATAAATACCTTAGAAAAAACAAATAATGTCTAAAACTAAAACAAGAAAACTTCACAGAAGTATTACTCTCATAGCAGTAATTCCATTATTGATAACTGTTCTTAGCGGAAGCTTATATTCATTATTTCAATATTTTGGATTTGATTTCTTTTGGCTTATGAAAATCCATACAGGAAATTTTTTCTTTATGAATCTACAACCTCTTTTCACGCCTGTTGTAGGTTTTCTAACAATATTTGCAATAATTTCTGGTTTATTTTTATTTCCTAGATCTAAAATTAAATATCCAGATTAATTAAATGAAAGAAAATATTACTGAATTATGGTTCTCTTGGTTTTATAAAAATTGGGAGAAAAATGCTCCGGGTAATTTGATTGAGGAAGGCTTAACTCCATCACAAATTGCAGAGAGATTTGTAAATGAAAATCATAAAGAATTTCTAGAAATAGCCAAAGAATTTGATGAAGATAACTATCAGGCTTTAGATGAGTTTATGAAACTTTCAGAAAGTGAATTGCATATTCTGAAATATTTTTTGAAGTTAATTAAACTAAAAAACTTATAAAAAACTACTAATTATTTCCATACTCTTTTCCCATAAATTTTTTCTTTCTTTTTTATTTAGAGCAAATGGTGAAGTTGGAGATAATTTTGGATGACCTCTAAAATTGAATTTAGGCCCGTAATGTTCTCCTCCCTTTGCCTCAGGAGAGGTAGCAGCAAGTAATTGAGGTAATGCTCCCATCTCTGCTGATTGAAAAATTGGACTAAATAATTCTAAAGAAAAAGTTTCAATTGGACTTGGTTTTGGTTTCTGTGCTGAAAAAAGATTTGTTTTTGCAATACCTGGATGCGCTGCCAATGAAAAAATATTCTTGTTTTCTAGTTTTTCATTTAACTCTAAAGCGAACATTACGTTAGCTAATTTACTATTAGCGTATGATTCCCACTTGTTGTAATATTTTTCTGCTTTTAGATTTTTCCATCCAACTTTTCCAAAGAACTGAGCCCCTGAAGTTACTGTTACTATTCTAGATTCTTCTTTTCTTTCGATTAAAGGAAGGAATTTAAGTGTTAGAAGCATATGCGCCAAATGATTGACCGCAAATTGTATTTCAAAACCTTGTTTACTTAATGTTTTTGGTGGGTGCATTATGCCTGCATTGTTAATGAGCAAATCTAAATTCTCAATCTCACTTGATATTTTTGATCCAAGTTCACTTACATTATTTAAATCTGATAGATCTAGTTCTATTGGAGTAAATTTACCTTCAGGATTAAGCGACTTTAATTTGTCTATAGCCGAATTAGCCTTCTCTAAACTTCTGCAAGCAAGCAAAACATGTGCATTTTTTTCTGCTAGAGCTTTAGCGGTGTAATAGCCTAGACCACTATTTGCTCCAGTAATAAATGCAGTTTTCCCATCTAAATTGGGAATATCTGATATGGTCCAATCAGAATTTTTATTCTTAGATTTAGTCGCAGTCATTTACTAATTCTTCCTTAAGATATTAAAACTTAATTTAAAACTAAGCTCACACATTATTTTTATAGTAAATACTTATGGTAAGGATCGTGAGCACTACAATAATTACTCTTTTTATTATTTAATTAAAGCTAATTTTTTATAGTTAATTAGTTTTAATTAATTAATTTTTAATTGCATATTGCCATTCATTGTATTTTGAGAAATTTGTTTCTCTAAGTAACTGCAATTTTCTGCTATTTATTTTGATGACAATTCCATCAGTTGGGTATTTAGAAAATATTTTTCCATCTAACCATTTTTTTCTAAATAACTCGACTTGGCTTGTAAAATTTGTGAAGTAACTTTGAGGGGTGATAAAGCCACATTTTTTAAGATAGTTAAGGGTTTCATACTGGTTAAGTCTTCCATTAAGTATTTGGAAACAGCAAAAACTTAAATTTTCTGTAATCCTTTTTTTATTGTTGAGGAATTCGCTTGTAATCTTTTGGGAAAAATAGGGAGTTTCGTTTGGGGCATAAAGCTCACCTCTAACTTGAAAATCTCTTTGGATAGGAAGGCTATTGGGGACATCTTTAATCTTTTCAATTTTGCTTGAGACATCAAATCCGTTTCTTGTAATGGCTTTATTAAACTTGCCATTTATATATTTAATTGCAATACTGCAACCATCAATTTTTGGTTGAATGCTCAATCTTGTATTTTTTAATAAGCTATTTAAAAACTCTTTATGATTGTCCTTCGGCAATGAGGGTAATAATAAATTACTTCTTTGATTAAAATAATCACATTTTGGATCTGTACGAAGTAAGTTTCTTTCAAGTTGATCAAATGCTTTATCAGATATAAGAGCATTGCCTATTCGATATTGTTCATCAAGATATTTAACATTTTTTTCTAATAATAAACCCATAGTATTTATTGGATAATTTTGAAAAAGTTTTTGATGAGATTTTTTACTTAAGTCAAGGATTTATAGATACAAATTTGACTTTAGGAGTAAAAACATTTGGCTTATCCATATATATTTTCTTATGAGGAGTTCACTTGCAAAGTATAAAATGTACTCATTTAAGGTTTAAATCAAATACTTCAATAAAACATTTTTTCAGAAAATTGTTTCAAGATTTTTAATCATTAATTAAGAAATTAAAAACCTTTATTTAGTTAAGCCCATACAATTTAGAAAAAAATTTTTTAGCATATCCAAAAATGCCATTACTTTTAGATGCTCAGGAAAAGTGGGACGATTTTTTAGAGAATAAAGTCACTAAATACGAAAAACTGCGTAATTTTGATTATGGCCCAACTAATAAAAGCTCCGTTTCAAAATTATCACCTTATATTTCTCATAGGGTTTTATTAGAATACGAATTGCTTGAAGAGGTTAAAAAGAAATATCATTCTCAAAAGATTAATAAATTTGTTGAGGAGATTTATTGGAGAATTTATTGGAAAGGTTGGATGGAAAATAGACCAAAGGTGTGGAGTGATTTTATTTCGGAAAAAAATTATGAATACGATTTTAAAATATATAATAAAGCAATAAATGGAAACTCAGAATTAGGTTTTTTCAATTCATGGGTTAATGAGTTAAAGACTTATAACTACTTACACAATCATACTCGTATGTGGTTTGCTAGTACTTGGATTTTTAATTTAGGTCTGCCCTGGCAATTAGGCGCAAGTTTTTTCTTTAAACATCTTTATGATGGAGATGCTGCCTCGAATCTTTTGAGTTGGAGATGGGTTGCAGGATTACAAACAAAAGGAAAGCAATATCGTTTTTCCCCAGCAAATCTCAGGAAATTTTCTAATAATAGGTTCAATGTTGAAAAGATTAATAATAGGCAAATTTTTCTTGAAGAAAAAAATCAAATCCCACTTGATGATGAGATTTATAAAAGCAATATGGAACAAAAATCAAAGACCCTTATATTATTTGAAAATGATTTACATGTTTCAACTCTTGAAAATATCTTACGAAATTACAAGAGCGTTTTTATTATCCTACTAGGCAATGCTCAAAGAAAAATAAAATTATCTGAAGCAGTTCTGAGTTTCAAACAACAAATAGTTCTTGAATTCATAAAGCAATTTGATAATGTTACTCAGATTGATCCTTTAAAATTAAAAGAGACATTGGTCGATATTGATCAGTTAGATATGATTTATCCTGGCGTTGGTGAAAATAACGACTTTATAAATAGTTTTAAAAGTTTAAATAATAAGTTGATTTTTAATTTAGTAAGAGATCATGACTTATTTGCTTGGAAGTTTGCCAAAAAAGGGTTTTTTAAATTCAAAGAAAATATACCCAAAATTAATCAATATGTTTTTCAAAATTATTAATGAAAATTTTTGAAAGGTAATTTATTTTTAATAAGCGAGAAATTTTAAATATGCAAATCTCTAAGTATAAATACTTAATTAAAGATCAGTTTTATGGTTTAATCCACGATGAATAATGTGGCTAGTTATTTTTACTTAAGAAATACGTTTTATAGTGCTTTCAACAATTCTTACAAAATCATTCAGCAAAGATACAGCTTTATTAATCCTAAGAGTAATTACTGGTACAGTTTTAATTCATCATGGGTTTGAAAAGCTAGCTAATATAGAAAATTTTGCTGATGCTTTTGTCAGACCTCTGCACTTACCTTTCCCAATATTCTTGTCATATGTAGCTGCATTTTCAGAAATAGGTGGAAGCTGGTTGTTAATACTTGGTTTAGCTACAAGATTTGGTGCATTAGCAATAGTTGGTACTATATCTGTTGCTATTTATCATGCTCTAGTAACATCTGGATTTAATATCTTCTTATTAGAACTTCTACTACTTTACTTTGCTTCAGCTACCTCAATAGCACTAACAGGTCCTGGAGATTTCTCGATTGATGAAGTAATTATAAGAGTATTGAGATCTGAATCAGATGATGAAGATATTCAAGAATCAATTAAAACAAAGGTTAATACTGGTAAATCAATCAATCAAGAAGATTCTACAAACAAAGGTGGTATCTTCCAATTCTTACAAGCAAACCTACTCTCAGATACTTCAAATTAAATTTTTGGATAGAGACTATCAATAAATTCCTGTCTTTTTTGTAAGGAATTTATTTTTTCAAATTTAATTTTTAAAGTTGCTTCCGTTAAACTTAAGAAAAGTCCCAAAGCCGTTACCCAAGATAAAAAGATTAATGGATTTTCAGGAATTTCTGAGAAAATCATATAGTTAATATTTCTTTTATAAAACTGACCGATCTATTTAATTTTTTCAACCTAAGTAAACAATTTAGAAATATTTTATGGATTTATTTCCATTCTTTCCCAATTCTTTTCCTTATGCCAGACATACCTCTTGTGGATAGGCGTTACTAATTTAAGGAGATCTACAGAATATATTTCAAATTCTAATACAACAAAACTTTCTGGTTTATTTAAATCACTAGAAATTATTTGAGAAGTGCAAATATTTTTATTAATCTCTTTTCCGGGATGTTGCCAAAACCAAGTTGATTTGGATCTATCTGATAAAGAATCCCAATATTTCATATTTTCCTTTAACATCTTCATTTTCCCTTTAAATCTGAATTGTGATTTGCTTTTAAAAAAAAGCCATAAAACCTCTGCGTTGGGGTTTACCTTTAATTGAGCAACTTTTTCGCTGCGGCTATCAGTAAAAATAAGGATTGAACTTTCAGTTTGCCATCCTCTAAAAACTACCGTACGTAATCTAGGTTCGTTATTCCCGTTAATAGTACAAAGCTGAAACCACCTACTTGAGGGTAAATTACCTTCTTTTTTTCTTGCAGCTTTTAATTCCTGCCTCCATATTGGAATTTTATTTTCCTTCATTAAATTTGGGTAAAAGTAAACCAGTAATTCGCTTATATTCCGCAAATGAAGCATATTTTGTAAGAGATTTGTCCTTTTTTAGCATTCTTGGTAGAAATACTCCAAAGAAAAATAAAGCAAGAATAGCAAAAGGTATATAACTCATAGAAAGTATGGCAAATGATAAATAAATTAGTATTTCACCTAAATAATTTGTATTTCTTATATTTTTGAAAAATCCATCTTTAATAAGTTCTTTTTTGATTTTAAGAGTGAAATATTTTTGTGCATCACTTGCAAAATGAAGAAAAACACCAACTATATTTATTGAAATAGAGGCTGCAATTATAGGATACGAAACTGATTTTTGAGAGGAAATGAGTATAAATGGGGCTATCCAGTAACTACCAAGGAAAATAAACCCGGTAAATGAAGTTATGAAATTTATTTTTTCCTTAAAATATGGATCTGGAAATATTTTTTCTTTTAACAACCAAAGTATTCCATAAGTTCCATGCAAGGATAAATAAACCCATGCAGCAATTGAATAATTTTTATAAAACATCATTAACCCTGTTACAACAAACACAGTTAAGCCTTTATGCAGGTTGATTATTTGATTAAGTTTCATTTTCTAATCAATCTAAAAAACGAAAGTATTATTTGTGGATCTTCTTGCATTCATCAATAATCTAATGGGCGATACTGGATTCGAACCAGTGACCACTACCTTGTCGAGGTAATGCTCTACCGCTGAGCTAATCGCCCTTTTGAAAAAGTCAAATATTTGAACTCCCTATATGAAAATAGCAGTTCAAGGATTCATTTTCTAAGTAACTTAATTTTCCATCTTAGTCTTTTGGTTATTTCTAAATCTAGAATTTCAATAAACCCTTTGTTTTCAAGTTGAAGTTTGTCACCAACTTTTACACTAATAGTACCTTTCTTTACTGTCTTACCATTTAATTTAAGCATTCCAGTTTCTATCCTTTCCAAAATTTTGTTCCTAGAGATCCTGAAACCTGCAGAAGCTATCGCATCTATCCTTGTTGAAGCCTCTACGGTATTAATTATTTTTTTTGATCTCCCAACAGGTATTTGTAATTCATCTAAACAAACTATTTTTATTTTTACTTTTACATCTCTTAGGGAGAAAATCTTTTCATTTAAGAATTCAATTTTTGAATCGTCGATTATTCCTTGGGCTCCTCTATCTCCTGTGGTCCAAATATCACCAATTTTTTCTTTCCTCAATCCATTATCTACTAAAAAGGATCTAAAATCATCCTGAGTTGCGTTGTCAAATAAAAAATTGCCATTCATTTGAATACCTTTCGCAGGGAAATCTTTAATTAGTTCATTTTTCTCTGGGATATTATCTTCTCTAAAACATGCAATCTTGGATCTTTGGGCTGAATTATATCCTCCAAAAACAAAAAATTTAAAATCATTTAAATTTTCAAATTCTTTCAAAATTTCTTCACACACAAATGTTGAATTAAACCCGGTCCAATATGTTTGCCAATGTTTTAAGGATAAATTAGAAATATTTATTAATTCCTCAATTTCTTTTTTGTAATTTGAATTTATTAATAATTCCTTCAAGTCAATCATTTAGCCTTCTATAAAAATTATGTCTCTAGGGTCTGATTGTTTTATTAAAGCCCAAGGTAACTCAGTTCCTATTTGATTTTCAAGAAGAACAAGCCATTTCCCTTCTTTATTGAAATCAATAATAGATCTCAACTCTTTATTTCTATTGAGGTTAATACTTGCTGAAGATACAATGCTACCTAAATATCCTGAGCCCATACCCAAAAGACCCCCCATGAAAGATTCTCCTATATTGTTTAATCCAAGGAAGCTAAAAGTGGATAAGTTTGTCATATTAGAAAATGCTATGCCTGCTATAAAACCAAATGGCATTAGCCAGTTACGCATATTTTTCTGTCTTATTTTTCTATCAAGTTTGGGATTTAGGATTCTTATGTTTTCAATTTCTTCAGATTTAAAGAAGCTATTTGAGGATAAATTTAATAATTGTTGTTGATCAGGAGTTGTTTTTTCTTTAGATGGCAAAATTAATAAGCATTCTGTTAGAAATATTGATTTGTCCTTAAAAACATTTAATAGATCAAGGCATTTTTCTAGCTCATTAAATATCACTATACTTTTAGTCAATTTTCATTCCTCAAATGTTGGTTTGTTGATTCAAATTAATAAAACAAGATATCTCTACTATAGATTAAGTTAAAGTAAAAAAATTAAAGAACAACTCTTTAAATGACAAAAGTTTTAATTACAGACCCAATTGATCAAACGGGAATTGATATTCTTTCCCAAGTCGCTCAAGTTGATCAGAAGATAGGAATCTCGAACTCTGAATTGGCATCTATTATCCATGATTATGATGCTCTTATGATACGCTCTGGCACTCAAGTTACAGGAGATATTATTAATTCTTCTAAGAAACTAAGAATAATTGGAAGAGCTGGGGTTGGTGTAGATAATGTGGATGTTAAGGCGGCTACTCAAAAGGGGGTACTCGTTGTTAATTCTCCTGGAGGGAATACTATAGCTGCTGCCGAGCATACAATTGCCATGATGTTGGCATTATCAAGAAATATACCAATTGCAAATAGTAGTACTTTTTTGGGTAAATGGGAAAGAAAAAAATTTGTTGGTAATGAGTTGTTTAAGAAAAAGCTAGGTGTTGTAGGTTTAGGAAAAATAGGAACTCATGTCGCAAAAGTTGCTAATGCTCTTGGAATGGATGTTTATGGATATGATCCATTTGTTTCCTCAGAAAGAGCACAACAATTACAGGTCAGATTGTCCGAATTAAAAACATTGTTTGAGGAATCTGATTATGTAACTTTACACTTGCCGAGGACTTCAGAAACCGAAAACCTAGTAAATATCAAGGTGCTTAAAAGTATGAAAAAAAATGCAAAATTAATAAACTGTGCGCGTGGGGGAATCATTGATGAAGAAGCTTTAGCTGAGGCACTTAATAATTCATTAATAGGAGGAGCGGCTATTGATGTGTTTGCTAAAGAGCCATTAGACTCCAATTCACCACTACTTAAAGTTGCTAAAAATTTAATCCTTACTCCTCATTTAGGAGCATCAACTAGGGAAGCTCAAGAGAATGTTGCTGTAGATGTTGCTGAACAAATAAGAGATGTTCTTTTGGGACTTTCTGCTCGAACAGCAGTAAATATTCCGGGTTTAAGTCCTGACATTATGGATAGCCTTAAACCTCATTTACAATTAGCTGAAACAATGGGCCTTTTAATAAGCCAACTTTCTGGAGGACAAATTCAAAAGTTAGAGGTAAGGCTTCAAGGTGAATTCGTGCAGCACCCTTCACAGCCTTTAATAATAGCAAGTTTAAAAGGTCTATTAAGTAAGGCTCTAGGTGATCGAATAAATTATGTTAATGCTTCTCTTGAAGCAGAGTCTAGAGGTATTTCAGTAGTTGAAAGTAAAGACGAGGCTAGACCAGAATTTGCTAGTGGTTCACTTCAATTAACTACATTTGGAGATAATGGTGAACATAGTGTTGCAGGAAGCATTTTTGCTGATGGCGAATTGAGAATAATTAGCATTGATCAATATCCAGTTAATGTTTCTCCAAGTAGATTTATGCTTATAACTAGGCATAGAGATATGCCAGGCATTATTGGAAAGTTGGGTTCCCTCCTAGGGGACCACAATGTCAATATTGCCTCAATGCAAGTTGGTAGAAAAATTGTCAGAGGAGAGGCTGTTATGGTTTTAAGTATTGATGATCCTATTCCTACAAATTTGCTTGAATCAATTCTTGAGGTTGAGGGTATCACTAGTTCTGATCCAGTAACTTTATAAATAATTTGAGTAGTTAATGGAAATAAAAAATTGGTATAAACTTACTTTTGAAATAGAAACTAATTTAGAAGAAATTATTATTTGGAAATTAAATGACTTAGGTATATCGAGTTACGCATTTGAAATTTTATTAAATAATAAAAATAATAAAAAAGTAATAATTTGGCTTCCAAATTTAAATTGGTCAGAAAGTTTAAGAATTAAACTTGTAAGAAATATTAAAGAGGTTTTAGATAAAAATAATTATAAAACCAATTGTTTTGAGTGGAGTCTTATTGCACAGGAAGATTGGATATCAAGCTGGAAGAAATATTGGGGACCAGAACTTGTAGGTGATAACTTACTTGTATTACCTTATTGGATTGAATTACCAGAGGAATATAAAAATAAGAAAGTTATTGAAATAGATCCTGGAGCAGCTTTCGGTACGGGAAGTCATCCCACGACATCTCTTTGCTTAGAAAAATTAGAAAAAATTTCTTTATCTAGTAATAAAATATTAGATATAGGTTCTGGTAGTGGAGTTTTAAGTATTGCGGCTAAATCTTTTGGCGCTAAGGAAGTTTATGCTATTGATAATGATTATCTTGCAATAAATTCGACTGAGTCTAATTTTCGGCTAAATTTCGGCACACTAGATGATCTAAAGACTTATCTTGGACCATTTGATGAGTTGGTTTCAAAATATTCTTTAAAGAATTTTGATTTAATTTTATGTAATATTCTTTTTGAGGTTATAAAAGGCATAATCCCTGAAATAAGTAACTGCCTTAAAAAAGATGGAAAAGTAATTTTGAGTGGTATTTTGAATTCACAAAAAGATGAAATTTTTAATTTATTGAATGCTAGTAATTTTCAAATAAATGATGTATCTTCTAAAAAAGATTGGGTGTGCATTACAGCACAAAAAATCCCTTGATCTAATAAATACATAAGTTTTGCTAATGTAACCTCCCTTTCTCATTGCATTGTTTCATTTTTTACTCTTTACACACACAAATGCTCGTAAACAATGTTAAAAAAGTAGTAAAGGTATTTTTTTACCATCAATTTTTTATTTAAATGGCTTCTTACAAAGTTACACTTATCAGCGAAAGTGAAGGTCTCAATTCTACGATTGAAGTACCTGATGATCAGTACATTCTAGATGCTGCTGAAGAACAAGGCGTTGATCTACCATATTCTTGTAGAGCAGGAGCTTGTTCTACTTGTGCAGGTAAAATCACATCAGGAACTGTTGATCAATCTGACCAAAGTTTTCTAGATGATGATCAACTAGAAGCTGGCTTTGTCCTTACTTGTGTTGCATATCCATCTTCAGATGTAACAATTAATACTCATGCTGAAGAAGAGCTTTATTAATTATAAAAAATAACTTTAGTTAGTTGTTTTATTAAAATTTTTCTGCCATTCTCATATGAGGTGGCTTTTTTTTTGCGATAAATGAATAAATTTGAATTTTTTAAAACTGATGCAATTCAATCAAGTTACGGTGGTCAATTCAGTTATAAAGTGATTGGACCATGTTGCAGGCTATATGACAGGGAAGAGTTGCCTTGGCCTTGTTCTAGACTGGCCTGGCGCAGTAAAGAGCCAAGTTGGAGAAGAATAGGAGCTAGATTTGTAGCAGATATGGCCTCAAGGAAATGTCCATCGTATTCAGTTCAAATTTTAGAACCAGGATCAAAACCTGTAGAAACGGTAATAACACTATTCTCAAAGAAGTTTTCTTCAGAAATTCAAGAATGGTGGTACAGCAAAAAACCAGGCTCAAAAGAACCTGGTAATGTGTTGCCAGAAAGTATTTAAAGTATTTTTTTTAAGCTTTTGGTTTTGGAGGCATATAACCTCTTAAACCTGAGCATTCAAGACTGTCAACTGTATCCACGCCAGTTTTTGAATTAGTACCTGTCGCTCTCTCACATAATGATTTCCTCTCAGAAAGATCGAGATTGGCGTCAGTAAAGTCTGTTCCATCTATAGTTGCCCCATTAAAAACACTTTTCATTAGCTCTCCATTTGTAAGATTTGCATCTGATAAATCAGCATTATCAAAACGTACGGCATAAGCAATAAGATCTTTCATGTTTGCGCCTTTGAAACTAGAGTTCTTGGCAGTTGTTACGCTCATATAGGCACCTTGTAGGTTGGCTTCGCCTAAATCTTGATTAGATAAATCATATTTTACATATTCATTATTTTGAAGATCTGCACCATGAAGATCTTCTTTCAATCCATCTACTGATGAAGGATCACTTGGATAAAGTGCATTTGCAGAGATTGGATTAAGAAGTAAACCAATAATCAATGGAAGAAAAATAAGAAGTCTTTTGAAAGACTTGTTTAGTGATGAAAAAATAGAAACCATTTCGATCGACATCAAATTAAAAAAAACCATAAGACTATTATTTCATGGGTTGGTCATTTACAACCCTACTGCTCACGAACTGTTGCAGTTTATTTAATTTCTGCGGTTAAAAAATCTTTAGCAAGATAAGTATTAGGGAAGATTTTTTGAGCTTCTTTTAGCAAATCGCTTGGCTTGATTGGACTTCTTTGAGTATATCTTGGGCTTAAATGTGTGATAATTAATTTCTTTACGTTAGACAATAGTGCAGTTTTTGCTGCCATTATTGTTGTCGAATGTAATTTTTCGTAAGCCATTTTTTCATCTTCTTTTGAAAATGTAGATTCATGAACTAGTAAATCAGCATTTTTAGATAAGTTAACTGCCGATTCGCTAAAAACTGTATCAGTACAGTAAACAAAACTTTCACCTTTTCTAGGAGGACCACAAAAATCTTGCCCATTAAAAGATCTCCCATCTTTCAATTGAACTGTTTTACCTGCTTGTAATTCTGAATATATAGGCCCGGGAGGAATATTTGAATCTTCTGCTTTTTTGATATCGAATACTCCTGGCTTATCTTTTTCGCTCACACGATAACCATAAGCAGGTAGCCTATGCTTAAGGCAGGCACAATGAACTTTTAACTTATCGTTTTCAAATAAAATTTTATTTAATGAGGCGAAATCTTCAACTTCTCGAAAACGTAAAGGAAATGACAATTTGCAATAGCTATTATTAAGTGCCGAATTTACAAAATTTCTTAACTCTGAAGGACCATAAATTTCAATACCATTACTATTGCCCGATAACCCTAATGTAGCCAAAAGGCCTGGTAAACCATAAATATGATCACCATGCATATGAGTAATAAATATTTTTTTAATTTGTGAAGACTTAATATTACTCTTCATTAGTTGATGTTGTGTTCCTTCTCCGCAATCAAAAAGCCATACTTCGGCGGTTTGAGATAATTTAAGGGCTAAGGAAGAGACATTTCTTGTTAAGGTTGGCACCCCAGAGCTTGTTCCCAAGAAAGTGATGTTCACTTTTGATGTTATTTTTATTTTATTAACTAGATTAAATCTAGACTTTTAGTCAGACTTAGGCAAATGCAAAATTTGTTTTTCAAACATAGTGATTTATAAAATTATAAAAAATTCTTATAAATTTTATTTAATAGGGATAATAATTTTTTGTGTTTTCCAGAATCGATCTGTATCTGCAGCCAGAGAGCCCTTGATAAGGGTTCTAATATCAAAAAATAGAAATTTAAGGATAAGATCTGATAGGTCAATTCCATTAATTATCAAAGGACAAAAATTTTCAAATAAAAAAATTAAAGGTTTAACTTTAAAAAAAGAGAGTAATAGAACAACAATATTTTTTGATAAGAATAAACAAAAAATATATGACTTGAAAAATAAAGCAAAAATCGTAGTTAAATCTTCTGATGGGAGAGGTATTTGGGTCGGTCAGAAAAGATACTCAGGAAAACTTAATCTCTACATTCTTGATTCTGAAATATTAGTGATTAATATCCTTGGAATTGAGAAGTATCTTAGTAGTGTTGTAGGCTCAGAGATGCCAGCCAAATGGCCTTTGGAAGCATTAAAAGCTCAAGCTATTGCTTCAAGGACTTATGCTTTGAAGCAAAAAGGAAATTCTCTTTATGATATTGATTCAACAAATATGAATCAAGTCTATCGTGGGCTAGAGGCTAGAACTTATAAAACCACAAGGGCAGTAAAAAGTACAAGATCATTAGTTTTGACATATAAAAATAAATTGATTAATGCCTTATTTCATAGTAGTTCAGGAGGTATGACTGAAAATAGCCAAGATGTTTGGAAGAATGAGTATCCATATTTATCTAGTGTTAAAGATTTTGATAAAAATAATCCAAAACTTAGATGGCAGAAAAAATTCTCAAATGAAGAATTAAAAAGCTTGTTTCCTAAAATTGGTGGGATAAAAAAAATTGAGATTCTAAATATAACTAATACTGGAAGAGTGAAAAATGTAAAACTATTGGGATATTATGGTTCTGATCAAATGTCTGGAGTTGATATTAGAAAAAGAATGAATCTTAAAAGTAATTTTGTGAGATTTAAATTTATTGAAGATAATGAAATTGAATTTAATAACAATAATTCCAAACTATTAACAACTAATAAATTTGAAGATGAACCCCTATCCCATATTGTTAAAGCTGGGGATAGTTTGAATGATATTGCTTATAAGTACAACGTAAGTGTTTATGAAATAATTGACTTAAATAGTATTAAAGATTCTTCATTAATTAAAATAAATCAAAAATTATTAATTCCAAGAAATAGCTCGAATACATCATCTACCATAGAAAAAATTTTGGTTGTTTCAGGATCTGGATCTGGTCATGGTGTGGGAATGAGTCAATGGGGTGCAAAATATATGGCTTCCAAAGGTCAAAAAGCAGAAAGAATATTAAAACATTTTTATAAGGGTGTAAGAATTAAACCATTTAGCAAAAATTTCTTATAAAAATTATTTGGCATTAAGAACTAATTTGGGATGCAATGCAGTTTTATCTTCATTAATAAAACCAATTCCTAAAAGGAGTTTTTTGTGGTCAATAATTTTTATTGGTTTTTTGTAATCAAAAGAGGAGCTCTTAACAAAATTATTAGCATTAAATTTAATTATCCGCCCTGTTTTCCAAAAGTGAATTTCTTCTTGATTAGTTAAAACTAGTGTTGAGATATGATCAAGAGCAGAAATTGTGGGAATAATAAAAGGTGAATTTTTCTCATTAAGATCACTTAGGTCAGATATTTTTATAGAATTTCTCTCATGGAATCCACAAGCCGAAATCCTTTTTAGGTTCAACAGACAACCTTCTGAATCTAAGACTTGCCCCAAATCTCTAGCTATAGATCTTATATAAGTTCCTGAGGTACATGAAACTTTTATTTCTAATATGCCATTCGCTTGATCCCATTCTTTTAATACTAATTCTTCTATTTCTACTTCTCTTGGGTGTAATTCAAATTCCTCATTCTTCAAAGATTTTTTGTATGCTCTTTCTCCATTAACGTGTACGCTTGATACTTTTGGAGGGACTTGTTGAATAATCCCTCTGAAGTTATTTAAATAATTATCTAATTCATTATTACTCAAAATAGGCCACTTTTTTTTATTTAGAATTTCGCCTTGTATATCATCAGTTTTTGTTCTTATACCTAATTGGATTTGTCCAATGTAGGTTTTACCTTGAGGTAAATATTGAATAAATCTTGTGGCATTTCCTATCGCAATTGGTAATGTTCCTGTTACCTCAGGATCTAAAGTACCTGTGTGACCGACTTTTTTGGTACCTAATAATTTCCTTATCTGTTTAACGCAATCATGCGAGGTGCACCCTTTCTCTTTATTAATTGATATGAATCCATCCTTAATTTCCATTTTAATATTAAGATTGCTATGAGAACTATTTCTTACTATTTTATTATTTTTAAATAAGGTATTGTTTAAAGAAAGAAATTGAAAAATGATGATTCAATATTAAAACAGTTTAGTGATGATGCTTTTGATTTGAAATCACACTTAATGGAATTTTTATCTATCGAGGAGGGTGATTTAGATGGGTTCCTCGAAAACGCTAAGATGGATTTAGCTAATCTTCATCCCGGGGGTAGTTTAAGTGAGGCTGAAGACTTTTATAAAGAAATTGTTGGAGATAAGCATTTGGCAGATTTGGCCGCTTGGCATATTTCAAGTAAGGATTATATTGCTGACACGTTAAAACTTCAGCAGAGATTTTCAAGAAATTTGGTCTTGGATTTTGGTGGAGGGATTGGTACTCATGCCTTAGCTAATGCTATGTCTACAAAGGTTAAGCATGTTTTTTTCGTTGATATTAATAAAACAAATAGAGATTTTGTTGAATATAGGGCTAAAAAACTTGGAGTGGACAATAAACTCACGTTTTGTAAAACAATTCTGGAAACAAAAATATCTAGATTTGATACGATCGTATGCCTTGATGTATTAGAGCATTTATCTGATCCGGCTTTTTATCTTGATACCTTTCATAAAATAATGGGACCTAACTCAATTGGATTATTTAATTGGTACTTTTATAAAGGAGAAAATAATGAATATCCTTTTCACGTTGATGATGAGCAAATTATTGAACAATTTTTTAAGACTCTACAATCAAAATTTGTAGAAGTTTTTCATCCTATTCTTATTACTACAAGATCCTATAAAAAGAATTAAAGAACTACATTTACTCTTTTTCTGTTTCTTAAATTCCTTTTGATACTGTCAAAGCTCACAGTACCTTCTTTTAGTGCGAAAAGTGTATCATCCTTTCCTTTCCCAACGTTAATTCCTGGTAAAAAAGAAGTACCTCTTTGACGGATTATGATAGATCCTGCTGATACTTTTTCACCTCCATAAGCTTTAACGCCTAGTCTCTTAGAATTTGAATCTCTTCCATTTCTGGTTGATCCGGTACCTTTTTTATGTGCCATTAGTAAAAATTAGTTTTCTGGATTAGAGGCCTTTGGGCTAGTACTCTTTTTTTTAACTTCAGTTTTTGAAGATGTTTTTGGAGTACTGTTTGCAATTGATATAGATTTTACCATAACTCTTGTGAGTTCTTGTCTGTGACCCATTTTTCTACGTGTTTTCTTTTTAGGACGCATTTTATATACGATTATTTTCTTATCTCTCTTATGTGAAACAACTTCTAGTTCTATTTTTGCATTTTTTACATAAGGCTGACCAAGTGAAATATTATCTTTATCTTTTATAAGGAGAATTTTATCAATAGTAATTTTATCTTTTTCTTTAGCATTTAACCTGTCAATATCATAATATTTATCAACCTCAAACCAAAATTGTTGGCCTGATGTCTCAGCTATTGCATACAAATTATCATTTTTTGCAGGATTTTCAGAAGTTTTTTTTGAAGAAGTCATATAATGAGGACGCCGATAGGCTCAAATATATTAATTTGATTAAGCCTGTTTAGCAGTCATGAATGTTTGTTTATTTTCTTATTTTATAGTGTAATAAGTCAAGGTTTATTATTAAAACCTTTTATTAAACTTGGGGTGTTAACAAATGGCGGCAAGAAAAACATATATTTTAAAACTTTACGTAGCAGGTAATACTCCCAATTCAATGAGGGCTTTGAATACTCTTAAAGAAATTCTAGAAAATGAATTTAAAGGAGTTTATGCTTTAAAAGTAATAGATGTTCTTAAACAACCGCAACTTGCTGAAGAAGATAAGATTTTGGCAACCCCAACTCTTGCCAAGATTTTACCTCCTCCTGTTAGAAGAATAATTGGTGATTTATCAGATAGAGAGAAGGTTTTAATTGGATTAGATTTACTTTTTGATGAATTATCAGAGAGTGAATATAGTGGAGGTACAAAAACTTAATAAAAACTTTTATAATAAAACTTTTATAATTAAAAAATATATCAATATTTATAGAATAATTTTCCCGTTCAAAATCTATGAAAGATAAAAAAATTAGTAAATCAATTAAAATGCAAGTCCAGAAAATACCTACTGGAATTGAGGGGTTTGATGATGTTTGTAGGGGAGGCTTGCCTGCCGCGAGAAGCACTCTTGTCAGTGGGACATCTGGAACTGGTAAAACTGTTTTTTCTCTACAATATTTACATCATGGTATTTGTAATTTTGATGAGCCAGGAATTTTTATTACCTTTGAAGAATCACCTTTAGATATTATTAGAAATGCAGCTAGCTTTGGTTGGGATTTACAGAAATTAATTGATCAAAATAAACTTTTTATTTTGGACGCTTCTCCTGATCCTGACGGTCAAGATGTTGCTGGTAATTTTGATCTTTCAGGTTTGATTGAAAGGATTAGTTATGCGATTAGAAAATATAAAGCTAAGAGAGTAGCGATAGACTCAATAACCGCTGTGTTTCAGCAATATGATGCTATTTATGTTGTTAGAAGAGAGATTTTTAGACTTATTGCGAGATTAAAAGAAATAGGAGTTACCACCGTAATGACGACAGAAAGAGTGGACGATTATGGCCCAATAGCTCGTTATGGCGTTGAGGAATTTGTGTCTGATAATGTTGTACTACTTAGGAATGTTCTTGAGGCAGAGAAAAGAAGAAGAACTTTAGAAGTTTTAAAGTTGAGAGGCACAGTACATATGAAAGGAGAATTTCCCTTCACAATGGGAGATAATGGCATAATTGTTTTTGCCTTAGGAGCGATGAGATTAACGCAAAGATCCTCAAATATAAGAATAAGTTCAGGAGTTAAAGATCTTGATGAAATGTGTGGAGGCGGTTATTTTCAGGATTCAATAATTCTGGCAACCGGCGCAACTGGTACAGGTAAAACTATGCTCGTATCAAAGTTTATTGAAGATGCTTATAAAAATAAAGAAAGAGCAATACTTTTTGCCTATGAAGAATCTAGAGCTCAACTAAATAGAAATGCTACGAGTTGGGGAATAGATTTTGAAAAGATGGAAAATGACGGATTATTAAAAATTATTTGTGCGTACCCTGAATCAACTGGTTTAGAAGATCATTTACAGATTATAAAATCGCAAATAAATGAATTTAAACCTAAGAGATTGGCAATAGACTCTCTCTCTGCATTGGCTAGAGGAGTGAGTTTGAATGCTTTTAGACAATTTGTAATTGGAGTTACTGGTTATTCAAAACAAGAAGAGATAGCAGGTTTTTTCACAAATACTGCCGAAGAATTTATGGGAAGTCATTCTATTACCGACTCTCATATTTCAACTATCACAGATACGATATTGTTATTACAATACGTTGAAATTAAAGGGGAGATGGCTAGAGCCATAAATGTTTTTAAAATGAGAGGCTCATGGCATGATAAAAGGATAAGAGAATATATAATTACTGGCCAAGGCCCTGAAATAAAAGATTCATTTTCTAATTTCGAACAAATATTTAGCGGTGCACCTCATAGAGTTATTTCTGATCAGGGTATGCAAAACGTTTTTAAGGGAATTGAAAATAATTAGAATAATTCACTTACTTGGGAATCCGAAAAATTTTCTACATTACTAATTGTTTGAGCGAGCAATTCATCTTTATCAGATTGTTCTAGGGGTAAATCAAACCAAAATGTTGTGCCTATTCCTAGTTCGCTCGCCATTCGAATTTGACCACCATGTTTCTCAATTATTCCTCTAACAATTGATAATCCTAATCCTGTACCTTGTTCGGTATGGACAGCATTTTCAACTCTATAAAAACGATCAAATATTTTCTCTTGGTCAGGTTGCGATATTCCTGAACCATTATCCGCTATCTCAATTCTTACTTTAGGTAAAGGTGAAACTAATTCACATTGAGGAGCCTCTTTATTGTTGTTCGGGGGAAAGGCTGGACATGAATCAGGCCAAGTATAAGCTCTAATTTTGAGAGTGCTATTTTTTGGACTGAATTTCAAACCATTACCTAGTAAATTGTCAAAAACTTGTAATAGCAAGTCGAAATTTCCAAGAATTGATGGGATATTTTCCTCGATATCATGTGCTAAGGAAACATTCTTTTCAGTAGCATTAAGTCTATAATTTCTAAGTGTTTGTTCAATAGCTGGTTTAATTTCCATAGGCTCTAATTGAATTATTTTACCTGATTCCAATCTTGATAAATCAAGTACATCATTAACTAGTCTTGTTAATCTATCAGTCTCTGAATTAGCGATACCCAAAAATTCAAGTTGTTCCTCATTAGAAAGTTGATCTTTTAAGTCATATAAAGTCTCTACATAACTTTTTATATTAAAAAGTGGTGTTCTTAGCTCATGAGAAACATTACTTATAAATCTATTTTGTGCAGCATTAAGTTCAACTTCTCTTGTTAAATCTTGAATTGTCACTGCAATTCCTTTTAATTCAACTTTATTTGTATCCAAAACGGATTGTAAAACAATTCTTAGAGTCCTTGCAGGTTCGCCCAAGCTGCACCTCAAATCATCATTTTCCTTTTCTCTTTTTAAAATTGATTCTATATTTGTATGTAAGTCATTAGATAAAATTTCAGGAATTTCATTTAAAAGATATTTACCTTCTAAGAATCTTCCTTCCCAACGAAATAGTCTTTTTGCTGTGGGATTAGTTAGAACTATTTTGCCTTTGGAGTCCAACAGTATTGCACCATCTGCCATTTTAGCTATCAGGGACTGCTGCTTTATCTGAGCAGCTTTAAGCTCTTCAATATTTGCCTCATCGTAATTCTCTAGTTGAGAAGCCATCCGGTTAAAACCTGTAAGTAGTTCTCCTAGATCACCAGTCATCGGTAAAGAGATCCTAGATTTGAAATTGCCTTTTGAAATTTCTCTAACACCCTTTACTAATTCTCTTACAGGCCTAGTAATGGTTAATGCATTAAATACTGCTCCAAGTATCACTAAAACCCAAATAGAAATAAAAACTGCTATTGTTACTTCTCTAGTTAATGCAGCACTAGACAAAGCCTTTTTGTTAGGTGTAACTCCCAAAGCTAATGTTCCTAGATACTTACCTTTCCACAACATTGGTACAAATACATCTGTAACTTGTCCTTGAGGGGTGGCATGCTGTCTTACTAAAGGAAATTGAGGTCTCTTCTTTAATTCTGATGGTAACTTTAATCTTCTAGTTAATTGAAATTGGTTATCTGAACTTGTAGGTGTAGCACTAATTGGAATTCCAAGTTGAACAATATCTTCAGCATCAGTAAAAAAAATATAACGTAAATTTCTACTTGATCTCCAAAACTTTTCTGCAACATTAGATATCTCTTTCTTTTGATTATTTGCAACTAGTTCAGTAACATTACCTGATAGTAGAAGTCCTAGATCTCGTGCGTATCTTGTGTCATTCATACCAGCATCTCTTTGAATACTATTAAGAGCAAAAAATGTTATGCCAGTCATTAAAAGACTCACAACAAGAGTTGCTATAGCTAATAGTTTTGTTCTTAAACTAAAACCACTCCACCAAGTTAAAACTCTGTTTGACCAGTGGTCAGGACTATTATCATCAATCAATTTTTCTGAAGGTGTAAGTTTTGTCTTATTAGGCTCTTTGCTTTCTATCATTTAGTTGTCCTCTCAGCAATTTTTTTTATTCTGACTTGATGACCAATATCTTTTCTATAATAGATACCGGCAAAACTTATTTCTTTTAAATTCTTGTAAGCCTTTTCAAAAACCTTATTAAAATCTTTGCCTTGACAAACAATACTAAGAACTCTCCCTCCATCTGTAATAAATTCACCTTTGGAATTTAAAGATGTTCCTGAATCGAAGATTTGACAATCTTCAAAGTCAATATTGCCGTAATTAATTGGATAGCCTTTTTCATAATTATGAGGATAACCTTTGGAAGTAGCAATTACACAACCGCTGAATTTATTCGACATTTTAATTTTTTCGTTTCCGAGAAGATTACCCTTGGCACATTTTTGTAAAAGACTCACAAAGTCTTTGTCCATTAAAGGCATTATTGTTTGGCATTCAGGATCGCCAAATCTGCAGTTATATTCTATAACTTTTGGACCTGATTTTGTGATCATTAATCCAAAATATAAAACCCCTTTGTAGTCGATTTTCTTCCTCAACAATGAATCAATTGTAGGTTCAATTATTTCCTTGGTAATACTTTTAAGAAGACTTTTTGTCATCAATGGAGTAGGAGAATAAGCTCCCATACCTCCTGTATTAGGCCCTTTATCATTCTCATTAAGTCGTTTATGATCTTGAGCCGTAGGAAGTAAAACATATTTCTTTCCATCGCAAAGAGCAAAAACTGATACTTCTGGACCCTCAATTTTTTCTTCCAAAACAACTATCTCGCCAGCATCACCAAATTTCCCCTTAAATATTTCTTCCGTAGCATTTATAGATGCTTCTTTTGATTCAGGGATGAAAACCCCTTTCCCTGAAGCTAATCCGTCAGCTTTTACTACTAATGGATTTGGAGATGTAAAGATAATTTCTTTTGCTTCCTTTAATGACTTAACTTTCCAAGAATTTGCAGTAGGAATATTTGCGTCTTTCATAAACTCCTTTGCCCAAGATTTACTTGATTCTAATTTTGCTCCATCTGAACCAGGACCAAACACATCAAAACTATTTCTCCGAAGAACATCCCCTAAGCCCTCTGCTAAAGGTGTCTCTGGTCCTATTACCACTAAGTCAATATTTAGATATTTTAGTTTCGAGGTTAATTCTTTAATATTATTTAAATCTAAATTAATTCTCTCAGATTTATTTATTTTTTTTGAACCAGCATTACCTGGGAGTAGATAAATTTTCTTGATTAAGTCATTTTTTTGAATAGCCCATGCTAATGCATTTTCTCGACCACCATTACCAATTATTAAAATATTTTCTAATTTATTAGAAGTTTTAGTGTTGATTGTATTAATACTCATGAAGGGGTTGTTTATATATAATAAAGTTTGAAATGAAATTCAATTAAAATAGATTTTTTAGTCTATTAAACATTTCTATTGCTAGCAAATAAATCAATTATATTCTATTTTTAGTTCTCAAAGGGGTTTTTAATGAATAGCAAATTAAAGTTTATTTATGAAGGTAAAGCAAAAAAAATATTTGCTTATGAGGATTCAGATAAAATAATAATTGAATTCAAAGATGATGCCACAGCTTTTAATGCTTTGAAGAAAGCTAAGTTTGAGGGCAAAGGGGAATTGAATTGTCTTATAAGTTCAAAAATATTTGAGTTTCTTATAAAAAACAACATACCAACCCATTACATTGGGCTCAAAAATAATTATTCAATGATCGCTCAAAAAATAAAAATCATTCCCCTTGAAGTTGTTCTTAGAAATACCGCATATGGATCTCTGTGTAAACAGACTACAATCAAGCCAGGATCAGTTTTGGAAAGACCCTTGATTGATTATTATCTTAAGAATGATACTCTTAATGATCCTCTCCTAACAAAAGATAGAATTAATTTATTGAAGATAATTGATAATGAGGAACTGGAATTTATAAGTAATATGACATTAAAGATTAATAAACTTCTCAAAACATTCTTTTATAATATCAAATTAGATCTTGTGGATTTTAAATTAGAGTTTGGTTATAATTCTGATGGGCAAATTGTTCTAGGCGATGAGATCAGTCCTGATAATTGCAGATTATGGGATCTTAATCAAAAAAATGGTACTATAGTAAGCCTTGATAAAGATAGATTTAGAAATGATTTAGGTGGCTTTATTGAAGCTTATAGTGAAATTAATAAAAGAATAAATAATTTTATTTAATTCAAACGACTCTTCATCTATCTAGTTTTTAAAATATTATGCAAAAAAATCTTCCAAAATTTACAAAAGCTTTTGCAAGCATAGCTTGTTTTTCTTTTATTTTGATTTCAAATAATGCAGAATTAGCAGCTAGGTATTTGCTTAATAAAGAAGGAGAATTTAAAAAAATTAAAATCAATAATAATACAAATCAATACTTAAATGATCCGATATCAGCTTTTAATTTTGTGAAAAAGAATAATACGTTAATAGTAGATAACGGTGAAAGAGATTCTGATGAGAATGTTCTCATTTCAGAAATAATTATTGAAGGATGGGAAAATCATCCTGAAGGTAGAAAGTTGGAGTTAGCCGCTTATGATTCTATGACTATCAAGCCTGGAAGCGTTGTTAATAATAAAGAATTAAATAATGATTTAAATTCTATCTATGCCAGTGGTTGGTTCTCAGGGGTAAAGATTAAGTCTCAAGACGGTCCACTAGGAGTGAAGCTTATAGTTAGCGTTGTGCCTAATCCAATCCTGAAAAAAGTCAAAATTAATCCGAAAAATGCAATTATTCCTAATGAATTTGTGAATAATATTTTTACTGAGGATTATGGAACCACTCTGAATTTAAGTGAACTTCAAAATAGAATAAAGTTGATTAAAAAATGGTACACAGAAAAGGGTTATTCTCTTTCAAGAATAAATGGTCCTGAAAGAATCTTTGGTGATGGAGTTGTCATTTTAAATGTAGAAGAAGGAATAGTTTCTGATATTGAATTAAGGTTTATGGGATCAGATGGAGAATCTATTGTGGATGGGAAACCTAGGAAAGGCAAAACAAAAGATTGGGTCATAAAGAGAGAATTGAAGACAGTCCCAGGCTCTATATTTAATAGAAAAATATTAGAAGCCGATATAAAGAGACTTTATGCCACATCTCTGTTTGATGATATCAAAGTTTCTCTTGGTCCGGATAATAAAAATCCTGGAAAAGTTTTAATTTTTTTAGATTTGAGTGAGCAAAGAACAGGTTCCCTAACAGGTGGTCTAGGGTACAGTAATAGTTCTGGTATCTTTGCACAAATTGGATTGTCAGAAACTAATGCTTTAGGAAGAGCATGGTCAACAAATATCAACCTTAATTTTGGCGAATACTCAACAACTTATAACTTTTCTTTATCTGACCCTTGGATAAAGGGAGATAAATATAAAACTTCTTTTAGGACAAATGTGTTTTTAAGTCGAGATTATCCTCAAGAATTTAAAAGTGAAAATAATGGAAGAATTTATGCTGTCGATGATACTACCTCTGAGAGTACAGATTCTTTCTCATCAATAGTTCTAGAAAAAACAGGAGGTGGATTCTCATTCTCAAGGCCTCTTAACGGTGGAGATCCTTTTAAAGAAACAAAATGGAGAGTTCTTGCAGGAATGAATTTTAAACAAGTAAAAATGATTGATAGTGACGGAAATAAAAAACCTTATGGAACTAAAAAACCAACAACCGCAAATATAAGTGAAATTATTTGTATTGGGTATACACCTAAAGATGGTTCATGCCCTGATAAAAATACATTAGTTAGTTTTATTGGCTCAACTACAAGAAATAATTTTAATAATTCGGTTAATCCAACTTCAGGAAATAAATTAAGTTTTGGTAGTGAACAATTTATTTCAATGGGAAATAACTCTCCGACTTTTAATAGAATACGAGCTGCATATGCATTTTTCATCCCAACAAAATTGATTAATCTTACTAAAGGATGTAAGTCCAGTGAGGTTGTTAATAGTGATTGTCCTCAAACTATTGGATTCGAATTTAAAGCTGGAACAATTATTGGGGATTTACCTCTTTATGAAGCATTTTGTATGGGAGGTTCTTCCTCTGTGAGAGGTTGGAGCTCGTGTGATCTTTCTGTAAGTAAAAGTTTTGTGGAAGCAACTGCTGAATACCGGTTCCCCGTCTGGAGAATGATATCAGGGGCTTTATTCGCTGATTTTGGAAGTGATTTAGGGTCCCAGAATAACGTCCCAGGTAAACCAGGTAAACTATTAGAAAAATCGGGTTCTGGTTATTCTCTCGGAGGAGGGGTCGGTATTAAGACACCAATTGGACCTCTAAGATTGGATGTCGCCAGTAAAGACTTAAGTGGTGATTGGAGATATAATCTCGGAGTTGGATGGAAATTTTAAGTGTTTTCTTGGCCTTCTAATTATGATTCCTGTTACACACTCTCTGGTGTTATTACTAAAGAGGGTGTAGGGCTTCATAGTGGTGAAAAAACAAGAATAAAAATTTCGCCGTTTGAAAAAGAGGGTTATTATGTTTCTTTTTCTGATAAGCCTGACGAAATTTTTAAGTTAAATCAAGATTTAATTGGCAGTACTATGTTGTGTACTGCAATCAAATTAGCGGGAAGAAATTTATATACAATTGAACACTTATTAGCCTCATTGGCAGGTTGTGGATTGAGTTATATTCATATCGAAGTTGATGGGAAGGAAATCCCATTGCTCGATGGATCAGCAATCCAATGGGTTAGGGCATTTGAAGAAGTTGGTATTAAAAGAGTTCCTAAACCAAAAAACTTTATAAAAGAGATAAATAAATCAATTATATTTAATAAAGATAGTTCAGTTATCGCTCTAACTCCATCTAATAAAATTACAATTATCTCAACTATAAATTTTTCTTATAAAGCAATTGGAAATCAAACTTACGTAATAGATTTAAATCCAAATAGTTTTGTGGAAAATATTGCTCCTGCTCGTACATTTGGTTTTAAGGACCAATTTCAAGAATTAAGTGAATTGGGATTAATAAAAGGGGGCAGTTTAGAAAATGCCCTTGTATGTGATGGGGATAAATGGGTTAATCCTCCATTAAGATTTAGTAATGAACCTATAAGACATAAGATTTTAGATCTTATTGGGGACTTAGCTTTGGTAGGGTTACCTAAGGCTCAAATTTTAGTCTATAAAGGATCACATTCTTTAAATGCTTTATTAGCCTCAGCACTAAAAAATTAACTTTATTTTCTTAAGTTTTGGAACAACAATTATCGACTGAAAATAATCAACTATCTTCTGAGGAAATATTAGGTCTTTTGCCTCATAGATTTCCTTTCGCTCTTATAGATAGAGTTATAGAACATGTCCCAGGCAAAAAAGCTGTCGCATTGAAAAATGTGACTATAAATGAGCCTCAATTTCAGGGGCATTTCCCAGAGAGACCTTTAATGCCAGGGGTGCTAATTGTTGAATCAATGGCTCAAGTAGGGGGAATAATCGTAACTCAAATGCCTGACCTTCCCAAAGGACTTTTTGTATTTGCAGGTATTAATAATGTCAAATTTAGAAGGCCAGTATTACCTGGAGACCAATTAGTAATTACTTGCGAGTTATTAAGTATAAAAAGAAAAAGATTTGGGAAGGTAAAAGGTGAAGCTCATGTTGATGGGAAGTTGGTTTGCTCAGGCGAATTAATGTTTTCATTAGTTGATTAAAAACATGGAGATTAAAAATACTAATTTTAAAGGTGCAATAGTTCATCCAAATGCATTTGTTGATTCAAGTGCAGAGTTGAATGATGGAGTTTCTATTGCTAGTGGAGCTATTATCGGACCAAACGTCATAATAGATTCAGGTACTCAAATAGGCCCCAATGCTGTTATTGAAGGGAAAACAAAAATAGGTAAAAATAATAAAGTTTTCCCAAATGTTTTTATTGGACTTGAACCTCAAGACCTTAAATATAAGGGTGCATCTACAGAGATAATTATTGGGGATAATAATACTTTTAGAGAATGTGTAACTATTAATAAGGCAACTGACGAAGGTGAAAAAACAATTATTGGGAATAATAATTTATTAATGGCTTATACACATATTGGTCATAATTGTGAAATTGGTAATGGAATTGTTTTGTCAAATAGTGTCCAGGTTGCTGGTCATGTAAAAGTTGAAGATAATGCAATTATTGGAGGTTGTTTAGGTATCCATCAATTTGTACATGTAGGATATCTGGCAATGATAGGTGGAATGACAAGAGTAGATAGAGATGTTCCTCCTTTTTGTTTAGCTGAGGGACATCCTGGTAGATTGAGAGGCTTAAATAGGGTAGGAATTAAAAGAAGTGGGTTGATGGAAAATAAAGATTTTGATTTGAAATTATTGCAAAATACCTGGAATTTATTATTTAAATCTAAAGATGTAATTTCTATTTCATTGGAAATAGCGATGAAAGAAAAATTAGACTTTTCATCCAACAAACTATGTACTTTTTTAAAAGATTCAATATCTTATAAAAGAAGAGGACCAATGCCTTCAAATAATTTATGAATAGAAAGATATTCATAAGCACCGGTGAAGTTTCAGGAGATTTACATGGAAGTTTATTAGCTAATGCATTATTTATTGAAGCCAAAAAACGTTCGGTTGATTTAGAAATATGTGGCTTGGGTGGAGAAAGGATGCGGAAAGAGGGTGTAAAAATTCTTCAAGATACTACGTCAATTAGTGCAATAGGAATTTGGGAGGCTTTACCCCTTATTCTTCCAACAATAAGAATTCAAAGAAGATTTTATAAATTACTAAAAAAATATCCTCCTGATTGTTTGATTTTGATTGACTATATGGGCCCTAATATTAATATTGGTGCTAAATTAAAAAGATCGAGAAATAATATTCCAATTTATTACTACATAGCTCCCCAAGAATGGGCTTGGAGAGTTGGTAACAATAGCACTACAAATTTAATTAATTTTTCTGATAAAATTTTTGCGATTTTTAAGCAAGAAGCAATTTTTTATAGAAGGAGGGGTGGAAATGTTTCTTGGGTTGGACATCCAATGCTTGATTTAACGAAAAAACTACCTTCCAAGAAGTATTCTAGAACATTTCTAAAACTTAAAGCAAATCAAAATATACTGCTTTTAATGCCTGCATCAAGACCACAAGAGTTGAAATATATATTGCCCACCTTTTTAAAAACTGCCAAAAAATTACAATTAAGATATCCAAGTCTCTTAGTTTATATTCCATCTTGTAGGAGTATTTTTGATGAAAAATTTAGACAGGGTTTAGAAAAATATGAAATTAAAGGGAAGGTTATTTCTCAACAAGATAATTCAAAATTTATGCCTTACATTTATTCATTAACGAAACTAGCTTTGTGCAAATCAGGCACAGTTAATATGGAATTGGCTTTATATGGAATACCACAGATTATTGGATATAGAGTAAGTAGAGTTACTGCTTTTATTGCTAAAAGAATTCTCAATTTTAAAGTAAGGTTTATTTCGCCTGTGAATCTTTTAGTAAAAAAATTTATAATACCTGAGTTTGTCCAGAAGAATTTTAATGAAAAGAAAATTTTTTTTAAAGCTTGCAGGCTTCTCGATCTGACATCAGAAAAAGTAAAAATCAAAAAAGGGTATACTCTTTTAAGAAAAGAATTAGGAGAGGAAGGAGTAGTTGATAGAGCGGCAAAAGAAATTATTAATTCTATAATTTGAACTTTATAATGTAATGATGAAACTTTTTTTACCTTTAATAATTGCTTTTTCAATTTTAATTAACCCTTTAAATTCCCTCGCAGAAGAATTGATTCTTGCGGGAGGCTGTTTTTGGTGTTTAGAACATGACTTAGAGTCTTTAAAAGGAATTAATTCTGTAGAAAGTGGATACTCAGGAGGGGATTTACAAAATCCTTCATACGAAAATCATGAAGGGCATCAGGAAGTGGTTTTGGTTAACTATGATTCCCAACTGGTAAGTTTACCCGAGATACTTAGGCTCTATTTCAGAAATATTGATCCTATGGATGGTAAGGGGCAATTTTGTGATCGTGGAGATTCTTATAGGCCAGTGATTTTTTTCAAAGATGAAACTGAGGAAAGTGATGCAAATAATGCAATTGTTTCGGCCTCTAACGAGTTGCGAGTCCCATTAGAAAAAATATCTGTAGAACTAAAATCAAAAGGTCAATTTTGGTTGGCCGAAGAATATCATCAGGATTTTGCTGAGAGAAATGAATTGAAATATAAGTTCTATAGATTCTCATGTGGGAGAGATCAGAGGTTGGATAAATTGTGGGGGGATAACGCTAGGTCAACAAATCTTTGGACTGAATGATTTTAAATATAGTTATTTATTTTTAATCCATTGAACAAGAGTTTTAACTCCAAAACCGGTTGCACCTGATGGATTAATCCCCTTATTCTTATCAGTCCAGCAAGTCCCAGCAATATCAATATGAGCCCATTTAATCTCTGTATCAAAGAATTCCTCTAAAAACAAAGCAGCTGTTATAGACCCACCTGCTCTAGGGCCTGTATTTTTCATGTCAGCTATATGAGACTTTAACCCTTCTTTATAAGATTTTTGTAAAGGCATTTGCCATAATTCTTCTCCAGCTTGGGATGATGCAGCTTTTAGATCATTTGCTAGATCATCATTATTGCTCCAGAATCCAGCTACATCATTCCCTAATGCAACAACAATAGCTCCTGTTAAAGTGGCGAGATCTATTATTGAATCAGGTTTTAAATTGGATGCATAAGTTAAAGCATCAGCTAATGTGAGTCTACCCTCTGCATCAGTGTTATTTATTTCAATTGTCTTACCGTTAGATGCCTTAACTACATCTCCTGGATGTACTGCAGATCCATTTATCATATTTTCGCAAGCTGCCACAATAAAATGTATTTCTAGTCCCTTTGGTTTTATTGCTCCAAGTGCTTTTGCTGCTCCTAAAACTGCTGCGCTTCCGCCCATATCATATTTCATCATTTCAATTTGAGAGGCTCCTACTTTTAGGTTGTATCCTCCAGAATCAAAGGTTAAACCCTTCCCAACAAGTGCAATCTTTTCTTTTATAGGGCCCTCTGACTTCAAAGTAAGATGTATAAATTTAGGATCTAGATCAGAACCTTTTGCTACAGCTAAATATGCACCCATTCCTAAATCTTCACATTCTTTTGCCTCTAAAATTTTTACTTCCAAACCATGATCTTTAGCTATTTTAGAAGCTTGCATAGACATTTCTTGGGGTGTAAGACTATTTGGAGGGGCGGCTACAAGTCTTCTCGCTAGTTCTACACCTTCACATATTTTTTCTGTATCTTCAAAGCTGATATTCTCAAGTTTTTTTAAATTCAAAAACTCTATTTCTTTAAGAACTTTCTTTTCATCTTTTTTCTTATTGAATCTATTGTCTTTATAAGCAGATAATCTTGCTGACTCCGCTAATTGAGTTATTTCTATTTGCGAATTTATAAATTCCCAAGGTAGCAAGATGCTGATTTTTTCATTTTTATCAACAGTTTTCCTAATAAGATTTCCTATGGAGTTTTCTATATCACTTTTATGTAGGTCTTTCGATTTACCAAGACCAACTATGATTAAATTTTCTAATTTTTGATCTAAAAATTCAAAGCTTAAAGTTTTTCCTTTTTCTCCTTTGAATTTTTTTTGAGTAACTTTTTTTAATAATAATTTTGGGTCAACAACAAATTTTATGTTTTCGATTTGGCTGGCAATTTCTTCCTCTAAAACTCCAAAAATTAATGAAGCACCTTGCCAGTTATCTAGATTTTTTTGGAATGTGGAAAATTGCATTTGTAGAATGGATTTAATTAACTTTTAGTTGTTTGTGAAAGTAGTGGCCCACCTATCTCGAGTTTCTTTATTAAAAGGTGGTAACCATAAATATATCAGTTGCTGTTCTAATTTACGTCTTAATTTTACTTCTTTAGGAACATCTAAGAAGAAACGAATATCTTGATGACTTGAGAGGTCGTTATGAGCTAGAGCTTCTTTATAGTTCATGAGGTAATTTTTACAGTCATGTTCTCCCTTCCATCTTTTATTTGCTAAATTTGTCTCTCCTATATAAAGAATTATTTTAGAACTCTCCATCGAGTCAATTACAAAATACATTGCTGGACCATTGTGTATATATTGATTGGTTCTCCAAAAGTTCAATGATAATGGTTTAAGGGAAAACGGATCAATTTTTCTTTCAATGGAAATTTTATTTATAGGAAGACTAGTTTGGCGAAAAGTTTTATTGTTAGTATCTTTTGAAATTTTGAATTGGTGATTATGGATTCTATTTCTCCATTCAGTTAAGATTTCACCGTTGATTTTTAGATTATTTGAGTGTTGAAAATTAATTGATGTATTTACATTTGAGCCAAATAATTCAAATTGTCTATTTTGGTTTGAAATATTATTTACGTTGAATTTTTTCAATATTTATGAAACATGTCTACTAAATTTAATTCTGAAATAATATAAATCAAAGAATTATTTATAAACTAAAATTTATTAATGTACTAATCAATTCAAAAGATTCTTGTTATGGTGTAATTGAGCCTTTATTCTTGTGAAGTAAACAAATAGAAATGGGATTTTTTGAGTCAGACATCGTTCAAGAAGAAGCTAAAAAGCTTTTTACAGACTACCAAGAACTTATGAAACTTGGTTCTGATTATGGAAAATTTGACAGAGAAGGAAAAAAAATGTTTATAAAAAAAATGGAATCTCTTATGGATCGTTATAAGGTTTTTATGAAGAGATTTGAATTGTCAGAAGATTTTCAAGCAAAAATGACAGTAGAACAATTAAAGACACAGTTAAGTCAATTTGGGATTACTCCTGATCAAATGTTCGAACAGATGAATAAAACTTTAATAAGAATGAAGGATGAACTTGATAAAACTTCTTAAAAATAACGGTTAAAGCTTTATGTCAGATAATTTAATATTGCCATCATGGCTATCAAGAGGAATAGAAGAATATTTCCCAATTAAAGGAATAGATCTAACTTTTTCGGAGATAATTGATCATGCGAAAAAAAATAATAAAAAATTAAGGGTTAAACTTGGAATCGATCCAACTGGAACAGATATTCACCTTGGGCATAGCATATTGTTTAAAAAACTTAGGGCATTCCAAGATAATGGACATATTGCAGTTTTAATTATTGGGGATTTTACTGCTCAAATTGGAGACCCAACCGGAAAAAGTAAGACAAGAGTGCAGTTATCCGAAAAACAAGTTAAAGATAATGCAAAAACATATTTAACCCAACTAGGAATGGGTAAGCCAGCTAATGAATCTATTTTAGATTTTGATTCAAAAGATAGAATAGAAATTAGATATAACAGTGAATGGTTAAAAGGATTAAATCTTAATTCGATAATTGAATTAATGGGGAGTGCAACAGTTAGTCAAATGCTAGCTAAGGAGGAGTTTAATAAAAGGTACACTTCACAAGTTCCAATTGCTTTGCATGAATTCTTATATCCACTATTACAAGGTTACGATTCGGTAGTTGTTCAATCAGATATTGAACTTGGCGGTACAGATCAGAAATTTAATATTGCAATAGGAAGAGATCTTCAAAAGCATTTTAAACAAGAACCTCAATTCGGTGTTCTGTTGCCAATTTTGACGGGTTTAGATGGAATTAAGAAGATGAGTAAATCTGAATTTAACACCGTCGGTTTGACTGATGATCCTCTTTCAATGTATTCAAAATTAGAAAAAGTACCCGATATTATAATACCTACCTATTTTGAATTACTTACTGAATTAGATTTAAGTTTTCAAGAAAACTTAAATCCTCGAGAATTACAGAGAAAAATGGCTTTAGAAGTTACTACTTTATTCCATGGAGCTGAAGAAGCATTAAAGGCGCAATCAAACTGCGAAAAATTATTCCTTGGAGACAAAGAAAAAGTTGGAGAAATTCCAGAGATTTCATTAAAAGAAATAGTTTTTCCAGTTAAGTTCTTTTACTTGTTAAGTGCTCTAAAGTTTTTCAAATCTAGCAGCGAATCAAAAAGATCTATTAAAGGTGGGGGCGTAAAAATTGATAGTCAGAAAATAATAAATCCTGATTTAGTTTTTGATTCAAAAAATGATTTGGAAGGGAAAATATTGCAAATTGGAAAAAAAATAATTAAAAGGTTTGAGAGTTCAAATTAAATGAATAAAATTAATCCAGAAGAAAAAATAATTTTAGCTATTGACGGATTAGACATACATCAAGCAAAAGTCTTTCTTAAGAGGTGTCCAAATATAAAATGGGTAAAAGTTGGCTTAGAACTTTTCACGAGGGAGGGACCTAGTGTAGTTAAAATTTTGAAAAATTTAAATAAAAGAATTTTCTTAGATCTTAAATTTCACGATATTCCGAATACTATGAGCGCTGCTTGTTATGAGGTGTCCAAACTAGGAGTTGATATTATTTCTGTTCATGCTTCAGCAGGATCTAAAGCTCTTACTGAAGCAAAAAAGGCATCTTTAGAAGGAGCAAAAATAGCTAATGTAAATTCTCCTTATGTTATTGGGATAACTGTTTTAACTAGCTTATCTACTAAAGAATTCCAAACTGATCTTGATAGAAAAAACTCGATTGAGGAAAATGTTATCAGGCTTGCAAAATTGTCTTTTGATGCTGGATTAGATGGATGCGTTTGTTCCCCTTTGGAGGCAAAAATATTGAGATCAATGTATAAAAATAATTTCGAATTAATTACACCTGGTATTAGGACAAATATTCAAAAAAAAGATGATCAAAATAGAATAATGACTCCTTATGACGCAATAAGTAATGGAGCTTCTAAATTGGTTATTGGAAGAGCTATTACGAAAGCTAAAGATCCCAATAAGGCTTTTTTGGATATCTGTGAGTCTATTTGTTAATATCATTTATCTTTGATTCTTCTCCTTTAAGTAATCGTCTAATATTTGTTCTATGCTTCCAAATAACTAATACTGATACAACTAAACTAATCAAGAAGTAAGGATGATTAGTAGATCCAATATCTAAAAACATCAAAAAAGGTAAAAAAATTGCAGCTGAGATACTCGATAAAGAGACAATCTTAGATTTTGCAAGAATTATTAAAAAAATTCCCAGTGATGCAAATCCTACTTTCCAAGAAAGAGCAATAAACATTCCTAAACCAGTAGCTACTGCCTTCCCACCTTTTCCTTTTAACCATATTGGCCATATATGTCCTGAAATAGCAGAAATCCCTGCTAAAACTTCAAATAAGTTTTGATTTGTATAATGTTGAGCAATCTTAACAGCAATAAGACCTTTTCCTACATCAATAATAAAAACAAAAAAAGCAGGCCATTTCCCCACATTTCTTAAAACATTCGTTGCCCCGGTTGATCCAGATCCTGTAAGTCTTAAATCAATATTTTTTAGAAATTTACCAAATAAGAATCCTGTTGGCAGTGATCCCAAAAAATAACTTATAGAAATAATTAAAATATGCATAGAAGTTAATTTAGTTCAAGATCATCATAAATTTCATCATTTGAGCCTGCGAAGGCAAGCCATAATGGAAATTGAAGAATTGGTATTTCTACAGATGTTTCCGCTGCATCCACAATAATAAATGGCAATTCTTCATTAGCCTCTAATCTGTCAGCTCTTTCTATAACGCCTTCTGGCCTTTCAAAAAGAACAATGCCGCTATTGGGTCCAAAATCATCTCTTGTAAGACCTAAGGAATCTTGTAAAACTCTCCTCCACTCTCCTAATCTCTCAGGCTGAGAAGCCAATATTAGAGTTTGAAACTGGTCACCATACAATTCACCAAGAATAGCTATTAACCCAGCAGATAATAAAGCATTTTTTTGCCTCGAACCCCTGCTCTCTAGGGATCCCCTTCCACCCATATTAAAGAACCAATCATCCATGACTTCAATATCTGATGAATCAAGGCTTCGTCTTAATTTCCACGGTTCTGAATAAAAATCAGGCTGTTCTATAAAATTTGAAAAACAACTTCTAATGAGTTGTTCATCTGGTTTAAATGTTTCAGATAAGGCAGGAACGGTAAGCAATTCATTTTTGTTTGAAGCCTCTTTTTTTTCATCAAGAGGAGAAGGCTTAACAACTATAGGTTGCGAAACTAATTCTAGTTTTTCTACATTTTGTGAAAGGTTCTGTAAAGAGCCCGTTAAATATTCTTGGAATCCCTTTACTCTTTTTGCGATATTATCTGATTGACCCTTGAAATTTGATTCAATATCTTTATCTAATTCATTTTTTTTTGTTTCTAAATCTTT
>QCGO01000008.1 GCA_003279855.1 Prochlorococcus sp. AG-388-E21
TACAACCAAGTGATTCACAATTATCTTCTAATATGACTAGTTTGTGTTCATTTGCGATTTCATTAATTAAATCAAAATTACATGGGTTACCTAAAAGATTCACACAAAAAATTGCTTTGGTTCTTGAATTAATTTTTTCTTTAATTTTTGATGGATCAATATTTAGAGTGTTTATATCTATATCGACGAAGACAGTTTTCAGTCCTAGTTGATGTAAGGGGAAATATGTAGTCCCCCATGAAACAGTAGGAACAATAACTTCGTCTCCTATTTCAAACTTTATTGAATCGTTCTTAGTATAAAAAAGACTTGCGATCATTAATAAATTTGCTGAAGATCCTGAATTAACCATCACGCAATATTTACTACCATTAAGAGATGCAAATTTTTTTTCCATCTCTAAAGTTTTCGAGCCCATTGTTAACCTTTCAGATTTTAAAGTCTCCAAAATAACTTCATATTCCTTTTCGTCCCAAGAAGAACTAGCAAGAGGCCAATTAATCATTATTACCTGGAAATATTAATTTGTTAATAAAACTAATATTATTGTATTATCTAATAAAGAGAATAAAGTACTTTATAAACATAAATGTTTTTATTACTATTTATTTGAAGCATCTTAGAGCTTAAAACTTTTACAAAAAATATCATTTTGGATACAAGCATTTTTATTAGAATAATTGCAATTACCTGTTTTTCAGGTTTCATATCAGCTATAACTGTGCCCTTAATAATCAAATATGGTGTGAAGAAAAATTTAGTAGATATTCCAGATGAAAGGAAAAGACATTCAAAGCCAATTGTAAGAATAGGGGGAACTGCAATAGGTTTATCTATATTTTTATCTCTTTCTTTAGCTTTTTTTCTTAATTGGATTGATCCTACGACCTGGTCTTTCTTAAAAGTCTCTTTGATTGCATCTTTTGTTTTACTTATTCTTGGTTTAGCTGATGATATTTATACACTCTCTCCTTTTTACAGACTAACTTTTCAAGTATTAATTTCTATTTTTGTATGGCAACAGGGTATAAGACTTGACCAAATAGATTTATCTTGGATGATTGAAGATTATTATTTCATAATTCCCAAATTTCTAAGTTTAATAATTACTGCTTTATGGATATGTATGATTATAAACGCCTTTAATTGGTTGGATGGTCTAGATGGACTTGCTGCTGGTACATGTGTAGTTTCATCATTTGGATTTTTAATGATAATTTTTAATTTTCAATCGACTTCTATTTATTTTTTAATGGCTTCTCTTATTGGAAGTTGTATTGGTTTTTTATTATATAATTTTTATTCAGCAAAAATTTATATGGGTGACTGCGGTTCTTATTTTATAGGTTTTTTACTATCAATAATTGCAATATACTCCTCATATTCTGACAAATTAACTGACGAGACATTTAGATCAGGAAATCCATTTTTACCAATTTTTATATTATTATTGCCTATCGCTGACATGTTTTGTGTAATATTAATTAGAATTTCAAAAGGCAAATCTCCTTTCCTTGGAGATAGAAACCACTTTCATCATAGACTTCTTAAATTAAAATTCAATCATAAAGATTCAGTATTATTTAGCTATGTAGTCAATCAATATTTTGTAGCAATAGCATTATCTATATGTTTAGAAAATTTTAGGATTCCCATTTTGTTAACAAGTCATTTTATAGTTTTAATTTTTGCTATCAAAAAATGTTCTTTTAAGATTCAGAAAGGAAGAACTTTGAATATCTATTTTGAGGCTAAAAACTTAAAATAAATTTATAAAGACCATCCATCATCTAAAATTAAGTTTTGACCATTAATTGATCTAGCATTGTCTGATATTAAATAGACAATCATTCCACTAATATCTATAGGTTCTAGAAGACCGATATTTGTACAACTTTTTCTATATTTGTTTACAAAAACTTCAGGTTGACTATCATAAATTCCTCCAGGACTAATACAGTTTACTCTTATATTTTTGTTCTTATAGTATTTAGCTAGCCATTTAGTTATAGAAATAATTCCCGCTTTAATAGCAGAATATTCTATTGGAGAATTCATATTTGTATTTTCATAGTGTTCGAATTTAGGGGCACCTATACCCTGTATTGAAGAGATATGGACAAGTTTGCCTCCTCCCTCTTTTAGAAAGTGATCAATAATTTTTTGAGAAAAAATAATTGCTCCTCCTAGTTGACTTTTAAAATCTTGGGAAAGTAAGTCTAATTTAATTTCTTCAAAAGATTTACCCCATTGTGTAGACCTAGGATAAGCACAGTGGATTGCTGATGTAATTTTAGAAAAATGTTTTTTTGATTCAAAAATTAAATTCTCAATGCCTTCAGTTGTAGTTACATCAGATTTAATTAAAAAAATATTTTCTTTTTTTGTATATTTTACAATTTTTTCTTTTAATATTATTAAGTCTTGATTTGAAATATCCGAGAGGATTAACTTCCCATTATTTTTCGCTATTTCAATAGCAGTACTTGAACCTATTTTGCCCGCTGCGCCAGTAATTAAAACAACTTCAGATGATAGCAAAATAAATGATAAGTTAATTATGTAATTATATAGCTTTTACATAAAGTTTAAATATTTAATAAATAAATATTTAAAAAGGGGCGCCTATATTTGAAAAAATTGATTGCATTAATTGCAAATCTTCTAATGAATCTATTTCAAAAGATGAAAAATAATCATTTATAAATGAACCTGTTCCTTCTCCATAAAATCCAGGATAATTAACAAATTCTGAGATATAAGATAAATAAAAACTACCATCTAAATAAAAAGTTTTTTTAATATCTTGTCTTCTAAGATCATTGGGCAAATTTGATCTATTTAACGGTACTAATTCACCTGTATCATTTATAAAAAATTGAAATCTATAGGATGTAGATACACACTCTTGAACAGATACGATTTTCTTAAATTTATTTTTATCAAAATATTTCAACAGTTTTTCAAAAGTTCGATGGAGCCTAAAAGGGGAGGTTGGCTCTAACAAAACAAATAAATCTTTTTTATCTAAATTGCATTTATTTATAACGTCAATAATTACATCAGATGTTTTGGATGAATCAGTGGCCAATGATTTCTCTCTTAAAAAAGGGACTGATGCTCCACATTTTTCACCAATACCAGCAATTTCCTCACTATCTGTAGATAATATACATTCATTAATAAATTCATTTTCCCTTGCGAATTGGATGCTCCACTCAAGAAGTGGCTTACCATTCAAATCTAAAATATTTTTATTTTTTAACCCTTTCGATCCTCCTCTTGCAGGAATAATTGCAATTATATTTCTCATATATATTTAGTTCAACCTCTTAAATGAAGGTTTACAATAATTACCTTTACAAAATAAAGATGGGCTTCTTTGTGTATTAAAAATATTTGAAAGAATTTTAAAGGTTTTATCACAAGCTTGATCATATTTTTTTATATGAATATCCTCATGTTTTACTGTAGGGTAAAAAAGAGTTGTTGCTAAGAAACCCTCTTTTAGCATTGATTGAGTAAATACTGTTTTAAAGCCATTAGATTCATAACAATTAAAGATGAAAGTCGGTAATGCATCTATCCCATTTACAATTATGGGTAAATTATATTTTTTTGAATAATTAGACCAAATCTTTTTTATTTGCGAACCTATTTTTGGTAATATTTTCCAACTTTTGATATCCTTCATTTCCTCTAATGTAGCTAATGCTGCTGCAGGTCCTACTGCTTCAGTCCAAAATGTACTACTTATAAAAGTATCGCAAGCTGATAGCATTATATCCTCTTTTCCCAATACTGCACTAATAGCATACCCATTCCCCAAAGCCTTGCCTAACATGCACATATCGGGCTCAATTTTAAATTTCAAATGTATACCACCAAAATTTTCTCGAAAACCAGAAGTGCATTCATCAAATATTAGTAAAATCTTTTTTTCATTACAAATATCTTTAATTAACTCTAAATAACCATTTTTAGGAGGATTTGATCTTACAACTTCCATTTTTACTGCAGCTATATCCTTAGAATTCTTTAAAAGTTCTAAATCATCGAAATTATTATATCTTAATGGGATTATTGTATTAGCTAATGAATCAGGGACACCTTTTGAACCAAGTCCCTTTAGTAAATGATCTTTTAGATTATCTTTCGAAGATAAATTTGCAGCCAAGTACCAATCATGCCAACCATGATAGCCACAGATAGCAATTTTTTCACGTCCCGTGAAACATCTAGCAATTCTTATTGCAACAGCATTTGCTTCTCCACCAGACCTCGCAAATCTAGCCATACTTGACCATGGGTGAATTGATACTAAATATTCAGCTAAATGAACTTCATTTGGAGTATTTAAAGTACTCATTACACCATTATTTATTGCTTCAATTGCTGCTTTATCTACATTTTCATTAGCATGACCTAAAGAACAAGCTCCTACACCATTACTGCTAAAGTCCAAATATTTATTCCCGTCTAAATCCCATACATAAGGTCCTTTTGCTCTTGAATAGTAAGCTGGCCAAAAATCAGGAGAAAATAAATTATTATTCTTTGATAAAAGCATATTTCCACCTGGGATAAAACTATTTGCTTTATTCCATAAACTCTCTCCTTTATCAAAATTAATCATCTTAAATATTAAATCTCATATTTATAAATATACTTGATCTTACTAAATTTTTTAAAAATTTATCGAGGGATTTTAAAATAATTATCTCAAAAAATTATTATCTCAAAAAAGTTAGGTTCAAATAAAAAACTCATTTAAATAATTTTTTTTATACTGACTTACTAAGAATTTAAAACATTTTTAAGGTAGGATATTTAAAAAATCTTTTACTTTTAATGCTCAAAGATATAAGGATTGTTTTAATTGGAGCTGGGAACATCGGCTCAAGATATTTACAAGGTTTAGCTAAGTTAAATTTTAATGCAGAAATTACTGTTCTTGATATTTCAACAAAATCGTTAGAAATTTCAAAAAACATGATAAAAGATATCAAAAATACTAATTCAATAAGATATAACTTCATTAACTCATTCAACAAAATATCAGGTGACTTTGAAATAGCAATAATATCAACTACCTCAAGAAATAGATTAGGAGTAATAAAACAATTAAACGAAAAAAGTAAAATAAAATATTGGATCTTAGAAAAAGTTTTAGTGCAATCTCTTAAAGATTTAAGAATTCTTGATAATATTTTTCTTTCATATAAAAAAGTTTGGGTAAATCATTCGAGGAGACTAATGAATTGGCATAAGAAAATAAGAGATAAAATAGTAAATGAATATAATAATGATTTTGAGGTTCAAATTGAGGGATCAGAATGGGGATTAGCTTGTAATGGATTACATTTTATAGACCTTATATCATGGTGGACTAATAGTTCTATTGAAGGAATAAACACTTCTGGATTAAAAGACTGGCTTCCTTCTAAGAGAGAAGGCTTTGAAGAAATATATGGTACTTTAAAAATTAATTTTAAAAGAAGCAAACTTACTCTTATTTGTGAACAAGGCTCTGAATCGCTACCAATAATAAAAATAAAAACTAATAAAGGTTTTATTCAAATTAATGAGAATAAGGGCACTGCATTATTTGGTGAAGATTACCCTATCAATGGTAGCTTCGATTATTTATCAAATCTGGTTCCTGAATTGATTAGTAAAATTATCTATGAAGGAAGTTGTACTTTACCAAACCTAAAACACTCTATTGATCTACATGAAAAATTTATAGAAAGTCTTGCAAAGCATAGATTTAATAATTTAGATTTAGATTCTCAAATTATCCCAATCACATAATATAAAAGTTCTTTTTTATGAAATTGAGATTATCACCAATAATAAATTTCTCACATTTTGATATTAATCAGGTTTTTGTTGGCTCATAGATAATCGAAATATTATTTCCAAGTCTCATTTACTAAGTTTCAACTTTCTGTAATTCTTCAAAAATTAAAAGCCAATATTTGAAATCAAATAAAACTGACTTTCTATCTTTTACTTTTTAGATAATGCATTTCTCATCCAGTTCATAATATTGAATGATTCATTTAGATCAGGCAAAGATAACTCATCTATTTTCTTATTTTTAGATGCGATAATTAATTCTTTACATAATTCTAAAACCCCAGGTTTCTGATATAACATTTCATTTTTTGAAGAGGGTATTTTGTTTTTTATTGGGTTGTATTTTCTTATAAAGCTATCTTTAGTAGCCTCTACAATTTCGAACTCTTCAGAATGGTAAGCCTCTTCAATAGGGCAACATTCAATTAAAGAATTATCTTTTAAATAGAATTTAATACTAAATTTTTCAATTGAATCATAATTTATTTGAAAAACAATTTCTTCAACCAATTGAGAATTTGTAAATACGAATGCTGAATGATTATTTATTCTTGAGAACTCAGGCTTATTTAAGCCATTACATATAAAAGATACCAAATCAAATATATGAATAGAATTTGTTGCAATATTTTTTGGGACGCCATACCAAGATTCATGACAAAATTGTTCCGGGATATCAACTACTATTTTTCTTATTAAAAAATTTTTTGCTTTTAAACATATATCATTTACCCAATAGTAATATCTTCTATTCATTAATACTCTTATTTTATTCTCAGATACATATTGCGACATTAATTCCATATCTAAAGTAGCAGGCTTCTCTACAGCTATGAGACAATTTTTAGATATAAATGGCTCTATTAAGTTCAGATGTGATTCAGGAGCAACACAACTCAATAAAATTTTTGGATTTAAATTGATTGATTCTTCATGGCTAATTAAATATTCTTCCCCAAATCTATTTCTAGCATTTAAATAATTTTTAGAATTTTTATTTCTAAAAACCATTAAACAATTTTCTTTTAGAAACTTAAAATGTGAGAAATATACGCTTGCCATATAACCTGTACCTAATATCAAAATTAAATCCTTATTGCTTTTCATTAATTTTAAAAAAACGTTATTGTATTTTATATTAGGAAAGGGATATTTTTTTATTAGATTGCAGTTATTTAGTAATTTTAATTGGTTTAAAAAATTTCTAAAAGTTTAATTTTTTCTATATTAATACTCTAATAGATAATAACAAAAATTATTTTTTATTTCCTACAGATATAATTTTCAATTCCGAAGTTTTTAAAGTTTACTATCTAAGGTAATTTTGTCTTTTAGATTTAATAAAATCATATTAAGAAAACTCTAAACTAAATAGCTTAATAAAAAAACAAATCTAGTTTAAATTAAATTTTTAATGAAAAAATAATAAATTTGATTATTAAATTTAAAGGATATAATTTCTTATTGAAATTCTAATGGAGCCAAGCGGACTCGAACCGCTGACCCCCTGCATGCCATGCAGGTGCTCTACCAGCTGAGCTATGGCCCCAAACCTCGAAACGTCAGTCATATCAATCAATCCAAAGATTTCTTTCGTAACGTCCGTAATTCCTATAGTACTTTATAGCGTTTGATTATTGAAATCTGCACCTTAAAATGCACCTAGAGATTTACAAGTTGTAGCATGCTTTCTGGGTCTGTTCTAAAGCAATTCCGCACCTACTTAAAAAGTCAGGTTGGTCATGGCTGGAGTGTAGAAGGAAGAAAAAGCAAAGGAAGGCTTTTAACTAGAGTATCTTTCAGATACTTAACTGGCGAAAGAAGTGTAGTTTTATTGGAAATTGATTTTGATGCTGATAATCAAGATGACATTGTGAGAACTGTTAAGAAACTTTCAGACCTTATGCGTGAGAGAAATATTGAATTATCACAAGCAAAAGAATTACTTTGTGGAGGGAAAATTGATGATAATGACAATGCCGGAATTAACTGGAAAGCATTACAAGATGAATTTATTAATCTTGAAAGAGGGGATCGAAGAAAGACAACTCTTAATGGTTTGAAGTTGAGAATGGAAAGAATACTTGAATGTTTTGAAACAAAACCAAAACCAAGAAATTCAGAACAATTATTCAGAAAATATGCAGAATTACATTTTGGAGAAAGTATGCCTAAAGGTGGAATGGGAAGGAAAAGAGATATGGGAGACATAAGAGCATTCCTTAATTGGGCAGTTCTAGAAAAAAAATATTTAGCAATGGAATGGCTACCAATTACATCAAGGCAATGTAGAAAATACATTGGTGTAGTTTCTAAAAATGCAGCTAAAACGAAAGTAAGACAACCAGTTTCTACAAGAGATATAGAGATGCTTTTAGAAGCTCTTGAGAGAGATGGAGAGCATGAAATGAGAGGGCTAGTTATCTTATATTCTGTCTTTGGGATAAGGCCTTGTGAGATTGCAAAGCTTGAAATTAAGGATGGGTTTGCTCGAGTAACAACACTAAAACAAAATGAAAAGACAATGTATGAAGAGGCAGAAGTTAGAACAATCGCACCTTTAAATTTACCTAATCTTCCAAAGGAAGGAGAAAGAATTTTGTCTTTGTATGAGAGTGGAAAATTAAAGTTTCCAAGTCGTATTGAAAAGGTGATTGCAAAACATAATGATAAAAATATTCCTTTTAATTTTGATGTAGATGGGTATAAACCTATTGGAGAAAAATTTGGAAAATTATTATCTGAATTTTGGTTTTGGAAAGAATTAAAAAAGAAAAACCCAAATTATGTAGCCTATTCATTTAGGCATAGTTTTGCTTGGCGAGGATCAATGGAAACATTTCCAGCACTTCCTTTAAGAACAATATGTGCCTATTTAGGACATGATGAATCGACCCATTTGAAATATTACGGGCATTGGACGTCTGATGCTGAAAACAAAAAACGTATTGAACAGGCTAATAAAAATATTGTTCAAAACTGCTCACTTGCACACGCCTCATAATGCGTTAAAACTGTCTTAACTAAGGAGTCGGTTGTGCTTTACGAGTAGTGCTCGTGCCTTAGCCAGAATGACCTGTGGTTGTTCGAAATTGGATTAAACCTCTGAACTTGTAAAAGATTACGTCCGACCCTGTGGGTCACAAGTTGGTAGCTGTGCTGGTGGGTGTCTCCGAGTAAACGAATTACGTTCCGACTGCCTCTCCCTGTGGGATAAAGAGCTTAAGCAGAAGTCAAAATAATTTCTTAATTACAATGAAAATTGAAGATTCAGGCATCTTAGTCAAAACTGGCTCCGCTGCACCTATTTTGGGCGTTAGCGTTCAAACTTTACGCGCATATAGAGACCTTCAAGGTGGTTTCTTAATTGAAGGAAAACATTGGTTTTCTGGTGCATTTGATAATAGTCCTATTAGATGGGATATAGATAAATGCAAGGAAGCCCTAGCTAAAAGAAGAAAAGGTTTTTCAAAGTATCAGGAATTTGCATTAGCTAAAAAAAGTATTGATTCATATTCATGAAAAAACCCGCTTATAGCGGGCCTTATCTAGACGACTCTATTCTAATTAATTATAGAAGCATTGGGATTAAATCTTCCCAGGTTCACCCCAAGTTCAAACAAAAGATAATCGCTCGCTTAATTGCAAGGATTTGGTATGTCCGATTGCAAAAGACTAGGCAGCATAAGTCTGCTCAGTTTTATAAAAATACCATTCAAAAAATGGAATCTATATATAAAGAATGGAGGCTAAAAAGTGAAATCTAAAAATGATTTTGATAGTACTACCAATAAAGGAATAGGTAAATTAAAACCTATTCCTCTTTCTCAGTTGATGGCTCAATGGAGACCAAGAGAGTGGATTATTGATTTATTTGGCGCAAAAGGTTCTTGTGTTTTATTAGCTGCTGATAAAGGATCAGGTAAAACTACTTTTATTTATCGAATGGCAGAAGCCCTTGAATATCAAAAGATGTTCATGGGTGAATTAAAAACAAAAAAATCAAAAGTTTTTGTATGGCAAGCTGATGAATCAAGAAATAATGCTTTGGATAAATTCAAATTAATGGACTTACAAAAAGAGAATATAAGTTTTCTTTTTAATGATGATGAAGGTGGGAATGAATTAGATATTGATGAACTAAGAATTTTAGTAAAGAGTCAAAATATAGATGTTGTTTTTATAGATAGTATTACTGGATTAATAATGGGGAATGGAATATCTATTAAAGATTCAGAATTTTGTATTCCTCTATATGCATTAAATAATTTAGCAAGTGAATTAAAAATCCTTATTGTCATAACAGCCCATTTAAGAAAAGAAGAAAGAACAGAAGTGGATATGAATGATATCCTAGGCGCTGGTACACAATCAGGTGCAGTAAGTGATGTATGGAGTATGTGGACTGACGAAAAAGATGATGAGATTTTTTATTTAAAATGCTTAGGTAAAAGAAATTGTGAGAAAGGTACTAAATGGAAATTGCAGGGTAATAAAGAAGATTACTCTTTTAAATTAATTGATGCCGATTGTGGTGATCTTCTACCAACAAAGAAAAATGAATTAAGTGATAAATTTTTAAAGTTTTTGACTAAAGAAACGCATGAATATACATATAAGGAATTGTCGGCAAAATTTAAATGTAATTTTGAACATGCAAGAAGGATATGTATAAAACTATTTACTGAAGGAAAAATTGAAAGGACAAAAATCGTTGAAAAGGTTGGGAGACCTTACTTTAAATATTGGAAATAATATTCCTACTTTTGGATGTATAGGCTAAGTACATTTTATACCTAACCTATATCCTCACATGTAGGAAAATATATTGACAGAAAGTATAGAATAACAAAACTAATAAGTTTTTAAAATGAGTAAATTTTCCGCTCAAGAAATAGAAAGTCAATACAACTTGATAAAAACCCTTTTATCTGATCCTGCAAAGTATAATGATGCTTTAGATGCAATTAAAAAAGATATTACTTATATGCCACTAGAACTAAAGAAAAAACTTGAAGAAGAAAATATTACTTTATAAATAATATTTTGGAAGACTTAGAAATATTTACTAAATAAAGCATCAAAGGAACTTCTACTAGTACCCCAACTATGGTAGCCAAAGCAGCTCCTGAATTAACACCAAAAAGAGTTATCGATACAGCTACTGCGAGTTCAAAAAAGTTTGAAGCGGCTATCATCGAGCCTGGACAGGAAATAGAATACTTTTGCCCAAAAAACTTCATTGAAAAAGCAGTTAAATAAAAAATAAAAAGAGTCTGTATTATTAATGGAATTGAAATTAAGATTATATGAATAGGATTTTGTAATATAGATTTTGATTGAACAAAGAATAATAAAAAGACTGTAAGAATTAAAAAAAACAACGAATAACTTTTACTTTTATTCAAAATAATTTTTATTCTTTTTTCGCTATAGATTTTATCTTTTAAAAATATTGCTAGAAAAAGTGGTACCAAAATAAAGATTATTACAGAACCGAAAACAGTATCTAACGGGATATCTATACTATTAAATCCTAAAAGAATTTTTGACAATAATGGAAAGGCTAAAATTAATATTAGATCATTAATAGCTACTTGTATTAAAGTAAATAAAGGATCGCCTTTAGCTAGATTACTCCAGACAAAAACCATTGCTGTACATGGTGCTATTCCTAATAGAATCATTCCAGAAACATATTCTTTAGCAAGTACAGGATCTATCAACTTACCATATAAAAAATATAAAAAAGAAGCTGCGATGATTGCCATTGAAACTGGTTTTATTAACCAATTAATAAAAAGGATAATAGAAAATCCTTTAATCTTATATTTCAAATTTATTATTGACTTGAAATCTATTGATAACATCATTGGGAAAATCATTCCCCAGATAAGAATTGCTATTGGAAGATTTATTCTTGAGAGTTCTAATCCGCCTATAAATTGAGATAAATTAGGAAATAAATAACCGGATAAAGATCCAATACACATTGCTAAGAAAACCCAAATACTTAGATATCTATCAGAAAATTGCATTTAAAATTTTTTAATCAATTATTAAATTTAGCAAAATTTTTTGGCCTTAATCTTAACTTAATTTACCCATAATAAGCTCTTAATAATAGCTATTTTTATATGTCAATTAAGGCGAAATATGTAGGTGAATTTCAGAGTGAAATTATCTTTGAAAATCAATTAAAAATAAAAACAAATTCGAACAGAAATTTACATGATTCTTGCAAACAGACTAAACCCTCAAATCTTTTGTCTGCATCTTTAGCTTGTTGTATTTCAACAACTCTCGGAATAATTCTAGAAAAGAATAACATTGAATCAAAAAGTTTTTATGTTGATATTATCTCTAAAAGTGATGTTCAAAATAATAAAATTTCAACCTTGCATTGTAAAATATGCCTTCCACTTATTAAGAAATTAAAAATAAAGAACTTTATAAAAGAAAAAATTGAATCATCATTCATAAGCAATTCTCTTAAAGAATCTATAAATATAAGCTATGAATATATTTTTAATAGATAGCTAATCTTTCGGCAACAATCATTTTTTTATAAGTATCTAATTCTTCAACTTCTTTTAGAGAAACCTTTCCTCTATCATCCCATTTTCTTAATCGAACTGCATCTTTGAAGTATTTATTATTTTCTAGTTCATTAATCTCTTCTTTATTTAAAGCACCACCTTGTACCTGAAAACTATTTTTAGATGCTTTAGATAAACTTTCATAATAAGAATTATCGATTGAGCATAAATATCTTTTTGCTACAACGTGTAAGCGAATACTTTCTGTAATTTCTTCAGAGAAAAAATCTTTTAAAAAATTTGAAGCAATATTTTCATGGTTAAGATCTTTTTTTAAGAAATCATTTTTTGAGTCATTTTCATCGATTAGAAGATGACCTATATCGTGTAATAAAGAAGCAATTACTATATGCCTTCTGCCATCTTCAATTTGGGCAAGTGATGCTGTTTGGAGACTATGTTGTAATTGAGTGACTGATTCATCATAATTAGTTTTTCCTTCCTCCTTAATAAAATCAAATAATAAATCTACAAATTCATTGTTATCAGAATTTTGTAATTTGTTTTTGAAGTTTTTAATAGTTTTGTATTTCATTTAATTGCTTCTCCTTCAAAGTGACCTATTAAACTTACATATCCATCTTTAAGAGAGTTCTTTTTAAAGTCATAATAATCTTTTCTCAAATCGCCTTCAGTTTTAGCATTATAAGTAACATAAAGCGCTCTTCTTGGACGACTAGATTTATTTGTTGAACTTCTGTGAGGAACAAAAGAATCGAAAAATACTGCGCCTCCCTTTTTAAGAGGTATCTTCTCCCAAACAAATTTTTCTGCGGTTAGTGAATCTATACATCCTTTGTCATCAATATTTATTATGCCCTCATTATTTCTACCTCTTGCAAATTCCAAACATCCATTACTTATATCAGAATCATCTATAGCTAATAGCATTGTTATGTGCTTTTTCCCAAAAGGATAAGCAGGAGCATCTTGATGAGGTGCATATCCAGCTCCCCCTGGGTATTTATAATTTATTTTTTCTTTGAATAATATTGGTTCATCATCAAATAGCATAGTTAAATAATCTTTTATTGATGAACTTAAAAGAAATTCCCTAAAAGATGTATGCGAGCTTACAAAGTTTTCTGTTCTTGAGAGCACTTTACCATTAACTGTTTTTTCATAATGATGGTTAACCTCTTTAGAGTCGTTAAGTTCACTAATCCATTTTTCAATGGCCTCTAAATCATTTTGATTTATTAGGTTTTCATTAACTATAAATCCGTCATTATCGAATTTTAATTTTATATTGTTCAAAACTGATTCAACCTTAATACAAGTCTTAACAAGATTTTAAACATTTATGATTAAGATAAATTTAAGAAGAAAAGATAATTAAGAATGCCAATTTCAATTAGAAAAATATATTCTAATCAAACTGTTGATATAAGGCATGAAGCTATTTGGCCAGATAAAAAAAAAGAATTTTGTATTCTTGAAGATGATAAAAATGGTACACATTTTGGTTTATATAAACAAGAGGAATTAATATCAATAATTTCACTTTTCATGAGAGAAAATAAAGCAAGAATCAGAAAAATGGCCACAAAACCTGCTTATCAAAACAAAGGATTTGGGTCTAAATTAATTTGTCATTCAATTTCTTACTTAGAGTTAAGAAACATAAATTATATTTACTTATTTTCTAGAAAAAAAGCTCAAATGTTTTATGAAAAATTCGGTTTTTTATCTGAAGGTGATTATTTCAAAAAAGAAAATATCTCTTATATAAAAATGTATAAAACTATTAATGATATAAAAAGTTGATAATATTTTGAGCAGCTTCTAATTCAATAAAAAGTCTAACTTCATCAACTGCTGAGCCAAGATGAGGAGTAAAAAAAGTCTTATCTTTTAAATTTAATAATTCCTGATTAATTTTTTTTGGTCGATCTTTTATCGATAAATCTTCAAATTCAAAGACATCTGAAGCATATCCTCCTATGTGCCCAGAATTAATTGCTTGTGCAATTGCACTCTCATCTACTACAGAACCTCTTGAAGTATTAATAAGTAAACAATTTTTTTTTATTTTTAAAATGTTTTCAAAGTTAATAAAATGGTAAGTATCGTTTTTTAAAGGTAAAAGAATAACCAAATAATCAGCCTTCTCAAAAAGATCATTTAATTCCAGATATTTGGTGTTTAGTTGTTGTTCATCTATTGAATCTAATTTTTGTAAATCATGATAAAAAAGTTTTACATTAAAACCTTTAATCTTCCTAGCCACTTCAACCCCTAATTTACCCATACCTAGAAGACAAACATTTTTTCCTTCAATTCCATTTGAGAAGAATTTTGGTTCCCAACCTTTAAACTTTTCAGACCTAACATATTCATCACCTATTAGTAGATTTCTTGATAAACCAATAAGAAGTCCCAATGTTAATTCTGCTGTTGGCGAAGCAAGTAAATCTGGGATCATTGTAAATTTAATATTTCTTTTTATGCACTCTTCCAAATCAATATTGTCAAATCCTCTTAGTGCTCCAGAGATGATCTCTAAATTTTTTGAATTATCTAAAAAGTTCTTATTAATTCTATCTGGCATGAATACCATCACACCATGTGCATCTTTACATAAGAACTTTAATTTTTCATAAGTTAGAGGTTTATCATTTTGGTTACTAATTACTTCAAAATTTTTTTCTAATAACTCAATAACTTCAGTATGAACTTTATTGGAAATAACAACCTTCTTCATTTAATGAGAATTATTCAGATACTGATTTCCTGAGATAGTTACTCATGCTATCTAATACAGTTACTACGACTAAAACTACTATTAATAAAGCTGATACTTGAGCATAATCCATTATCCTCAAAGCACTTATGATCTCTAAACCTATACCACCAGCCCCTACAGCGCCCACAACCATTGAAGCTCTAAAGTTGTATTCCCATCTATAAAAAGTAACATCAGCCATAGCAGGAAAAACTTGAGGAAGAATGCTATGCACAATAACTTGTAGATCACTTGCGCCAGAAGCTCTAGCTGCTTCTATAGGTTCCTTGTCACAAAGCTCAATAGCTTCAGCATAAAATTTACCTAACATTCCAACAGAATGAAGACCTAATGCCAATGTCCCCGGTAGAGCACCAAAGCCAATCATTGCAACTAGAATAATACCCAAAATTAATTCAGGAACAGCTCTTGTAACGTTTAAAATTAGTGTTGCTAAGTTGTAAAATATTGGATTTATCGTTGTATTTCTTGCAGCAAAAAAACATAGAAGTAAAGATAAAAAAACAGAAATCGAAGTTCCTGCGATACTCATTGCCAAAGAGTCTATTAAAGGTTTAAACCAAGTTCCAGCTCTTGAGAAATCAGGAGGGAACATTTCCGGCAGTAATTTTAAAACTGCCGGAATGCCTGTACTTATCCTTTCAAAATCGAAAAGACCTACAACTGCTAAAGAAGAAAATACAAATATCAAAATTATGAGAACCCTGAAAAATTGTTTTTTCCAAGTCCTCCTTTCGACTTCTAAAATTCTTTTAAATTTATCCATTTAATAATTTTTTATTTGTATTTTTAATGTGATTTTTTACTTAACAAACTTAGAAAGATCAAGACCTAGAAGTTTGCCTGCTTTTCTAATACCGTCGTAATCACTATCAGTTATAGATGCAAAACCATCAGCGTTAAATGGTTTCAGGACTTTGTCACTTTCTAGTTCTAAGAAAGTAACTCTTATGTTTTCTTTTAATTCAGGAGATAAAGTTGAACGCATTGTCCATGGATATTGAGGAATAGGAGAAGATTCAGCAATAGTAGTTACTTTAGAAGGGTCAATAACACCTTTCTTCTTTAGGGATTTAAGAATCGGACATGCCATTCCTCCTGCTTGAGCATTTCCATTTTGAACTGCCAAGGCAACAGCATCATGTGATCCTAGAAAAACTCCTTGAAAATCCTTGCCTTTAGTAAGTCCATTTTCAGCAAGAGTTAACTCAGGGAATAATCTACTAGAGGTTGAAGCTGGATCTCCAAGAGCAAAAGTAGTACCTTTGATATCATCAAAACTAGTAACACCTTTTTTAGTGTTTCCAATAATGCAGGAATTATAAGTCTTAGTTCCTCCTTTAATCCTTGCTGCAAAAGGTTCAATATCACTTACTGCTTTAGCTAAAACATAAGATAAAGGTCCAAAGTAAGCTAAATCCAACCTATCGTTTCTAGCTGCTTCAATCATTGAAGAATAATCAGTAGTAACAACTAACTCTATTTCCTTATCAAAGGCTTCAGTTAAGTAATCTTTTAGACCTTGATTATCTTGGATAACGGTTGCAGCATTTTCATCAGGAATTAATGCAACAATTAACTTATCAGGATCAGCACTTGGTCCAGCATTTTTCGTAGAGCATGCCGAAGTAAGCGCAACAATAGAAATAGTAAAAACGCTTAAAAGAGATTTAAGTTTCATTTTTTTGTTTAAGTTTTTTTAATGAAGTGGTTTTAAACCATTACCACTTCATTTGAGGTAAAATTTGCTTCTTCTGTTATTGGTGAAGATGAATAAATATTTTTTAAAATCTCGTCTGAAAGTTGATCTGATTTACCATTAAAAACTATTTTCCCATGACTTAAGCCAATAATTCTATCTCCATATTCTTTAGCAAAATCAACTTGGTGAAGACTAGTTAATGCGGATATATTATCTTTCTTACAAATATCTTTCAGCATCGATAAAACTTGATGGGAAGTTTTTGGGTCAAGACTAGCTATGGGTTCATCTGCCAAAATCAACGAAGGATTTTGAGCTAAAGCTCTAGCAATTCCTACTCTTTGTTGTTGTCCTCCGCTTAATTCTTTTACTTTTACAAGCGCTTTGTCTAAGAGGCTAACTCTATCTATGCAATCGAGAGCAAGTTCTTGATCAAATTTTGGAAGAGGTAAAATGCTTCTAAAAAGTGAATGAAATCCAAGTCGACCAGTTAAAACATTTTGGAAAACAGTATTTCTCTCAATCAACTGATGTTGTTGAAATATCATCCCAGTTTTTTTTCTTAAATTCTGAAGATCTTTTTTATTTCTTATTTTTCCTAAATCAAAAAAATCTAACTCTCCTGAAGTTAATGGATTCAATTGATTGATTGTTCTTAGCAAAGTTGATTTACCTGCCCCAGAAGACCCAAGAAGGACTACAAATTCACCTTTATAAATATCTAAGTTTATGGATTTTAAAGCTAGGCTCTCTCCATATTTGACATTAATATTTTTTAAGGAGAGCTTATTATTCACTAAGATTTAATCAATTAAACTTATTTAATACTGATTTGATTATCTTTTTTTTAACTTTAAATTAACAAAAGGTTAAGCGAAATAAAGGTTGATTTAAATTGTAAAAACTATTACTTTTTCTTTTTTTTGAAATGAGTCAGATATAAATTTGTAAAATTTGCTATGACTAATAAGATAAGTAAGAAAGTATTTAGCTCCATATTTTTGTAAGTTTTATTAAATTGATAGCATTGACACTTACTCTTTTCAATAGGAATGTTTATTTAAGAATGTTAAAAATATTAGAAAAAAGGTTGGCTAACATTAAAAAAAGAAGGTCGGATTTAAGATATATTTAAAAAATCTTTAAAAGTAGTTTTTAATAAAATTTTAAATAGAAATTTTATCTAGAGGTAAAATATTTTGGGCCTCAATTGAGTCCAAATGAATTTCATTCTCTGTATCTTTATACAATCTTCTTGATTGTGGTGATTTAAGGGCGTTATTGTAATTTTCAATAAATTCCGAATCATCCAAAATAGATTTATTTTCTCTTTTAAAACTTTCTTTATAAGAATATTTGATATGCCCTATTTCTTGGGCTTGATTTGAGTTTTTGGGAGAAGTTGAATTTTTTATAATCATTTATTATTTTTTTATATGATTGTCTTCAATATTCAAGGCGTAAAAATATAGAAGACATATATAACTTAAGATTATTGGATTAAGAAGTTATTAAGTAAAAAATAAATTTGTTTAAAAAATTTCTAAATTTTGAAATTAATTATTTTGTGATTGGTTTTTGAAAATAATTTAGTTTCTTAAAGATAACGTTTTCTTAAATTATTTTTAAATTTCATATGACATAAATATAGATAATTGAATAATCTTAATGCATATTGATGATGCAGTGTTTTTAGAGGATTTATGCCCTAAGCTCAAATTAAGATTTTGGCGAAAGTCTATTCATACATTTACGAGCAAAAGATGCATATATTGCGGAAAACCTTCAGAATCTATTGATCATATATTGCCACGAAGTAAAGGAGGTTTAAACATAACAGAAAATTGTGTTCCAGCTTGTCTTCCATGCAATGGAGACAAATCAGATGAGAATGTTTTTGATTGGTATAGAAAGAAAAAATTTTATGATCCTAGAAGAGCTATGGCTATTAGAGCATGGTTAGAGGGAGACTTAATATTATCTATAAGATTATTACAATGGGCTAATCAAGAAGTTAAGGAAAATAAAGCAAATTTTGAACAAGAAGAATCAAATCTTGAAGCTGCTTAACTATCAAAGATAATTAAGTTAATGGAATATATTAAATATAAATAAGGTAAAAAACAGAAAAAACTTTTTTAGGAAAGCTTTGTAGTTTTTGACTAGAATAATCAATTACTTCTGCTATTTCCGAATCAGAGAGATAAAACAATAAAGGAATGCATTAACTTTGCAAGGAAATTATAAAAAAGGAAAAATCATCATTTGTTTATATTTTGAGAAACCAATAACTAAATTTAAACTTGATATCTTGTGAAATTTTTTATGCGTAAAATTACAAAATTCATTTTCATCTGAATAGTTAATTAAATCAGCTGCATTAATATTTGAATCAAACCACAGGTCATATTCTATGTAATTTGGCTCTGCAAAATAAGTCATACCAAATTTATTTCAAAAAGAAAAAGCTTCTCTATTTCATGTGAGGAGAATATAGAAGCTAATTTCAGCTTAAAAGATTTAATGAAGTCTTCTTTAAGAATTAAATAAGATACGAATAAGAAAAAATAAAATATTATTTTAATTAAAAAAAAATGATTAGTTTATTTTTTGCATACTATAAAAAATTGCATCCAAGACCACTGCTTTGCTTTAAAAGAATTGAATGCATTATTAGAGTCACATTTTAAAGTTATAAGCAATTTATGAATTGTTTAAAAGAAAAAAAAGAAACAAAAAGAAAGTGATTTTTGCAAGTTATATTTTTAATAAAAAGTAATTATCTAATTTGTGTTTTTGCTTCTAAACCAACTAATTTCATAAGAACTTTTGCATTACTAGCAACTGCAGAATATTGTTTTTCTTGCATTGCTCTAAACATTGCAGTTTCTAGAGTGCATACTAATTTTGCTGTCATTTCAGGGCGATTTAAGTCCCCTTCCTCAATATCATCTTTCAGCAAAAGATAAGCATTAGAAGTGATCTGCCTAGCTCTTCTTCTTGAGATTCCATATTTTGCGGCAACAAAGGAAGTAATAGATGAATAGGCTTGTCCTTCAGCAACTAATTCAGCAGCATGTGCAACTCTTAATTCGGTTTCTTGTTTAGTTGCTCTCTTTGACATCACCAGATCATATCCCCTATTTATATTATTTAAACATAAAAATTTATTGCTATCATTGCGATTTTGGACTTAATAGAAAATTGTAAGTTCTATCTTTTCTTACTAAATATAATTTAAAAGACTATATTTATCAGTTATAACAATCAGTTATTTTGTTTATATTTGTCTGATAATAACTGCACCTAGCTCTGCACCTGAACTCTTAATATTACTGATACAAACCCTGATATAGATTACGATTAATGGCTTTTGAGAGTTGCATGCCATGCAGGTGCTCTACCAGCTGAGCTATGGCCCCAAAGGGATGTCAATCTACAAATAAATTATATATAATAAAATTACTACTTTTTGAATCTTAAATTAATTTTGATAAATATCACAATATAACTGATAACATAATTAATTACAAAATATCAAATATCAAATTATAAAGTTGTTTGAAAACACTTTAGAAATTTTATAAAAATTTCCTAGATTAAATTTTGATAAAATGAAAAAAATAAAATTCAAAATAAAAAAAAAAGAGTATTTAAGTTTCCTTCCAAGATTCTCAATACTTGCAGTAATTACATATTTTTTAGATATAACAATTTTTAGTTTATTTAGAGCAGAAATAGGGTCGAATTTTGCTGCAATATTATCATTTGTCATTAGTCAGCTATTTTTATTTACTTTATTAAAGCTATCATTAAATATAAGAGTTAAAAGTCTTAAACAGGGATTAATTATTCAATTTCTAATTGGTATAGGATCACTAATAATTCATTTAAGTATAATTAATTTAATTGATTTCATAATATTTAATTTAAATAAAGGTTTCTACTATCAAAATTACATTAAAAGTTTCTACTATGCTGTTTTTATAAAATTAATATGTGGTTCTTTTGGTTATATTTGGTCTAGCATTATGATAAATATTTACTTATTTAAAAAATAATTAAATTTTAAAAACTTTTCTTGAATTCGAGAAAAATAATTTTCAAATAAGAAAGGAACACACGCAGTAGTAATAATTGAATAAGGCAAAAAATATCTATGGTGAGAAGCATAACTTAATATTGGGATCAAAGGAATAAGACAAAACAAAAATGACTTAGCTAAATCTTTTCGGAAAACTGTAAAAATGCTTAAAGAACCTAAAGTATTTATTGTAAATAAAATTAAAGAAGACAATATATTAGTTATAAAGATATTGTTACTGATATATTTATCACCCATCTGATTAACTAGCCAGTTTGAAGTCATACCTATTGATTCTCTAGCACTTATAAGATATACAATTTTTGAAACGAAAAGTTTGATTAAGGATAAAAAATAATCAAAAGAAAAATAATTTTGATTGCTTAGCGTAATTGATGCAGCACCCCAAATAGATTGGTACTTTATAAACATCGATAATTGTCCAAGAATTTGATAAAGATTAATTATTAAAAGTGCAAAAATAACAGAAAGGAATAATACTTTCTTTATTGATATTAGATTTCTTATCCCATTAATTATTTTTATAGGAAGCTTAGTAAAAAGTAAAAATGGAATTACTATAAATAATTGATTACGAAACAAACAAATAAATAAAATCAATAAAAAATTATTTAAAAAGAAAATATTATTTTTTTGATCATTTTTTAATTCAATTAAACTAACTAATAATATTGATATTCCTAAGCATCCAATCACATCAGTAGATGGCTTAAATGAAAATAGCAAAATATAGAAATTCAAAATACTAAGAATTAAAGATGCGATCTTAGTTAACTTACTACTCTCATATTTGAATATAAAAATATATCTCAAAATAATTGCTTGAGATAATGACATAAGAACTAAAGAAATAAAAGCATATATAAATAATTTACTAGTTAAGTTTATTGAAATAGATTTTATAAAAAATGCCAAAAACATAAAGCCTGCGTTTGGAACTATCTCTCCAAAGTTAAACAAATCGAATAACTTAGAGATATCTTCATAACGCTCTAGGTCTGGTAAAGAAAAAATAAAGTTTGATCTATTATCAATAAAAGAAATAAAAATATAAAAAAATGGGAGACAAAATAACTTACCCAATAATAAAAACTTAAATAAAAAATTATTTTTATTTAAAGCTATCTTTTTCATTTTGATTAAGTTCTTTTATGTTTGCGAAAGATTTATTTATTGAGAGATGTTGAACTATCTTAGATATTCTTAATTCTAACTCTAATATTTTTCTCACCAAAATAAGATTTACACCGGTAGAAACTATAATAAATAAATATAAAACAGAGTCTGTTGCTTCCCCAACACTTAACATTTTGGGTAATAAATCCCATACTTTTTCGGAAAAAATAATTGAGAAAAGCAATGCTAGTCCAAAAAAAATAACAAAAATCTTTTCTATAGCTTTTATACTACTCGTCCTTGCTACAAGAAAAGAGAGGCCATACATTGATAAAACTATTAAAAGGAAAATAACTTTCCCAAGTGTCGTCATAATCTTCTAAATAAATTAAAAAATGCAATATTCACTGCATTAACAGGATTTTGAGATCTTTTATTATTATATTCCACCTTGATAGGATACTCTCTTAATCTACATTTGGATTTAAATAATTTATAACTTATTTCAGTAGCATGGGCCATATCATGATTTTTAATTGGTAATATATTTTTTTCAGTAATATTTTTACTTATTACCCTTAACCCATTATGAGCATCTGTAAGTTTTACAGAGTAAAAAAATCTTTCATAAAGAACTGCAAGTCTAAGAATTAACTTTTTAAAAATCGGAATATTGTAATAATGCTCCTTTTTTGCAAATCTTGTACCAATAACTGCATCTAAACCTTCTTCCCTAGCAAGATTAACCATATTAAAGGCATCAATTACTTTATTTTGTCCATCGCCATCAAAAGTAATTGCATATTGATAAAATTTATTTTTCAAAAATAATTCTAAGCCAGTTTCAATAGCTGCTCCTTGCCCAAGGTTAAATAAATGCTGAACAATCTGAACTTCTAATTTTTCTGCAATTAAGGCAGTATTATCTTCGCTACCGTCATCAATTACCAAAATATTTTTAAAATATTTCTTTAATTCATTTATAACCCCATTAATATTTTCTTCTTCATTAAATGCTGGAACTATAACTAAAGAATCACTATTGATCATAAAAATATTTTTCTAAGATAATAATTATAACTTAAATATTAAATTGAAGATTTATTTTATTTTACTTATTAACTTAATTGCTCTTGCTATGAAATAGTAGGTTGGATTAGCGGTAGGCATATATTCAGAAGAAGAGGCGTCTAATATTTTTATATTTTTTAAATAATCTTCATTTATAAGAAGTGATCCATCATTATCAGTTTTTTTAAATAAAGTGCTCGCATAATGAAGATCCGCACCTTTTGCGACAATAATAGGTTTGAAAAATAAATTATAAATTTTTCTTTTTCTTAATTCCAAAATTAAAGAAGGCCATATATTATTAAAAACATATTCGTGAAAGTTTTTAATAAATTTTCCTTTTATATAGATTTTTCCACTCTTATAAAATATTCTTGACCTAGTAAATCTAGATGACAAAACTATATTTGAAATATAAATTCTTCTCAAAAACCAACCAGGGGATAATGGAATATTTGAGAATCTATTTATAAATTTGAAAATTAATACTATTATTGGCCTCAAAAAATTTATTTTTTTTCGGTTTAAAGATTGATAAATAATTTCTTTTATTGAGCCTAATAAGGGAATAAAATTAACATAAACATTATCATTCTTTAGCTTACACTCTAGGTTGATATTAGCAGTCTCAAAATGATTTACAGGATATGGTAAGAATGGTAGAAAACATAAGGTTGCTAGTAAGGGATGATGTTTAATAATATCTTTCTCAATAGGCTTATAATTAAATGATTTCCTAATTAATCTATAAGATCCAATAGCACCACAACAAACAAAAATATAATCATATTTTTCATGAAATCTATTCTGATTACCATTAGAAAGTTGTATTTCTAATTCCAATAATTTTTTATTTTTATTATCTAATTGGATTTTATTTACCCTCCCATCAATAATTTTATAATCAATTTTTTTGTCAAAAGAATTACCAAATATAGCTTTTGAGAAATTAAAACCTGGCAAATTATTTAAAAGACATTTATTTTCCCAAATTGCTAATTTAGAGGATTTTAATTCAAATCTTTTTGTAGATAATCTATCAAAATAGTCTTTAATATTTTTTTGTTTATGACTTTTTTTTGAGTAAAATTCCTGAACATCTAATATTGGAATTATGCTTTTTAAAAATTCTTTCTCAAATTTTCCTAATTTTAATTTTCTTATATCATCATCTAAAGCCGCGCATGCCAAATTAGCTCCCCAGTACTTAGCTAATCCCATCTCACAAGCAAGCTCTAAAGCAAAAAAGTCATTTGTATCTTTTGAGTAATATAAATCACTTACAGATTTGCATCTAATTACATCTTCCCTTTTAAGTTTTGGAGAAATGTTAATATTTTGATTTTGATTTTTTAATTTAAATTTTTTATCTCTCAAATAAGTCTGAGCAGATTCTAAAGTGGGACTTATACATTCAACATTAAATCCTTTTTGCGAGAGATATTTACTAACAACATAACCAATTATTCCATTTCCTATAACTGCAATTTTCATGATTTTTTCTCTTAAAGAAATTATTAAATTAAAAAAAAGACTCGTATTATTTTAATTATTTTAAAATTTTTCATTTCATATCAGAATTTAATATTTCGATAAATATAGTTACCAATAAGTCTTGATCCGTCTGAATTAGTGTGGACGTAATCATATACATCTGAATCTGAGATAATACTTTCTAAATACATAGGCAGAATTTTTATTTTACTTTTTTTTTCAATATTATTATTAACCGAACTTTGTATATTATATAGGTACATTAAATCATTGCAGATACTTTTCTTTGTATTGTATTCTTTATACTTTTTTGGATGCCTATCAAAAACAGAAGTCTTTGAAATAAAATTGCAGCCTGGTATTTGTTGCTGAATTATAAATATTTCTGAATTTGGGAAACTTTTTTCTAATTCATTTATTAGAGAAATAAAAGTTTCCTTGTACCCAGATTCTAAATAAATATTTAGATTAGATTCTCTTAGATCAAATTGCTCGCCTGGATTTACAAAGTCTTCTTGACGTCTTAGATGAGTTGTAAGTATTGGAGTATTGTTATCTTTATAAAATTTTATTCTATTAAGAATATTCTTAATCTTAGAAAAATAAAAAGAGTTTTCAGAAAGTATATCTTTACTAGATTGATTTTTAATGAATGAATTACTATTCATAAATGAAATATCTGAATGCCCAGAGTAGTAAATAACAAATTTAACTTCTTTATCCTTTAATGCCTTTGAATGCCATGATCTAACAGATAGCAATGTCCCATAAATACTATGACCATCTACTCCTCCATTTACGAAATCATATTTTGGAATTAAATTATCTAAAGTATCTTGCCATGTTTCGCCTTCTGATACATATCTTTGATCTGTAGTTGAAGCACCTATTGTTAAAACTATTGGCTTTTTTGATTTATTCTCCATACTTCTATATCCAAGTTTATCCCGCGAATAAGAAATATTTACCTTTTTATCTGAAGAATAAATTCTCCTGGCATCGAATTTCAAATCTACATCCTTTATAAAATTTGGTAAGGTAACATAATTTTCTTTGAAGACATAATTTCTTATCCAATTACCAAAAAACAATTCAGTAACAAAAAAGAAAAGGGGGGAAAATAAAGATAAATATAAAATGTAACTTAAAAAAAATGAAGATTTTTTTTTCTTACTTTTAAACATTTAATTCAAAATAATTAAAATTCACTGCTAAATAGCTATGTAAGTAAATGGGATTAAAACCTGCACTACACTTACTATTAAAATTAAAATTACTACAAACAAGAATAGAGTTATTAAAGCTGCTTGCATAGGAGTAGCGTTATCCCATACAGATAAGATTAAATGTTTAAAAAGCTTAAATATGCCCAAAGAATTTACTCTCCAATAATCCAAAATCTGTAATTATGTACCTTAGGGGATGCCTAGCCGAAAGCATTAATACATCTATCAAATCGTAGCATGTAGGATCTCCACTAGCATTGAGTGATGAATTTGCTAAAATTTCGATATCAAATTCTTTTAGTTCTCTGAATAGTTTATCTAGAAACGAATTATCTTCAATTATTTGAAGTCTAGCCGTCTCGTCAATATGACTAGTTGGGAAATTCGAAGAACCACTACCTACTTTGCAAGAGCAAGTAGCACCCATAGATTTATAGCTTTCCATTAGTTCGCCTCTTAAATCATAGTATTTCTTAGCAGTTTCTAAATTCATGCATGGAGCCGTAGGCCTAAATGGGCTTCTATTTTTAATTACACTATTTAGATAATTAACTGCCTTTGCATTTTTTCCATCACATATTAATGAACGATGGCCTAATGCTCTTGGACCAATTTCGATGTTGCCAATTAAAGTTCCAATAACTTCTCCCTTAGAAATTAAATTAGCTGCTATTTTTAAAGCCTCATTAATATTATTGGTTAGTATTTTAAAATCTTTATCTAAAATTTTTTTTGCTGTCTTGAGCTGATTTTCATAATTGTATTGAGAGGGAAATAAATCTGGTTTAGGTAAAAACTTTACAGTTTTAACACTGTTTTTTAGAAAACCATAATATGCAGCGCCTATAGCAGAACCTGCATCACCTGGGCTCGGAGGAACTATTAATTTTTCTACAAATGGCAAAGATGCTATTGAATCAAGAGATGCAGAGTTCATTGCTACTCCTCCTGAAAATAAGAAAGTAGTGGTATTAGTAAGCGAATAAGCATATTCAAATAACATTCTTAGATTATTGATTACTAGAGATTGAGCTCCAGCAGCGATATCAGCATATTTTTGAAAATCCTTATTTTCTGTTGATAGAGATTCAAATGGGTTTCTAGGCTTTCCAAGTAATGTAATAAGTTTTTCGCTAAAGGAATCATTTGGTGAAATATGGTAACTAAAAAAACTCATATCTTGTTCAAATCTTTTAGTCACAATGTCGAAATTTAATAAGCTCGATACTTTTTTTGCTAATTGACTTTTTTTGTTACCAAAAGCTGCGAGACCCATAACTTTATACTCTCCTTCATTAACTTGAAAACCTAAAAAATCTGTAATTGCAGAATAAAGTAATCCAAGAGATACAGGATATTTGCACGTCCATATTTCTCTAATATCGTAAGGATTATTAACCTGACTAATTGAAGAAGTACTTCTATCTCCAAATCCATCAACAACTACTGAACAAATATTCTTTTGATTATTTGAGTATGGAAGAGCATTAAGGGTATGAGATAAGTGATGATCTAAATAAATTAATTTTTTTTCAAGACCAGGAAAAATAGAGGCCAAATCTAAAAAACATCCGATCGAGGACTTTTTAAAGTTTCTTAATTGATGTGAAATTAATGGTGCACTTTTTGGGAAATAAAGTGTAGCTGTTTTTATTGGATGTAAAAAAGAACTAAGTGGTCTTTCATAAAAAACTACAGCTTTAATTTCACTTATATTTAGTTTATTATTTTCGATTATTTTTCTTATTGATCTTTTAGGGAAAGATTTATCTCCTTTTATTCTGCTTAAAGATTCCTCTCTACAGTAATCTATAAGTTTAGCATCATTATTTACTAGTGCTGCAGCCGATTCATGATTATAGCCAGATAAACCTAGATACATTAATTAAATAATAGATTTTGATTTAATATCCATGAGATTTTTTCCTTCTCTCTGAAATTGATCAAGATCAATTAGATAAATTATTTTACCAGCGATAAAGGCTAAAGAATAGTATAAAGGTGTTAATATTTTGTCCAAAAATTTTAAATTTTTATCGTAGAACTTTCTACCTTTGTTTTTCACGCTCTCTCTGAACCTATAAATCATTAACTGCCAAGGTTGTAATTTAGGATAATACTTAAGGAAATGTTGTTCAGCCAATCCATGATGCCTTAACTCATCACTCATTATTTGGCTGATTTGATCTCTCTCATTTGAATTTTTTTTAAATAATTTTAAAATTCCTTCAAATGAATCTCTAGCGAGAAGTTCATTTGTATAAACATAAGCTATAAAATCTTTTAATTTCATAGTTTCTATTAAATAACCTTCTCGAGATAAGTAACCCTTAGCAATCAAAGAATTAGTATTGAATCTATATTTTCTTGAAATTTCTTCTCCAAATTTTCTCCCGTATTTTCCTAATATTGAATAAAAAGTTTTGCTATGGTTATATTCATCTTTTGAATGTTGAAAATATCCATAGGCAAACGTGTCTTTTTCTGATAATTTACATGCTGCAAGCATTTCCAAAGCTGATCCATATTCAGCACTCAAAGTTTCATTTAAAATATTTAAATAGCGGTTCTCTTCCTCTTTATTAAGCTTTAGTGTTTTATTCATAATCTAATAATAACATCAAATAATTTTTGTTAATAATATTAAAAACCTCTATAAGAGAAGTTGTTTCAGCATTAAAAGAAAAAATTTTTAATTTACTATAACTTTACCAAATAAAAACGATTTGCATAATTCAATGCTTGTTTATAAAAAAATACATAAACTTTATTATTTGGTTTGACATGATTAACTTCTTTTATATTATTAGAGTTAAATTCAGATAATAAAGTAAATTATAATTGACCAAAACAAATTCATTACATACAGAAGATTTATATCTTTGGCTTATTTCACCTAAGGCAGATTTAAAGCCAATTACGAAAAAAGAAATAGATTGGAGCAAGAATTTATCAGAAGCAAGGTCATTTCAATACCGACACTCAAGAGGTTATGTTCGTAAAATTTTATCAGGAATTATAAATATACCTCCCTTAGAAATTCCTCTTAACGCTCCTCCAGGTTATCCACCATCTTTAGCAAAAGGATTTGGATATCTAAGTATTAGTCATTGCCAGGATAATCTTTTAATAGGATGGTGTAAAGAAAATATAGGAGTAGATATAGAAAGAACAGATAGATCTATTAACGCAAGAAGTATACTAAATAGATTTTATTCAAAAACTGAAAAAGAGTTTTTGATGAATTTTGATGATAAAGATCTCAAAGATTACATTCTTCAATATTGGGTGAGAAAAGAAGCAGCTATAAAGTGGCAAAAAGGGTCTATTTTTTATGATCTTCCTAGATGGGCGGTAATTGATAAATATAATAAAATTACCAACCAATCTATTAAATGTTCATTATTTTCATTCTTGTTGCATCATAAAAATTGGTATATATCTTTGGCATGCAACAATAATTTTAATAATATAAAACCTAATATTTATGAGATATAAATTGATATTTAATAATTAAACTTTCCTCCAAACGGCTAAAAGTTTTCCTTGAAAAATAACATCCCCAAAATTTAATTCAATTGGTTCATAAGCTGGATTTGCTGCCTCAAGAAATATTTTTCCTCCTCTCTTAAAAAAATATTTTAAGGTTGTTCCTAAACCTGGGACCATCGCACTTACAATTGTTCCATTTCTTAAAGAATTTGAATCTTTAATTGGCTCCATCAAAACCATATCTCCATGTGCAATACAAGCATCTATCATTGAATCACCATTAACGGTTAAAGCGAAAACATCCTTTTTTTGTAAAACTTCAGATAAATCCAAATTTTCATTAACATCAGAATAAGTTTCAATCAAACCTCCCGCAGCAACAGAACCCATAATTGGAACTACCCCAGAGATTTCATCAATTATTTGCATAGTTCTAGCTTTGCCTTCTTGCCACGATATATATCCTTTATCTTGTAGATGTTTTAAACGACTTTGAATTGGGGCAGGAGATTTAAGACCCATAGCTTGCATCATTTGCCTAATCGAAGGGCTATGTTGAAAGTCCCTCATATAGTTCTTTATCCATGCATAAAGCTCATTCTGAGCATCTGTAAGCTTATCGCCTTCGGAAGTTGTCATAAAAACATTTGTACTCTAATACATTTGTACCTCTTTGAAAGGGAAATGGCAATCTTTTCAAGAAAGAAGACAAGATAAAAGTGCTTGTTGAACATGCATCCTATTCTCTGCTTGTTCAAAAACTCTACTTTTTTTACATTCAATAACCTCGTCAGTTATCTCTTTTGATCTATAAGCAGGAAGACAATGAAGGATAATTGCATCTTTATCAGCCTTAGCTACTAATTTAGTATCAATAGTAAATCCTTCAAAATCTTTGTCTTTCTCTTTTTTTTGATTTTCTTCTCCCATAGATGACCAAACATCTGTGTATAAAACATTTGCTCCTGAAACAGCAGAATTAGGATCATTAGTTATTATTAACGCATTCTTATTGTTATTTATTTCTTTAGCTTTATTAATTACGAAGGGATTAGGTTCGTAACCTTTAGGACATGCAATTCTAACTTCAACACCTAATAGTGCTCCACACAATATTAGAGAATTTGCAACATTATTACCATCACCTATAAATGCGAGAACTATATTTTTAAGATTATGGAATTCCTCCTTAATTGTTAAAAAATCTGCTAGAGCCTGACATGGATGTTCTAAATCTGTAAGAGCATTGATAATAGGTTTTGTAGACCATTTTGCATATTCTTCTAAATCTGAATGATTAAAAGTTCTAATTGCAATCACATCACAATATTTACTTAGAACTCTTGCAGTATCTTTAATTGGTTCACCTCTTCCTATCTGTGAGGTTGTAGGATTTAGATCAATCGTAGTTCCACCAAGTCTTGACATGGCTACTTGAAAACTAACTCTTGTACGAGTAGATGACTTATCAAAAATCAGACCTAATACTTTATTCTTTAATTCAATATTAAAATCTTGATTTTTAAAATTTTCTGCAAGATCTAAAATATGAAAAATTTCTTCAATTGTTATATCCAAGCTTGATAAAAAATTATTATTAGCAAGCTTTTTAGGTTTAAGCATAAATATTTTATTGTAAGATCTAGGTTCTATTATGCAGGCATTTTAGTTTCTGCAAGAAGACTCTTGAGATCTTCCCCTTCAATAACTTCTTCTTGAAGAATTTTTTGAGAGATAGATTCGAGTAATGGTAAATTGTTCCTTAGAATGTTTAATGCTGTTTCATGAGCATCATCAACAAGATCTCTAACCTCTTTATCTATAGCTTGAGCAGTAGCATCACTAACAGATCTTCTTGGGTTATTACCATTACCTAAAAACTGACCACCACCTTGTTTGTCATATGCAAGAGGACCAAGGATATCACTCATCCCAAATGTACCTACCATCTGCTCTGCTATGTCAGTTGCTCTTTGTAGATCATTTGAAGCACCTGTAGTAATTTTTCCAAATACTACCTCTTCTGCAGAACGACCTCCTAACAATGTTGCTATTTGACCTTTCAATTCATCTTTAGAATTAAGAAATCTTTCTTCAGTAGGAAGCTGGAGGGTATATCCTAATGCACTCATACCTCTAGGAACAATCGAAATCTTTGCTACTTTTGATCCTCCAGGCATAAGGTGTCCCACAATTGCATGACCTACTTCATGATAAGCAACAACCTTCTTCTCATCATCTTGTAAAACACGGCTCTTCTTTTCTAAACCAGCCACAACTCTCTCAATCGCTTCACTTAAATCCTGTTGTTCAACACTTTTTCTTTTTGCTCTAGCTGCTAATAGAGCAGCCTCATTAACCATATTCGCTAAATCTGCCCCGGCGAATCCACTTGTAGCTTGAGCTATAGAATCTAAATCAATAGAATCTGATAATTTAACCTTTTTGGTGTATATCTCTAAAATTGTTTTTCTACCTGACAAATCTGGTCTGTCTACTAATACTTGTCTATCAAATCTACCTGGTCTTAATAATGCCGCGTCAAGTACTTCTGGCTGGTTTGTTGCGGCTAGAACTATTACAGGTTTATCTGCTGAAGCAAATCCATCCATTTCTGTAAGTAGCTGGTTTAAAGTTTGTTCTCTTTCATCATTTCCACCAACTACACCCATCGATCCTGAACGACTCTTACCGATAGCATCTAATTCATCTATAAAAATAATGCAAGGAGCTTTCTTCTTCGCTTGTTCAAATAGATCTCTTACTCTAGCGGCACCTGCTCCTACAAAAAGTTCAACAAATTCAGAACCTGAAATAATAAAGAAAGGAACTTCAGCTTCTCCTGCAACTGCTTTAGAAAGAAGAGTCTTTCCAGTCCCTGGAGGTCCAACTAAAAGAACACCTTTAGGAATTCTTGCACCAATATCGGTATATCTTTCTGGTTTCTTTAAAAAGTCAACTATCTCTGTTAATTCATCCTTAGCCTCATCAACACCAGCAACATCATCGAAAGTTACCTTTGATTCATCATCAGGGACATAAACTTTAGCCTTACTTTTAGTAAAACTTAATGCACCTTGAGCGCCTCCTCCACCCATACTCCTTCTAGCAAAGAATTGTAGTACTAAAATAAAAATTAAAGGTGGAACTACCCAGCTAAGGACAGTAGAGAAGAAATTTGGTTTTTTAGGTGGCGCTGCCGCGAATTCTACTCCTTTATTTTCTAACCTTTGAGGAAGGTCCATATCAAAAATTGGAGTAGTTGCTAATACTGAAGGAGCTCCTTCTTCTGCTCCATTTAGTTCATATCTAATTTGTTCTTGTGTAATATAAGCTCTCTTAACTTCACCATCATTAACCTGATCTATAAACAAGGAGTAAGGAACTCTTGGGATTTGCATATTTTGATTAGGAAACAAGCTACTAAATAAAAGTAGTGCTCCAACACCAATCAAAATAATATTCACTATTCCAAATCTTCTATTAGGTTGATTATCGTCTTGTCTTATTGGCATGATTTATATCGATTGTGGGTTTATTATAAACTAAACGAACGAGTTCCGTACCTGTATAACTTTTTTTGGGTAAGAACCGAACGGTGTTTTAATCAAAAACCATTAATAAATTAATAAATACTAGTTTTTACAAAAATATCATCATCGATAAAACTAATTTCAGGTTTATTTAAATTAAAAACTTCATCCATATCTTTAAATTCAAAATCAGAGAAGGGATTCATGCTACTTTCACCTCCCAATATCTTTGGAGCAATAAAAGTCATTAATTCTTGGATACATCCAGCTTTAATAGCTGATGTTGCCAAATTAGGTCCACATTCCCAAAGCACATTATTACAACCTCTTTTAGCTAGTAAATTTGAAAGCAATTGGGGATTATCAGTTGGTAATGCCTCAATCTCCACATCCTTCGGGATTCTCTTAAGAAATTTTTTATTTGCGGTAGAGGAGTCATAAACAACAAGTGTCTTAGCTAAATCGCAAGCCCACAAATTTGATTTTTCTGGTAAATCTAAAGTTTTTGTAAATACAACTCTTAATGGTTCTGGACTTTTCATCCCTCGTGAAGTTAGAAGAGGATCATCTTTTCTTAATGTATTACCACCAATAATTATTGCGTCAAAGAAAGCTCGAAAAGAGTGAACTAATGATCTTGAATCTTTATTTGTAATCCATTTACTTTTACCATTTTTCAGACCAATTCTTCCATCCATACTCATTGCCCATTTCATAACACCAAAAGCATTACTAGTAATATTTCTATGAATAAAAGCCTTATTTAGTTCTTGAGATTCTTTCTCACATAATCCTAGATTAACTTTAATCCCAGCATCTTTAAGTAATTTAATACCTTTACCTGAAACTCTTTTGTCGGGATCTTCAATAGACACAAATACTTTCTTTATTCCAAAAGAAATTATTTTATCAACACATGGAGGGGTTTTACCTTGATGACAACAGGGTTCTAGATTTACATATATTGTCCCATCTCTTGCATTTTTTTTTAAATTATTAAAAGCCATTGCTTCTGCATGAGGCATTCCTGATTTTGAATGGAATCCTTCTGAGATAAGATTTCCATTTTTGTCTAAGATTACTGCTCCAACCATTGGATTAGGACTTGTTCTACCTTTACCTAGGGAAGCTAAATAAATAGCCCTTTTCATCCATTTGATATCACTAATGTGGCTATCAATCATCTTTCAAATAAATCATTAACCTAATGATCTCCATTCTTTAACAACAAAAGGAGGAACGGGTAACTCTGAAAAAACGCCTGACAAAGATAATCTGAGTGGTCTATTTTTATCGATATTATTTATTAATTCATTCAAATCAAATTCCGCAGCAGCTTGTCTTCCATCGTTAGCTAATTCTACATTTAACAATGTTTTATCATTCAATAACCACTGTTTTCTTCCAGAATCCACTTGTAAATTTGTTGGATGATCAATCCTAAGATTTCCAGGATATCCAATTACCCTTAAAATCAATTTATCTTCAAAAAATGGGGACTTATAAGCTACTAGTTGCCATGTTTCAAAATCTAGATCTCTTAGAAACTCACTACTAGCATTCATTAGCTCTCCATTAATTTCTGTTTCTGCTATTTCTGCAAAAACCTTAAGTGGATTAAAAACCAAAGAAACTAAGATAACTAAGGGTATTAAACCTTTGAAAAAAATATTTTTATTTAATTTTGAAATTTTCATCATTTTCAGAATCCATAAGGGCGTCTAGAGTAACTGCTGTTCTCACAAGAGCTTGATACCTTTTAATAATTTTACGATTTTTTTCTATAACTCGGGATAAATTCGCAGTATCTTTATCAGAAAAATTCGTTGTCAAAGATCTAGAGTCTTCCTCAATTAACTCAAAATTACTTTCTTTGTTAATTAGAGTTAACAATATTTCGTGTAATCGCTTTCTCCTTTCTGACAAGTAATTTATTATTACTTTATTAATATTAAGATAAATTAATAAAACATTCAAATAATTTATATTTTTCTCTTAAAAATCTATGACTCAGATAAAAAGAAAAGTTCATGTAATAGGAATTAATTCTTTCGAATTTAAAGAGCTACCCTTAAGATTACAAAAATTATTTATAAAAACAGAAAATATTGCAGTTCCAGATCCATACTTTGCAGATATTAAATTATGGGCCAAAGATAATACAAAAAATAAAAAATTATTTTTCGCTAGCAGAAGTAATAATAAAATGATTAATTGGCTTAAATCTAAAAAAACCGACGTAATTTTATTTTCTAGGGGTGATCCTCTTTGGTTTGGTATTGGAAGACTACTTCTAGAAAACTTTTCAAAAGAAGAATTAAGTTTCTATCCATCAAATACATGTTTTCAATTAGCATTTAGCAAACTAAAAATATCTTGGCAAGAAGCTACTTATGTAAGTATTCATGGGAGAGATTCAACTAAATTGATTGAGGCCCTAAAATTAAAACCATCTAGTTTAGCAATCATTACAGATTCAAATAACAACGGTTTAGAAATAATTCAAAATAATTTATTAGAGCTAAATCTTGAGAATTTCTACGACTTTTGGATTTGTGAGGAAATAGGTTTTGAAAAGGAAAAGATAAGAAAATTCAACCTTAAAGAAAAATTACCTACTGATATTTCCAATTTAAATATTGCTGTTCTATTAAAAAGAGAAAAAGATATTCAAGGAAAAGCGATTCCTTTATTTGGATTAAAAGATGATACTTATAAAACTTTTGAAGACAGACCAAATTTATTAACAAAAAGGGAGGTTCGAATTCAAATTTTGGCTGATTTAGAGTTACCAGAAAATGGCACGATTTGGGATATTGGAGCGGGTTGCGGCTCCATAGGTTTAGAGGCATTAAAATTAAGGCCTAATTTAAAATTATTTTGTATTGATAAAAGAATTGGCTCAAAAGAGTTAATCTCAGCAAATGCAAGAAGACTAGGAGTTGCCCCTAAAGATATTTTTGAAGAAGATATAAATAATTTAATCAACTCTAAAAATATTAATTCTTTAAAAAAGATTAATAGAATAATTATTGGTGGCTGCGATATAAAGACTAAGCTTCGAATTATTAATGTATTGTCTAAAGATATGAACTGTGGAGATATTGTTGCTATTCCTTTAATCGATATTCAAACCATTAAAGATCTAAGAGAGACCTTAAAAGAAAATAATTTCGAAGTGAATTTAAATCTTATTCAGACTTATAAAAGCTTAAGTATTTCAGAAGGAATCAGAATGGATCCAAATAATCCTGTGTTTTTGCTTAGAGGAAGAAAACTATTTTAACTTTCGATTACTTATTAGGTTTACCAACATGGGGCAACCCCCAACCTAATTTATTTCTTAATACCTGAAAAAACTCATGATCCTCAAGCCTAATAAACTTAACCGAATGTTTACTTTTTCTAATTAGAACCCTATCTTCAGGCCAAACATAACAACCTGCATTTCCATCAACCACCATAACTAACCTTTCAGGAGTAGCAGGAAAAACAGTGACTGGTTCCGAATCATTAAAAACCAAAGCCCTTGAAGCTAATGAATGAGGAGCAATTGGAGTTAATTGAACTACTGGGCAATCGGGAGTGATGACAGGCCCCCCGGCACTCAAAGAATAAGCTGTTGAGCCAGTTGGAGTAGAAAGGATGACCCCATCAGCAGATATATCGACTGGAGCATGTCTACCTATAGAGATTTCGAAATGACACATACTCGTCAATGGTTCTCTGTGAAGGGCCATTTCGTTCAAGCAAAGAGATTCCCATCTTCTTTGCTCATTTCTCATAACACTAATTATTAAACTCTTTCTTTCTTCTATATCCCAATTACCGATAATAAGTTTATCAATTGCTTCCTCTAAATTAGAAAGATATGCTTCCGCAAGAAAACCTAAATGCCCAGTGTTTATTGTAAGGATTGGAATTTTTGCAGGAGCTGTCTGTCGTGCGGCAGAGAGTACTGTTCCATCTCCACCAAGAACAATGGCAAACTCCATAGAGGAATCAAATCCTTCTGGCACACAATTCGAATATCCTAATGGACGCACATGTTGATCAGGATTAGCAAAGCCAACCATACCTCCAGAACTACTTACTCTTACAACTTCATAATTGGATTTTTCCAATTTTTTTTGAACAGAAATTGCAGTTTGAACAGCTAGTTCTTTACCATCATTGACGATTAGTCCAGCTTTACGTACCAATCGATAAATTTAAAACTAAGATTATTTTAAACTAAATTGATAAAGAAACCTAATTTAAAAATATTAATCATATTAAAACTGTTTTAAGAATCTGAGATCATTGGTATAGAACCTTCTTATATCATCAATCTGATGTCTCACCATACAGAATCTCTCTACACCTAATCCAGCTGCAAATCCAGTCCATTTCTCAGAATCAATTCCTAATTTTTCCAGAACCTTTGGATCTACCATTCCACAACCCATTACTTCTAACCATTTACCTTTCCATTGAACATCAACTTCCGCAGAAGGTTCAGTAAAAGGAAAATAACTAGCTCTAAATCTTACAGGAATATCACCAAAAAAAGTTTTTAAAAAAGTAAGTACAGTTCCTCTCAAATGACTAAAATTTATATCTTGATCGATACATAAAACCTCTACTTGATTGAAAACAGGAGAGTGAGTGGCATCTACAGCATCTCTCCTATAAACTCTTCCTGGAGCAATAATTCGTACGGGAGGAGGATTATTTTCAAGATATCTAATCTGAACAGGTGAAGTATGAGTTCTGAGTAGACGATTTTCATCTAAATAAAAAGTATCCTGCATATCTCGAGCTGGATGGTCTTTGGGTATGTTAAGTGACTCAAAATTATAAAAATCACTCTCTATCTCAGGGCCATTCTCTACTGAGTATCCTAATCCGCAAAAAATATCTATAATTTCATCTTGAGTTGAAATTAAGGGGTGCTTATTACCAGGAAGGGTTCCTGTAGAAGGAATCGTAACATCAATTTTTTCATCCTCGATCTGTTTATCAATAGCTTCACTAATAAGTTGATTTTTTCTTTCAGTTATTAAATCTTGCAAGTTTATCTTTATCAAGTTTGCCTTTTGTCCAATAATTGGTCTATCAACAGAAGATAATTTGCCCATAGTTTTCAATATTATTGATAATTCTCCTTTTTTTCCTAATAAAGAGACTCTTAATTGGTCCAATTCAGAATCACTATTAGCATTTTTTATATTTTCATTCGCTAAGAGAGAGAGATTATTTAGTTTGCCCTCAATTTGGCTTAATGATTCAATTTGACTCACTGATATAGTAAAAATAGATATAGTTTTATCTTACTTAAATATTGTCCATAATAAAATGTATTGATTAATGGAATCATTAAATATTTTAATAAGTAATGACGATGGGGTTTTTGCTGAGGGAATAAGAGCTTTAGCCAAATCCGCATTAAAAAAAGGGCATAAAGTAACAGTAGTATGTCCGGACCAAGAAAGATCTGCGACTGGTCATGGCCTCACTTTGCAGTCACCTTTGAGAGTTGAAAGAGCAGATGAATTATTTGATAAAGGTATTAAAGCTTGGGGTTGTTCAGGTACCCCTGCTGATTGCGTAAAACTCGCACTATCAGAATTATTAAATAAAAAACCTGACTTAGTTCTTTCTGGAATAAATCATGGTCCAAATTTAGGAACAGACATTTTTTGTTCTGGAACAGTAGCTGCAGCTATGGAAGGTACTTTAGAAAATGTTCCATCAATGGCAATTAGTGTTGCGAGTTTTAAATGGAAAAATTTTGAATTTGCTAGTGAAATCGCAATGAATATTGCTGAACAAGCAATAAAGGATAGTTGGCCAAAGTCTCTTCTTTTGAACTTGAACATACCTCCGTGTGAAAGAAATAAAATAAAGGAATTATCTTGGACAAGATTATCAATCCGAAAATATAAAAACCAATTCTCTAAAAGGGAAGATCCAAGAGGCGATGATTATTATTGGTTAGCAGGTGAGGCTGTTTTAGATCTTAAATCAAAAGGTGATGGCCCCAAGAATTGGCCTAGTGATGTCTCTCAAATACAAGAAAATAAAATTTCTCTTACACCTGTAGAACCAGACTTGTTTTGGAGAGGAAGTTTAGACGTGTTGCCAAAAATCAATAATTCATTTATAAATGCTTCTTAGCAACCATAAAGAGAAGCAAAGTCCTAAGAAATGAGCGGCGATAACTTGTGTATTACTTAGTACTGATAAAATTTCAAGACCAGTAATAGGAATATCAGATGACGCCGTAATAAGTTGACCAGTTGTTTGAGAGGAAGCCTGTATAAAAAGTGCACCCATAAGTGCTTGATATCCAACTAAGCCAAACAAAATTCCTAACAAATCATTTATTAAGCCTCTTTTTATTAATTTGCTTGTTTGTCCTCTAGAGGGTCTAGCATTACTTGCAATTGCTCTGCCAGTTCTGACTATTAACCAACCTTGCCACAAACTAAAAAGTAGTAAAATTAAAGAAATTGTTGTTAGTGACAGACCCGGAGTCAAACTCAGCTGTCCTTCGCTTTTGTTTACAACATTTGAAAAAAGCAAAACAGCTGTTACTACAACACCTAAAATGGATTGAATCCAAAAGCGTATCCAGCCAATGCGCCGCATTCCAAATGAAAGCGACTGAAAATCAATTTTGTCAGGCATTCATTTGATTGAATAACTATGATCTATTCAAATTTGCCATCAAAATCATAAAATTGCACGTTATCTTGTGATCTCATTAATATCACCATCTGAAGTTAAGCAGCCCACATCAATCGCTATTGGTAGTTTTGATGGTCTACACGCGGGTCATAGAAAATTAATAGAAAGTGTTGTTAAAGAAAATGATTACACACCCACAATTGCAAGTTTTTGGCCACATCCAAGAGAAGTATTATACAAGGAAACTCGTCTTAGACTTGATCTACCAGAGGAAAAGCTCCCTATCCTTGAAGATCTTGGCATAGAACAATTGGTTCTAATTCCCTTTGATAAGAAACTTTCTAAATTAAGTGCTGAGAACTTTATTAAAAATATTTTGATCAATCAATTACAAGCAAAAAGTATTTCAGTAGGGGCTAATTTTAGATTTGGTTTTAAAAGAAGTGGAGATATTAATACAATTAAACTTGCCACTAAAGATTTGGATATAAAACTAAAAATCATTTCAATTTTAGAGGATAATGAAGGAAGAATTAGCAGCAGCAGAGTAAGAGATTTATTACAAAAAAGTGATTTAAAGAATGCTTTAAAAATACTTAATAGGCCATACAGTTTTAAAGGAAAAGTAGTTGAAGGAAAAGGTATTGGAAAGAGGCTAGGATTTCCTACAGCAAATCTTGAAATAGATGGAAGAAAATTTTTACCTGGAGAAGGAGTCTATGCAGCATGGTCTACCATAAATCATTCTTCCAATAAAATTGCCTCTGTTATGAATCTCGGTTCTCAACCAACTATTGATCCTCTCTTGCCATCTGCTGTTGAAGTTCATTTAATTAATAAAGATATCAACCTATATGGGTTGAATTTATCAGTAGAACCTATTGAGAAGCTAAGATCTCAAATCAAGTTTCAAAATATTGAGCAGCTCTCTAATCAAATTACAAAAGACAGAGAAAATGCATTAAAAATCCTTAGTAAGCATAATAAATAAATTTCTATATGAAAAACCCAAACATAATTCAACCTGAAGATTTACGAATATTTCAAATTATTGACGCTAATTTGGATAGAGCAAGAGAAGGTCTGAGGGTTTTAGAGGACTGGGCCAGATTTGGCTTGGGTAATGAAGATTTTGTTATAAAAATAAAAAACTTCCGACAAATATTAGGTAAAAATCATTTAGAAATTTATAAATCATCAAGAAACCATACTGAAGATCAGTGCAAAGGATTATCTCATGTTGAACAAATCAATAGAAATAGTTCCTCTAAAATAATAAGTTCTAATTCTGCAAGGGTTCAAGAAGCTCTAAGAGTTATTGAAGAATTTTCAAGGGTTTATAATAATAAACTTTCTAAAATAGCTTCTGAGATTAGATATGAAATTTACACTTTAGAAATTGAACTATTAAATTTCAATACTCGTAAGAGAGCACAATTAATAATTAGTAAAAATAATTTATATTCGATAACAGACCAAAGAGAAAACTTATTAGAAATAATTGAAAAAATATTGTTAGGAGGGGTAAAAATAATTCAGCATAGATTTAAAGAAGGTAATGATAAAGACCATCTCAAAGAGGCAATTGAAATAAATAATTTATGTAAGAAATATAATTCTTTATTCATCGTTAATGACCGATTGGATATAGCACTGGCATCAAATGCAGATGGTGTTCATCTTGGTCAAGACGACCTCGATATAAAAACGGTAAGAAAATTACTTGGTGCCTCAAAAATAATTGGAGTTTCAGCCAATAATTCAACTGATATTAATAAGGCTGTAAAAGATGAATGCGATTACATTGGAGTCGGACCAGTTTTTCCAACCTTGACAAAGAAGAATAAAGAACCTCTCGGTGTAAAGAAAATTAAGGCCTTAACAAAAGATATAAATATTCCTTGTTTTGCCATAGGAGGAATTAATAAATTAAATATCTCTTCTCTAAAAAATCATGGGATTAGTAAGGTTGCAATAGTTTCTGGGCTGCTAAATTCAGAAGATCCAAAAGAGGAAGCTATTATTATTATAAAAGAATTATCCCATGAAAATTAGTGTTAACGGTCAAGAAAAAAAAATAGAACTAGAAAATGAAAAGGCTTTACTTTCAAACACTTTAGAATTCCTAGGATATAAGAAAAATACTGTGGTAGTTGAAGTAAATGACTTAATTGTTAACTCAAAAAAATGGGAGAGTGAAATAATTAAAGAAGGAGATAAGTTGGAAATTGTATCTATTGTTGGAGGCGGATAATTTACTAAATAGTAGAAATTCGGAAATCTTCATATTTTTTTAACTTTAAGCATGAAACAATAACCCAATTTTTAATTTTTTCATTTTATATTCTTATTACTCCAGCCAGAAAATGAAAGAAAATTCTAATCAAAATTCAAGATCTTTGAAATGGGAACCGAATGGTGAATTGGCCCAAAAAGATTTATCCGAATTAATCGAAAGATTAAAAAATGTAGAAGGTGATGATACTTCTTCAGAATTATCAAGATTAGGTACCAAATCGAACATAATAAATTAATTTTGTTACTTAGAACTTGTTTTTAAAAAAATATATATCAAATTATAATTAATGTAAATTAAGTAAATGACCAAAAGATTTCCAGAGTGGGTAAATACGAGTGTTGTTGTGAAAGCTATAAAAATGCGGGAAGAAGGAATACTTTCCAAACAACTAAATTTATGGATAGAGAATTTATTAGAAATCGAAAAAAAATAATTAACCTTTAGCAAATCCTTTTTATAATTCTCAGCGCAGCCATTGCCGCTCCATAACCATTGTCTATATTCATAACCGAAATCCCAGGAGCGCAACTTGATAACATACTATTTAAAGCAGTTTCTCCATTCTTACTAACTCCATACCCTACTGAAACCGGGACAGCTATAATAGGCTGAGGTAATAAGCCTCCAATGACAGTTGCTAGTGCTCCTTCCATTCCCGCACAAACTATAAGAACATCGTATTTATTAATTTCCTCTATTTCACTGAATAAACGATGAAGTCCTGCTACTCCAACATCTATAAAAGTATGACAGCTCACTCCATAAATTTCTAAAGATAATTTAGCTTCAAGTGTTACAGCTAAATCACTAGAGCCTCCTGAGATTATTGCTACTTTTTTATTTGTCGAGAATTTATTGAAATTTTCACCAATTATGAAGCAATTTGCTTCTTCAATAAATCTTCCCTCTTTAAAGATTTCTAATAAATGTGCAGCTTTTTCTTTATCAATACGCGTAATAAAAACTACTTCTTTTTTTTCTAAGACTTCTTTAGAAACTCTCTTTAATTGATCTATACTTTTATCTGCACCCCAAATCGCTTCAATAAGTCCAATTCTTTCTCTTCTCTGGAAATCAAACTTAATATCTAAATTCATCCTTGTTTAACTAACTCTCCTTCATAAATTAGTTCAAAAGGATTAACATTTGTATTCAAAGATGTTTTTACGTTTTCTTCAAATTTTTCTTGCACCTCATTTACTTCGTTCATTGATATGCTTTTCCATAGTTTTTTATTTTCCCAATTTACCAATATTAAAGCTTCTTCCTTTTCTTTATCCCAGAATATTTGTCTACCCAAAAAACCATCTTGAATAGATAACCAAGGCTCCCAAACTTCTTTTTCAGCCTGAAGCCATACTTTTTTAAACTCAGAAGGAATCTTAAGTCTTAATTCTTCTGTGACAGGTCCTCTTTGATAAGTATCCATGGGAAGAGCATTAAGGATTGGAGGATTGATTTGAAAAAGAAAAATGAATAGAAAAATAATAAAAAAAGAAAGGTTTTTTATTTTATCTTTAACATTAAATTTTTTTTTCATTCTTTTTTCTCAAGCAAAACTACAGAGTGACAACTTATTCCTTCCTCTCTACCCTCAGGTCCCAATTTCTCATTTGTGGTAGCCTTTATTCCGATAAAACTACCATTAATTTGTAAGGTATTAGAAATATTATTCTTCATTAGTTGCACATGGGGTTTAATTTTTGGTCTTTCAGCCACGATAACGCTATCAATATTATTCACTTCCCAACCTTCCTTTCTAATTAATTCAATAACTTTAGATAATAAAAATAAACTATCAGCATTTTTCCATTTCTGATCAGATGGTGGGAAATATTTTCCAATATCTCCAAGAGATAGTGCTCCTAATAATGCATCCATTATTGAATGACTAAGAACGTCAGCATCACTATGACCATCAAGTCCTAAATTATCAGGATGCTGCATCTTAACTCCTCCAATTATTAAGTCCCGCCCCTCCACTAATCTATGAATATCATATCCATTACCTATTCGGAATTTCATTATTTCATTTGAGTCTCTGTTTATTCTCTTACTTTTTGGTAATTTTTTATAGTCATCATTCGAAATCAAGTCATTTCTTCTATCCAAGGTCCTTTCTAACATTTTTTGCTTACGCCATAATTTAATCTCTTCATGATTACCACTAACCAGAATATCTGGTACCCTCATTTCTCTAAAAATTATAGGTCTAGTGTAATGAGGATATTCTAATAAAGAAGAATTATGACTCTCATCTATTAACGATCCTGGATCTCCTAGGGTTCCTGGTAATAATCTTGTTAAGCCATTTATTATAGATATAGAAGGAATTTCGCCACCTGAAAGTACATAATCACCTATAGAAACCTCTTCATCAGCCAAGAATCTAACTCTTTCATCAAAACCTTCATATTGCCCACAAATAATTATCAATTGATCCAAAGAAGACCATCTTAAAAGATCCTGCTGCTTCAAGACTTTACCTTGTGGAGTCATTAATAGAGTTTTACTATTCGGTAATTTGTCTATTGAATCATGAGCCTTGTAGATCGGTTCTGGTTTTAAAACCATCCCTGAACCTCCCCCGTAAGGCTTATCATCTACTTGCCTATAATTACCTTCTCCGTATTTTCTTAAATCATGCAAGTTGACATTAATCAGATTTTTTTCTAAAGCTCTTGTTATGACTCCTAAATTATTGATTAATTCAAAAGCTTTGGGAAACAAAGTTATTACGTCAAAATTGAAACTAGTCATTTAACAATCCACCTCATAACCTAGCTCAATTAATTTTGATTCTTTTTTTCTCCAATTTGGAACAACTTTCACAAACAACTCCAAGTGAACTGGACCATTTATTAACTTCTTCATATTAGATCTTGCGGTCTGACCAATAGTCTTTAACATCAAACCTTTTTTACCAATTAAAATTCCCTTTTGACTTGTACGTTCAACAATAATTGTAGCCAAAATAGCTGTAAAATTTTTACCATTTTCTCTTTTAATTTCCTTTATTTTTTCTATTTTTACAGCAACACTATGAGGGACTTCTTCTCTTGTATTTATTAATACTTGCTCTCTTACTAAATCCCCTAATAAATTAACTAAGGGTTGATCGCATAATGTATCTTCCTCATAGAGCATTGGTCCTTTTGGGAGGAAATTTAAAATCATATCAATTAATTCAGAGCACCCGTCTCCTTCAGAAGCACTTACAATTTGAAAACTTTTACTATTTCCAAAAACTTTTTTATATTGATCTAAACGCAGACTCTTGAATTCCTTATTCACTAAATCCCATTTATTTAATACGACAATAAATTCAGTTTTATTTGCAACCAAAAAATCTTTTATGTATTTATCGCCTCTCCCAGGTTCAACACTTGAATCGAGAACTAAAATAACCATATCTACACCATTTATTGCTGATTTGGCATTTTTTACAAGTATTTCACCTAAAAGATGATGAGGTTTGTGAACCCCTGGCGTATCTACAAAAATTATTTGTCCAATTTTTGTAGTAAGTATTCCTTTAAATTTATTTCTAGTAGTCTGAGCAACAGGGGAAGTAATTGTTATTTTCTCTCCAATTAATTTATTTATTAAGGTAGATTTCCCAACATTTGGTCTTCCTAGCAAAGTTACGAAACCAGATTTATAATTATTCAAAAGACTTTATAAATATCCATATTAAAATTCTGATCAAAAATGAAAGAAAAAGCCATAAATTTAAAAGAAACTTCTTTTACTCAGGCAATAAATATATCAGCTCAATGGTGTAAAGAATGGGGAGAAGATCTTTTAAGCGAAGAAGTTTTAGCAGATAGAGTCGCCGAACTAATTAAGACAAAAAATGGATTAAGAGGATTTTTTGCCTATGCGTTGTCTGATCAAGATTGCTATTTATTAGATAAGCTTCCTTTCTCAGTTGTTTTCAAATTTCAAGAGGGTGGGAATGATGTAGTAGAAATAATAGTTAAAAATCTCATTATGAGTTCCGCTCAAGTTGTTGCACATGAGAGAGAAAATAATCTTGAATATAAATCTAATTCTGAAAATATATCAGAGAGATGTAAAAGTATTTTACGAGTTTTAGACACGAAGTCTGTTACAAAAAATATCAATCAAATAATCAATGATTTAGACAATCTTGGCAATAGCTTCGATAACTCAAAAAAATATGATGATAAGCAAAAGGAATTTATAAAATATCAAATTTTGGATATTGCACAATAAAAAAGCGTAGATAAGATCTACACTTTCGTTTAAATTTAAATCTATTTTTTAATTTCTTCTTCCACCGCCTTGAAGTGCAATCATCAACCTTAAAATAAATACAAACAGATTTATATAGGTTAAATACATACCTAAGGCTCCGGCTAAGTATTGATCGTCGCTATATCTTCTTGGCATCGTGTAAAAATCTAGAAAAGACATGGCAACGAATAAAACTGTTCCAAATCCTGCAATCATTAGTTCAAGACCTGAACCTCCAAAAACACCTGGAGCGAAAAATCCACCAATTAATTGAACAAACATTGCTATCAACAAACCAATCAAGCCAAGTCCAACAACTCCACTAAGAGCTTGTCCAACGCTATCGCTCATCCTTTGTCCTGTATAAGAAGCAATTACAAAAGTGATGCCCGTTGCTAATGCGGCTGTACCAACAGATCCAATCCCAATTGTTCCAATGGCCAAAGCTACTATTCCACTTAACGTAAATCCTGTTAACAAACTGAATCCAGTTAACAAAGGTAAAGCTTTTGCATTATTCGCATTGTTGGCTGCACTTGTCGCAACGAAGAACAAAACCAATTCAGCTATTAAAGCAATAATAGAAAGTGGTTGGAATAGTGAAGGATTTGTTGCTATCAGTGAGACACCCGCCAATACACCTAAAGAAGTCAAGACCATTCCTCCTCCTACATATGGGAGAGCTTTCTGTACTACATTTGGTCCAACGATTGAACTGGTTTGAGCATCGCGAATAGCTTGATTAAAATTACTACTTGCTGGCATTTTTATACCCTTTAATTATTATCATTCTACCTAATTTTTTATATTTCAGTGTACGGATCACCCGAGTAATAGTTTATTCATAAGCCTCTATAATTTTCTGGACTAATGGATGGCGAACTACATCATCAACAGTTAAATAACAAAACTTTATTCCTTCGATATTAGAGAAAATTCTTGATGCTTCCACTAAACCACTTAACTGATCATTTTTTAAATCAATTTGAGTGATATCTCCATTTATAACCATCTTTGACCTTTCCCCTAACCTAGTTAAAAACATTCTCATTTGAGAGGTGGTAGTATTTTGAGCCTCATCTAAAATAACCAATGAATTATCTAATGTTCTACCTCTCATAAATGCTAATGGTGCGACTTCAATAATGCCTTTATCAATTAATGAACTTGTTTTATCAAATCCAAAAATACTATGTAAAGAATCAAATAAAGGGCGTAAGTATGGATCCACTTTTTGCTGTAAATCTCCAGGCAAAAAACCTAAATTCTCACCAGCTTCTACAGCTGGTCTAGTTAATACAATTTTTTCAATTTTTTTCTCATTCAATAATCTGGCGGCACAAACAGTTGCTAAAAATGTTTTACCTGTTCCTGCTGGACCAATAGCAAAAGTTAAATCAAAGTTCTCTATAGATTCAACGTATTCTTTTTGATTTATAGTTCTAGGTCTTAAATATCTACCCTCTTTTGAACGAGCTAGAATCTTTTTCCCAAGTTCAGCATGAGAAGAAGATTCTCCCATATTTAAAGAACTTAGAGCAGCCTTAAGATCCACTTCTGGGACCTCTAATCCTTGTTCCCAAATTGGTCTTGTTAGCTCAACTAAAGCAGATGCCCTCTCAAGTTTAGGTATTACTCCATTCAACTCAAGTTGTAGACCTCTAATAGTTAAGGAGACACCAGTAAGAGATTCAAATTTTTTTAAAAAAGAATTTCCAGGACCAGATAAAGCCGTGGCAGCATCCGAACTTGGCAAGTCTATAGTGAAGTGACCAGTTTTGGAAACTTCTTTCATCTAATTAATAATTAAAAATAAATTTGACAATTTTTTAGCTTTCAGCTTCTTTACTATCGCTTTCAGCCTCTTTACTTTTGGCCTTTGCAATCTTTTCTTTTTCCAATTTAGCCTTACCAATAGCTATGGAAGGTCTAACTTTCTTTTCTAGTAATCCACCTTTTTCTAATAAAGTTCTTACAACATCGGTAGGTTGTGCCCCTTGAGTAAGCCTGATTCTTAAGGCTTCTGTGTCAAGCCTAGTTTCTTTAGTTCTTGGATTGTAAAAACCTAATTCTTGAAGAGGTCTTCCATCTCTTCTAGAAGTACTATTGCATGCAACGATCCTGAAACTTGCTTCTTTTTTCTTTCCAAAGCGCTTAAGGCGCAATTTAATCATTTTAAATTAGTACAGACTACTTAATAATATCATTTGAAGGTAGCTATTAATAAACTATAAATCCCCAAAACCTTTTTTCTTTTTATTTGATTTTTGTTTTTTAAATGATTTATTTCCATTTCCTCCTCCCATTCCTGGCATTCCTCCCATTCCTGGCATTCCTCCCATTCCTGGCATTCCTCCATTTGACATTTGTTTCATAAAACCTCTCATTCTTTGAAAATCAGCAAGTACTTTATCAACATCTTTTGCTTGATATCCACTGCCTTGTGCAATCCTCTGTCTTCTTGATGGTTGAGCCGCAAGGACTTCTGGCTTTTGCTTTTCTTCTAAGGTCATAGAAGAGATCATTGATTCAATTTTTTTTAATTGTTCTTCCCCATTTTTTATCATTCCATCATCAATTTTATTCATCCCTGGTATTAATTTAATTAAGCCTCCAAGTGATCCCATTCTTTTCATTAATCTCATTTGCTTAACAAAATCATTAAAGTCAAAAGTTGCCTCTTGAAGTTTCTTCTGCATTACTTCCGCATCAGCAAGCTCAACTTCTTTTTGTGCCTTTTCAACAAGTGTTAATACATCTCCCATTCCCAGGATTCTGCTTGCCATTCTCTCAGGATGGAATGGCTGTAATGCTTCTATCTTTTCACCAGTCCCTATGAATTTTATTGGTTTTCCACTTATTTTTCTTATTGAAAGTGCAGCTCCTCCTCTTGAATCGCCATCTAACTTAGTTAATATTGCCCCTGATATCCCCACTTTTTCATGAAATGACTTAGTCAAGTCAGCTGCTTCTTGTCCAATCATAGAATCAACAACCAGCAAAACTTCATCAGGCTTTGTAACTTCTTTGATTCGAACCATTTCACTCATCATTGATTCATCTATTTGCAATCTTCCTGCGGTATCAACAATTAAGGTATCTACATTATTTGCGTTAGCATAAATCAAAGCATCTTTTGCTATTTCTTCAGGCTTATTATCTATATCTTTCGCTGAGAAAACTTCTAAATCATACTGATTCCCAATTGTCTTAAGTTGTTCAACGGCTGCAGGACGATAAATATCAGCTGCCACTAATAAAACCTTTTTGTCTTTTTCCTTCAAATAAAGGCCTAACTTACCTGTTGCTGTTGTTTTTCCTGCACCTTGTAAACCTGCCATCAAAATAACAGTAGGTGGGGTCTCTTTTTCGTTTAATGGGGAATTTTCATTTCCCATAATATTTATTAATTCTTTGTTAACTACTTCTATAAATTTCTGTCCGGGATTAACACCTCTTACGACTTCTTCTCCAATAGCTTTATCTTTTACCTCTGAAACAAATTCTTTCACCACCGATAAACTAACATCAGCATCTAATAATGCTTTTTTAACTTGCTTTAAGGAATCATCAATATTATTTTCGCTAATTTTGGCTTCACCTCTTAAACCCTTAACGGCGTCTTCAAAGCGTGAAGAGAGTTCATCAAACATTATTTATAATTATTTATTTAAATATTATAGATGATAGTAATAGCTAATCCTAAACACCACTTATATAGTCAACTAATTTCCAGGAGTTATTTGAGAAACCTAAAATATATTTAACTTTCAAAAAAGGAGTAAAAGTTGTTTCATTAATCAATTCTCCATCTGTTTTAAAAATTTTTTCTGTATATTTTAAGTCAACTGATACTGATATTCTGGATGCAGTTTGAGTTAAAAGTACAATGTTTTCAATATTAGTGCTTATATTTTTGTAGATACTATTTTGAATATCAAGTTGTCTTTCCTTCGTTAATCTATTAATCAAATCATTTTGAACTATCTTTGATAAGTTAATTTCACTTGTTCCTGCTAGAAATTTACTTTTATTTACTAGCCATGTATTAATTAAATATTCAATTTGTTCTAAGGAGGGAGAAGCAGTTCTTATTTCTCCTCCTGAAAATGAAATTTTTTCTGTATTTTCTGGGAGAATAATTTTTGATTTATCGAGAACTTTTTTTTTATCGTCTTGGTTTAGCACTTTATTATAGACATTCTTATTTTCATTTATTGATAATGAGCTATCAATTATTTCTTTTTCCTGCGCAGGTTTTTTAAAATTATTTCTTAAAAGTCCCACTCCTATGCCAAAAGCAAATAAAATCAAAAACGCATAAAGATATGTTAAGTAGGGAGATTTATTAATTATTCTATAATTCTCTAACGCTTCTCCAAATACAAATTTCAATTCGGCAATCTTTTCTATTGCGTACTTATAAAACTCTATATATTTGTTTTTAATAATCTCATCTGTATAAATATTTTCTTCAATAACTTCTTGATCAATTTCTTTTACTCCTCCAGGCAAAGGTAATCGGCCTTCTTCAAAATTATCTGAATTGAAATCAGGATCCTTACTTAAATCTTTTGGAGATTCTTGAACCTTAAAATTCGATTGATTTTGAGACCCAGACTTAAATACATTTCTATTTGATTTCTTTTCTATTTGCTCAATAAATTCTTGGATTTCTCTATCTTCAAACCAAGAATCTAAATCGACTTCTTTTAAATCAATATCCCTATAACCAATCAAAACATCATTTTCTAACCAATTTTTACAAAAAATACATATTGCTTCTAATTTTTCTCCAGGATAATTATTTAACCAATCTCTTAACTTCTCATCGGAACTACTTAAAAACCTAGCTGAGGATTGCTCCACATCTGCCAAAAGCAAATCTAGGCAACCTATTAATGGCATTGAGTCAAGTCCTGATATATTTAGTTTTTTTAATATTTTTCGAGCTTCGAACAATTTTGCAGGTTTTCTTCTTGCAAAACCAATTGCTGTTAAAGATAAAAAGGCTAAAAATCCCGCTTCACTGGAACCTCTTTTTTGTAATTCTAAAAACAAATCTATCTGATCCTGTACAGTCAAGAATGGCTTTATTTGTTGAAAAAAAGATTCAAATTCTTGCTGATTTAGATAATTACTATATTCAGATTTATTTTTTCCTTCTAATCCACCCCTTTTGATTATTAAATTTTCCAGCATAGTTAAACCTTTTTTATGCGACTCATATTCATTTAAATCTCTACTTAACAAATCAAGAATTCTATATGGAAGAAGCGACAATAGATCCTCCTCAAGAGTTTTCCGAAATTCCGCTAGCTTACCCATTCTTTGAAGAAGCTGTATACCTTCTTGTAAAAAATCTGCAGCATTTGAGTAAGATCTTTGATCTTGCTCTTGAATCGCAGCATCTCTAGATGTCAAAGCTGCTAACAAGGTAAGATCAGCTTCTCTACTGCTTCCCAAAGCAGGGGTTTGAGGGGGTTGCAATGCTTTTCTTGTTATTTTAAAGGCTTCTTTAGAAGAGCCAGATTCCCAAAGGAGAATTAATCCTGCGACCTCTCTATTGGAAGATAAATCTAAACCTGATGCTCCATTTAGTAATAAATTTTCGTAATCTCTTCTACTATCTGGATCTGTAAGCAAATCTGCAGTAAGGCGAAGCAATTCAGATCTTTGAGTTAAAACCTCATATGTGAATCCTTCATCAGGAGTTTTATCCAAGCGCAATTGGAAAGCTCTTAATATTTCCTCAGATGTTGCTGAGGGGCTTACACCTATTAAACGAAAGTGGTCTAATGGAAGTTCCAAACAAATATCCTATTGAAAATCCTTTAGATGAATTTTATCAATTTATATTTTTTTTTCATAAGGTCTTGGAGAGTTATTAAAAAAAAACATGAAAATCGTCCATTGAAGCTTAGAATGTTAACAAATCAAAACTTCATTAAGGTATTTTCTTGGAAACACACGTAGAGAGAATTTCAAATCTTCAGGACTTTAAAAAAGCGAAGTTAGATCGTGAAACCGGATTATTTCTCTATGAAGATATGACGCTTGGTAGAAGATTTGAAGATAAATGTGCTGAGATGTACTACAGAGGCAAGATGTTTGGTTTCGTACACCTTTATAACGGCCAAGAAGCAATCAGCACTGGTGTTATAGGTGCAATGAAAAGGAAGCATGACTGGTTTTGTAGTACCTATCGCGATCATGTTCATGCGCTTAGTGCAGGTGTGCCATCTTTTGAAGTGATGAGTGAATTATTCGGCAAAGCAACAGGATGCAGTAAAGGCAGAGGTGGTTCTATGCATTTGTTCTCAAAAGAGCATCATTTATTAGGAGGATATGCTTTTATTGGAGAAGGTATTCCAGTTGCTTTGGGATCAGCTTTTTCAAGCAAATACAAAAAAGAAGTTGCAGGCGACAATCAAAGTGACTCTGTAACAGCTGCTTTCTTTGGAGATGGGACTTGTAATAATGGACAATTCTTTGAATGTTTGAATATGGCCCAATTATGGAAGTTGCCGATAATTTTTGTAGTTGAAAATAATAAATGGGCTATTGGCATGGCTCATGACAGAGCTACAAGTAACCCAGAAATATGGAGAAAAGCATCAGCTTTCGGGATGCATGGTGAAGAAGTTGATGGTATGGATGTATTAGCTGTGAGGGGAGCTGCTCAAAGAGCTGTTGAAAGAGCAAGAGCTGGAGAGGGTCCAACATTACTGGAATGTTTAACTTACAGATTCAGAGGTCATTCTTTAGCTGATCCAGATGAATTAAGAGCTGAAGAAGAAAAAGAATTCTGGGCCA
>QCGO01000009.1 GCA_003279855.1 Prochlorococcus sp. AG-388-E21
CAAAAATAGTTAGTATTTTAGAAACAATAGATCTAGAGAATATTATAAAAAAAAGTTTTTTTGATATAAAAATTTCTCAATGAAAATAATTTTTATTGGTTGTGTTAAATTCTCTTACACTGCTCTAAAAGAACTCGTTTCTCAAAAAGCAGATATAGTTGGAGTTATAGGTTCTGAATCATCTAGTATTAATTCTGACTATCAAGATATAGCACCTATTTGTACATCAAACAAAATTCCTTTTATTTATTCTAAAAATATAAATGACGAAGATACCGTTAATTGGATAAATAAACTTAATCCAGATATAATATTTTGTTTTGGATGGTCAAGATTAATTTCGAAAAAAGTATTACTGATCCCACCAATGGGTGTAGTTGGTTATCATCCATCGGTCCTCCCTGAAAATAGAGGTAGGCATCCAATAATATGGACATTAGCATTAGGTCTATCAGAAATTGGGTCTACATTTTTCTTCATGCAAGAGGAAGCTGATAACGGAGATATTCTCTCGCAAAAGAAAATAAAAGTTTTAGATAATGATAATGCAATGACTTTATATCAAAAACTTACTAAGGTTTCGCTTATTCAAATTAGAGAATTTCTGCCAAAGCTAATTAATAATAATTTTGAAAAAATTCCACAAGATAACACCAAGTCCAATAAATGGAGAAAAAGAAGTGCCAAAGATGGCCTTATAGATTGGAGAATGGCAGCTGAAAATATACATAATTTAGTCAGAGCTCTAACAAAGCCATATGTTGGAGCAGAATTTCTGTATTTAGATCAATCTATTAAAGTGTGGGCTACAGAAATTATTTATGAAGTTGAAAAAAATATTGAGCCTGGCAAGGTGATTTCATCAAATCAAAATTTTCTTATAATAAAAACAGGGTCACATGCTATAAAAATAAATAAAATGGAACCACAACTGGTTTTAGAAGAAGGTATTTATTTATGAAAATAATAATAGTTGCTCCACATGCAGATGATGAGATGCTTGGCTGTGGAGGAATGATTCTAAAGAGAAAACACGAAGGAGCTGAAATCGCTTGGCTTTTAATGAGCTCTTTGAGAGAAGATTATGGGTGGTCTAGTTCAGAAATACAAAAAAAAGAAATTGAAATAGAAAATACAAGAATTAATTTGGGGATTAATTCTGATAACTTTTTTAGACTTAATTTACCACCAGCAAAAATTGATACTGTTCCAATATCAATAATCATTGAGAAAATATCAAAAGTATTTAATTCATTCAAACCAAATGAAGTTTTTTTACCTCATCCAAGTGACATCCATAGTGACCACAGAATAACATTTGAAGCTGCATCCTCATGTACTAAATGGTTTAGATATCCATTTATCAAAAAAATATTTACTTATGAGACCTTATCAGAAACAGAATTTGCTCTGGACCCAAGATATGCTTCTTTTAGACCTAATACTTATATTGATATATCAGTTTTTCTTAAAGAAAAAATTGATATCATTAATAATTACAAATCTGAGATAAAAGAACATCCATTCCCGAGAAACAATAAAACAATAGAGTCAAAGGCTTTTATTCGAGGATCTGAGATAGGTTGTGAGGCGGCAGAAGCATTTTGTTTGCTTAAAAGCATAGAAAAATAGCTTTCAAAAAATTTATTTAAAATATAATTTTAAATATTCTTTCCATAAAGATTCTTAGAAAATCCATTTTTAAGATTTTGGATTTCTTTTTTTGTTTCTTTTAAATCAAAGTTAATCATTTCTTCGATCATTTCTTCTAATGAGATACTAGTTGACCAACCTAGTTTTTCTTTTGCTTTAGTTGCATCACCTAATAATGTCTCCACTTCTGTAGGTCGAAAATAATTAGAATCAACTCTAATAACGACTTTATTATTATCCGCCCTTAATCCTACTTCTGAAAGACCACTACCTTTCCAAATTATAGATTTATTAATTTCTTTATTAAACCAACCAAGTTTTTTAGCACATGTTTCTATGAATGTCCTTACGCTTGTTTGCTTGCCAGTTGCTATTACAAAATCTTCGGGATGACTTTGCTGTAACATTTTCCATTGCATTTCGACATAGTCTTTTGCATGTCCCCAATCTCTTAAAGAATTTAAATTGCCCACATAAAGACAATTATCTAAACCTTCATTTATTCTGCATAAGCCCCTAGTTATTTTTCTTGTAACGAAAGTTTCTCCTCTTCTTGGACTTTCGTGATTAAAAAGAATACCATTACATGCATATATTCCGAAAGCTTCCCTATAGTTGACAACTATCCAATATGCATATAATTTTGCAACAGCATAAGGACTTCTTGGATAAAAAGGTGTTTTTTCATTTTGTGGGGTTTCTCTTACTAGTCCATACAATTCACTAGTACTAGCTTGATAAAATTTTGTTTTTTTTGATAATCCTAATATTTTTATTGCTTCTAGAATTCTTAGCACCCCAAGTGCATCGCTATTCGCAGTATATTCAGGTTCTTCAAAACTAACGGCTACATGACTTTGAGCTCCTAAGTTATAAATCTCATCAGGTTTTACTTGCTTTATTATTTTTATCAAACTAGTCGCATCAGTTAAGTCGCCATAATGAAGAATAAAGTTTTTATTTTTTTCATGAGGATCTTGATAGATATGATCTATTCTTGCAGTATTAAAACTACTTGAACGTCTTTTAATTCCATGAACTTCATAACCTTTATCTAAAAGAAATTCTGCAAGATAGCTACCATCTTGTCCTGTTATCCCTGTTATTAGAGCTATTAATCTTTTATCCATTCATGAATAGTATTTTTTTAAAATTATACTTTATTTTCAAGTGTGAAATTTAAATCCAATTATTTTGCCTTGAAAAATTAATTTTTTAATCTACCATAGTTATCATCACATCTTATTATGTCATCTTCACCTAAATAAGAGCCTGTTTGAACTTCAATTATTTTTAAGTCTTCCTTTGTTTCATTTGATAATCTATGAAGAGAGCCGCAAGGGATTGATACAGTTTGATTTGGTCCTAAGTAAATAATTTTATCTCCGATTTGTACTTTAGCTTTACCCTTAACTACTATCCAGTGCTCCGAACGGTATTTGTGCATTTGTAGAGACAAACTTTCGCCAGCTTTGACTTCTATCAACTTAACTTTCCATAGATTTTCCTCAATTAGTGTTTCAAAAAACCCCCAAGGTCTATAAATTCTTTTGTGCAAAATGCCCTCTGATATTTTTTCTTTTTTCAACTTATCAACAACGTGTTTGATTTCTTGTGAATATGATTTTTTAGCTACCAACAGAGCATCTCTTGTTTCAACAATGGCGAGGTCCTCAATTCCTAAAGCTACTATTAATCTATCTTCACTTCTTAGATAACAATTTTTTGTTTTGGTAGACAATATGTTCCCTTTTTTTGAGTTGCCATCTTTATCTTTATTTGATATTTCCCAAACTGAGTCCCAGCTGCCTACATCTTTCCATCCAACTTTTAAAGGAAAAACAAATCCAAGATTAGTTTTTTCCATTACTGCTATATCGATAGGTATATTTGGACATTCCATAAAAGAATTTTTATCTATCCTCTGAAAATCTAAATCAATTTCGCTATTCTTAATTGAAGAATTGCATATATTAAAAATTTCCGGATGAAACTTCCTAATTTCTTTTAAAATTATTTTTGCTTTAAAGAAAAATATTCCACTATTCCATAAAAAAGTAGAGTCCATTAACATTTTTTTTGCTTTTTCCAAGTCGGGTTTTTCTAAAAATTTTTCGATAGAAGATCCCTCTTGATCATTATCATTATTATTTTTTTTACATTTTATATATCCATAACCTGTTGAGGAATAATTGGGTTTGATTCCATAAGTGACTAATTTGTTATTTAAAACACTTTTAATAGATCTTTCAATTACATCAATAAAATCATTACTATTTTTTATATAATGGTCTGCTGATAAAACTAATAACAATGGGTCATCCTCTAACTCTAGAGATTTTAATGCCGCAAGTGTTATCGCAGCGGCAGTTCCTCTTCCAAAGGGTTCTAATAATATAGATTGTGGCTTTATTCCTATTTCTCTCATTTGTTCAGCAACAATAAATCTATGCTCTTCATTACAAATTAATATTGGATTTGTTAAACCTTTTAAATTTGAAATTCTTTGTTGAGTTAATTGGAACATTGATTTATTATCTTCTGAGATTAAGCATAAATATTGTTTAGGAAAACTTTCTCTGGATAAAGGCCATAATCTTGTCCCGGATCCTCCTGATAATATTACTGGTGTTATTAAGGGATGAATCATATTAAAATAAATTTAGAGACATAATTAAAAATTATTAAACCTTTGCTATTTGTTAATTATAAAATTTATTAATAATAAATTTCAACAAGATTTCTTAAATCAAGATTATTCCTTTTATAACTTTTTTTGTTAGTTTTATTCTATTTTTTAATGAATTTAATTCTTTAGTAGTAAAACTTCCTAATTTAGTAAGAATAATTAATGGGGGATCAATTTCATCTTTTATTAGAGAATTTTGAATAGATAATGTTAATCCGTTTTTATTAGATAATAAATTTATAAAATCATCTACTTCATTTTTTGTTATTTTACCTAATTTTATAACATCATATTTTTTCACAGAGTTAAAATCTAAAATCTCATTTATTAAAATTTCTTTTGAATAATTTTTAAAATTTTCATTTTTTAAATCTATTTTTTCCAGGACTTTTGTTTTTAAACTTGATTCTAAATAATCAATGTCATAAATAATTCCATAATATTTTTCTTTCGAAAAAATGATTGTGGAACTTAATAGTAAACCTGATATTATTCCAAATAAACCATAAATAGATTTTTTGGGAGATACAGGTTTTAATTGTAAAGTTGGCTTCGAGATCAACTCCCAAGGATCTTCAATTCTTGCCTCTTCAAGATTTATTTTTCTAAATTCGTTTTCTAGGTTTATTAGAGTAAATTCATCTCTTGAGGCAAGCCTTATCAATTCTTTATATTTAATAAGTACTTCCTTAGGTTTTTTTGATGCCTCTAAAATTGACTTTTGTGCAACAATCTCAGCTTTTAAGTAATCAATTGCTTTTCCCTCTATTAATTTAGCTAGTAAATCACGTTTTTTTATAACTCTGGAAAGTGTTGGATCCTTATCGGTGTATTTATTCTGTAAGTCCACTATTAAATTATCTAAAGAATCTAATTTTTCAATCAGATCAGAATCTTTAGATAATGAAGGTATAGAGTAACTTAAATCAACTATAGAAAATTCTATATCTGGATTCTTTATTTTTTCTAAAATAATATTAATATTTCTTATTCGAGTTGAAGCACTAACCCTTAGGCCTTCAATTCCAGTATTTGGTATTAAAAAAGAATTTGTTTGAATACTATTTTGGGTATTATTATCAGAACTTCTAGCGGAATTTAATATTGAACCTCCCATTCCAATTTCATAAGTCTCTAGATCTTGCTCGATAGCAAATTCTTGAGCTTCCTTTAGAGAATTTAAACTTTTTATTTTATATAAATCAATTTGTTCTTGTAAATATTTCTTGGCAAGTTGAGTATTTCTATTTTTATTTTTACCTGAATATTTTTGATATTCTTTAGTCATTTTGTTTAATACTGGGATTATTATTTCTTTTATTTCATCCTTGTAAGAAATTTGTAGAATTGAAGTTTTTTCTTTAAGTGAAATATCAAGATATGTTTCTTTCCAGTCGGTGAAAGTATAGTCGTAATTTATATCTTTTTTAAATTTCTCATTTTTTACATATTCAAATATTGGCATTAAAACTGAACTGCTTTCAAGAATCCCGACTTGTGTATTTAAATTACTTTCATCTCCTATTTTATCACTTAATAAAGGACTTATTAGTTTAATATCTTTCTTTAATTTATTTTCAACTTTATCTAAAACAATTTCAAATTCACCTTTCCAAACTTTAGGTTGAAAAAGGGAAAAGACTATAGATATTAAAAAGAAAATAATAACAGAAGCTGTAATATTAAATTTATTCCTAATATAAAAATCTATTATTTTTTGTATATCTAGATCTTCATTTTCATTTGATGAGTAATTGAGCGAGTTATTATTTTTCATCCTTTTAATCAAATGCTTTTATTAATCCATAAGTTGAAAGGATTCCTTGAAAAGGTCGACTTACTTCTTCAATAACTTCTGCTGAAGTACTTAACAAATTATTTCCAACATAAACGATATCATTGTTTTTTAAAAATGGATTTTGTTTTGATCCGTTCCTTGCATTTTTCCTATACTTTATAACTTTTTTTTCTACCATACCTTGATTAGAAAAACTAATTAAGTTTACAGGACCCTTAATAACTTTGGGACCTCCTGAGATTAATAAAACATCATTCAAAGTGCTTATCTTTGGCAAGGTTTTTTTTCCAGGGATATTTACTCGACCATTTACGTAAATATCTATATATTTTGGATTTATATTTGACCTTATTGCTTTTGCAATATTTTGTTTGTCTAATTCATTACTTCTTTTTATTATAATTCGATCACCATCATAAACTCTTAAATTTTGAGAAGAATCACCATTGAAAACTTCATTAAAGTTTAATGATGTTTTTTTTAAGCCTCCACCATTTGAAAGGTTATTAACTCTTACTAATTCAACATTAGAGATGTCCGAAAAATATGTTAATCCGCCTGCTTTTCTTATGACATCAAAAACTGTTGGAAAATAAAAGGTATTTAGATTATCAATATTACTAAATTGTGCGTCTGATGAATTTTTACCTGGATCTTCTATTGAAAAATTATTCGCATTTTTTTGGGTGCCGATAAAGTCTAGATTTTTTTTGAAAATCTCATTATTAATTGAGGTGTAACCTTGTAATCTATGAAGACCTGGATATGTGACTTCCCCATCAACATATATTTTGATGGGTCTATAATTAATTACTGTAGTTTGAAGTAAGGGATACTTAACATATTCTTTATAGGCATCATTAAGTAGTTCATTTAATTCATCTACTGTTAGACCTTTTACATAAACTCTATTTAATTTGCTTAAAATAATATACCCTGTACCGTCTATAGTTTTCTTCTGATTAAGTTCTGGATACTCTGGTGAAACAACTATATCAATTGAATCTCCTGAATCTAAAATATAATATTCATTAGGATTTTTTTTTAGATAACTCTTATTTAATTTTAATTCATCAATTTTATTATTTGAGACTTCAAGATCATTTGATTGAGATTTTAAGGTACTGTTAAAACCGAGCAAAATCGCAAATAAAATTAAAAATTTAGTATAAATTTTAACTTTGTTCAAACAACTTAAGAATATTTATTTAAATTATAACTTAATGGACTAAATAAGAAAAACAAAATTTTAATCTAAACATTTAATAAAAAATATTAAACTTAAATCCATATTTTATATCATTCGCCTTTATTATTTGACCTACGTCTTGAAATCCCGCGGCATTACTAATGTAAGAGTCAATGGCTTTGTCTTTTGTAATTAAGTATCGAACAGAGAAAGTATAATTATTATTACTAGTATTTGTAAAGTTTACATTTAATTCTGGGATTAGCTGAACTTTTTTGTTTAAATAATAATTTGCACCTATACCTAAACCTGTAGAATTACCAACTCCACTAAAAACAGCTTTTGGATTTAAGCTCAAAGAAAAATCCTCACTTATGTTAATAGTATTGATTAGTTCTGAAAAAATATATCCTTGATTATTAGTGTCGTTTCTGCCGACTGAAATTTTTGAAGAGAGCCACAGAGAGTCTCCCTTCAAAGGACTAAGTATATTTATTTTTCCGCCTATTCGATAATTACTATTGCCATCACTAAGATATGTATTTCGAATATTGGTATATTTACTTGAGTTATTTTCTACTCCTTTATATCTTCCAATATTTACTAGTTGCATTTGTAAAATGTTTGAAATTGAATAAGAATATGAAGTGAAAAACGTGCCAGAATTGTCTAATTCTAAGGTTATATTTTTTTCTTCAAATCTCGGCAAATATGCATTATTTACTGACAGTCCACCAAATCTTAATCTTTCTTCTTTCCTAGAAAATTCCTTAAGATCAATATCTTCTTCTGAATGGTTTATTCTTAATCCACCGTAATACAATAATTGGTTTCCCGAGGGAATAGTAAATAAACTTGTTGATGGTGTAGAACCATATGAATTGGTAATCTTAGTCTCAACTTCTACTCTTGGTGAGGCTTGATAATTAAATCCTAAGGTATAAATAGGTGTCTTTTCATATTGTAAGTTTGAATTAAAGTAATTATCTCCTGGGCCTAAAGGATAGGTTAGAGAACTGTAAATTAAACTTTTATTAGTTATTTCATAAAGTAATCCAGTTCCTATATATAAATTATTTCCGTATGAATTTTGTGATTTAACATCTTTCCCAAGTTTATCAGGCGAAAAAGTTATACCTGGCACCAGATAAAATGATAAATCTTTTGTTAATTGATATGAAATTGGTAAAGAAAATGAACCTATTAAATTTTGATATTTTTCCTTTCCTAATATATTTTTATTATTGTATATACTAATTGATTCTCTAGATCCACTACTCAACTTCCAATACTCCAAAGTTGAAACTAATGAAATATTTGTTTTATCCCATTTAAATAATTTATTTTTTAAAGAAATAGCAAAACTTTGCCATCTGTAAGGGGTTTTATGATTCCTGTTTTTTATTTTGTTGTATAGCAAATCATCAGCTTCAGAAAAGTATCCTTTAATAAGAAAATTATCATTTATACCATAATTAATTATAAATGAATTATTTTGTTGACCTATACCACCTGATAAACCAGGGTCAAATGTTGACTTCCATTGAATAGAACTTGAATATGATCCTTGCTTAAGAAAAATATTCGTTGGCAAATGGGGGTCAATTTCGGTGAAGAAATTGTTTTTAGAATCTGAAATATACTTTATAAAATTTTCATCCTTAATTTCCTTTTTTTTTATTTGGTAATTTTCAGGATAATAATTATCATTGAATTTCTCCCAATTTAATATGTTTGAAAATTCCTCTTTTTTTAAAATTTGCCAATTAATATTTTCTTCTGATCTTAAAAGTTTTTTATTTAAAACAGATGTGGATAAAAAGGTTATTAATATAAAGAATTGTTTTGAAATCTTTTTTAATCGATATTTATTTAATTTCATTGTTTAATAATTCTCAATGATTTTTAGGCGCCTTTAACAATCTTATCCCTAAAATTAATTAAAAATATTTTTGCCTTTTAACACTATTAGAATTTTATTTATTTATTGAAGAGATAATAATATGTTCTTCATATAATTTAATCCAAATATGTAAAACCAATTTTCCAAGAACAAGGTTTATTATATAATTTTATTTAGATAGAGAAAATACTTTGACTAGAGTACTTATTACAGGTGGTTTAGGTTTCGTAGGTAGTAATGTAACTGTCTCATTATTAAAATCTGGATATGATGTAATAATTATTGATTCCTTAATTAATTCTTCTAAAAAGCGATTAATAGATATAAATAATATATTGAACTTATTTAATTCTCATAAAAAGGGCAAACTCTTTTTTGTGAAACTAGATATAAGAAATAGTGAAGATTTAAATAGAACTTTTTTAAAATATAATGAAAAGGATGATCCAATAAAAGCAGTTATACATTGTGCTGGTATAAAGTCAGTAGAAGAATCAGTATCAGATCCCTTAAGTTATTGGGATGTAAATATCAGCGGGACTTTAAGTCTACTATCAATAATGAAATTACATAAATGTCACACTTTGATTTTCAGTAGTAGTGCATCTATTTATTCTCAAAATATTAATAATCCTGTAACAGAAAAAAGCCTCCTTAAACCAATAAATCCATATGGCAATACAAAATTATCAATTGAATTAATGATTGAAGATTTAAATAAAAGTGAGCCAGAAGTTTGGCGCATTTCTAATTTGAGATATTTTAATCCTGCAGGTTCAAATCTTGAAGGTTTATTAGGAGAAGATCCTAAAACTACTCCAACTAACCTTTTCCCAATTATATTGGATGTTTTAAAAAAGAAATTAGATAAGCTCCATATATATGGTAATAATTGGCCAACGAAAGATGGAACTTGCATAAGAGATTTCATTCATATATTAGATCTTTCTGAAGCACATTTAGCTACTTTAAATTTCTTATTAGAAAACAAACCACAAATTCTTATTTTAAATATTGGGACTGGTTTAGGGACAAGTATTTTAGAAGTGGTTAATACTTTTAATGAAATAGATAATGTGTTTGTACCTTTTGAATTTGATAAAAAGCGAAAAGGTGACGTACCAATTTTGGTTGCTTGTAATGATTTGGCACTAGATACAATTAAATGGAATCCAAGAAGAACAATTAAAGATATTTGTATAGATTGCCTAAAAACAATTAAACTATGATTTCTTTATCAATTGGTCTGGCTTATAAAAGTCAATATACCACTTTATAAATTTTTCTAACCCTTCTTTGAGTGATGTTTTCGGTTCAAATCCAGCCCATTTATTTAACTCATTAATGTTAGCTGAGGTAGATTCAACATCCCCTAATTGCATTGGAAGAAATTCTTTATTTGCTTTTTTACCTAAACAATTTTCAATAATACTTATAAAATCAAGAAGCTTTGTTGGATTTGAATTCCCCACATTAAATAACCTATATGGAGCCCAACTTTTTGAAGGATTAGGTCTGTAAAAATCAAAATCATCTGAAGCGCATGGTGTTTTTTCTAAAATATTAGTTAAAGCATTTACAACGTCATCTACGTATGTAAAATCTCTCATCATCTGCCCGTTATTAAAAATTTTTATAGTCTCATCCTTGATTATTTTAGAAGTAAATATAAAATAGCCCATATCTGGTCGCCCCCAAGGACCATAAACAGTGAAAAATCTTAGACCAGTTGTTGGTAAATTATAAAGGTGACTATAAGTATGTGCCATTAACTCATTTGATCTTTTTGTGGCGGCATATAGGCTAACTGGGTGGCTGACTTCATTTTTTTCACAAAATGGCAAATTTTTATTACCGCCGTAAACTGAACTACTGCTTGCATATAGTAAGTGTTTTATTTTTAAGTCTCTACAACATTCTAGTAAGTTCATAAACCCAACAATATTTGAATTTATGTATGCACTTGGATTTTCTTTGGAATATCTTACTCCAGCTTGTGCAGCTAAGTTAATTACATATTCAGGCTGAAATGATTTAAAGATATTATCTAATTTTTCTTTTTCAAGAAGATCACATTTTATAAATCTCCAGTTTTTAGAAATTAGTTTATTTAATTTAGAGATATTTCCAATTCGTGCTTTTTTTAATTCGGTATCATAATAGTCATTTAAGTTATCAATGCCTATTAACTCATAACCCTGTTCAAGTAATTTTGTTGCAGTATGAAACCCAATAAATCCTGCAGCACCTGTGATTAATACTTTTTTAGACATTAAATTTAAACTTATAAGACTAGAAGATTAAAATTTCTAATGAAAATATAAAAACATTTCTAACATAAAACCTAAACTTAGATTTTTTGTGAAATTAATATTTTTAAATGAAATAGTTTAAGTTCCATAACCAATTTGCCATAAATTTAGATCTGCGGCTAATACCTCACTGGGTTTAATAATTAATCTAGAATCAAAAATCCATGCAGGTTTTTTCATTAATTTTGAACAATTGCTCCATTCGATTTTTTTATAATCCTCCCATTCAGTAAGAATAACTATTGCATGAGTGTTCACAAATTCAGAATTTATATCATCCGTATAACTCCAATTGCCTTCATAATTATCACTTTTATAAATAACTTTTTTATTTTTATTAACTATTGAATTACTCTCTAAGTCAATTGCTATTTGATTGGAATTTACAATTGGGTCATGAATAACCAGATGAGCTCCTTCTTCTAAAAGATCTTTACAAATCTGGATTGCGGCAGACTCTCTTGTGTCATTTGTGTTTGCTTTAAATGCAAAACCAAGGATTAGAATTTTCTTCCCTGAGATAGTCCCAAAAAGTTTTTGTACGATTAATCTTGAAATTCTATGCTGATGCCAATTATTCATTTCTACTACTGATTCCCAAAAGTTAGCGACTTCTGGAAGCCCGAAATGTTTAGATAAATAGACTAGATTTAATATATCTTTTTTAAAGCAACTGCCCCCAAACCCAGGACCTGAATCAAGAAATTTAGAGCCTATTCTATTATCTGTTCCTATCGCTCTAGAAACTTCTGCAATATTTGCACCAGTAGCTTCACATAGGGCAGAAATTGAATTAATAGAACTAATTCTTTGGGCTAGAAATGCATTTGCTGTGAGCTTTGCTAGTTCACTGCTCCAAATATTCGTATGAAGAATTTTGTACTCAGGAACCCAATTTTTGTAGATTTCACTAAGTATATCAATAGCTTCTTTACTCTCGCCACCTATTAGTACTCTATCTGGTTCATTTAGATCCTTGACGGCTGATCCTTCAGAGAGAAATTCTGGATTTGATAGGACGTCAAAAGTTGGTTTACAGGAATTTATAGTTACAGAATTTTGGGTTTCTCCAAGAATCTTTTTAATAACTTCTGCAGTTCTTACTGGAAGTGTACTTTTCTCAACAACTATGGTGTGATTTTTTGCATGTTTAGCAACTTGTCTGGCGCAAGCTTCAACGTAAATTAAATTACTAGCTTTGCCTGCTCCAATACCTTTTTTCTTGGTAGGTGTATTTACTGAAATAAAAATCATATCTGCTTTTGCGATATTTTTTTCTATTTCGGAAGAAAAAAATAAATTTTTCCCCCTGCACTCTCTGACTAATTTATCTAAACCTGGTTCATAAACTGGTAACTTGCTCAAATCTTCATTATTCCATGCATCTATTTTTTCTTTACTAATATCAACAACGTAAAAATTGATATGCGGACAATTATCTGCAAAAACTATCATTGTAGGACCACCAACATAACCAGCCCCAATACAGCATATTCTCCTTATTTCATTATTATTTCCCGTTTTCAAAATAATTTTATAAATTTATATTCTAAAACTAATAGTGTTTTTTATAAAAATAATACTAACTTGCAATATTTTTTTTAACAAAGTCATTGGGTTTTTACAAGTAATATTTTCCTTAATAAGATCTTGAAAGTAAAAGAAATATATAAAATTCTTATATGTTGCTATGTTTTTTACTTCAAACTTTCCATTCACTCTAAGGGTATTGAATCCATAATCATGAATTAGAGAATGGAGTAGAACCTCTGAATAAATTTTTATATTCCAATCATCATTTTCATAAATTTTATTATTTTTTAAATAGGAAAAATAAATTTTCTGATCTATATCTTTAACATAAATACAAACTGGTTTTATAAATTTTAATGCTTCTAATATCGCTGGTAAAAATAGAAAATTTTTATTAATTAACTTTAATAACTTTTTGGTTTCTTTTTTTAAGATGTTAATTTCAATAGTACTTATTTTTATTTCTTTTGGTTTTGTATTAGCGAATAAATTACCCCAATGTTGAATGGCGTTACTTGATAAGTTTTCTAATTTAATAGAAAAATTATAAGATTGATTTAAATTTATTAAATCCATAGGCTTTAAAAAAAATATTTTATTACTTATTGAATTAAGTAAAGGAGAATTTTTTACTTTCTCTGGAGTATTTTGTTGTGCATTTAGATAAAAGCTTTCTTTATCGCAAAAGCTTATAAAAGAAGCATATGGGATTATAATTTTAGGAAATAAATAATCATGTTGTAAAAGTAGCCTCTCTATTTTTTCGGTTGCAGCTTTTAATCTAATTTCTTCATGTTCTTTATTCCCAATCCAATTGGCATATCCAAATTGCGTGAATAAAAAGTCTAAATTATTTGTTATCTTGTTAATCTTAGATGAGATTTTCTTTGCTTCTTTTTTATTGTCTACAATGCAATCATTTAAGTTTAATATTTTAAAATTTTTGTATTTTACCAATGAATATGAATCGCCATTCTTGTGCGCCCAAATATAAATAGATAATTTACTATCTAAGATGATTCTTTTTCCATCAATAGCTTCTATTGAATGAATATTCATACTATCAAGAAATTTAATTACTCTTTTATCAAGAGTTTTTTGAAAAATTACAATTGTTTTGGGAATTTTCGTATAAATTTCTTTTAAAAAACTGATTGAAAAATGATCTGAATGTTCATGAGAGTACCAAATAAAAATTTTCTTTTTTGATTTAGTCAACTCTTTTATTATTTCTTTATTCGAACTTGATTCGTCTAGTAGACTCCAGCCATTATTAAAAGCTAATCCCTCAAGCCAAGGATCACAAATTAAAATAGAATTCTTACTCTCGATGTAATAGCATGCATGATTTATAAATTTTAATTTCCCCTCATTATCAATTTTCATAATTAACTTAATAAATTATTTTACTATTTAAAGATTTTTTAATCATATATTAATTTATTATAAAATAATTAAAAATATATTTTAGAATTCTATACAAGTACTTTTCTGTTTAAATATTTCTAAGTAAATCTAAAAAATATATCTATATTAACTCCTTATTCATAGTGTTATGAGATCAATTATTGATTAAATATGCAAACTATTTTAATTTGCATATTTTATAAATTTTCTTATTATAAAAATAAAGTAAAGATTATTAAATATAATATGATTAAAGAATTAAATAATACTAATCTAAGAAAAAAAGGTTATTCAAAGGAGCTACTTTTAAGTAGGATTTTATTAATATTTGAAAAAATAATTGGCTTTTTATTAATGGCTTATTTAGCTAATAAACTTTCCTATTCTGATATTGGTTTTTGGTCACAGGTAATATATTTTGCTGGTCTTTATACCTCTTTAGCAGGTCTTAATATTAGCAATGGACTTATATCGGTAGTTCCAAGAATTAACAAAAATAAAAAAAAGGCTGAATTAATTTTCAAATCGGGATTATTTCTTATGTTTGTTGCGCTAATTATTGGCTTATTTCTTATTGCGATAAATAACACCATATCTAATCTTTTCTTTAATGAGGTTTTAGATTTTAATATTTTTATTATTATCTTATTAATCGGATTTTGTGAAATGATGCTTGAGTTTGTGCTTTATTCTTTTCGAAGTGTTGAAAACTTTTATTTATCAAATTATGTTTTATCTTTAAAATTATTACCACGTATTTTTGTATTTATAGGTGTTTTTAAAACTAATATTAATTTAATGCTTTATATATATTCAGCTACTTTTTTACTATCATGTTTACTAATTTTCTTAAAATTATATTCAAATAAGAAATATAATTTTTTTACCGTTTTGAAAATTAAAAAAAATAGAAAAGGCATATCTTTATTAGAGCCAAAACCTTATTTAAAAAGCCTATTTATAATTTCAAAAAAATCAATAGTTGCTACTTTAACCGCATCATTATTTTTCTTTATTTCTAGAAGTTTAATATTATCGAATATTGGTTTAAGAGGGGTTGGACAATTTTCTTTAGCTATTTCTGCGGGTGCAACTATTATGTTTTTAACAAATTTTGTTGGATTTACTTTTTATCCTTATATTAGCAATTTGGCAATTAATGAAAAAAAGGTTGCTTACGAAAAAACAAAAAATTTATCCTTCAGACTCATCCTTTTTTCTATATTAGTTGCCGTTATCGTTGTGTTTATAAAAATTGTTTTTAAAACTAGAGTTGATTTTTATCCTTTTACAATAAATTCAATAGATTTAATCTTGGCATTTTTAGGTTATGGATTCTTGAGTGCTTATCAAATCTCTCAACCTTTTGCTTTCGCATTAACAGATAATATCAAAGTAATTCAAATTGAATTGATTTCATCTTTAATTGCTTTTGGTTTATTTGGATCTATTTTTGTAGGAAAAGGCTTTTCAATTGAAATTTTACTGCTTACTTTTTGCTTTTATACACTAAGTAATTATTTACAGGCGTATAGTCGAAATTTTAAGATTTTAAATCAAATGATCTAATCTTTAATTAAAAATTCAAAATTATATTGTTTTGTTTTGCTAGTGATTAGGAAATTTAAATTGATTTTTCCCATTCAACCACAAGCTCGTTAAGAATTTTTAAAGCACTATTTTTATCTCTTTGCGAAATGGTCTTCTTTAAAGATTCTAATTTAGGGTTTAATTTTTCAATTACAATATACTTTTCATTTGCTCTGAAAATTAAAGGGTGATCTGTTTTTTTTGCTTCAGCATCAATTAAGAGTTCTTCATATAGTTTTTCACCAGCTCTTAAACCTGTAATCTTGATTTCTATATCACCATTTGGTTGGATATTATCTTTTAATTGTAAACCGCTTAATTTAATTAACTTAATAACAAGATCTTTTATACATATTGATTTACCCATATCTAAAAGAAAAACTTCACCTCCTTTTGCCATCGCTGATGATTGGATAACTAATTGAGCCGCTTCTTTAATAGTCATAAAATATCTTGTTATTTTTGGATGAGTTAGTGTAACTGGACCTCCTGAAGAAATTTGTTTTATAAAAAGTGGAACTGCCGAACCAGAGGAGCTTAATACATTTCCAAATCTCACCATAGAAAAGCAAGTTTTAGGAGCCTCTTTAGAGGGAGTATTAACTTTTACATCATTAGCAAAAGCTTGAACTATTATTTCTGAGAGTCTTTTAGTTGCACCCATAATATTTGTGGGTCTTACCGCTTTGTCTGATGAAATCATTAAAACTTTTTTCAAATTAAGATTTCTTGAAGCTATGCATATATTAAGAGTTGAAAATACATTATTAGCGATGCTGTTTAATGAATTTATTTCTACCAATGGAACATGCTTATAAGCTGCAGCATGAAAAACAATATCAACTTTTTCTTCGCTAAATAAATTGGTTAAAAAATCTAAATCACAGCAATTTCCTAATGTTGGTATTAATTTCAATTCTTCAAGGGATAATTTCTCAACTTCTGAAGTTATTTGGTATAAATTTGATTCACTATTATCTAAAAGGATGACTTTTTTGGGACTTAGTTCAATAATTTGCCTAGCTAATTCACTTCCTATAGAACCACCTGCCCCAGTTATGCAAATTATAGCTCCTTCTATATCTTTGGATAGAAGATGCAAGTCAGGATCTACTGCATCTCTTTCAAGTAAATCTTCGACATTTATAGGCTTTAAAGAATCAATTATTGATTTACGTCTAGTGATTTCTGCTATTGATGGTATAGAAGATATTTTTATATTAAATCTTTGCAAAGAGTTTAAAATCTCTTTCCTCCTTTTTGTTAAGAGGGATGGTATTGCTAAAAAAATTTGGTCAATATTCTTTAATGTTTTTTGCAAGGAGTAAGGAGGATAAATTTTTATACCATTTATTTCTCTGTACCATAAACTAGAGTCATCATCGATAAAAAAACATACTTTATACAAGTTGGATATCTTTAATGCTGCTTCAAGTTGTCTTCCAGCGCCACCCGCTCCATATATAGCTATAGATTTTGCATTTTTTGATTTGAAAGAAATTCTTTTTTGTAAGCTATCTTTGTATATAAATCGGGATAATGAGGTGAAAGAAACAATAATAAAATAAAGAACTATCCAAGCTTTGAGATTTGGAATTTTAAACAAAAATATTTTTCCAATAATGGCTAAATTCACTAAAAGAAATAAAGAATAAGAGAAAAATTTATAAATATTTTTTGTTGTAAATAAACCAAATAGTGATTTATATTGATTTGATAATGAAAATATAAAAACACCTAGAAAAGGTGCTAACCATAATATCCATGAATAATCATCAGGGAACCCCCTTAGATCTGACTTTAACCCTTCAAAAGAAATGTTTCTATAACGAAGACCTATTTGGCAGGCCAAATAAATCAATAAAAAATCAATTATGGGTACTAATAGAGAATCTAATCTAAACCTTTTAATAAATTTTCTTAAGAATTTCATGACTTTTTTAGATCTCTGCTGAGAACTAATTTTTCTGCACCTGGCGGGGGTAAAGGTTTAAGTTCTGTATCCCTCAGTACTATTTTTGATAAGTCTCTTGGAGCATTGAGTTTTATCATGATTTTATAAAGAAGTGACAATGAAACTTTTTTAGAAATAATCCTCAACAACGTTAAAAAAATAATTACTATATCAAGGATTAATGATTGTTTTTTTATATAAAATAAGCCCAATCTGCTTTTCCATGGTCTAATTAGTTGATTATAAGTAATATCAGGATCCTGTACGTTTTTTAAAATTTCTGATTCATCTGAAAAAACTATGGAAGCTATATCAGTAATGCCTGGTTTAACTCTCAATAATTCTCTTTCTACTCTCGTATATATTTCTATTTCTCTTTTGACGTTAGGTCTTGGACCAACAATACTCATTTCTCCAATAAATACATTAAAAAGTTGAGTAAGTTCATCTAATTTAAACTTTCTTATAAATTTACCAACTCTTGTAATTCTTGGGTCATTACTAGAGGTACTATCAACTTTACTTTTATCCGCATCTACTATCATTGACCTTAGTTTAATCATTCTAAAGTTTCGATTATTTTTCCCAACTCTATTAGCAATATAAAGGGGAGAATCTTTATCCTGTAAATAAATTAGAAGACTAGCAAATATAATAATAGGAAATATTATAAAAATACCTAAAAAAGAAAAAACTAAATCAAAACACCTTTTCATTTTCTATAAAAGTCGATAATCTTTTCGCAAATATAATCTATATCATCATTAGAAATAAACATGTTCATAGGGATCATGATACATTCTTTAAAAAAAGCTTCAGATTTAGGCAAGTGGAGATTAAAACCCAAATGTTCCCATTGATGAATAGCTTTACCTCCCCATTGAATTAAAGTCCCAATCCCATTATCTTTTAAATATTTCTGTAAACCATTCCTTCTTTGAGCTACGATTTCGTAATTCTGAAAAACATCAAAATGATCTGAATTCTTTTTTGGCGATTCTGGTAATTTCAATTCGTCTAAAACCGATAGTCTTGAATCATATCTTGAAGCAATTTCTCTTCTCCTTTGAATAATAGTTTCATAGGATTTTAGATTGAAATTTAATATTGCTGCCTGGAGATTATCTAGTCTACTATTTCTACCCCAAGACTTAACATTCCCATCCTTATCTCTCCCATGATCATGAAGTTGATATGCTCTATCAAAAATATTTTCATCTTGACAAAGTATGGCTCCTGCGTCTCCAAAGCAACCTAGAACTTTTGCAGGAAAAAAGCTTATAGCAGAGGCATTACCAAACGTACCCGCATTTTTCCCTTTAAATTTCGAGCCTAATGCCTGTGCAGCATCTTCTACCACGAAAAGTTTATATTTATTTGCTATTTCCATTATTCTCTCCATGTCACATGTACGACCATTTAATTGTGTAGGCATTATTCCTACAGTTCTTGATGTAATGGAGGCTTCAATTGCATCAGGATCAATTAAATTATCATCGCCTATCTCTACAGGAATAGGATTCCCACCCGCTACTTTTATAGATGATGCAGTAGCTAACATTGTGTGTGCGCTACAAATTACTTCATCTCCTTGTCTTAAGTTTAAAGCCATCCAAGAAATTTCTAAACCATCAGTGGCGTTTGCTACGCCAATTGAATAATTTGAGGATACGAATTGAGATAAATTTTTTTCAAAATCCTCTACGTCTTTTTGCATTATGAAAGCTCCTCTGGAAGAAACTTCTGAGAAAACATTCAAATATTCATCTTTTTTATCTAAAAAGAGTCTTGGGTAATCAAAGAAAGGGATTTTCATTCTTTCAATTATAAATTATTATCAAAAATACTTTTAATAAAACCAAAAACTTTTTCCTTAGAAGGATAATATTCAGCTTCTAAAACTTTACTTGTCGGAGCTGGTGTGAAGGGTAATGTCATTCTAGAGGGCTTCGATTTAAAAATTTTGGGTGGAACATTTTCTACAACTGAGGTAATTATTTCAGAAGAGATACCGCAAGGCCCCCATCCACCGTCGAGTACAAATAAACGGCCAGTTTTCTTTACTGAATTCGTAATTAATTCTTTATTAAATGGATTTATTATCCGCATATCAATAATTTCAGGATTGATTTTATGGCTTTTTAATTTTTGGGTTATTTTTCTAAGTAAAAAGGTTGTGTAGCCACATCCAACTAAAGTAATTGAATCACCTTTTTCAAGAATTCGTGGAGTTATTGAATTTAAATTAATTTTATTTGCTGGAAGTAAATCATCTTCTTGATCGTATAACCACCTATCATCGATATATATTACCGGTTGTCCTGATAAAACTGATGCGATTAAAAGATCTCTAGCATCAGATACAGTTGATGGCATTACAACCTTTAAACCAGGGATATGTGCAAACCAAGAATGTAAAGCTTGAGAGTGCTGAGCACCTTGCTCACCACCCCTATTAATTATTCCTCTTATTGTAATGGATGGACTTGATTGCCCTCCAAACATGTAAGACCATTTGGCTGCTTGATTAACAATTGGATCGATAGCATACAACATGAAATCCATTCTTGGATGAACAACGATAGGTTTCATTCCATTAAGTGATGCTCCAATCGCAGCCCCTGTAACGGCTCCTTCCGAAACAGGAGTATCTATAATTCTTTTTTTACCAAACTTTTTATCAAGGTCTTTCATAGTATTTCCCACATACCAGGGACTCCATAAACCTTGACCTATTACAAATACTTCTGAGTAATTTGTTAATAAAAAATTATATCCATCAAGAATGGCGCTGCTGTATGTGAATTTATTCATAATTTAATTAATTATTTTTAAAAACATATTTCTTTGTTTTACTCCATTCTGGAGATTCATCCTTTAAAGCATCATTCCATGCCTTATCAATTTTTTTCTGAATTTCTTTTTCTAATAGTTTAAATTCATCCATAGATAAATTAAATTTTTTAATAAGTGATTTTTTTAATCTTAAAATAGGATCTCTTTTCTTCCAAAAAATTAAGTCTTTTTGGGATCTCCTTATACCTACATCAATATCTTCTCTCCAATCAACATGTCCCAGCCATCTATATGTAACAGCCTCTATAAAAAAAGGACCTTCGCCGTTTCTACATCTTTTAATAAATTCTTCACTAGCTTTGCAAATTGAGGGTAAATTATTACCATCAATTAATTTTGACTCTATATCATTTGATTTTGCAAATCTATAAGTCAATTCTTTTGGTTGCCTTAATTTTATATTTAAGTGACTTGAGAACAAATTATTTTCAACTATGAATATAATGGGACAATTATTTATTCGAGCAAAATTTAAACTTTCATGTACGATACCTTCTTCAATTGCTCCATCACCTAAATAAGCAATAGAAACATTTTTTTCTCTTTTTAACTTATTCGCTAAAGCAGATCCAGTAGCCAGCGGAACTGTACCCCCTACTATTGGTACTGAACCATAAAACCCAACTGATTCTGCAAAAAGGTGCATTGAGCCCCCCATCCCTTTTGAAATTCCTGATGATTTAGCTAGGATTTCAGCAAAAAATGACTTAAGATCTACCCCTAATGAAATAATATGAGCATGAGATCTATGCCCGCCAAAGATTTGATCTTTACAAGTTAAATATTTAGAAATACCTACTGGAATAGCTTCCTGACCAATACCCAAATGAACAGGTCCACCAACTAAACCATATTTTCTTCCTTCTGCAATTTTGTATTCTGAATTTCTTATTAGTATCATCTTTGAGATCATCTCTAATAATTCATTTTTAGAAAAATTATCAATATTAATTTCTAACTCTGAGGTTAGAGATTCTAGTTCAGAATTATGAGAATATTCTTTCATTAATTATCTAGACGCAAGATATTAAAAATCATCTTTTAATAATAGATCAAATTTTGAAACTATTCATTAACATTTCAAAGAGTTATCTTCTCATATCTTTTTTTGAATAATTTAGTTCAATAAATTCAATAAATTTTCCGTAAACCAAATCTGAATTAAACTTATTTTGGAACAACTCTTTTGCATTATTTGAGTATTTATTCCTTTCTTTCGGATAATTTAAACATGCATCAATTTGATCAGACCAAGTAATATTACTTTCACAAAAATATCCAACATTATATTCTTTAATAAGAGTCTCCACTTCTCCTTTTAGAGAAGTAATTATTGGAAGACCAAAAAATAAGCTATCTATTATTTTGTTTGGTATGCTCATTTGAAAATCATTAGTATTTCGATAAGGTGCTAAGGTCGCTATTGATAATTTTTTTAAAGCTAGTAATTTTTCATAATCAATCCATCCTGGAAAAAAAACATTATTTTTATGGTTAAGTTTTTCCTCTAATTCTTTTTTACAATTACCCTCACCACAAATTATAAATTCAAGCTTACTTTCTTCTAATTTGGGACTTAATAAAGCTAAAATTAATTCATCAAAATCATATGCATTATTTATACTTCCAACAAAAATGATTTTATTCTTTTGATTTATATCTATACCTATTTCTTTTTGCCACCATATAAGATTCTCATTTAATTTTTGTTCTGAGATTTCTTTTATATTTGGGACTAAATATAAAGTCTGATTATTTTTACTGTAATTTTTTGAAAAATTTTCTGACCAATTTAAAAATTTTGGAGTTATCGCAGTTAAAAAATCAGCTTGTTTTAAAGAATATCTTGCGGCATAAAAATACGGTTTCAAAATTATCTTTAATATTTTTCTCATAAACCCCTTTGTCTTCATTAGAAAAATATGAGGCCATTGATCTTTGACATCAATACAGAATGGTATTTTATGGAGCTTTAACCAAATGGAAAGAAAAAAACAAGTTTCAATAGGTGGATATCCTATAAATACAAAGTCTGGATAATCTAATTTTTTTGTCTTTAAAAGATATTTAAAAGTGTTTATTCCAAGAATAAAATGATCTAAAAGTCTTTTAAAACTAATATTTGAAGAGTACCCAAGAGATGGGATAAGAATTACTTCGCAATTTTTATTAATCCTTATTTTTGAAAACTTATTTGTTCTATGTATCTTCATTTGATGGCTGAAGTCAGAACTTATGAGAGTCGTATAATGCCCATTTTTGATAAAGTATTCTGATAAATTTATTGCTCTCATAGATCTTAATTTATTCCCATCAATTGGTAAAAATTCACCTGTTTGAAATAACCAAATTTTCATAATTATAAAAATTAAAAATTAAGTTATGTTTATAAATTTCTTTTCTTTGGCAGATTTATAAGCAGCATCTATTATCTTTATGCTTGATAAGCCACTGTCTCCATCGCATATAGCTTCTTTATTATTGATAAGGTTATCTAACATGTTTTGATAATAAAGGTTATGACCAAATCCATAAACTGAATCTGGTTTGTAATTATAATCATTCAAATTCTTTTCATTTTTATCATTTTCAAAATATGAATATTCAAATTCATTCACTGCGATTCCTCCAACCTTCGCACTTCCTTTATCGCCAATAATAGTAATAGAACCTTCGATATTCTTAGGATAAGTTATCATTGTTACTGACATTGAGCCAAGAGCTCCATTTTGCCATTTTAATTGCAATACTGCTGTATCCTCTACTTCTATTTTTCTACTAATAGTTGATATTGTTGCATATAAACCTTCTAAAGGTCCTACAATCCATTCTAGTAAATCTACATAATGGCTTGCTTGATTAAGTAATGCTCCTCCATCAAATTTTGCCGTTCCTCTCCATTCATCTTGATCGTAATAGGACTGAGGTCTTTGCCAAAAAACGTTTACATCTACTATCCCAATATTTCCAAATTTTTTCTCATCTACTTTCTTTTTTAAAATCTGTAATGTGGAATTGAACCTGTTTTGTTTAACTACAAAGAGCTTTACATTAGATTTTTTACAAACTTCTATCATTTCTTCTGCATCATTTACATTTAAAGCCATTGGCTTTTCAGTACATACATTTATTCCCGAACTAGCAGCGATTTTTGTTTGTAAAGGATGCATTCCACTAGGAGTAGCAAGAACTACTAAGTCCAAAAAAATTTCATTATTAGTATGAGCATTTATTAAATCTTGGTATGAATTGTATTTGTTTAATGATTTATAAAGAAAGTTATTTTTAATTAGATGCTCCTTATAATAAGTATTTGTATTTTCAAGCCTATTCATATTGTGATCACAAAGAGCAACTAACTCACATCTTTTATATTCACTAATAATAGCTTTGATATGTTTTTTGCTGATTCGTCCGCAACCGATAATTGCGACATTTATTTTGAATGAGTTTTTATTTGATTTATTAAACATTTAAATCTAGGCTCTTACAATTTTCGAAGAAGAGGTAAACCTCCCCCTAGTATCAATGATAAGTTTGCTATTTTTTCTAATAATTTCATAAGGAAAAATATCATGATCAGTAAGTAACAATACACAATCAAAAGAATTTAAAATATCCTCAGTTATTTCAGCACTCTCAATTTTTAGATTGAATTTTCTTACTTTAGGTAACTTTAAAATATATGGATCATTATATTTTACAAAAGCCCCCTTCTTAAGAAGATTATCAATAATTACTAGAGATGGAGATTCTCTTATATCGTCAATATTTTTTTTGTATGACAAACCTAAAACTAATATTTTGCTACCTTTAATTGACTTACTTCTTTCATTTAGGGCGTTAAAAATCTTTTCAAGAACGTAGTTTGGCATTGAAGTATTGATCTCACCTGCTAATTCAATGAATTTAGTATTCATGTCATATTCTCTAGCTTTCCAAGTTAAATAAAAAGGATCAATTGGAATGCAATGCCCACCCAATCCAGGACCAGGATAATATGGCGTAAAACCAAACGGTTTTGTTGAGGCAGCATCTATTACTTCATACAAGTCTATATCCATTTTATCTGCTAATATTTTCAATTCATTTACAAGTCCGATATTGACGGCTCTGTGTATATTTTCTAAGAGTTTCGTTAACTCGGCAGCTCTTGTTGAAGAAACTGGGACAAGTTTTTTTATTATTTTTGAATACAACTCAACACCCATATCTTTACATTCTGGGGTTATTCCTCCAATAACTTTTGGTATAGATGATGTAGTATAATTTTTGTTTCCAGGATCTTCTCTCTCTGGAGAAAATACTAGAAAGAAATCTTTTCCAATTTCAAAACCCAAAGATTCAATTTCTGGCATCAATACCTCTTCGGTAGTTCCTGGATAGGTAGTACTTTCTAAACTTAAAAGTTGACCTTTTTTTAAAAATTTCTTAAGGGAATTAAAGGTTGTTTTTATATATCCCAAATCAGGTTCTCTATTTTTATTAAGAGGCGTTGGAACGCATAAAATAATAGCAATACATGATTCAATAAAAGAAAAATCAGATGTTGGGATTAACTTTTGTGATTCGATAACTTTAGAAATCCTAACGCTATTTATATGCCTTAAATAACTTTCTTTACTATTTAATTTGGATATTTTTTTTTGATCTATATCTATTCCAATAACCGAAAATTTATTCTCAGCAAAAGTTAAAGCTAAGGGGAGTCCAACATAACCAAGACCAACAATAGCAATACTTTTTTCTCTATTTTTAATATTTTTTATAAAAGTATTAATTAAATCATTATTATTTATTTTCATTTTTTTTTTTAAGTTATTAACTTTTAATTACAATAAACTATTTTAGTTTCTCAGCAAATATTTCTGATTCTTTTAAAGAATATTTAATATTCATTTTTTGGCATATCCATATACCAAAACCGCTCAATGGTAAGGGTATATTTTCACCGTATTCACTAATCCAACCAACTTGCTTTGCAGGGATCCCTTTAACTAAGGCATATGAGCTTACATTTTTTGTCACAACTGCCCCAGCAGCAATAAATGCATTTTCTCCAATAGTTATTCCACAGATTATGGTGCAATTAGCACCTAATGAGGCACCTTTCTTTACAAGAGTATTTTTATATTCTTGTTTCCTTTTTATCTTTGATCTGGGATTTATTACATTTGTAAATACCATGCTGGGACCGCAGAAAACATCATCTTGAAGAGTAATATTGTCGTAAATCGAGACATTATTCTGAACTTTTACGTTGTTTCCTATTCTAACTTTGTTAGCAACAAATACATTTTGTCCAAAAGAACAATTTTTTCCGATAATAGCCTCTGAACAAATATGAACCCAATGCCAAATTTTAGTATTTTCTCCTATGGTCGCGCCTTTATCTATAATTGCAGAAGATTCTATTTGGACACTTGGATGAACTCCAAAATTAAATTTTTTATTTGAATCATTTAACATTATAAACTTTTGGAATTTTTGGAATAACTAACTAATATATTTTCTTTAGAGATAGGCACACATTTTAATCCTGAAAATAAAATGCTTATTAGCAAGCTAATCTTACCATCATAAAAAGTCATATCATTTATGTGCATTATTAATACTACAAGAGAAGCACATAGCCAGGTTTTGTCTAAATTATAATTTTCAGTCTCTTTATTGTATTTAGAAGAAAAAGCAAAAGGTATAGCTTTAATAAAAATAATAATGGCAATAGAAGTAATTAAAATTGCAGTAGGAATGCCAAAATTAAATGCTATCTCAAATAATAAATTATGAGTATGTTGAGGTTCAAAGTATATAAAAGGAGGGTTCCACATATTTTCTTTATTTGTGTAGATTAAGAAAAATACACCTGCCCCCCACCCAAAAAAAGGTCTTTGTAAAATAAAGTTTATAGCAGTTCTAAAAATTATAATTCTAGGGGAATTTATAAAAAACATATTTCCAAATCTTTCAAAAATAATTGGCAAAAAACTAGTAATTTTTATATTAATTATGGATAAAATTGGATTAAACAATAGTAATAATAATATTAGAATCAAAACTAATAGAATGCTTTTAACTCCAAAAAATATAATCAAAGTAGAGATCATACTTAAAAAAGCATTTCTGGAATTTGTAGAAATTATTAAATAAATATTTAAAAGTATAATTAAAATGCCCCAAATACTTTTAATTTTGCAACTAAAAATTTTTTTAAAAAAATATAACGTAAAAGGTAAACTAACTGATAACCAAAAACCTGCATAGTTTCTGTTACTAAAAAGTCCTGATATCCCTCCAGTATCGTTTAAAGGTTTCTGGAACCATACAATTAATCCGTTTAGTATTTCAAAAGGTCCATTAATATCAAAAAATAATTGAAAGAGGCAACTAGCAATTACAGGAATAGTTCCAGCAAAGAAATATTTTGAAAACTCTAATCTATCGTTTTTTGTTTTGAGATAGCTTTGGAAACCTATAAAACAAATTAAAGTTGGTATCCAGTTAAATAAATTTAGCCATAAAAGCGAATTGCTTAAATTTTCTATCTCTTTGGGTACTTGATAGATTAGGTTATTAATTGTGCTAAAAAAAATTAAACCAATAGCAATTAATATAGATAAATTTATTTTTTCTTTTAAATATAAGAATTTATTTTTTTGGAAAGAGAGTATTAATGCAAAAATTAAAAATACCCCTGCTATGGGTAAGGCTGTGGGCAAGAAAAACACGCCTATTAGAAATAAAAATTTACCTGTATCAGTATTAAAAATTTTTAAAAAATTTTTAATTAACATAAATCTTTATTTAATCAAAAACTTTAAAATTAAAACGCTTCCTGCAGGATTCGAACCTGCGGCCCACTGCTTAGAAGGCAGTTGCTCTATCCAGCTGAGCTAAGGAAGCTAGGTTCTCTACTATTTACAACTCAGTTTGTCCCCGAGTTAAGTATTTGATGAAAATTTAAAAAAACAAAAATATTCATACCGTTTCTATTTTATATCAGCCTTGCACCTCTAACCAGTAAGTATTGAAATTTATATACTATGTATAAAATTTTAAAATTTATTTTAAGAAATAAACTTTTAATTTTCTTGGCTTCAAAACTAAAAATGAATGCATATGCAAAAAAAAAATGAAAATGTGGGGTAATAAAATTCAATATATGTTTTTTGTTTAAATAAAAACTAAATTAACAAAAATAATTTATAAGTTAAGATTATTAATATTATGAATGAAATTTAATATTCTTTTGATTCATGCTAAAAACTTTTCTAGTTATTAAGTAAAAATAGTTATCGATTAAATCTACATGGAAAAAATTAAAGTTTTATATTTATCTAGTGGTTCGTCAGTTCATACAATTAGATGGGTTAATTCATTGTCAATGCGCTCTGATTTGGTAATAAATCTTGTGTCTCAGCATAAAATAATTGATGATTTATCAGAAAAAGTAATTTTTAATTTGCTCCCATTTAATGGTTCATTTGGTTATTTATTTAATTTTTTTAAATTGAAGCAGATTATAAGGGATTGGAAACCTGATTTAATTCATGCAAATTATGCTACTGGATATGGACTGACTGCTAATTTATTAAATTTTCATCCACTTATTTTGTCAGCATGGGGAAGCGATATTTTTGAATTTCCAAAGAAATCTTATTTTCATAGTAAATTACTAGAGTTCAATTTGAATAATGCGGATATTATTTTGTCAACAAGTATTATTATGGCAAAAGAAATTAAAAATTTTACTAAAAATAAGAAAGTCATAATAACGCCTTTTGGCGTTGATACTAATCAGTTTAAAAAGAAAAAAATTCAAAATAAGAAAGAAAGTATCACAATAGGAACAATAAAAAACCTTTCATCAATCTATGGAATTGATATTTTAATAAAAGGTTTTGAAATAGCTTACAAAAAACTTTTAAAATCAGATATAGCTTTAGCTAAAAAAATGAGATTAAAAATTGTGGGTAGTGGGGAACAAAAAGAAGAATTACTAAATTTGATAAGTTCTTTAGGTTTAAAAGATATTGCTTCTATCCAAGATCGAGTTAAACATAATTTGGTCCCTTTAGAAATGGAGGAGATTTCCATTTTTTGTGCTTTAAGTAGACAAGAAAGTTTTGGAGTGGCTGTTTTAGAGGCATCTGCTTTGGGAATCCCCGTTATTACAAGTAATAAAGGTGGTCTCCCAGAGGTTGTTATAAATGGAGTTACAGGAATAATAATAGAGAAGCTTAATGCTGAATGCGCAAGTAAAGCAATTTCAAAGTTAGTTCGAGATCAGGAATTGAGAATAATTTTTGGAAAAAATGGTATGAAATTCGTAAAAAACAAATATAATTGGAATGATTCAATTGATCGAATATTGCAACTATATAAATCCTTATTGTCTAGATAAATTAGTTTTAAAATCTTATGAAAAGCTAAAAAGCTCATTAGATAAAAAACAATACGAATAAGTTGGGTGTTTTATGGATAGGTATCTTTTCTATATTCATTATGGAATAATTCTTCTAGAATATATAATAGATATAAATTAAATTTGGCAAAGAGACTTACAGAAGAACAAAAGGAAAAAATTCTTAAATTTTTTTCTGAAGGAAAAACTATAGAAGATTTATCAAAGGAATTTAATTGTACTAAATTAACAATTAGTAGGAATCTTAAAAGAAATCTTGTTGAAAAGAAATATAAAGAAATTATCATCCAAAATAAAAATAAAAAAAATAATAATAATGTAGAAGAATCTATAAAAGCTCCGAATTCTAAATTAAAATTAGCTTCCAATAATAATGATTTTTTAGATAATCAAAATTTAAGTGAAGTAAATGATGAAGTTGATAATGTTCCTTTCACACCCTTTTTAGAGTTAAAGCCTTTAGATTTAGATATTGAAAATTCTCCACGTAAAGAGTTTTCCTCAGCTCCATTATCTGAAATTAATTTACCAAAAACTGTTTTTATGATTGTTGATAAAAATATTGAACTTCAAATAAAATTTTTAAAAGATTATCCAGAATGGAGTTTTTTGCCCAGCCATGACTTAAATAGAAAAACTTTAGAAATATTTTTTGATTTACGCGATGCTAAGAAATCATGTCATAAAGAACAAAAGGTGATAAAGGTTCCAAATACTGATGTATTTAGAATTGTTTCTCCAATACTTATTTCGAAAGGTATTTCAAGAATTGTAAGTTCAGAAACGCTTATATCAATTTAATTTATTAATTATTCTATTTTCTATCAATGTTTAGAAATATCAGACTTCCTAATAAAGAACCGCTTATAAAACTTGTCCCTACAATAAAGCCAATAGGTAAATCTACAGAGTCATCAAAAAATAAATTGACCTTACTTTTATTCGAGCTATTTTGTACAGCTAAAAATAAGACTAAAAACAAGCATGTATTGAATGATGCTGCAAAGATTAATTTTTTAGTTACTAAATACATTTTTTTAACTTTACCTTAAATTATAAATTATGTTTTTTTTGATACCATATCTTTTCGCAAGGTATTTTGAAGCTCCTGATAAGCTTAATCCTGCATTAATTAAATCATTTAATTCTGATTTTAATAATAATTCATTGAATTCTAGTGTCTTTTTCTTGTTAGTTCCCTTAAGAATGACTGTGATCTCACCGATAATCTCCTTGTCTTCAAAAAAACTTTTTACATCATGAATATTATTACCAATATGTTCTTCAAACCTTTTTGTTAATTCTCTAGAAACTTCAATTTCTCTTTCCCCTCCACATAATTTATATAAATCTTTCATTAATCTCTTAAGGCGATGAGGTGATTCATATATTATGGTTGTCTTTTCATTTTCACTAATTTCTAAAAGAATCTTTTCTCTTTCAATTTTCTTTTTTGGAAGAAAACCAACAAATAAAAAACTGGAAGAAGGCATACCACTTGAAACAAGAGCAGTTATTGCTGCACATGCACCAGGAATGCAAATCACATCAATACCCACTAATTTTACTGCTTTTATTAAATCTTCACCTGGATCACAGATGCCTGGCATTCCAGCATCGCTGACGAGAGCAATTGATTTACCCTTTTTTAAATCTTCTTCTATTTTTGGGGTTTTACTTACTGAATTATGTTTATTAAAACTTATAAGATTATTAGAAATACTAAATTTATTCATTATTTTTTTTGTTTGCCTAGTATCTTCACATGCAATAAGAGAAACATTTTTTAAAATATTGATTGCTCGAGGAGAAATATCATTTAAATTGCCTATTGGAGTCCCAACTACATATAAAACACCGCTTTCAGGTTCTTGAGTTCTGTGGGATAATGGATAAGAATTTTTCATTAAGTGATTACATTACCATCTGGGGTTGATATTAATAATCTTATTGATGATCTTAGGACTTTTAGTTGGGAGGCTTCTGAAACCCTACTCTATTATGCTCAAAAATTAAAAGATACCAATAATAAAAGCAATATTATCAAAAACAATAACGAAGAAGATCCCGTAACCTTAGCTGACTTAAAAGTAAATGAGATAATAATAAAAAGAATTAATGAAAAATATAGAGATATTAATTGGGGAATTTTAAGTGAAGAGAATGAAAAGATAACCTCTGAAAATTTTAATAATGAAGCTCAATGGACGTGGGTTCTTGATCCTCTTGATGGAACTAAGGATTTCCTTCAAGGTACAAGAAATTATGCAATGCATTTAGCCTTGAACTATAGACAAAAACCCTATCTTGGTATTGTTTTAATTCCAGAAAAGGAGCAATTATGGATTGCAGATGGAGAAAAAGTTTGGTGTGAAAAAAAAGATGGTTCAAAAATTAAACCTAATCTTTCTAAAAATAAAAATCTTCAAGAGATGATACTGGTAACAAGTAAAAACCATAGAAATCCCACTTTAAAAAATTTAATTAAAAAAATTAATTTCAAAGATGTCATTATCATGGGAAGCATAGGATGTAAAATTGCATCAATTGTTAGAGGGGAAAGTGATATCTATATATGTTTAAGCTTACCCGGAAAAAGTTCTCCAAAAGATTGGGACTTCGCAGCACCTGAGGCTATTTTAAAAACAGCTGGAGGAGCAATTACAAATTTAGATAATGAAGGTTTATCCTATGGGGAATCGAATTTCCAACAAGGGGGAATAATTGTTGCATCAAGCAATATAAATATTCATGAGGATTTATGTTTAGAAATAAAAAAAATTATTAAAAGGTACGAAATTTATCCTATTTAATTTAGAGGGGCCACTGGAGTTGGGGTTGGTTCTGGATAAGACATCCCCCCATTTTGAGCTACTCCTCTTAAAGTTAGATTAATTCTTCCTCTGCTATCAATTTCTCGAACTCTTACGGTTACCTCATCACCTTGTCTGACGACATCTTCAACTCTCTCAACACGCGCCTCAGATAATTGTGATATGTGAACCATACCTTCTTTACCAGGAAGGATTTCAACAAAAGCACCTATTGGGATAATTCTTGTTACGACTCCAGAGAATATTTCACCTTCATGTACTTTTCTAGTTAATCCCTCTATTATTTTCTGAGCTTCTTCAGCAGCAGCACCGTCATGGGATGCGATAGTAACAATTCCTCCATCCTCAATATCTATTTTGGTATTAGTTCTTTCAGTGATCCCTTTAATAGTTCTCCCCCCTGGTCCAATTACAGTCCCTATAAGTTCTGGATCTATTCTAAAGCTTAAGAGTCTTGGCGCATGTGGAGATAATGATTCTTGAGGTTTATCAATCGCCTCTTGCATTTTTTCTAAAATATGTAATCGTGCAGGACGTGCTTTTTTTATGGCATCAGAGATAATCGAAACTGGTAATCCTGTAATTTTCATATCCATTTGCAATGCAGTTATACCTTTTTCAGTTCCGGCAACTTTGAAATCCATATCTCCAAGGAAATCCTCAATGCCTTGAATATCTGTAAGGATTCGGACTTCTTTACCTTCTTTAATTAACCCCATTGCAGTACCGCTAACAGGAGCTTTTAGAGGTACCCCTGCATCAAGTAAAGAAAGCGTACTTCCGCAAACTGACCCCATAGAGGTAGATCCGTTTGAGCTTAGAACTTCACTAACTACTCTCAGTACATATGGGAATGTTTCTTTACCTGGAAGCACAGGGATTATTGCTCTTTCTGCTAATGCTCCATGACCTATTTCCCTTCTGCCTGGAGTTCTCATTGGTCTAGTTTCTCCAACTGAATAAGGTGGAAAATTATAGTGGTGTAAGTAAGTTTTCTCAGTACTTGGATTAAGGTCATCCATTTCTTGAGCATCACTTGGAGTCCCTAATGTAGTTGTAGATAAGACTTGGGTTAAACCTCTTTGAAATAATGCTGAGCCATGGACTCTTTTCGGAAGTATCCCAGCAGAAGCAGTGATCTTTCTAACTTCATCAAGATCTCTCCCGTCAACTCTTTTCCCATCATTAATGATTTGTGTTCTCATTAATTTTTTGGTTAACTTTTTGAAGTCAGAATGTATTAATTTTTCATTCTCTGAAGTAAGAACTTTTAATTGATTATCGTCTTTAAGTGAATTAATTTTGCTTTGCACTTCAAGTTCTACTTTATCTAATTCTAGATCTCTATCTTCTTTAGTTTGATCAAATTTCTTTAAAATTTGATCAATTGATTTCGTGCAGTTTTTTTCTAAATATGTTGCTAATGATTTATCTTCTTCTGGTTCTAAAGGCTTGACCTGTTTTATTCCTATATCTTTAAGAAGATTTTCTTGAGCGTTAATTAATTCGGTTACAGCCTCATAACCAAAATCTATAGCTTCAATAGTATCTTGTTCAGAAAGTTGATTGGCACCTGCCTCAATCATTACAATCCCTTCTGGAGATCCTGCTACAACAATATCAAGATCACCTTTTTCTATTTCTCTGTAACTTGGATTTAAAATAAAATCATCTCCTATTAGTCCAACTCTTACAGCAGCCATTGGTCCGTAAAATGGTATTTCTGCTAACAAGGTTGCAATAGAAGCTCCCGTAACTCCAAGAACATCTGCAGGTACTCTTTCATCTAAAGATAAGCAAGAAGCAACTATTTGGATTTCGTCCCTCATCCATGAAGGGAAAAGGGGCCTCATTGGCCTATCTATTAACCTTGCTATTAATGTTGCTCTTTCAGGAGGTCTGCCTTCTCTTCTCATGAATCCGCCTGGGATTCTTCCGGCAGCATATAGTTTTTCCTCGTAATCACATATTAGAGGTAGAAAGTCTGCGGGTTGTTTCTTCGTTGTTTTTGTCGCGGTAACTAATAAAGATGTGTCTCCGCACTCGATCATTACAGCGCCTCCAGCCTGAGGTGCATATAGTCCAGTAGTTAGTCGTATCTCTCGTCCGTCAAACGTGATCGACGTATTTTTTCCTTCCACTTTTTAAATTATAAATCTATACATGATTTATTCTTACATCTCATAGGTACATATTGAGAGAATTATTTAAATAAGGTTTCAAAATAATTTTTTTAATAGTATCAATTATGACTTTAATATATTGGGATAACTAGGTTTTCCAAAAAATATTAGAATTAATGAATTTCTTAAAATCTATAAATTTTATTTTATTACCAGCTGGATTTTACTACTCCTGGTAATTCACCATTATGAGCTCTAAGTCTTAGCTGATTTCTGCATAATCCAAAATCTCTATATACACCCCTTGGTTTACCTGTAGCCCAGCATCTATTTCTAACTCTTGTTGGGGCTGAGTTTCTTGGAAGCCCCTGAATTTTTCTATGAATTTCTAATCTTTCCATAGGATCTTTAGCAGCATTAAATTCATCTAATAATGATTTTCTCTTGACGGCATATTTATTTACTAGTTTTTTACGTTTTACTTCCCTAGCAATCATTGATTTTTTTGCCATTAAAAATTTATACCTAAAGTTAACATTCATCTTAACAGTTAAACTATCAAAATAAAAAATTTAAGTTATTGATTAAGCAATCTTTGAACGATTAGTAATTGGCTTGTATCTCTAATTATTAATAAAACGCTTAGTCCTACTAAAAGAAAAAAGCTTGATTGAGTTACAGCTATTTGAATTTTAACTGGTACGGGTTTTCCCCTTAATCCTTCAATAAGAGTAAAAACAAGTTGTCCACCATCGAGAAGTGGTAATGGAAGAGAATTTAAAACAGCCAAATTTATAGAAATTAATGCGGCAAATAACAAAATTCCTGTTCCTCCCTGCTCTGATAATTGTGCACCGATCTCAACAATTTTTACAGGCCCACTTAATTGTTGAGCTGTTGATGAGAAATTTGTAATTAGTCCTTTATAACCTTGAATTGTTTTTAATAAGAGGGATGAAAACTCCTTATTTGTGTATTGAAAAAGTTCGTTAATATTCTTTGTTTTTTTTGTTTCTTTTTTAATATTTGGTTGTAACTGGGCTCCAATTGTTCCTTTCCCATCTATGTTTTGAGGAATTAAAGTTAAATTACGATAAGAGTTCTCTCTCTCAATTTCAATTGATATTGATTCTTCTGATGAACTTTGGATTTTTTTTACCAGAGACGTTACTGCTTTATCCCCAACACCTAATACATTACCCTCTAACTTTAAAATTTTATCTCCTGGCTCTAACCCGGCTTTAGAAGCAGCTTTCTCTGGTTGAGTTGCTAAAACTAAAATTCCCGGCTCTGGATCAAAAGGAATACCAATAGTAGTTACGTTTAATATCAGAATTGTGTAAGCAAGAAGTAAGTTAGCAAATACCCCTGCTGATATTACAATTACTCTCTGGATTATTGGCCTATTCTTTAGAAGGTTTGGGTCTTTTGGGTCAATGTTATTGATTTCTTCATCAGGGAAGGAAACAAATCCTCCTAAAGGAAAGGCTCTAAATGAGTAAGTTATCCCCTTATATTTTTTTTGTATTATTGAAGGACCAAATCCAATAGAAAAACCATCAACATATATTCCTTGAAATATTGCCGCAAGAAAATGACCCATTTCATGAAAGAAAATGAGAAATCCAAGGACAGTTATTGAGGTTAAAACATTCATTATTTTATATTAGGCAGTTTTTATGAAAGGTGATCCAAAGTATGGAACTAGATCCTCAGGAATTTTTACACTTCCATCGGGTTGTTGGCCGTTTTCAAGAATTGCTGCCATTGTTCTTCCAATAGCTAAACCACTTCCATTTAAAGTGTGGATATATGAAGTTTTCTTATCAATTTTTGTTCTTATTGATGATCTACGAGCCTGAAAGTCTAAGCAATTACTGCAACTGGATATTTCTCTATAACATTTACTACTGGGCAACCAAACCTCAAGATCGAAAGTTCGGCTAGAAGAAAAGCCTAAATCTCCAGTGCAAATATCTACTGATCTGTATGGTAAGTTGAGCTTTTTTAAGATACTTTCTGCATCTGCCGTTATTTCTTTATGAGCCTCTAATGATTTATTTGGATGACAAAACCAATATAATTCAACCTTATTAAATTGATGAAGTCTTATTAAACCTTTTGTATCCCTTCCGTAACTACCCGCTTCTCTTCTGAAACATGGACTGTATGCTACATATTTTAAAGGCAATAATTTTGGATCAATAATCTCATTTTTATGAAAAGCAGTCAAGGGAACTTCTGCTGTTGGAGAGAGCCATAAATCATCATTATCACACTTAAAACTTTCATTTGAAAATTTCGGAAGCTGGCCAGATCCTTGAAGGCTTTCTGTATTAACTAATGCTGGAGGCATTAATTCTAAGTACCCATTATTTGTATGCACATCTAACATGAAATTTACAAGAGCCCTCTCTAACTTCGCTCCACTTCCTGTAAGAGTAATAAAACGACTTTTTGCAATTTTGGTTGATTTTATGGAATCAAATAGATTTAAATTTTCACCTATTTCCCAGTGAGATTTTAGATTATCTTTTCTTAGAGGATCGCCCCATTCTTTAATTTGAATATTATTATCTTCATTTGCTCCAAATGGGGCATCTTTACTTGGGAAATTAGGTAATTTTGATATTTCCTCTTTAAGTTGTTTGTCTAATATCCTTTTTTTTTCTTCAAATTCAGAAACTTTTACTCTGTATTGATTGCCCTTTTCCTTAAGTTCATTGAGTTCTTGAGAATTAACATTATTAGAATTTCTTATTTCTTGTCCAATTATTTTGCTTAATTTTTTACTCTCTGATTGCAGACTTGATATTTCTATCTCTATTTCTTTCTTTTCTACTGTTAGCTTGTGGATAAAATTAATATTATAAACTTTTCCTCTTAAGGATAAATTATCTTCCACAAATGTTGGATTTTCTCTTATTAATTTTTGATCTAACACTCTTTTAAATTTTTCGTATCCTAATAAGATAGTTTATCTCAAATCATTATCAGAGATTTTTGATAAAAAATTAATTAAATACATGGATTACTAACTTAATCTATATCTATAATTTTAAATTAAAAATAAACTATGAGGCAGAACGAGCTCTGCCTGTGGAAGACCATTCTTTTAAGAAATCAATTTGCTCTTTAGCTGTGCGTGATAACGGCACTAATTCGGAAACAGCTTTAATTAAATCTTTTTCCATTAATTCTCTATTTTCAGAAAAAGAAAAGTGCATACCCTCTATAACTGCTTGCTCAAGTTCCGCTCCTGAATATCCATCTGTGCGATCAATTATTGTTGAAAGAGGAAAATTATAGCTAGGTCTCCTTTTCTTAAGGTGCAAATCAAGGATGCTCAATCTTTCTTCAGAATTAGGCAAATCAAGAAAAAATATTTCATCAAATCTACCTTTCCTTAATAATTCTGCTGGGAGCTTATCGATAGCATTAGCGGTAGCAATTACAAATACTGCTGATTCTTTTTCTGCCATCCAAGTTAGCAAACTAGCTAAAACTCTTTGACTAGTTCCTCCATCACTTCTAGCATCCCCACCAAATCCCTTATCAATTTCATCAATCCATAGGATGCAGGGCGACATGGCTTCTGCTCTTGAAATTGTCTCTCTTGTTCTTGCCTCACTAGACCCTACAAGACTTGAAAATAATCTACCGACATCAAGTCTAAGAAGAGGCATTGACCAACTTTCAGAAATTGATTTGGCTGTTAGAGATTTCCCAGTTCCTTGTGGCCCAACTAATAAGACACCTTTAGGAATTGGCAATCCGTATTCCTGGGCTTCTTTTGAAAAAGCTCTATATCTTTGTTTAAGCCAAGTTTTTAATAATTTCAAACCTCCAATATCATTTTGACTTGACTTACTTTCACAAAATTCTAATATTTCGCTTCTAGCGATAACTTGTTTTTTCTCTTCAAGAATATCTTTGATATCATATTTACTTATTTTTCCTCTTTGTGTGAGTGCTTTTGCTGTTACTTGCTTAACTTTTATTTCACTTAATCCACTTGAAGCTATAGCAAGCTCGTTTAGGTCTTGTTCGCTTAAATCAGAATCAGTATTAAAAGCAATTTTTTTTATAAGAGCTGTTAATTCACTTAAATCAGGAAGAGGTAAGTTAATTATTGTAATTAGATCATCAAGTTCTTCAGATGATGGCAGTATATGTGAACTAAGAATTAGGTTATTGTTCGTTTCTCTAAGTGAAGATGACAATTCTTTTATTGTTCTACTGATAGATGGATCATCATAAAACTTATGAAAGTCTCTTAACAATAAAATTGTAGGTAATTCAGACTTTTGTTCCTTTATCCAATTAAGAACTCCTAGCGGATTGTTTGAAAATTTGCCGTTTTCGTTTAGGACTCCTTTGATTCCATTAACACAATCCCAAGATAGGAATCTTTTAATATTTAATTTTTTACATGATTGAAGTATAACTTTGTTTAATCTTTCTTCTTCTTTTGTTCTAATCCAAATTAAAGGAGTTCTGGAGTTTATAAGTAATTCGAAATTTCTACTCCAAGAATCCATTATCTATCTAAAAGAAAACCTATTTTTTGTTATTAGGTTCAAATGGTAATCTTTTATCTGAAATGTTTGCAGTAGAGGGTATTACTTTATTTTTGCCTGATAATTGATCATCAAGAATTTTTTGTAAGTTTTCTGGAAGAGCTTCTTTGTTTAGCAGAAAAGTCTGAAACGCCTGGAATATGTTGGCTACAACCATATAAAGTAATACTCCAGCTGGTAAAGGAAAAAATAAGAACATACCTGTAATCATTACGGGAGTAATTTTATTAGCGGTAGATTGTTGAGCGTTTGAAGGCATTCCTTGACTAGATAAAACTTGCGAGAGAAGTAAGGTTAAACCGAAAGCTCCAACTAAAGTAGCTATATCCCAATTAATTGAACCATCTACATAAAACCCAACCTGTCCAAGTGCTTTAATAAATAAAAATCCACTTTTTGCAGCTAATCCAGGTATTTTAGCTTCAATTGTTGCATCCCCTGGCTTGATTGCTGTAACTAATCCGTCTTGAGAGACTTTAATGTTTTCTGAACCTTTTGAAACTGTCCAAGTTGGAAGGAATCTTGAACCGTTATCATATTTTGAGAGTACTTCTGAATAGTTGTTCCCATTTGTTGTCTGCAAGTTTATCTTAACTGATTCTTCGGTACCCAATTTTGTACCGTTAGGTATCGTAGCAATAACAGGAAAGTGGGATTTTTCTGTTACGAAGATTGAATGTCTCGGGGATTTATAAGGCTTCGGATCAATAGCAGCAATTTGATCTTGGGGTAAAACTTTTAAGTTGATATTGTAAGGTACATCTGCAAATGGTGAACCTCTTAAGGTTGCAAATAATGCAAATAAAACAGGCATCTGAACTATTAAAGGTAAACATCCTGCGAGAGGGCTACCAAATTCATTCATTAATTTTCCTAATTCTTCTTGCTGTTTCTTTGGGTCACTTGAAAATTTGGACTTTATTTCTGCTTGCCTTTTTTGCATTACAGGTTGAGCTATTTTCATCCTCCTGGCGCTTCTAATAGAACCTGCGCTTAGTGGAAAGAGTGCGATTCTAATTACGACTGTTAGTGCAACAATGGCCAAACCATAACTAGGGACTAACCCGTAGAAAAAATCTAGAATCGGGATTAATAATTTTTCTGAAATGAACCCGATCACGATATTAAAGAAGGTTTGATTTTTTTTGACACTTTATTTTACAGGATAATAATACTTTTGTAATTAATTTAATCAAGATTTAGTAGCAAATCCCTCAACCTCATTAAGATTTAATGTTTGTGATCTTTTAACCATATTTTCCTCAATAAATTTTTGTTTTTCTCTAAATAAAGGTAAAGATTTCATCTCAACCTTGGAGCCATCGTTGAGTATTAAAACCATGTCTCCATAAGATCCGAACCCTCTCGGGATAGATCTTATCTCTTCAATATTGCTTAAAGATACTTGAGTTTTATTTTTGCCAAACCATCCTCCATCAATAGTTATCCTTTTATTGGTAATTTTGTATCTTAACCATAAGGCTCTTACTATTGCAGCAAATGTAAAAGGAAGACCAAGGAGAGTTAAACCAGCAAATAAATTGATTATTAAATCACTTTTAGCTGGGCCACCCTCATAAAACGATTCTTCATTAATGTTAATCATTTAAATAAACCTGACTTGAAAATTAGGTATTGAAATTCCTCCAATAGATTTATCTTATCATTGAGGAATTTATCAGCTTTAAGGTTAACAAGTAACCAATAAGGTTTGTGGTTATTCTCTTGGCTGATATTTTTTAATAAACAATCCTGCAATATTCTCCTAAGTTTGTTTCTTTCTACTGCTTTTTTTGATACTTTCTTACTTATAGATATGGCAACTTTAAAACTATTTAAACTATGCATATTATTATGGGAGATGAGGATTTTTGGATTTGATCTTGCTATTTTGAAGGTCATTAATTTCCCATAATATTTAACAGAATTTTTATGAATATAATCAAAAGTCCTATGACCTTTTAAACGCATAGCTTTGGGCAAGGCCATCATAAAAAAACTGTTAAACTGCTATTCTCTCTCTACCTCTTTTTCTTCTGCTTTTAATAACTCTTCTTCCTGTGTGAGAACGCATTCTTACTCTAAAACCAGAAACACGTTTTCTTTTCCTTGATGTTCCGCCGAATGTTCTTTTTGTCATTTTTTTTATTATCCTTTAATAATTTATCACTTAATCGATCACTATAGTCCAGCTTCCTAAATATCTTGAAGAGGTATTCTTTTGAGCATACTGACCATAAGAATGAAATTGCTTAAGACCAGACTTTTTAGGATTAAATATTTGTTTAAAAACAATCGCGTAACTATCTTTATTTGAAGGGATTGGACTGTAAGGATATATATCTAGTGATGAATTATCTTCATTTATCTCTATATCTGTAGGAATATCTTTAATACATTTAGTACGAGCTTCAAAGCCTCCTATTTTTACCTTACATAAACTTACTTTATCTTTAAGATTTGAATCGAATGTTTTGGGAATTTTTAATGTAATTTTCAGAAGTCCTGTTTGTCTATCAGAAGGTCTCAAAAAGAAAAAAATTGTATTTCTAAGTCTTTTTTTATTCTCTTTTTGGTACCATTTTAATCTTCGATACCCTGAATCTTGATCCCACTGGAATTCCAAGGCTGCCTTTGCAACACTATTTGATAGGTAAAATGGAATTGAAATTAATAATGGTGAAAAAAATAAAAGCTTTAAAATTTTAAAATTTAAAGCAAATTTTGTTTGTTTGTTAAGCATTTTTTTAAGACTAACTAGATAATTAAGTGCTTAATTATCAATTTTGAGGAGAAAATTATTTTCATAAGATTAACATCTATCAGCCCTTAATTTTGAAGCACCTCTTAAATAAGGATGATTAACAGATTGGTCGGCAGTTAATAAAACTTGTGCCATTAATCTAATGCAAAAATCAACATCATTTGGAACGTACATTTGTTGGCAGTCTAAGAACGCAACTGAATCAAGACTTTTACATTTTCTTGCAATGGAAGCAGGAAAACATGCATCTAAATCGTTTGTAGCAGTAAATGTAATTGATAACAAATTATTTATAACGATATTATTTCTTGTAATTAATTCTTCAATTAATTCAACTACAGCACTCTCGATTTCTTTTACAGAATTATCTTTTGCAGTCGTAGCCCCTCTTATGATTGTTAATTGGTGATTTCCTTCAAATTTTTCAATCATATCGTATTTAAGGTTTATATAACCAAAGTATTTTATTAGATGAATTTACTTCAAAAAATATATTTTGAATAATTTTCTCTGCAATTCTACTCCCTGGTATAAGCCCTAATATTTTCTTTTTCTTCTTGCCAAAAGTTACCGGTTGTATTTTTGGATCGATTTTTACCATCTCTGCTGCAAGCTCCCTTGCAACAAACTCATCTCCAATCTTGTCAACTAATCCCAGGGCTTTTGCTTGTGTTCCAGTAAAGATTCTTCCATCAGCAAATTTCTTTACATCTTTTACAAGTAAATTTCTACCTTCAGCTACAGCCTCTGTAAATTGTTTGTAACTTTCATCTATTAATCCTTGTAAGAGTTCTCTTCCCTCCTTACTTAAAGGCTTATCTGGTGAAAGAATATCTTTATAAATCCCGCTTTTTACTGTCTCAAACTTAATACCAATTTTATTCAAAAGTTCAGATAAATTATTTCCTCTTATTATTACCCCAATCGAACCCGTTATAGTCCCTGGGTTCGCTACAATTTTGTCTGAGGCAACACCAATGTATACTCCACCGGAAGCTGATATGTTTCCAAAACTTGCGACGACTTTACAACCTTTCTCTTTTAGTCTTTTAATAGCAGAGTATATTTCTTGGCTATCGCCGACTGTACCTCCAGGGGAGTCGATTCTAAGTATTAATGCAGGGAATTCTCTGTCCTCAATTTGTTTTAGAGCTTTAAGGACAGAAACTCTAGTTGAACTTGTGATTGGCTCATCAATTACTATACGAGCCATTCTTTTTTTTGACTTACGTCTAAAAGGCCAAATCATTCTTTTAAGGTACAAATTATAAATCTACTTTAAAAAGACTATCAGCAGAATTAATGAATTCAATCCAAAATTGGTTTTTAATGATACTCCCTTTTGCTCTCTGGGGGACTTCAATGGCAGCTATGACCCCTCTAGTATCTAGTGCTGGCCCTGAGTTTGTCGCTTCATTAAGACTTCTACCTGCAGGGATTCTTGTTCTTATTACAACATATTTATTAAAAAGAGATTTAAAAATTTATAAGTGTGATTTGAAATGGTTTTTGGTTTTTACAATCGTAGACGCAACTTTTTTTCAATTATTTTTAACATATGGGATATCTAAGACTGGTGCAGGTCTTGGCTCTGTTTTGATTGATTCTCAACCTTTGATGGTAGCAATCTTGGCAAGAGCAATTTTTGGTAATTTAATTAATCCAATTGGATGGTTAGGGTTACTTTTTGGCTTAGGTGGAATAATTTTTTTAGGAGTTCCAAAAGAACTTTTGGAAAGTTGGTGGTTGATGTCTGATAAGAGTATTAGTGATATTTCATTTAATGTAGGAGAATTATGGATGCTTGGAGCCTCTCTAGCAATGGCACTTGGAACAATTTTGATTAGATTTACATGTACTAAAAGTGATCCAGTTGCAGTAACTGGATGGCATATGGTTTTAGGAAGTGTCCCTCTTATTCTTAAACATTGCTTGCAAACAAATTTTCAATTGGTACCAAATTGGTCCATATTTGATTGGGGATTGATGTCATTTGCAAGTATCTTTGGAGGTGCTTTGGCATATGGTTTATTTTTCTATTTTGCTAATAATAAAGAAATAACAGGATTTAGCACTCTTGCCTTTTTAACTCCAATATTTGCGCTCCTTAGTGGTGGTATTTACCTTAATGAAAGATTAACAAGCATTCAATGGATAGGAGTGGTTTTTGTCCTAATATCAGTTTTCTTTGTGAGCCAGAGAAAGTCTATATGGGAAAATTCAAATACTAAGACTAATATTTAATAAGTCAATAGGGAAATTGTTTTAAAGAATGCATATAGTTTTAATCAGTACTCCTATTGGTTTTTTAGGAAGTGGTAAAGGTGGTGGAGTAGAGCTTACTCTAAATTCTTTAGTTGCTGGCTTGATTGTAAAAGGTCATATAGTTGACGTAGTGGCTCCAAATAAGTCTAAATTGTTTGGAGTTAGTAAAAAAGCAAGATTACATTTTGTAGAAGGAAAAGACCAGAAAAGTTGGCAACATCAAGATTATTATTCGTCGGTAAGTATTCCTGATAATTCACTTTTATCAGGAATGATTGAAAAAGCAATAGATATTGGAAAGAAAGCAGATATTATTTTGAATTTTTCTTACGATTGGCTACCAATTTGGATGACTCTAAATATAAAAATTCCAATTGCTCATATTATTAGTATGGGTTCCGAAAGTTTGGTTATAAATAATTTAATTTCAAAAGTTTATTCCAAATTTCCTAATAACTTTGCTTTTCACACAAAGATACAAGCATCTGATTATCCTTTTATTGAAAATCCAATTATTATTGGAAATGGATTTAATTTAGGAAATTATATATTTCAAGATTGTAAAAACGGTCCTCTAGGTTGGGTAGGAAGAGTGGCACCTGAAAAAGGTTTAGAGGATGCAGCATATGTGGCTAACGCTCTTGGTGAAAAACTTAAAGTTTGGGGAATTGTTCAAGATGAATCATATGCATTAAAAATTGAAAAATTAATCTCTCCAGGGATTTTAGAATGGAAAGGTTTTGTAGAAACTGATAAGTTACAGAAAGAACTTGGAACTTGTAGAGCTTTACTTAATACTCCTAAATGGAACGAAGCTTATGGCAATGTAGTAGTTGAAGCATTAGCTTGTGGAGTACCTGTTGTCGCATATAAAAGGGGAGGGCCAAGTGAAATTATCCAGCATGGTAAAACAGGTTACCTGGCAAAACCTGATGATAAGCAAAGCCTACTTAATTATTTAAAAATCGTTAATAATATCGACCGAAAAAATTGTAGAGAATGGGCAGATAGTAATGCTTCTTCAAATATATTTGCTGGTAAAGTAGTGACTTGGCTTAATAAGGTTATTAAAGAATATCAAACACAAACTAATAATAAATGATTCTTTTTAAGTCTAAAGAAAGGCTACTAACTTTTTTAGTAGTTTTGGTTTTTGGAATAATAATTTTTCTTTTAGGTTTAGGCTCTACAGGATTAGTAGATGAAACTCCTCCCCTTTTTGCTGCGGCGGGGAAGGCAATGAGTGAATCTGGCGATTGGTTAACCCCAAAAGTAAATGGTATTTTCCGATTTGATAAACCACCCCTTATTTATTGGTTAATGGGCTTGTTCTATTCCTTACCGAAAAACGAAGTATGGGATAGCCTTGGAACAATTTCAGCAAGACTTCCTTCGGCATTGGCCTCATTATTTTTGATGCTAATGATTGGAGATACAATATATTGTTGGCCTCAAAAAGGCGAGAGAAAATTAGCTACCCCGATAGTGGCATCTTTGAGCTTTGCCTTGTCTCCACTATTAATAGTTTGGAGCAGAACTGCGGTAAGTGATGCACTTTTATGCGGGAATTTAGGGATAAGCCTTCTTTTGTTTTGGAGAAGAATGGCTAGTAATAAAAAAGAAAAGTGTATCTCTCCATGGGTTTTTCTGGGGCTTGCAATATTAACCAAAGGACCAGTAGCTTTTGTTCTTGCAGGGTTGACTATTTCATCTTTTTTATCCATTCAAAAGGATTGGAGGGATTTACTTGACAAAATAAAACCTAAAAGAGGTTTATTAATTACTGTTTTGTTAAGTTTGCCTTGGTATGTTTTAGAATTAATAAAGGAAGGGAAACCTTTTTGGGATAGCTTTTTTGGGTATCATAATTTTCAGAGATATACATCCGTAGTTAATAATCATGCAGAACCTATTTGGTTCTTTTTATACATAATGGTTATAGGCTCACTACCATTTACTCCTTTTTTATTTCACGGAATATTTGAGGCTATCAAAGACTTGAAAATTAGTTTAAAAAAAGATTGTATCCCTTCAGAAAGCTTATTTATTTATTGTTTATGTTGGCTGGGTTCTGTTTTTATTTTTTTTAGTATTTCCGCAACAAAACTTCCGAGCTACTGGCTTCCTGCAATTCCAGCTGTAGCAATTCTTACAAGTAATAGTTATACGAAGCTTCAAAATCAAAAAAAAGCCTTTTCATCTTTGTGGATTATTAATCTTTTTATCCTGCTTGGGTTATCAATAGCGTTCTTTTTATCAAATATTTGGTTGAACACAATAAATGATCCTGAAATGCCAAATCTTGCGTCAAACTTATTGAGTACAGGAATAATTTTTAAAGCAAGATTGTTTTTCTTTGCTTTTGCTTTCGTAGGAATTGTTTTATTTGTTTTTAGATCCCAAAATACTTTTCTTTATCTTCAATTATTACTATTGCTTGGACAAACTGTTTTGATGCCACAAATCAGGAAATTAGGAGATACATCTAGACAATTGCCTTTACGCAATATCTCCAAGCAAATTTTAAATACTCGACAGAGTGGTGAAACTCTTGCAATGATTGGAATAAGAAAACCATCATTACATTTCTACTCAAAACAGATAGTTTTTTATGAATCTAGAGATGCAGAAGGGGTAATTAATTTATCCGAGAGATTGACTTTTGATAGAAGGATTAATTTTCAAGACAAACCTAATTACGATAATGAATCCTTTTTGGTTGTCATAGATAAATATTCATCTATTGAGGAACATTGGTCAAATATTAGTCATCAAAAACTAGGTGTTCATGGAATTTATAATCTATGGAGGATGAAAAAAAGTGATTTAAATGCTCAAGCAACTATTTTAAAAAATAGTAGTTTTGAAGCTAACTGGAGAAATAAAAAAGTAGAAAAATTTTAACAAAGCTTTTTTTTAAGCATTTCATTCTTAAGGTCATCTAAACTACATTTATTTGGAATTTCGACATTATTTAAATTATCTATTAATTCTAGATCTATGACAGAATCCTCCGCCAAAAAACTGAAAACCTCATTGATACTAATCCCCATATCGCGAGCCATTTCTGAAATAAGCCGTAGGGTATCTCTTCTTACAGAGATTTTAAGATCTAGAGGGATATATTCATTTTTAGGATTTACTGACTTCATACTATAAATCTTAAGACATTATGTAAATTTCTGGATATATTATTTACAATAATCAGCAAATATGTAATACGAATTGAATATAGCTGGTAATTGAAAGGGGTTATTTTTGATATTATTGAGAAAAATTTATCAAATTAGCCAGAATAGGAATAGTAATAATTGATATTAATGTTGTTTTAAAAAGAATTGTAGCTGCAATCTTTTGATTTGTTTTATAAGCCTCAGCCATCAAGATTGTTGATACAGCTGAAGGTGTTCCTGCCTGAAGAACCACTGCTGATGTCTCGTTTAAGTTAAAGCCCAAGATCTTGCTAAATACAAATATAAACAAAGGGAAAATTAATAATTTTAAAATTATTGAATATTTAATCCCTTTATTCAAATTAAAAAAGTTAGTTTTGCTATTTGTGATTATTCCTAGTCTTGTTCCAACAACAACTATCGCTAAAACTATTACTATTCTTGCTGGGATCCACAGGTAATCTCCTAAAACATTTTCCAACCCAAAAAGATATGCAATAAAAACACCTACTATTCCTCTTGAGGCTGGGCTATTTAGTATTGCTTTTAAAAATTCTTTGAAATTAAGGTTTGTATTAGAGATTATCCTTTTTTTTAGAAAGAAAGGCCCAAATATCCAAGCAAATAGAGTTGTTCCTAAATCGAAGCCTATCGTAAAATTAATAGTACTTGTTGGAAGGAGGGCTAATGCAATTGGGATCCCTAGAAATGAAGTGTTACCAATTAAACCAGCCAATTGTAAAGAGTAATTAGGTAGTCTTGTTTTAAATATAGATAAATAATTAATTAGAACTATTAAAAATCCAATTGATAGAAAAGCAATTAAAGCAGTTTTAATTAAATCTAGATCAATTCCTTCTTTCAATAAAAGGCCCATTACACTCAACGGAATACCATACTTAATTAGGGGTAAAGCGATAAGTTCTGAAAATTTAGGTTTCCTTTTTCCAATGAAAAAACCTAAAATCAAGAAAGGAATAATATTTATAAAAAGATCGTAAATAGTATTAATTTATTTTTTAATAAAATTATCCTACCTTTTTAGGAGTTATGTGATGAATATATATTTTTTATTTAATTTAAATTATTTTCCAAATTGCATTTTCTGGAATCAAGGGTTTCTTTTTAAAATCTTCAGGTTCTTTTGTAAGGACACGCCAATTTGGCACTCTACAAGTTACGTATGATGGGCTTTCTATTAATATTCCTGGCTTTTCATCAAAAGTGCAACTAAAACCCTCTTTCCAATATCCCTCTTCATTGAGACTTCCTTTAAACCAAACCCAGCATTTCGAAGATTTCAAGACTAAATTTATTTATTAACTTATTTTAGGCTTTATTTAAATGTTTTTCGAGTA
>QCGO01000010.1 GCA_003279855.1 Prochlorococcus sp. AG-388-E21
TTCTGATCAAGTTAGATTGCTAAGGACTGTTTTTTTTACGTTAATTTGTATAAAAATATACATGAAAAAGTTTTTATAAAAATTAATTTATCGTATTTTGATTTTATTATTTTAATGTAAACATTTTGAAGTTATGACCGTAGGAATTTATTACGCAACTACAACTGGAAAAACTGAAGACGTAGCTGATCGTCTTCACAACTTTATTTCTTCAGCGGAATCACCTAAGGATGTTTCCGATGTTGATGATCTTTCGGAATTTGAAGGCCTTGATGGAATAATTTGTGGTATTCCTACATGGAATACTGGAGCAGATGAGGAAAGGTCTGGAACTGCTTGGGACTCAATATTAGAAGATATTGGTGAACTAAGTTTGTCAGGAAAAAAGGTAGCTATTTTTGGTTTAGGGGATTCATCTACCTATACAGAAAACTATTGCGATGCAATGGAAGAATTACATAGTTATTTCACAAAAGCTGGTGCCGAAATGGTTGGCTATGTTGACAAATCTTCTTATACTTTTGATGAGTCAAAAAGTGTAATAGGCGAAAGCTTTTGTGGGTTACCACTTGATGAAGATAGTGAATCTGATTTAACAGACTCTCGTCTAGAAACATGGGCTTCTCAATTAAAGGGCGAAATTCCTTCATTGGGATAAATCTTTTAAGACATCTCGTTTTTCTTTGTAACATATGTTCTTTGCTAGGATGTTTTTTTTACATAAATAATTAAAGCCTGTAAAGATCTTTTAAAAATCACTCAAATTCGCAATAAGCTCAATTTGCTGTTTATTTAAATCAAGTGTTACAAAACTACGGAAAAACTGATGTTACCTATGACTGGTACGCAGGAAATTCTGGTGTTGTTGGCCGTTCAGGTAAATTCATAGCTGCTCATGCTGCTCATGCAGGATTAATGATGTTCTGGGCAGGAGCTTTTGGATTATTTGAATTAGCTCGTTACGACGCCAGTATTCCAATGGGTGCTCAGAAAGCAATTGTTTTGCCTCACCTAGCCGGAATTGGTATTGGAGGGATTGAAAATGGAGTCATTACAGAACCATATGGAATTGTTGTAATTTGCACATTGCATTTAATCTTCTCAGCAGTATTAGGTGCTGGAGGACTATTGCATTCCAATAAATTTGCGGGTGATCTTGGAGATTATCCAGAAAATAGTAAGCCTCAAAAATTCGATTTCGAGTGGGATGATCCAGATAAGTTGACTTTTATACTTGGTCATCATCTTATTTTCTTAGGACTTGGATCAATAATGTTTGTTGAATGGGCTCGCATTCATGGTATTTATGATCCTGCTATTGGTTCCACAAGACAAGTAATTTACAATTTAGATATCGCTGCTATTTGGAATCATCAGTTTGATTTTCTTAAAATTGATAGTTTAGAAGACATTATGGGTGGTCATGCTTTCTTAGCCTTCTTAGAAATTATTGGAGGGGTTTTCCATATTTGTACAAAACAATTTGGGGAATATACAGAATTCAAAGGTAAAGGATTACTAGGTGCTGAGGCGATTCTCTCTTACTCAGTAGTCGGAGTTTCTTATATGGCTTTTGTAGCAGCATTCTGGTGTGCTTCAAATACTACTATTTATCCAGTTGATCTTTATGGGGAACCATTAAAGCTCTCATTTGAATTTGCTCCTTACTTTACTGACACTGTTGATTTAGGTTCTGGAGCATATAGTTCTAGAGCATGGCTTGCAAATACGCACTTCTATTTAGGATTCTTCTTTTTACAAGGTCATTTATGGCATGCTCTTAGAGCTATGGGATTTGACTTCAAGAAAATTGGTCAAGCCTTTGACAATATGGAGAATACAAAAATTACACAAAATTAGTTAAATTAACTAAGAAAAATTCCTCTCTATTAAGTTAGAGGGGATTTATTTTTGTAAAATTATTATTAAACAAACTTATTAAATAATGTATTTAACAGAAATAAACTGCAAAGAACTTTTTAAAAAAGCTTATGAAAAAAGATATACTTGGAGTCATAACTTTTGTGGCTATAAAGGTAAATGTATTTTCTCAGTAAATAGTAATACCTATAAAGGTAATTTTGTTTTAGGTAAAGATTTTAAACCTGAAATCCATAATATTGATGATCAAAAAATTGTTAAAAGTATATCCTCACAATTATTCGAAGTGTCTATACATAGAGTAAAAAGAGAATTTGAAGAAATTCACTCGAAAAATAATTTTAATTTAATTAAAGATTCAGAGAGTGGAATTGAAATGATGGTTTCCGGTAAAAACGAGGGTGATAAATATAGTGTAAAAAATAATTGTATAAATATGGTTTACAGGAAAATTCACGGAATAATCATAGAAATTTTTGTTCAAGAATTCTTCGATACAGGGAATGGATTCCTAAGTAAAAAATATACTAGCCAACAATTTGATCCTCATACTTTAAAAGCTAATTCTTTGAAGTTGGAATATGAGGATAGATTTATTAATATTGCTTCTCAAGACATTTGGATACTTAATTCAAGATCCATAAAATACTTAAATAAAAATCAAGAAGAAGAAATTCAAAAGTTTACTTTTGAGGATCTAAGTTTATTGGCCTAGTGGTCAACTTTTTATTCTACTAATCTAAATCCTTTATCAAGTAATTTTTGATAAAGAAGCCTAGCTCTGAAAGCAAGAATTTGCTCTTCATTTTCATTACTAATTACATGAAAGTAATTAGCATCTAGTTTATTTTTGCTGAAACATACATTTGCCTCCCCTAATCTTAGTGTCCAGTTTTCTTCTTTTGCTAAATCTTGATTAGGTCCTAGATCCCATGGACATTTTTCAGGATATTTTTCTCTTTTAGATCCCATTGAAAATTTTTAAACTACCCAATATTAGTAACTATTCAAAAGTATGGCTATGGATTTTAATTATTAGCTTTTCCTTAACTTTTTCTATACTGCTGTAAAGGTGAAATTTATTCTTTAGTCGCAATTAAACAATAAAAAGGATCTTTATTTAAAAAATTGAAAATACTAAGAGAAGTTTCATTAAACTTTTTAATGATTTTTGGTTCATTAAATCCGTTTGTGATTAATACTTTTCTTACATATTTGATTCTCTCTTCTTCAGTAGATGTTGTCCATATATTAGGAGCCTTATGCCAAAATGCTCTATTTGAAAAAGAAATCATAATCTTGCCCTGACTACTCAAAATTCTTACGATTTCTTTGGATAAATTCTCTGGGTATTGTAAATATTGCCAGGCTGCTACCATTAAGCAATAATCGACGGTTCCACTATCAAGAGGAATCTCTTGATTTAAATTGAAATTTTGTATCCAATAAGAATCAAAAATTTTGTTTTTTTCGAGTTCTTGTTTGTTTAATCCATGTCCAATAACTTTTTTATATTTTTTCTCTTCAGGTAAATAACTGTCCCAACTGGACATTAAATCCAGCACCGTTGAATAATCTGAAATTTCTTTATTATAAACATTTGATAGATATTGCCTGAAGTTTGCATCTAAATGATAAACAAATTTTGGTTCAGAATAAAATTCTTCATCATTACTCTCATCAAGTTTTTTCCTTTGATAATTATTTAAAACTTCCAAGACGATTATTATGATACGTACTCCAAATTTAGTAAATAGATATTCATATTGTGATTTTGAAATATATTTAGCATTTAATTAATTAAAGATTTTTAAAAAAGCTAGACATCTACTCAAAAAAAGTTAAATTATTAAATATCAATTTAATTACAATGATTGAATTTAAAAGGAGCAAAAAAAGTAGATCTAAAAATGCCCTTTTCAATCCATATAAAAACGGAATTAGTCAATACGATATGGCATATCTTTCTTCAAAAAAAGCTTTAAAAACTAAAACTTTTAATCTACAAAATGATTTTCAAAAAGATAATTTAGCAGCATAAATATGCCTTACATTAATGTGTCTACTTCAGCAAAAATAGAGGATAAGAAAAAATTACTTGAAGAAATCTCAATATTAGTTTCGTCTTTAACAAATAAATCAAAAAGATTTGTTATGGCTAGATTAGATGATAATTCCGAAATGTATTTTGATGATGAAAGCCCTTGTTGCTTTTTAGAGATTAAGTCAATAGGCTCTTTAAATCCTTCAGAAATGGCAAAGCCAATATCTAATTTTGTTTATGAGAAAATGGGAATTCCAATAGATAAGATTTATATTTCTTTCGAGGATGTTTCTGCTTCAATGTGGGCTTTGAATGGAAGAACCTTTGGTTAAGAATTATTTTTTTAGGTATTAATTAAATGGAAATAAAAAAATTAGTTGATTTAAACAGTCTTAGAACTGCTCCTCTTTTAAGCAGTAGTCAAATAAAAAAACTACTAGAAGAGTTGGAATTTAATATACTTGATTCGGATTGGATCACAGTAGGCATAATGGCATCTCATGATTATGAGGCTATCGAGGCATTGAAATCAATTTCTAGAAAATATACTTCGATTAAATTTAGGAATTTAGATTCTTTAAATGCCGATGGAAGTGTTTTTTTGAAAGGTAATCAAAAAACTGGAAATGTTTACATACGATCTGAAAATGGTCTCGGGGAAGGGATTTTATTAACTTGTCAGTATGACGAAGATTCTAGAGAATCAAATACTTCTGGACCATTACCACTAAATTTTTTCACATAATTAATCTCTGATTTATATTTATATTGAGGAATTTATATTTTGACAGTTTTTCACCAGATGATATTTTTCAGAACTTAGAGTTGAAAATATTTTTTGTTTTAAGCTTTGTTATTATGTTTAATGGCATAGATCTAAATTTTTCCACTTTTTAAAAATTTGATGTTTTTTCAGGATATAATTCAAAATCTCAATAATTTCTGGTCCAAAGAAGGTTGTTTGATTATGCAGCCCTACGATACGGAAAAAGGTGCTGGCACAATGAATCCTCATACTTTTTTGAGGGCCATTGGACCAGAACCATGGAATGTTGCTTATTCTGAACCATGCAGAAGACCTACAGATGGAAGATTTGGGGACAATCCAAATCGTGCTCAACATTACTTTCAATATCAAGTAATAATAAAGCCTTCTCCTGATGGGATACAAGAAAAATATTTTAAATCTTTAGAATTTCTTGGAATAAATCCTAAAAATCACGATATTAGATTTGTTGAAGATAATTGGGAGTCCCCAACTCTTGGAGCTTGGGGAGTAGGTTGGGAAGTATGGCTGGACGGAATGGAAGTTACTCAATTTACCTATTTCCAACAATGTGGTGGAATTGATTGTAAACCAATACCAATTGAAATTACATATGGTTTAGAGAGAATTGCAATGTTCTTGCAAGATAAGGAAAGTATTTGGGACTTGAAATGGAATAAAAATTTGAAATACAGTGATATTTGGCTCCAATTTGAAAAAGGTCAATGCTCATATAATTTCACTGAATCTAATCCTGAAAATCTCAGGAAATTATTTGAAATCTACCAAGATGAAGCAAATTTATTAACTGAAAAGAAGCTAACTTATCCTGCACTTGATTTTGTCCTTAAATGTAGCCACTGCTTTAATTTGCTTGATGCGAGAGGAGTTATTTCTGTCACTGATCGCGCACAATATATAGAAAAAATCAGGAATTTAGCTAGAGGAGTCGCATCTTCATGGATAGAAGAAAGAGAGCTTTTAAATTTCCCATTATTGAAAAATTAATTAACAAATTAAATACACTAATATGTGTATCATTTGATACTTGAACTTGCATCTATTATTCCTACTCAAGAAAGTTACTGTCGATACAATATGACTACCCACGTCTTGTGGGCATTTTTCGTGTGAGGTAAAATGAAACTTTTCCAACAAATGTTGGTTGCTACTGCTTCTTTGGGCTTAATTGCGCCTATTGCTGCACAAGCATCTGATGTTATAAATCTTGAAGGGATGAATAACTACAATCGTAGTAAGAAATCTTCTAAAAGGTTTGACAGTAATACATTCGCTACAAAGGTCAGCGAAGATATTGCAAATCTTAATGGTCGTATTGACGGCCTTGAGACTAGACAAAATGATTTTGAAGCTGGTAGCTTTTCAGATACCACTGTTTTTGATGGTAAAGCTGTAATGGCTATTGGTGCTGTGGATGGTGGAGATAATCTCGGCTCTAACGGTACTGAAAAAACTCAAGCAGCTTTTGTCTACCAAATGAACTTAAACACAAGTTTTACTGGTGATGATAATCTCTATGTAAGACTTAAAGCTGGCGATGGTTGGGACGGAGCTTTTGATCAAAAAACATCAACTTATCACATAGAAGCAAAAGAAACTGGTTTGGCTGATGGCACTACCAATTTTAAAGTTGATAAAATGTGGTACACATTCCCAATATCAGATAAGTTTACTGCAACAGTTGGACCATTAATTGAAAACTATTACATGCTTGCAGCTACTCCATCGGTTTATAAGCCTGGAGCATTAAAAGCTTTCAAACTAGGTGGTAATGGAGCCGCTTTCGGAGCAAGTACTTCTACAGGGGCAGGTCTTAAATATGTTGGGGATAATGGTTTTGCTGTAAGTACAACAATTAATTCCAAAGACGCAGCGGGTACTAATGGTTTACTAACTAATCAAGACAATAATAAAGTAAACGTCCAAGCTGCATATACTCAAGATAATTATCATCTTTCTGCTACTTATTCAAGACAACAGGGGTGGAATTCTTGGTCTTATTACTCAACAAAAGACCTATATTCAGGAGCTGATGCGTTAGGTGTTAATTCTGATTCTGTTGCTTTAAGAGCATGGTGGAGACCAGAAGAAACAGGAACAGCAACTCCTTCTGTTTCAGTAGGATACGATACTATGAGTTTTTCAGGTCGTTCTGACATCAAAGAAGGTAATGGATATTTTGTTGGCCTTAACTGGGCAGATATGTTCCAACCAAGTGACAAAATTGGCTTAGCTATTGGTCAACCTATGAAAGCAACTGAAGCAGTTGCTGGGGCTACTTTAAGCGAAGTTGATCCATTCTTGTGGGAACTATACTACTCATTTAGACCAAATGATTCAATAGAAGTTACACCAGCAATCTTTGGTGGAACTGATGTAGAAAGCACAACAGAAGATGATATCTTTGGTGCAGTTTTAACTACAATTTTCAAATTCTAAATCTAATAATTTGAAAATAAAAAGGCCTCAAATATGAGGCCTTTTTTATTTTAGAAATATTTTTACCAGCAATTTTCACCCTCTCCGATAGGGACGCAGGTACTCGATTTAGCATTTTCATCAGCTATTTTTTGGGCTGCATCATCTAATATGAAATCTGCTTCTATAGCCATATCTGTATTCCATTCTTTAAGTCCTCCTAAATCACTTTCACCTGCTTTTAAATCGGAATTATTTATTGCAGTTATTGTTAGAGCACTTGTTGCTGCGATAAATAATGAAATTGAACTTTTTTTATTCATTTATAAATATGTATCTATATGTATCCTAATAATCTTAGATTTATTTTTCTATTAGTTGTATAAAATGATTCTTTAATTGCCCAGTAATCTAAGAAAATTTGAATAGGATTTATAAATAAGATCAAGTTCATCAGATCTTCCATGCTTAGCCAGCAGTCCTCTAGCACCTGCATCAAGATCAAATAAATACTCTCTTTCTTCAATTGATTTAACATAACTTTCGATCCATCCAACACATACTAATCTTTCACCATTTCTTATCTCTTTAACTGAATGTAAATAAGTACTTGGATAAATAATCATCTCACCGGCTTTTAGCTTAAATTCTTTCTCAGAATTAATTGTTTCTATTACTAATTCTCCACCTTCATAGGAATTTTTATCAGTTAATGAAATAGTAAATGATAAATCTGATCTCCCTGAAGACATAAATGGATTATCGATATGTCTGCCATAACTCATATTTTGTGATGATTTGGTGAACATTATTCCATGGATTATTTTAGGTAGTGAAAAACTCTTAATTAGAGAGTTAGCCAGGATCTTTTTATTAATTAATTGAGAATATTTTTTTGAAATTTCTGTATTTCTATTTAATTGCAAATTATTTTTGACTTTTGAAGCATGGCTTCCCGCTGTCTTTTTCCCATCTTCCCAAAGCTTATTTTGTTTATTTATATTGTTATTTAATATTTCTAATTCCTCTTCATTAAGTAGCTGGAGAGTTAAATAATTCATATTGTGTATAAAAAATGATACAAGCTCATGTATAGAAAATTTCTTTTAGGATTCTTGCTTGTTGGATATATATAAAGTAACCATAGATACCCTTTGAAAAAAGTGCAAAAACTAAAAAAACTTTTTTATTCAGCTTTAACTCTTACTTTCTTATTTAATACAAATATACCTGTTAACTCAACTGAAAAAGAAGTGAAGGTATATTCAGGGAGGCATTACAATACTGATAGAGGAGTTTACAAGAAATTTTCAGAAGAAACTGGCATAAAAGTAAGACTTATTGAAGCTGCCGGTATATCTTTAATTGAAAGATTAAAAAGAGAAGGAAAAAATTCTCAAGCGGATTTAATTTTGCTTGTTGATGCAGCAAGAATAACTAATGCCGCAAAAGCAGGTTTGCTCCAAAGAATTGACTCATTAAATTTAGAGAAAGATGTTCCTGATGGTTTAAAAGACCCTAGTAAGGAATGGTATGCACTTACTAGAAGGGTCAGGGTCATGGTGGCTAATCCAAAAGTTGTTGATGTTAATAAAATAAGGGACTATACGGATCTAGCTGATCCCTCTTTAAAAGGGAAAGTATGTTTAAGAAATAGAAAAAGTCCTTACAACCAATCTCTGGTAGCTAATCAAATAGTTAATAAAGGTGAGTCTGAAACTAAAGCTTGGTTAAGTGGCATGATTTCTAATGTTTCTAAACCTTTCTTCCCCGGAGATATTGCAATAGTAAGAGCAGTTTCCAAGAAAAAATGTGGCATCGGGATTGTCAATCACTACTATGTTGCAAGAATGCTTGCTGGCGTTAATGGAAGAAGAGATTCTTTATATGCAAAAAGAACGTCTGTTATTACACCCAATCCTGCACACGTAAACATTAGTGCTGGAGGTATTTCTAGATATGCAACTAACAAATCTGAAGCCGTAAAATTGCTTGAATTTTTAGCCTCCCCGGAAGGAAGTAAGGGTTTAGCAGCACCTACTTTTGAACATCCTTTAAAAGAAGTTAATCAAAATGAAATTGTCAAAAACTTTGGGGAGTTCACTCCTGATACAGTCACTGTAGATCAGTTAGGTGAAAATAATTCTCTCGCAATCAAAATGATGAAAGAAGCAGGTTGGAATTAATAAGTAAGATATAAAAAATAAAATTAACTTATAAATTTTATATATTATTTAATTGCGGAGAGGTGGCTGAGTGGTCGAAAGCGAACGATTCGAAATCGTTTAACAGTAAGATGTTCGTGGGTTCGAATCCCACCCTCTCCGTTTGATTATCTTCCTGTAACGTGCTATGTGGTCAATAAAGTAGTCAAAATGGGATTTCAAATAAGTTTTCTGTACTAAATAGTCCAACATTTACCAGTATATGCATGAATGTGTTGGTGGATGTGTTGGTGGATATTTTTTAATGTGTTGGTGGATATTTGATGCACGAAGAATGTCTTGGTGGATGGGTTTAAATATTAATTTAAAGGGTTATGAAAAGATCCTTTTTTACTTGTGATAATATTCAAAAAAACCGAAATGAATAAAGAAGGGGAAGCACTTACTCAAAATAGACTTGGATTTGAGAAACTAAATATTGCATTAGGAGTTCTTTATAAAGAGTGGTATGAACTCATATCGCATCAACTTTCTGAGTAAGATGGAATGAACCTTGAATTGGGATGCGGTGCAAGTTTTATGGATAAAATAATTAAAAACCTAAAAAAATCTGATGTTTTTATAAACTCAAACACTGATTTAAAAATAGATGCAATGGAAGTAGGATTAAAATTTGAAAATAAAATATCAAATTTAATTTTAGTTAATGTCTTCCATCACATAAGTAACCCTGAATTATTTTTAAGATCAGCAGAAAAATCTCTTTTGAAAGGCGGAAGAATAATTATGGTTGAACCTAGTAATAATATCTGGAGTAGGTTGGTTTATAAACTAGTTGGACATGAAAAGTTTGATACAGAACAAATAACATGGGAATTTGAATCAAATGATCCTTTATTAGATTCAAATCAAGCACTTTCATGGATAATTTTTAAAAGAGACTATAAAAAATTTAAAAAATTATTTCCTAAATTTTCTATACTCAGTAAGAAAAGTATGATGCCCTTGTCCTATTTGTTGAGTGGAGGTCATACCCATAATACGAAAGTTGGTAAAATCTTCATAACGATAATTAGGAAACTAGAAAGAATGTTTTTTGATAATCAATTTGGAATATTTGATCTTATATGTATAGAGAAGAATTAAATTTTAAATCCATAATTTTTAAAGTCCTTTTTTTATATTTAGTGGTTTATTTTTTGGCATTAATATTTAGATATAATTATGATATTCAATCTTTATTAAGTAATGTTCACTATAAATATTTGATATTTTTTAATGTAATCTCTATATCTCTGGGTCTCCCTTTAACTATTATTTTTGACTTTATATTAATAAAGTTTTTTGGTTTATATTATGTTTTGTTTTTTTCTCCAGTTTTAACATTTTTGGGATTAGTTCAAGTCTTGATTTTAAGGAAATTTAAATTCAAGTTTCCTAGAAGTATATTATTTTTAAAAAATCCTAAAAACACTTATCTTTATAAATTTTTTGAAAAAGTTAATTTTAAATCATCTTATATCTTAATCTTGAGAACTTTCCCGATTTTACCTTTTTTCTTAGGTAGTTATTTCATTGCTTCTTCTAAAAGTAAAAAAAGGACTATATTTATAAATTCATTTTTTGGTTCATGTTTTTATTATCTGTTTCTGTTTTTAATAATTGGGAATGCTTAGTAATAATTTTTTGATGAAAACTATATGGATTTAGTTATTGATCGTCCCGTATCTGCCACTTTCTTGTGTTGGTGGATGTGTTGGTGGATATTTGCCACGATATCCCTTTAACCATCCAAGATATTCCTGTATCTGCCGTTATAACACGAAAGTGAATTTCAACCTCTCCGTACGATTTCAAATCGTCTAATTTCACGAACGATAAATTTATTAAAAATTCCCTGAGTTTATAGCACTAAATTAATTTCGCCTCTAATCAAATTAAATCTAGTTCTTAAATTTAACCTGAAAAAATATTTGCTGTTGACTGGTTTGTTTGAGGGAATTTAAAAAGCTGTTGACGGGTTACTCATAAAAATTAAAGCTAAGAGTTCCCTCTCTAAGTATTTGACGATAAATTAAAGAGTAATCAAATTCTTAAAATTAATTTGAACTATTTAAATACTTTTTTATTATTGCTTTTAGTTCTTTCTAACTACTCTAATCTTTACCTTACTCATCTCAAAAAGAGGAGATAATAATTTTGAAATTTAAGTTGTTTTTTATTGAGACTTTTTATAATTTAAAGTTGCGATAACATTTTATGGATTTCGTAAAATATGAAAGTTCAAATTAAACCTGGTTTTTTATTCCCAACACAATTTTGGACTGCTGAACTAAATGAAAATGTAGAGCAATTACAAAAAGAAGCTTATTTGATAAGAAAAAATGATGATTTCAATTGTCCTTAGTTATCAACTAGATCATCTTTATCTAAACCTGTAATTTTTCTCCATCTGGAATACATATATCCAAGATAGATACCTTGAATGAAGTTCTTTGTACCATTTTCTAATATATTCTTTGAAAATTTATTGTTGAACTTTCCACTTTCTAGTAATTCTTTTTTCCAATCTATTTCTTCTTTCATTGTTGCTTCTGCTCTTGTATTTTCTTCAATCTTTCGTATTCAACGTGCAGAACACCTAAACGCCAAGCATTTTTCAATCCTTTTACTCCACCCAATAGGAGTTTTACATCTGAAGGCGAATGAGATTTCATGTTTAAGAACTCTTTCTGCCATGAACTATCATCCCATTTAGTGCTCATACTTTCGCTCCATAATTTTTGAAATCATCCAAAGAATTTACAACTATACTCTTATAATCACCAGAAAACCTTTGTTTCATTATATCTGAGATTTTTAAGCAATCTGGATAGAGATTATGTAAATAAAAGATGACTTCATTTTCTTCCTTCAAAACAATGTAATTAAATAACCCTCCTTCATAATTATGTTATTTATTAATTTTATTAATGCCTCAAATTGCTTTGTTTCTTCTGAATGAAAATATGAATTATCATCACTTAGTGAAAATATTCTTCTTCTTCATCACTTAGTGAATTTGATTCAACCTCATCAAAACTTTTAGTTTGTTTATTCCATTCAAAATATTCAACATCACTTCCTTCACATTCCAATAATTCTCCAAGTTCTAATGTCTCAGGATTTATTTGGTATATACAAGTTTTTAAAGTATCAAAACGAATATCTAATTTTTCTAATTCTTTATCTTCAAGATATTGTTTTAGGTAATCAAAAATATCTTCAGTTTCTTTAAAATTCCCAAATTTAGGAGTGAAAGTAAAACCATCATCATATCCAATCGCTACATCTATACATTTTTTTTTAAAGAATGAAAATTCTGGTGGATGAATGTCAGGATATAAATTCCCGACTCCAAATTTCTCTATTTTCCTTTCTTCAGTCATATTTAAATTTTTTTTATTTTTTTAATTTTAAAGAATTTGTCAATAAAATTTCTACTGTTCTTAATAATGTGGTGGTTCTGATTCTTCTGGGGGAAAATAGGTATCATCATCATTTTCTTTTTTCCTCTTTCTAAAATATTCTTCTGATGGATCTGTTCCATCATTATCGTAATTGCGTTTTTTAATTAACAAGATTATTCTTTGATCAAATTTATATAATCATTTTGCCAGATATCCAACTTTTGTCTTTTACTCTTTCCCTTTAAATAAATCAATTTTGATATCAAACGTGACGACGATTCCAATACTTATAAGCAATAATCCAATCGCAATTTGAGGTGAAGGTAGAGCCATATAATACTTTTTAGTCACCCTATCGAATCCATCCCAGTATCGATGAAAGATTGAGTAATATTAACGTTAAATAAATCATTAAAAATAAAAATGAAACCGGCAGAAAATGGTCTTGATATTTATTACGCAGTAGGAAATGCTAACACTCAAAGGCAAGAGAATGAAATTGCTGCAATTATAAAAAAACGAAATCCTTGTCATTTATCTAGAATTAAAAAACAATAGAGCAACTAGAGAAAAACATATCTAAAACGACTGAGAAATAAATGTAAAAAAGAGATATAAAAACTCATAGAAAAAAGATGTAAAATTGCCAAAACGATTTGTTTTTGTGCTATTTAGTATAACTAAGAGTAAATGGAAATACACTCTCTCCGTAAGATTCCAAGTGGTTCTATTTCTTAACTAATTAACTTTTGTTTGATATTAATTTGGTTAATGCGATAAAATAATTAAATTCAGTTATTAGTATATGAAAGTAAGTGAAAATCTTGGAATAAATGGAGTTAAGTTAATAACCTTAAATCCTATTAAAGATGAAAGAGGTTTTTTCTCTAGAAATTACGATAATAAAATTGCTGAAGAACTTAATTTCCATAGACCATGGGTTCAGGAGAACTTAAGTTACTCTAAAGACAAAGGTACATTGAGAGGTCTGCATTATCAAAAGGAACCGTTTACTGAGACAAAATTAGTAAGGGTTGTTACAGGGAGTGTTTTCGATGTTTTTTTAGATATCAGAAAAGATTCTTCAACTTTTGGGAAGTGGGGTAGTTACGTCCTTTCAAGTGATAATCATGAATGGCTCTATTTACCAAAGGGGATAGCTCATGGAATGATAACTTTAGAAAAAGATATGATTATGCTTTATAAAGTTGATAGCAGTTATAATTCTCAAGCCGATTCCCAAATTAGGTGGAATGATCCAGATATTAATATAAACTGGCCTATTCAACCTTCATTAATTTCCGAGAAAGATAAAAATGCAAAGAGTTTTAAAGAATATTTAAAGCAAATTTAATAATTTAATATGACAACAATTTTAGTAAGTGGTTCAAGTGGATTTGTAGGAAAAAATCTTCTGGAATTTTTGTTAAATAAAAATGATTTAACTATTCATACTATACAAAGTTCTCAAATATATAAAAATAATGAGTTGAATATTATTCAACACAAGTTTCCTACATCTCTTTCAAACCTAGATAAAATTATTAAAGAAATACAACCAGATATTTTTGTTCATTTAGCTTGGAAGGGAATCCCAAATTATAATTTAGAAAATTCAATCTATAGTTTTAATAATACTATTAATATTGCTAATGCTTGTTTAAAATCAGGTACAGACAAATTAATCGTTACGGGTAGTTGTTGGGAATATTTAAATCCCATTGGTAAAATAGATGAAAATTGGCCTAAAGATAATAGTAATTACTTTAAAGCTTCAAAAAACTACTGTAATAATATTTTAGAGTTAATGTGTAATGAATATAATGCTGATCTAGTCTGGCTAAGATTATTTTATGTTTTTGGAAAGTATCAAAATAATCATTCTTTAATACCATTTTTAATAAATCAAGCAAAAACAGGTAAAGAACCAATCGCAAATAATCCTTATAGTTTATTGGATTTCATTAATGCTAAAGATGTCTCTAAGGTTATTTATCAAGCAATTAAAATTAAAAATTTTATAGGTAACTATAATTTGGGTTCAGGTAAAACTTGTCATGTTGGAGATATTGTGAATAAGATTCGAAATTCTTTTGGGTATGAAAATATCTATATTGATAAAGAAAAAGTATTAAATCAAAATTTTTATTCAGACATTAGTAAATTAAAATCTCAAATTTCATTCTCACCTTCTAATATCCTAGAGGATCTAAATTATTTAGTAAAATAAGAAACTTTTATTTAATTTTTAATAATTATTTATAGATATTTATTTATAGATATTTATTTATAGATATTTATGTATTCTTCTAAACTCTGAGCATCCCTTTTTAGGATATTATTAATGTCTGATCTTACATTTTTTATATCGAAATCATCTGATTCTTTAATAATATAGTTTTTGATATGTATCGCATCTTTATCGTAAAGATAGTCTATTATGTTTTTTAATTTATAGCACTTAGGACCTTGCAGATCAAAAATTGAATGTTCTTTAAACATTAAATTATTTAGTGAATTGCTATATAAAAATTGAATAATATCGTTTATAGAAATAAACGATCTACCTGAATCAAGAGATCTTATTGCAATTTCTTTTTTATTTATAAACCTTTCAAGTATATAATCTACAACGCAATTTGATTTATTCTCCTTGTTACCATAGATAATTCCATACCTGTTAATAAATACATTCATACCTGCTATAGGCATTTTTAGTAGCAACAATTCAGCATCTAATTTTGACCTTGAGTATAAATCAAGTTCTTTGTGATAAAGACTCTCTGGTAAAATCTTTCTTTTTATATTTATTGGGCCAGGACCATAAACCCATTCAGAAGAGCTATGAATAAAATTTTTTACTCCTGCTGTGCTACATAAATTGGCTAATTTTCTTACGAAATCAACGTTCAGTTTATATACTTTTTTACTATTTTCGTTACATTGTTTGGAATTTGAAAAGGCTGCAAGATTAATAATACTTTTTGGACTATATCTCATAATTATTTTCTTTAATTCATCAAATTCTTTTACAAAATCAATTTGATAATCTTCTCCCTCCAAATAATCTATTCCTAATACATTAGCGTTATTTAATTTGAAAAATTTGTAGAGTGATTTTCCTACGAAGCCTCCAGATCCAAGAATTATTGTTAGATTTTTCATATTAATTGTGTTACTCTTGTCCCAATTAAATCAATATTTACAGGTAAGTTCATTAAAGGAATTTTTTTTGTGTGTGAATCAGCCTTACTCTTATTTTCAAAAGTTCCAAAAATAAATCCCCCTCCACCAGCTCCAAGCAATTTAGTCGCAATAGCTCCATTATTTTTGATTAACTCTTCAATATCTAAAATATTATCAGGTAATATTTTATTATTTAGTTTATATTTTAAATTACTATTGGCTTTTAATAGTTCAATCAATTCTTTTTGCAAATTAGTATTTTTATCACAAATAACATCATAACCTTTTTTAGCTAGATCCCTCATTTTTGAATAATTACTTATATTTGTATCTATTTCCTCAGACTGTTTACTTAAAATGCTGTTTGCTGATCTTTGAATATTAGTATAAAAAATTCTGGAAGAAGAAAAAAATTCATTTGATATCCTTTCTGTATTAAGGATTGGAGATATTATATTTTTCTCACCAAATTCAAATAAATTTAGTCCTCCAGTAGCTGCTGCGTACATATCTTGTCGACCTATTTCATTCCCTGGTATAGATTTTTCAATTGCATAAGAAATCTCTGGAATACTTCTATTTGAAATGCCTAGCTGATACATTTGATTTAGAGCATTAACCAATCCTACGGTAAAACTACTTGAGCTACCTAATCCTGTAGAAGCTGGAATATCAGAAATTGTATGTATAACTAATGGTTCATCTATGCCAAAAAAAGATAAAGTATGCCTAATGATATTGTTTTTTATGCTTTTTATATCATCACATCTTTCTGTTTGAGAATATTGAAGTCTATATTTATCTAAAAATAGACCAGAGTGTTTTTTTACAGTTACAAAAACATACTGCTTTATTGCTAAACTAAGGACTGCTCCACCAATTCGTTTAGAAATCTTTTCTAAGTCAGTACCTCCTCCAAAGAGTCCTATCCTTAGAGGTGTTTGTGTACTAACGAGTTGATACATGAAACTTATTCTTTAGTATTTTGTTTGATACATGTTTAATTTTAGCAGGGGGACGTGGTACTCGATTAGCTCCCTATACTGATATAACCCATAAATCTTTAATTGATATTAATGGTTCCAAATTTATAAAGTATATAATTGAACATCTTAATTATTATGGGATTTCCAATATAGTTATTTTGACTGGTTATTTGTCAGATCAGTTTATAGAAATAGAAAATGAATATAAAAATAAAAGAGGAATAAGTGTAAGAACTTTCCGTACAGATAAGGAATTAAATACTTGCCAAAGAGTTTACTTGGCAAAGCATTTTCTAGAAGGGGATGTATTAATTTGCTACGGAGATGTTTTTACAGAGGTAAATTTGACAGAATACTATAATTTTTATAAATCATTTGAGAATTGTTTCTGTTACATCAAATCATTAAGTAGGCATAATAAAATCACTCAAAAAGAATTAGAAAATAATAAATTAAATCCAAAAAAGATTTATAAAGATATTGGTTTTTTTGCAATTAATTCTGATCTTTTGAAAATTTCAATTCCAAAGGGAAAAGATTCAAAATTTGAAGATTGGATAAGGAACTCTAAATTAGATAGATATATTTACAAAGATAATTGGTTTTATAATTCTCTGACAGATGAAAATTCAATGAATTCATTAAAAAAGCTTCTTTCAGAAAAAGTAACTTTAATTTTAGATAGGGATGGGGTTATAAATAAAATTCCTGAAAAATCCAAATATATTAATGATATAAGTGAAATAGATTTGAATTTTGAAATTATAGAGAAAATTAAATCTCAAATTAAGTTTATTGAGAAAATAGTTATTTTTACAAATCAACCATGGATCTCTTCGGAAGCAAATAATGTTATTAAACATGAAAAAATAAAAGATTTTTTTATTAAGCTTTTTTTAGATGAAAATATTAAAGTGTATTATGTATTTTGCCCGCATTCCTTTGAAGAAAGGTGTGATTGTAGAAAACCTAAAATAGGAAATATTATAAAGTTATCTCAATATGATCCCTTTCTTAGAAGAAAGATTATTTTTTTAGGAGACTCATATGTTGACAAGCAAGCATCTGAGCTTATTGGTGGTGTAGCCTTCTTTGGTATAAAATTAAATAAGTTTAGTAATGAAATAATTAATTTTGAAAAGGCTTTCCAATCCAGAGTCTGTCCTGATCACAGGTATTACAGGCTTTGTGGGCTCTCACATGGCAGATTTGATTTATGAGATTTATCCAAATGCAAAAATATATGGATTAAAAAGATGGCATTTAAGTAATTTAGAAAATATTAAACATTTACTAAAGCATTTAACTTTAGTTGATTGTGACTTGACAGATCCAGTCTCTACTAATGATTTGATTAGTTTAACTAAACCTGATGTTGTTTTTCACTTTGCGGCTGAATCTTTTGTTTCTCCCTCTTGGAAAAATCCACATAGATATATGCAAGTAAATTATAACGGAACAGTAAATTTACTTGAAGCAATAAGAAAATATTCTCCCGAATCCGTAATACATATTCCTGGAAGTGGAGAAGAATATGGAGATATTAAAAAAGAAGAATTGCCAATAACTACTAAAACACTTATTAACCCGGTGAACCCTTACGCTGTATCAAAGGTGGCACAGGATTTAATCTCTAAAGTTTATTTTGATAGTTATTCAACAAAAGTTATTAGAACTAGGGGATTTAATCATGAAGGTCCTAGAAGACTTTATCATTTTGGTTTGCCGTGGTATGCATATCAAATTTGCAGGATTAAAAAAGATCTTCAGGAGCCTGTTATGAAGACTGGTCATAGATTCGATAAGAGAAATTTTACTCATGTTAAAGATATGTGTATGGCTTATTTACGATCTGTTCAATATTGTGAATTTGGGGAACTTTATCTAGTTGGTAATAGTGATGAAAAATACGAAACAACCTTTGATGAGGCTTTAAATAGAATGCTAGAAATTTTTGAACTTAAAAATGTTGATGTAATTGCAGTCCCTGAATATACAAGACCTACCCAAGTTCCTTTCTTAATTTCTGACTGCTCAAAATTTACCGATGTATCAAATTGGAACCCTTCTTTATCTTTAGAGGATATCTATATGGATACATTAAACTATTGGAATAATGATAAAAGACTGGATTACGATATCAATCTAAAAGGTGGGGTTCATCCTATTTAATAGAAATTGTTAGCTATAACTCTTTTACAAATCTGACTAAATATGAACCTATTAAACCTGCAATCATCATATGGATATCCTCAACAGGACCATATTCGCCCTTTTTAGTGGCAATATGTATGTTATTGGCAGCTAATTTCTTTGACAAGCCTCCATCAAAGCCTGTAATTGCTAAAGTTTCCATCCCAAGATCTTTTGCGAAATTTAAGGCTTTAATGATGTTTTCCGAATCCCCGGAAGCAGTTATGGCTACTAAAATATCATTAGGGGATGCAAGAACTTCTAATTGCTTTGAAAAAATATTTTCATATCCATAATCATTTGCAATGGCAGTTATTATTGCCTGATTATCCGTAAGACTAATTGCTCTGATTGGCTTAACAAGACTTTTGCTCCCAATAGAAATATCATTGGCAAAATGACTCGCAGTTGCAGCACTTCCTCCATTGCCAATAAAGAATATTTTCTTATCTTTTGATCTGGCATCAATGATAATTTCAAAAAATAAATTTAATTTTCCAGTATCTATATTGCTAATTAAATTTTGTAAATAATTCAAATATCCTTTTGAAAAATTAGTGAAGCATCCATCATAAAGTTGATCTAATTTATTGCTTTTATTTTCTTGACTCATCATAATTTAATAGTTCAATAGAAACTTATTAAAAACTAATTCTACATTAAATTAAATATAGGTTTAATCCTTTTATTTTGCATATAAGATTATTGTAATAATGATTTTTCTCTTTTATTATTCATGAGTAAGGATATCTGCGCAATAATAGGCATAAATAGTAATCTTGGCTTGGAGTTTGCAAGCAAAATATCATCAAAATATAAAATTTTTGCTGTTGGAAGGAAATCTTTTGATGAATACGCTGAGTTTAAAGATCTTATTAAAGAAAAGAAGTTTAACTACAAGTTTTATCAATGTGATTTAAGTAATATAGAAGAAGTTGATGTTTTAAAGAATAAGTTTGTTGAGTCTAAAATTAAATCTCTTATTTGCATCGGTGGAAGTTATCCAGAATTAAATTCTTCTTCTTCTTATTTAATAACAGATGAGATTAATGCAAATTTAATTCAAACACATTCACTTTCTTACTCATTTATCGTAGATAAACTTTTCGAATCTTTAGAGAATCTATCAGTTGTATATATATCATCATCTAGTATTTTTTGGAAAGGGAATAGAAATCTTCTTTATTCAGCAGCTAAGAATCATGCAGAACATTTACTTTTATCAATTACTAAAAAACACCTTGAATCCAAAAATAGATTAAATATAGTTAGGCTTTCAATAATGGAGAGACCTTTTTCTAATGATTATTCAAACTATTCAGAGGAAGATTTCAATAAAAGAGTTTCCCTTATGCCTAACGGAAAACCTATTACATTTAAGGAAGCTTCTGATCTTATTTCGTTCTTGATATCTCATGAATCAAAGGCAGTTAATGGTAATGTTATTTCTTTAGATAGGGGCGAATCAATAAATAGATTATCTATATAAATAAATAAATTATGTTTAAAGATTCTTTATAAGCGCAAATTATTGACTAGATTTCTCAAAAAAAAATCCTCCCTCCTTTGATTTATTAATCAAGTTATAGAAAATGATTTATAAATTTTTTTTCTTAAAGAATAAAAAACACTTATTAAAATAGTTTATTGTCTAAGGTACTTTTTGTTTTCCTTGGAAACTTTTTCACAAAATTCTTCGCTAATTTTGAGGCCTTGAGTACTCCACTCGGGTATGTTAATCATGCTATAACAGAAAAATAAGATTCTTCTTGTATTACCTGATATATTTTTTAAAGAACCATGGGTTAAAGCCTCTGTAAATAAAATAGCGTCACCAATTTCAATAGGAATATGTTCCAATAAATTATGTTCTTCCAAACTCCTTTTGGGGTAAGGTATTGGAAAGTTTGATTTATGTGAACCTCTTATTGCAGCCAAGCCTCCGTCATTTTTATCATTATTAGTTATTGGAATAACTAATTTTGTCAGACTTGAAAGGATAGCATTGCCTCTACTATGGAAAAAAGCTTTATTATGTATTGGGTATGCTCCCATATGTGGGTATGTAGAACCTGCATTGCTCATTATTGCATTTGAATGATTTAATTTAAATTCCCAATTCATTAATACATTAAGTAATTCTATTACTTTTGGCCTAAATGCTAATTCTCTTAATAGTGGAGATCCATCCGCAATATTTGATATGAAAGCAGTTCCATCATCTCTCATTTGACCTAAGCAAATATCTGTTTCTTCTAGTGAGTAGTCATTTTTTTTTATCTGATCAAAAGTATTTTTAATATCTTCTAATTCTTCTTTTTCCATAAGGCCTTTTATTCTACAGAATCCAAAAGTATCCATCTCATATTTGGCAACTTCTAAATCATTTGTATATTTTCTTTCCCAATAATGATTATATTCATCTGGAATTTTGCCGTTGGAAATCATTATTGATTTATTGAATAATTTCTTTTATTCCTAAATTATATCTTTTATATCCAACATCTTTTTCTGATTCCCAAAGATCTTTTCTTTGTAAATTATAAGTTTTGCATATTTCATCTAAAACTTGGCTCCATTCATAATGGATAGATTTATTACCATCATGATCATTATCACTAACAATTTGAATCAACGTATCCTCTTCGCACATGATACAACCATGTATTCTACCTCTAGGAATTATTATAAAATCGTTTGTATTTGCTTCTAATTTTTTACTAAATAACTTGAAAATACCATCTTTAATTTTTTCTAAAGTAACCCATATAACACTTCCTTTAACACAAGTTATAATCTTACTCTCGATGTTTGGTTCTGGAGAATAATGTAAACCTCTTACTGTCCATGCTTTAGTCGTTTCGCTTATTATAATTTGTCTGACTTTGAAACTTTCTGGTATATCATATAATTTTTTTAATCCACCTCTAGAATCTTTGTGAATAAATTTTTTGACTTGTTGATCTTTCACTATTATTTACATAATTAATAAACTATAGACTATCATAAATTTAGTTTAGGGGATAAGCATTTATTAACACATATAATTTTTAAATTCTTTGCTTAATCAATGAAAAGGAGCCATTTTGTTTCTTCCTATAATTTTTAATATCAATTTGAAGATCTAAATTTTTAGACTTTAAAAAAGTATATATATGATCTGCAAACATGAAATTTGAGGATGAAGACTCATGAATAGTTATTTCTTTTGGTGCTTTTATTTTTAATTTATTTTCTAATTCTTCAAGCCATTTGAAATCTCCGACATTTAAAGGATAAAAAATACTACTTTTTTTTATAATTATTTTTTTAAGATACTTTTCTGGTATGAACCCGACAAGTATGTCCCAATATTCACCATTGCCATGGGAAAAAAGATTTTCATGCGTTGAGATGAATTTATTTTCCTCAAAAAATCTAGATTTATATGTGTATTCACTTGATAAGAATGAAATTGTTAAACCTGGATTGGAGAACTTCAAAGATTCTTCAAATGAATCAACACTAAAGCAATAATCAATTCTTATTTCATTTGCTAAATTTGAGAATAAAGATATGTTATTAGAATAAGCTTGAGTACCCTCTTTAGGGAGATCTGATATTAAACAAATTATTCTAAAATGACCTTTTAAATAATCTTCACCGATGCAATTTATCATAGTATTAATAAATTGATCATTTGCTAAGTAAAGGAAATCCTGTTGTTTAACTATTAATAAAGTATTTTGGTTCGCAATTGCTCTTCCAATACCATAGCCAACAGATGTTAATTCTGAATTAGTTGCATCAAACCATTTATTATCTAAAGGGGTGATACCATCTTCTTTAACTAAAAATTTACCCAGTCCTGAAATATAGGAAGGCTTAAAAAGATTCTGACCAAATACTTGGCAATTATTAGAAATTGCATAATTCAAAATAAGGGTTGCGATGTTGTCGATAGTTTTCATAATTCTTCTTTGATAATTCCACAATGATAACTTTGATATTCTCTATCTAAACTTTTTTGACCTCCAAGAGTTTTTAAATTTACTTCAATAATTTGAGGATTATTTAAAGCTCTTTTTCTAGCTTTATATATTTTTGTAGAGATTTCAAATATAGAATTTATGGATTTGATTTTTTGAAAGTCAATGCCTAATGATTTAGATAAATATTTAATATTTATTTCACTTCTCCTTTCCTTAATCGAAGACCCTAAAGACCAATTATTATTTTCAATAATAAAAATAACAGGAAGATTCCTAGATTTAGCAAAAACTATTGCCTCATAAAATGCTCCTTCTTCAATTGCCCCATCTCCAGTTTGTATCCAAGTAACTGAGTTATTTAAATTACCAGATGCAATACCAAGGCCAACAGAAATATTATTTCCTAAAATAGATGAAGTATACTTAATACCACTTTTTCTGTTCCTCATGGTCATGCATCCGTAGTTACCATTATTTATTGAATTATCATAAAGAAGTGTCTCATTAATAATTCTCTCATAATCTTTTATTTTAGATAATGCAATATTAAAATGAATATTTCTATGAGTTAACGAAAAGCAATCATCATTAGTTTTTACTGCAGAAATAGTTGCAGATAGATTTTCATGACCAATTGCTAAATGTATAGGGAGTTCACTTTTTTCTTTGATTTTAAGCCTTGAAATCTTTATCATTATTTCTTTAATAGTTTGAGCTGACTCAATTATTAATAATTTGTTTTTAAAATAAAAAATTCGTGCAAGAAGATTTAATTTTAAATTTATTAGTGATTTACTTATATAATTTTTTATATCCAAATACATATATATTTTCCTAATTTATACTTCAATTATCGATCATAATATTTATTCTTTATAGCAGTTATGTTTAATTTGATTTAATGTAATAATTATTCAAATATATCAATAATATTTTCATCAAAGATTAAACCTTTCTTATGGAGATTGTTTAATATTTTCTGGTTACTCTTTTTTAATTTAAAGTATAAATATATATTTTTTAAACTATATAATCTTAAATAAATTGATCTTAAAAAGAAGTATAGTTTTTTATATTCATTTTTCTTTCTAAATCTAAAAATAAATTTTAATATAAAGTTAAATTTGCCTATAAAGGAATTCTTAAAATAGGCATTTCCAAGACAAATATTAAACGTATTAATAATAGTTTTATCATCAATTTGATTTTTAGAATTATTTTTTATGAAATTGATAATTTCTCTCTTTTGTCTTCCATGAATTTTTTCGTTTGATTTCCACCAGTTAGGAAAGCTTAACTTAATCTTATTTACGTCATTTGGGTTAGATGGCGTTTTCCCATTATTAATGTTTTTTTCTCCATCATCTCCCCTTAAGCAATATAGATTAGGTAAGATTTTGCATTTACCATATGTAATTATTAAAAATTCAACAATAAGTTCTGATAATGCATAACAGTCTGTTTCAAAATCATAAATGTTTTTATAAATATTTTTAAATACTTCCGTCCTTATTACTGAATAAAAACATCTTGTAAAATAACTATTAAAATGTTTTTTTAGACGTTTTCTAAAATCTTCTTCAGATAAGTCATTATTATGAAATGAATTATTTGGTACATCTAATTTTATACTATTAAATACTTTACTAATATCTAAAAATTCACCAATGCAAGAAACATAATCTTTGTTCTCTTCTAAATATTTAATACATTCAAATATAGATTCAGGAAGAAAAATATCTTCATCGTCCATTAGACAAATATATGGAGTCTTAACCAAATCAATCATCACTTTTAATCTTTCAAGATAAGATTTTCTGTCATGTAGATATTTAATATTATTATTGGGATTATCAAAAGGTTCGAGCTTCTTTTTTGATCCATCAAAATAGATAACTTTTATATTTGTCTTTGAATAAAATTCCCAACTTCTTTTTAATTGTTTATGTCTTTCATAAGTAGGGCAAATTATTGTAATTTTATCTATCGGAATCATTTTTAATTTTAAAAATAGGAAAAGTTTATATAAAAAATTTTATCCTATTATTACATTTAAAATAAAAGACATTTCTTGTTTAAGAATATATGTTGTAAAAAGATAGGATGATATTTAGTATTATAATATAATTTTATGAATCAAATTTATATTTTAAATCGATTTTTTTAGTTTATGATAGATGAAATATTTTTGGGTGCAAAAGTTTTTTCTTACGATGATCAAATCAATTTTGCACAATTAAGTGGAGACAATAATCCAATTCATTTAGAAACTTTATATGCACGTAAAACTATTTCGGGAGAATGTATTGTTCACGGTATAAATTCATTCTTATGGGCTTTAGAATTTATCTTGAAAAATAGTAAATCTATATACCTATATTACAAAATTAATTTCAAGAATAAAATCCCTCTTAATCAAAAAATTAAATTCATTTTAGAGGAAAATAAGAATTTAATAACAATAAGAAATAGATTTAATAAAATTTTAGTTCACATAAGTTATGAGGATACTTTAAATAATATTTCTATAAAAAAGGATATCTACTCTAACCGTAATAAAACCCTCGAAAGACCCTTAATTTTTGATGAGAATACTATTAAGCTAGGAAAGCCTATTAAGAGTATTTATGGAGGAGATGATTGTTCAATAAATAAAATTTATCCATATCTTAGTAAAAGGTTAGGTAAAAATTTAGTTTATGAAATATCTACTTTGTCTAATATTATTGGTATGCAAATTCCTGGTAAAAATTCTTTATTTACCAACTTCCAGATAAACTTTAAAAAACAGAATAATTTATATCCCTACTTTAGGGTAGAAAATTATAAAAAGAATCTAGGCTTAATAAAGCTAAGATATATAGGAAATAATTTTGATGCTAAAATGCAAGCTTTTTTACTAAAGAAAAGTAAGTCCTCAATAATTGATGCAAAATTTAAAGAAAAATTGTTAAATAAAAATACTCACAATGGAAGAAAAGCCTTAATAATTGGAGGTAGCAGAGGCATAGGGTCTTTTGTCGCTAAGGTAATATCTTTATTAGGCGCTAAAGTTACCATCTCTTACTTAGCTTGTGAAGAAGATGCTTTAAAAGTTTGTAATGATATAAATAAAAATGTAGAAGAACCAAGTGCTGACATAGTTAAATTTAATGTTCTAGAAGATAATTATAATGATGTTTTTAAAATTTCTTATGACTATTTATTTTACTTTGCGACTCCGAAAATATTTGATAATGAATCAAAGATGTTTTCAGAAGAGTTATATACTAATTTCAAGGATTTTTATGCCATAGCCTTTAAAAAATTGGCTTCTGATTTTATTAGTAAGGGAGGAGGGAAGATATACTATCCTTCTAGCATTGCTGTTTTAAATAATGTTAAAGGAATGGAAGAATATACTAAAGCAAAAAAAGATGGTGAATCAGTCTGTAATGAACTAAGAAAAAATCTACCAGTAAAAATTATTATAGACAGAATTGATAGAGTTGATACTGATCAAACATTATCAATAATCCCTTCAAAATCTTTGAACCCATTTGATTTAGCCATAGAAATAGCGGAAAAGATGAAATAGTTTTTTAATTATTTCATCTTTTTTTAAAAAGGATTATTTAAAAATTTTTATAACCTTTTTACATACTATTTATAATAGTAATTGGCAATTTTGAAAACTTAATTTTTAATTCAATTATTTCTGGGAGAGATAAATAAAAATCATTATTTGTTAGGTTTCTAATAAATTCTTTTATTACATTATTCCTATTAGTATCTTTAAATTCAAAATAAATATCACTTTTAATTTTTATAGCATTATCAAATAAAGGAATTAGCATTGATTCTTCAACATATCTTCCAAAAACTCTGCAGCTTAGAATATAATTTTCAACAAATATAGATTTTCTAACTATCCTAAAGCCTACTACCGAAATTAATCCTTCAGAGCCAATTCGATCGATAATTGTACCGAAATAATATTTACTATTTCTAATTAACTTTTCATTTAAAGAGATAACATTAAATTTTTTTCCATTTAAGTTAAATTGATTTGTTCTATTAAAAAGTTGTATTACCCTATCTTTACTTTTAGATCCTAGAACTAATTTATGAAGCTCCAATTTTATATTTAGAGATTTTATCCATTTGTCTTTATTTCCTTTTTCAGTTATTAAACTTTTATAGATTTCATTTCGTTTTTGATTGTTTTTGTACAATACAGTTCTCTTTTTATCTTCAATACTCGAAATACCTATATAAAATAATTTATTATTAGCTAACTCAAATGGATACTTATAAATATCTTTAGGAACCTTGAATATTGAAATACCTTTACAATTTTCTTTTACTTCATCGCACTCGTAATCGCTATCATCAATAAAAATTGTATCTAATAATGATATATTTAACTCTTTGCAAATTGACTTAATATTTTCACTTTTTGGTTGCCAATTTATTCTATGTGAAATAATATCTTTATCTGAAAAAAGACAAGAAGAGTTTTTAAATAAGCACTTTAAAGCTAATTCCTGATTATTTTTGCTGCATACTGCAAGCAAGAAACCTTTTTCTTTAAATCTTAGTAATATATTTTGTACATTATTAAAAACTGAACCTACAGGGTCAGATAGATTCATTCTTACTCCCTCTATTGAGTCATCACCTAATATACCTTTCCAAATAGTGTTATCTAAATCAAAAACTATTAGTTTATTTTTTTTGATTAATACACTTTTTTCATATTCTAAATATTGATCTAGAATCATATTTGAATTTTCTTTATCATATATTGATGAGAATCTATAGTAAGTTTTACTAATTGAGGGTGATAATTCACCAATACCTTTTAAAAAAATTACATTTTCATTTTTAGCATATTTTTTACAAAATATATTATTTATTTCATCTATAAATAAATTAGGAGATTCTTTTTCTAAAAAATAAAGGGAAAATTTATCTTTATAAATAAAATGTTTTGGTATTAAAGGTATATAAATTTCAAGACCTCTCTCTGAGAGATTTTTAATCAACTCATCAATTATCTTAAATTCATTTTTAAATATGCCTTCTGAATTATAATTTTTAAAATTAATGATGTTAAATTTTTTATAAAATATATCGCTTAACAAAATAAGAACATTTTTGCAGTCTCTAGATATCTGCTTATCGCATTCTGGAATAAGGTTTGTATTCCCTTCGATAAAGATATCTTTGCTATGAGCAACTTTTTCAATAAGAAATATATTACTATCCGATATGACAAACATCTCAGGTATTAATTTCCTTTTCAATTAAATCTGAGAAGTCTGAAAATTTAAGAGTTTCAAATTCAAATACTTTTTCGAGAAAATCATTTCCTTCAAAACCTTTTTCTTCTAACTTTTCTTCTACGAAGCCAATTATTTGTACAATATCTATACTTTCAATAGTTGATTCAGGACCAGTAAAAAAAGATTCTAATCCCACTTTATCTGGATTTTCTAAAATTTCATTGATTGATAATATAATAATGTTGTCTAAATCTTTCTTATTCAACATTTTTCTAATTGAAATATTATATAATTAATTTTAAATTTAATTATAGCATTTGAATTAATTAAAGTTTTATCCAAAATTTTTATAAATCTATTTAGTTAATTAAAAAAAATAATAAAATATAAGCATGTATTTAAGCATTGATTTTGAAGATTTTAATCATGATCTTAAGAGAAGTTTAGGTATTTGGGAAACAGGTCCTTTAAAACCTAATCTTCTTTGGGAAAAATATAATATAATCAATGAAATTTATAAAAAAAACAAATCAAAAGAAGGTAAATCAGGAACTTTTTTTTGTACGGGAATCATAGCTTTAAATGAACCATCCCTTATAAAAAGGATATCTGATGATGGCCATGAAATTGCTTGTCACTACAATTATCATGATGTAATGAATGGTAAAAGTGATTATGAAATTGAAAATAACCTAGTAAAAGCTAAAGAATCATTGGAATCTGCTTCGGGGCAAACTATACATGGTTTCAGAGCTCCTTATTTTGCAATAGATAAACAAAATCCTAAACAATATAAACTTCTTGAAAAATATTTTACTTATGATAGTTCTTTTATCTGTACAACTAAAAAAGAAGTAGAAATATTTAGAAAGCAAATGAACCTTAAAAATTTAAAAATCCTTCCTATTTTTCAACATAAATTTGCAAAATTAAATTGTCGATTAGGTGGTAGTTATTTAAAATTATTCCCATATTTCTATACAAATTGGATGGTTAATATGTCATTAGAAAATGGATTTATACCTCATATTTATCTGCATCCTTACGAATTTGGGAATTCTGAAAAATTTCAAGTTTCAAAAAATGAGCTGAAGGTTTTAGGAAGATGGAAAGCAAATTTTTGGTATTTGAGACAAAAACAATGGCTTAAATTTAGAAATGATACCTTGAAGTTTAAACTAGAAAATCTCATGTCATTTAATAATCTAGATGGCACACTTTACAATTTATCTTCGTTAATAAATTAATAATAATATAAATTAATGGCTAATCACTCTACTCATATAAAAAAAATTAGATCTTTTGATGAGTTATATCTTTCAATAAATTTTTTAATGACTAATTTTGGTTGGTCTAAGGAATATGCAAATAAACTTTTTAAATCTTTAAAAAATGATAAAAATAAAATTGATTTTTATGGATTTACACTTAATAAAGATGAAGATGGCATTATTGGAGCAATACTTACTCTTTATCAAGGATCTTTTCTTTTTTCAGATAAAAAAATTAAAATTATTAATTTATCAAGTTGGTATGTTAAGGAAAAATATAGAGGTTCCAAATCTATTTTTATGCTTATGAAAATAACTAAGGAATTATCTGATTTTGTTATTACTAATTTCAGTCCTAATAATAAAGCTAAAATGATATTAAAAGCTATAGGTTATAAAGAGCTTAAAACGTGTACTAGGAATTTTTATTTTTATAAATTTATAATAAATATTTTAAATCAATTAATGAATGGAAAAATTTCCAAATATAAAAATAATAAAATTGATCTAAATCCTAAATATTCAATAAATCAAAGAGATTCAAAATATATTCATTTATTAATTAGGGGTAAAGTTTTAATTTTATTAATAACAGAATCTCATTTAGTTAGAAGTATTAAATATTTTAATAAATTAAATTTAAAAGTTTCTAGACTTCATATTTTATGGTCTTCTAATGATAATATTTTTAAAGCTAATTTCACATCAATATTAAGCTTTTTATTTTATAATTATAGAACTTTTATAATTTCAACTCATTTCTTAGAATCGAAGATTTTTTCAAAGAGAAAAATATGGAGATATCACTATTATAAATCTCCAGTTGGCCCTCAATCTGATTTGTTTTTAGCAGGAAGTGAGTATAGTTTAAAATCATAATTAAAATTTGTATTAAAGGCTATTTAACCTTACTTTTTTTAAACTTTATACGCTTTATTATACTTTTGTTTCTTAATCTATAAATGGCGCTAACGTGTTAATCTCTTGGGATGATTAGAAGATTAGGGCTTTTAACGATTAAAAATTGTGTAAATTAATTTCAATAAAATTCAAACCTTTTAGCTATTTTGTTAATAGATTAATAGATATACATTTCTTTTTCGTTATCAATTGAACAAGTTCGTTTTAATTTTATTATAAATCAATATTAAAAAGATTTGATCATTTTTAATACGTTCTTTTAACTTGTCTAATATCATTAATCATTATTGATTTAATTTCAAAAACTAAATATATTACTTTGGAAATCTAGCTTTTTAACCAAAAGGGATCTGAAGTGAAATCTACATTCAGAGATTCAATATTTGAAAAGCTAATATTTTGAATGCATGGTCTAACTGTTTCTCCATTAACATCTATCTCGCAAGCCCCGCAACTGCCAGTCAAGCATCCAGTCGGGATTTCTAAACCTGCATTTTCTGCAACTGAAAACCAATCATCTCCCTCTGAAGCATATGTTTCAATATTATTTGGCCATTTAATTTTTATTTTTGATTTTTTCAATTTAATAGTGATGAAATATTAAAGTATTTATTAAATTCATATGCGAGGTTATCAATAATAGATTCTCGTTTCATTTTATAAGATCTTATTTTTTTGTCTAACAAAGGTAAGTTTTTACTTCTTCTTATTAAATTTATGTATTGATTTCTCCACTCATCATTTTCAAAGATCCCATGAATATACGTACCTGCAATAGTGCCCCCTTGATTATTTTCTTTATACCACCCGAGATCTAGTTCTTTAAAAATAGGGTTAATTTTTAATGTATCTTGACTCCTATCTAATACAGTTACTCCATTATGAATCTCAAACCCATTTATTTCTGTTGAGCTAGGCCAAATAGATTCAGAATTAATTTGTCTTGTTATTTTCTCTTTAAGAAAAGTTGTTTTTAATGGGAGTAATCCAATCCCTTTAATTGATAGATCTGAATTATCTTTTGACCCTTCTTTTAAAAATGGGTCTTCAAGAATAGTTCCTAACATTTGTAGCCCTCCACATATTCCAAAAATATTGCCATTGTTATTTGAATAATCTTTTATATCTTTTGAAAGACCTGACTCTCCAAGAAATAGTTGATCTTTAATAGTTTGTTTACTTCCAGGCAGAATAAGAAAATCATATTTATTCAAGTTTTGAGATTTCATTACCCACTCAATTAATATGGACTCTTCATTTTCTAAGGGATCAAAATCTGAGAAGTTACTTATAGAAGGTAATTTAATTATTCCAACCTTTATTTCGGGGTTGGTCACAAAAGATTTTCTCTCCAATAAATCTAAGGAATCTTCTGGGGGGAATTTATCATCCAACCAAGGAATTATTCCTAAAACAGGAATTTGTGTTTTATTTTCTATCCATTTTTTTCCTTCTTCAAATAATGAAAGGTCTCCTCTAAATCTATTTATCAATATACCTTTAATAAGCTTTCTTTCGTCTGGTTTCATTAATTCTAGTGTCCCTACTATTTGTGCAAAGACACCTCCTCTTTCGATATCAGTTACTAAAATACAGTTCACGTCTAAATACTTTGCAACTCTTAAGTTCGTAAGGTCCCTGTGAATTAAATTCATCTCTACAGGACTTCCTGCTCCCTCAATAATTAATCGACAATTTGGGTGTCGTTCATATATTGAATTCAAACTCTTTTTTATTACTTCCCAGCCTGGGAAAAACCAATCCTTGTAGTAATTTTTTGCAGTTGTAATTCCTATACTTTTTCCTAGATGGATAATCTCGCTTATAGAATTACCTTGAGGCTTTAATAAAATAGGATTCATCTCTGAAGAAGGCACTATCCCGCAAGCAAAAGCTTGAAGTGCTTGTGAATATGCCATTTCTCCCCCATTACAATCGACCCAAGCATTATTACTCATGTTTTGCCCTTTAAAAGGTATTGGTTCTTCTCCTAAATTTTTAAGAATCCTGCCTATCGCCGTAACTGTTAAAGATTTTCCTGCCCCGCTAGATGTACCTAAAACCATTAAGGGCTTTTTAATTGGTTGTAGTTTTTCTATTGATCCCATTAGTAATTTATATTAATCTTTAAATTTTTTAATAAGTAAATTGAATTATAATTTGATAAAAAATTTGTGTTAATTCTAGCTTCTGCTTCTCAATCTAGAAAGAAATTACTTGAAAATTCTCAAATCGAATTTATTCAAATATCAAGTAAGTTTGATGAATCTTCAATAAAAGAAAATTCTATTTCTGATTTAGCTATGGAGTTATCTTTTCAAAAAGCTAAGAGCATATTAAATAATATCCAGGAAATATATTTTTCAAAAGAATTATATTGTAGTTCTCTTGAAATTTTAGGTTGTGATTCAATATTTGAATTTCAAAGTGAAGCCTATGGAAAACCCTCAAACAAAGAAGAAGCCTTTAATCGTTGGAAAAAAATGTCTGGAGAATTTGGTTTTCTCCATACGGGACATACATTACTTATTAGTACTTTTGATTCAACCTCGAAAGTACGCAAAGTGACTAAGAAAATTCAAAAAACAGTAAGTTCTAAAGTATATTTTTCTAAATTGCAAGATGAAGAGATAAATAGTTATGTTGACTCTCTTGAACCTTTATATTGTGCTGGAGGATTTGCTTTAGAAGGTAAGGGAGGTAAATATATCGAAAAGATAGATGGTTGTTTTAGTAATGTAATGGGTTTAAGTTTGCCATGGCTTAGAAAGAGTCTAATTAAGGAAGGAATTTACCCATAAAAAAAAGACCCTTTAAAAGGGTCTTTTAAAAATCGATTAGGGTTAATCAATATCTGGCATTTCTAGAGCTGGTTCACTCTTTCTGTCAATTCCTTTTTCGAAACCGGCAGCGGCTGCTCTAGCACGTCCTGCATGCCAAAGGTGACCGATGAATGTAAACCATCCTAGGAAGAATTGAGCTGCAGCTAACCATTGTCTTAAGTTAACAAAGTTAACAGCGTTAGGCTCAGTAATAATACCTCCAACAGAGTTGATAGAAGCATTAGGAGCATGAGTCATATATTCAGCGGCTCTTCTTACTTGCCAAGGCTGAATATCGTTTTGGATTTTCTCAAGGCTCAATCCGTTAGGTCCTCTTAGAGGTTCTAACCATGGTCCTCGGAAGTCCCAAAATCTCATTGTTTCACCACCAAATATAATTTCACCTGTAGGAGATCTCATGAGATATTTACCCAATCCTGTTGGTCCCATTGTTGAACCTACATTAGCTCCAATTCTTTGATCTCTCACAAGGAAAGTAAAGCTTTGGGCCTGTGAAGCTTCAGCATTTGTTGGGCCATAAAATTCTGAAGGATAAGCAGTGTTATTGAACCAAATGAAAGTTGATGCAATAAAACTTGCAACACAAATTCCACCAAGTGCATAACTTAAAAGTCCTTCTCCATTCCAAATGAATGCTCTTCTAGCCCATCCAAAAGGTTTGGTAAAGATGTGAAATATACCTCCAATAATTGCAGTTATACCCACATAGACATGACCCCCAACAATATCTTCAATTGAGTTAACACCGATTATTGAACCAGCACCTCCCCATGGAGATCTAAACAAATAGCCAAGGATTACTCTTGGATCAAGTGTTGGATTGACAAGTCTAACTTCTCCTCCTCCAGGAGCCCAAGTATCATAAGCACCACCAATAAAACACCAGTTTACTGACCATGCTAATGCACCTACGCCTAGGACAATCAAATGATAACCAAGTATGTTAGTCATCTGATTTTTATCTCTCCAGTCAGTTGAGAAGAAAGGAAAATCTTCTTCAAGCTTTTCAGGTCCAGCCAATGAGTGGTAAATCCCACCGAAGCCAAGAACTGCAGAGGCTATTAAATGAACTACACCAGCCTGGAAGAAAGGCATAATGTCAGTCACTTCACCACCAGGTCCAATTCCGTAACCAAACATTGCAACGTGTGGCATACAGATCAAGCCTTGCTCCCACATTGGTTTATCAAATGTAAAATGATTAACCTCAAAGAGCATCATTGCACCTGCCCAAAAGACAATAAGTCCAGAGTGTGCAATGTGTGCTCCAAGTAAACGTCCAGATAAATTAATTAATCTGGCGTTACCTACGTACCAAGCGTAACCAGTTTCTTCAATACTCTGGTTAGGAGCTCTTAGTAAATTATTAAAGGGCGTTTCCACGCGGAAGAACCTCCTCAGGGAATACAAAGTTTTCGTGTGGTTGATCCACAGAAGACATCCATGCTCGCATACCTTCGTTCAGAAGTATATTCTTTGTGTAGAATGTTTCAAATTCTGGATCTTCTGCAGCTCTTATCTCTTGGCTAACGAAATCGTAAGCTCTTAAGTTAAGTGCTAAACCAACAATACCAATTGAAGATGTCCACATACCCATTACAGGTACAAATAACATCAAGAAGTGAAGGAAACGCTTGTTAGAAAAAGCGATACCAAAAATTTGGCTCCAAAATCTATTCGCAGTAATCATCGAATAAGTTTCTTCTTCTTGGGTAGGATCGAAAGCTCTAAATGTTGAGCTTTGTACTTTACCGTCTGTGTAAATACTTGTATCTTCATACAATGTGTTTTGAACTGTAGCTCCGTGGATAGCGCAAAGTAGAGCACCACCAAGAATTCCAGCAACACCCATCATATGAAAAGGGTTTAAAGTGATGTTATGAAAACCTTGAATAAATAGGATGTAGCGGAAGATTGCTGCAACACCAAATGAAGGTGCAAAGAACCAACTATGCTGTCCTAAGGGGTAGATAAGGAAAATACTTGTAAAAACTGCAATTACAGCTGAAAAAGCAAGTGCGTTGTAAGGTCTGATACCCACAAGACCAGCAATTTCAAATTGACGAAGCATGAAACCGATAAGGCCAAATACTCCATGTAATGCAACAAAGTTCCAAAGGCCACCAAGTTGTAGCCATCTTACGAAACTACCTTGGGCTTCAGGACCCCATAAAAACAGAAGACTGTGTCCCATGGCATCTCCAGGGGTACTTACAGCTGCTGTCAAAAAGTTTGCTCCTTCAAGATATGAAGATGCAATTCCGTGTGTGTACCAAGAGGTAACAAATGTTGTTCCGACAAACCATCCACCAATTGCAAGATATGCACAGGGTAGAAGTAGTAAACCGGACCAACCAATAAATACAAACCTGTCGCGCTTTAACCAGTCATCAAGGACATCAAACCATCCTCTCTGTGGTGCGCTTCCAACGGCGATCGTCATGAGAAATCGTTTTTAGCTTCGGGATACGCTGAGACTGTAACAAAGATTGAGAGTAAAGTGGGGAAATATCTGTATATATGAAATGCCTTGTAAAGCTTTCCTAACTTTTATGTCAAAATTTAGGTATTTATACTCTATATTATTTATTTAATTATTAAGAATTGGCATCTAAAATAAATATATTATGCAATCAAACCTCTCTTCCTTTAATAAAATTGAACAAAAAATCAATGGTTCAAGAAAAATATCGAATTACCTTATTGGTGGAATGTTATCCATCGGTGGTATAGGATTTATCTTAGCCGCGATTTCAAGCTATACAGGAAGAGATTTACTACCTTTAGGTAACCCTTCAACCTTACTTTTTATCCCTCAAGGATTGATAATGGGGGCTTATGGAGTAATAGCTAATTTGCTAAATATTTATCTGTGGTATCTGGTTTTTATAAATTTTGGCTCTGGTTATAACTTTTTTGACAAAGATTCCCAATCTGTCGAAATTAAAAGAAAAGGATTGTTTAAGGATATTGAAGTTAAATTAAATTTTGATGAAATTAAGTCTGTAAAACTTGATATAAATGAAGGATTTAACCCAAGAAGAAGAATCGCATTAGTTCTTAAAGGTAGAAAAAAAGCACTTCCTTTAAGTGGTGCAGGAGAACTTAAACCGTTGTTGCAAGTTGAAGAAGAAGGAGCAAGATTAGCTAAATTTTTAAATGTAAATTTGGAGGGTTTAAAATAAGAAGATTTTATTTATTAAAACCATTTATATTTTTATTGTTAATCGTAAGTTGCAGTTATAAGAGTACTTTTGATTCCAATTATTATTGTAAGAAACTTGCTCTTAGTTGTATTAATGAAAACCAAAGAGTAGTTTTTAAGACTTCAAAAGGTAACATTGATGTGCAATTATATGGAAAAAATAAGCCAGTTACCGTTAGTAACTTTATTCAAAATGTAAAAAATAATATTTATAAAAATCAAAGATTTTATAAAATAATTAATTTTCCTCAAGTTCACTTAATTCATTCAGGAACTTATCCTGAAAATAATTACTACAACAAAGAAAATCAAAGCTTAAACAAACTTAGAAGAAATATTCCCTTGGAAATAAAATTAAAAAAAGAAATCGAACCAAAATATGGTTACCAAATTTTAAACCCTTCAGAATTTGAAAATCTTACTGATCTTTTTGAAAAGGGATCATTAGCGATGGTAAAAAGTGGAGAAGGGAGTTCTTCCTCTACTGAGTTTTTCTTTGTAACTAATAAATTTCCTGAATTAAATGGAAGGTATTCAATATTTGGAAAAGTTGTAAAAGGAATAGAAATATTAAAAAAAATAGATAAAGAAGATTTGATTTATGAAATAATAATTTCTAATTAAATCTCTAAAGAGTATTTATTTATTTTTAACATTTCAGTATTTACTCCCGATGATCGCTTGAGGGCAACTTTCCCTGTTCTGGCAATCTCAAGTATTCCATATGGTTCAAGAAGCTTTTCCAAAGCAACTAATTTCCCTGGATCTCCCACCACTTCGAGGGTTAAAGCAATATCTGACACATCTACTACTTTTGCTCTAAATATTTGAACGATATCCAAGATATTACTTCTTGTATCTTCTTTTGAAGATACTTTAAGAAGCATTAGTTCCCTTTCAACTGCAGCAAGATTAGTGAAATCTATGACTCCAAGAACATTAAATAATTTATTAAGTTGTTTTGTCATTTGTTGAAGGGTTTCATTGTCACCTTCTACTACCATTGTTAATCTAGAAATTCCTTTAGTTTCGGCAGGGCCAACAGCAAGACTATCGATATTAAAACCTCTTCTGGCAAAAAGACCTGAGATTCTACTTAATGCCCCTGATTCGTCTTCAACAAGTACTGATAATGTATGTTTCATATTTTATTAGGTTTTTAAGTCTCTAATCCATTCATAAGAAATTTTATTAAATAATGAAGGGTCTTCATCATGAACACAATGACCTGAATTGGGTATTATTTTCAATTCTACCCATCTATGGAATTTTGCAATCTTTTTGCCAAGAAATAAAGGTATGAAATTATCTTTTTCTCCCCATAACAATAAAAAAGGAATTTTTTTTGAAAGACTAAGTTGTTCTAAAAGGTAAGAGGCCTTTAATTTATCTCCCCTTGTTGCCATGCCAACACACATAGCTCTTAGTGCTCTTGCGGAAGTCTTTCTTAAAACTGGTTTTCTTACAATATTTATTAATTCTTTATCAACTTTATCTTTTTTGAAATATGCAGAATTAAGTCCTATTTTTATTATTCCTAATTTATTTATTAAAAATAGAACTATTTCTAAAGGAAATACTCTAAAAAATATTTTTATAAGTTTATTTTTAAATTTTTCAAAAATCGAATTAAGTTTTGATTCGTTTTTTCTAATTACTAAAGGATCCGGAAGAGGCGATGCAATGACCGATAGTATTTCATTTTTTAGATAGACTGCGCATGTTAAAGCTACTAAAGATCCTAAAGAATTTCCAATTAATATAATTTTATTAGAATTCCTTGGCCTGATTACTTGTTTAATAAAATCCCTGACTTGATTACACCAAACTCCATTATCTAATTTTTCGATCTCTCTTAACCCTGGTTGAGCTGAATTGCCAAATCCAATTAAATCTATTGAGTAAACACAATATCCTTTTTCTGCAAAGTAGTAAGAATTGTATCTCCAATGTTGACTGCTTGCTCCGAACCCATGAAGCAAAATTATCGGATGTGTATTTTCTTTCCCTTTAACACTCCAAAAAATTTTGAATCCATTCCAATTCCAGTAATTAGATTCTTCTTCTGATTTAAAGTAAGAGTTCATATAAATAAATCTTTATCCTCCTCATAAATAATTTAAAGATATTTGCATTAGTTATTTTTTTTACAAAAAAATGCAGTTTAACGTTAAATTATAATAATTGATTAAGTTTCCTATGGCTAAAGAAATTTTTAGTATTGCTGCTGTTTTTTTGGATATTGATACCAATTGGATTGGTTGGTGGGGCATTACTATTAAAATTTCAAGGAGATTGATTCTCGCGAATGCCATAGAAAGTGAGTTAATCTCGAAACGTTAAGTACATCCTTAAGCATGAAGATTCTCTTAGTAGGTGCAACTGGAACTCTTGGAAGACAGATAGCAAAGCAGGCTATTGAGGAAGGGCATGAAGTGAGATGTTTTGTTAGGAATCCAAGGAAAGCTTCTTTCCTACAAGAATGGGGTTGTGAACTTACTAAAGGGAATTTACTAAATGCTGGAGATATAGATTATGCTCTGCAAGATATTGAAGTAGTTATTGACACCGCAACTGGTAGACCTGAAGATTCTAAAAGTATATATGAGACTGACTGGGATGGAAAACTTAATCTTTTTAATGCCTGTGAATTAAAAAAAATAAAAAGGGTTATTTTTCTCTCAATCTTATTAACAGAAAAGTTTAGAAATGTGCCTTTAATGGATGTTAAGTATTGTACTGAAAAACTTCTAGAGAAATCTAATTTTGACTATACAATTTTCAAGTGCGCTGCCTTTATGCAAGGTGTTATAAGCCAATTCGCTATACCTGTTTTAGATAGTCAAGCAGTCTGGATGAGTGGCACTCCTACTAAAATTGCTTACATGAACACCCAAGATATGGCTAAAATTATTGTTACTTCAATCAATAATCCCAAATCTTACAAGCTTTCACTTCCTTTAGTTGGTCCTAAGGCTTGGGATTCTGATGAAGTAATAGCTCTATGTGAAAAATATAGTAATAAGCAGGCAAAGATTTTTAGAGTCTCACCCTTTTTGATAAAAGTAACCCAGAACGTAGTTTCATTTTTTCAAGATGCATTAAATGTTTCTGAGAGATTGGCCTTTGCTGAAGTAACTAGTAGTGGAGTCCCCTTAGACGCTGATATGAGTACTACTTATGAAGTTTTAGAACTTAAGAAAGAAGATTCTACTTCTCTAGAGAATTACATTAAAGAATATTATCAGCAGATTTTAAAAAGACTTAAAGAAATGGAAGCTGATCTAAATATTGAAGAAAAAAAGAGACTTCCTTTCTAAGGTTGCATCAAGTAAATTTTATAGTATATTTGTACTATAATTATCAAATCTGATGTCAATTTCTAAATCTAAAAATCTTGAACGTAAGTTAAATAATATCGCTCAAGAGGCAACTAATGAATTAAACAATGTTTGTGGTTCATCTTTATGGGAGAGTTTAGGATTTGTCTTTTTCGATCAACTAGAGGATCCTGATAAAATTGCAAAGGCAAATTTTTATTATGGTCAATTACAAATAATTAATGAAATCAAATTTTTTATATAAATTAAAAATCTTTGTAATTAACTTATTTCATTTGACGTAATTATATTGAGGTAAATTTTGTTTATTCTTTTCTGATAATATAAATCTAGAAAATAAATTATTTAATGATCGAAACATCTGGTGTGATAGAAAAAGAACAAGGAAATGGTTTTTATTTGGTTACTTTAGAGCAACCTGAAGGTCACCAATGTTTATGCAGAGCAGCAGGTAAGTTAACTAAATTTAGAATTAAATTGTTAGCGGGAGATAAAGTACTGGTTGAAATAAGTCCTTATGATCTAACAAGAGGAAGGATCACCTATCGTGAAAGAAATGCAGGTGGTGGTGGCCCAAGAACTGGAAATTCTAAAAATAATGCAAGAAGGAAATAAATTATCAATAATTTTCTTAGATTATATTTTGTATCGCTTCTTTGAATTCACTACGTTGTTTAACACCCTGCCACTGTTTTTTAAGTAATTTGTCTTTAAATAGTTGTATTGTAGGAGTTCCATTAATGCCTGCTTGTTTAGCGATTTCTTGATCTTTATCTATATCAATTTCTATACCTTGTACAGCTCCATCAAATTCCTTAATCACTCTTTTAAGTTGTGGTTTTAATACATGGCATGGACCACAACTTGGTGAGCTAAAAATAACTAATATTGGTTTATTACTCTCATGATAAAGCTTCCTCAGTGCGTAACTACCTTTTTGCCATTCGGAATTCAAATCGAAAGTATCTTCATTTGTCTCCTCTTCATTAAAACTAGATGAAGATAATGTTTTCTCTGGTTCGCTTGTTTCTCTAACAATTATTTTTGATAAATTCTTCTCTGCTAACCATCTCTCAGCAGCTAATGCTGCCATACATCCTGTACCAGCAGCTGTAACCCCTTGTCTCCACTCAGAATCTACAACATCGCCAGCCGCAAATATACCTTCTATTGAAGTTTCTGGTCTTCCTGAATTACAAGCAATATATCCTTTTTTATCTAATTCAATTTTGTTATTTAAAAATTTTGTATTAGGTGTGTGTCCAATAGCATAAAAAAGTCCTTTAACTTTAATTTCGACGTTACCTTTTTGTGAATTAATGGTTTCAACGTTTTCAAGCCAATCAGTACCATTAGCTTTCTCTACTTTTGTGTTCCAGTGTATTTCAATCTTTGAATTAGCTTTTACTCTATCTATCATTGCGGCACTAGCTCTCAGTTTTTCGGATCTAACGAGTAAATGTACCTTGCTACCATATTTTGTGAGATATGCAGCTTCCTCACATGCAGAATCTCCGCCTCCAATAACTGCTAATTCTTCATCTCTAAACTGTGGAGTTGCTCCATCACAAATTGCGCAAGCACTTATCCCTTTGCTCCAAAATTTATCTTCATTTATAACACCTAACCTGTTAGCACTTGCGCCAGTTGCGATAATAATTGAATTGGATTTAATGATTCCTTCTAAGGTTTTTAACTCAAAAGGTCTTTTACTGGTATCTATTGAAATTACATCACTTTCGTATAAATTTGTACCCCATCTTTCGGCTTGAGCTTTCATTAAATCCATTAATTCAGGACCTAATACTCCATCAGGAAAACCAGGATAGTTTTCAACGAAAGTAGTTGTCATTAATTGACCACCTGGAATTCCACCAGAATTAAATCCCGTTACTAAAAGAGGTTGAAGGTTTGCACGGGCTGCGTATATAGCAGCTGTATAACCTGCTGGCCCAGAACCTATTATTACTAAATTTTCAACATTGTCTTCTTTTACTTTTGTTTCCATTTGAATATTTATTTCTATAATATTAATCAATTAACCCAATTTATGAAGGTCGGATTTCACTCGATTAAGTTCTCATTTATCTTTTGATTTAATAATTCTTTTAATTCATTAGGGAAATTTAATACAGAACTTTTTAGGTTTTCATTTTCTTCACCAATATGCAATATCCATTCTCTGAACTCCTCTGCAATTGCGTAACTATCCTCGTATTTTTCAAGAGTATCCATTACTGATATCCTGTTGGTTGCCCAACAAGTTGCTACATCAATTCTTTTTCTTATAAAGTTAGTCATTTCCTGATTTGAATTGACTATAGGTAAGCATATGGATTGCTTTAAACATTGTCTAATAAGTTACAACTTTGTACTTTCAAACAAAAATTTAATAATTAGTTAATATTTGAGTCTATATTTGCTATGAATATAAAAAAAATATAAATAATTAGGTCTAAACTGCCTCTGTATGATTCACGAGTAACCTTTCAACTTCATCAAATCCTTCTTTCGCTGAATTTATTGCAAGCTCCTCGCTAACTTTTTCCTCAGAAACTAATTTTGAAGATATTTTTCTTAAAAGAATTTCTTTTTTTTCTCTTAATGAAATAACTATTTCCTCTTCAATAATAGACTTTATAGCTTTAGAAATTATTTTTTTATCATTCGCTTCTTCAAAAGTACCCTGTACGAGTTCTTGTATGAATAATCTATGCACCTCACTGCTTCTAAGAAAACTTTCAGTAGCATTAATGATTCCTTCAACAAGAGCTTCATCAGGTTCAGAATCATTTTCGGCTAATTTAAATTCCCAATCTAGATGTCTTCTTTGCCATCCTGATGAATGAAGGCTAGGCATTACTGTTTGAGAATAGGTGTCAACTGACATTTCATAAATTCTTTCAGCTAGTTTTTCACACCAGTCTTTACCATGTTTTTCTAAGTTTCTCTGCATGGTTTGTCTTGGAACAGCGTGGCCGCCATGATGACTATGACAAACTCCATCTGGGCATTCGATAGCTTTTATACTCATTAAATTTTTAATACTTACATATTTTTCATAGCCATGGTTTAAAAAAAAGAAAATATATTTTTAACAAAACTCAAACTCCAAGACTTTTGACTTTATTCAAATTATCTTTAGTATGTTTAAAACTAATATAAATTGACAAAGATACTCATTCCTATTGAAGCAGCCTCTGGAGAGAGAAGAGTTTCAGCGACTCCTTCAGCTGTAAAAAAATTAAAAGGTCTTGGATGCGAAGTTTTTGTAGAAAGTTCAGCAGGTGAACTATCAGGGTTTAATGACACTTTATACAAAGAATCTGGAGGGGAAATTGTTAGCGAATCCAATATAAATATTTGGGGGAATGCGGATATTGTTTTTTGTGTTCAAACTCCTTCTGATTCTAATTTAGGCAAGTTAAAAAAAGGTGCTATTCTGCTAGGCCTTTTGAATCCATATGCTAATGAAAAACTTCAAAAAACTATAACTAGTAAAAAGATCTCAGCTTTATCAATGGAATTACTTCCAAGGATTAGTAGAGCCCAATCATCGGATGTACTTTCCTCTCAAGCCAATATCGCAGGATATAAAGCAGTTCTTTTAGCAGCAAGTGAACTTGATAGATATTTTCCGATGCTTATGACTGCAGCAGGAACTGTACAGCCTGCGAAAGTTGTTGTTCTTGGTGGGGGAGTTGCAGGATTGCAGGCAGTTGCCACTGCAAAAAGACTTGGAGCTATTGTTTTTGTTTCAGATATTAGGCCAGCTGTAAAAGAGCAAGTTGAGTCTCTAGGAGCAAGATTTATAGAACTTCCTGAAATTGACGAAAAACCAGGAGAATCAGGTGGTTATGCAAAATCAGTTACGCCTGAATTCCTCTCTAAACAAAAGGCTACGTTAACTAAATATTTATCCGAAGCGGATGTTGCTGTTTGTACGGCACAAGTCTTAGGTAAAAAAGCTCCTGTTTTAATCGATTCTCAAATGATTGAAAAGATGCGACCTGGAGCAGTAGTTATTGATTTGGCCGTATCTCAAGGGGGTAATTGCGAAGGAACAAAATCTAATGAAACTATTATTAGGAATGGCGTAAAGCTAATAGGAGCTGGCGAGTTACCATCATCTGTTCCTTATGATGCAAGTACACTTTATGCTAAGAACCTCACATCTTTGATTACACCTTTCATAAAAGATGGTGTAATTAATCTAGACAAAGAGGATGAATTAATCTCTGGCTGTTTATTAAGTAATGAAGGAGTTATCCTTCAAAATAAAGTTTTTGAAAAATGAGGTCTTATTTAAATTATGAATTTTGATAGCTTGCTCTGGGTTTTATTGCTTGGAAGTTTATTAGGTCTGGAGTTAATAGGAAAAGTACCTCCAACACTTCATACACCCTTAATGAGTGGAGCAAATGCCATCTCAGGAATAACGATGTTGGCAGCCTTAACTGCAATTATAAAAGCAGAGCCAAATAGTCCATTATTAATAATCGGATCAATATCTCTTGGATTTGCTCTTTTTAACGTTGTAGGTGGTTTTTTTGTCACGGACAGAATGCTTGCCATGTTTAGTCGTAAACCTACAAAAAAAAATAAATAATCTATTAATTACATAAAATGAATCTTCCTGATATTATTAAATTCGTTATAGATCTTCTAGCAGTTCTTTTATTAGCACTTGGTATAAAAGGGTTATCAAAAGTTAGGTCTGCTAGAGAAGCAAATATATTAGCAGCATTTGCTATGTTGCTTTCTGTTGTAGGTTTACTCTTTTACTATTTGGGTACTTCTGGAATCCCATCTCAATCATGGGCATGGATCATTGTTGGATCCTTAGTGGGGAGTTTGTTAGGAACTTTACTTGCTAAGAAGGTTCCAATGACATCAATGCCAGAGACTGTAGCTTTATTCAATGGTTTTGGTGGAATGTCTTCTCTATTGGTAGCTATTGGTGCATTTTTATTCCCTTTTAATGAAGTAGCGAAAGCAGGATCTTTAGAACCTTTTATTAATGATGCTTCTATTTCAGTTTCAATATTTGTTGGTGCGATTACTTTTTCAGGTTCAATCGTGGCAATGGCTAAATTACAAGGTTGGCTGTCCACCCCTGGATGGACTCAGGTTAAAGCTAGACATTTTGTAAACATTGTTTTTGGAGTAACTTCATTGATATCTTTCATATACCTAATAAGCGGTAATGTTAGTTCGATTTGGCTTTTAGTTATAGCCTCTACTCTTTTAGGAATTGGGGTAACTTTGCCAATTGGTGGTGCAGATATGCCGGTTGTTATATCTCTTTTAAATAGCTATTCAGGTATCGCAGCTGCAGCTGCAGGTTTTGTAGTAGACAGTCAGCTTTTAATTGTGGCTGGAGCAATGGTGGGAGCAGCAGGACTGATATTAACTCAGGTAATGTGCAAAGGAATGAACAGATCTCTGATTTCTGTCCTTTTTGGAGGCTCTTTATCTGCACAAACTACTACATCTTCTGGATCAGGGGAATATACAAATATAACTTCCTGTAGTGTTGAAGAATGTGCTTTAACATTAGAGGCAGCAAATAGGGTAATCGTTGTTCCCGGATATGGTCTTGCTGTGGCTCAAGCACAACATACTTTGAGAGAAGTAACCAAAAAACTAGAACAAAATGGTATTGAAGTTGTATATGCGATTCATCCTGTGGCAGGCAGAATGCCAGGACATATGAATGTTCTTTTGGCAGAAGCAGATGTTCCTTATGAACAACTCAAAGAAATGGATGTTGTTAATCCAGAATTCCCAGCAACAGATGTTGTTTTGGTCTTAGGGGCAAATGATGTTGTTAATCCTCAAGCAAAAAATGACAAGAGTTCTCCTTTATATGGAATGCCTGTTCTTGATGTACAAGAAGCAAGAACAGTCTTTGTAATAAAAAGAGGTATGAGCGCTGGTTATTCGGGTATAAAAAATGATTTGTTTGACTTGCCAAATACCTCTATGGTTTTTGGTGATGCCAAGAAAGTTTTAAGTGAGTTAATTGGAGAATTAAAGGATCTAGGAGTTGGCGATAAATAGTAATCTCTTATTTAAGTTCTCAGACTATATAAACAAAAGACCTTTTAAACAGGCGT
>QCGO01000011.1 GCA_003279855.1 Prochlorococcus sp. AG-388-E21
GAGGAATAATTAAACTTACTATGGTTCAGCTTGGAGGTTGTAAATATAAAGGAAGGGCTTTCTGAAAAACCAAATACTATTAACAAAAATTCAGAAGATGAAAACTTATTGAAAATAAAGAAAAAACACGCTATTTATGTATTAACTGATACTTTATTTATGGATTTGAAAAGATTTTATTCTTTAAATTTTCTTGGCAAACTTCTTTTAAGTGCGATTTTTGTAAATGCAATCCCTGGAAAAATCACAAATTTTGGTAGCCAAACACAATACATAGTTGGCAGAGGATTTCCAGAGCCATTGGCTAACATCATGTTATTTTTAGCAATAATTCTTTTAATCAGCGGTTCAGTCCTCTTGATTTTTTCAGAAAGAACTAAACTTGCTTGCACTCTTCTTCTTATTTTTTTAGTCCCAACTACTATTATTTTTCACCTAGTACCATTCCAGTTAGTAGCAGTTTCTCGAAATCTATCATTAATTGGCGGATTACTAATCGTAATAGATAAATCTAGAAATAATTACTTAAATGCATCTTCAAACCTAGAATCTAAAGAAATTGAATACTCTGATTTAAATGAAGATAATTAGTTAGTTAAAAATATATTCTAAATAAAAATACTAATGTATTTATCAAGGCAAGCTATACAAAAAAGTTTAGGACCAGGAATCTTATTAGCAGGGGCAGCTATAGGAGGTTCACATCTATTATCATCCACGACTGCCGGAGCAAGGTTTGGTTTCGGATTGGTAGGGCTAATTTTAATAACAAATTTACTAAAGTATCCTTTTTTACTTGTAGGGACGCGTTTTACTTCAAGTACTGGCAAATCTTTGCTGGAGGGTTTTAAAGAAAGAAATTCTGTTTATTTGCCAATATTCGTAATCGTTAGTTTAATAACTGGCACTTTCACAATAGCGGCGGTGAGTTTTGTCTCTGGGGTTCTTCTAACTAACATACCCTTATTTTCTGGTTTTCCTGCAATGGATTTGTCTATAGGAATTCTTATTGTTTGTGGTTTAATTCTCTTAGTTGGGGAATATAGAGCGCTAGATAGAATTTCTAAATTTCTTGTTGCTCTTCTAACCTTTCTAACTTTATTCGCCGTTTTATCACTTTTAACCAAAGGTTCATTTAATGAATCCCTCCCCGTGAGTTGGATTGAACCAAAGATAAGTCCATGGAAATTATCAAATTTGAGTTTTTTAATACCATTGATGGGATGGATGCCATGTCCTGTGGAACTGTGTGTATGGCCCTCCTTATGGATGTTCTCCAGAGCAAAGGATTCAAATTACAAACCTAATGTTAGAGAATCAGAATTTGATTTTAATCTTGGTTACTTAATAACTGTTATCACAGCAGTTTTTTTTGTAACTCTTGGCGCGATAACAATGTATGGAACTGGAGATGAAATGCTTTCTGGTAGTGGTGTTTTCTTCGCTCAAAATTTAATACGTTTATATACAAACTCTATTGGTGTTTGGTCTAAGTGGATAATTATTCCAGCTTCATTTGCAGCAATGTTTAGTACAACATTAACTTGCCTTGATGCTTACCCAAGAAGTATTTCTTCAATACAAGGTTTATTAAAAGGTACTGACAAGGGACGCATGGAATCAGCATCTGAGAAAACTCGTTTTCGTAACTGGATGATCATACATATATTTGCCTCATTGATCGCATTATTAATTGCAAAGTCTGGCGGAATAGGGGTTAAAGATTTTGTTTTCGGAGCAATGACAGGAAGTTTTTTGACAGCTCCAATTTTTGCATGGATGGCAATGGATACTATCAACAGTAATTTAGTGCCTACTAAGCATAGATTTGGTTTGTTTTTAAGAAGTCTTTGCTGGATAGGATTAATCTTTTTAACTGCATTTAGTTTATTATTTATTGCTAATTCATTTTTTGGATTAGGTTCTGTAAATTAATTTTGATCCCTTACTGAAAAGAATTGATCCCATAAGTAATTTTGAGAAATTCAATGGTAGTAATTTATATTTTTCCTTTAAATTAGATTTGGAAGTATTATCAGATATTAAAAATTGGATGGGTAATTTAATTCAGTCGTCATCAAGTAAAAGGTCCTGTGAATAAATGGTTTTTAACCTATTTAGGTTTTTTACTCATTACATATAAATAATTTTTAAATTGAAAATTAATTCTCAGGGTTGGAGTTTAATTTTCAGTATTGGTACTTTATTGATTATTTTATTTATTTAGAGGTTTAGTGAACCTTGTGATGGTTAGCGATTAACTGGACAAAGTTATACAAAGCTATACAAATAATCGCTATTTAATCGCTATTTAAATTATTGAGACTTCTGAGAAATAAAAAAGCGAGTTGGGAGACTCGCCAGTATGACTTGGTTTTTAAATGGTCGGGGCGACAGGATTCGAACCTGCGACCTAGTGCTCCCAAAGCACTGGGCGTTATTTTTAAGAATTGCTTGAGAATCTAGTTATAGTCTTAACTAATAATAGATAGTGGAACGAGTTTGAGACAGCATATTGCATAATCTTCGAAGGTTATCTAATCTTATCTTAGATGCTAGCTCCCCCTCTAGCTCCCCCCTAGTCAACCTAGTGCCTAGTTTTAAATTGGTCGATCAAAGATAATATTTTAGTAAACTATATTAAAAATTAGAGGGATAAAACCTTTTCTTTTAATGCATAAGTTATTAATACCTTTTAAAGCTATACATAGTTTATTAACTCCTTTTAATGAAGATTAACTCACAGGGGTGGAGCTTAATTTATAGTATTGGATCTGTAGTGGTAACTGTTTTTTATTTTGGATAAGGAAGAAAGAAGGAAAAAATATAAATCAATGTCTAGCCAAGAAAGACAAGGTCTGATTTTAAGGAAAATGAAAGCCAAAGGAATAGAAGTAGGAAGTGGAGTTTCAAATAAAATTTATGACAGCGAAGAAGTATATGAGTTGATTCATATTGCTAAATGCTTTCCAGAGTTAAGAGAAAAAGATAATTAATTAAGTTATTTATAATAAATAACAATAAAAATAAGCTATTAAATAATTAAAAAATATAATTAGTCTAGCAACCTAGAAGTATAAATAAGCACTTAAGTTTTCGATAATTATAGTAATCTAGAAATCTATACTTGAATATAACCACTGGCTTCTATAGCTTTTCATTATTATATTTTAAGAGCATATCCTCATATATAAAAGAAGGAGGTTCAGAAGATTGATATAAGGGGGTAAGTATATTTACTTTCTAAGTGAAAAGATATAATTTTATGAAAATTAGGTCGGGTAAATTTAAAGCAAAAAAAAGATTACTCCCCCTAATTTTATTGTTCGGTTTATCGACAGTACGAACCTATGCAGACATAAGTATAAATACTTTTCAAAATTGGAATGGTTCTACTTTTGGAAATAGCTGGGGACCTGATGGATCTAATGCATATGGACAATCTTTTACAACTTCCTCAAACCTACAACTAACTGATTTAACTTTTTATATAAAATCAAGTGATAGCTTTAGCTTTAAAGCATATATTTATTCTTTTGATGCTACTACAAGAAAGATTTCAGGTAGTCCTTTATATGAAACTAATGCACAAAGTTTTGTAGGTAATGGTAGTTTCCAAGCTGTCACAGTAGATAGTAATGATGCAGTTACTAATGAGACCCTTTCATCTGGAAATTTTGCAGCATTTTATTCAGTAAATGAACCCGGAGGAAGTTACTCACCTAATCCAGCTGGGAATCCCATAGTTGCAAATGATTCTGGTGGCTCTCAATGGGGGAAGAATGCAAGTGATGTATATTCCGGAGGTACCTCTCTTTATTATCATACTGATGCTTTTAATAATGGTGCCTGGACCAATTGGGGTAATGATTTAGCTTTTATATTAAATCTTTCTACTCCTGATTCTGGAGATGCTACTTATTCAATAACAGGTCAAACATATGCAGGAAAGACCTTAACTGCTGGCGTATCTGCCAATGATCCAGACGGGAACGGATCAGTAACTTCTTATACCTGGCAATCCTCTTCTGACGGGAGTACTTGGAATAATATTACTGGTGCAACGAGTTCTGCTTTTACTGTAACTTCTTCAAAAGAAGGAAAATATATCAGAGTTACAGTTGCTTATACAGATGGCGGTGGGACAAGTGAATCAGTAACCTCTTCATCAATAACAATTAGCCAGCTACACACTGAGTGGATCCAACCTTATGCCGCGATACAGAATATTGGATTGGTATCAATAAAAAATAATAGGGATTTGGTTTTAGCAAAAGCAGGTGAATGTAATAACTATGGCTGGGTAATTGGAGATACTGATTATTGTGTCTATACCAATGCGAACAATACAACTGCTTCTGTTAATGGCAATAGCAGTTATGGAGGTTATGATTATGCAAAATTTAATACCTCAATAAATTTAGAGAAAACAATTAATGATAGATGGAAAGCTGGTGTTGCATATGGCGTTGGTTCTTCTAATTTAGATAATTACAACTTCTCCAGTACAACAGCTAGTTTGAGTTCCACTAACACTCACTATTCTATTTATGGAGTTAAGAAAGTAAGTGATAAATTCACCTTAAAAGGAATGATTGGGGGATCTGATTTTGATTACAAAGGTAATAGAAATTATTCAACTACATCGGCAACATCTGCCTACGATACTGATGGATATACTGCGGAGATAAATGGTATCTGGGATATAAAAAAGAATATAAAAAATATGAAAACCCCAATCCGTTTACAACCAATGGTAGGAGTTACTTATGCCGCCCATACTCAAGATGGATTCAGTGAATCGGGTAGTGGAGATTTAATTACCATTGATCCAAATCAGGCGGAATCTCTTCTCTTAAAAACAGGAATTAGTGTAGACAAGCAAATCCCTATGGAGAGTGGCAAGTGGTTATTAGTTCCATCTATTGCTCTGAATTACGAAATGGACCCCTATGCGGATGAAGATCATAGAAGTATTAAAGGTGGATTAACAGAAAGCTCAACAGCACATAATAAAGTTTCTTCTAAAACACTTGGTCAACATAATGGCTCTATTAAAGTAGGAGCTGATTTTATCTGTACTAAAGATTTTATGTTTAATTTAAATGCAGAATATGGCTTAGCAGAAGGAGGAGATGAACATTCCTATGGTGGTGGTTTTAGGTGGCAGTTTTAATCAACTAGTTATTATTTAATTCAAAAAAGTAGGCACCATTTAGGAGATCTTCGAAGATACTAGCTCCCCTCCTAGCTCCCCTTTCTCATTTGAGATTGCAGACAATAAAAAAGAGAGCTTGGGAAAACTCTCTATATGACTTGGTTTTTAAGAGTCGGGGCGACAGGATTCGAACCTGCGACCTAGTGCTCCCAAAGCACCCAGTACGCAATTTGCGACAGTACCCACAAGAAACAAGTGAGGCTATAGCTTATGAGTTGGTAATACTAGGATTTAGTTGAGTCTCAATATTTCTCCAATATGCAGCAATGTATAGCATGGTTATGCAAATAATCGCTAAATAATCGCTAAGCTGCAACCTAGTGCTGCATAGGCACCAGGTCTCATGTATTTACAGTGGTTCAAGTTGACAGTCGATTCTTGCATCTTCTAAAACATTTCAATATAAAGAATTTAATAATTCATATATTCTGAATTTTTTAATGCTAAAAGATAAATAAATTTAAATATAAAAAATGTTGAGTAATTTTGAAGCTGCTGTTGAAGCAGCACTAATTAGAAAAGAGATTTCAAGCAAAGAAATAGCTGATGAGAATAGATCTGGACAAAGAGGGAATAATTTTGAATTAAAAAATTCAAATGGGAAAGTAGTTAGCAGAATATCTATGGAAAGAGTAGAGCAATTAAAAGATCCAGAAACATTAGAACAAGCAAAAGAAGCCGCAAAGCCAAAACCAGTAATACCAAAAGAAGAACTTGAGGCACAAGCTCAGGCGGAAAGAGAGGCCTTAATAGAAAAGAAAAAAGCAGAGGAAGCTGCCTTCCTCAATACGCTTAAGGAAAAAGGTATTAAGCGATGGGACTATAAACATTTAAGATTAGATTACAAAGGAAGAGGTATAACCCAAGAGATAAATTTACTTGATATTGATGGAGAAAGAGTTAGAGGCTGGTCAGATAATTTCTCCTCCAAGGAAGTCCCATCATTGCCCGAAATCTTAAACAAATTAGGCGATGATGGTTGGGAAATGATTTCTCACGTAGTTAATCAAGATTTAGCTGCAAACGGAACTACGATGCATTACTACAACTTTAAAAGAGAAAAATTATGAAGGACGATTTCAAAGAATTTGTAGATAATTACAAAAAAGATCCTGAAAAATCTAAACAACAAAAACAGGCAAAATTAAATAGAAAAAAAAATAAACCAAGTAAAAATTTCTTTAATTTCAGATTTTGGGAATGGATGGGCTAAATGAAACGCTTACTACTTGCACAATTATGAGAGATGAGGCAGCAAGGTAGTTATGCAAGGTATATCAAATAATCGTTCTATAATCGCTAAGGCAAGAACTGGTTCTTTTAGGGTTTAAATGTAATTATTATCCTTTTCTTGATAGACAAACTAATATAGAAAGAGAAATTTACCTTATAGGTTTGAAAAAGTTTTTAAGAAATCTTTTTTCTAGATATATTAAATTAAAGCCAGAAAAAAAAATAAAGAAAAAAAGAATTAAAAAGATAAGTATTCAAGAGATAAAAAAGCAAATGAAGAAAATAAGAACCTCAATGAAAAATCCTAAGAGTATAAGTCAATTAACAAAGGATATTAATTCTCATGAAAATTGGAGACTAAAAGATGAAAATGAATCATCTCAAAAAATAATTGATAAATATAAAAAAGAAATCTATCAATTCAAGGAAAATGTTGGGCTTAAAGATACTCTTGATTTAAATCAAGTCAATAAACGAACAATATGGAAAGAGGTCAGAAATAATATTAGAAAAATTAATTCAATTAAGGCGTTTGATTTGCCCAAAGATTTAACTGTTGATGAAGCAAAAAAAGAAGTAAAAAAAATAATGGAATTTAAATTTAAGAAAATAATTGATGAAACATTAGATAAAAATAAATTTAATCTTGTTAAAGCAAAAAATAAATTAGTAAAGGTTGATTCATATGGAAATAAAAATTTAACTAAATGGGAAGATGAACGCTTTTATTTTTTTAAAACAACGATTTTGCCAAAGTTAAAATCAGCTGATAGGAATGTTTTAGGAACATTTAAATTGCCATTTAACCTTGCTAAGCACTTTAGATATGCGGTAAAGAAAATAGAAGTCTTAACGAAGGAAATTATTGATAAAAATATTTCAGAATGGGAATCTACCGAACGAGATGCCCCCGCTGGAATCAGGTATGAAAATATTTGCAAGAAAATCCTCGAGAAAGAAGGCTGGAAAGTTGAAACCACCCCTGTCACTGGAGATCAAGGTGTGGATCTAATTGGGTATATTGAAGATTTCAAAGTATGTATTCAATGCAAGGATTTTTCTAATGCTGTTGGTAACAAGGCATTGCAAGAAGTAATTGCAGGCAAAATCCATTATCAGGGAACTCATTCTGTTGTGGTAGCTAAATCAGGATTTACGAAAAAAGCTCATGAATTAGCAATTACTGCGAAAGTGATTCTTATAAGCGAAATAGAGCTTGAAAATTTAGAAAATTTGTTATGAAGCTTGTTTCCTAGGATTTATTTAAGAGCAATCACCTTAGAGGTTATCTAGCGATTAAGTTGGCAGGGTTATGCAAGGTATAGCAGATAATCGCTATATAATCGCTAAGTCTTATTTTTCTTATAGTTGGCAATAAAAAAGAGAGTCTGGGAAACTCTCTTGTATGACTTGGTTTTTAAATGGTCGGGGCGACAGGATTCGAACCTGCGACCTAGTGCTCCCAAAGCACCCGCGCTACCAAGCTGCGCCACGCCCCGCTAATAAGATCTTAGTTCATAACAGTCATCTATAAAAGAAAAAATTAATTAATTTTTTATAAAAAATATGTATTGGTATAAATTATGCTCCTCCTCTCTAATTTGGCACTAATTTTTAAAGCTTGATTTTGAGTGAATAACTAGGATGATTTTGATCACAACGCTTCCGACTCTTAATTTATCTCTTTAATAGAAAGACCCTTTATATTTAGAGGTTAACTTTCATACATTTAATTAAATTCTTGTTATGAGGATTTAGAGAAGAAATTTCAAATTAGCTAGTAGAATTAAAACTAAATAGTTTGAAAGATCTTTAAAGCTAACACTAGAAAATAAAGATAATGAAAAGTCTTGATGAATTAATTGACACCTATAAAGATTTTCCTAAAGAAGGAGTTGAGTTCAAAGATGTTCTAGGAATTATTCAAGAACCGAAGGTATTCAAGGAACTTATTTTAAGGATGTCATCTAGTAAACTCATAAAAAAGGCTGAGGCAATAATTTCTATAGATGCTAGAGGTTTTATTTTTGGGTCTGCAATATCTTTGCAAGCTTCAAAACCAATGATTGTAGCTAGAAAGCCTGGAAAGCTTCCAGGAGAACTTTTTAAGGAACATTATAGTCTCGAGTATGGTGAAAATTCGCTCTCAGTTCAAAAAAAAGCTCTTCAAAAATTTAAGTCTTATACAATTATTGATGATTTGTTGGCTACAGGAGGAACAGTTAATTGTGTTTCTAAGTTACTTGAGAGTAATCATAAAGAAGTTGCTGGACTTTTAGTTGTAGTTGAATTGAGTAAGTTGGAAGGAAGATTAAAACTAGATTTTCCTATTGAATCTTACATAAAATATTAAACATTATTTTGCACACTTTTCTAATAACCTCTAGGAAAATTAATCAGCAAGTTAAAACTTCCTGTAATGAAGTTAAGTTTTAAAGCAAAAAACCTTTATCATATTTTTTATGAATGAATCCACTACTAATTGCTTAAGATGCGGGGCTCCTATGAACCCGCCAAAAAGCGGACACTATAATTGTGAATTTTGTGGGGCTCCATATTTTGCAGGAGGAATTCTTGCGAGAAGTGTTCATTATGTAAAAAGAATAACGCAAACTCAAGGATTTAATTCTTCAATAGTTATCCCAGTAGGTCTAGGGAGTATTTTATTGACATTACTTATTTTTAGGTATCCAACTTTTCAGAAAAATAAGGTTGAAAATATCCCCACACCTACAAAAGAAGAAACTACTTTTGAAGAAGAAATTATAAAAGAAACTATTAAAATAATCCCATCACTGTTACTTCAAAAAAAAGAGAATATTGATATTCAGGAAAGCCAAAAAACAATTCAATTTGTTCCCAAGAAACCGGCCACTTTTCTCCCAGAAAAAAATAATAGAGAAAGTTCTCAGGAATTTATAACCGTTGAGAGAAACGATATAAATTCGTTAGCCTTCAGAATGAAAATTGCAGGTACAATAGGTTTTAGGCCAAGTATAAAGACAGTAGATTATATCTCTAGAAGAAACTCAATAAAAAAAATAAATCCAAAAGATAAGTCAAATTATTACTTTAAGCAAGGTTATGAAAAGAAAATAATGGGAGATTTTGACGGAGCTTTAGCCGATTACTCTAAAGCAATTGTTATTAATCCAAATGATCCTGATTATTATTATTTTAGAGGGTGGTTAAGAGCTAAACCTGAGATTAGAGATTTAGTTGGGGCGGCTAGTGATTTAGAGATACTAAACAGATTGGAACCTAATAATGTTCAAAACATATTGGATTTAGCCACTGTATACTCAAGATCTTTATATCCCTTTGAAGCTTATAAACTTTTGGATATGGCTCAAAGGATTGAACCAGATAATGGAAATATTGTTTGGTGGAGAGGTATTTTTACAATAAAAAGTGGAAAACTTCCAACTGGATGTAAATTTGTGAGACAAGCAAGAAGAATGAAAGCTTCAGACTATAACCCCACAATGTTGAAAGCTTGTAATTAATTTTGATGAACCTATTAAATTTTAAAAATAATATTTATAAAAAGATACTTTGCTTAATACCATTATCTTTATTATATTTCCCCCCTTCATATGCAGAATTAAAAATTGAGTTTGAAGACTCTGATTCTATGGTTAAAACTATTTTTAATGAGGCCTATAATACGATGGGCAAACGTGTTGGAGCAAAAAAAGTAAATTGGAGTTGGTGCGAAGGTCCTAGTTCTTATGACCCTTTAAGACATTTTATTTGTATAAATAATAATTTAAAAAATCAAGATTTAGCCTTGGCTTTCACTACAGCTCATGAGTATGCTCATCATATTCAAAAGACTATTTATGGTTATCTTGATAGAGAAAAAATGAATATATTAAAAATTGAACTACAAGCTGATTGTTTCGCAGGTGTAATTCTTGCGAGTATCCCTAATTTTTATATTACTCCGGATGATGCTAATAAATTGTTGGAAATAGTATATGAAAATTATGGCGATGATGATTATGATGGTTGGGATCACCATGGTTCAGGACATAATAGACACCTTTCACTTAGATCAGGATTGACCTTTGGATCTTCAAAAGGAGCTAGAAAAGATAATTACTACAAAGTTTTTTGCGCAGGTGACCTTTTTAAATAATTAGATTAAAACTTTTAAAGTTCATTTGATTTGTTTAAATATTTTTTTTATGTAATTTAAATCATTTGATTTCTTAATTTTTTCTAAGTCTTCAAGAGAATCACTCTTCCTAAAATAAGAACTGTATTCAACAATATCCATTATTCTCTTTACTTCGAAAATATATGTTTCATCTTTTACATCATTTACTAACTCTTTTTTAAGGAAAGTTTTCCATCGATCTTTATTGGAAAAATGTATTTCTCTGTTGTTTGAATTTTCTTTAGATCTTTGAACTTGTTCCTCTTCGAGTTCTAGATTTTTTTTATCCCATTGTTTTTTCCTTGTTACCAATTCTTTATTAGAAATAGACATAAATTCATTAATTATTAAATTTGCTACTAATGGAAGAACTATAGAAAATAAAGATCTTTGAAAGTCTAATTTTCCGTAAATATAATAGAAAATAGAGATTGTAGAAATTAGAAAGCAGATAATTATAGAACTTGAGCTACTTAGCTTGGTAAATAAGAATTCTTTTTTATCCTTTAATAAAAGACCATACTGTGCAGAAAAAATAAATGAAACGGGTATGTAAATTACTAGAGGAATGTAAAATTCAATATTATCTACAGATAAATTTCTGAATAGAACAAAAATTATGGTCCATAGAGTTAATAATGGTAGCCATACAAAGGGAATAGATTGGATAGTCTTCATGAGCTTAAAAAGGAAAAATTCATATTTAAATTTGATCTAATAATTTAAATCGTTTCTTGTCATATTCAGCTTTAGTAATTAAACCAGAATCCAGCAACTCTCTTAAGTATTCTAATTTATCTTTAAGATTTCCTCCTCCTTGTTTATTTTCTGATTGCTTTTCATTAGGTTTAGTATCAATAGCTTTGTTTATCTCTTTTGTCTGATTTTGTACTTCCTCCAATGATTTATTTAGAACGTCTAAATCTTTCTGATCCTTGTAGTACTGCTTAGCTTCGGAAGCGGCTTTTGCTCTGATTTTCAAACTGGTAGCATCAGCTTCAGAAGCGGCTTTTGATCTAATTTTTAGACTGGCAGCATCAGCCAAGCTTTCTTTGATTTTTTTATATTCGGGGCTCTCTCCCTGCACTTGAATACCTTGAACAAAAAATTCAACTACTGTTAAACCATATTTCTCAAAAACTCCCTTTAATGAATCTTTAACATTATTAGAAGCCTTTCCTAAAACTGACTCTATGTTGAAAACATCAAGAATACCTTCTTTTATTTTCTCAGCGATATATTCTTTTAATCCCCTTTCGACGCATGGCAATATAAAGTTTTTCAGTTCCTCTTTTTTCAATCTTTCATTCTTTCCAACTACCTGAATGACAAATGAAGCAGGATCTTCAATCTTAAGTAATATAGATCCATAAGAACCTACTGGCACTAAAAGCTGATGAAGATTGTCTTTAACTTGTAATTGAATACCCCATTTGTAGTCAGTAGAGACAACTTTATTTACAAACCATGTGTCAATTTTTATGATTGGGGTATTTCCTACTGATCTTCTAATTATTCCATCTAACCCAGGTATATTACCTGAAGAAATCTTATGTTTTCCCGCTTGAAGTATATGCAATAATTGACCATTTTCAAATAATAAAGCCTCTTCACTTTCATTTACTATTATTTGAGAACCCATACTTAAATTTCTATTAGGGTGCTTCCAAATTAAATAGTTATTTTTATTTTTACTTTCAATTGTAGTGATTGCCAATTTCTAATTAAATTTAATTATTCAAATGATTTACTCGACTATATCATTAGTGTCATATTTAATCATCACCAATATTATTTTTTATTCATCTTTTGACCTATATTTTAGTAATGTGTAACCGATTACTATTAAAGGGATAGGTATAAGAAAATAATAATTCTGAAAAAGATTTTTAAGATCTCTGTTTAACTTTTCTGTTTCATAATTTTGCTTAATATTTTCTACTTTTCTAGTGCTCGAACTTTTGCATTCATCAATTAAGGATTTATCATTTCCAGTAAATAGTTCATCCAGAAAAGAGTTTGATTGAGTATTTTCTTTTAAAAATTCAGAACTTGAATCTACTGCACCTAATGAAACGCCTTTAATTAAATCCTCGCAAGCATAATCTCTTTCTGTCCAGTAGGTTTCTAAGCCTCTTTGAAAATAGGCATCCCCATTTAATGGATTATTAATTATTTCCAAATCAAAATCTTTTTTTGCACCATTGGAATCTCCCAATTCACTTTTAGCTAATCCCCTTAAATAATAATAATTAGGATCAACTGGGTTAATTTCTTTATTAAATAATTCCGTTGTTTCTTTACTTGATTTAAATTCTATTAAAGTTATAAGTTTGTTTAAATCAGAAATTACAGCCTGATAGTTATTAACTTTAAAATTTGCTCTGCTCCTCAAACTAAGAGAAAAAACATCTGATTTATCAATTTGTAAGGCATCCCCTAAGTCTTTAATTGATCCTAGATAGTCTTCTAAAATAAATTTTGAGTAACCTCGAATAGCATAAGCTTTTTGGTTACTATTATATTCAATTTCTTTATCAAAATATTTGATAGATAAGTCCCATCTTTTACTTTCAATCTGTTCAAGACCTTTTTTATAATAAAATCCTTCTGGCCTTATACCAATTAATTTTTTCAGACTTTTATCTTTGCAAATTAATTTTCCCCTCTCTTTTTTTGCTTCGCATGAATATTCAAAAAGTTCCTCATCATCTATTTTATATTCAGTTAATTCTCTAAAACGATTTGTCTTTGCTTTTGTCTTAGTTAAGTTTTTTTTGATTTCTTTTTTGACTTTTTCTTCAACTAATTGATCAAGCTTTAAGTCGATTTCGATCAAATTATCAAATTCATCATATTTTTTGATTATTCCATTATCCTTTAAACAATATTTAAACTCTTTTGTATTGGGAGTAATAAAGTCAGGATTTTCAATACATTCTCTCCTTTCCTCAAAATAAGTACTAGGCGTAGCATGAGCAGTCTTGGGTATTAAAAATAATGATATTCCACCGAAAAAAGCAGAGTATAGTAATTTTTTATTTTTAAATTTCAATGATCTTGTATTTATTATTATTATTATTCCATACTTAAAAAAAAAACGATAATAATTTAATCGTTTAATTTAAAGTTCTTAGGGATGAAAAAGAATTAAAAATTTACCTTACTATGTTTTTCACAAATTATACTAATCCCATCGAACCAGCAGTGAAACCCACAACTAAGAAAAAAGAAAATTCCAAAAGATCTCTGGGTAGAGAATTTATTATTAATTTAAAATGAGTCATTTAAACCTTGTGCTCCTCAGGTATAAGTTTTTAAAAATTTAGCTAATAATTTTATTTGGTGAGAGTATTTCTTTTTTTTTTTCGTTTTTCTATAGATTTGACTTTATAAATTAATCCTACAAGTTTATTACTAAGTTACTTAAAAAATTCGATTATTTACCAAACTATCGGTTCTTTTTTTTAATTTACTAGAAGTTTAGGTCCATCATTTCCTATTTGCTATACTAATTTAGTACAGAAATTATTGATGGACTACAAGAAAAAAAAATTAAAAAGTATCGATTCTAATAGGGATTATGATGAAATTGATACTAGATTAGCCTCAGGTTGGTACGTTGATTCTATTGGGATTACCAAAAAGAAAAAGTATAAAACTGATAAGGTATCTTTTAAAGTATCTAAAAAAAATATCCCATAATAGATTTAAAATTTAAATTTTTTATATTTTCATTGAATGTTTAAATTTATAAACTGGCACATAACTTTTAAAAAGTAATAACCGACACTTGATTTCGTATATAAAAATGTAGTAATATTGGGTGTCCTTTAAATTTCGTGTGAGGAAATTTATGAAGCTTTTCAAAAGCTTGCTTGTAGCTCCTGCAACATTAGGCCTTTTGGCACCAATGTCTGTAACAGCTAATGAGCTCAATATTAATGAAATTTCTGGTTATTCTTCTTCAGAAGAAATTCAGAACATCAGTGAATTTTACCCAGAACAACTTGCTGTAACAAACAGCCGTGTTGATGGAATAGAAGCAAGATTGAATGATTTTGAAGCTGGTAGTTTCTCAGAAACAACAACAGCATCATTCTCTGCAGATTTTGCTATCGGTGCAGTTGACGGTTTAACTGGTAACGAAGCTGTAACAGCTGGTTATTCATTCCAAATTGATCTAAACACTAGTTTTACTGGTGAAGATTCACTAGACGTTTCACTTGACGCTGGTAATGCAGACGCAGGAAGTTTAGATGATTTAGATCTAAATGATGCTGGAGATGGTCTAAAAGTTGATGGTGTTGCATACACCTTTCCTCTAGGCGATAAGACAACTGTTTTTGTTGGTGACAGCATGGACGGAAGTACTCTTTACAGCACTGCTTGTGTTTATGGTGGTCAAACTATTCAGCTAGATGATTGTGGTAACTCAGGTGCTGCATTTGCTGCTGGCTTAGGAACTGCAGCTGGAGCTAGTTATGACTTCGGTAATGGTTTTACTGCAGCAGTAGGCTATGAAGGTCAAGGTGCTTCTACTAGTGGTTTACTTACTAAAGAAGGTACTGATGTTTTCGGTGGACAGGTAACTTACACTGGAGATTCATACGGCGTATCTGTAACTTATTCAGATTATGAAGGTACAAACGATACAGCTTACACAGCATTTAATGCTTACTACACTCCAGAAAGTGCTGGATCATTACCATCTATAAGTGCTGGTTATGAAGTTGGTGCAATTGATGATTCAAGTGATTCATCTCTATGGATGGTAGGTCTACAATGGGATGAAGTTGGCGCAGGAACACTTGGTTTGGCATTAGGTACTGATGGTCACATAGTGGATGAAGCAACCTCTTACCATGTATATGAAGCTTTCTACAGCTACCCAATGAATGACGGAATGACTATTACTCCAGTTGTTTACTACAAAGAAACAGCTTCAACAGATCAAACAGGTGTAATGGTTAAGACATCTTTCAGCTTCTAAACTTTTAATTAAGATTAGAAAATCCTACACATTAAATAAAGGTCTACTTTTTTGTAGACCTTTTTTTTTTATCTGTGCCTGTCTACAATTTGGCCTACTACCTTAACTTCCTCTTTATTTTTTGTTAATATAGGAAAAATACTCTGTGTGAGGGAATTTATGAAGCTTTTCAAAAGCTTGCTTGTAGCTCCTGCAACATTAGGCCTTTTGGCACCAATGTCTGTAACAGCTAATGAGCTCAATATTAATGAAATTTCTGGTTATTCTTCTTCAGAAGAAATTCAGAACATTAGTGAATTTTACCCAGAACAACTTGCTGTAACAAACAGCCGTGTTGATGGAATAGAAGCAAGATTGAATGATTTTGAAGCTGGTAGTTTCTCAGAAACAACAACAGCATCATTCTCTGCAGATTTTGCTATCGGTGCAGTTGACGGTTTAACTGGTAACGAAGCTGTAACAGCTGGTTATTCATTCCAAATTGATCTAAACACTAGTTTTACTGGTGAAGATTCACTAGACGTTTCACTTGACGCTGGTAATGCAGACGCAGGAAGTTTAGATGATTTAGATCTAAATGATGCTGGAGATGGTCTAAAAGTTGATGGTGTTGCATACACCTTTCCTCTAGGCGATAAGACAACTGTTTTTGTTGGTGACAGCATGGACGGAAGTACTCTTTACAGCACTGCTTGTGTTTATGGTGGTCAAACTATTCAGCTAGATGATTGTGGTAACTCAGGTGCTGCATTTGCTGCTGGCTTAGGAACTGCAGCTGGAGCTAGTTATGACTTCGGTAATGGTTTTACTGCAGCAGTAGGCTATGAAGGTCAAGGTGCTTCTACTAGTGGTTTACTTACTAAAGAAGGTACTGATGTTTTCGGTGGACAGGTAACTTACACTGGAGATTCATACGGCGTATCTGTAACTTATTCAGATTATGAAGGTACAAACGATACAGCTTACACAGCATTTAATGCTTACTACACTCCAGAAAGTGCTGGATCATTACCATCTATAAGTGCTGGTTATGAAGTTGGTGCAATTGATGATTCAAGTGATTCATCTCTATGGATGGTAGGTCTACAATGGGATGAAGTTGGCGCAGGAACACTTGGTTTGGCATTAGGTACTGATGGTCACATAGTGGATGAAGCAACCTCTTACCATGTATATGAAGCTTTCTACAGCTACCCAATGAATGACGGAATGACTATTACTCCAGTTGTTTACTACAAAGAAACAGCTTCAACAGATCAAACAGGTGTAATGGTTAAGACATCTTTCAGCTTCTAAACTTTTAATTAAGATTAGAAAATCCTACACATTAAATAAAGGTCTACTTTTTTGTAGACCTTTTTTTTGATTAATTTTTAACAATTCAATGCCGCCAATTTTTAAATGTTTGATTTGTAAAAAGGATATAGAAAGATCGACCAGGACTTTTTGGGCTAAAAAAGGTCATTTGTTATGCTCTACCTGCCTTGATGATATAGAAAAAAAAGCCAAAAAAAATTACCCATAATGATTTATTACAGGTAAATATAATTTTTAAAATGATTTAAGTAAATGGAATGTTATTCATGTAATTACTCAGAAAAATTTCAATAGTGATAATACTAAAGTAGATAATTCCATGAATATTTCGGATTTCTGTGGATAATCTTCTTATGAAGAGTTTATGTCGAAATGAGTTAAGTCTCAAAATCAAAATATTCTATTATCCACTATTTTGTAACCCTTCTTTAATTAGGTTTTAGAACCAACCTGGAATGATTTGACCAGTTGTTACGTAAGCACCCACTGCTGCAACAAAACCTAACATTGCTGCCCAACCATTAAAACGTTCTGCTTCTGGAGTCATGTTAATAAGTGATGAATTTATGATAAGTATTGTAACAGTAAACATGAAGGTTTGTAAAGGTGTTTAGCTAAATATGCGTGATCTTCTCTTTTCATAACCTAAATACATCAGGAAAGCAGTGGAAATGAGACATATATGTGTTTGTTATGCGTCATAGTCATCATGAATATTGATTGTATTTAAGTGGCCAAGTTACGATATTTTTCATTTTGTGTGATCAGATCAATCGCGGGTTGAAGTAATTTTTTATAATTTTTCCATGATCCAATTGAATTTGAATTAATAGGTGAACGAACTTGCACTACGCTTGCAGTAGTAACTGAACGTTTATTGAGATGGGGATTTAGGTAAATATCATCCCATGTCCAACCTAAAAAACTAATTAAAGACTTAATTTCTCTCTTAGGATTGTTCACTAATAAATCGTAATCTAAGTTATATATCATTGATGGAAATTCCGCCTTGTATTTATTCATTATGTATTCTTGATCTAGATATACTTTTGCGCAATCAATAAGAGAAGAAGAATATTTATTTCTTTTTGTGAAATGTGTTCTATAAATTGAAAGTATATTATCTAGAGGATTTCTAAATGAATGAATAATTTTTACATTAGGTATTTGACTAGCAATAATACCTGAATATTGATAATTATATAACCATTTATTAGTAGTAGTTTTCAATTTTTTCTTATTATTTTTTACTTTTTGCCAATATAAGTCTGCCAATGATGAACCTTTAGAATGTTTACTTTGTTCTTCAAAAGATTCTTCTAGAATATTAATTTCTTCTAAATCCTGCACATTGGAATTCATTGAAAGGATGGATTCAATTAATGTAGATCCACTTCTAGGCATACCAACAATGAAAATACTTTGAGGATATTTTTCTTTTCCTTTTTCATAGATTCTGGTTTTCTTAGTTTCAATGAATAAATTTTTGGACTTTTCGATTAGTTCATCAGATTGAGATGGTGTAAGTGCAACTTTTAATTCATTAGCTTGCTTGAGATTTTTGGCACTTTCTCTATAATTTTTATCTTTATGCAAAATATTTGCCCTAGCAAAGTAGATATTAATCTGATCTTTTTGTGAACTATTTTTTATAATTTTCTCAGAAAAGAGTTTATCCTTCCATTTTGTAATTTGATTTGGGGCGTTTAAAATAGATAACGAATAGTATGCTTTAAAAAGTTTAGGATTTAACTCAGTAGCTTTGAGAAGTGATAATTCTGCCTCTTTGAATTGCCCAAGACCTATTAAAATAGATCCCATAGTTGAATGTGATTCTGGGAAGTTAGGGTTAAGTTGAATAGCTTTGAGAATAGAAGATTCTGCCTCTTTCAATTTGCCGAGATTTTTTAATAATTTACCAAGATTTAAATGTGCTTCAGTGAACTTAGGATTAAGTTGAATTGCTTTTCTATATGAGATTTCTGCTTCTTTAAAATTACCAAGATTTTGTAGAATGTTACCAAGATTTAAATAAGCTTCAGCGAAATTGGGATTAAGTCGAATTGCTTTTTGAGTAGACGATTCTGCATTATGAAAATCCTCAAGCTCTAAAAGGATATTACCAAGATTTAAATGAGCTTCGGCGAAATTTGGATTAAGTTTTATAGCTTTGAGAATGGAAGATTCTGCCTCTTTTAATTTGCCTTGAGATCTTAAAATATTGCTAAGATTTAAATAAGCTTCAGCGAAATTGGGATTAAGTTGAATTGCTTTGCGGTATGAGATTTCTGCTTCTTTAAATTTACCGAGAATTCGTAAGATATTACCAAGATTTAAATGTCCTTCTATTAAGTTAGGGTTTATTTGGGTTACTTTACGATATGAGATTTCTGCTTCTTTAAATTTACCGAGAATTCGTAAGATATTACCAAGATTTAAATGTCCTTCTATTAAGTTAGGGTTTATTTGGGTTACTTTACGATATGAGATTTCTGCTTCTTTAAATTTGCCTTCACTTTGCAGTATTATCGCAAAATTTGAAAAAATTTTGTGGTCATTGAATCCTTTATCAATACAATATTGATAATATTTTTTTGCTTCTTTAATTTTACCTTGTGAATGTAAATTAATTGCTAAATTAATGATCTGAATTCTCTGAGAACTAGTCTTCTCAATATTTTTTTTAATTTGATGGGGATCTATACCAAATCCTTTCATTAATAATTGTTATTTACTCTAAATGAAGCAATATTAATCGTTTTTTAGGAATTATTAGTAAAATTAGATACTATTAACGATGGATTTTTCTCTAATTTAATATATCAAAAGCTCAAAATATATACTTGCATTAATGCTTAGAGCATACTCTTTAGTATTTATCTATTGTTTATTTAACTCAATTTAGAAGATGTGGGTCGCCTGAGATTCGAACTCAGGACCAGCCGGTTAAAAGCCGGATGCTCTACCGCTGAGCTAGCGACCCATTTGTAAAATTGAGTACATATGAAATTATCCCTTTTTAAGGTAAAAAAAACAACTTAATATCCTAAGTTGAACAATTGAAATACAATTCTTAACTTATGATATGAAAAATTAAAAATACTCTCTTTATCTGCAGATGATAGGTAAGATATTTAGGAAATAACTAATTTTTTAAAATGTTAAGAGCAATTGTAGTTTTCGCACCAATTATTGCAGCATTAGCTTGGGTTGTCTTTAATATCCAAAAGCCAGCTAGGGAACAATTTAATAGAGATTTTTTGGGAAAGGAATAATTTGATTTGTTAGATAAAGAAGTCATTGTAATAGGGGCAGGACTCGCGGGTTGTGAAGCTGCTTGGCAAATAGCTAATTCAGGGGTAGCAGTAAAACTTGTTGAAATGAGACCTCTCCATTCAACTCCAGCACACCATACAAGTGAATTTGCTGAATTAGTTTGCAGTAATAGTTTTGGAGCTTTGAGCCCTGACAGAGCAGCAGGTTTACTTCAAGAAGAATTGAGAACTTTTAATTCCTTAATAATACAGACAGCAGATAAATTCTCTGTCCCTGCAGGAGGAGCTTTAGCAGTAGATAGATCAAAATTTAGCAAATCATTAACACGAATTTTATCTACTCATCCTCTTGTAGAGATAAAAAGGTTTGAACAACTTGATCTCCCAGACAAAAATAAAATCACTGTAATTGCTACAGGACCACTAACATCCGATGTACTAGCTACTAAGGTTAGAAATTTTACAGGTATTGATTCCTGTCATTTTTTTGATGCGGCAAGTCCAATTATTTATGGCGATACTATCGATTATGAAATTGTTTTTAAGGCAAGTAGATACGATAAAGGAGATCCTGCATATTTAAATTGTCCAATTAATAAATTGGAGTATTTTAATTTTAGAAATGCATTGATAAATGGAGAACAATCTACTTTAAAAAATTTCGATAAAGAATCTGCAAATTTTTTTGAAGCTTGTTTACCAATAGAGGAAATAGCTAGAAGGGGTATTGAAACTATGAGATATGGACCTTTGAAATCTATTGGCTTATGGAATCCGGATTGGGGGGATTTATTTGATAGGGAAAATAGATTAAAAAAAAGACCTCATGCAATTGTTCAATTAAGAAAGGAGGATCTTGAAGGTAAATTACTAAACATGGTTGGTTTTCAAACTAATCTCAAATGGTCAGAGCAAAAAAGAATATTTAGAATGATACCAGGCCTAGAAAAAGCTGAGTTTGTACGTTTTGGAGTAATGCATAGAAATACATTTTTAGAATCCCCTAAATTACTTCTGCCAACACTTCAATTTTTGAAAAGAGAAACTCTTTTTGCCGCTGGTCAAATAACAGGTACTGAGGGATATGCCGCCGCTGCTGCTGGAGGTTTGTTGGCGGGAATCAACGCTTCCTTATTAGCCAAAAATAATAGTCTGGTGACTTTTCCTAACGAATCAATGATTGGGTCTCTAATGAACTTTATTAGTAATAGAAATGAAATCATGTCTAATCAGAAAAAAAATAAATTTCAACCAATGCCTGCTTCATTTGGTTTAGTCCCAGAATTAACCAATAAAATAAAAGATAAAAAATTAAGATATAAAGCATATCAAGAAAGGTCACTAAAGGAATTGCAAGTATTTAAAAAAGTATTAGATGCATCTTTTAAAAATGATAAATTACTTGTTGAGATTAATTAAAATGGATTATTAATGAAATCAAAAATGAAATCAAATAAAGAAAATTTCGATGCAATTATTGTTGGTTCAGGTATAGGAGGTTTAGTAACAGCATCACAATTAGCTGCTAAGGGAGCCAAAGTTCTCGTGCTTGAAAAATATATTATTCCAGGGGGAAGTGGAGGTTCATTTAAAAGAAAGGGTTATACTTTCGATGTTGGGGCTTCAATGATTTTTGGGTTTGGAGAGAAAGGTTATACAAATTTGTTAACTCGTGCCCTGAAAGATGTGAATGAGAAATGTGAAACTATTCCCGATCCCGTTCAACTTGAATATCATCTCCCAAATAAACTTAGTATTTCTGTAGATAAAAGTTATCAAAAATTTATTAGTACATTATCAGCACGTTTTCCTCATGAGAAGGAGGGTATAAACAAATTTTATGGAACTTGTAAAAAGGTTTTTAATTGTTTAGATTCCATGCCTCTCTTATCAATAGAGGATCCTAGTTATCTTTTTAAGGTATTCTTTAAGGCGCCATTATCCTGCTTAGGGTTGGCTAGATGGCTTCCAGTAAATGCAGGAGATGTTGCAAGAAAGTTTATTAAGGATCCTGAGCTTTTAAAATTTATTGATATTGAGTGTTTTTGTTGGTCAGTAATGCCAGCTCTTAAAACTCCTATGATCAATGCTGGAATGGTTTTTACTGATAGACATGCTGGAGGAATTAATTATCCAAAAGGTGGAGTTGGCAAGATTGCAGAAAAATTAGTTTCTGGGATGGAAAGACTTGGAAGTAAAATACGTTACAGAGCTAATGTGACTGAGATACTATTAAAAGATGGAAAGGCAGTAGGAGTAAAGCTATTAAATGGAGAAGAAATTCACTCGAATATTGTTGTATCCAATTCCACAAGATGGGATACTTTTGGGCTTAATAATCTTAAAAAAGGATTAATTAAAAGTGATCAAGTACCAAAAAGTGAAAATAAGTGGTCTGAAAATTATAAGCCTTCTCCATCTTTCGTCTCAATTCATCTTGGAGTTACAAAAGATTTAATAAATAAAGACTTTAATTGTCATCATATAATTGTTGAGAATTGGGATGAGTTAGAAAATGAAAAAGGGGTAATTTTCATCTCTATACCTACATTACTAGATCCGTCCTTAGCTCCAGAAGGTAAACATATTATCCATGCATTTACTCCTTCATCAATCGAAGAATGGGAGAACCTCTCACGAGAAGATTATCTTAAAAAGAAGCAAGTTTATTATTCATTACTTATAGAAAAAATTTCTAAAATAATTCCTAAATTAGATCAAAATATTGATCATAAAGAGATAGGTACTCCAAGAACTCATAGAAAATTTCTTGGAAGATTCGAAGGAAGTTATGGACCAATACCTAATAAAAAATTGCTTGGATTACTTCCTATGCCATTCAATACTACAAAAATTAAAAACCTTTATTGCGTTGGAGATTCATGTTTTCCAGGACAAGGTCTTAATGCAGTTGCTTTTAGTGGTTATGCTTGCGCTCATAAAATAGGATCAAAATTAAATATAAATAGTTTTAATTTGCCAGATTAAAAAGTTCAATCAGATGGTAGAAAAGTTTAAAACTCTTTTTTTTGTTAAAAGTTCTTTGATTTCATTATATTTAGCACTTACATTTCCTATCCCGTTTATCGTAAGTGAAAAATTAAAAATATTCTCAATAATTACTTTTGTCTTTGGGTTACTTTTGATTATTAATATTACAGGTGATTATGTAGTTACCTGTGATAAAAAAATTTCTTATAAAACAAGCTTTATTTCTAAAATAGTTGGAAAAAAAAATTGGGAAATTTTTTGGAAAGATATTAAATTAATTAAATCTTTGCCAACCAGCCAAGGAAGTAATGTACATTATTTCATTAGTAATAAAAATGAAAGTTTTCTTGTTCCGCAAAGGATTGAAAATTTCGAAAGGTTTGTATCTATAATTGAGGAAAAAACAAAATTAAATATCGATAAATTATCATACATTTCACCTTTATGGACATATAAACTACTAACTTACTTGTGTATATTTATGATTGTGGGTGAAATAATAGCTTTTACAATTTAAATATTATCAATACTAAATCTATATCCTTGCTGTCGAACTGTGGTAATGCCTCCTCCTTCTCCTAATCCTGCTTGCTCTAATTTTCTACGCAATGTCAGAACTTGAGTATCTACAGATCTTGGACCTCCGCTAAATGGCGGCCATGCCAATCTTAGAAGCTCTTGGCGACTTCGAACCATACCAGGAGGCATAAGTAAAGCACAAAGCAAAGCAAACTCTCTAGGGCTCAACTCTACAGGCTTCTCGCTAAGAGTTACTTGCCTTAAAAGTAAATGAACTTCTAATGGACCTACTGCAACTTTCTCCTGTAAACCTATACGACCCCTCTTTAGTAGAGTTCTGCATCTTGCGGCTAACTCTTCTAATCCAAAAGGTTTTCTTAGAACATCATCAGCCCCCTCATCTAATAAGCTGACTAATGGTTCTACCCCAGATCTCGCGGTTAGAACTATAACCGAACAACCCAATTGTTGAGCTAATCTCATTGCAGTATTTTGTTCTAATATCTCAGCACTGACAAGTAAGTCAGGAGATTGCTCTCTGCATAAGTCAACAGCTTCAATAGCTGATCCTACGGCGGCTGCTAAATGACCGTCTTGACGAAGTCTTTGTACTAAGACTGTTCTTAGTGTGGGGTGAGGTTCAACAACAAGAACTCTCGAAGGTGTTTGAGAGGTCGAAGGCAATTGGGAGCTGCCAGGAGCTGAAGCTAAGATTTGCTCAGTTGATTGCATTCTTAATTACTGTTTGGCCAGGCAATTTTTAATCATCCTTAATAAGGTATAACAAATGCTAAATAAAAATCAGAATCTATCAAATTATGACATCATTTGAAAATCCATTAGCAATTCGCCATTTTCAATCAATCTGCGATAGTTGCCAAGACCTAGTAACTAGATTTCATACTCCCTCAGACTTGAAATTATATAGTGATGGTTATCTCCAAGCCTTAAGGAATTGCAATAGTTTAGAGCTAAAAGATCAAGAGAAATTAGAAAGATTAATTGAAAGATGGATATTAGATCCATCTAGTTTTATAAATCCAGATGGCGATGAAAATAAAGGTTTTTTTGATAAAAAAAAGATTTAAAATATTAATTTTTATTAACTAAATTTAGTATTTATACTTAGTAAATATTTTAAGAAGCTAATGCAATTTCGATTTTTTCTTTCAATGTGCCTGAGTTGTACATCTCGATAAGAATATCTGAGCCACCTAAGAATTCTCCTTTTAAATAAACTTGAGGTATTGTTGGCCATTCCGAATACTCTTTAATACCTTCTCTTATTTCAAAATCACTTAGGACATCAAATGTATTAAATGCCACTCCGAGTGAATTAAGAATTTGGACTACATTATTAGAAAATCCACATTGAGGCATTAATTTAGTTCCTTTCATAAAAACCATAACTGGATTAGAGTCGATAAGGTTTTGAATTTTATTTTTAGTAGGGTTTTCCATAATTTAATAAAGAGTTTCTGTTTTAAGTGCTAACGCATGGATAGCCTCTGAAGCTAATTCTTCTTTAAGCGCAGAATAGACTAGCTGATGTTGCTTAACTAATGATAATCCATTAAATTCAGATGAAATTACAGTTACTTGCAAATGATCATCTCCTTTTAGACTCTCAACATAAACTTCAGAATCAACTATTTTTTGCTTTATTAAGTTAATTACTTCACTTTTAGTAGCCATTATTGATTCCTATAGTCCTTTGTAGGGTGTTTCAACAAAACCAAGTTGAACCAAATCTTTGTAAGCTTCTTTACCCTCTGAGCTAGTAGGCGACATTAATCTGATTATTTCTACAAGTAAAGGTACAGCGACTTCGGGTTGATTTTTACTTTTATATACCGCAGCTAATCTCCCATTTGATTCTGCCCAAATTTGTAATGACTTCTTACCTTTTACTGCCATCTCTCTTGGGATCCTGGCATCTAACCCTTTAAACGAACCATTTAAATCCCCGTAAAATCCTGCTAGTTTTTTTGCTAAATCTCTTGCTTTATCAAAAGAATCTTTAGCTTTTTCAATCTCACCAGATTTTATTAGATTATCGCCTTCTCTTAAGAAGGCTTCTACGTTTGTAATTGAAAGACTTTTATTAGTGCTTGAAAGGACTTTGTAATTATTTGGATCATCACTTTCTGCATAAACAGTATTAGCAGAGGAAATTATTCCTAAAGATATAAAAATAATCGAAGTTAACTTTAATACTTTCATGTTGTCGTATTTGTTAATTTCAATACTAACTGATAATGGATTCATCGACCGACTAATTTTAAAGCTTCGTTTTCAGCGGCTGTCATTTTTTCGTGTAATATTTCATTAAATTCATTTATAGAAAAGTTTATATTTTCACTAATGATTAAAGGTTCCCCAAAACATAGAGAAACATTACTTCTAAACTTTGGAGTTGACTCACTGTAAGCTATACCGATTGGAATTATAGTTATAAAGGTTGCTTTTTTTTTAGCTAATCGAGCTAATCTAAATAGTCCTTCTTTTAGGACAATTTTTTTTCCATATTTATTGATTTTTCCTTCAGGAAAAACAACTAACTGCCTTTTTTTGACGATTAGATCAACAGCATATCGCAAGACAGCCAGGGAAGGAGATAATTGATTTATTGAAAAACAACCAAGTCTTTTTAAAAACCAACCCTGAATACCTCTCATCTCAGATTTTGTAACCATAAATCTACAATCCTTTTTGGTGACTCTCCTACCCATCGCCATAGTAAGAATTAATCCATCCCACCTCGATCTATGGGTTGGGGCTAAAATAACTGAACTGTTATGGGGGATAAGAAACTTATTATGAATTATTTTCTTTTTTTTAAAAAATATTTTCATAACGATATCTTGGGTTATGAACATTGCGATAACGCCCAAAAAAGGGTTAATTTCATGGCAAATATTAATAGTCTTATTTTTCAAATTCAATTTACTTTATATTAATAAATTATAGGATTGTAATTTTTTATTAGCTAGAATTAGGCGGTTAGTAAATTGTCTAGATCAAAGAGTTATCAATTTATGGCAACATTAGGAGTAAATATAGATCATATTGCAAATGTCAGGCAGGCTAGGCAGACTGTAGAGCCAGATCCTGTTCAATTTGCTTTTTTAGCAGAATTAGGCGGAGCTGATTCTATAACAGTTCATTTAAGAGAAGATAGAAGGCACATTCAAGATCGAGATATATATATTTTGAAAGATACTATTAAAACGAAACTCAATCTAGAGATGGCAGCGACTGAAGAAATGTTGAGAATCTCAAAAAAGTTACTTCCAGATTACGTAACACTTGTACCCGAGAAAAGAAAGGAAATCACCACAGAGGGGGGGTTAGATGTCAAAAATAATGAGAAATACCTTAAAGACTACGTTAATAGTTTAAAAAGTTCCAATATTGAAGTAAGCGCATTTATAGATCCTGAAAATGATCAGATTAATTCTTCAGGAGAAATAGGATTTGATTTTATAGAATTACACACTGGCAAATATGCTGATTTAAAAGGACAAGACCAATATGTAGAACTTCAAAAAATTATTGAATCTTCGTATTATGCCGTAGATATTGGATTAGTCGTTAATGCAGGGCATGGACTAAATTATCAGAATGTAAAAAAGATTGCATCAATTAACAATATGAATGAGTTAAACATTGGACATAGTATTGTTTCAAGGGCTTTAGCGGTAGGTCTAGAAAGAGCTGTACGCGAAATGAAGACTCTAATTTCAATAAATTAATTATTTAAAATGACAACTTATTTTTTCATTGCAGCAAGTGAGAAATTTTTAACAGTTGAAGAACCTCTCGAAGAGATTTTAAAAGAAAGAATCCGAAACTATAAAGAAAACAAAAAGGAAATTGATTTTTGGTTTTTAAAGAATCCATCTTTTTTGAAATCTTCGGAATTTTTGGATTTATCTAAAAAAATTCCTAATACTCCCGCAGCCGTTATCTCTACAGATAAAAAATTTATTACCTTCTTAAAGCTTCGCTTAGAATTTGTTGCTGTAGGAGAATTTGATTGTCCTAATAGCGAAATTAATGACGCTCTTAAAGTTGAGTAAAAAATAATAAAAGAAAATTGCTTAATATTTATAAATCAAACAAAATTGAAGTTATTACTGAGCTATTAGCAAAAGAATTAATAATTAACCCCCCTTTTATAACAGAAAAACTAGATGTAGCAGTTCCTAATTATTTTTTAGGGAAGTGGTTATGGGACCAAATAACAATAAGTAATCAAATAAGTGCTCTTTATGAATTTAAGACTATATCAAGTTATACCGAAGCATTATTGACAAAAATTTTCCCGGCAATTGATATGGGTGTATGGAATTTTGATTCAATAAAATGGGGAATTATAGATTCATTTGAAGAATTAAACAGCTATAAAGAATCATTCCCGCTTAGTAATTGGATTAATAAATACTTAAACAATAAAAAGATAATTGATGGGGATATTCACAACTTAGCAAAAAAGATTGCAAATAATTTTATTGAGTATCTTATTTTCAGGCCTGAGATGATAGCTAATTGGCATAGATATGAGTTGAGTTCACGAAATCTTTTTAATAATTTAAATTCAAATGAATATTGGCAACCCATTTTATATAAATTACTTGAGAAAAAAATGCCTGAGAAACCCCCATGTTTATTCATGATTGACATAATCAATAATATTAAAAAATTACAAAATAAAAAAAATAAAATACCTAGACAAATATATATTATTTCTGATAACAATTTATCAAGATTACATGTTAGCTTTTATTCGAAATTAGCGGAATTTACTAAGGTTAATTTATACTTACTTTCTGCTGGAGGTGATTTATGGAATAGAATAAATTCTCTTGAGGGAGAGGTTGATTTTAGTTCTATTGAGAGCAAATTTAATTTAAATAGTTCAAATATCGAAAAAATTTTTGGCAAATTTGGAGCTAATTATCAGAAATTAATTGATGAAACTTCTAATATTGAAAATATAAAAATAACCAATAATTCAATATATATTGATCCAACGTTTAGTTTTACAAGTAAAAAGGATATTCCACTAATTAATCAAATACAGAAAAGGCTAATTGATAATAGTCAAGATGATTTTATAATAAATGAAAAGGATGAGTCGATTATTTTTAGGGAGCATTTTAATCAATTAAGTCAATTAGAGTATTTAAGAAATAAAGTCATAGAAATATTAGAAACTTGCGATGATGTTGAATATAGTGATATCGCTATAGTATCTCCTAAAACTAGTTTAATAAAACCTTATCTTAGGTATATTTTTAATAATGAAGTAATTAACGGACAAAAGCTACCTTATTTATTTCTTGAAGAGAATTGTGAAGATTCTTCAAATGTATATAATTTCTTACTTGATATTGTTGAATTAGCAAATGAGAAAATTACGATTGAAAAAATAGAATATTTTCTTTCAAAAAAAGTTAATCAAAATATTTTTGATTTTAATATTGCTGAAAAAAATGAGATTATTTTAATATTAAATGAAGTTGGTTTTCATTGGGGCTTAGATACTAAAGAAAGGTTAGGTGATGAAAAAAATACTTTGGAGTGGTGTATAAATAGAATTACATTAGGTCTTATTTATGATAAAGAATTTTGCTTAAATAGTTCTAATCTTCAATCATTTAGCCCTGATAATACAAGCTTGGATTTGAATAAGTGGGTTAAAATATTACTTCAATTAAAACAATATATTAATTTACTTAGAGGATCTTTTGATTATAAAACCTGGGTTGAAAGGATTAAATTTATACTTAATAACATCAGAAATTATAATGAGAATTTCAATTTAGATATATCTGAAATAAATAGAATACTTGATAATTATTTAATATCTTCAAAATCTGATCAAGCAATTGTTTTGAATGTTTTTAGAGAAATTTTAATTAAATGTATAAATAATTTTAAGTATAAAAATCAATCTTATATAAATAAGATATTAGTAAGTGATATTGAGAAGGTTAGGCTAATACCTCGTAAGATTATCTTCTTAATTAATATGAATAGTATTTATTATCCAAGATTATCGAGTAATGAAAATATAAATTTATTAAATAAAAAATATCTTCTTGGGGACCCATCTATTTTTGATAGAGAAAAATATTTTTTCTTAGAGTTATTAATTTCCTGTAGAAAGCAAATTATAGTTTCTTGGATTAATAATGATAAAGATAATAAAATTTTAGATATTTCCTTCCCTATTAAGGAACTTATAAACTATTTCGAAAGTTTTTTATCTGTAAAGCAAAGAAAGTCTATAATCAAATACTTTGATCATAAGAAACAACAAGTAGTTAATCCTATCAATAGTAATTTTTTAAAAAGTAATTATTCTTTAATAAAAAAAATAGATTGGGAAGAGAAATTTTTTGATACTAAATACTTCAAATTATCTGAATTAATTTATTGGTTTAAAAGTCCTCAACTCTATTGGCTTAATAAAAAAAATATTTCCCCAAAAGGAATATTTATGCATCATCCAGATGAAGAGTATGTAAGTAATTTTCAGAAATTTCAATTAGTTACTAAAGTCATTCAGAAATTAGAAATTGATAATTATGACATTATTGATGAATTAAAGAATTTGAATATAAACGAACAATTTCTTGAAAATGGAATTATTGCGCCAAGAAATAGTATTTTTACAAAAGAAAAAGAGATAAAAAATCTGTTAGGAAGTTTAGCTGAAAATTTAAGTAGAGAAAAAAAAATCAATAGAGTTTATGTTAAATCAAATTCAAATAAAGAAGAATATTTCATTTCTGATAACTTGGTAATTGAATTGATTCATTCGAAACTTAGTTTAAAATGTTTATCAGAAGTTTGGATTAAATTACTCTTTATTTCTTCTTTAGAAAAGAGGATAACAAAGACTAAAATAATTTTTAGAAAAGAGAATCAATATAAATCAGAAATTCTCCAATCGCCGGGACAACTCCAATCAAAGAAAATATTAGAAGAATATATACATATCTTTAAGAATTACTCTGATAGATGTTTACCTCTTCCTCCAGAAAGTACATATAAATATATAGAAGCAAAAATGCAACTGAAAAATGAGAAAAAAGCTTTTTCATCTAGATGGAAAGGAAATAAAACTTTTACTAAAGGTGAAAGAGATAATAGTGTAATTCAAATGTGTTTTGGAAATAAAAAAGAAGGAGATTTCTTTTTTGGAAATGATGAATTTGATGATTTATCATTCAGATTATATGGCCCTTTATTTGACGCATTAAAAAATAAATAATGTTTCAATTTCAGTTGACTAGATTTCTTAAGACTACTTATGAATTTTTCCTTGTTATTTTACAGTTCCTAATCATCATTCTTCATTTTATTCAACTGGAATTTCTTCCTAAGAAAGAAATAATGCAAGTTAATTTTATTTTTAGTTTATTTGGATTCTTAATTATCATAATCTCATCAATTGTTATGTTAATTGCAATTAAAGACTTAGGTAGTAATTTATCCCCTTTCCCAAAACCTATAGTCAATGGCAATCTAATCACTTCAGGTATTTATCGTTTCATTAGACATCCCATGTACTATTCTTTAATATTTATTTCTTTTGGTTTCTTTATAACTAAATTATCTTTTTATCATTTAGGTTTAACATTAAGTCTTGCTTTAATAATCAAATTTAAGATTATTTTAGAAGAGAAATATCTAAATAAAAAATTTAAAAATTATTTTTTTTATACCGACAAGGTGAAATATTAACTTAAAGAATATATGGATATAAATAAAATTAAATTAGATAATAATTTTAAATTAATAGAAGCAAGTGCAGGTACAGGAAAAAGCTTTACTTTGGCTCACTTAGTTTTAAGAAATGTATTGGAAAATAAATTTTTACCAGAAGAAATACTTTTATTAAGTTTCACAAAAAACACATGTTCAGAATTAAGAGATAAAATCATTTCAAGATTTTTTAAACTTAAACTATTTTTACAGAATCCCGAAGAAACTGAGTTGGATAATACTCTTTTAGAATGGTATAAGAACTATCAAAAGGAGGTAACCAATCCGAAAAAAATAATATTTGATATTGATAATTTTATTAATGCTATATATAAACTAAAAGTAACTACGTTTCACTCTTTTTGTAAAAACATTTTAGATGAATTTAGTATAGATATTGGTTACTCACAAGATCCATATATTGAAAACAATATAGATAATTTATACCAAGATATAATCGATGATTTATGGATTGATCAATTTCTAAATCTTGATCCAGAAATAATTTCTGCAGTTAATCAAAAAAAAATAAGTTCAAAATATGGGAGTAAAAT
>QCGO01000012.1 GCA_003279855.1 Prochlorococcus sp. AG-388-E21
TGCGGTTCAGTTGATGTTGTTGCTGATGAAGCCATTTTTTACCTATATTGAGGTATTAAAACTCTCCTACACTTTTCTGGAAATACACGATTACTTAATACCTGCTTCAGATTTCAGGTATAAATTGTGTAGTTATGTGTTAGAAACTATAAAAAACTCCTCATAATTGTTTCTTTCATAACATTAGCCTCGTTTTTGTTTTTCTCATTAACTTTGATAATTGGGCCCCTATTAATGAAGCATTTGATCCTTTTTTACACTTTGATGCAGCAAAAGAGTGTAAAAAAACGTATTTTGCTAAAGATTCAGTCCTAATGTAATCTCTAAAAGAAGACAACTCTATTGCTGAACATCCACCAATAAATCCAGATAAAAGATCTCCTAAACCAGCTCTTGCAGTCTCAGCATCAGTTCCAAAAAGTTGCCATGCTTTTTCATTATTGGCAATAACACTATTTGCTCCCTTTAATAAAATACTTATATCAAATTCTTTTGCAGCTTTTTTAGCTAGTTCAACATTGTTAGTACAGTCAATCTCAGGGAATAACCTTACAAATTCTTTTTTATGGGGAGTAATCCAAGTTTCAGAATTTCTTTCTAAGAAAAAATTAGGTCCTAAATTTGATTTAGAAATTCTATTAAGTGCATCCGCATCAAGAATCAATAACCCTTTTAAATCTAATAAGTACTGCGTTGATTTTTCCCAATCATCCTCATTCAATCCAATTCCTGGTCCAATAACTATTGAGTCATAAAAAGAAATATCAACATTCTTTAAGGCATCGAATAAAATTGAATTTCCATTTGGGTCGCTATTAAGTTTTCCTATAACTACTACTTCTGGTTCAACTTGCCAAATAGATTTTGAAACTAAATCTGGGATAATTGCTGATACAAATCCTGCCCCACTTGAGATAGCACCTTTTATTGCTAGATATGCTGCCCCAGGATATTTTTCACTTCCTGCAATTACTAATGTTCTGCCTCGTTTATATTTACTTGAATTTTTTGGTAGAAGAGGAAGATTAATTGTTCTAAAATCTTGATAAGTAATTTTTAAAATCTTACTTTCTAATTTACATAATTGACTTCTAGATAGACCTATGTCTATGTGATGTAATTCGCCAACAAAAGGTAGTGCAGTATCTTGTAATAATCCAATCTTATTAAGACCGACAACTAAATTAAAATCCGCTTTTACAGCATTTTTCAAGAAGGGTTTCCCAGAATTAGGACATAAACCCGTTGGAACATCAATGCTTACAACCTTACCAGACCTTTTTGCAAATTTTTTATTAAATAATTCAATTAATTCCTCATCAACTTTTCTTTTTTGATTATTCCCGAAAATAGCATCGATCCATAAATCTTTCCCTTCAGGATTAGGAGGTTCTCCTAATTTTTCTACTCCAAGAGATGTAAGATATTTTACATAGTTAATCGTTAATGTTTTTTTTAAGGGAAATGGGCACCATAATTTAACTAGATATCCCTTTAAAAAAAGCTCTTTAGCAATTACTGCCCCATCCCCACCATTATGGCCAGGACCTAACAAAACTATTATTCCCTCCTTTAAAAGAGATTTTCTTTTCAACAGCCATTTAGATAGCTGAATTCCAACCTTTTCCATCAAAGCCTCTTGAGGCATTCCCTGAGAAAAGATTTTATTCTCTAAATCCAACATTTGCTTTGAATAAACAACTATATGTTTAGAGTCAATTGTTGGCCATCCCATTTCTTTCATAATTAGTTCGAAGCAATTAAAAACTGTTCAAAATTTTAAAATTCCATGTTAAAGACTTTTAAGGACAAAAAATTAGAGAACTGTTCCTCTATCAATAATAAATCTAAAAAACAAAGAAAAATTATTGTGGGTCTTTCAGGTGGAGTAGATAGTTCTTTATCAGCAGCTCTTCTTATGGAAGATGGTTGGAATGTTGAAGGCCTAACTCTTTGGTTAATGAAAGGAGAGGGCTCTTGTTGTTCCGAAGGATTAGTTGACGCTGCAGGTCTATGTGAAGATTTAGGAATTAATCATAATATATTAGATTCAAGATTAATTTTTGAAAGGGAAGTAGTTAAAAAGACTACTGAGGGATATAAATCGGGTTTCACGCCACTTCCCTGCTCGATGTGTAATAAAAATGTAAAATTCGAGGAAATGCTCAATTTTGTTATTAAACAAAAAGAGTTTACTTATATTGCCACTGGTCACTACGCAAGAGTTCAAAAAGTTTCTTCCGAGAACATCAAAAACTCTGAAAATTTCCAATTCAAGGATTTCCTACTCCTAAGGGGGGCTGATAAAAATAAAGATCAGAGTTATTTTCTTTACAGTCTTTCCCAAGAAGTATTAAGCAGATTAATACTTCCGCTAGGAAATCTCAAAAAAGAAGAGACAAGAAAAGAGGCTTTAAGATTAGGACTTAGAACAGCAAAAAAACCAGAAAGTCAAGATCTATGTTTAGTTGAACATTATGGGTCTATGCAAAAATTTATTGATAATCATATTGAACCTAAAGAGGGAAAAATTAAGCATATTAATGGAGAAATTCTTGGAACTCATGACGGTATTCAACATTTCACAATTGGGCAAAGAAAAGGTTTAGGTATTGCGTGGCCAGAGCCTTTATACGTGGAAAGCTTAGATAAACAAAAAAATATAGTTTATGTCGCAAATAAACATCAACTTTTTAAAAGAGAGGCCTTAATAAAAGACGTCAACTGGGTTTCAATTAAAGCACCTTTAAAAGAAATAGAAGTAGAAGCACAAATACGATATAGGAGTGAACCAGTTAAAGGGATTTTAGTTCCCGTAAAAGATGAAAACAACATGACTAAAAAGTTTAAATTAATTTTCGAAGATAACCAAAGCTCCATCACTCCTGGCCAAGCAGCAGTTTTTTATAAAGATGAAATTTTATTAGGAGGCGGACTAATTTGTGAGTTTTCCAAATAAAAATTTAAACCTACTAAAAACAAAAATAATAAGAGCAAAGGGCGTTCCCCATATATTGTGTAGAAAGTTTTTTCAGTAGAAAAATTAGGATTTACAACATCATTTTGCTCAGTATTAGGATCAAAGATTTTAATTACTCTTCCGACTTCACTTATTAATCCTGAAGGACCAGTATTTGAAACAATTATATTATCTTTTTTATTTTCTATACTTCTTATTCTGGCCAAAGATAGAAATTGATTATGAAGCTTCGTGGGATAAGGATCCAAGTTAGCTGCTGAAATTATTAGTTCTGCCCCATTATTTATAGCATTTCTTATTTTAAATCCATCAGTAATTTCATAACAAATTGCTATTGCAAGCGGCTGAGTAAATTCCCATTTAAACAACCTTGAATTAGATCCTGGCTGAATACCTCCTACTGCCGATAGTCCTCTTGAGAAGATATTTAAGAATCCTGGAATTTTCTCCCCTAAGGGTACAAGTCTATGTTTATCAATAAAAGATGAATAAGTTTTATCCCCAATTTGATATCCAAGCAAAGAACTTCTTAGACCATTTTTAGAGTTTCTAAAACCTCCGGCCAACATCCTAATCTTACTTTTGAAATTTAAATTGAAATTATTATTCAAAGTCCCTTCGGGTGTAATAAGGAGTTTTGCATTATTTGATAGAGCAATTTTTTGAGCAGAAAATAACTTATCGTTTATAAATTGATTTTTAAATTTCGTTTTTTCTCTTGTGGGCATATTTGTTTGCCATAGAGCCACTGGATAATCATTATTTCTATTAATTGGGTTTGTTAAACCTCCAAGGAAATGCAAAATGATAATAATCAAAAGGCCAAATAGGAACGTTTTTTTTAAATGATATTTTCTTTTCCATTTCTCATAAATTAGGTATATCCAAAAACCTATAATTAATTGCACTACACATAAACCGCTTGAACCAATCCATCTTGCTAAACCCGCAAGATACAAATCTCCGGGAATTATTCCTTCGCCCAAACCTATCCAAAAAAGAGGAGTTTGAGAAAGAATGAATTCACCCAAACCCCAGGCAAAAGATAACAATAAAACTTTTATTGTTAATATTAAAGAGTTCATATTAGAAATATCTTTTTTTTGGAGAATTCTTTCACTTAAAAGACCCCATAAATAAACCAATATTCCTCCTATTAAAGAGCAACCTAACAAGATTGAAAGGGAAATAATTAAACTTGATATCCATGAAAAACCTAACCAGGTCAGTGGGTGAAGTTCATAAAGCCAAGAATGACTTACCAAAATAAAGAAAAAACCCCAAAGAAAATTTGCTAACTTTTTATCGCTTCTACTCCACAAAATAAATAAAGATAATGGCATAAAAAGCAACCAGAAGTGCGTTGATGTAGCAATTCCACCAAAGATGCCTCCCAAGCATGGATAAAAATATTTATTAAACTTTTTATTTTGAGTGTTAATCAACAATATGAAATTTCTAAATTAATTATTTTTAAAAAGTTATATTATTGTACCTTTTTCTGTAGAATTGAATATAGTCTCTTTTAAAATTAAGTGAAAGAAGTTTTAATTAGTTTTACAATCTTTGTATTTTGCATTTCATTAACTCTTTTTAGTCAATTTAACTCCCCTCAAATTGTTAATGCAGCCGAATCAAAAACTGAATTCGTAAATAAAACATCTATTACAAAACCATCTAATGTTTCAAATACTAATATATTTGAACTAGATCCATCAGATCCAAATCCAATACTTTTCGCTATGGCAGAAGAAACACAAGAAGAAAGCAACTCTAGAACTACAGACAGTGGTTTAATTATTGTAGATATAGAAAAGGGAGAAGGAGACGAAGCAAACTCTGGACAAACAGTTTCTGTAAACTACACCGGAACTCTAGAAGATGGAACCCAATTTGATACCAGTATTGGCAGGGGGCCATTCAGTTTCCCATTAGGTGCTGGTAGAGTAATTAAGGGTTGGGATGAAGGAGTAGCAGGAATGAAAGTTGGCGGGAAAAGAAAATTAACAATTCCTCCTGAGCTAGGATATGGATCAAGAGGAGCAGGAAATGTAATTCCTGCAAATGCAACTTTAATTTTTGAAGTTGAATTATTAAAAGTCAATTAAAGTAAGAAATAACATCTAAAACTTTTCAATTTACTTAATCTAGAAGTAAGATATATACAAATATAAAAAAACGAATGTTAACTAAATTAATCAATTCTCTTTTAAATAAAAGTTCCAAATTGGAGGTCCATGCACACTGTGACGGCCCATGTGGTGTTTACGACCCAGCTTCCACAAGAGTCGCTGCTGAAGCAGTATTAGCAATGACAAAGAAGCTAATTGCGCTTACTCCTCCTTCAAGTACAGACTCATCAGATTGGGCTGCTTACAGTAATACGTTTTCTAGATTTGTAGCAGTTAAAGAAGAACAGGCTAAAGAAACTAAGAAAGAAATCCTAATCTTATGGACAGATTACTTTAAACCCGTTCACTTAGAAACTTATCCAGATTTACATGAAACAATCTGGAAAGCAGCGAAATTATGTAGTGCTTGTAAAGTCAATATTGATCTTGCTCAAGCCGAAGAATTAATGAGTTATGTAGAAAAGATACATAACATCTTTTGGGAATCAAAAGGTAGAAGTGATGCTTTTGTAAAAGCTAGCTAGTTCAATTATTTTTAAAAGTTTTTACGATTTAATTGCATTTTTTTTTGGACTAAGAAAAATAGCAACCGTTAAAGGTCAATCAATGTTGCCTACTTTAAAAGAAGGTGACATGGTTTTTTTTAAAAGATATATAAAAAACAAATCGCTTTTGAAAGTTGGTCAAATAGTAATTATCTCTCATCCTCTTAAAAATATTAGGTTAATTAAAAGAGTAAAACATATCATTAAAAATAGTATCGAAGTTTTGGGTGATAATATTGAATATAGTGATGATAGCAATAAATTTGGTGTAATTAATAATGAAAAAGTAATTGGAATAGTTACTTCAAAAATTAAAAAAATATTCTAAGTCAAAAATAGAGAACTACTTTTTTGGACCCAAAACAATCCCATAGAAAAAGATAAACCACCAGCAAAAGCTATTAACCTTCTAATAAATTTTTGTCCTGCATTTAAAGTTGTTACAGATATTAGGCAAGTAAACAAAACCATACTTGCCAAAGAACCACTCAAATATGAAATTAAATAAGCAAATGCATTAGGTATAGGTAAAGCTAATGCTGGAAGAACTGCGAGAAAATGAGAGCCACCTGCTAAACCATGAAGTAATCCTAGTCCTGTCAATGCATGAGAATGCTTATTATGTTTTTTTCTGACTTCACTATGAAAATGCAAATGATGATGAGCTACACCATTATGTTGATGAGAGTGAGAGTGAAGGTTTAGATGTAAAGAATTTCTTATCGCAAAGAATCCAACAATAAGAAGAGAAATTCCAACTAAAAATTCAGCGAAGTTGGAAAATTTACTTAAAGGGGTAATATCTTTTATAAAAATTGCTAGAAAGGCTAAAAAGATTATTCCTGAAGAGTGCCCCAAGCCCCATGAGATACTATTTCTCGCCGCAATTTTTGGACTCGTAATCGATGCTGGGGCCATTGCAATAAGATGATCAGCGCCACTTACCACATGAATAAATCCAGCAAGAATTCCAGTAAATATTACAACCTGCATTGATATATAAAATACAACTTAACAATACTCAGTTTTATAGCATAAATATCCAGCTTTAATTAAATTGAGTTAAATAATTTCTTAAAAGAGTTTTCAATATCACTTTCCCTCATAAACCTTTCGCCAATTAAAACCCCCTTTATTCCAATTGAATTGAGAGTTTTTAAATCATCAGAGTTATTTATTCCAGATTCACTAATAGGAACAATATTATGTTTTGAAAATATATCCGAATATTTACTCATTATTCCTATTGATGTTTTTAGATCAGTTTTAAAAGTCTTCAAGTTTCTATTATTTATTCCTATTAAATTAAATGATTTCAAACTCAATATTCTTTCAAGTTCTTGACCATCATGCACTTCAACTAAAACACTCATCCTTAAATTATCTGCAATTTTCTTCAAATAAAATAAATCATCATCGCTTAAGATCGCAGCAATTAATAATATTGCATCAGCACCAGATACTCTCGCTTTATATATTTGATAAGCAGAAATAATAAAATCTTTGCAGAGCAAAGGCAGATTAGTTGCTCTTCTGACATCTTGAAGTATTTCATAACTTCCTTGAAAAAACCTTTTATCAGTCAATACCGAGATACATGAGGCTCCAGACTTTTCATAACAAGAAGCAATTTCTTTTGGTTTAAAATCTTCTCTAATAACACCTTTACTAGGGCTAGCTTTTTTAATCTCAGCAATCACTCCCGGTTTAATTTTGGAATGTAAAATACTTTGAAAAAAATCTTTTGGTGGAGAAAGTTTATCAAGTTTTTTTATTAAATCTTCAAGGGAAACTATTTTCTTAAAATTTTTGATTTCAGTATCTTTGTGCCAAACAATTTCCTCAAGAATATTTTTTGCTTTTGCCTCTCTATGAGGAACAGCATATTCTAAATTTTCTACCCTGACTGTTGGATTTGGTGGCCTACGTCGTATTTCCATAAACAAATCAATTTATTTAACTTGAGAAGCTGCCTGTTTATAAGCAACCTCAACTACTTCACTAAGAGTAGGGTGAGTATGTACTTCAGTAGATAGTTGCATTACATCTTGGTTTCTAGAGATTGCATTTGCAATTTCTTGAATCAAATCAGCTGCATGCATCCCAAAAATATGGGCACCTAATACTTTTCCACTATCTTTATTGAAAAGTAACTTAAGAATTCCATCGCTTTCTAATTCTGCTAATGCCTTGGAATTAGCTTTAAAATAGCTCTTCACAACTCCTAAAGTAAAACCCTCTTTGGTAGCTATTTCTTTAGCATCACTTTCAGATAAGCCCACTGAACTTATCTCAGGATGAGTGAATGTTGCAGCTGGAATACTCCTATAATTTATTTTATTCTCTTCACCACATATATTTTCAACAGCAATTGTTCCTTGAGCTGCTGCTGTATGGGCAAGCATAAGTTTGCCAGTAACATCGCCAACGGCCCAAACATTAGGTATTATTTTTTCACCATTTAAAACTCTCATTTGATCATCAATAGGAATGTAACCTTTTATAGTTTCTATCCCAACTGAATCAAGATTAAGATTTTTACTATTAGGACTCCTCCCAGTAGCCACAAGAACGCCATCAACTTCTAAATTTTCTACAATTTCTTTTGATTTTGCATCCGTCAGCTCTATCTTTACAGGGCATCCAGGGGTGATTTTAGTCGCAAACACATTAGATTTTGTATCAATATCTCTTGATTGAATAAGATTTTTCTTGGCTATTTTTGTAATATCCGGATCAAAGGTGGGCATTATATTTTCCAAAGCCTCAATCATGGTCACTTCGCAACCTAGAGCGGTATATACATCAGCGAATTCTAAACCTATATATCCACTTCCAATAATAGCTATCCATCTCGGGAGCCACTCAAGTTTTACTGCTTCATCACTTGTGAAAACTGTTCTATTGTCTAAAGTTATTCCAGGAGGCACAAAGGGAGAAGAACCTGTCGCAAGAACTGTATTTTTACATGTAAAGATCCTATCGATTCCATTATTATCTCTTACTCCTACTTTCTGATTACCTTCAAGTCTTCCAAATCCTAAAATAATTTCAACTCCACTTCTTTTGAGGGTTTTTGTTAAATTTTCTCTAACATTTGATACTAAATTATTGGCGTGATCAGCAATTTTAGATCTTTCGAATCTAACAGGGGAAGCATGAATACCAAACTTTGCTAAATGTTCGTAATTGGCTATTTCTCTAACTTTTCCACTTGCTGCCAAAAGAGCTTTTGAAGGTACGCATCCTTTATTTACGCAAGTACCTCCCATATCTCCAGACTCTATAATGGCAACTTTAAGACCTTTTTCTGCAGCATGTTTGGCGGCATCAAATCCCCCATATCCTGCACCAATTACTATCAAATCAAAGTCAAAATTTGTATCAGTCACTTTTGTATTCTTGAAGTAGAAGTATATGTGACTCTTTTTCGTTCAAGTAATAATGGAACTGCAACACAAGCCACATTCAATGATTCTACAAGCTCACTATGCGGAATAGTAATTGTTTCATTAAAAGCTTCTTGAATTCTTTTATGAATACCATTACCTTCATTACCCAATATAAGTGCGGTTGGTTTAGACCAATCAATTTCCCAATATGGTTTTTGAGGTTTATTAAGATTTTTATTATGGCTACTTGTAGAAATTATTTGAAACCCGTTTTTTGAAAATTGATCTAATGATGACAATAAAGAATTAATTATTTCTTCTTCACCTCCATCAAATCTTTTAAATGGGAGATGAAAAACAGATCCACTAGATGCTCGTAATACCTTTTGACCTAAGGGGTGCGCTCCCCCTGCTAATAATATCTTGTTAACACCAGCAGCTAAAGCTGTTCTAAAAAGGTTCCCCATATTCCCAGGATCTTGAATCCTATCAAGGACAAGAATAAAGTCATCTTCAATATTATTAAAGTCAAAATCAGGTATTGATGAAATCTCTACCAAGGCGGCTACTCCATCAGGATTTTTTGTAGATACTGCTGAAGCTAAAACTTCCTCTGATACGGTAATTATTAATGATTGATCAATCTTTTGATAAAGATCCTCATTTTTTTCAAGCCATTTTTCAGTAGTTAAAATTTTTGAAGGATGATTGCCAGACTTCAGCATTTCTTCAATCAAATGAGTACCTTCAATACAAAAATAATCTTTATCTTTAGTATTAGATCCTTTTTTAAACGATCTAAATATTTTAACTAAAGCATTACTTTTACTAGTTATTTTTGGAAAAATTTTTTCTATAGTAATTTAAATAAGTTTTATTTTAAATACATTTTAGTTACTTAAATATTTTGATCAATTATTTTTTTTTAAAATCTTAATTCTTAGCCATTTAAATTTGCCCCCTTTAGTATTAATTAATATTCATCGCGTTACACAGGGTGGACTTACTATATTTAGTTTGTCATTATTAGACCAATAAAAAAATTCTTAATGGTTTGCGTAAGCAAAAATAAGTCATATCTTAAATCCCAACATTTAAAGATTATTGGCCAAAAAACCTTAAGAGGGAAGGTAAAAATAAGTGGTGCAAAGAATTCTGCATTAGTATTACTTGCGGCATCATTACTAACTGACGAAAAAATCATATTAGATAATGTTCCTCTTCTTACAGATATTGAGAAAATGGGAAATATACTTAAGAATTTAGGAGTTAAATTACATAATAAAGATCATCAATTAATAATTGATTCAAAGAATATATCTATACAAGAACTTCCATATGAACTTGTAAATGGATTAAGAGCTAGTTTCTTTTGTATTGGAGCATTATTAACAAGATTTGGGGAGGCTTCAATACCTTTACCTGGTGGGTGCAATATTGGTGAAAGACCTATCAACGAGCATATAAACGGGCTAAGGGCGCTAGGTGCAGAAATAATCATTGAAAGAGATGTCGTAAAGGCAAAACTAGTCAAGAAGAAAAGTAAACTATTTGGTGCAAATATCAGATTAAATTGTCCAAGTGTTGGGGCTACTGAAACGTTAATAATGGCGGCATCCCTAGCAGAAGGCAGAACTGTGATAGAAAATGCAGCAAGGGAGCCTGAAATTCAAGATTTATGTCAGATGTTAAATAAAATGGGAGCAAAAATTTATGACTCTGGTAAAGAAAAAATAATTATCGATGGAGTGCATAAACTTCATGGTTGTACGCATAAAGTAATCCCAGATAGAATTGAAGCAGGAACTTTTTTAATTGCTGCTGCTGCAACTTCATCTTCTATTACAGTTTCTCCAGTAATTCCAAATCACTTAGAGGCAGTACTAAATAAGCTAGAAGAAAGTGGTAGTAAAATAATAATAAAAGGAAATTCGATTTCAATAAAAGGTAATAAGATTAAAGCAGTAGATATAAAAACCGCTCCATTCCCAGGATTCCCTACCGACTTACAGGCTCCATTTATGGCTCTAATGACTATAGCTAAAGGGAGATCTAAGATCACTGAAACAATTTTTGAAAATAGAATGAATCATGTTGAGCTTTTAAATCAAATGGGGAGTTCTATAACATTAAAAAATAATATAGCTTACATAAATGGAGTTAAAAGATTAAGAGGAAGGACATTACTTGGATTAGACTTGAGATCTTCAGCTGCTCTTATAATTGCTGCTTTAACCTCTGACAGTATTAGTTATGTATATGGACTTGAACATTTAGATAGAGGTTATGAAAATTTTGAATTAAAACTATCTGGTTTAGGAATTAAAATTAAAAGACAAAATACAAATAATGTAAATATAATTGACGAACAAAATACTATCTTAAATAAAAAAGATATATCTGAGATAAAAGCGGCCTAATTTTATTTATACGTAAGCTACGTTAATCAATGAAACACAACCAATAAAAAGGAATGATAATACCAAAAAACGAACAGACCAATATTTATTCAATCCACTAATTTTTAAATCATTCATACCCATGTACCACCGTTAGAACTGAAAGCAGTGAAAATAGCTACTGCAATAAATAAATATGGAGCTAACTTAAATGATAATTTTTGGGTTTTACTTTTTGTTTTAATACCAGACATTGTTTTTTTACTGTGTTACTAAGAAATATAACACAATATTACTATCTGTGAAGCCTAACCCCTAAAACGAACCCTTATAACTATATTCTGAATCAGAAATGTATCAAAACTGTAGCTTAAAGCTATATTTTTTAATCAATTCCTAATCTAATGTGTTTAATTTAAGATTTCTTTTATTTATTTTTTTTCTACAGCTCATTTATATAATGCAGAAAAAGTAGTCAAGGCATGAATTATTGTTATAGTTATGTAAGTTAATTATTTTTAAAGAGCCTTGGGAGCGTGGTGGAATTGGTAGACGCACCGCACTCAAAATGCGGCACCTTCGGGTATGTCGGTTCAAGTCCGACCGCTCCCACTTTAATGAATACATATTGTCGATTTAATATAACTTTCAAGAGAGGCCATGGATGTTGGTTATGGGATGAAAAAGGGAAAAAATATCTTGATGCTGTTGCTGGTATAGCAACATGTAGTTTAGGTCATAGCAATAGAGTCTTAAGAAAAAAGTTATCCGCACAATTAAAAAAAGTTCAGCACATATCAAATCTTTATAAAATTGAAGAGCAGGAAGAATTAAGCAAATATTTAACCAAACAGAGTTGCGCTGAAAGTGTTTTTTTCTGCAATAGTGGTGCAGAGGCAAACGAGTCAGCGATTAAATTAATCAAAAAGTACGGAAATACAGTACAGAAAGGTAAAGAATCTTTTATTCTTACTGCTGAATCGAGCTTTCATGGAAGAACATTCGCAACTTTAAGTGCTACTGGTCAGCCTAAGTACCAAAAAGGTTTTGAGCCAATGCTTAAAGGTTTTAGGTTTTTTAAATATAACGATATTGCTTCTGTAAAAAAATTATTTGAAGAATTAAAAGAAAATAACCAAAAAGCTTCCGGAATTTTAGTTGAACCTATTCAAGGAGAGGGGGGTGTAATACCTGGAGATAAAAAATTTTTTAAAGAATTAAGAGAAATTTGTAATCAATATAATTCTCTTTTAATTCTTGATGAAGTTCAGAGTGGAGTAGGGAGAACGGGAAAAATGTGGGGATATGAGAATCTAGAAATCGAACCTGATGGATTCACATTAGCTAAAGGATTAGGCGGAGGGCATGCGATTGGTGCATTATTGGTACAAAAAAAAGCGAACATTTTTACCCCTGGAGATCACGCAAGTACTTTTGGTGGAAATCCCTTCGCTTGTAGAGCTGCGATAACAGTTTTAGAAGAAATTAAAAGACGTAAAATTCTTAAAAACGTTTTCGAAAGAGGTAATCAATTAAATGAGGGTTTTACTAAAATTTCAGCAAAATTCCCTAAAATAATTAGTGGTATAAGAGGCCTAGGATTAATACAAGGTCTGGTTATAAATGATTCCTACACAGATGCAAAAACAATCACATTAAAAGCTTTTGATAAAGGTTTACTTTTAGTACCGGCAGGAGGAAACGTGGTTCGGTTTGTACCGCCATTGATAATTTCGAGAAATGAGATCAACATACTTTTAAAGAAGTTAGATTTAATTTTCGAAGAGATGTAAATTCTATTAATTTTGATTAATAAAAACATTGAGAATTTTGATTTGCTCTCGCCCAAATTAGAAAGGGAAAATATTCAATTAGGTTTATTAAAGATAAAAAATGCTTTAAAAGATTTAGATGACCCATGCAAAAATATACCCGCTATTCAAATTGTTGGAACAAATGGTAAAGGTTCGATTACCGCTTTCATAGAAAACATTCTTTACGCAGATAAAAGGAATATTGGGGTAACTACTTCCCCTCACCTTTTAGATATCTGTGAAAGGATTAGAGTGAATAAAGAAAAGATTAATAAAGAGGAATTTGAAAGACTATTTAAGAAAATAAAAAATAATCTTTCAAACCATAAATTATCTCCTTTTGAACAAATTATTTGTTGTGCACTAAATTTTTTTGATTTTAAAAAAGTAGATTTATTAATTCTTGAAGCTGGTTTAGGTGGACGATTAGACGCTACTACAGCCCATCCTTTAAGACCAATAATTGCTATTGGAAATATAGGTTTAGACCATAAAGAATATCTTGGAGACTCAATTGAAAAAATTGCAAAGGAAAAAGTAGCTGTAATTGAAAAAAATGCATTTGTTATTTCTTGTCGTCAAGAAGCTGAAGTTGAGGAAATAATAAAAGCAAGAGTTGTAGAAGTAAATGCAAAAATCATATGGAAAGAATCACTATCAAATGATTATGAAATTGGTTTAAATGGTAATTTTCAAAAACAAAATGCAGCTGTTGCTATCGGGGTGATTGAAGAACTAATTAATTTTGGCTTTAAGGTTAAAGAACGCTCCATTAAGGAAGGACTTAAGAATACAAAATGGAGCGGGAGACTAGAAATAATTAACTGTTTTAATAAAAAAATTCTTGTTGATTCTGCACATAATTACTCTGCGGCAAAAGCCCTTTCAGAGGAAAGGAAAACTTGGAATTATAATAATGAAGGGATTTATTGGATTTTAGGAGTCCAAATACACAAAGATATTGCCTCAATGATAAAGGTTCTTATTAAAGAAAATGATCATATACTTTTAGTTCCGGTTCCTAATCAAGCAAGTTGGAAATTAAAAGATCTTTCTAATATTAACGAGCTAAATCATATAAATATAAGTGAGTTTGAAAAAGTTGATCTAGCTTTTAACTATCTTTTGGATCTTGAAAAATGGCCAAAATGTACTCCTGTTCTTACAGGCTCAATATTTTTAGTTGCTGAGTTTATTAAATTTGCAAAAAATCAAAAGTTTTAAATATTAAACTCTTCTTTTATTTCCCACCCTTGCAATTTACCAGGATTTAATAAACCTTTTGGATCAAATTTTAATTTTGCTTTTACTTGATCAGAATCAATAACTCCTAATCCACCTCCCTCGACAGTTATTACATGTGGATTAAAAATAATTGCTCCCAGTTTCTTACAATTATCAATTATCTGGTTTATTTGATCTGAACTGTGCCATTTTATTACAGGCAAAGCAGCTAATCTAGGGACTCCTTGTTGAGAAACAGCTTCAAGATGCCAAAGAATATTCTTACCCCATTTTTCTCTCAAAGAATTAATTAATTCGAATTCCTTATCTAGAGGTAAAAGCATCTGTAAATATGTCCAGTTTTTGTCCTTTGCTCTCATGTGAAGGGTTGTATGATTCCACACTACTTCAGAGATTCCATTTGTTAATTTATCTTCTTCTCCAAGAAGATAAGAATTAACTTCATATTTTTTGCAAATTAATTCAATAGTTTTTACCCCCCCAAGCGTTGATTGAATCAAAATCTTGTGACTTTTAGATTTACCTTTAAACCAGGAAGGCATTTGATCTACAATGTCTTTCTGAAGAATTGCGCCAAGCTTTAAGTCAATTGCTGCAGTGGTACATGTTTTTAATATTTCGATTGTCTTATTTAACTCTTCACAGTCAATTATTATTGAGTACCACTTACGTTTTATATCAGTAGCGATCAATAATGAAGTAATAATTCCATTAGTTCCATACGCATGATTTAAAGGTTCTGATTCTTCAGCATCAAATCTTAGTAATTTAGGCTCTTCATTTATTGTTACAGCTTCTAAACCTATAAGATTCCCTGGATCTCTTAAAAATCCCCATCTAATTGAACCAATACCTCCTGAGCCCCCTGCAATAAAACCTCCTATAGTTGCAGTTTTCCATGTACTGGGAAGCAACCTTAATTCTCTTCCATATTTTTCTAATTCTTTATTTAAATCTCCCATTAAGCATCCAGATTGTACCTTTACAAAACCTGTCTCAGGATAAAATTCTTCAATTTTATTTAAACAATTCATTTGCATAACAATACCTTTAAACAAAGGGACTGCTTGTCCATAATTACCTGTTCCTGAACCTCTTAAAGTAAGTGGTATCGAAAATTCCCAACAAATTTCTGCTACTTTCTTTACTGCATTTTGATCAATAGGTCGTACCGCCAAGTCAGCGATACAACCATCTAGTTTCTTTTCGAGTATTGGAGAATAATTGTAGAAGTCTTTTGAAAGCCTTTTCACATCGGAAGTCCTTTCAATAATTTCTAAATTATCAATTTTTTTTAATTGTTCTATTAATTTTGAATTTCTTAATGACATTAATAATTAATTTTTTGATTTAAATATAAAATAATTGATTAGCTATACAATTCGCCGTTTATAAGGACTTCTCTTTTTAAATTTGTTGAGAAAATATCCGCCCACTTTTCAGCATCTAAAAGCACAAAATCCACAGGGCAACCTTTTTTAACCAACCCGTCCCAAGTTAAATTCAATAATCTACTTGGCGACAAAAAAATGGAAGATAAAGTCAATCTTTCCCAAGGATTTAATTGAAGCATTGGCATTGCAAGTGACATCAAATAAACGGGATCGTAATTACCAAATGGATACCAAGGATCTTGAACATTATCGCTCCCGATAGAAACATCGACTAATGATTTTTGTAGTTGCTTTATTGGTGCAACTGGTCTATTTAAGGATGTACTTTTTTCTTTCCGATTGAGCAACCAGAAATTTGTAAGAGGAAGTGCAATCACTTTTATATCCTTCTCAGCAATTTTGCTTCCCAGATTAAGAATCTCATTTTTATTGAGAGATAAAATACTACTTAAATGACTACACGTTATTGGGACTTTAATATTTAATCGATCAATAGTTTCCAAAAGAACTTTTATACCCGCTCCAGGCTCAATAGTTGATTCATCTATATGCAAATCAATTTCTAATTTATATTTATCTGCAAGCAAGAGAGTTTTGGAGAGCAAGTATTTTATTTTTGCTTTATTTATAAAGGGAGGAACAAGAACTCCTCCTAAAATACCCTTTTCCTTAGAAAACATTTCTGCCAATTCCTCTCCATGGGGAGTATCCCAAAACTCCAATGGAGCTAATGCCACATATTGCAATTTCAACTTAGAGGAATATTTTTTTTGGAGTTTAAAAAGCTCATCCCAAATACTATTATCCTGACTTTCGTAGGTATCAACATGACTCCTAATAGCTCTATAACCATTTTTAAGAGCCAACTTGAGTGACTTTTCAGCTCTCTCTAGAACTTTAATTTTAGATCTAGTTTTATGCTCCTCTAAATTTACTGATAAGGCCTCTTGATAGTTTGATTTAAAATTAGGAAACTCTCCAAAAGTGAAAGATTTATCAAGATGTGAGTGAGTCTCAACAAATCTTGGAAAAAGAATTTTTTTTGGTTTTTTATTTTTGATATTTATTGGCTTTAGTTCAGAAACAATTCCTTTTTCCCAAGCAACAAAAACAGAAGCAAAACCCTCATCATCAACATTGAGGTTATCAGCATTTTCTATCTCACAAAGGCATCTGGGTACAAGAACCTCTGTTTTTCCTGAGTTATTCAAGATTTAATATGATTTTATTTTATTTTAAAACATCAATAAAGCTTATATAGAAATAGGAAAATACTTCAAAATCTACTAAAACATACAAATATGCATGAAATTTTACACGTAAGTTGTTAAATTTATATATGTGAGGCGGGCGTCGCCAAGTGGTTAAGGCAGTGGCTTGTGGCGCCGCTATTCGGGGGTTCGAATCCCCTCGCTCGCCCTCAAAAATATTGCTCCAAAATTATTTAAATTATAATTTTGAATTAACAAAAGTCCTTCAAAACTTTTTGCAAAGTGCTAACCAAACCAATCCAAGAAGAAGAAAAGACTTACAAAAATCCCTCTATTGGTAGTTATTGGATAACAACTTTTGGTTGTCAAATGAATAAGGCCGATTCCGAAAGGATGGCTGGTACTCTTGAAAAAATGGGATATTACAGAGCTATTGATGAATTAAAAGCAGATTTAGTTTTATATAACACTTGCACAATAAGAGATAGTGCTCAGCAAAAGGTTTACAGTTTTTTAGGAAAACAAGTCAAAAGAAAGCATAGCACTCCAAACTTAAAATTAATCGTGGCAGGTTGCCTCGCACAACAAGAGGGTGAATCTCTTTTAAGAAGAGTGCCAGAACTTGATCTAATAATGGGGCCACAACATGTTAATAATCTTGAAAATCTTTTAGAGAGGGTTGATTCAGGTAATCAGGTCGTAGCCACTGAAGAAACTTTTATATCTGAAGATATTACTAATCCAAGAAGAGATAGCTCTATTTGTGGTTGGGTGAATATCATTTATGGTTGCAATGAAAGATGCTCTTATTGTGTTGTCCCATCTGTTAGAGGTAAAGAACAGTCAAGATATCCAGATGCAATTAAAAGTGAAATAGAAACTTTAGCTCATAATAATTTTAAAGAGGTAACTCTTTTAGGGCAAAATATAGATGCCTACGGTAGAGATCTTCCTGGAACGACAAAAGAAGGCAGGAAGGAAAATACCCTTACTGATCTTCTTTATTTTATTCATGATGTAGAGGGAATTAAGAGAATAAGATTTTCTACAAGTCATCCAAAATATTTTTCAAAAAGACTAATAAACGCTTGTTATGAATTAGACAAAGTTTGTGAGCATTTTCATATTCCTTTCCAAAGTGGTAATGATGAAATCCTGAGATTGATGGCTAGAGGTTACACAATCTCGAAATATAAAAGAATAATTGAAAATATAAGACAATTAATGCCAAATGCATCAATTACTGCTGATGCAATAGTTGCTTTCCCAGGAGAAACAGAAAACCAATATCGTGAGACATTAAAATTAATATCTGATATTGGCTTTGATCAAGTTATGACCGCCGCCTATTCTCCAAGGCCAAATACCCCAGCAGCTATTTGGGATAATCAAATTCCTGAAGAAGTTAAAAAGCAAAGATTAAAAGAAATTAATGAACTAGTGGAAACAACCTCTAGAAAAAGAAATCAAAGATATTTAAATAATATTGAAAGTGTTTTAATTGAGGGGTTGAATCCAAAAAATACCTCACAAATAATGGGGAGGACAAGAACGAATAGACTTACTTTTATAGAAATACCAAAAAATATTGTATTTAATTATTCATTTGGTGATGAAATAAATGTCAAAATAACGGAAGCAAGATCTTTTTCTTTAAGTGGTCAGATTTTTAAGTAATTTTTCTAAATGTTAGAAAAGGAAAAAAAATGTATTGGAATAATTTTTGGAGGAGAGTCTAATGAGCACAATGTTTCAGTATCTTCCGCCAAGACAGTTTTTAAAGCATTAATTTCAAAAACGAACATAAATAGATTTTGGGTTAAAGCTTTTTATATAAATAAGCATGGAGTTTGGCTTGATAATGATCAATCTCTCGAATTACTAAAAGAAAATAGTAAAAATGAAATGATCTACAAGTACCAAGTGTTCCCTAAACGAGAAATTAACTTTTTAAACAAAATAGAATTTCAAAGTATTGATATATGGTTCCCACTTTTGCATGGCTTAAATGGAGAAGATGGCGCAATTCATGGTTTATTAAAATTTACCCAAAAACCGATGGTGGGAGGAGGCATTTTAGGTTCCGCTCTTGGCATGGATAAAATATTAATGAAAAAAATATTTTCACATCTAAAAATTCCACAAGTAAATTATTTAGCTATCCAAAATCAAGATCTTAGTGATCATAATGTGAAAAATAATTTATCTGTTGAGATTATTGAAAAATTAAAGTTACCAGTTTTTGTTAAACCTGCTAATTCAGGATCATCACTTGGTATTTCGAAGGCCAAAACTAAATCAGAAATAATTAACGCATTACAAAAGGCTTGGGAAATAGACTCAAGAATTGTTATCGAGGAAGGTTTAGATGTTAGAGAACTTGAATGCGGAATAATTGGTAATATAAAACTTACCGCATCTGAAATCGGTGAAGTTTCTTATTCAACCGATTGGTACGATTATGATTCAAAATATTCAATGGATAATCAAATAATTATTCCAGCTGATATTGATTCTCAAATCTCTAAACAAATTAAAGATATTGCTATTAGAAGTTGTAGAGCATTAAATATTTACGGTTTTGCGAGAGTGGATTTCTTTTTAGAAAAGATTTCAAATAAAATTTTTCTTAATGAAATAAATACGATTCCTGGTTTTACTAGTAAAAGTATGTTTCCGATGCTTTGGAATGCTTCAGGTTTAAATATTGATCAACTTGTGGCTAAACTGGTAGAAGTATCATCAGATTTATAGATTAAAGTCAAATGTTGCATGGATTACTTTGGTTACCCTTACTTTTAATCTTCGTTCTATTAACTGCTCTTGGTTGGCTAGAAAGAAGAAGGCAAAATCTTTTTAGGAATTGGGCAAGTGGTTCTGAAATTTGCAAATTAGACAGTTCAGGTGCAGCTTTTTTAAAGGATGGTGAATTAAGATGGAGTGCATTTGAAGCTGGAATATTTGAAGAAAAAGATAGTTTTACAATAAAGCAACTTGAACTAGTAGAGTTAATGGCCCTTACCTCTGGAGAAGCCCCCCTAACAAATGAATCTCAAGGTAAGTGTAGGCTCAGACTCGTTGGGAAGGGGAAAGAGATGGATGTTCCATTTTCAGATGCGGAGAGGGCTAGAGAGTGGATGGATCAACTAATGGAAAAAGCTAGATGTGATTTGTGAAGGATCAACAAAAATTAAAGAATAGAAGGTTTTTTTTGTTAATTACTTTTTTATTTTTTACAAGCTATGCAACCTCACAAACTTTTAAAAAAGTTAATTACCAAGAAATTTCTATTGTTGGTAGCAAATTAATTTCTATCGACGATGTAATCGCTAACTCATCTATAAATCTCCCAACTTCATTGATATTTGTCAAAACCACATACGCAGAAAAAGAATTAAAAAAGAATTTATCTCTAAAGAATGTTTCAGTTTTTAGACAAATATTTCCTTTCGGTTTAAAAATTCTAATTGAAACTAGAACTCCAATAGCTTATGGCGAAAGGACTTTTAAAGGAAAAAAAATAACTGGTTTTATTGATGAAGATGGTTTCTTCATCAATCCAAAATATTCAGACCAAGTAAATTTGAAAAAAATAACTTGTAAAGTTTTTGGATGGAAAGAAAACTTTAGAGAGACACTATCAAAAATTTTGAATTACCAAAAACACAACGATATTGAATTTATTTCAATAACTTTCTCGCCAAATGGCTTTTTAACTTTAGAGGAAAAAAACTTTAGAACAATATTGTTGGGATTTAATCCAAAAATAATAGAAAATCAATTACAAATAATTAATAATATGAAAAATCAAATAAAAGAAAATAAAATCTTAGAAAAAATAGATAATATCGACCTAACTGACCCCAACAATCCAAAAATTAAAGTGTTCAAACCCTAATATTTGAAAACAAATTTCATAAAAGTTTTTTTGATTAGTCCAGTAGCTGAAAGGGTTTCGGTTACTCACTCAAATTTTTGAGAAGTTAATATTTAAGGACTTTCTTCAAGAAAATCCTACATATCAGCTTACTGAGTTCATAATGCATCCATTACTAGTATTTGATTTTATTTAGAGATGAGCTTCGGAAACAATCCAAACTTTGATCAATCAAAAGACATCCTTCCAAGTCAAAATGCCAAAATTGAAGTAATTGGTGTCGGTGGTGGTGGAAGTAATGCTGTAAACAGGATGATTGATAGTGATCTTGAAGGCGTTTCATTCAGAGTTTTAAATACTGACGCGCAAGCATTATTACAATCTTCAGCAGATCGTAGAGTTCAACTAGGTCAAAACTTAACAAGAGGTCTAGGAGCCGGAGGGAATCCAAGTATTGGTCAAAAAGCTGCTGAGGAGTCCAAAGATGAACTGCAACAAACATTAGAGGGATCTGACTTGGTTTTTATTGCTGCGGGGATGGGAGGAGGAACTGGGACAGGAGCCGCTCCAGTAGTTGCTGAGGTTGCCAAGCAAAGTGGTGCTTTAACTGTTGGAATAGTAACCAAGCCATTTTCTTTTGAAGGTAAAAGAAGAATGCGTCAAGCAGAAGAAGGGATCGCAAGATTAGCAGAAAACGTAGATACGCTTATCGTGATTCCAAATGATCGTTTAAAAGACGTAATTGCAGGAGCTCCACTTCAAGAAGCCTTTAGAAATGCAGATGATGTTTTAAGGATGGGAGTTAAAGGTATAAGTGACATAATTACATGCCCTGGATTAGTTAACGTTGATTTTGCTGATGTTAGGTCGGTAATGACTGAAGCAGGCACTGCTCTTCTTGGTATAGGTATTGGTTCTGGTAGATCTAGAGCATTAGAGGCTGCTCAAGCGGCAATGAATAGCCCTTTATTAGAAGCTGCAAGAATTGATGGAGCCAAAGGTTGTGTGATAAATATTACTGGTGGGAAAGATATGACTTTAGAGGATATGACCTCAGCTTCAGAAATTATTTATGATGTTGTAGATCCAGAAGCAAACATAATAGTAGGAGCTGTTATTGATGAATCAATGGAAGGGGAAATACAGGTAACTGTTATTGCAACAGGTTTCGAAACCAATCAACCATTAAAACAACAAAGGATCAAAAATAGATTATCAAATCAGCCACTTTATAATATTTCTGATAATAAAGACACCGGTACTAATATTCCAGAGTTTTTAAGATTAAGGCAGAATAAAAAAGATATCGAATAATCGCTAAAATTAAGTGACTCGGTTATCTCGCCTGCCTCAAGCATCCCTTGTGGCTGCTACCTTCCGATCCTGACCAGGTTTGGGCGTTAAAACCGCGAAAGGCCGAGTCAAAAATATATTAGCAATTTTTGATAAAAAAAGATACATAGCTTTTATGTTGCCATCAGAACTAGTTACATATAAAAAAAAATCTCAAAAGATTATTGCATTAACTGCATGGGATTCTATTTCAGGTTCTCTAGCTGAGCATTCAGGAGCAGATATTGTTCTAGTGGGAGACTCTTTAGCAATGGTCTGTTTGGGATACAAATCGACCTTGCCTGTCACGTTAGAGAATATGATTTATCATACAAATGCAGTTTCTAGAGGGTTCAGCAAAGAAATAGAAGAACAGTCATTATTAGTATGTGATATGCCTTTTCTTACTTATCAATGCGGAGAAAACAAGGCGGTGGAATATGCCGGAAAAATAATTAAGAATACTTATGCAAAGGCAGTAAAAGTTGAGGGCGCTGATCCAGAGGTACAGAATGTTATTTCAAGGCTCATAAGGATGGGGATTCCTGTCATGGGTCATTTAGGGCTTACTCCACAGAGCTATTTGAATCTAGGATTTAAACAACAAGGGAACAATTTAGAAAGTCACGAAAAAATCAAAAGAGATGCTTTAACACTAGAAAAATTAGGATGTTTTTCTATAGTTTTAGAACATATTCCAGAATTACTTGCTAAAGAAATTCAAAGCGAATTAGAAATACCAACAATAGGTATTGGTGCAGGAAAATTTTGTGATGGACAAGTAAGAGTTACTGCTGATTTATTAGGATTAAATGATAAGCAACCTCCATTTTGTAGACCAATTATTGATGGGAAAAAATTGTTTGGTGAAAAACTAAAAGAATGGGTAGCAGCCGAAAAGCTCAGTTAAATTTTTCCCACCATCTAAACATTGAAACAAGAATTTGATTGCTTAATTCCATCCCTTTTGGATCACTTAAAAAAAATCTGTTGCCTTTTTTAATCAAAAGTCCACTTTCCAGGAAGGGTTCCCATGCTTTTAATAACTTTGCTAAAGCTATTTTGGACTTTTTATTATCCCAATTTTGTTCATTTAATAAGTTATAAATATTGATACCCTCTTTAAGTCTCATTCCTAGCATGATTTTCTCATCCAATTCTTTATAAATATTTTCTTGTTTAATTAGTGAATGTTCTAATTTGATTTCGCATTGCTTAGTTACCCATTTTTTATAATCTTTACTAATTCTTGGCCTTGTAAAATTCTCCCCCCAAGGAGAACTAGTCGACCCTTGACCAAAACTCCACCATCCTAAACCTTTCCAATAAACTCTATTATGTCTTGATTGATGCCCAGGGATAGAGTAATTAGAAATTTCATATCTTGAATAACCTGAAGCTTTTAAAATAAAGTTTGTTAACTCACTATTTTTAAAAGCTTCATCATCATTTGGTAAAGATAGTTTACCTAAATCAACTAATTTCTTAAAAACAGTCCCATTTTCAATGCTTAAATCATAAATTGATATATGTGGAGGACAGAACTTTAACGATTGTTTTAAGTCTTCTTGCCATTCTTTAAAACCACTTCTTGGTAAATTTTGAATTAAATCCAAACTCCAACTTTTTATAATCCCATGATCATATGCTCTCTTTAACCAAAAACAAGATTTTTCTCCATCTTTACTGGAATGCCTTCTTCCTGCCTGTTCTAAAACCTGATTATTAAAACTTTGAACGCCAAGACTAAATCTATTAATCCCAGCCTTTATAAAGCCATGTAGATCAGCTTCATTAAAACTAGCTGGATCAACTTCCATTGTGATTTCAGCACCATAATCAATTTTATAACTTTCCTTAAAAAGATTTATTAAATCTTTAATCTGTAAGGGATTTAAAATGGAAGGAGTTCCTCCACCGATATAAATTGTTGAAAGAGGAGATTTATGTTTGATTGATAATATTTCTTTATTTAAATAGGTCAAATACTCTCTTACGGTTTTACTACCATATCCCTCTAGGCTGTTAATATTATTGCCTAAAGGTATAACTGCAAAATCACAATAGAAACATCTTCTGTGGCAAAAAGGTATGTGTACGTAAGCACTTCTTGGCAATCTATTCATTATACGAACAAAATATAAAGCTTAAAAAAAACATAGAGGAGTTTAAAAAATAAAATCTTTATTTACTCAATTAATAAATCCTAGTAGATTGTATATATGACAGATATCTTAGTGCTAATTTTATTTGTATTGTCTGGAGCAGCATCAGGATGGCTTGGGGTTGATCTTCTACCAATAGACATACTTAAACAGGTCTCTAATGTAGAAGGTTTTAGAATTGTACTTGCGATTATAGGATTTTTTATTGGATTAGCAGCAGGTTTTGTATTTTTACAGCTTAGAAAGACATTCCTTGATCAAATACGTACAATGCCTACGGATTTATTAATAAGCAGAGCGGTAGGGTTAATTTTAGGATTACTTGTTGCAAATCTATTACTTGCTCCAATATTATTGATTCCATTTCCAAGGGAAGTATTTTTTGCAAAACCTTTAGCAGCCATTCTTAGTAATTTTTTCTTTGGGGCACTTGGTTATAAATTAGCTGATACTCATGGCAGGACATTGTTAAGACTATTTAACCCTACTAATACTGATGCTTATTTAGTAAATGAAGGAATAATTCCAGCAGCAAGCCCAAAAATTCTTGATACTAGTGTAATTATTGATGGAAGGATAAATGGTTTATTAAGTTGTGGATTACTTGAAGGTCAATTAATTGTTGCCCAAAGTGTAATTGATGAGCTACAAACCTTAGCTGACTCTAGTAGCAATGAAAAAAGAGGAAAAGGAAGAAGAGGTCTTAAATTGTTGAAAGAGCTAAGAGAACTATATGGAAGGAGACTTGTAATAAACCCTACTAAATATGAGGGGAATGGGGTAGATGAAAAACTTCTAAGAATTACAGAGGATATGGCAGGCACTTTAATTACCGCAGATTATAATCTTTCTCAGATTGCAGAAGTAAAAGAATTAAAAGTTATGAATTTGAGCGATTTAGTTATAGCTTTAAGGCCAGAAGTACAGCCTGGAGAATCACTTAATATAAAAATAGTCAGAGAGGGTAAAGAAAAATTGCAAGGAATTGGGTATTTAGATGATGGGACGATGGTCGTAATTGATGATGCAAAGAAATTTGTTGGAGAAAGATTAGACATAGTTATTACTGGTGCATTGCAAACACCCACTGGAAGAATGGTATTTGGGAAAACGATAAATAATCCTGAGTCAAACAAATCTTTTAAATCTCCAGCGACACAGGGCTAAATATAGCTAGAATCTTACTAGTATTTATTTTGTGGAACATATGACTGTATCTGCTCCTTATTACGGCGAAAATACCGCTATGAGGACTCCGCCACCAGATTTGCCTTCTCTTCTGCTAAAGGAGAGAATTGTATACCTAGGATTACCGTTATTTTCAGACGATGACGCTAAAAGACAATTAGGAATGGATGTTACCGAGCTCATTATTGCTCAACTCCTTTATTTAGAATTTGATGATCCAGACAAACCTATTTATTTTTATATAAATTCAACAGGCACTAGCTGGTATACAGGAGATGCAGTTGGTTTTGAAACAGAAGCTTTTGCTATTTGTGATACGATCAACTACATTAAACCTCCTATCCATACAATTTGTATTGGACAAGCGATGGGAACAGCGGCAGTTATCTTATCTTCAGGGACTAAAGGGCATAGAGCAGCACTCCCACATGCTTCTATTGTTCTTCATCAACCAATTAGCGGGGCTAGAGGTCAAGCGACTGATATCCAAATTAGAGCTGAAGAGGTATTAAAAAATAAAAAATCAATGCTGGAGATTTTATCACGCAACACTGGTAAGAGTATTGAAGAGCTTTCGAAAGATTCTGACAGGATGAGTTATCTTAATCCTCAAGAAGCTTTAGATTATGGAGTAATAGATAGAATACTCACAAGTCAAAAAGATTTGCCCAATAACATTTAATCCTTTTTTTTTAACTCACTACTTTTTTAAAATTATGCCAATAGGAACTCCAAGCGTCCCTTATAGACTTCCAGGAAGTCAATACGAAAGATGGGTAGATATTTATACAAGATTGGGAGTAGAGAGAATTTTATTTCTCGGACAAGAAGTTAATGATGGAATTGCTAACAGCTTAGTTGCTCAAATGCTCTACCTTGATTCTGATGATAATACGAAGCCTATTTACCTTTACATAAATAGTCCCGGGGGATCAGTCACTGCAGGTTTGGCAATATATGACACTATCAAATACGTTAAAAGCGACGTAGTCACTATATGCGTAGGTCTCGCAGCCTCAATGGGAGCATTTTTATTGGGAGCTGGTACTAAAGGTAAAAGGGTTGCTCTTCCTCATAGTCGAATAATGATTCATCAACCACTGGGGGGTACTTCACAACGTCAGGCTAGCGATATTGAAATAGAGGCTAGAGAAATACTGAGAATTAAAGATATGTTGAATCACTCTATGTCTGATATGACGGGACAAACCTTTGAAAAAATAGAGAAAGATACTGACAGAGATTATTTTCTAAGTGCTGAAGAAGCTAAAAACTATGGGCTAATTGACAGAGTAATTTCACATCCAAGTGAGGCCAGCTAGCTCTAATTATCTAAAATTAATTTTTAAATGAGCAATAAAATGGTTTATTTACACCTTTAATGTCTAAAATATTAACTATCAAAAGTTTAGAAGTAACACCTAATGACACAACTCTTTTATGACACAGATGCTGACCTAAGTCTATTAAAAAGTAAAACTATCGCAATAATAGGCTACGGTTCACAAGGCCATGCACATGCTTTAAATCTTAAAGACAGTGGAATGGATGTAATTGTAGGGTTATACAAAGGTAGTAATTCTGAAAGCAAAGCTATTAATGATGGATTAAATGTATTTACTGTTTCTGAGGCTTGTGAAAAAGCAGATTGGATTATGATCCTGCTTCCAGATGAGTTCCAAAAGGATGTTTATATCAAAGAGATAGAGCCAAATTTAAAAGAAGGTAAGATATTAAGTTTTGCACATGGATTCAACATAAGATTTGAACTCATTAAGCCACCTAATTTTGTCGACGTTGTAATGATTGCACCAAAAGGGCCTGGACATACTGTTCGTTGGGAATATCAGAATGGCCAAGGAGTTCCTGCTCTATTTGCAGTTGAGCAAGACTATTCAGGCAATGCAAGAGCATTTGCTATGTCTTATGCTAAGGGTATTGGAGGTACAAGAGCTGGGATTCTTGAAACGAATTTCAAAGAAGAAACTGAAACAGATCTTTTTGGAGAACAGGCAGTTCTATGTGGCGGCTTATCAGAACTTGTTAAATCAGGATTTGAAACTCTCGTTGAGGCAGGATATCAACCCGAATTAGCATATTTTGAGTGTTTACATGAAGTAAAGTTAATTGTCGATCTTATGGTTAAGGGCGGATTATCTCAAATGAGAGATTCAATTTCAAATACTGCAGAATATGGTGATTATGTAAGTGGGAAAAGACTTATAAATAATGATACAAAAAAAGAAATGCAGAAAATTTTAAAAGATATTCAAGATGGTACTTTCGCTAAGAATTTTGTAGATGAATGTGATAATAACAAACCATTAATGACAAAATTGAGAGAAGAAAATTCTAAACAC
>QCGO01000013.1 GCA_003279855.1 Prochlorococcus sp. AG-388-E21
CTATTTCAAAAACATTTTCCTCAATATTTTCTAATGTACTTTTTAATTCTCCAGATAGTTCATTTAAATAAGTGGTATCTATTCTGATACCATTCATCTCCATCTCTGATAAGACTGGCTCTAAAGGTAATTCGATTTCTTTAAATAATTTTGTTAAATCCTTATTTTCATTATTAAATCGTTCTTTAAAAATTTTCGCGATCTTGTAAGTTAGGAGTACATCATAACCACAATAAGTACTTGCATCATTAATGTCGACAAATGAAAAATCTTTATTTTTCCCAACTGTTTCTTTAAAAGTTGGTGGCTTAAATCCAAATTCTCTAAAACTAATTTCACTTAATCCATGTTTTTCCTGATTATTAAGAATGTAATCTGCTAAAAGGGTATCAAAAGTAACTCCTCTGAGATTTAGCCCATGGTTATAAAATATTTGTCTATCAAACTTACAATTTTGAAGTGTTTTTTCTTTCTCTGGACTTTCTATCCAAGATCTTAAATTAAAGAATACATCTTCAATTGCTAATTGATTTATCTCTTTTTTTTGCGATTGATGACTAAGAGGTATATAAAATAGATCATTAATCTCTTCGCCAAGACAAAAACCTATACCAACAAGTTCTGCATCTAGAGGATTTAAACTATTGGTCTCAGTGTCTAAGGCAACTATTCCCTTCGTAATCTCTAATCTTTTAACTAGTTGATCTAGTAATTTAAAATTATTAACTATATTTACTTTGATTTTTGGGATTTCATGTTCAGTTTCTTCTAAATCAATTGAAGCTGAGACTTTTGATTCTTTTTTCTTTTGTTTTTCCTCATTATTTTTATTAAAACCACCTTTACTAAATGCTGAATTAAAAATATCAACTTGCCTAAGTAAAGTTGATAATTCAAGTTTTTGTAGAGATTCAGATAAAGCATCTTGGTTTATTTGATTTAGTTCATATCCATTGCTTAATACCAGAGGCACTTCAACATCTATCTTTGCTAAATCTCTTGAAAGATAAGCATTGAATTTATCATTTTTTAGCTTTTCTCTAACGGCGCCTTTTATAAAACCTTGATATTTTTTATCTTCATCTTTTTGAATAATATCCAAGGCTTTATAAATCCCGTCTAAGGTATCATTCTCTTTTAATAAATTAATAGCTGTTTTTGGTCCAACACCTTTTATTCCTGGGATATTATCAGAACTGTCACCAGTTAAGGCCTTCAGATCTACAACTCTTTCTGGATAAACTCCTAGTTTTTCTTTGACTCCATTTTCATTCATTAAAGTCGGATTACCACTTTTAGCATAAGGACCTCCGCCCATATAGAGAACATAAATATCTTTTTGATCATCAACTAGTTGAAATAAATCTCGATCCCCAGAAAGAATATTTACACACCAACCTTTTGAGGATGCATCATTAGCAATTGTTCCTAATAGATCATCAGCTTCGAATCCTGGAGATTTAAAAATAGGTAAATTAAGACTTTCTTTCAAGATGATTTCTAGTTGTTCTATATCTTGAAAAAAAACATCTGGAGCAACATCTCTATTAGCTTTGTAATTTGGATCTAATTCATGTCTAAAAGTTGGTTTTTCTGTATCAAAAGTAATACAAACCCCTTCAGCATTAATATTTTTGCAATTATCTAATAGACTTTTTAAAAATCCATAGGTGACACTAGTTGGAAAACCTTCTTTAGTTGTTAATCCCCCATCAACCCCTTTGCTAAATGCATAGAAGCTTCTAAAGGCTAGAGAATGGCCATCAACTAAAAGTAAAATTGGTTTTTTTGAGTCTTTGGATTTCAAACTCATTTTCTTTTATTCGCCCAAGGTGGAATATCAATAAATATTTGCTCTCCAGGTCTTAAACCTTCAATTATCGAGGTTTTATTTCCGCTACTAATACCTATTTCAATCTTTTCAAATTTAGGAGTATTATTTTTATCTACTTTTAAGACACCTTTTTCACCTTTTTCGGTGACTATCGAAACTGTCGGAACTAAGATTTTTTCTTCACTACTTTTAACTTTAAATTCAAGGTCAGCGGTCATACCAATTTTTATTTCCTCAGAGATTTCTTTGAATTTCAAAGTTACTTCGAATGAAGTTACATTATTATCTTTTACTGCCCTTTCGGCTATTTTTTTAACTATTGCTCTGTATTTATTTGAGGGATAAGCTTCTATCCTTACAGAGGCTTCTTGACCTGTTTTTATCCTTCCAATATCACTCTCTGGAACTTTAGCAATAATTTCAAGACCTTCTGATAATTCAAAAATAAAGTTTTTAGCTTTAGAGTCCGAACTTAAATTTGAACTAGGTGTAACGTACGAACCTATCTCTGCATATTTAGCTGTTATTTTCCCTGGGTATGGAGCTTTTATAGAATAAAAATCTTTTTCAGCTTTTGCATCACTAAATTTCGCTTCGCTTGTATTGTACTTGTTTTTATAGCTTTCATAATCCTCTTTACTAACTGCTCCTTCTTTGAATAAAAATTCTCTTCTTAAATATTCAGATTTTTGTTTTTTTAAATTTAATTCAAGTTCTTCAAGCTTATAGATGAAATCTTCATCATTGAGAGTAGCCAAAATTTGACCCTTTTCTACGAGATCACCTTCTTCAACTTTAATTTCTTCTAGTATTCCTTGTTTCCTTGGACCAATATTGCTTGTTCTAGTAGCCTTTACTTCTCCACTAGTGTTTATTGATTCAGAAAGAATTCCCTTTTCAACGGAAACTACAAAGTTGGATATGTCTTTTGATTTGTTTTTCTTAAAAGAATTACTTAAAAAGACAAAAATAGTTGCTAAAACAATTAATGCAATTCCACTTTTTATATTTAAATTCTTTTTTATTAAATTAAGCATATTTTTTTGTGAGCAAGCAATTAAGGATATTTAGAAACTATAGTGAATAATCGAAACGATTATGATTAACTTATCCAAGGTTGGCTAAGTAAACTCTATATTACAAGAAGATGATTCTATGACTAATTTATCTATAAATTTTTTCAAATGTTAAAAGCCGGTATTATTGGATTGCCAAATGTTGGGAAATCAACTTTATTTAATGCACTTGTTGAAAACGCAAAAGCGCAAGCTGCAAATTTCCCCTTTTGTACCATCGAGCCAAATAAAGGTATTGTTTCAGTTCCTGATAAAAGGCTTCAAGAGTTAGGTAGTTTAAGTTCTAGTCAGAATATTATCCCCACTAAAATTGAATTTGTCGATATTGCAGGTCTTGTAAAAGGTGCAAGTAAAGGTGAGGGTTTAGGAAATAAATTTCTTTCCAACATTAGAGAAGTTGATGCAATAGTTCACGTCGTGAGATGTTTTGAAGATACTGAGGTAATTCATGTTTCAGGGAAGATTGATCCTTTAGATGATATTGAGATTATTAATTTGGAACTAAATTTAGCTGATTTATCTCAGCTTCAAAAAAGAAGAGAAAGAATTAAAAAACAAGTTAAAACAAGTAAAGAAGCTGCACAAGAAGATTCTTTATTAGAAAAAATTGAGGATGAGTTACAAAAAGGACTTTCTGTCAGGTCAATATCTTTAACTGATGAAGAAAATTTAATGATTAAACAATTGGGTTTTCTTACTGCAAAACCAATTGTTTATGCCACTAATTTAAATGAAAATGATTTAGCTGAAGGTAATGATTTCTCTTTAAAAGTGCAAGGTTTTGCAAACTCTGAAAATACCGAATGTATAAAAATTTCAGCCCAAGTTGAATCAGAATTAATAGAGTTAGAACCTGAGGATAAAAAAGATTACCTAATGGGTTTAGGCGTAGAGGAAGGAGGATTAAAATCTTTAATAAAATCTACATACAAATTATTAGGATTAAAAACTTATTTCACAACTGGAGAAAAAGAAACTAAAGCTTGGACAATAAAAGATGGGATGACTGCTCCACAAGCTGCAGGAGTAATACATACTGATTTTGAAAAAGGATTTATTAGAGCGCAGACAATTTCATATCAAAACCTAATAGATTCAGGTTCGATTGCAAATGCAAAAACTAAAGGTTTACTCAGAAGTGAAGGTAAAGAATATGTTGTAAATGAAGGAGATGTTATGGAATTTTTATTTAACGTTTGATTTATATGAAACTAATTTAGATGGATAAAAAGTAACTGGAAAATATAAAGACATTATCTCTCAAAAGTATTCTCAATCTCTTCTAAAAGATGGTTTGTTGATCTACTAAAACCATTGGTTTTTAAATAATTTTGAGCTTCTTTAAATTTCTCAGCCACTCTCTTTGCATAAGGAGTATTCATTGAAGTTTGAGTCATAGTAAAATTGCTATTTAATCAATATCTAGGTTTTAAGGTACATTTTGTAAGTATTCAAAAATACAAGAATTTAAAAATAGGATTTAATACTTAGTTATAGAAAAAATTAGTTTATTCTTAGAATAATTAATTAGAGTAATTATTTAATCGTTGATAATGTCAAATCTTTTTGTAGTTATTATATTTATTTTTTTAATTCTTATACTTCTCTTCTTGCTTTATAAGAGACCACTCAACCGATCAAAAAAAAAGATTAGTTTTGGATTTTTAATACCTACTGTAAAAGAAGAAGAGTATGATCCCGATATTAATACGAAGAATTGGGATTTACATAAAAATAGATTAATTAAATTTGGCAGATCTCAATATAAAGGTCTAACTTTTTTTGTTAGTTCAGAGGATAGAATTTATTATTTTTCTAAAGAAGGTAATAAAGTTTATTGCTAAGATTAGAAATTAAATACAAATATATATTTCAAACTGAGGAATAATTGGTGAATACTTGTATTTCTATAAATTCAATAGCCCTAGGGAAATTATTAAAAAGATATAAATTCCCATCAAAAGGAAAGCAGGAAATTATAAAAGAAGCTCAGAAAAAATATTCAACACGGTCTGGCTTGAATAGACTTGCTAGGAAAATTATGTTTAAAGAGTCCAAAATTACTAAAAATAAGTAGTTATGAAATATTTATTTGTATTATCTGAAAAATTTTACAGCCTAATCGAATGGGAGTGGAATTTTTTAAAACAATTAAGAAGAAAAAGAAGAAAGAATATTTTTCTTAGATGTTCTTTTGCTCTTTTGAGTTTACTTTCGATTTTAATAATATTCTTTTTACCACCTTATATTTTTGGAATTCTATTAGGAGTTGGGATAAAATTTAGTATTTTTTTTATTTGGTTATGGATTTTAAATTTAAAGTTTTTTTGAAAAATAATTTTTTTATTTTCAAATAGTTTTAAAATTAGGATCATATCTTTTTTTGTATGCCAAAAATATTTAAGCAAAATAAATTTGCTCTATTGGGAGCAAATATTTTAATTATTGTGATTTGGGTATCTTTATCTTCAGCATTCGTAAATTTATTTATCGGTGATAATGCTCCTTTTTATATATATAAGATTGGTTCTCTTATAAATTTCCTTCCTCCCATTTGGGTAACATGGTTTCTTTGGATCAAAAGAGGTGGATTAAAAAGATAAAATCAGCATATTTGCTGATTTACACTTACCTAAAATAAATTAATATATACAAGCTTACTAGAAGTTATTCTTGTGAGAATTAGGTAATCGGAGATCGTTTTCAGCTAAAAAACGATCTCTTTTCTATTAATAAGTTTTTTTGTAATTAAAAAGTGGTTGAAGATATTTTTGATATTAGGTTACTTAAGTTTTAAAATTGTAATAATTACCTACTGTTATTAAAGAGGATTGTTAACACTTTAATTATAGTAGGTAAATAAATTCAAACTTTTTGGTTATAAGCTTTAATCAGTTTTTTATAAAGTTCAGGAGTAATTGGTTCCATTTTTAGAAAATTCCAGGAATGATCTGACCTGTTGTTACATATGCACCTAATAATGCTACGAAGCCGATCATCGCCCAACGACCGTTAACTTTTTCTGCATTTTGAGGGTAACCATCATAAGAAACTGACTCATCTATGTAAGGACGAGTTTCTGATGGAAACATGTTTTGTCTTCCGCCTGATTCGTTTGTTACTTGTGAGTTAGCCATTGATAATTATTTAATTATTAATTAATGTAACATAAGTATTAAAGAATGTAAAGTAAAAGAATTAACTCAAGCGAATTGCTCTAATTCTGTACCAGTTACGATACACTATTGATATAAATCTTGTTTACTTACAGTACTTGTATTGATAGTTGTAGATTATTTAGATATATTTTGACGCGGTTTCTCCTTCGTAATTAAATTCTGCTCATTTAGCTCGTACTTTCATATTTCGCTGTTGGATTAAGGTTAATAATTTTTCTCAAAAAATTAGCTCATCTGTTTTTTTAAGCGTATCCTGGCTAACCAAAATTGTGTGATACTTCTGTCCAGCCAAGTTCTTGTAGATCATTCCATTCTTTCCATGCCTCTTCTACGACGATTTTGCTAGTAGATTTAAACCCTGCCGGCTCTCCTAGGTGATTGGTATAAAATGTATGTGTAAAGATTTTGATATTGTTCTGTGGTGATTTTTTGCATCTTTCAAAGAAAATTAATCTGCTACCCTCGGGATTAAGAAGGCAACCGTTGGGCGTATCAATACGACTGCCATAGGAAAAGTTAGACCAAGCATTATCCTCTCCAAGTATCATTATAAATATGGTACATTTATACTATTAGTTTTATATTTTGTTTAGCTTGGCGTCAAGAGTTTTATTGGGTTAAATACTTATTTACTAATTAAAAATTTCTATTTTAATTAGTAAAACAATTATATAAATCTATGAACTATAGAGAAGATTTAGAGTTTCAACTTCAGAAAGTCACTTTAGCAATACAAGAGGTTGTTGAGGATGTTTACATTACTGATAAAGTAAAGCACGAACGAATAAGAAAACTCATTAATTTTAAAGAGGCAATAATTTATAAGGGAAGGGAACTTCGTATTGATTTAGAAGCGGCATAAAATTATCAAGTTTATTCTTAATATTTAAAGGTAATAAGGTATTGTTATTATCAATTAAAAAAGTTAATCAAAATCTATCTTAATGTCGCCTGGAACTCCTGATTTAATTCTTTTAATTTTGGTCTTTGTTGGTCTGCAAGCTTGGTGGATAGTTCCAATAATTAAAAAAAATAATAAATTAAATGATAGAGGAAGACAATTAAGTGAAGAAATTAAGCAGTTAGAAAAACTATATAAAAAGTAAAAGTTAGATGTAGTTAATATCTATATTTATTTACTAAAGATAGTATTTAAATTATATGAAAATCAAAAAAAGTTTCTTCTTTCTGGTGATATTAATAGCTTTAATATCTCCAAAATATTCCTTAGCTGAAGAAAAAATTGAAGTTTTCCCATTAATTCAATTTTCTAAAGGGAACAAGTTGAGAAAGTTTTAATTATCTAGAAGGAGAACCTTAATTAAGGCTGTTGAGAGTGAAAATACCTTTAGGTTTAAAGACTCCTATCCATAAGCATCCTTCCCCAATGTTGATTCATGTTACGCGAGGTAAGTTAAAACATGTTAGGGGTAACGTTATAAATACTTTTAGAGCAGGAGATGCGTTCGTTGAGGCTAATAATTGAGGAGAACATTATGTAAAAAGTATTGAAAAAAACCTGCCATTCTTCATGTCGGTGTTATTTCAGTAGTGGGAGTGCCAACAACTATCAACAAATAAAATTCTTCAATTAAATTATTTATCAATTTTTTTTATAACTGAATTAATTTCTTTTTAAGAGGAACAACTGTAATGCGAAACTCCTCCTTTATTAAAGAATTCTCTTGGCCTAAGTCGATTATATTTTTGTTCTACCTCCAAAGACTGTTCTTCATAAGGATTTTTGAAGATAGTTTGTAATTCTTTTATTTTGTTGTAATTACCCTCTTCAGCTTCTTGATAAGCAGGCACTATCATCCATTCACGCCAAGTGAACTTAGGATTTACTTGTTTCATTGATTTGGAGATTTCTTTTAAATCACCTTGTTTGTTAATACAGTCTTGCCATTTCTTCAACCAAATAAACCATTTTTTATCAAGTTCTTCGCTTGAAGGTAAATAAAAACTATCTTTTAAAAAAGATATATTGTCAGGAATATCAGAAATCTTTCTAAAGAAAATACTGAAATCAACCTTAGAGTTAACCATAAGATTGAAAAGCTCGTTGGTAAGAGTTTCGTCGTATTTTTCAAGACCAAGCTTTTTTGCCCACATTAATTGCATTTCTTTGCTCATAAATTTAGAAAAATCATTTTTAATTTTCTCTAATTTCTCTATGTCTTCTTTATTTTCTAAGAGTAATGGTAGAAGAGATGAACAAAACGTCTTAAAATTGATTTCGGCAGCAAAAGGCTGATTGAAAAATGAAAAATGCTCTCCACCTCCAGTCCAAGGTTGAAATCTTGGATCAAATAATTCACAAAAACCAAAAGGACCGTAGTCAAGGGTAAAACCTCCAGCTGCACAATTATCGCTATTAAAATTACCTTGGCAGTAACCGACTCGCATCCAGTTAGTTACAAGTGATATCAGCCTTCCTCGATATAAATTAGCCAACCTAATCACTTTCTCATTAAATGAATGACTTGGATCAATGTCATCTTTATAGTTCCTATCTATAAGATGTTGGACAATAATTTTAAGCTCATTGAAAGCGTCATCATGTGAATTACTTCGAACTCTGCGAGCAAAGAGTTCGAGCTGACCTACACGCAAAAATGAAGACGCGACACGTGTAGTAATTGCGGCATGATTGTCAACCATAATATCAGGTTCAAAATATTTAGAATCTTCTGTATACCAAGGCCTTCTAACTATTTCTGTTCCAGAGACATAAAGAGTTAAAGATCTTGAAGTAGGAATTCCTAATGCATGCATTAACTCCTGTGCAAGAAATTCACGAACACTTGATCGTAGAACAGCTCGGCCATCTGCACCACGAGAATAAGGAGTGGGGCCTCCTCCCTTAAGTTGCATCTCCATTCTTTTTCCCTTAAATAAACCCTCGAATACAGAAATTGCTCGCCCATCTCCGTAGCCATTACCTGTCCCAAAGGGACATTGTTGTGTATATTCAGTGCCATAGATAGACAAGGCATACCCCGTCGCCCAGCCAAATGGGTTCATTGGATACTCTGCGACTTCGATATCACCAGAAAAAAAACGACAAAAGTTTTTATCTTTTGTAAGGTCAGAACTTAATCCCAATTCTTCAAATAATTCTTTGCTGTGCGATACATATATTGGTTTTGGAATTGGTTTTGGAGTAACGGGAACATAATGACCTGAATAAACTGACCTAGCTCTGTGATCGTTACCATCTTTTGTCGACTGAGGATCAGCTTTGAGAGAATTCATTAAAGAAAAGTCTGCTAATTGTGAAAACTCAGAGAAATTTTTAGTTTCTTTACCTTT
>QCGO01000014.1 GCA_003279855.1 Prochlorococcus sp. AG-388-E21
ATGCATGCAGTTAAATTTAATTCATTACATATTTGTATTAAACAAAGCCTATCTCTTCCATGTACCAATCCCATTGCCTCAGTATCTACAGCTAAATAAGATGAGTCCTTATAAAGATTATATAAATCAGTATTAATATCATTATGGGAAAAAGTAATTTTTTTATTTTTTTCACCCTTATTCATAAGTATTAACGATAATTTATTTCAATTTTTACTTTACATTATTTTCTAAGTTTGTGATTAAAGTTTTTCCAAGAATTTAAGTTAAATTTTTAATCATAAAAAATTTAAATCTATATTATGATAAATTTCTAATTAGACAAAATAGTTAATAATATTAGATACATATAAATGACTTATTCTCTTAATTCAACATTATTACTTACAATTCTTCTTGCAATAGGTTTATTTTTTTTCCTTAGAGCTTCAAGTAAAGATAGAACAACGATAGTTGAAATAACTTCTTCTCAAAAACCTATAGAAGTTTTAAAAGTTATGTACGAATGGCTTGATTTAAGAGGTTGGAACCAGACAGGTGGAGATTTTGATCAAAGAATTTTAATATTTAAAGGCCAAGTTGTATCTAGCAAATTGTTAGCAATTTTTTTAGGATTGCTTGGTGGGTTTGGATCCTGTGCTTTAGGATTGGTTATTATTCAAATTTATCCAACTTTGGGATGGTGGCCTATTCTTTTAGGTCTAATTGGAGGTCCTTTATCAGGAATGATTTATTTTAAGAAGTCAGCTAGGGAAGAAAAATTTGAATTGAGATTGATAAGTAATGAAGATAATGAAGAAATGACGTTAATTAGATTAAGAGCTCATAGAGATGAATTAATTTCTTTAGAAAATGAATTAAGCGATAGGCTCGATTTTAAAAGTGATGGTTCCTTGTTTAAAACACCAATTTAGTAAAATTTTCTAAATAAGTTTCAGGCAATTTAATCAAAAATATTATTTTCCATACAAAATCTTTCTAAATTTTTATCATTTTGCCAATCCTGAGGTTTTGTGAAAATTTTTGTGAGATAGTCTTCTCTTGAGCCTTTTTTGGCTTTATACCCATATTCCCATCTAGCCAATGGTGGTAACGACATTAATATAGATTCAGTTCTACCATTTGTTTGTAACCCAAAAATTGTTCCTCTGTCCCAAACTAAATTGAATTCAACGTATCTTCCTCGTCTATATAGTTGAAATTCTCTCTCCTCTTTTGTGTAGTTTTGGTTAACTCTTTTTTCAATTATTGGTTGATACGAATCTAGGAATGCTCCACCGCAATTTTCTGCTAATGAAAATAAATTATTCCAATTTAAGTTTAATTCACCAATATTAATAGATTCTTTATAGGCCTTACTTTCTGTATTGTCACCTTTATAAATTCTGCCAGAACCATCTTGATAATCATAAAATATGCCTCCAATACCTCTAGATTCATTTCTATGTTTTAAAAAGAAATATTCATCACACCATGGCTTAAATACCTTGTGGAGATTTTTATTCACTTTTTCACAGGCATTACGATGTTCTTTATGAAAATTTCTTACGTCAGTTAAATATGGATAATATGGCGTTAGGTCGGCACCTCCACCAAACCACCAAACTGGTCCTGCTTCAAAATAACGATAATTAAGGTGTACTGTAGGTATAAATGGATTTTTAGGGTGTAAGACCATCGAAGTGCCCGTAGCAAACCATTCATGGCCTTTAGCTTCTGGTCTTTGTGAGATTATCGATTGAGGTAGTTCTTTCCCATGTACTTCTGAGAAATTCACTCCAGCTTGCTCAAAAATTGAGCCGTTTTTTAAAACTCTTGACCTTCCCCCTCCACCTTCTTCTCTGAGCCAAGATTCTTCAGTAAATTTAGCTTTTCCATCAATATTTTCAAGGCCTTTGCAAATATTATCTTGTAACTTGAGTAAGAGATTCTTCGTTTTCTCTCTTGAATTCTTAGGTGGTTCTTTAGACATTTATTTAACTTAATATTTGAAGAATAAAAATTTTGGTTAATTAGTAGTTTCCCTTTATAATTTCGTTTAAGGGGTGTTAATTTCTTATTATTCGATAGTTCGACATAGTTCTTAATCTTTTAAAGAGTCGAATAACCTATAAAAACATTTAAAAATTTTGATGACTACAGTCGAAGATGCGAATTATTCATTATCAAAGATTCTAGATTCTGGATCAAAGAAAAATCTTATTGAACTTGCCTGGATTAAGAATGTTAGAGTCAATTTACCCAGAATAATAATCACACTATCCTTACCTTCATTTGCAAATTCTCAGAGAGAGCGAATAGTAAAAGAGGTTAAAAATATACTTCTTAAATTTGAAGATGTTAATGATGTACAAATAGAAATTGATAATAACGTATCTCAAACTAATTCTACAAGCGAAAATAATGTACCTGAGTTGAAGAACATTAAAGGTATACAACATATTATCGCTATAAGTAGTGGTAAGGGAGGCGTCGGTAAAAGTACAATTGCGGTTAATATCGCATGTTCGTTAGCTAAATTAGGTTTAAAAACTGGTTTATTAGATGCTGATATTTATGGGCCTAATACTCCTTCAATGTTGGGAGTTACCGAAGAAAATCCAAAAGTTACTGATGGTAGCGGTAATGATCAAAGATTAATTCCAATAAATAAATATGGTATCTCATTAGTCTCCATGGGGTTTTTGATAGAAGAGGGACAACCAGTTATATGGAGAGGACCAATGTTAAATAGCATAATAAAGCAATTTCTTTATCAAGTTGAATGGAATAATCTTGACTTCTTAGTTATTGATTTACCTCCAGGTACAGGTGATGCTCAAATATCTTTGTCTCAGTCCGTTCCTATTTCTGGTGCAATTGTTGTAACCACTCCTCAAAAGGTATCTTTGCAAGATGCAAGAAGAGGGTTAGCAATGTTTAAGCAACTGGGTGTTCCATTATTGGGTGTTGTAGAAAATATGTCTGTGTTTATTCCACCAGATATGCCTAATAAAAAATATGAAATTTTTGGTAAAGGTGGTGGGAAAATCTTAGCTGGTGAAAATAATTTACCATTACTTGCTCAAATTCCTATCGAAATAACACTTGTCAATGATAGTAATAAGGGTGTTCCAATTTCAATAAGTGAACCAAATAAAGAAAGTTCAATTAGATTTAAGGAGTTAGCTCAATTGATTAAAAAACAATTTATTAATTAGTATTAATGCTTAAGGAAATTTCTCTAAAAAAGAAAAAGAGATTTTTTGAAAAAAAATATAAAATTAATCGAAAAATTGTTTTTTCACCTTTACTTGTTATCCCTCTAGCGTTAGTTTTTGTTTCAAGTATTTTAATAAAAAGTATACAAAGAGAATTTTTACAATCAGATTTTTTAAATCATCTTTTCACAGGCTTATTAGGTTATTTTTTAGCTATTTTTATTTCATATATACCAATAGAAAGACTTAAAAAATATTTGACTCTTTTTTATTTTTGTTCTTTACTTTCATTACTTTTCATCTATTTTTTTGGAATTTCAATTTATGGTGCTCAAAGATGGTTAAGTTTAGGGATTTTTTCTTTTCAACCTTCTGAAGTCGCGAAATTGAGTACTATATTAACTCTTGCTTTAGTGCTAGAAAGAAAATCTATTTCTTCGATAAAAGATCTATTATTACCTTTTTTAATTGTCATTATTCCTTGGTTATTAATATTTTTTCAACCTGATTTAGGAACTTCTCTTGTTTTAATTGTATTGACTTTTGTCATGCTTTATTGGTCCCAAATGCCGATAGAATGGTTATTTATTTTAGGCTGCTTTATTTTTACATCAATATTTTATCTAGTTTCTCCAAACTTGCTTATTTTTTGGCTTCCTTTTGTGGTGTATTTAACTTATAGGTCCTCGCAAAAAAAAATTATCTTCTCGATTTTTACATTAGCTCTTCATTCATTAGTTATAAAGTTTACACCTTTTATTTGGGAATTTGGCTTAAAAGATTATCAAAAGGATAGATTAATTTTGTTTCTAGATCCGAGTAGGGATCCATTAGGTGGAGGATATCATCTATTGCAAAGTAAAATAGCAATAGGTTCTGGAGGCCTTTTTGGTACTGGTTTATTAAATGGTAAACTGACAAATTTACAATTTATACCTGAACAACATACAGATTTCATATTTAGTGCGCTAGGGGAGGAATTAGGTTTTTTAGGATGTATTCTGGTTCTTTTTTTATTTTTTGTGTTAATTAGTCGTCTTGTAATGGTATCAAAAAATGCCAGAACTCATTTTGAGTCATTAATAATTATTGGAATAGCTTCAACATTCTTATTTCAGATCATTATTAACCTATTCATGACTATTGGATTAGGTCCCGTAACTGGAATCCCGCTACCTTTTATGAGTTATGGGAGGACTTCTTTATTGATTAATTTTATTTGCATTGGTCTGGCATTATCTACTTTAAATCGCTCTAGATCATTAAAAAATTAATGAACTCTTTGATAACTATAAAAAAAATTCAAGATTTACTTCTACAAGGATTAAACACTTCATATGTTGATGATGAAACTTCTAGGCGGATGTGGTGGGCCTCTTTAGAAGTTATTCAAAAAGAGTTCCTTTCCCATTCCTCTCTAGAAGGAGGATTTTGGGTAGCTTCTCCTTTGCCTGCTCTCACAGAAAAGAAATGTCTAACAAAAATGAAAGGTTGGTTATGGTCTCCAGAAGGTTTTCCATATTTTCAGATAGATAATGCTGGTTTCCTACCAGTAGATCATTCCATAAAAATTAAAGAAGATAGTAATTTTGTTAGGAATTACAAAGTCTTAAATTTAAATACTAAAGATGGTTATGAACCTTTTTTAATAATTATTACTACTAATTTTCAATGTCTTTTAACAATCGCAGGAGAAAAAGATAAGAGAACTTTACTTATGAGATGCGATGAAAATAGCCTAAAAACTGCAATTGAATTGATTGATGCAAAATTGAATCAAGAAAATTATGAAGAGGCAATTAATTTTCGTAATGCAATTAAAAATTTAGGAGATCTTAATATCAATAATGAATTTGAAAACAGTTTTTGGCCTAGTTTATCAACTAAGTTGGCAAATTTAATCCCTAAATTAAGTGTTCAGAATGCAGTTAAAAATGATGATAAGAATGATCAATTAACGGAGGCAAAGTTATTACAAGCAATTTCTCATGAAGTCAGAACTCCTTTAGCAACTATAAGGACTTTAATAAGCTCTACCCTTAGGAAATATAATATGGACGAATCAATGAGAAACCGTTTAATTCAAATTGATAATGAGTGTAATGAGCAAATAGATAGATTTGGTCTAATTTTTAATGCTGCGGAACTTGTAGGTAACGATATGTACCCCCCGAATCAGTTGGCAAGAATAAATTTAGGGGAAATTTTGTTTAAATTATCACCTGTTTGGATTAAACAGTTAAAGCGACGTGGAATTTCGATAGAAATTGATATACCTAAACAACTTCCCGAAATTTTGAGTGATTCTGAAAAACTAGATTTAATGTTAAGAGGGCTAATCGATAAAAATACTAGAGGATTAAGAGAAGGTAGTAGTTTAATCTTAGAGTTACGGCCCGCGGGACAAAAATTAAAACTTCAATTAAAAGTAAAAAAATTTGATACTGATAAAAACGAAATTTCTTATACAGAAAATGGTTCTGATATTGGTCCAGTACTTAATTGGAATCCTCAAACAGGAAGTTTACAACTAAGTCAAGTTGCAACTCAAAAATTGTTAGCGAGTTTAGGAGGGCACGTTACACAAAGAAGGGATACTGGCTTGACAGTATTTTTCCCAATTGCAGATATTGATAATATTTAAATGAATATTTCTTTTGTACATTTATTAAATAATGTAGAAACTTTTTAAATAATTAAGAAATTTGTAAAACATGAATGCTAGTTTCTTATAAGAAATAACTTCAAAATTAGGATGACTGAAACTTTAGTTGGTCAATTTCCAAAGCATATAGGCAGTACTGGGGGTTTATTAAACTCTGCAGAAACTGAAGAAAAATATGCGATTTCATGGAATAGCTCCAAGGAACAAGCATTTGAATTGCCAACTGGTGGAGCCGCTGTTATGCATGAGGGAGATAATTTAATGTACTTTGCGAGAAAAGAACAATGTCTTGCTCTTGGGACACAATTAAGGGGTTTTAAACCTAGGATTGAAAATTTTAAAATTTATAGAATTTTCCCTGGCGGAGATATTGAATTCTTACATCCTAAGGATGGAGTATTCTCCGAGAAAGTTAATGAAGGTAGAGAGAAAGTTGGTCATAATCCAAGAAGAATAGGAGAGAATCCGAATCCTGCAGGTTTAAAATTTACTACTAAAGAAACTTTTGAATAAATTATCAAAAGTTGATATAAGAAACAAATATAATTATAATTTGGACTGAATTAACTAGTATGATCAGTTCTCAAAAAGATAGTTTTTTAAAGGCTTATAAAGAAGGTAAAAATTTTATACCTATTCTCAAAACTTGGCCTGCTGATTTAGAAACACCATTATCAACATGGCTTAAATTATCAAATAAAGATTCACATGGTGTCTTTTTCGAATCCGTCGAAGGTGGGGAAAATTTAGGCAGATGGAGTATTGTTGCTACTAATCCTCTTTGGGAAGCAGTTTGTCTTGGAGAAGAAACTATTAAGACTTGGAGTAATGGAAAAAGTGAAAAATATAAAGGCGATCCTTTTGATTTATTAAGAACTTGGACCGAAGAATATAAGTCATATAATATCGATAATTTACCGTATGTTGGTCAATTATATGGTTCTTGGGGTTATGAATTAATCAATCGTATAGAGCCTAGGGTGCCTATCAATTCTCTAGAAGATAATGATATTCCCTATGGATCTTGGATGTTTTTTGATCAACTAGTAATATTTGATCAAATGAAAAGATGTATCACTGTAGTTGTATATGCTGACACTTCTTATGCATCAGAAACTCATGTTGAAGAAATTTATCAAGATTCGATTTTAAGAATTAATAGAATCAGAGATTTAATGAGTGCTCCAATTAATGAAAGACATGCTTTTAACTGGGATGAAAAAAAAGATTTGAATATTGCAATTTCAAGTAATTGGAAAAGAAAAGAGTTTGAAGAAGCTGTTGTTTCTGCAAAAGAATATATAAGAAAAGGAGATATTTTTCAAATTGTTATTAGCCAAAAATTTCAATCGAAAGTTAAAAGTGATCCCTTTAATTTATATAGGAGTTTAAGGATTGTTAATCCTTCACCTTATATGGCTTTCTTTGATTTTGGATCATGGTACTTAATAGGTTCTAGTCCAGAAGTAATGGTCAAAGCAGAGAAGAATAAAACTAATCAAATTGTTGCAAGCTTAAGACCGATAGCTGGCACAAGGCCAAGAGGTAAAGATGCTGAACAAGATTTAAAATTTGAGAAAGATTTATTAAAAGATCCTAAAGAGATATCAGAACATGTAATGCTTATTGATCTGGGGAGAAATGATTTAGGAAGAGTATGTGAAACAGGTACAGTAGAGGTAAAAGATTTGATGATAATTGAAAAATATTCGCACGTTATGCACATAGTTAGTGAAGTTGAAGGTATCTTAAAAAGTAATACTGGAGTATGGGATTTACTTAAAGCATGTTTTCCTGCTGGTACAGTAACTGGGGCTCCAAAAATTAGAGCTATGCAATTAATTAAGAACTTTGAGAAAGATGCTAGAGGGCCGTATGCTGGAGTTTATGGATCTATAGATATAAATGGTGCACTAAATACTGCGATAACAATTCGAACAATGATAGTTCAGCCTTCAAATGATGGTGATTATATAGTTTCTGTTCAGGCCGGTGCTGGGATAGTTGCAGATTCCTCTCCTGCGAATGAATATCAAGAGACTATTAATAAAGCCAAAGGCATATTAATGGCATTGGCTTGTTTGGATAGTTAAATGAATAATGATAATTTATATAAAGGCTTTGAAGTAGAACTCTTTACAGGTTCTCAAAATAATCATGTTGGAGTTTCCGATGATATAGAAAAAACGTTTTCGAATTTTGTCAAAGAGCCGGATAATAGAAATGTTGAGTATATTACGAATCCAGAAAAAGACTATAAAGTCAGTTATAAGAACTTATTAGAACCTAGAATAAATTTAAGGAAATGGTTAAACAAAAGAGATTTAACAATAATCCCTTCATCTACATTATGTTTTAAACATAATAATCAGTTTCAACGGTCTGATAAAAATAATGTTTATCATCAATTTATTCAAGATAACTATGGTATATCAATCGCTACTTCAAGTGTTCACATAAATTTAGGTATTGATAACTTAGATAAACTTTTTGCTGCTATTCGACTTGTAAGGTGTGAGGCTTCTTTGTATTTATCAATAAGTGCAAGCTCTCCTTTTTTAAATAATAAACTTACTAATAATCATTCACAGAGATGGATTCAATTCCCTAAAACACCAGGTAAGGTTCCTTTTTTTAACAACCATGAATGCTATATAAAATGGATTGAAGAAAATATTAAGAATAGAAATATGTACAATATTAGACATTTTTGGTCTTCTATTCGCCCAAATGGACCTCAAAGGCCTCATGTTTTAGATCGTCTGGAATTAAGAATTTGCGATTACGTTTCTGATATTGAGTTATTGCTGGCAATAACAGCTTTACTTGAACTGAGAGTCATTTATTTATTCGAAAATCT
>QCGO01000015.1 GCA_003279855.1 Prochlorococcus sp. AG-388-E21
ATAACTTCAGAAGGTGTCAATTTCTCTCTAATCGCTACAAATGCAGAATATATAGAAATTTTATTATTCGAGAAAGAAGATTCAGTTGCTCCTAAAACAATCTTTAAGTTAGATCATAGGCATAAGACTGGGTCTTATTGGCATGCTGAAATAAATAATCTCAAAGAGGGTTCAATCTATGCCTTTAGAGTAAAACAGAATGATAATGGACTAACTAAAAATTATTCTAATACTGTTCTCATAGATCCTTGTTCAAGAGGCATTACTGGATGGAGTAAATACAAAAGAAAAAATGCACTCAACAATATAGATAACATAGATTGTTGTCTTAAAAGTGTTGTTTGTGATAGAAAATCTTTTAATTTTAAAGATTTCCCTAGACCTAGACACTCATGGAAAGAAACTATTATTTATGAGTTGCATATCAAAGCATTTACTCAATCCTCTAATGAAGAAGAAAGTTGCTTTAAAAAATTTTTAAAAAAAATTCCATATCTAAAAAAACTTGGCATAACTAGTATTGAATTACTTCCGGTATTTTGTTTTGACCCAAATGATGCTCCTAATGGATTAGAAAATTTCTGGGGTTATAGTCCTATTAACTGGTTTACTCCACATTTTCAATATCTTTCTAATAATTCCGCCAAAGAAAATAGAGAGGAATTTAGAAAATTTGTGGAAGAATGCCATAAAGTAAACATTGAAGTTATTTTAGATGTGGTTTTTAACCATACCTCTGAAGGAGATTATCAAGGGCCTGCGATATCTTGGAAAGGAATAGATGACAATCTTTACTATTTCATCGACAAAGATAAAAATTATCAGGATGTCTCCGGATGTGGAAATACAATAGCAGCAAATAGAGGATTAGTTAGAAAATTAATATTAGAGTCATTAAAATGCTGGGTAAATGAATTAGGCGTTGATGGTTTTAGATTTGATTTAGGTATTGCCTTGTCTAGAGGTGAAGATCTCATCCCTCTTGATAATCCACCAATTTTTGAAGATATTGAATGTGATCCTGAACTTGCCGATATCAAATTTATTAGTGAGCCTTGGGATTGTGGAGGATTGTATAAATTAAACGATTTCCCATCTAAGAAAATGTTTACATGGAATGGTCATTTCAGAGATGACTTAAGAAGATTTTGGAAAGGGGATAAAGATACGGCTTGGAACATGAGTGACAAAATCAAAGGTAGTCCATCACATTACAAAGAAAATAATTTCTTACCAAAGTCTATAAATTTCATAACTTCTCACGATGGATTTACACTAAAAGATTTAGTTACCTTTAACAAAAAACATAATTTCGCAAATAAAGAGCAAAATAGAGATGGAGATAACCACAACAATTCATGGAATCATGGAGTGGAAGGACCTACATCAGACTTATTAATTAAAAAATTAAGAAAGCGGCAACAAAAAAATTTACTTTTGAGTTTATTCATTTCAAAAGGAGTCCCTATGTTGCTAATGGGTGATGAAATCGGAAGATCACAAGGCGGTAATAATAATTCTTGGTGCCAAAACAATTCTTTGGGTTGGATGAATTGGGATGAAAATCAACAAGATTTAGAACTATTAACTTATCTAAAGTATTTAATAAAAATAAGAAAAAAATTTATTAATTTTTTTAATCCTATTTCTTCAACGAATAAAAAAGAAATTGACAATTTAACCAAATATTATTGGCATGGTCCAAAGTTAGAAAGTCCAGATTGGAGTAGTTGGTCACATACAGTTGCGTTAAGCATCAATAAAGGTGAAAATAATCCTTTAATTTGGGCTGGCTTAAATGCATATTCAAAAAGCATTGATTTTTATTTACCAAAATCTAGTAGTAAATGGCTCAAAATTATTGATACTAATAAATCTGGAACTACAAAACCTATCCCTATCACCGATACTTTTATTAAAGTAGATAATAGAAGCTCTGTGTTAATTATTTCAGAAGAAGTATTTGGAACAAAAAATAATATAATCTAAAAGCGGGCGGCGGGAATCGAACCCGCATCTTCAGCTTGGAAGGCTGAGGTTTTACCACTAAACCACGCCCGCAATAAGTAATAGAATTACCTTTGCAATAATACATTATCAAACAATCAACAAATTAAAAAGATTGGAAAATTCACACTCAAAAAATATAACTGGATCAAGAACAAGATTAATGCTCTCTTATGGACTTGGAGATGCAGGCACAGGGCTAGCCGCCACGCAATTTGGCTTCTTCCTTTTTAGATTCTTTATTTGTTCAGCAGGTTTACCGGTTTTAATTGCAGGTTCATTACTAATGTTGATAAAAATATGGGATGCAATAAACGATCCATTAATAGGATGGTTAAGTGATAGGACAAAATCTAGATGGGGGCCAAGGATCCCTTGGATGACAATTGCTGCAGTGCCTCTTGGTCTTTCTTTGGCAGCAATTTGGTGGATCCCCACAGGTCCTGTAATAAACAGAACGATATACTACACTTTGATTTCAATAATAGTAATGACTGCTTATACAAGTATTAATCTTCCTTTCGCAGCTCTATCTACAGAAATCTCAGAAAAAACTTCAATAAGAACTAGGTTAAATGCCGCAAGATTTACAGGCTCAATAATAGCTGGTTTAACTGGTTTGATAATAGCTGGAGTGGTTTTAAATTCAGAAGGATTAGCTAATAACGAATATTTTGTGATGGGCAAAATTAGCGGTTTTATAGCAGTAATAACAACCTTATTATCTTGCTGGGGACTAGCCCCATATGCAAAAAAAGCTAGACGCCCATCTGGAAAAGCGGAACCAATAAAACTTCAATTCAAAAGAATATTTAATAACAAAAAATTTCTTAAAGTAATTTCTCTTTATATTTTACTTTGGTGTGCCTTGCAGTTAATGCAAACAGTCGCGTTAATTTATGTAGAGGATGTTCTTAATGTGCCTTCAGAAATTGCTAACTGGGTTCCAATACCATTCCAAATAAGTGCACTAATAGGATTACAAATATGGGCAAGAGTTTCAAATAAGTTGAACAGAATTTCAGCTTTAAACTATGGTGCAATTATTTGGATTTTTTCTTGTACAGCAGCATTATTTTTACCTTCTTTATCAAAAGTTTCTTCTCTAGAAGATGGCTTTTTCCTTAATTTCGACAACCTTATCCTATTTATAATTTTGATTGTCATAATCTGTTTAATTGGAATAGGAGCTTCAACCGCGTACTTAATACCTTGGTCACTACTTCCTGATGCAATAGATGAAGATCCAGAAAAACCAGCAGGCCTTTATACTGCTTGGATGGTTCTTATTCAGAAAATTGGCATTGGACTAAGTGTTCAAGTATTAGGTTTATTACTCTATATATCTGGTTATCAATCATGTTATGTGGACAATTCTAGTTTAAATATTATTGAACAATCATCTTTAGCTCAATTAACCATTAGGTTATGTATTGGTTTTATACCTTCTTTGTTAGTAATAGTTGGACTATTTATAATGCGAAAGTGGGATCAAAAATTATTAATCAATTAATATAAAAACATGTATTATCCTAAGTTTTTTAAAAGACTAGTAAACAGCCTCATAATTGGAGGACAAGCAATTAACTATATCTTTAGAGGTAAAATTTCAAAAAACGATCTTTTTGAACAGCTTATGGAATCAGGTCCTGGAAGTTTACTAATTGTTTTAATTACAGGCATTGCGGCAGGTACAGTTTTTAATATTCAAGTAGCTTCCCAACTAACAAGCATGGGAGTTTCAAGTGAAATAGGCGGCTTACTAGCTGTAGGAATGGCAAGAGAAATGGCTCCTCTTCTAACTGCTACTTTAATGACTGGCAAAGTCGCTACTGCATATGCAGCTCAACTTGGAACGATGAAAGTTACAGAACAAATAGAAGCTATAACAATGTTAAGAACTGAACCAATTCAATATTTAGTAGTTCCAAGATTACTTTCCATGATAATTATGTCACCAATACAATGTCTTTTATTTTTATCAGTTGCTTTATGGAGTGGGCAAATCTGGAGCACAATTTTTTATAACGTTCCTCCCATTGTTTTTTGGACCTCTGTTCGTTCTGGTAATGTAAGCTTAACTAGTTCAGACTTATCATCCATGATAATTAAATCCGTAGTTTTCGGATTACTAATATCAATTATTGCCTGTGGATATGGCCTTACTACTAAAGGAGGTCCAAAAGAAGTAGGAACAAGTACAACAGGTGCTGTGGTAATGACTCTTGTTACTGTATCTTTAATGGATGTAGTTCTAACACAAATATTATTTGGATAAATCAATGTTTAATACTAAATCAAAACTAACTGAGCCAGTAACCATCTCTCCATCTTTTCAATTACCAATAATCCTAATAATTTTAAGTTTTATGCTCCTATTCCTAAATA
>QCGO01000016.1 GCA_003279855.1 Prochlorococcus sp. AG-388-E21
TGATGAACTTAGTGAGAAATATAAAAGAGAAATTTTAGACCAGGATAAGATATATGATTGATTGCTGAACTATATTAGGAAGGTTAACCAATTCATATAATGTCCCCTCAAAAAAGTCCTAATATTATTAAATACTGCGTAATTACATCTACAGCAGCGATAGTTCTGATAGCTGTTACTTTAATTCCTGTTTCAAGAAAAGCTTCTTACTGGAATCGATGTCTTGATAAAACAGTACGTTGGATTAATGAAAAAGAAAAAGATTTAAAAGGGTGGGACAAAGAAGCAAAAGAAAGTCTTGCTGTAGCAGTGTGTAATGGAGCTGTTTATGAACCTAAGCTTCAAATAAAATAATTTACTTCTGCAATGAAATAAAGTAAAGGTCGTAAAAAACTTGTAAGCCAAGCAATATTAAAAAATTGTTTGATCATCCTTATTTTGATTTTGAGTCTTTTTTGATCCTTAATCCGTACAATTTTGTTCCTCTAACCGCACACATTAAGCTTGAGATTTACTATCCAAATGTATTAGAACGTAATTGTAGTCAAGAGGTAATTCTTATGGCACTAAACGACAAATTCACTATCCAAGAAATTAATGTGGATACAAAAGATCTTTCCTACGATATAAAGGCAAAAGAATTAGAAGCTTATTGGGGTAATGAATGCGCAAAGTCTCCCACAAATAGCCATTGCAAAGTTTATTTAGATTAATAGTTAATCTCTTTAAGTATTCCTACGCTTGATTTTATAGAGTTAGCCGTACTAAAGCATAGACAGCTAAAAAGGTGAACAAACAAATGACTAATTTAGATATAGAAATTCTATTTTGAATAATTTTAATTTCTTAATCTAGAATTAAGGTTTTCTCAAAATTGGTATGGATTTAAACAGCAGTATTAAATAGGAGGAAAAATGAAACTACAAACTCAATTCACCGTTCCACACAAACAATTAAGAGATCTTGATTATGTCAAGAAAATGGAACTTTTAGAAGAAACTTTAAAAAAAGAATGTATTAATTATCCAACTCAAGAAGATTGTTTAGTTTGTTGCGATTGACTATCTATTATTAATTTTTTTATTGCTCACAGATTCTAATAATATTCATAAATTTATTCACAATAGAGGTTAAATTATGGAATTAAAATTCTACTCAACAACTATTTTTAGAGAAACTCCAAAAGTTACATTCTTTGATGCAGGCTTGGAGACATCTAATGGTTGCGATGTGGTAATTCACTCTAAAGAAGCTATATCTCCTCCTGATGATTTTAAAGATGAACAATATTATGTTCACGAACATCAAATTGATCACAATTTAGTTATTACTGGCGAAAGAAAATTTATTTTAATAAATCCATCATGGGACGAGCCACATCATGTAATTTATTTAAATAGAACAATGGGGGCATTAGAAATTCCTATTGGAACTTATCACAGATCAATTTCTGGAAAAGACGGCAGTATTGTTTTAAATCAACCCAGAAGAGATAAATTTTTTGATCCTTCTAAAGAATTTACCCCTCAAAAATTAGATAAAGTAAGTTTAATTAAAGCAAGAAGAAGTGCGCCTGTTTATTGGATTTGGGAAAATGATCAAATTAAAAGAGTCAGATTTAATCCTTCGAAACGAAAAGTCAAGACTCTAATCTGATATAAAAAACTAATAAAGATAATTAACTTCATTAAAAAAGCCAGCTTGTATAACTACTAGCTGATTTTCATGGAGATCTTAGAAAATTTAAACGAATATATTTGTCGTTGTAGTGATACTTAGAATTACTGCACAAAAGAAGATGTAAGGAACTGCTTTAAGAGGAACGTATCCCTGACTTTTAGAATTGAAATCCATTTTATACAAAACCTGGAATAATTTGACCTGTTGTTAGATAAGCACCAACAAGAGCAATAAAGCCCATCATTGCAAATCTACCATTGAGCTTTTCAGCTACAACCTTTTCCTTTTCAACTGTTTTTGTTTCTTTCATTTGAGCGTTTGTGATTTATTTAAGACGCTTTTTTATGCAATCTTGAAATCAATCTAATAACAAGTAATATATAGTGTGAGTATAATTACTTACTCTCATACCCCCTATAAGCTCTGCTTATCCAAATCAGAATTTACTAATAAATCAGTCTTATTGGTGTTTCTTTGAAAGAGTATCACCAAGAGGGGCTAGTTTTTAGCCCCTTCTATCTAAATCATCTTTGATTGACAGTCGATCTAAACTGAAGGGATAAAACCCTCTTTTTTAATGGCAAATCCAGACCAACAAACGATATTAATGGAGCAGGCTTATGAGGAAATTAAAGAAATTTGTCATAAATTCCAAGAAGACTCTGGAGCTTCAGATATGGAAGTAAAAACATTATTAAGAGAACTTGCTAGGGTTTGGGAAAAAGAAAATTAAATGGAAAAATCAGATAGAAGTAAGCAAAGAGTCATTGGAGAACAGATGGAAGAAAGCGAGAGCAATCTTACTAACAAGCAAATAAGTTTATTGACCTCTAGCCTTTACTAATGGTATAAATATTAGTACACTTGTACTAATTAATCATGGGGGACTGGCAAGAATGGGAATACTTCGATTATCA
>QCGO01000017.1 GCA_003279855.1 Prochlorococcus sp. AG-388-E21
AGGCCGGGTGCTTTGGGAGCACTAGGTCGCAGGTTCGAATCCTGTCGCCCCGACTCAATCAAAACCAACTCATACTAGCGAGTTATCCAGACTCGCTTTTTTATTGGAAATATTTGTCCACGCCTAAAGTGGACAGATAGTGGACAACTTCAATTCTGCTTAACGGTAATTTTCTTGCTTTTTCCTTATTTTTTCGTAAGTATGCGTATATAGGCTTTAATTTGGGATTGACGATTATGGAAATTCCAGACGAAATGTTGAAAGAAATTAGAGAAAGTGGATACGATCAAGAGCTTGTATATAGCTACATAAGAGAGCTATTAGACAGCGAGAAAAGAAAATTTCCTAAGGAAAATAACAATCTAGAGCTTATAGACAATTACTTATTAGACAACGATGTACAAGAACCTGCAGTTGAGATACTGATGGCATCAGAGCTTATAGAAAACTACTTATTAGATAAAAGATTTATGAGAGAGCTTGAAGATAGGGATGAATATGATGCGGCTTAAAAATAACTAATTTTTTATGCTGCTAGTTTTTGTCTAGCTTGTCGTATTTTTAAAATTGAATAAGTTTTTGAAGCCCATATTTGAGAATTATTAGATTCAGTAACTAATATCTTTCTAGTTAATTTGCCTATTTTAAATACTTCTACTAAGCCAAAATAAATTATTGCCAGAACCTTAGTTATGTTTACTGCGACTGCTGCTATCTTTTCAATTCTTTGATCTTGCATTTGAACTTATTAAAGCCAACTAAAATTACCAGTTGTTAGAAATTATGCAATAACAAAAAAACTAATTCCCCATTATTGTAAATCGAATGTCAATTACTAACTTTTAAAGGTGCAAGTAGTAAGCGTTTCATTAAGGATTAAGTTGATAATTAGTTTTAATCGTTTTAATAATTGCATCTTGAGGTTCCTTCTTTGGTAGGCAACTAATTATTCTATACTTTCCTCCTTTCTTATCAGTTTCTACAGCTGTAAACTCAACAGTTTTATCACTCTCATTATCTGAATCCTTTATCTCAACTTTAATAATTTCTTCATTTTTATTTTCGAGGATGCGGGACTTTCCTCCGCAAATTTTTAAAGCATTTTCTGAAGTTAAAGAAAAAAGAGAATCTTGCTTAGTAGTTATAAAATCTTCATTATTACTGCATGATGATAGAAGAGATAATGTTAATCCTAAAAATAAAAATTTTTTCATCAAAAAAGATGGTTTTATTCCTCTATTTTAGATCGACTGTCAATTACTTATTTTTGCGGTGCAAGTAGTAAGCGTTTAATTTAATTAGTTAATTATTTTTTTAATTTTTTCTAAATTCCATTTATCAAATATTAATTTCATTTCTCTTTCGTAGTATCTTACCTTTTTTGCGAAAGGTAGTTGTTGAATAATTATCCCAAAGGGAAATCTAAAAAAAGATGAAACATAAACAATATAAAACTCGACAAAAGATGGTTTTTTTGGAAGCGGTAAATTTTTTACATATGCCCAATCAATGCATGGTTTTAGTTGCTCATCACTAGCAGCAATATTTTTTCTACACATCCACCAAGAGAATAGATAAATGCAAATAAAAATCGGTAACGGAAGAAGTCGCAACATTAAATATCAATACTTAATAGCCATCTGATGATGTGGATATATGCTATGAGATTTTTCTCTAATTAATTGTAATTTTCTAGAATTTATTTTTACTACTATTCCATCAGTAGGATAATTATTAAATAGCTTTTTATCTGACCATTGCTTTCTGTACATCTCAACTTGAGAAGTGAAATTTAAGCTCTTATATTCTGGAATTGTGAAACCTAATTTTTTTAAATATTGAAGCGAATCATGTTGATTTAATCTTCCATTAATTATCTGGAAAGAACAAAAGCTAAGATGATCACTTTTGCTATCAGCAGCCCGAATAAAAGCCGCTGCCTGTCGTTGAGAATAACTTGGTCGTTCATATTCTGAAGGGTTAAAAAGTTCTCCTCTAATCTGGATTAAACCTTGTACTTTTATCTTGGAAGGTACATCAGGAATCTTTTTAATTTTATTTGTTAGATCTTCTCCTTTTCTAGAAATTGCTTTTATTAATTCGCCATCAATATATTGCAAAGCAATGGCACATCCATCAATTTTAGGCTCAACTATTAGCCGAGTATCAGGTAATAATCCCTCTATAAACTCTTCGATTCTATCTTTAGGCAATGAAGGTAATGGCAATATTGATTTCTTAGCAAAATAATTTGCTTCTGGATTTACTCGATATAAATTGGCCTCTAATTTATCAAACTGATCATCATTAATTAATGGAGTTCCCATCCTGTAATTATGGTCATACC